>NZ_SCNL01000040.1 GCF_005502745.1 Sphingomonas sp. 3P27F8
TCGAGACTGTTGAAAAAGGCCTGCGCGAAATCGGCGTGGCGGATGGCTGGCGATGCCGGACACCGAATGATGCGCCGCGTATCAGGCCGGCGCGGCTTGCCGGGCGAGCAGCTGAAGGTTGTATGCCGCGGCGGCCATGGTGAACTCCTCGGCGGCTCCTACCAGGCCCCGCAGCTTGAGCGTTCGTAGCCCCAGGTTGCGTTTCAGGTGGCCGAACACGCGCTCGATCCGCTGTCTTCGACGACGTGCGTGCACATAGGCGTCGGTGCCGGCAAGGGCGCGCACGGTATCGCGGGCTTCCTCGTTGACAAGCCGGGTGACACCCCGCTTCGGACCGATGGTGCATTGCGGCTTCAGCTCGCAGGCGGCGCAATCGGCCGGCCGGCTTCGGTAGACGCGCACCTGCTTGGTCCGGTTGGTGCCGCAATAGCCGAGCAGCTTGTCCGCCGGACAGCGGTAGGCATCCACTTCCCGGTCGTAGCGGAAGGCATCCCGGGTGAAGAAGGCGTCCCGCTGGCGGGTCCGGTCGATGACCGGGATGTATGGCGTTATGTTCCGGTCGATCAGCCAACCGAGCAGCGGACCGCTACCATAAGCCTTGTCGGCCGAGAGACTGGCGGGTTCGATGCCCAGCCTGATGCCGGCGCGTGACACCAGTGTCCGGGTCGCCGCCACCTCGGCTGCGAAGCGGGCAGGCGTCGCCTCCACGTCGAGGATGCAGTCGGTGTCGAGGTCGAGCAGGGGGTTGATGGCGTATGCGTAGCGCGCCGGTCCGTGCTTGCAGGTGAGCGCCGCCTGCGGGTCGGTCGGCGAGATGCTGGTCGGATCGACGGACACAGGTTCATCGGGATTTGGCGGCAACGCGGCATCGAGCGCCGCCAGATATTCGGCGACGGGTCGCGATATGCTTTCCCCGGCACGGAGCTCGTCTGCGGCGTCGGCCCCCTTCAGCCTCTTCTCGCGACTGGCGTCGGCCATGATCGTGCTGCCGTCCACCGCCAAGTCGCGCCCCGCTACCAGTCCGGCCGCGGCGCACCGCGCGACTACCTGCTCGAACAGCAGACGATGTAGGTCGCAGGCGCGGAAGCGGCCGTGCCGGTTCTTGGAGAAAGTCGAATGGTCGGGTACCCGGTCAGCCAGATCGAGCCGGCAGAACCAACGATAGGCGAGATTGAGGTGCACCTCCTCGCACAGGCGGCGTTCCGAGCGAATGCCGAACAGGTAGCCGATCAACAGCATCCTGAGCATCAGTTCCGGATCGATCGAGGGCCGCCCGCTCGTGCTATAGCTCGCCGCCAGCGCCTCGCGCACGAAGCCGAAGTCGAGCAGCCCGTCGATGCGTCGGAGCAGGTGGCCGGCCGGCACATGGTCGTCGAGCTGGAACCCGTAGAACAGTGCGCCCTGTGCCACCTGCCGACCCATCATGTCCGTGACCCCCTGCCGCCTTGCAGGAGTGAATCACGCCCTCGTCACCATCGCAAGCAGCCATTTTTCAACAGTCTCGTTCGGT
>NZ_SCNL01000041.1 GCF_005502745.1 Sphingomonas sp. 3P27F8
ACCAATGGCACAGATTTGAGGTTGTGATTTAAGGAGGATCTGGGCTTCGTCGTAGTGACGAAGGAACGAAGATGAAGCCCAGATCCTCCAATGTAAAATCGCCCGCCAAGGCCCCAGCAGAGCGGGTAGTGAAGGACATCCGCCGACAGACCCGGCGCCACTTTTCGGCCGAGGACAAGATCCGCGTCGTGCTGGATGGCCTGCGCGGGGAAGACAGCATCGCCGAGCTATGCCGCAAGGAAGGCATTGCCCAGAGCCTGTATTACACCTGGTCGAAGGAGTTCATGGAAGCTGGCAAGCGCCGCCTGGCCGGCGACACCGCCCGTGCCGCGACCACCGGAGAGGTCCAGGACCTGCGCCGCGAAGCCCGGGCCCTGAAGGAATGCGTGGCCGATCTGACACTGGAAAACCGTCTGCTCAAAAAAAGCATGGTCGCGGATGGGGGCAACGACGAATGAGGTATCCCGCATCCGAGAAGCTCGAGATCATCAGAACCGTCGAGCAGTCGCACCTGTCGGCCAAGCGCACGCTGGACCAACTCGGCATCCCTCGTCGGACATTCTACCGCTGGTATGATCGCTACCTCGAAGGCGGGCCGGAGGCGTTGGAAGATCGGCCATCGGCGCCGAGCCGGGTGTGGAACCGCATCCCGGCGGGCATCCACGACCAGATCATCGAGCTGGCGCTGGAACAGTCTGAGCTGAGCCCCCGGGAACTGGCCGTGCGCTTCACCGATGGGCAGCGCTACTTCGTGTCGGAATCCACGGTTTACCGCCTGTTGAAGGCCCACGACCTGATCACCAGCCCGGCCTATGTCGTGATCAAGGCTGCCGATCAGTTCCACACGAAAACCACGCGGCCGAACGAGATGTGGCAGACCGACTTCACCTACTTCAAGATCATCGGGTGGGGCTGGATGTATCTGTCGACCGTGCTCGACGACTTCTCGCGCTACATCATCGCCTGGAAGCTGTGCACCAACATGCGAGCCGAGGACGTCACCGACACGCTGGACCTCGCCCTGGCGGCTTCTGGTTGCGACAGCGCCACGGTGCTGCACAAACCCCGGCTACTCAGCGATAATGGCCCCAGCTACATCGCGGGTGAGCTGGCGGAATACATCGAGGCCCGGAAGATGAGCCATGTCCGCGGCGCCCCGTGTCATCCCCAAACCCAGGGCAAGATCGAGCGCTGGCACCAGACCCTGAAAAACCGCATCTTGCTGGAAAACTACTTCCTGCCCGGCGACCTCGAAGCCCACATCGAGGCCTTCGTCGAGCACTACAATCACCAGCGATACCACGAGAGCCTGGCCAACGTGACGCCTGCCGACGCCTACTTCGGCAGGGCTCCGGCAATCATCAAACTGCGCGAAAGGATCAAGCGACAGACCATCGAACATCGGCGCTTGCAGCACCGCAAGTTCGCCGCCTAACATCAACCCCCTGACGAGGTCCGCACTCCGCTAATCTACGCCGCGAGTTGTGCCGAATGTTCTGACGACGGACA
>NZ_SCNL01000042.1 GCF_005502745.1 Sphingomonas sp. 3P27F8
GTCCACCACCACTGCCGACGCGACGTTCAAGCGCGACGATCTCATCGGCGCGGGCGAAGGCGTGTTCGGGAAAGGCGCGGAGGGATTCGCGTCGATCATCGAGAAAATTCTCAAGGATCAGGGCCAGCCTAATGCCTATATCGCCGGGCGCGAGGCCTCGGGCGCGATCGTGGTCGGCCTGCGCTATGGCTCCGGGGTCATGACGCATAAGGTCGAGGGGCAGATGCCGGTCTACTGGACCGGCCCGTCGCTCGGCTTCGATCTTGGCGGCGACGCCAACAAGGTGTTTGTACTGGTGTACAACCTGTACGACACCGAGGAGCTTTACCGCCGCTTTCCCGCCGCCGAGGGGCGCCTCTATTTCGTCGGCGGGTTTGCGGCGACCTATCTGCGGCGCGGCAACATCGTGCTGATCCCGGTGCGGCTGGGTGTGGGCTGGCGCGCCGGGGTGAACGTCGGTTACATGAATTTCACCCACAAATCGAAATGGCTGCCGTTCTGACGACTGGCCGGGTCAGTCGCTGAACACCGGCGCACGCTTTTCCATGTTGGCGCGTACCGCCTCGACCTGGTTGGGCGAGCGCATCAAGGCGATCTGCTCGGCGCTTTCGGCGCGCAGCACTGTTTCGGCATCGGCATCGGCGGCGATATTGTAGAGCCGCTTCGAGGCGCGGATCGCAGCGGGATTGCGGCCGGCGATTTCGCGCGCCAGCGTGAGTGCCGCCGCGCGGGGATCCTCGTCGAGCCGCGTCGCGAAGCCGTAGTTCAGCGCATCCGCACCGGAGAATTCGCGCGCGGTATAGGTCAGCTCGCGCAACACGTCGTCCCGCGCCAGCGTGCGCCACAGCGCCACACCCGCCATATCCGGCACCAGCCCCCAGTACGTTTCGCGAATCGACATGCGGGTGGCGGGGTGCACGATGCGGATGTCCGCACCCGACAGCACCTGGAAGCCGCCACCCATCGCCACGCCATGAACGGCCGCGATCACCGGCATCGGCAGCTCGCGCCAGCCCCAGGCGACATGCTGCACGGCATTGGCCAGCCCGTGGCTCCGCGCGCCGAGATCGTTGCCGGATCCGCCGCCCGCCATCGACACCATGTCCAGACCCGCGCAGAACGCCCTGCCCTCACCTGAAAGCACGGCGACGCGCACGTCTTTCATGCCGGCAAGCTGCGCCACCGCATCGTTGAGGCCGGCGAACATCGCAGGATCGAGCGCGTTCATCTTGTCCGCACGATTGAGGCGCACATCGGCAACACCGTCCGTCACCGTGATCGTCACCCGCTGTTCCATCGCTTGCTCTCCTGCGTGTCGTTTCCCATGCGCTACCGCGCATCGTGCGACGTATCAACGCCCTAGGACGGATCGACATTCATCGTAGCCATATCATGGCGGCGGCGAGGTGTATGAAGCCTGCGAAGTGGGCGGTGCGTCGGTCATAGCGCGTGGCGAAGCGCCGGAAGTGCT
>NZ_SCNL01000043.1 GCF_005502745.1 Sphingomonas sp. 3P27F8
TTTTACATTGGAGGATCTGGGCTTCATCTTCGTTCCTTCGTCACTACGACGAAGCCCAGATCCTCCTTAAATCACAACCTCAAATCTGTGCCATTGGTGCTGACGGCGGACAATCATGGCTATCCGCAATGCAGTGTTGCAGCGAAATGCAGCGTTGCGGGATGCCGCCGCCCGCCCGCTTGCGAACACTGTCCAAACGACCGATACGGCCCGCGTTGATGGTGTCGCTGCCGGTTCGCCATCCTTCGCGACGACTTTTCAAAATGCCCTACAGCAGGTCAACACCCTCCAGGAGCAGGAAGATGTCGCGACCGAGGCCTATGAACGAGGTGAAACGACCGACATCGCGTCCGTAGTACTCATGCAGCAGCGCGCATCAATCAGTTTCGAAGCGACCTTGCAGGTCAGAAACAAGCTTCTTTCTGCCTACAAGGATATAATGAACATGCCGGTCTGATCAGTCTCCGGCCACCTGATCAGACCCGAGCGGCAACGTGTCACGAGCGGATGCTGGTGTTATCGGAACAGACCGCCCAGAAAGCCGCCTCGCTGATGGCCGCTGCCGTGGCCTCCGCCATGGCCCCCTCCGTGCCCGCCACTGTAACGATCCTCGCCATGACCTCCACCCCACGGGGCTGACTGGCCGTAGCCGGGCCCAGGTGCGCCGCCGCCGATAGACTGCGGCGGTGCATCGGCCTCGAAAGCGGCGTTCCGTTCGATGATCTTGTCGAGTTCGCCACGATCGAGCCAGACGCCCCGGCACTGCGGACAATAATCGATCTCGATCCCCTGTCGATCGGAAAGCAGGAGATCAACTCTGCATACCGGGCAGAGCATCCCCTGCGCGCGGGCCGTGGATGCAGATGCTGGGACGATATCGGACATGCTGAATTCCTCGCTCGTTCGGACGCGGCTTGCGACTGACAACAGGACACCGCGACGGCCACTGACCAGAGCATGATGCGTGTCTCGCAATGAACCTAACCCGAATGGCGCAGGCTGGCGGTTGCACTTTGGTCAAAAACCGATCCGCCTCTAACGATGAGGACCGGAGCGGTGACCACCGGAGAAACCATGCCCGCGATAGCCATGCCCGCCACCGTGACCGCCTACGCCGATTCCAACCAGACGGAGCCAAAATAAGGTTGCCCGGAATAGGCGCCATAGAATGGATAGTAGGATCGTCCACGACCGGGCCGACGTCCGACACCTCGACCACGCACGTGGCTTCCGCTTTTGTCGCTTCGACCGCGACCGCTGAAGGCGCCTCGTTCGGGCGGCTCCGTTCGTAAGCGTCCGGTGTTCCCCGCCTTGCTGACGAGGTGATGCGCAAGCCACAGGTGCGGCACTGTGGCAGGCACCGGTGCGGCATTATGGCGACGCGAATTATCGAGATGGTT
>NZ_SCNL01000004.1 GCF_005502745.1 Sphingomonas sp. 3P27F8
AAGCACTTCCGGCGCTTCGCCACGCGCTATGACCGACGCACCGCCCACTTCGCAGGCTTCATACACCTCGCCGCCGCCATGATATGGCTACGATGAATGTCGATCCGTCCTAGCGTTAACCATCAAAATGCGATGTCACAAAATATGAGTATTGCAACTCACAATATGAGTATTTATTGAAGCCTTTGAGAGGAGGCTTCATGATTCGTTTGAAAGAATTACGGCTCAAGACCGGGCGTACCCAAGCGGATGTCGCTGCAGAATTGGGTACAAATCAACAAACTTATGCTCGTTGGGAAAATGGGAAGAGCAACCCGCCACATGCGATGCTTGGGAAGATGGCCGAGCTATTTGGGGCAACATTCGATTATATCCTCGCACGTGAATTGCCCGCAGGAAACATGCGTCAGCGGCCGTCTGGAAGAGACACGATGCGATATTGGGGCGATGTAGGCTTGCGTCCCCGCGGCGGTACGAAGACGATCGGATTTCCCGTAACGGCTGAGCAAGCGGAGCGCCTAAGAGCACGGATTGCGAGCGGCGAGCGGCTTCCCGATTGGGTCACGTTTGAGGCGATGAACAACCGAATCCTCGCGTTTCGTCCTAAGCAAATGCGGCGTATCTGGTTGGTGGACGAAGCCGATGAGTTTCCTGAGGACTTCCACTTCTCGGACGCACTCGACACGGCAGGGCGGCCCATCGAAATCTACAGAGCATTAGCAGACTGGGTCGATCAGGAAGAGGGTGGTGAGGACGTCTTTTCAGATCACCCAAAAGCTCTCCAGGAATCGGCCTTGGAGGTCATTGAGCAAGCAGGTTTCACAAACGATCCTTACACCCTCGGCGAACTGCTCAGGAACACCGTTATCCATCATGTTGACGGTGAGGTGGAGGCTTACGAAGTAAATCACGATGATCTCGCGTCGGCCATGTTCCATCTTGAGCATAGCAAAAATGTTGATGTCATCGAGCTGTCAGCGACCGAAAGCAGTTTTGAACGCTATCACCCACTTGAGGATCTCGCCCTGATCGAATTCTCAGCAATTGAGCTACAGGCTGCTTGGGCGAAGGAGCGGAGTGAGTATGAAGCTTGAGGCACTTAAGGCGAAAATCGGGCGTAGTCTCGGCGAGCCCTGCACGCTTGCTCCTACGACCTCACTTGATCGGAAAGAGCGGGTCCGCCTTTGGAACGCCGACCAGAAGCGGCATCGTCGAGAGACTTTCAACGGATTCTCTGGGCGCTTTCCTACTCAGGAAGAGCTTTTCGCCTTTCTTACCAACGAGATCGTGGCGGGTGAGCGCACTCGCGCCGCGATTGCGAGAGACGCCGCCATCCGCCCACAGACGCTGGCGTACTTCATTCGGGTTGGAAAAGTTTCGACGCAGTTGCCGATCGCGGAATGCGACCCGTCACCCTCAAGCGTAGTTCAGCTAGATGCGATCGAATTGTGACGAGGTTAGAATGCCACGGCGTGAGGCCGGTTCAGCGATAGTCAGCCCGGCCTTCGGCGATCGGGCCGAAACCACAAATCACGCGCGACGATCGGCGCTGGCGTACGCGCTGCGAAACTTCGCCGGACGCAGCATCACCAGAGCCGACGGCTTGCACCGAACGAGCGGCTGGGACCGGTCGCGCTGGCGAGCCGCGGGATGATCGGCGCCTCCGCCTCCCGCACGCGCGCTGCAACAGCCGGCCATTCATCGCCGAACCAGTGTTCGCCGTTCTCGCCCTGCACGATCGGGTCACCGCCCCGGCCGGTCGCCACATCCGCGATCGTCACCGTGCAGCCGCGTTCGACATCGTAGAACGCGCGGACGAGGGGCGTGGTGGGATTGTCGGGGTCTTCGCGCGTCACGATCGCCAGCTGGTTCGAACGCAGCCGCACCAGCCCACCGATCGGGAAAATGCCGAGACTCGTGATGAACGCGCGGAGCAGTCGCGGATCGAAATGCCCTTCCCACGCGATCATTCGCGCCAGCGCATCACTGGGCGACCACGGCATCTTGTACGGTCGGACAGAGGTTACCGCGTCATAGACGTCGCAGATCGCCCCCATCCGCGCAAAAATGCTCAGTTGGTCTCCGGAGAAGCCATAGGGATAGCCGCGCCCATCGATCCGCTCATGATGATGCAGGCACACATCCAGCGCGACGGCACCAACGTTTTCGCTGCGACACAATAGCGCATGGCCGATTTCGGGATGCGACTGGACGGCGCGGCGCTCATCGTCGCTCAGCGCGCCGGGCTTTTCCAGCAGCGCCTCGGAGATACCGGTCTTCCCGATATCATGGAGCATGCCCGCCAGCCCCGCCTGCCGGATTTCCTCGGTCGTCATCCCGATCTGCCGCGCAAGGTTCATCATCAGCGCGCAGACCGCCACCGAATGCAGATAAGTGTATTCGTTCTTGCTCTTAAGCCTCGTCACGCTGATGATCGCCGTACTGTCCCGCGCGACCGATGCCGCGATCTCATCGACCAGCGGCTCCAGCGCGGCAACCTCGACCGCCCGGCCGAGGCGGGCATGCATGAACATGTCGATCACCGCCGCCTTGCTGCGCTGCACCGTCTGGCGCGCGCGATCGAGTTCGGTGATCTTGCCGGGGGTCCGCGGCCGCTTCCGACGTTCGAGCGCCGGCTCGCGATGCCCGGCCTGAACGATTTCCGCCTGATGCGCAGCCGACGGCGCGTCCGTGCTTTCGACAAAAGCCGTTGGCCCGACGCCGCGGCTGTCGTCAATCGTCAGTGTTTCGATACCGCTCAAAGCGATCCGTTCGATCGTCGCCTGATCATTTATCAGAAGGCTTTTCCGCCAGAACGGCACGCTGAACCATGAACAGTTGAAGCTCGCGACAAACATTCCCACACGGAGTTGCGATAGTGAGATCTCGTGAAGCATCAGATATTGGCGCTCGGCACTGCGGATACGCCGCCGTAGCTTCATCAGGTTAACGTATTGCAATCGGACGTTGGCGCTCCGCGAACGCGAGACGTTCGAGGCCCGTTTCGGACGTGCTCGCCACGATGCTGGCACGATCGTGCACCTGAAACGTTTGGCCGGCATGCCACACAAGAAGCTGACCCTGCCAACCAAGGTGTGCCTTTGTTGCGGACGACCGTTCGCCTGGCGCAAGAAATGGGCACGCGACTGGGACAGTGTGAAATTCTGCTCGGACCGGTGCCGGGCGAAGCGAGCCGCGAGATCACCCTCGACGTGATCGCCCCCGCCTGACATGTAAACACATATACGACGGGCGGCGACCCGATCGAACGGTGGGAGCTGGATTTGCCGAGAAAGGTGGCGCTGGGCGCGCTGGTGGTCATTGTTCTGTCGGCGATCGGCCTAGCCGTGTGGGAGCCGCTGATCGCCGCGCCCGCCGAAGCGCCGCCGAAACGCGCCTATAACGTGACGATCGCCCGCGACCGCTGGGGCGTGCCGCATCTGTTCGGCAACACCGACGCCGATGTTGCATACGGCATCGCGTTTGCGCACGCCGAGGACGATTTCGCGACACTGCAGGAAGTGTTGGCAGTGACCCGTGGGCGCGCCGGTGCCATGCTGGGCGCGGAGGGCGCGAAGCTCGACTATGCGCTCGCGTTCGTGAATGCCCGTGCCACCGTCGATCGCGACTATATGAAGCAGCCGGCAGACGTCCGCGCGCTGCTTGACGGCTATGCATCAGGGCTGAACCTTTATGCCGCGCGGCATCCCGCCGAAGTGCGATTGTCGCGACTGTTTCCGGTCAACGGACGAGACATCGCTACAGGGTTCGTCCTGCGTTCGCCGTTCTTTTTTGGCCTGGATGCGACCCTGGGCGCGCTCATCGAGGGCAAGCCGCTGCCGGCCGAACAGGCGCCAGCAGAAGCGACGGCGATCGGCGCGGCACCGAGCGGATCGGGCGAGAGGCCCAACGGCTCGAACGCGTTCGTTGTCGGGCCGGCCAAGTCGAGTGACGGCGCGACGCGGATGGTGTCAAACTCGCATCAACCCTGGGCCGGGCAGGCAACGTGGTATGAACTGTCCGTTCAGTCGAAACAGGGCTGGCATTTTTCCGGCGCGACATTCCCCGGTGCCCCCTATCCCCTGCTCGGCCACAACGAAACGCTCGGATGGACCAACACGGTCAATCGGCCCGATCTGATCGACGTCTACAAACTGGTGCTGAACGACGCCGGGGATGCGTATCGTTACGACGGGCAGTGGCGCCCGCTGGAAAAGCGTACGATCTGGCTCGGCGTGAAGCTGTGGGGGCCGTTTGTCCTGCCGGTGCCGAAAACGGTGTATCGCGCGGTCCAGGGCCCGGTGATCGAAAACCGGTCCGGCGCCTATGCGGTGCGCTATGCCGGCGCCGACCAACTGAAGATGGTGGAGGAATATTACCGTCTGTCGCGCGCGCGCACCTTTGCGGAATGGCAGCGCGCACTGGCGATGCAGGGCGTCCCCGCCACCAATTTCCTGTTTGCCGATGCTGTCGGCAATATTGCCTATTTTTACAATGCCAGCTTCCCGAACAGAAAGCCGGGCTTCGACTATCGGAAGGTTTTGCCAGGCGACACGTCGCGCGCTTTCACGCCCGGAACAGTCGCGTGGAACATGGTGCCGCGCAACGTGAACCCCGCATCCGGCTTTCTGGTCAACGCCAACAGCACGCCCTTCCTGTCGGCCGGGCGCGGCAGCGAGTTGAATCCCGCCGATTACTCACCGCTGCTCGGGATCGAGACCGACACCACCAACCGCGACAACCGCGCGCTGGACCTGATGACCGCGCAGCCGACGATCAGCGACGACGATCTCCATCGCATCAAGTTCGATACCGGCGTCGCGCGCCACGGCTGGACGGGGAAGTGGTTCGGCGACCTGCTGGCGGTGGATCCGAAAGGTGACCGGACCCTCGTGTCTGCGCTGGAGATCCTGCGCCAGTGGGATTGGAATGCGGACGGCAAAGGGCCGGCAGACTCACTTGCGGTGATGCTGATGCGCGTGGGCCAGCGCTGGCACTACCAGCGGCAACCCGAGCCCGACCCACGAAGCGAGCTGCTGGCCGCGGCGACCTATCTTCAGCAGCATTTCGGGCGGATCGACGTTCCGCTCGGCACGGTGCTGCGATTGCGCCACGGCACGGTCGACCTGCCGCTCGACGGCGGGCCGGAGATCCTGCGTGCGGCATCGACCTGGGACATCGCGCCGGACGGCCGGCTGGCGGTCAACCATGGCGACAGTTTCGTTATGTTCGTCAGCTGGTTGAACGGCCGCGTCGCATCGCAGTCGATCCAGCCTTATGGTGCCGCCACCACCCGACCCGCCTCGCCGCACTATGCCGATCAGGCCCGGTTGTTCGTTCAGCACCGATTGAAACCTGTCTGGTTCTATCCGAGCGAGCTCAAAGGCAATATCGAGCGGGTGTACCGCCCGTGACGAAAAGTCGGCAACTGTCGCCAGACGGGTTCGTGCCGGCTTCGATGCACCGCTCCACAACTTTTGAGCAGACGAATGTCTAACTTTGATGACTGGGTGGAGTCACCGCGCGTGCGGCCGCTCAACGCCGCCGAGCCGCGACAAGCCGGCCGCTACGTTCTTTGCTGGCTTCAGCAGGCTCTGCGGGCTTGCGACAATCCGGTGATCGACGCGGCGCTGACACTCGGCAACATGCTGGGATTGCCGGTGCTCGTGTATCACGGGGTACGTGAGGACTATCCCTACGCTTCCGATCGTCTGCACCATTTCATCCTGGCCGCCAGTCGCGATCTGGGAATTGGATGTCGCGAGCGCGGTATCGCCTGTGTTCAACATGTCGATCGGGCCGATCGTCGCGAGAAAGGGCTCGTTTACCGGCTCGCCGCAGAGGCGGCAGCGGTCATGGTCGAGGATCAGCCGGCATTCGTCGCGCGGTGGCAGGCGGCGCGGGTCGCTTCCGGCGTGCCGGTTCCGTGCTACGCGATCAACGCGGCCTGCGTCGTGCCGCCCGCGGTGCTTGACAAGGGAATCGGCGGTCGTGCCGCGTTCTTGCGGCAACACGAGCCTGCGCGCGCCGCTTGGCTGGACTGGAGCGAGCAGACGCCGGCTGTCGGCCCATACGCCGGCCCTTTGCCGTTCCTCCCCGACCGGCTAGACGAGATCGACCTCCAAGCGGTAATCGCGCGGCTCGCGATCGATCACAGCCTGCCCGCCAGTACCGCATTCGCGGCCGGCCGGGCCGCCGCCGAACAGCGGCTGAAGCGCCTGGTAGAAGAAGTGCTGCCGGTCTACGCCGCGGTTCGCAACGATGCGACACGGCCGGAGGGCGCCAGCGGCCTGTCACCCGATTTGCACTTCGGCGTGCTCGGGCCGCGCGAGATCATGGCGGCGGTGATGAGTGCGAAGGCGGGGTCGCAGCACAAGCGCAAATTCGCCGACGAACTGCTTGGGTGGCGGGAATGGTTTCGTTATCAGGCAAGCCAGCTGGACGCACCCGAACGCTATGATCGGGTCGCAGGCTGGGCTAGGGCATCACTTGCCGCGCATGCCAGCGATCCGCGCCCCGCGGCGGAAACGCTGGCCGCGATGCTGCGTGGCGAGACGCGCGACGAAACCTGGAACGCCTGCCAGCGCCAGTTCCTCGCACTTGGCTGGATGCACAACAATCTGAGAATGTATTGGGCCAAGCGCATCATCGCCATGACGCCCGATCCCGAAACCGCCTGGTCGACCGCGTGCTACCTGAACGATCGACTTAGCCTCGATGGGCGTGATCCATCGACATATGGTAACATCGCCGCGATGTTCGACGGCGCGCCTGGAAGCGAGGAGCGCGCAATCTACGGCCGGGTTGCGACGCGCGGCGATGGCTCGACCCGCTCACGGAATGGCGGCGCCGCTTGGCTGGCCGAGGCAGCCGGCCGCCCGGTTCCGAACGTCTCAATTCCCGGCGGGGATTACCGGCGTCCCTATCTCGGCTAAGATTGCGGGTGGCCACCGGTGTCATAGTGCATATCGCTTCCGCAGAGCTGCCGGCACATCGCCATCGCGGACCCGACGATCGAGATACTAGGCGTTGAGCAGCCTGGCAGCGATCGCAGCCAGCAAGGCAACCGGCATGGCCACTGCACCAACGCGGAAGAAGCGCCAAAAGCCGACATCCTCGCCCTCCCGCCTTATCGCCTGGAGCCATAGGATGGTCGCGAGCGATCCGGTCACTGACAGATTCGGTCCGAGATCTACACCGATCAGCAGCGCGTCGGTCACGATACGGGTTGGCGCCGCCTCCGCCACCGCCAGGCTGGCGACCAATCCGGCGGGCAAGTTGTTCATCAGGTTGGACGCGACCGCCAGCGTCGCGCCAGCCGCCGCTGCGCCGGGAACCGGATCAAGCGCCACGGCGCGCATCGCCGCTGCGACCATCGCGATGACCCCCGTGCCATCCAACGCCTCGACCAGCACGAACATACCGGCGACCAGCAACAGCACGCCCCAGGAAACGCGGCGCGCGAGAGCCACCGGCGATCGACCCGCAAGCAATGACACGATCAGCGCCGTCGCGATCCCGGCGATCGCAGTCGGCAGCCCCAACTGCAGGTCGAGCGATGACATCACCACCAGCAGCAGCGCCGTGAGCAAGATCCCGGCCAACGCGAGTTTGCCCCCGCCCGCAAGCACGGGCCGCTCGACATCACGCGCGCATTCGCCCACGATCAGCTTACGTTCCATCAGCCGCAGAATGACGAAAGTCGCGACGATAGATGCCAGCGACGGCAAGGCGAATGATCCAAGCCACTGCCCGAGCGGCGGCATGTGCCCACCATAAAGGACAAGGTTGGCAGGGTTGGATATCGGCAGGACGAAGCTGGCCGCGTTTGCGACGAGCGCGCAGGCGAGCAGCAGCGGCAATGGTTCGGCCCGTGCCCTTCGTGCGACCGCGAACACCGCCGGGGTCAGGACCACCGCGGTGGCATCGTTGGACAATAAGGTGGTGACGAGAACGCCAGTCGTATAGACCAGAAGGAACAGCCGGGCACCCGACCCGTTCGCGAGATTGACCGCGATCGCCGCGACCCAGTCGAACACGCCGTGCTCGCGCGCGGTCTCGCTCAGCAGCATCATGCCGATCAGGAACAGATAGACGTCGCGCCCCTTGCAGATGGCAGCGATCGCGGACGCCGGGGGCAGCAGCCCGAACGCCACGATCAAAGCCGCGCCGGCGATCGCCCACACCCACTCGGGCCAGCGCATCGGGCGGATGATAACGCCGGCGGTCGACAGTCCGGCGATCGCCCAGGTGACGCCCGTTGCGATCGTCACCAAGCGCGACCGTTCTTGTTCGTAACGGCACTATCGCCCGCGCTCGCTACCAATTTTGACGAGCCGACCGTGCGGACGTCAGGACCGAGGCGCGATGGTCGTCGCATCACTTGTTTCCGGCACGGCGGCCATCGCCGCCCGGGTCCTGCGCCCCGGCGCAGGCCGGGCGCAATGGGCCGATCCCGGCCTGCATGTCGGCCATGGAGAAGTTGAGCGATTGCAGCGCGCTTCTGGCGCGGCGCGTGTCGCTGCTGTCGCTCGCCGCCACAGTCGAGATCGGCTTGGCGATCGTGGTCATGCAGATCCTTGCCTGTTGTTATGGCGGAACCCAGCGCAGACCGGAAATATCCGGCGTGGTTGCGGTTTTCGTGCCCCCCTGGCGCAACAAAAACGGAAGGCGGGCAGGTGCCCGCCTTCCAATCCGGTCAGCGGCGCGGCGCCGCCGGAGACGCGCCGGGCTGCGTCGGCGGCGGGGGCGGTGTCACGCCTGGTTGAGGCGCGCCGGCGGCGATACCGTTGGCGTCCAGTGCGGGCGGCGGCGCGCCAGCCCCGGGAGGTGGCGACACACCGCCCGGCGGGGGCGCAGGTGGGCCGTCGCGGCCAGGCGGGGGCGGCGGCGCCCCGTCGTGGCCCGGACGATGGCGCGCTCCCCCCGGCGGTGGCGGCGGACCGACCTCCTCGACACTGCCGAACCTGTCGACCAGGAAGCGCGCCTTCAACTGACCGTCATCATAACGGCCCTGGACCAGCACAGAGTTGCCCGTCGCCAGCCCCGCGTGGTCGCCGCGCCCCGCATCGACCATCACGCGCCCCGTCGGATCCTGCACGATGAAGCGGTCGCCATAGACTTCCGCCACGCGGCCGCGCACGCTTACGATGCTCCGCGCCGAGCCGAGCTTCGCAATCGGGGTCTGCACGGTGGGCGCCATCTCGACGGTTGGTCGCGTCATCGACATTGCACCCGCCCCGCCGGCGGCGCCAAGGACAAGCAGAGCGGCGGCGCCCAGACCAAGCCGTTGCTTGGCCGACAAACGCAGTTTTCCAATGTTGGTCACGATCGCATTTCCTTTCGCGGTTGATCGATGACCGATGTCTAGACGGCACTTCCACCATCCCCGCTGAACCATGCCGTTCAGTTCGAGTTTAAGCTGGCGGCATAGGGATCGGGCATGCGCATATTGTTGGTAGAGGACGACAGGGATCTGGGGCCACGCGTCGCACGAGCACTGCGTGACGAGAATTTTGCGGTCGACCTCGTTGCCGACGGGATCGACGCCGCGCATCTGGGCGACACCGAATTGTATGACGCCGCGGTGCTTGATCTTGGACTTCCCGGGCTCGACGGCGTGTCGGTGCTCAAGGCATGGCGCAAGACCGGCAAGACCCTGCCTGTGCTGATACTAACCGCGCGCGATGGCTGGTCTGACAAGGTGGCGGGCTTCAAGGCCGGTGCCGACGATTATCTGGTCAAGCCGTTTCGCGTCGAAGAGCTCGTCATGCGCCTGAGGGCCATCGTGCGCCGCGCCGCAGGACATGCAAATGCGCGGATCGATTGCGGCCCGCTATCGTTCGACAGCCAGACAGGGCAATTCGAACTCGACGGCCTTCCACTGAAGCTCACCGCATTCGAATGGCGCGTGCTGTCTCAGCTGATGCTACGCCGCGGTGCCGTCGTCGAGCGGCTGGAGCTTCTTGAGCGCGTTTACGAAGGCGACGCAGACGTGGATTCCAATAGCCTGGAAGTGATCGTCGGCCGGCTGCGCAAGAAGGTCGGCGCCGAGATCATCGAGACGGTGCGAGGTCGAGGTTACAGCCTCACCTGCCCGGCCTGACGCGATGCGCACATTCCCCCGGTCGTTACAGGGTCGCATGCTGTTGCTCTCCGGCGTCGCCACGCTGGTCGCACTGCTGTTGGCGGGCTGGGCGATCGCTGGAGTTCTCGAACGGCTCGTCATCGAAGGCCTGGACCGGCGCCTGGATGCCGAACTGTCACTGTTGGCAAGCAGTGTGGATGACAATGGGGCCATCGATCGCGACCGACTTCGGCGACGGATTGCCGCCTTCGAGCGGGGGCCGGGCTGGCGCTGGCAGATCGTCGGGCCAGCTGGCACAATCGGCTCGACCGACTTCCCGACACTGGATCCGGGGCCCCCAAGGCCGCCGCGCATGCCGGAAGGCAAGCGACCCGACGAAGACGGCGCGCGGATCGGCGCGCTGGAAGGCCACGAGGCGGACGGCTCGCATATTCACGCGCGCCGTTTGACGATCCACAGCGATAACGGCGACGTGGAATTGACCGCTGCGGCTCCGCGGGAAATCCTGGCCCGTCCGATCCGCGCCGCGTTGCTGCCGTTACTAGCGGCCCTGGCCATGCTCGCGGCGCTTCTCGCAGCGGCGACGATCGTGCAGCTTCGCGTGGGATTGCGGCCGATAAGACGGATGCGGGATCAGGTCGCGGCGTTGCGCGATGGCAGGCAGGCGACGATCGATGAAAACCAGCCGTCAGAGCTTCGCCCGCTTGCCGCCGAGCTGAACGCGCTGGCGCGCGACAACGAAGCCGCGCTTGGCGCCGCCCGCCAGTCCGCCGCGAATCTCGCCCACGCACTGAAGACGCCCGTTGCGGCGCTGGCGCTCGACGTTCGTGACGAGCCAGCGCGAGCGGCGCAGGTCGCGCGGATCGATGCCACCATCCGCCACCATCTTGGTCGTGCCCGCGCGGCAGCGGCCAATAATCGCGCGACCACGCTTGTCGCGCCGGCGGTTGACGGCGTTGTCACGGCGGTCCGCCGGATTCACGCGGAGCGGGCGATCTCCATTGATGTCGAATTAGCACCCCATCTGGCGGTCGCGGTCGATCCGCACGACTTCGATGAGATGATCGGCAACCTCATCGACAATGCGTGCCGCTACGCACGGTCGCGCGTGCGGATAACCGGCAGAATCGATCCCGCGGATCACCGCCAGATCGGGATCACCGTTGCCGATGATGGCCCAGGTGTCCCGGCCGACCTTCGCGCCCGCGTGCAGAAGCCGGGGCTCAGGCTGGACGAGACAGGCGACGGGCATGGTTTCGGGCTGTCGATCGTTGCGGAACTGACGAGCCTCTATGGTGGATCGCTCGCGCTCGACGAAGCAATCGGGGGCGGGCTCGCCGCGCATCTCGCCTTACCCCACGCCTAAGCGAAAAACCCGCAGTGGATGAATCGAACGTCTGGCAATGCGCCCCGATTTCACAAATGAATGCGCTGCACTGGCGCTTGCGGCGTAGCCTGAAGGGCAACGCGGCGGGATCTCGGCGGCGACGCAGCGCGCTCCGCAATCCATGTCGCCACTGATCACAACGGTCAGCGCGAAGAATATGATCGCTTGGGTGGATTGACGACCAGAATCGATCGGCGGCTCAACACGACTTAGCCGCGCGGCGCGTTATCGCGCCAGCGTGACAAAGCTGTACGCTGGCCGCTCGCCCTCCGCAGGGTGATCCTCGCGTGCGATTTCTCGCCAGCCCGCGAATGGCGGCACGATCGTTTCACCATCCGCCGCCAGATGCACTTCGGTCAGCTCGACGCGCTCGGCGAGCGGCAGGAAGAGAGCGAATATCTCCGCGCCACCGATAACCGCGGCATCCTCGCCCGCCAATGCCAGCGCTCCGGCAACATCCCGTGCGATCTCAGCGCCATCGGCTGACCAACTGGCATCGCGAGTCAGCACGATATGGCGACGGCCGGGAAGCAGCGCGGGAAAGCTATCAAACGTCTTTCGGCCCATTATCATCGGACGGCCCATCGTCTGGGATTTGAAGCGCTTGAGGTCCGCCGGCAACCGCCAAGGGAGGCCCCCGTCCCGCCCGATCACGCCATTGTCCGCGCGAGCCAGATGGAGAGAAACCTGCGTCACGCCCCGAATTCCGCGCTCAGCGCGTTGCGGCGCCTGCCGGTCGTCCCGCCGGCAGCGCCTGGGCTGGCGGCGGGGCACTCTGCTGGAGTAGCCAGGCTGCAGCCGTGGCGGTGATGATCGTGACCAGATATTCCCGCATCGTACCGTCTCCGTGACCATTGATTACGCTTGTAGTCAATGCGGCTGAATGGCTGGTGAACGGCGGCGATCATGATTGAGGGTAGGCGAGAAGCGCATCTGACGGAAGAGACTAGCCCCGCGCTTTCGCCTCTGCGCGAAATTTATGAAGCAGTGGCTCAGTGTAGCCGCTCGGTTGCTCTACGCCCTCAAACACCAGCGCCCTGGCCGCGCGATAGGCGAGATTGCTATCCCCCTGCCCGTCCATCGGGCGATAGGCTGCGTCACCGGCGTTCTGCGCATCGACCGTTGCCGCCATCCGTGCAAACGCCTCGTCCACCGCCTCCTTCGTGGCAACGCCGTGCAGCAGCCAGTTGGCGATATGCTGCGACGAGATACGCAACGTCGCGCGATCCTCCATCAGCCCGACGTCATGGATATCCGGCACCTTGGAACAGCCGATGCCCTGATCGATCCAGCGCACGACATAGCCCAGAATGCCCTGCGCATTGTTATCGAGTTCCTCGCGTACTTCCTCCGGGCGCCAATTGCGGCCGTTTGCGACAGGCACCGTCAGCAATTTCTCCAGCGGCGCCACCGGCTCGGCAGAGCGCTCATGCTGCCGAGCGAAAACGTCGACGCGGTGGTAGTGAGTCGCGTGCAGCGTCGCGGCGGTCGGCGACGGCACCCACGCTGTATTCGCCCCTGAAAGCGGGTGACCGATCTTCTGCTCCAGCATGTCCGCCATCCTGTCGGGCGCGGCCCACATGCCTTTGCCTATCTGCGCCCGGCCAGATAGCCCGCAGGCCAGGCCGATCTGGACATTGCGATCCTCGTAGGCGGCGATCCACGGTGCCGCCTTCATCTCCCCCTTGCGGATCATCGGGCCGGCCCGCATCGCGGTGTGCATCTCGTCGCCGGTGCGATCGAGAAAGCCGGTGTTGATGAACATGATCCGGTCCCGCACCGCATGGATGCACGCGGCGAGATTGGCAGAGGTGCGGCGCTCCTCATCCATCACCCCGACCTTGATCGTATTTCGGGTCAGGCCCAGCAGATCCTCTACCCGATCAAACAGCCGATTTGCGAAAGCACATTCGACCGGCCCGTGCATCTTGGGCTTTACGATGTAGATCGAACCGGCGCGACTGTTGGCAAGATCGCCTTCCCGCCGGAGATCGTGAAGCGCGATGAGGCTGGTGACGATCGCATCGAGAATACCCTCCGGCGCGTCGCCACCATCCGCGAGCCGCACCGCCGGCGTGGTCATCAGATGGCCGACGTTGCGGACAAGCAGCAGGCTGCGCCCCGGCAGCGTGACCGTCGCGCCATCGACGCCGGCATAGTGCCGGTCGGCGTTGAGCCGGCGCGTCATGGGGCGGCCGTTCTTCTCGAACGTGTCTTCCAGATCCCCGCGCATCAGCCCGAGCCAATTGGCATAAGCGGCAACCTTGTCCTCGGCATCGACAGCCGCGACCGAATCCTCAAGATCGCAGATTGCGGTCAGCGCTGATTCGAGCACGACATCGGCGACCCCTGCCGGATCGCTGCGACCAATCGGATGATCCCGATCGAACGTCACCTCGATATGGAGGCCGTTATGGCGATAGAGGCGCGCCGTCTCGCTTTGCCCCACCAACTGCGCCGGATCGCGCAACACCGGCTCAGCAGAAAGGTCCGCCCATGAGCCGCTCGCGAGCGGGACCGCATCGTCGAGAAATGCCTTGGCCCAGGCGATTACCTGCGCCCCGCGCGCGGCATCATAGCCGCCCGGCGCAGCCGCACCGGGGATCGCATCCGTGCCGTACAGTGCATCGTAAAGGCTGCCCCAGCGCGCATTCGCCGCGTTGAGCAGAAAGCGCGCGTTGAGAATCGGCACGACGAGCTGCGGCCCTGCGAGCCGGGCGATCTCCTCATCCACGTTGGCGGTGCCAACGGCGAACTGCGCGGGCTCATCGACTAGATAGCCTATGTCGCGCAGGAACGCCTCGTCCACCGGCTCGCGCGCGATGTAGCGCGCGTCAATCGCCTGTTGCAGCCGCTCACGCTCGATCAGCAACGCGCGATTGTCTGGCGCGAGATCAGCGAAGATCGCCGCTGCCCCGGCCCAGAAATCGGCCGCGGCGAGCCCGGTGCCGGGCAAGGCGCGCTCATCGATGAAACGCGCCAGTTCCTCCGCGACCTGCAGACCCGCCTTATCGATCATCGCCATCCCGAACTCCTTCACACACAGAATAGACCGGGCGAAACCTGTTCGATAGGCTATAAGAAGTTGAAACAGTTATTCTCCATAAGAACGAATAATGCTTGATCCCGATTACGAGCTTTTCGCCGAAATAGTGGATGCCGGCAGCCTCTCTGCCGCGGGCCGCGCGCTCGCTATCACTCCCGCGATGGCATCCAAGCGGCTGGCGCGCCTGGAGCATCGGCTCGGCGTCCGACTTGTGCACCGCACGACCCGGCGCCTCGCCCTTACGGAGGCTGGCGCGCGTTTCCATGCCGATCTCATCACGATCCTCGCGGAAGTGCGGGCCGCCGAAGCCCGGGTCACCGGCGTCAGCGTCGGGCCTAGCGGACCGGTGCGCGTATCCGCGCCCACCTCTTTCGGCCGGCTGCATATCGCGCCGTATATCCACCGTTTCCTGGACCGCCATCCGGGTGTGGCGCTGGAATTCAATCTGTCTGACGTGTTCGACGATCTGCTTGCAGAGCGCATCGACCTCGCCGTCCGCATAGCGCCTGAGATCGCGCCCGGGCTGATCGCGCATCGGATTGGGACCAGCCGTCGTATTCTGTGCGCCGCGCCATCCTATCTCGCAACCCATGGCGCACCGACCACGATCGCGATGCTCGCCGATCACCAATTGCTCGCTGCAAAGGGCCAGATGCCGTGGCGCCTGGTAAATGGCGCACGGCGCGCGACGATCGACCGGCCCAGCGTGGTGACCACGAACTCCAGCGAGATCGTCCGCGAGCTGGCGATCAGCGGCGTCGGCGTGGCACTGCGCTCGTTATGGGATGTGGGAGAAGCGCTTGATCGCGGCGAATTGGCGCGCATTCTGCCAGACTGGGAGGGATCGGCAGACGTGGGCATCTATGCGGTGCATCCGAGCGCGCCAACGATATTGCCGGCGGTAACCGCGTTCGTCGCCTTCCTGCGCGAAACGCTGGCGGGCGCTGCTTTCTAGACGGCGACCGGGGCAGCGATATGCGGATGCGGATCGTAATCCGCCACCGCGAAATCCTCGATCCGATAGTCAAAGATCGATTCCGGCCGCCGCGCGATATGCAGGCGCGGATGGCTGCGCGGCGCGCGCGCCAGCGTTTCCTCCACCAGATGCGCGTGATTGAGATAGATATGCGCGTCGCCGGCGCTCCACACCAGTTCGCCGGGTTCCAGATCGCATTGCTGCGCCAGCATCCGCAGCAGCATCGCCGCGGAGAACGCGTTGAAGGCGAAGCCAAGCCCGAGATCGCACGAACGCTGCCACAACATCCCGGACAGCCGCCCCCCCGCGACGTGATATTGGTACGTCATATGGCATGGCGGCAGCGCCATTCCGCCGAGTTCCGCGACGTTCCAGCCAGTGAACAGCAAGCGGCGCGATGCGGGGTTTCTCCGGATCGCCTCTACCAGCTCGGCAATCTGGTTGACCGGCGCGGCGCGCCGAAACAGCCCCTCCCCGGCCGGCTCATACGTGTCCCAATTTACCCATTGCTTGCCATAGACCGGCCCCAGATCGCCCCATTGCGCCGCGAACGCATCGTCCGCCAGCACGCGTGCCTCGAAAGTGTCGCGATCGATCTCCTCGCCGGTTTCGCGGCGATAGCGATCGAGCGGCCAATCGGTCCAGATGTGAACCTTCTGACGCACCAGTTCGCGAATATTCGTATCGCCCGTGAGAAACCACAGCATCTCACGCGCCGCCGTTTTCCACGCGACACGCTTGGTGGTCAGCAGCGGCACCTGATCGTCCGAAAGATCGAACCTGAGCGTCGGACCGAACAGCGATCGGGTGCCAACGCCAGTGCGGTCGCGCCGCTCGTCACCATTTTCCCACACATCTCGCAGCAGCCGCAGATACTGGTTCTCGAAATGCCGCTCGTCGATCATGCAAGCAGCAGTGGCAGGCGCACGAACCAACGGCAAGAGGCGGAGAATTGTCTCGGTAATTGAGCCATTTCGGATCAAAGACGATACTCGGAAGCCGCGACGGGTGCACCTTCGCGCGATGATCGATCCGCATTTGATGCGCCTGTTCGCGCCGATCGCCTGCACCGCAACCGAGATCGCGATCTTCGCCTATCTCGATTCGCGTGGCCGAGTTTTGGGGGTTCGCCATGTCCACTCGTCCACGGTCGCCGAGGTGGATGTGCCGATTCGCGCGATTGCCGGGGATGCGCTTGCGTTCGGGGCCGATCAGGTGGTGATGGCGCACAATCACCCGTCCGGCGATCCCGAGCCCAGCCGCGACGACCTGGCCGTGACCCGGCGGATCGCCACCGCGCTCAACGCCTTAGGAATCCGGCTCGTCGATCATCTTGTGCTGGCCGGGGATCGCGCCATCAGCCTTCGCGCCCGCGGGCTGCTGTAGCGATTTCTGGCGGCAGGGCCTGATCGCGGTGGGATCGGGTCTCCCGCCCGTCGCCCGGAAGGTCGCCAGATAACCGCCGGCAGACGGCATGTCCTCTATCTTCACGAGCTGATAGCCGACCGCCGCGAACTCGCAGCGCAACAGATCGGGCGGCGTTCCATGATCCGCGGTCGGGCGGTCGGCATCGACCACGACCACAAGTCCTCCGGAACGTAGCGACGGCCGCATCCGCCAGAGGAACTCGTAAGGCTGCTCGATCTCATGGTACATATGCACCATGAACACGCGGTCGAAGCTCGCCTCCGGCAGCTTCGGATCGGCGGGCGCGCCAAGCCGCACGCTGACATTGTCGAGCCGCTCACGTGCGGCGCGCTCTGCAAGCGCATCGCGTACCGCCGGCATGATATCCTCCGCCAGCACCCGCCCGTCCTTGCCGACGCGCTGGGCGAGGCGGACGGTGTAATAGCCCTCGCCGGCGCCGATATCCGCCACCGTCATCCCCGGCGCGATCTGCGCGCGGTTCATGACTGCGACGGCTTCGTTCAGCCGGTCGCGCGCCTCCTCGGTCGACCAGCGGGCGGAGACGATGTGCGCGACCGGCCGGTCGGCGGCGGGAAAAGGGCCGGGCTCACGCTCGTCGTGCCGGATCAGCGGCTGAGACCCATCGCAGCCGGCCAGCAGAAGCACCAAAGCGGCGGAAGCGAGCGCCAGCCTCAATCGACGTCCTCCACCTCCACCGTCTCGCCCGTCACGCGCTGCGACAGGGCGGCAGCCATGAAATCGTCGAGATCGCCGTCGAGCACATCGCCCGGCGAGGTGGATGTCGTGCCGGTGCGCAGATCCTTCACGAGCTGATAGGGCTGAAGCACATACGAACGGATCTGATGCCCCCAGCCGATATCGGTCTTGGTGGCGTTGACGGCGTTCGCCTCTTCCTCCCGCTTGCGCAACTCGTGCTCGTACAGCCGCGCGCGGAGCTGGTTATAGGCCTCGGCGCGATTCTTGTGCTGGCTGCGCTGGTTCTGGCACGACACGACGATGCCGGTGGGCAAATGCGTGATGCGCACCGCCGAGTCGGTGGTGTTGATGTGCTGCCCGCCCGCGCCCGACGCGCGATACGTATCGATGCGCAGTTCGCTGTCGTTGATCTCGATATCGATCGAATCGTCGATAACGGGATAGACCCATACCGAAGAGAAGCTGGTATGCCGCCGCGCCGAGCTGTCATAGGGCGAGATACGCACCAGCCGGTGCACGCCGCTCTCGACCTTCGCGTAGCCGTAGGCGTTCTCGCCCTTCACCAGCAGCGTGGCGGATTTGATGCCCGCCTGTTCACCCGAGTGATAGTCGACCAGTTCCACCTTGTAGCCGCGACGTTCCGCCCAGCGCGTGTACATGCGCTGGAGCATCTCGGCCCAGTCCTGGCTCTCGGTGCCGCCGGCGCCGGCGTTGATCTCGATATAGCTGTCGTTGGCGTCGGCCTCTCCGGCGAGCAGCGCCTTGACCTTGTCCTGCTGCGCGCGCTCGGCGAGCTGGGCGAGCGCCTCGGTGCCGTCGCGCGCCATTTCCTCGTCGCCTTCGGCCTCCGCCATCTCGATCAGTTCGCTGGTATCGGCCAGCTCGCGCTCGATCGTCTTGGTCGCGCCGATCGCCTCGTCAAGCCGACGGCGCTCGCGCATCACTTCCTGCGCCTGCTTGGGATTTCCCCAGAGCGCCGGATCCTCCACACGCGCGTTCAGCTCGTCGAGCCGGCGGAGCGCGCGATCCCAGTCGAGGAATCGGCGCAGCAGCGCCAGCGCCTCTTTGATCGTATCGACATGGGCCTGCGCCTCGGCGCGCATCTCAATTCTCCAAAAGTCACGTCATCCCGGCAAGACGATCGCTGCTTTCTCTGGACCATGCCGGGGTGACGAAAGTGTGGCGGCGGACTTAAGCGCCGGGCCGGAAAACGGCAATGGCCCTGATCGTTGCAGACAGCGTCAGTAAATCCCGCCCTGGCGTTGCAGGAACTCACTGTCGTTCGGCTGATTGCGCGGGCCGGCCGCGGCTGATGCGGCGGCGGATGGCTCCGCTTCCGGGCGACGCGGCGCGCGGCGCGCCTCGCTCTGCGGCTTGAACGCCTCCCAGATCACGCTCGCCTTGGGATCTCCCATCGATGGCCATGCGCCGAATACCGGGCGGCCGGAGCCACGATCGATCCGCACCATGCGAATGCCCTCGGGGGCGCGGAACGGCAGCTTCTCCAGCCCGTCATACGCCTTTGCGGCGAATTCCTTGAAGATCGGCGCGGCCATCGTGCCGCCCTGCGCATAGCCGCCCAGGCTCGTCGGGGTGTCGTAACCCATATAGAGCCCGCCCACCATTTGCGGCGTGCCGCCGATGAACCACACGTCGGTCGGCCCTGAATTGGTGCCCGTCTTGCCGAACATCGGGCGATTGAGATCACGCAGCACAGTTGCGGTGCCACGCTGGATCACGCCCTCCGTGATATGCACCATCTGATAAGCGGTCATCGCATCGATCACCTGCCGGCCGCGTATGCCGGGGCGCGGCATCGGCTTCCCATCCCAGTCGGGCATGTTGCAACGATCGCACGCGCGCCAGTTTTCCGGCCAGATCACCTTGCCGTGACGATCCTGCACGAAATCAACCAATGTGGGCGCATGCCAGCGGCCCTGATTGGCGAGCACGCCATAGGCATTGACCATCCGCATCACCGTCGTCTCGCCCGCACCCAGCGCATAGGAGAGGTACGGCTGGTAATCGCCGATGTTCATCGTCTTCATCAGGCCGACGACGTTGGTCATCCCGGTCTGCGCGGCCGCGCGGACCGTCATCAGGTTGCGCGACTGCTCGATGCCCCAGCGCATCGTATGCGGCCCTGCACCGCGGCTGTTGCCGAAATTGCGGAAGCACTTCTGGCCAAGGCGGGCGCCCTGATAAACGCAGAACGGGCCGTCAACGATGATCGACGCCGGGGTCATGCCATGTTCCAGCGCGGCCGAATAGACGATCGGCTTGATCGTGGAGCCAGGCTGACGCAGCGCCTGCGTGGCGCGATTGAAGGACTGGATCGAGCTGTCGAAGCCGCCCTGCATCGCAAGGATGCGCCCGGTTGCCGGCTCCTGCACGACGAACCCGCCCGATACCTTTGGCACGGCGCGCAACGCGAAGCGGCTTCCCTCCGAGGCGACCGCGAGGATATCGCCCGGCTTGATCGCCGCAAAGGCGGTGCCGCCCTTTCCGCGCACTGGCATCTGCGCAAGGTCGCGCGGCAATTCTCCGGTCTGGCCGTTGGCGAAGCCGATCCGCCATGCGTCGCCGTCACGCGCGATCGCGATCGCGGCGCGCCAATCGTTGTAATTCACCGCGACATTGGAGGTGATAAGCGCGCCGAGCCAGCCATCCCCTTCGAAACTGACATGCCGCAACGGCCCGGCCCAGCCACGCCCGCGATCGTAGCGCAGCAGCCCGTCACGCAGCGCTTGTGCGGCGTAGCTCTGCACTTTCGGATCGAGCGAGGTGCGCACCCAAAGTCCGCCGGAATAGACGCTGTACGGCCCATCGCGCGCCGTCTCGCCATATTTGCCGATGAGCTGGCGGCGCACTTCCTCGACGAAATATCCGCCGACGCTCTCGAACTTCGGCATGCGGTGCGAGATCGCGCCGATCGGCTGCGCCCTTGCCTCATCGCGCTGCGCGGCGGTGATAAAGCCCGCTTTCGCCATTTCGCCGAGCGCCCAGTTACGCCGTTCGAGCGCGCGATCGGTATCGCGGAACGGATCGTAGTTCGACGGGCCCTTGGGCAGGATCGCGAGATACGCCATCTGCGGCAGCGTCAGCTCGTTCAGTTCCTTATCGAAATAGGCGTGGCTCGCCGCCTCGACGCCATAAGCGTTACGGCCGAGGAATATCTGGTTCAGATAGAGTTCGAGGATCTGCTGCTTGCTGAGCGCATTCTCGATCTTCCAGGCGAGGATCGCTTCCTTCGCCTTGCGGGTGGGCGAATAGGCGTTCCCGATCAGCAGGTTCTTGGCGACCTGCTGCGTGATCGTGGAGCCGCCGCGCGCGCGCCGCCCGGTGCCAAGCTTGGAAACGTAATCGACCACCGCACCGGCAACCCCGGTGTAATCAACGCCGTGATGTTCGAAGAAGGTCTTGTCCTCCGCCGCCAGAAAAGCCTTCACCAGCAACGGCGGATATTCCGCGAACGACAGCTCGACCCGCCGCTCGCGGGCATAGGAATAGATTGGCGCGCCATCGATCCCGCGCACGTTGGTCGGCAGCGGCGGCTCATAGGTGCGAAGCTGATCGACCGACGGAAGATCGCGCGCGAAGATGAGCCAGAACGCGCCGACCGCGATTACGAAACCCGCGGCAAGCATCGCGACAATCTTCACCCAGCGCTTCGCCCAGGCCGTCGCAAGCGTCCGCCGCACACGGCCTGTCTCACGATGCAATCTGATGGTTGCGGGTTCGGGGGGAGAGGACGCCATACGCGGGCGCCGGTTTAGCAGGATTGCCGGGCGGGGGAAGCCCGCGCCTCCCTGCCCGTTGCTATTTCGTCGCCAGCCGCCGCGCGAAATGGATTTCCACCGCGCGCTTCACGCTCTCCGCGATCCGCTCCCGGCCCGCGCGGCTATCCAGGAAGCCGGCATCCTGCGGATTGGAAATATAGCCCGTCTCAAACAGGATCGAGGGCATGTCCGGCGCCTTCAGCACCATCAGCGAGGCCATTCGGTGAAAGTTCGGTTTCGTCGGCATCAGCGGCGCCGCTTCACGCCCCAGCAGCCGCGCGAAGCCGGCGGAGGCGTTCATCGTCTCGCGCTGGGTGAGATCGATGAGGATCGAGGAGACATCCGGGTTCTGATCGAGATCGACGCCAGCGATAATATCAGCCTTGTTCTCGCGCGCAGCGAGCCGCGCGGCCTCCTTGTCAGAAGCGACCTCCGACAGCGTGTACGCGGTTGCGCCCGATGCGTCGCCAGCGCCAACGCTATCGCAGTGGATCGAAATGAACAGATCGGCCCGCAGCCGCCGCGCTATCCCGAAACGTTCGCGCAGCACCAGATAGCGATCGTCATCCCGGGTAAGCGCGACGCGGACCCTGCCTGATGCGACCAGCGCGTCGCGGATCGCGCGGGCGATCTTCAACGTGACATCCTTCTCACGCAGCCCCGTGCCGGCATTGATCGCGCCTGGATCGACTCCGCCGTGCCCCGCATCGATCACTACCAGCGGGCGATCCTCATCCCCGGTCACACGCGGCAGCGGCGAGCGCCTGGCCGGCGGCACCGGCACCGAAATCTTATATTTCGGCCGGCTGCCGCCAAAGTGAAACGGAAGGAAGCTCAGCGGGCGCGCGCTGCTGGCATCCGCGAACCGGCGCGAACTGGCGCGTTCCAGCGTGAGCGCAAGCGTGCGGCCATCATCACGAAACTCTCCACCGGCCACGATCATCGGCCGATCAAGATCGAAGACGATCCGCGCGCCGTCAGCGCCACGCCATCCCTGCCGGATCGCGCTGACCGCCCCGTCACCAGCCAGCGAGCGGCCGGGGCGCGCGCCATCGATATCGATCGCAATACGGCGCGGCGCATCGAGCACGAAGCTGGACGCCGGGCCGACGGGATCGTCGAAATGGATGAGTATCCGCGCGCCATCCACGTCGACGCGCTGAACGGTTGCAGCCCCGGCGGGCGCCGCAACAAGAGCAATCGCAAACGCGAGCACCAGCGCCACGCGCGCCATGGCGCGACGCAACCGCTTTTCGAGCGCTCTGCTCCACCGCCCCGCCATTCGCTCCGCCCTAGCCACCCCTTGCCGAAGCCCGGTGAGGGGCAATTCGCTATCGAGGTTTGCGTAAATAGAGTTAACAGTTGCTTGACACTCTCGCGAGTATTTTGCGGCGGGACGTGCTGGTTGATGCGTGACAAGTCCGGTGCTAGGCACCATCTCGACCGGAGAGGCGCGTAAATATCCGCGCGTTAACTTCCGGCCCACCGCTCGCCCGTCGTTCACGGGGCCGGGCATACAGGTTGACGTTTGCATGCCGCATCTTTCCCCACCGCTGAACCGCCCGGCAGAAGCCGGCGGCGCGGGCTTGGGCTTGTTCCGGGGCGACGCGCCCCGGCGTGCGGCGCGAACGAAGGCGATTTCACCAACAATTCGCACGGCCAGGCGCGTCGCCCGGCCGGCACCAGATTATCGCACGGCAGCGCCGCCAACCGGCGACCGTGCGTGGAGACCATTAAATGACAATGCGCATGCTGATCGACGCACGCCACCGGGAGGAAACCCGCGTGGCTGTCGTCAAGGGAAACCGGATCGAGGAATTTGACTTCGAAAGTGCCGAGCGCAAGCAGCTCAAGGGCAATATCTATCTCGCCAAGGTAACCCGCGTCGAACCGTCGCTCCAGGCGGCGTTCATCGATTACGGCGGGAACCGGCACGGCTTCCTCGCCTTTTCGGAGATCCATCCGGATTATTACCAGATCCCCAAGGAGGATCGCGAGGCGCTGCTGCGCGAGGAGGCTGAGCACGCCGCCGAGGAGGCGGCGCTGCGCGCCGAGCAGGAGGCGGCCGAGGAAGACGAAGAGCCCTCAGACGACGATCTGGAGCGTTTCGACGATGACGGAGGGATGGATCCCGAAGTTGCAGAGGAAATGGAAGGCGAGACGCGCCCACGCCGCTCGACTGTAAACGACGATCAGGTCGAGGCGCTGCGTCAGCGCCGCATGAACCTGCGCCGCCGCTACAAGATACAGGACGTGATTCACCGCCGTCAGGTGTTGCTGGTTCAGGTCGTGAAGGAAGAGCGCGGCAACAAGGGCGCGGCGCTGACCACCTACCTCAGCCTCGCCGGGCGTTACTGCGTGCTGATGCCCAACACCTCGCACGGCGGCGGCATCTCGCGGAAAATCTCGAATGCGAGTGATCGCAAGCGCCTCAAATCGATCATGGCGGAGCTGAAGCTGCCGGCGTCGATGGGCTGCATCGTCCGCACCGCCGGGCTGCAGCGCACCAAGGTCGAGATCAAGCGAGACTTCGATTATCTTGCGCGATTGTGGGACGGTATTCGCGAACAGACCCTGTCTTCCACGGCGCCGGCGCTGGTCTATGGTGACAGCGATCTGCTGAAGCGTGCGATCCGCGACATCTACAACAAGGATATCGACGAGGTAATCGTCGAGGGCGAGGACGGCTATCGTCAGGCAAAGGAGTTCATGAAGCTCCTGATGCCGAGCCACGCCAAGAAGGTGAAGCATTACAGCGATCCCTTGCCGCTCTATCAGCGCGCCGGCGTCGAGGATCAGCTCGCCGCGATGTATCATCCGGTGGTGCAGCTCAAGTCGGGCGGCTATCTGGTCATCAACCCGACCGAGGCGCTGGTCTCGATCGACATCAATTCCGGCCGCTCGACGCGCGAACACAATATCGAGCAGACCGCGACAGCGACCAACCTTGAGGCGGCGCACGAGATCGCACGCCAGCTCCGCCTGCGCGACATGGCCGGCCTCGTCGTCATCGACTTCATCGACATGGATAACAATTCCAATGTCCGCAAGGTCGAGAAAGCCATGAAGGAGGCGCTGAAGAACGATCGTGCCCGCATCCAGGTGGGCCGCATCTCTTCCTTCGGCCTTATGGAGATGAGCCGTCAACGGCTGCGCACCGGCGTGCTCGAGGCATCGACACGCACCTGCCCGCATTGCGAAGGCACCGGGCTGGTCCGCACGGCATCCTCGGCCGGCCTGTCCGCGCTGCGGCTGATCGAGGACGAGGCCGCGCGCGGCCGCGGTTCGCTGCTCACGCTTCGCGCCAGCGTGGAAGCGGCGGTTTACGTGCTCAATCGCAAGCGCGCCGATATCGCCGAAATCGAGGACCGCTATGGCGTGCGCGTCGAAATCCTGCCCGATGGCGAGCAGGAAGGCGCGCGCATGTCAGTCGAGGCATCCGGCCCGCCGCCGGCCTATGCGCCCAAGTTTGCCGCACCGGTCGAGGAAATCGAGGACGACTATCCCGAGGATATCGAGGACGAGATCGCCGAGGAGGAGGAAGAGGCCGACGGCGAGGAGCGCCGCGCCGATCGCCCGCGCGAGGAAGGCGAACGCGACAGCAACGGCCGTCGTCGTCGCCGTCGCCGCGGCCGTCGCGGCCGGGCACGTCCTGAGGACGGGGCTACCGAAGGATCGTCAGACGAGGAAGCCGAGGGCGACGGCGACACCGTGTCGGAAGACACCGATCAGCCCGAAGCCGCCGAGGCATCCGCTGACGGCGAACGCGAGGGCGGACGTCGCCGGAGCCGTCGTGGCCGTCGCGGCCGCGGTCGCAGCCGCGACGAGGCGGGCGTAGCGCAGGATACCGCGACCGAGGACGCGCCTGTCGTAGTCGCTGCCGAGCCGGCGGCACCCGACGCAACCGCCGAACCCGAAGCGGCTCCGAAGACGCGCCGCCGCCCGCGCGCGCGCGCTGCCAAGACCGAAACCGTTGTCGAGGCGCCCGCGATCGAAACGCCGGCTTCTGCGGACGTGAACGAAGCGCCCGCACCAAAGCCCAAGCGCACGCGTCGGAAAAAGGCGGACGTGGAGGCGGAAACACCCGTTCCGTCCGCGCCGCCAACTGTCTCCGAACCGACCGAGGCGCCGGTCAAGCCAAAGCGGACGCGCCGCAAGAAGGCTGACGAGGCACCTGCAGAGACGGTGCAGGAGGCCCCCGCTGAGGAAGCCGTGGCCGAGCCAGGCGATGATAGCGCAGGCGATGTATCCGGCAGCCCACGCCGTGGCTGGTGGCAGCGGACGTTCGGCGCCTGAACGATGCGCGGCCGGGTTTCAGCGGGGGTTCATCGGTACCATCGCAGAAACCCGGTCGTCACCGCCCGCCAGCGGGCCAAGCGCAGGGAAAATCTTGTCTGATGAAGCGGACGCTGGCCGCCTTCGCCACCGCGATCCTGATCTGCGCGCAACCCGCGCACGCACAGTCCCTGCTGCGCGACGCGGAAACGGAATCGCTGTTTCATGACATGTCCGAGCCGCTGGTTAAGGCCGCCGGGCTCAATCCGAGGGACGTGAAGTTCGCGCTGGTCAATGACGATTCGATCAACGCTTTCGTGATCGGCGGGCAGACCGTCTATATCCATTCCGGCCTGATCCAGGCCGCCGACAACGCCAATCAGGTGCAGGGCGTCATCGCGCACGAACTGGGCCACATCGCGGACGGGCATATCGTAAACGCAGGCGCGGGGACGAAACCCGCGATGGCCATCTACCTACTCAGCATGGTGCTCGGCATCGCCGCCGCCGCCGCTGGCGCAGGCGAAGCCGGAATGGGCGTCATGGCGGCCGGACAACAAGCCGCCATGGGGAAATTCCTCGCTTTCACACGCACACAGGAATCCACCGCCGATGCGAGCGCAGTTAAATATCTGAATGCCGCCGGGATCACCGGCAAGGGAATGCTGTCTTTCTTCAAGACGTTGCAGCAGCAGGAATATCGCTACGGGCTCAACAATATCGACCCGTTCATGCAAACGCACCCGCTTTCGGGCGAGCGCATCCAGACGATGACCGCCGATATCACGGCATCCCCGGCGTACAGCAAGCCGCCCGACGCCACGCTGCAGGAGCGCTTTCTGCGTGTGAAGGCCAAGCTCGCCGGATATGTGAACACGCCGCAGCGCACGCTGACAGCGTATCCGGAGAGCAGCCAGACGGTGTATGCGCATTATGCGCGCGCCTATGCCTATCATAAGGCCGGCTATCCCGACAAAGCGGATGCCGAGGCGAATGCATTGGTGAAAGCCGATCCGCATGACCCTTATTTCCTCGAGATTAAGGGGCAGATACTGCTCGAAGCCGGCAAGCCCGGCGAAGCACTGCGGCCCCTGCGCGAAGCGACCGAGCTTTCGCGCAACAACGCGCTGATCGCGACTACCTTCGGCCACGCGCTGATCGCGACCGAAGACAAGGCGAATCTGCCCGAGGCTATCAAGGTATTGCGCACCGCCATCGCGCGTGACGACGAGAATCCCTTCGCCTGGTATCAGCTTGGCACCGCCTATGAGCAGTCTGGCGATCAGGCGCGCGCCGCGCTCGCCACCGCCGAGACCGCGAGCATGAACGGCGACAGTCGTACCGCCGCATACAGCGCGAAAATCGCGATGGCTGGTATACCGCAGAACACGCCGGACTGGATTCGCGCGCAGGATATCGCGATGACGGCGCAGAACGACATGAACGACAATCCGAAAAAGTATAAACGCAAATGAATCGCATGATGCTGGTGGCGCTGGTGGTGATCGGCGCCGCGTTTGGCGCAATGGGCACCTGGCTTGCCGAAAGGGTCGCGCCGGGCGCGCTTTCCGACGGGGATCGCGCGCGCATCGAGCGGACCGTGCGCGACTATATCCTCGCCAACCCCGATATCATCCCCGAGGCGATGCAGCGGCTGAACGATCGCGAAAACGCCAAAGTTATCGCAACCATGCGCTCCGCGATCGAGACGCCCTATGGCAACGCCTATATGGGCAATCCCAACGGGGACGTTACACTGGTGGAATATTACGATTACAATTGCGGTTACTGCCGCGCTAGTCTGCCCACGCTGGATAAGTTGGTGAAGGCCGACCCGAAGCTGCGCGTCGTTTTCCGCGAAATGCCGGTGTTGGCGGAAAGCAGCCTCGTCGCAGCTCGCGCAGCACTCACCGCCGCGTCGCAGAACAAGTTCAAGCCGTTTCACGATGCGCTCTACGCCGCCGGTCCGGTGAGCGATCAGACGATTGCGTCGGCCGCACGCGCAGCGGGCGTGGATCTATCCAAGCGGCCGCCCGATGCCGACGAGGAAATACGCACCAATCTCGCCACCACGGCGAAGCTCGGCATGCGGGGCACGCCGAGCTGGGTCGTAGGCGATCGCGTGCTTTCGGGCGCGCTGCCGATAGACCGTCTGCAGGAAGCGATCGCTGCCGCGCGCGCCGCACGCTCATGAACGATGACGCGATTCTGAGGCTGGAGGGCGTATCAAAGACCTATGCCGGCGGTGTCACCGCGCTTGAGCCGGTGGATCTGACGATCCGCCGAGGCGAGATTTTCGCGCTGCTCGGCCCCAATGGCGCCGGCAAAACGTCACTGATCAGCATCATCTGCGGCATCGTCACCCCGTCCGCCGGCACGATCACGGTGGCGGGGCATGATGCGATCCGCGACTATAAGGCCGCCCGTCGCACGATCGGGCTGGTGCCGCAGGAGCTATCGACGGATTCGTTCGAGAGCGTGCTCGCGACAGTTACCTTCTCGCGCCGCCTGTTCGGCTACGGCCCGAACCCGGCCTATATCGAGCAAATCCTCCGCGAGCTGTCCTTATGGGACAAGCGCAAGGCACGGATCATGGAGCTTTCCGGCGGGATGAAGCGCCGCGTGCTGATCGCCAAGGCGCTGGCGCACGAGCCGCAAATCCTCTTTCTCGACGAGCCAACCGCCGGCGTGGACGTGAACCTGCGTCGAGACATGTGGAAACTCGTGCACCGCCTGCGAGATAATGGCGCGACGATCATCCTCACCACCCATTATATCGAGGAGGCGGAGGAGATGGCCGACCGTGTCGGCGTCATCAACAGCGGCAAGCTGCTACTGGTCGAGCGGAAGGACGCGCTGATGCAGAAGCTCGGCAGGCGCGAACTGGCGCTGACGCTAGCCGAACCGCTCCCGGCGCTGCCGGACGGGCTGGAGAAATGGCAGCTCGCACTGGAGAACGACGGCCGCACGCTGCGCTACGTATTCGATGCACAGGCGGAAAAGGCCGGCATTCCCTCCCTGCTCCGTGCGCTGTCCGATCGGGGCATCGGCTTTACCGACCTGGAAACGTCGCGATCTAGCCTGGAGGATATCTTCGTCGATCTGGTGGGGGCCAAACCATGAACATAAACAGCGTCTGGGCGATCTATCGCTTCGAGATGGCGCGGTTCGGCCGCACGATCTGGACCAGTCTGATGGTGCCGGTCATCACTACGTCGCTTTACTTCGTGGTGTTCGGCTCGGCGATCGGATCGCAGATGCGCGAAGTCTCCGGTGTACCCTATGGGGCGTTCATCGTGCCGGGGATGATGCTGCTTGCGATCTTTTCCGAAAGCATTCTGAACGGCAGTTTCGGCATTTACATGCCCAAGTTCACCGGCACGATCTACGAGTTGTTGTCCGCGCCCGTATCGGCATTCGAAATCGTACTGGGTTATGTCGGCGCGGCGGCGACCAAATCGTTGACGATCGCCCTTATCATCTTCGCAACGGCGCACATCTTCGTCGACCTGCGCATCCTGCATCCATTGGCGATGATCGCCTATCTCGCGCTGATCTGCATCACGTTCTGCCTGTTTGGCTTTGTCATCGGCATCTTCGCAAAGGGATTCGAGCAGTTGCAGGTGATCCCGCTGCTGATCGTCACGCCACTTACCTTCCTGGGTGGCGCCTTCTATTCCGTGATGATCCTGCCGGAACCGTGGCGAACGGTGACCTTGTTCAACCCGGTCGTCTATCTCATCAACGGATTCCGCTGGACCTTCTTCGGAACCAGCGACGTGGCGGTCGCGGTTAGCCTGACGGTGACGCTTACGCTGTTGACCGTGTGCCTGGTGACCATCGGCGTGGTCTTCAGGACCGGATGGCGGCTGAAGAACTGATCGTTCAGCCGTTCTCCGCGATCAGCTTCTCCACCAGCGGCGCAATGCGGTTGCGCCATTTGGAGCCGTTGAAGATGCCATAATGGCCGACCCCTTCGGCGAGCAGATAATGTTTCTTCGCCTCGGGCAGGTTGGTCGCGAGCGTCAACGCCGCCTTGGTCTGGCCGATGCCGGAGATATCATCGCGCTCGCCCTCGATCGCCAGCAGCGCGATATCGGTGATCGCGCCCGGATCGATCGGGCGCCCGCGATGCGTCATCAGCCCACGCGGCAGCTTGTGCTCCTGAAACACCACATCGATCGTCTGAAGGTAGAATTCTTCGGTCATGTCGCAGACCGAGCGATATTCGTCGTAGAACTCCTTGGTCGCCTCGGCGCTCTCGCCATCGCCGCGGACGAGATGCTTGAACATCTCCCAATGGCTCATCATGTGATTGCCAAGGTTCATCGACATGAAGCCGGTAAGCTGCAGGAAGCCGGGATAAACACGTCGCCCCGCGCCCGGATACATGCGCGGCACGGTCGCGATGACATTCTGGCTGAACCAGGCGTGCGGCCGCTCGGTTGCCAGCGTATTCACCGCCGTCGGCGCCTCACGCGTGTCGATCGGCCCGCCCATCATCGTCAGCGTCCTGGGGCGGCACGGATGCTTGTCGGCGCTCATCAACGCCGCGGCAGCATAGGTCGGGACCGAAGGCTGGCAGACCGCCAGCATATGTCCGCCCGGCCCGATCGCCTCCATGAACTCGATGAGATAATCAACATAATCATCAAGGTCGAACGCGCCGTCGGTAACCGGCACCAGCTTCGCATCGCGCCAGTCAGTGATGTAAACATCACAGGTCGGCAGCATCCGCTCAACAGTGCCTCGCAGCAGCGTGGCGAAATGGCCGGACATCGGGGCAACGATCAGCAGTTTCGGGCCTCCGCTCACGCCGACGCGCGCAAAGCGCTTTAGCTGGCCGAATGGCTTCTGCAGCACCACTTCCTCGACCACCTCGACGGCTTCGCCGTTCACCATCGTGCGATCGAGCCCGAAAACCGGTTTGCCGCGCGGCGCGGCCGCATGTGCGAACACCTCGAGCGCCGAAGCCATCACTGCGCCGCCGCCGAAATAGGAGAACGGGTTTGCCGGATTGTTCAGCATGCCCGCGCCAAAATTGGCCCAGGCGCTAGCACCTGCGAGCATCGAGCGCTGGAATTCATAGGCGTCGTAGAGCATCGGGTATCCTGATCGGCGAAGCTTTGATCGCGAACTGGTAGCCCGTTTCAGATTAATGACAAATCAAATTGCTGCAATCGCGAACCGCCGCTGGCGACACCCGGCCCGCCGCCCGCGCCGTTGAGCCAACAGAGCCGGGCTGCTAGGCGCTTTCGCATGTCGACAGAAGCGCCCGCAGAAGCCCCCCGCCGCCGCTTGGGCAGCCTTGCCCTAGTGTGGGATCACGCACGGCGCTATCCGGGGCGCATCGCCGCCGCCGGCGCCGCGCTTACGATCACCTCGCTGGCCACGATCGCGATCCCTTACAGCTTCAAGCGTGTCATCGACCGCGGTTTCGGCCCCGGCGCGCATGGCGATGTGGCGAGCGCCTTTCACTATCTGTTGATGATCGTAGCCGTTCTGGCAGTGGCGACGGCGATCCGCTTTTACTTCGTATCATGGCTGGGCGAGCGGGTGGTGGCGGATATTCGCGCCCGCGTGCAGCGCCACCTGCTCACGCTCACCCCACGCTTCTTCGAAGAGAACCGCCCGTCGGAAATCGCCTCGCGGCTGACGGCGGACACTGCGCAGATCGAGAGCGTCGTCGGCTCCACCATGTCGGTGGCGCTGCGCAACATGTTTACCGGCATCGGCGGCATGGTCTATCTGTTCGCGATATCGCCAAAGCTGGCGGGGATGCTGCTGCTCGGCATACCGATGGTGATCCTGCCGATCGCGCTGCTCGGTCGGCGCGTGCGCGCCTATTCGCGGACTTCGCAGGATCGCATCGCCGACGTCGGCGCGATGGCGACCGAGACGTTGGGCGCGATGAGGATCGTCCAGGCGTTTGGGCAGGAGGAACGCGAGGCACAGCGCTTTGCCGACGCAGTCGAGGCGACGATGGCCGCCGCCCGCCGCCGCATCCTTGTGCGCGCGGTGATGACGGCGATCGTGATCGGGCTGATCTTCGGGTCGATCACGCTGGTATTGTGGGAGGGCGCGATCGATGTGGCCGCGGGGCGCCTCTCAGGCGGCGCCATCGCGGCCTTCGTTCTCACCGGCGGTATTGTGGCGGGTGCTTTCGGCGCGCTGACCGAGGTGTATGGCGAGTTGCTGCGCGGGGCGGGTGCGGCCGGGCGTCTTTCGGAACTGCTCGCCGAAAAGCCGGAGATCGCCGCGCCGCGCGCACCACTTTTGCTGCCGCTGCCGCCGCGCGGCGCCGTGACGTTCGAACATGTCGAGTTTCGCTATCCGACACGACCCGACGCCCCGGCGCTGCATGATTTCAGCCTGACTATCGCCCCGGGTGAAACGGTCGCGGTGGTCGGCCCGTCCGGCGCGGGCAAAACGACACTATTCCAGCTGCTTCAGCGCTTCTATGATCCGCAGGCCGGCCGGCTGACGATCGACGGCATCGACCTGCGCGATGCCGATCCCGCCGCCATCCGATCTCACATCGCGATGGTGCCGCAGGAAACGGTGATCTTCGCCGCCTCCGCGCGCGACAATCTGCGCTACGGCCGCTGGGATGCAAGCGACGAAGAGTTGTGGGCCGCCGCCGAGGCAGCCAATGCCGCCGATTTCCTGCACTCGCTGCCGGAAGGGCTCGGCACCTATCTCGGCGAGGGCGGCGCGCGCCTGTCAGGTGGACAGCGCCAGCGCGTGGCGATCGCCCGCGCGCTGTTGCGTGACGCCCCGATCCTGCTGCTTGACGAAGCCACCAGCGCGCTCGACGCGGAAAGCGAGTTGCTCGTGCAGCAGGCGCTGGAGCGGCTGATGACCGAGCGCAGCACGCTTATCATCGCACATCGCCTCGCCACCGTCCGCGCCGCCAATCGCATCGTCGTGATGGATAATGGCCGGATCGTCGAAGAGGGCAGCCATGGCGCGCTGATCGCGCGCAGCGGGCTCTATGCGCGTCTCGCCAGCCTCCAGTTCAGCGAAGCGGCGTAGCAATCGCCTGCCCTTTCTGCTCTAATCGTCGGAAAAGGTAAGAGGAACGCAGATATGGCCCGCGAATTCGATGTGATCGTCTACGGCGCGACCGGATTCACCGGGCGGCTGGTGGCGGAGTATCTGCAGCAGACCTATGGTGCGGATGGTCCGAAATGGGCAATGGCCGGCCGGTCGCTGACAAAGCTGGAGGACGTGCGGACCGAGATGGGCGTGGCGGCGGACGTGCCGCTGCTCGCCGCCAATTCCGATGACCCCGCCAGCCTGCGCGCGATGGCCGCGCGCGCGACCGTGGTGATCTCCACCGTGGGGCCATATCAGCTCTATGGCAGCGATCTGGTCGCCGCTTGCGTGGAGACCGGCACCGCCTATGTCGATCTGTGCGGCGAGCCGGGGTGGATGCGCAGGATGATCGATGCGCACGACGCACGCGCGAAGGAAACCGGCGCGCGAATCGTCTTTTCCTGCGGCTTTGATTCGATCCCGTTCGATCTCGGCGTGCTCACTCTGCAGGAAGGCGCGATCAACCGCTTCGGCAAGCCAGCGCCACGCGTGAAGTGCCGGGTGCGCACCATGAAAGGCGGCTTCTCCGGCGGCACTGCCGCCAGCCTCAAGGCGACGCTGGCGGCGGCGGCGCGCGATCCGTCGCTCCTCACGCTCCTTGCCAGCCCGTTCGCGCTGACGCCGGGGCATAGCGGGCCACATCAGCCGACCGGCCTGATCCCGGAATATGATACGACGATCGCCGCCTGGGTCGCACCGTTCATCATGGCGCCGATCAATACCAAGAACGTCCACCGCACGAACTTGCTGCTTGGCCAGAAATATGGCGGCGATTTCGTTTACGACGAGATGATCGTCGCCGGGCTTGGCGATATCGGCAAGGCAGCGGCAGAGGCGCTGGCGAAGATCAATCCGCTCGCCGGCGACAAAGGCCCGAAGCCGGGCGAAGGCCCGTCGAAGGAGGAGCGCGACAACGGCCATTACGATATTCTCTTCATCGGCCTGATGCCGGATGGCGCGCGCATCGATGCGGTGGTTACCGGAGACCGCGATCCCGGCTATGGTTCGACCAGCAAGATGCTTGCCGAAAGCGCGCTTTGCTTGGTGCAAGACGTGGCAGGCGCCGGCGGCATCTGGACCCCGGGTGCGCTGATGGGCGATGCGCTGCGCAAGCGGCTAATAGCGAAGGCCGGCATGACCTTCACGGCGGGGTGAAAAAGGGCTCGCTTTGGTGGAGGGCCGTGATCGACACCCAGACGCGATTAACAACCTATTGTTATGGCGTCGGCAACCGCCCCGTTATCGCCTGAATGCGGAATCAGGCGGCGCAGTTGCGCCCCAGGCTTAACGGCGCGAGCACAAGTCTTTGAGAGCCGTCCCAAAAACGCACACCTGCGAAATTAGAACGATTGCATTGCTCGTTAATCTCTCGGTAATCTTTACGTACTGGAACGCCGCTCGGTGCGTAGGGGGATGATTGATGAAAAGTCGCATTGCTACGGTCGCTGCTTCGCTATTCCTTGCGTCATCGCTTGCCGCCCCGGCGCTCGCGGATACGCTGGCGACGCCACTTAACAGCAACAACAATCAGAGCGGCATCATGTTCGATGTTGTGGTTGGCAGCCAATCGCTTGTGCTGCAGTCGCTAGGCGTGAACATTACCGGTGGCACCTACGACTTCAAATTCTACACGATCGATGGCGGCATCGGCTCGAACCAGAACAACGCCGCAGCATGGACGCTGCGCGATTCCTTCAGCGGCGTGACAAGCGCGGGCACCGATAATCTGACCAATTTCGACATCGCGGACTTCGGCGTCACGGCCGGCTCGACGATAGGTTTCTATTTTACGGGAACCGTGCCGTACACGGGTATCGTACGTTACACCAACGGCAACGCGGTTGGAGACATCGTCGCGTCCAATAGTGCGCTGTCGATCCTGAGCGGTTACGGGAAGAGCTATCCCTTCGCGGAAAATTTCTCGCCGCGGGATTTCAACGGTGCGATCACTTATGCCGTCGCAGGTGTTCCCGAGCCGGCGATCTGGGCTCTCATGATCCTCGGCTTCGGCACGATCGGCTTTGCGATGCGGCGTGCTCAGGCCCGCTCGGACGTCCGCTTCGACGCCAAGATCAAACGGATCGCGGCGCACGCACAAGCATGATTAGCCAACTTAGTTAGTTAAGACGCCGGGCTGTCGGGGAGACTCGGCAGCCCATTTTCATCGGCGATTGTCTTGCCCGCCAAAATCGGTGGTCGTCCTTCTCGGGTGGCGGCAAGCCCAGGCACTGATCGATCAGTGATCTTGTCAGGCAATCGCTCGCATGGCCCTACCGCCCCAGCGCGATCGCGCCCGCCGCCGCGAAGCCGGTCAGCGCGATCACGCCCAGCAATCGCGCCAGTTCCTCCTTGCGGAAATTGGCGAGAACGACGTCGTCGAGGAACCAGCGACCATCCTCCGCCGGCAACACCGCGCCAAAACGTGTCATGCGACGGAAAATTCGGCGCTGCGCGCGCCCTTCCGGCTCGAACGATATCGCGCTTGCGGCGTCTGTGGCCTTAGCATCCACGAAGCGCTTCACGATCGCCGTTTCCGCGCGAATGACAATCCCGGTGGCGATGCGATCGACGATGTTGAGTTTCACTTCCTGCGCCCTTGATGACGGATGTTCGAAGGTCGGCCGCGCCGCTTGATCTCGCGCCGGGGCCCGTCTCGCCGTGATGGCGGCAACGCACCCTTTCCCTCCGGCAATTCGAAGCGCAGCGCGCCCGACACCGGATTCGCCTCGGCAAGCCGCAGGCGAAGACGTCGACCCAGCGCATATTCCTCGCCACTCGTTTCGCCCACCAGCATCCGCGCACCTTCATCGAAGCGGAAATATTCGCCGCCCAGATCGCGCACGGGCATCAGTCCGTCGCCGCCGATGCCCTCCACGGTTGCGAAGAAGCCGAAGTTCGCCACTCCGGTGATGCGCGCCTCCACCGTCTCGCCGACGCGCTCGGCGAGATATGCGGCTACATAGCGATCGATCGTGTCGCGCTCCGCTTCCATCGCGCGGCGCTCGAGTTTGCTGATCGCCTCGCCGATGCGTTCGAAATCCTCGTCCCCGCCAAGTCCGCCTGGTCCCAGTTCGTAGGCGGAAACGAGCGCCCGATGCACCAGCAGATCGGCATATCGGCGGATCGGGGAGGTAAAGTGGCCATAACTGCCAAGCGCCAGCCCGAAATGGCCATGATTCGCGGGGGCATAATAAGCCTGCGTCTGCGTGCGCAGCACCTGCTCCATGATCTGCGGACGGAAGTCAGCGTCGGCGACTTTATCGAGGATGCGGTTGAAGGTCGCCGGTTTGATGACCTGCCCCAGCGCGAACGAAACCCCGAACGTATCGAGATACTCCTTCAGCGCCACCAGCTTCTCGCGCGCCGGTGGCTCATGGACGCGATACATCACCGGCGCCTTCTTCGCTTCCAGCGCCTTGGCGGCGGCGACGTTGGCGGCGATCATGTAATCCTCAATCAACCGATGCGCATCGAGCCGCTCTCGCGGCGCGACGGACATGATGCGCCCCTTCTCGTCCAGCACCACGCGGCGTTCCGGCAGATCGAGCGCGAGCGGCTCGCGCTTGTCACGTGCGGCCGAAAGCGCTTCCCAGCACCCCCATAACGGGCGCAGCGTATCGAGCATCGGCCCCGCCCCGGCATCGATTGTCTCCTGCGCATCCTCATAGGCGATGTTCGCCGCGATCCGCACCGCGGCACGCGTGAAGCGCCATGATTTCAGGCCCCCGCTCTTCGTGATCTGGAGATGGCAGGCCAGCGCGGCGCGATCTTCCCCCTCCTTTAACGAGCAGACGTCGGCGGAAAGCACCTCCGGCAGCATCGGCACAACGCGATCGGGGAAATAGACCGAATTCCCCCGGCTGCGCGCCTCGCGATCGAGCGCCGAGCCGAGGCGGACATAGAAACTGACGTCAGCGATCGCGACGATCGCCTTCCATCCGCCGGCATTCGCGGGGTCGTCATCCGGCGCGGCCCATACGGCATCGTCATGGTCGCGCGCATCGGCGGGATCGATCGCCACGATCGGCAGATGCGTCAGATCTTCCCGCGCCTCGCCCAAAGGTTGCCGGGCGACCTGGCCGGCCTCGGCCAAGGCCTCCTCGGCGAAACGATCCGGGATCCCGAACTGGTGGATCGCGATCAGCGAGAAACTGCGCGGCGCGAACGGATCACCGAGACGCTGCACCACCCGCGCGGTAATCCGCGGCGGCCGGCCAGCGCGTTCCGCCAGCACCAGATCGCCCGCCTCCGCGCCGCCGGCGTCGGATACGGGGAACTCGCGGCGCTCCTTCTTCTCCACGCCCTGAAGCCAAAGCCGATCGCCCTGCCCGCGCAACACGCCGATCATCTGCTCCGAAGACGCGCCGAGGGATTTCATCGGATGGGCGATCCAGCCGCTTCCGGCCTCCTCCGTCCGCGCAAGGATACGCGCGCCCACTGCCAGCGCGCCACGCTTGCGCTCCCGCACGCGCAGGCGTGGCGGCGGGCTTTCAGACTCCCACCGCTCCGGCACTGCCCATACGTTGCCGCCATCATCTACGTCAGCGATGCGGAGCACCGTCACCTTGGGCACCCCGCCCATCTTGTGGAAGGCCCGGCCGGGGGCGGAGTCGATCAACCCTTCGTCGGCCATATCCTTCAGCAGCGCTTTGAGCGCGATCTTTTCCTGCGCCGTCAGGCCGAAAGCGCGCGCGATCTCCCGCTTGCCGGCAGGAGTTTCGCTCGAAGTGATGAAATCCATGATCTGCTGGCGCGTCGGCAGGCCGGCTTTTGATTTACGCATCACGCGGAGATAGGGGCTACGCGCGCCAGCGTCACGCACCAAGACGCCCCGCGTTGGCGATCGGCATGTCCCGAAACCGCTGGAAGACTGGCGAGGAATTGCGCCCTGCTACTCCGAAAATATTGCCACGCACCCGGCTTAAGGCAATATATCGTTGTTTTTGCTTATATTAGCGCTGACCGTCCATCAAATTTTAAGCTTGATCTCTAACCGGATTAGAACTCCGGGCGGCCTATTCGCACCTTATGGGTAAACATCGCAGAGCCGCCATACAGAATAACTCCCCCGCCTCGCCCTCGCTGGCCGATGCCCTTGGCCTCGCGGCCACGCCAGATCCGTTGATCGATGGCGCCCGCACCGCCAGCCTGGAGGAAACGCGCGCAATCTGGCCCGTAACGATCGCGGTGCTCGTGTTCGGGCCACTCGCCGTGCTCGGGCGCGGCGTCTTCGAGCGTGGCAACGAAAGCTTCTTCATCGATTACGGCGGTCTAGCAGCGCTGTTTGGCGCACTGATCTGGCTGGTTCTCGCATTCCCGCGAATCGACTCGCAGCCGCCCCATCGGCGGATTGCCGCGGTATCGATATTGTCCGCCGCGCTCGCCGTGATGCTCTCGCTCTTGCTTGATGGCGCATCGGCACTTCCGGCACCGGAATTGCGGGTTTCCGGGTTTGTCGCGGTGTTCGGCGGCATCATCGCCGCGGCCGTGTCGCTTCACGCGATCCGCGCTGCCAGCATCGCCTTCGCCACCGCGCTTGCGGCAATGGTTCTGGTTACAGCTGGCCCCGGCTTCGATTTCGCGATAGCCGCGCTGCTGGCCAGCATCTTCGCAACGGGCCTGATCCGCGTCGCCTGGCGAGACATCACGATGCAGGCGGATCGCGCGAGCGAACATGAAGCGAGCCGGCTCGCCGTGCGGCTGGTCGACGAGTTCGAGGCGCAGGGCACGGGCTGGTTCTGGCAGACCGATCGCGCCGGAAACGTCACCTACATCACCGGCAAGGTGGCGACCGAACTGAACCGCATGGGTGTCTCGCCAATCGGGACACGGCTCGTGAATATTTTCCGGGTCGATTCGGAACTGATTGACACCGAGCGCACGCTTACCTTCCATCTCTCTTCACGCACCAGTTTCTCGGACTATTCGGTGCGCCCCGCGTTCGACGGGACGGTAGATCGCTGGTGGTCTATCTCCGGAAGGCCGATCCTGGACGATCTGGGCTGCTTTCAGGGTTTCATCGGCTCCGGCTCTGACCTGACGGAGAAGCGTCGCGCCGAAGCGGAGATTACCCGGCTCGCGCTGTTCGACAGCCTGACCGGGCTTGCGAACCGGCAACGCATGCGGCTTTCGCTCGAAAAGACGCTGATTTCACGACGTAATGCGTCGTCGCTCACCGGTCTGTTCCTGCTCGATCTCGATCGTTTCAAGGCGGTGAACGATACGCTCGGGCATCAGGTCGGCGACGAATTGCTCAAGCAGGTGGCGCAGCGATTGCAACGCACCGTGGGGGATTCCGGGCTGGTCGGCCGTCTCGGCGGCGATGAGTTTGAGGTCGTGTTGCCGCGCGATGCCGATCGGACACGCCTCGGCGAGATCGCGCAGGACATCATCACTGCGCTTTCGGCGCCGTACATCATCGGCGGCACGACGCTCTCGATCGGCTGCTCCGTCGGAATCGCGATCGCGCCCGAGCATGGCGAGGATGCGGAAACGCTCGTTCGCAACGCCGATCTCGCGCTCTATGCCGCCAAAGCCGACGGGCGCGGCGTGCATCGTTTCTATCGCCCGGAATTGCTGGCGGGCGCGCAGAACCGGCGGCGACTGGAAGACGACCTGCGCCTCGCGCTCGCGGGAGACGAGTTCCACCTCACCTATCAGCCGGTGGTTTCCACCGCCAACGAACGCATCGTCGGCTATGAGGCGCTGCTGCGCTGGGATCACCCCTCGCGCGGGCCGATCAGCCCGGCGGAATTCGTGCCGGTCGCCGAGGAATGCGGGTTGATCGAGCAGATAGGTGAATGGGTGTTGCGCACCGCCTGCGCCGAAGCCGCGAACTGGCCGGATCATGTGCGAGTCGCGGTCAACGTATCGCCGCTGCAATTCGCCAATCCGGTGCTGCCCGCGATCGTCACCAACGCCATCGCCGGATCGGGCATCGCGCCGCAGCGGCTGGAACTGGAAATCACCGAGGGAGTGTTCCTCAACGAGGATGCATCTTCTGAACTGATGTTCCGCGCGCTGAAGGGTATCGGCGTCCGGCTTGCGCTCGATGATTTCGGAACCGGCTATTCGAGCCTCGGCTATCTGAAGAAGGCGCCGTTCGACAAGATCAAGATCGACCAGAGCTTCGTGCGCGGGGCGATCCAGCCGGGCAACCGCAATGCGGCGATCATCAAGGCGATCGTGTCTCTGGCCGATACGCTTGGGATGGAAACCACCGCAGAAGGCGTGGAGCAGCAGGACGAGATCGGCATGATCCGCGATCTCGGGTGCAGCCACATTCAGGGCTTCGTCTATGGCCGGCCGGCGCGCGCCGCCGACGTAATCGAACAGTTACGCGCCGATGCCGGCAATGCCACGCCGATCGGCCACCGGATCAGCCGCGCTCCGCGCGCATCGGTTCTCCGCACCGCGCGGCTGGAGGTGGGCGACGAAACGGGCGATATCCGCATCCGCAACATCTCAGCGGGCGGCGCACTGATCGACGGCGTCGATTTCCCGGAGGAAGCGGTTGGGGCGGACGTGCTGATCGAACTGATCGAGAATCAGCTTTTCCCCGCGACGATCCGCTGGACGAACGATGGCCGCGCTGGACTGCAATTCGCGGAGGCATTCGATGTCGATCGGTTCGCCCACGCGAGCCCGGCTATCAGCGTCCGGCCGCGCAAGGTCGCCTAACGCCGTCGGCTCAGTCACGATGTTTGGAAGCGCCGAATCCATCGGCTTGGGAAAGATTATCTATATCAATGCGTTCCGATGTTTATTTCATGTGATTCTCGAATGCTCGATCACGCACGCGCAAATCGGTGTTAGCGAACGGATCGGCCGGCAGTAGCGACGCACCATCAGCGAAAAACGCGCTTCAGATGTTCGATGGTCGTCGTCGCGTCGAAGGTCACATCCTTCCGTCGATCATCACTAAATATTTTTGCGGCCGGGCCCACTGCCATGCCGACGCGACCGGCTTCTTTCGGGCGAGCCTTCGCGACTCGAATGCGATATCCGTTTCACGGACATCGATGTTAGCCGTTCTCCAATAAGATGAAATCAGTTGGTGTTTCCGCTATCTCAACGGCGACGCGATGCTTGAATTGGTTCCTCGTCGGCACAGCATGACCGGCATGCCGGGCACCGAGAATATTTTTGTATCTCCCCTTTTCGCTTGCCTTCCGCGAAAGCGGCTTAAGTCCGCGCGTCGCGTGTAGCGTTACCCGCCGCGCGACGAACCGTTCGTCGCACTTGCGATTTACGGGCGATTTACACTCTTGCAGCGAGCGCGCGATTCCCACAATCTGTTGGGGTTGAGTTCGGGGGCGAACCCAATCGCTGGTAGGAACTGCGCCACAACCCTATATTGTGGCATGGCCTGTCGCGCGCTGCGAAGATGCGCACGGCCGTATTTTTTCTCCCGGCGGGCGAGGCGCCCGGCGTAATATAGGGTCCTTGATCGCTGGCGCGAGCGGACCCCGGATAAGGGAATGGCGGCGATGGATTTCAGAGACTCGAGCGAGGCGAGCATGGCGAGCGAGACACTGGAAGCGACGACCGGCACCGGCGATGCGAGCGACGGTGCCGTCCGCCGCCAGCCTTATGCCCTGGAAGTCGATCATGGCCGCAACGCGCTTCTTACCGAATTCGGCAAGGATACGTTGACCGATCGTTATCTGCTGCCCGGTGAAACCTATCAGGATCTGTTCGTCCGCGTCGCCTCTGCTTATGCCGACGATGCTGCGCACGCGCAGCGGCTGTATGACTATATTTCGAAGCTGTGGTTCATGCCGGCCACGCCGGTGCTGTCGAACGGCGGCACTGGCCGCGGGCTGCCGATCTCCTGCTATCTCAATTCGGTGCCCGACAGCCTGAACGGCATCGTCGATACCTGGAACGAGAATGTATGGCTCGCTTCACGCGGCGGTGGGATAGGCACCTATTGGGGCAACGTGCGCGGGATTGGCGAGCCGGTCGGGCTCAACGGCAAAACCAGCGGCATCATCCCGTTCGTCCGCGTGATGGACAGTTTGACGCTGGCCATCAGCCAGGGCTCGCTACGGCGCGGCTCGGCGGCCTGCTACCTCGACATCTCACACCCGGAGATCGAGGAGTTCCTCGAAATTCGCAAACCTTCCGGCGATTTCAACCGCAAGGCGCTGAACCTCCACCACGGCGTGCTGATCCCGGACGCCTTCATGGAGGCAGTGCGCGACGGTGACGAGTGGGAGCTGAAATCGCCCAAGGATAATAGCGTCCGGGCGAAAGTCGATGCGCGCGCGCTGTTCCAGAAGCTGGTGGAAACCCGGCTGGCGACAGGCGAGCCATATATCGTCTTCGCCGATCACGTGAACAAGAACATGCCCAAGCATCATCGCGATCTGGGCCTGAAGGTTTCTACCTCCAACCTGTGTAGCGAGATCACGCTGCCGACGGGGCGCGACCATCTCGGCAACGATCGCACGGCGGTCTGCTGCCTGTCGTCGCTCAACCTCGAAACCTGGGACGAGTGGAAGGAAGACAAGACTTTCATCGAGGACGTGATGCGCTTCCTCGACAACGTGCTGCAGGATTACATCGAGCGCCACGAGCCGGGCATGGAGCGGGCGGCCTATTCCGCCGGGCGCGAACGTTCGGTCGGGCTCGGCGTCATGGGCTTCCACTCCTTCCTGCAGGCGCGTGGGCTGCCGTTCGAGGGCGCGATGGCCAAGTCGTGGAACATGCGCATCTTCAAACATATCAAGGCGCAGGTGGACGAGGCATCGATGCAACTCGCGGTGGAGCGGGGCCCCTGCCCCGATGCCGCCGACATGGGCGTGATGGAACGTTTCTCGTGTAAAATGGCGATCGCGCCGACCGCATCGATCAGCATCATCTGCGGCGGCACCAGTGCCTGCATCGAACCGATTCCGGCGAACATCTACACGCACAAGACGCTGTCCGGGTCGTTTGTGGTCAAGAATCCATATCTCGAAAAGCTGCTGATCGATAAGGCTAAGAATGCCGATGCGGTGTGGAACTCGATCCTAGAACAAGGCGGATCGGTCCAGCATCTCGACTTCCTGACGCAGGAGGAGAAAGACTGTTTCAAGACGTCGTTCGAGATCGACCAGCGCTGGCTGCTGGAGCTGGCGGGCGATCGTTCAGCCTATATCGATCAGGCGCAGTCGCTGAACCTGTTCATCCCTGCAGATGTGGAGAAGTGGGATCTGCTGATGCTCCACTTCCGCGCGTGGGAGCTGGGGATCAAGTCACTCTACTATCTGCGCTCCAAATCGGTGCAACGCGCCGGTTTCGCGGGCGGCGTGGAGGCGGATAACACGCTGGAGAAGCCCAAGTTCGATCTGGGCGAGACGACCGATTATGACGAGTGTCTCGCCTGTCAGTAAACGGACACTCCTTGCAACCGTAAACATTGCCTCTTGCTGACCAAACCTCTCGGCCCGCCACGTCGAGTTCTGAGGTTCGAGAACAGGCGTAATTCAGTGTGAACTGGACGTTTCTCCTTCAGAGCGGGAATGGTGACCCGCTCTGACGGAGTAAACATGCTGCCGTTTCGGTGCGGAGCGTCAAAGGCCGGTCTGTCGGACGCGTAGGAGAGGACGTCATTGTCCTCACCGATCTTCGAAACTCTTCAGCTCCGTACCTTCACCCCAACCTCTTTGTGACGGCTGAGTATCGTCAGAAACGCAAATCGACACACCATGGAAAGGGTGCTGCGCTCGATCGACATGGCAACACTTTGGGCTATCGGGCGACGACGCTCGTTCGACGACGGACTGAGCGCGGGCAGGCTGAAGAGCTAGGCCTTGATCGCCCTCAAGTCTTCGTCGGTGAGCGCGCTGTAAGATTCGTACGGGAATGCTGGGTATCCCGAGCGCACGATCCCCGCGAACAACACGACCGGCGTCGTCGGCTTGCCTCATTATTCCCCGTTCGGCTTCAACGGCCGCTACCTTTGCGTGCGGGCCGGACTGAACTGATAGGCGGCCGCCGCTTCCGCATTGATCTCCCATCGAGAACGTGGATAATCGCTGAAGCGCCACGAGCAGCGCGGTCGATGGGAAGAGGAACGTCGGGATGAGCGGCAAGGCACCGTTGGATTTCCTCTGGTTCCTGCCGTCGGCGGGCGACCAGCGCTATCTCGGGACGACGCTCGGCGCGCGGGCGGCGACGCCGGCGTATCTGCGGCAGGTCGCGATGGCGGCGGATCAGCTCGGTTTCTCGGGCGCGCTACTGCCGACGGGCGCGCATTGCCAGGACGCGTGGATCACCGCCGCCAGCATCGCGCCCGTGACCGAGCGGCTGCGGCTGCTGGTGGCGTTGCGGCCCGGGCTCACGTTACCGGCAGAGTCGGTGCGGCAGGCGGTGGCGCTCGACCGGATCAGCAACGGTCGCGTCCTCTTGAACGTGGTGACGGGCGGCAGCACAGAGATCCTCGAGAAGGACGGCATGTTCCTCGGCCATCGCGAGCGATACGAGCAGACTGCCGAGTTCCTCGACATCTTCCGTGCGCTCGCGCGCGGCGAGAAGGTGACGCGAGAGGGGCGCTACCTGTCGATCAGGAAGGGGCGGCTCGAGTTCCCGTTCGTCCAGACGCCGCATGCGCCGATCTGGTTCGGCGGATCGTCCGAGATCGCGCGTGAGATCGCGGCGCAGCATGTCGACGTGTACCTCGCCTGGGGCGAGCCGCCGAGCCAGCTGAAGGAGGTGATCGATGACGTTCGCGCGCGTGCCGCAGCGCGCGGGCGCACGATCCGCTTCGGCATCCGCCTCCACTTCATCGTACGCGAGACCGAGGGCGAGGCCTGGGACGCCGCCAACGATCTCATCCGCTACGTCACCGACGAAGACATCGCGCGCTTCCAGGCGTCACTCCAGCACAGCGAATCGGTCGGGCAGCAGCGGATGCGCTCGCTCCACGGCGGCAGCCGCGCGTCGCTGGAGGTCAGCCCGAATCTCTGGGCGGGGATCGGCCTCGTGCGGACCGGCGCGGGCACCGCCTTGGTCGGCGATCCCGCGACGGTCGCCGAGCGGCTGGAGGAATATGCCGCGATCGGGATCGATACCGTGATCGGCTCGGGCTACCCCCATCTGGAGGAGGCCTATCGCGTTGCCGAGCTGCTCTTCCCGCATCTCAACCTGGTGCACGCCCCCAAGGTCGCCGAGGCGCCGACGCCGTTTCCGTTCACGACACTGCGCGAGAAGGTGGCCTAGCCGGCGTGCCGCTGCGTACTGAGCATGTCGCGATCGTCGGGGCAGGGTTCGCGGGCACGCTGCTCGCGATCAACCTGCTGCGGCATGGCGGTACGCGCGTCACGCTTATCGAGCGCCAGCCCGAGCGGATCGCACGGGGCGTCGCCTACGCCGCGGCGGGAGCGGAGCACCTGTTGAACGTGCGCGCCGGCAACATGAGCGCGTTCGACGACGACGCCACCCACTTTGTGCGCTGGCTCGAGCGGAACGAGTTGGGCGATGCCACCATGTTCGCGCCGCGGCGCCTCTATGGCGCCTATCTTCGCGAGCTGCTGGAAGAAAGCCTACGCGGAAGCGGTGCCGAGCTTCGGATCGTGCACGCCGAGGCGGTCGCACTTAGTCGCCGGGACGCGGGGTGCCGCCTGACGCTTGCCGACGGTGCGTCGCTCGATGCGGATGTAGTGGTCCTCGCGCCCGGCAACCTTCCGCCGCACACACCGCCAGGGATCACCGCCGAGGTTGAGTGCAGCGAGCGGTATTTCGGTGACCCATGGGCGCACAACCTCGTCGAAGGGCTGAAGGCAATCGACACCGTCGTCCTGATCGGCAGCGGGCTGACCGCGGTCGATGTGGCGCTGTCGCTGGATGCCGAGGGGTTCGCGGGCACGGTCATCGCGGTATCGCGCCGCGGTCTCCGACCGCACGTCCATGCCGCGATGCCTCCGGCTGTGGGGCTGCGCGAGAAACCGGCAGATCGCCTCTCCGATCTCGTTCGCCATGTCCGCCGCCGCGCCGACGAGATCGGCTGGCGCGGCGCGGTGGACGAGCTGCGCCCGGTGACCCAGCTTCTGTGGGGCGGCGCGGACGAGATCACGCGTGCGCGGTTCCTGCGGCACCTGCGTCCGTTCTGGGATGTGCACCGCCACCGGCTGGCACCGGCCGTCGCAACGCGCATCGGTGCCCTGGTCGGCGCGGGCAGATTGCGGATCGCGGCGGGCAAACTTGCCACGTCACGGCTCGTGCCCGAAGGCATCGAGCTTACTTGGCGACGGCGTAGCGAGAGCGCGATCGAAACTATGACGGCGGCGCGCGTGGTGAACTGCACGGGGCCACAGGGCGACCTTATGCGATCGCCCGAGCCGCTGATCGCGAGCCTGCTCGCCGCCGGCGCGATTCAGCCAGATCCGCTGCGGATCGGTATCCATGTCGATCAGCAATCACGCGTGATCGACGCCTCGGGCTGCGCAAATGACCGGCTCTATTGCATCGGTCCGATGACGCGCGGCGCCTTCTGGGAGGTCGTTGCCGTGCCCGATCTCAGGCGACAGAACGGGGCGCTTGCGCGCCGCCTCACCCATGCGGAATGGGTGAACGCGGCGCTCTGAGCGCGCGATCGCATCAGAAGCGGATCGCCACGCGCGCGTAGTAATAGCCGCCGTTGATGCCGTAGGGCGAGAAGGTGAACGGCGCGTCGTAGACCTGCGCGCCAGCGATCGTGACCGGGCCCCCGGTTGGCGTCGTCGTGGAGCCGGGGACGATGCCGAACGTCTCGGGACGCTTGTCGAAGAGGTTGTTCGCGCCGATGCTGAGGTCGGCGCCGAGCTTGGTCGCGAGCGTGAGTTCCAGATCGGTGATCGCCGCCGCCGCCATCCTCGCCTCGTAGAAGGGGGCCGCACCCGACGGCGAGACGAGCGCGCGCGTCGCACCATAGACCGTCTCGCGCAGGGTGACCGAGACGGCGCCGCGCTTCGCGCTCAGACCCGCGATCACCTTCACGCGCGGCGAGGCGGTTTCGAGATTGCTGATCGCGATGGGGTTGAGGAGCGCGCCCAAGCGGTTCCGCGTCACGTCGGTCTTGTTGTAATTGGCACTGAGCGACCAGTCGACGTGCGCGAACGATAACTCGGTCGGGTAGGTCGCGGCGAATTCCACGCCGCGGGTGCGCGTGTCGGTGCCGTTGGCGAACGCGCTGACTCCGACGAAGCTCGCGGTCGGATCGACGACGTTGCCGTGCGCGGCGATCGCATCGAGCACGCGCTGGCTGACGACCGTCGTTCCGCTCTTGCCGAGTTGCAGCCCGGTGCCGGTGATGCGGTTGCGCACCGTGATCTGATAGGCATCGAGCGTGATCGTCAGTCGATCGATCGGGCGCAGCACGATGCCGGCGGAATAGTTGGTCGACTTCTCGGGTTTGAGCGGCGCATAGCCGACGAGCGCCGCGGCGGCGGAGTTCGCGGGCAACTGGATGATCGCGGTGGTCGGCGAGACGTTCGTCGCGGAGTAAAAGGATTCGGCGAGCGTCGGCGCTCGAAAGCCGGTACTGACGGTGCCGCGCACCGCAAACGCGGGCGAGACATCGTAGCGCGTGGTAAGCTTGCCGATGCCGGTATCACCGGTGTCGCTGTAATGCTCGAAGCGGCCCGCGACATCCACCGTCCAGGCACTGGTGGGCTGTACCGCAATGTCGCCGTAGATGCTCCACGCGTTACGGCGATGCTCGCCGGCGTCGCTCGCCTGGAAGCCCGGATAGGATTGCCCGCCCTCCTTGTAGACCGAGGCGGCGTCGCCCGCGCGGATCGCATAGGTATCGCGACGATATTCCGCGCCGAGTGCCAGCGTCGCGGGCGCGGCGAGGCCGAGCGACAGGTCGCGCTTCACGTCGAGGTTCGCGGTGAATTGCGTCGCGACAAAGGTGCCGTCATAGAAATCGCGCGGGGTGAAGCCCGTGTCCGCGTAGAGCGATGCGTTGGCGGAGTTCAGCGTGCTGATCCGCGCGGTGTCCCGGCCGTAGGTCGAGGAGAGATCCCACGACCATCCCCCGGCCGTGCCGCGCACGCCGCCGGTGAAGGCGTAATCGTCCTCCTCCAGCCCGAGTTGCGGCACGAAGCCGTTCGGAAAGGGAAAGGTGGTGACGCCGTTCACGGTCCGGCTGACGCGATTGGGCAGGCGGTATTGCTCGTTGGCGCGCGCGACGCGGCGCCCGTAGCTTCCGAAACTGTACGCCTGGATACCGCCGAAATCGTAGCCGGCGTTGTACGTGCCGGCGGTGAGCGACGAGCGGGCATCGCCGATGATCGGATTGAGATAGGGAAAGCCGGGGATGTTCGCCCAGGCGGCGGGCACGCCGGTGAGGATCGATCCGTCGGGGGCGGCGACGCGCCGTTCCGCGCCGCCGCGCTGGCTGAAATCGTGGAAGCGATGGAAGCCGGTGACATCGAGGAAGCCGCTGTCTCCGATCGGGAGCGCCAGCCGCACGCTTCCCGCGGCGGTGTCGCCGTCGCCCTTGTAATATTGTCCCACGGTCGCCGACGCGCTGCCGCCGCTGCGATCCGACTTCAGGATGATGTTGATGACGCCGGCGATCGCGTCCGAGCCATATTGCGCGGCCGCGCCGTCCTGAAGCACCTCGATCCGCTCGATCGCCTCGGGCGGGATCAGGTCGAGGTCGGGCGCGGCGCCGCCCTGGAACGGTCCCGTCGTGACATGGACGTTGGCGGTGCCGTGGCGGCGCTTGCCGTTGATGAGGATGAGGACGTGATTGGGGCTGAGCCCGCGCAACCGCGCGGTGAGCGTGAGGTTGGAAGCGTCGCCGCCGAACGGCTGCGCTGTGAACGAGGGCGTCAACTGGCTCAGCACCTGATTGAGGTTCGGCTGGCCGACATGCGTCAGCGCTTCGGCATCGAGCACTTGGATCGGGGCGGCGCTGTCTGCCGCACGGACGCCGGCTCGGCGCGTGCCCGTGACGACGATGTCGCCGCTCGGATCGGATGCTGCGGCATCCTCCGCGGCCGGTGCGGCCGGTGCCGGATCGGCAGCCGCGGCCCCGGCCACGAGCGTCAACATTCCGGCCCCTGACAGGAAAAAGGAAGCATGCTTCATCGCGTCACCCCTGTTGATCGGAGAAGCGCGGAGACAGAAGTGCCGAGCGCTATATTCGTGTCAGCCGACACGGCGCCAAGTCTAATCGACAATTCAGAAGCGTCTGAAACAGTCGAACGCCTCAACTCTCTCACCCGTCTTGAAACATGACGCGCTATAATAAGTCGAAGAGGCGTGATTACACCGACCGCACTGACACAGTCTCCGCAGATGATCTCCATGTTGTTTATCGATGCGACGCTTTGTTGCGCCGTCGTCATAAGGCTGCGATCGGGAAGCGGCTCCGGGCGAGACAGAAAATCTTTCCCGCCGGAACGGCAAAGTTGATTCCCTACGAAGTAAGTAGGAGTTTAGCCTCGGCTCCATCGACCAGAAGCGGGAGCCGACGCCGCCATGCCTTACCGTCTCAGCATCCTCGACAAGGCGCTCGTGCCCGAGGGAACAACGCCGCAGCAATCGCTGGCGGAGACGGTCGCGTCGGCGCAGCTGGCTGATCGGCTCGGCTTCCATCGCTATTGGTTCGCCGAGCATCACGGCATGCCCGCGCTCGGCAGCACGGCGCCAGAGGCGCTCGCGGCCTATGTCCTCGCCAGCACCCAGCGCATCCGGGTCGGCTCGGGCGGGGTGATGCTGCAGCATTACGCGCCCTTCAAGGTGGCGGAGACGTTCAACCTCCTCGCCGCGCTGGCGCCGGGGCGGGTCGACCTCGGCATCGGCAAGGCCCCCGGCGGCCTACCGCGCGCGACCCGCGCGCTGCGCAGCGGCCTTGCCGACGCGCAGCCCGACTTTGCGGACAAGCTCCGCGAGCTCGACGCCTTCGTATTCGGACGGCTTGGCGACGAGCATCCGCTGGCCGGCGCGCTTGCCGGCCCTGCCCCCGCCGTGCCGCCCGCACCCATCCTGCTGGGCGCCAGCGCGGAGAGCGCGGCGCTCGCCGCCGAGCTCGACTGGGGCTTCTGCTATGCCGGCCATTTCGACGGCGACCCCGATCGCATGGCGCACGCCTTCCGCGTCTATCGCGAGGCGACCGGGCGCACGCCGCTCCTCGCGCTCGTCGCCTTCGCCGCGCCGAGCGAGGCGGAGGCGCAGCGGCTGGTCGGCCCCCTGAGGCTTTACCGTGTGCGGCTCGCGACCGGGCAGAAGGTCAACGTCGGCACGCCCGAGGCCGCGGCGGAGTTCGCGCGCCAGTCCGGCGTGGCCGACTATTCGGTCGAGGAGATCGTCCCCAATGTCATCTCGGGCACGGGGGCGCAGGTGCGCGCCGCGCTGGACGAGATCCACGGTCGGCTCGGCGTGGAGGAGTTCGTCATGGACGCCCCCGTCGCCGCGCACGACGCGCGCCGTGCCTCGCTCGAGGAACTGGCGCGCGCCATCCTTCCGCACGTGGGCGGCGTCGCCCGCGCCGCGGCGTGACCCGAAACGATCTGAAAGCGAGGTAGGCGATGAGCAGTCAATCGATCCCGTTCGGCCTGTTGCTCCATGGCCCAGGCGGCCACATGCATGCCTGGAAACACCCCAGCAACCCGGCCGATGCGAGCGTCAACCTGCCGTTCCTGACCAGCCAAACCCTGAAGGCGGAGGCGGCGGGCATCGCCTTCGCCTTCGTCGCCGACGGGCTCTACATCAACGAGAAGTCGATCCCCCATTTCCTCAACCGGTTCGAGCCGATCACGATCCTTTCCGCGCTGGCGACCGCGACGAGCAAGATCGGCCTCGCAGGCACCTTGTCCACCTCGTACAGCGACCCCTTCACCGTCGCGCGCCAGTTCGCCTCGCTCGATCTCATCAGCGGCGGGCGTGCGGGCTGGAACGTCGTCACCTCGCCGCTCGAGGGTTCGGGGCGCAACTACGGGCGCTCGCACCCCGATCATGCGCTCCGCTACGAGATCGCGGACGAGTATCTTACCGTCACGCAGGGATTGTGGGATTCGTGGGACGAGGACGCGTTCCCGCGCGATCGCACGACCGGCACCTATGTCGACAAGTCACGCTTCCGCCGGCTCGACCACAAGGGGCGTTTCTTCCAGGTCGAAGGACCGATCAACATCGGCCGTTCGCCGCAGGGACAGCCGGTGGTCTTCCAGGCGGGTTCGTCCGACCCGGGGATAGGCCTCGCGGGCAAGTTCGCGGATGCGGTGTTCACCGGCCCCGCGACCTTCGATGAGGCGGTTCGCTTCCGCGCGCAGGTGCGCAACAGCGCGGTGGTGCACGGCCGCGCGGCGGACCATGTGAAGATCTTTCCCGGCATCGGCATCGTCACCGGCGCGACCGATGCCGAGGCGGAGGCGAAGTTCGAGGAGATCAGGAACCTACTGACGATCGAAGATGCGCTCGACTTCCTTGGTCGCTTCTTCGATCATCACGATTTCGGGCAGTATGACGTCGATGCGCCCTTTCCCGAGCTTGGTGACATCGGTGCGAACAGTTTCCGCTCCACCACAGATCGGATCAAGGCGGACGCTCGCGAGCACGGCCTCACCCTTCGCCAGGTCGCGCTGAAGGCGGCCACGCCCAAGCCGCACTTCCTCGGCAACCCCGAGAAAGTGGCGGACGAACTGGTCCGCTGGATCGACGGCGGCGCGGCGGACGGGTTCATCCTCGGCTTCCCGGTGGCAGCGCAGGGGCTCGACGACTTCGTCACCTACATCGTCCCGGAACTGGAGCGGCGCGGCCGCTACGACCGCGTGCTCCACGGCGCGACGCTGCGCGATCACCTCGGGCTGCCGTTCAAGGAAAGCCGCTACGCCGCCGGCGCGGCGCCCGCGAGCGCACCGGAACGCCGCTCGGCATGACGCTCGCCACGCCCGTCCGGGCCAATGTCGCGCCCGCGCTCGCCGGCATCGAGGCGTTCCTCGACGATGCGATCGCGCTGCGGCATGATTTCCACCGCCACCCCGAGCTGTCGTGGAACGAGCACCGCACCGCGGCGCGCGTGGCGGAGTTGCTGGAGGAATGGGGCTATCGCGTGACCACTGGCGTCGGCGGCAACGGGGTCGTGGGCACCCTCCGTCGCGGCACCGGCACGAAATCGCTGGGGCTGCGCGCCGACATGGATGCGCTGCCGATCGCGGAGGCGAGCGGCCTGCCGTTCGCTAGCGAGACAGCCGGCGTCATGCACGCATGCGGTCACGACGGGCACACGACGATCCTCCTTGCCGCGGCGCGCTATCTCGCCGAGGCGGGCGATCTCTCGGGCACGCTCCACCTCTTCTTCCAGCCGGCAGAGGAGATCGGCCAGGGCGCGCGCGCGATGATCGCGGACGGTCTATTCGACCGCTTCCCCTGCGATGCGGTGTACGGGCTGCATAACTGGCCGGGCCTGCCCGTGGGACGGTTCGGCATCCTCGACGGCCCGGCCATGGCGTCGGTGGACTGGATCGGCATCCGGGTGGTCGGCAAGGGCGGCCACGGCGCCGCGCCGCACGAAACGGTCGATCCCGTGGTCGCCGCGGCGCACGTTATCACCGCGCTGCAATCGATCGTCGCGCGCAACGTCGCCCCTCTCGATGCCGCGGTCGTCACCGTCGGGTCGATCCATGGCGGCGATGCGGCGAACGTCATCCCCGATCATGTCGATCTGACGCTCACCGCACGCTCGTTCCGCGCCGAGGTGCGCGAGGCGTTGCAGCGGCGCATCCCGGAGATCGCGCGCGGCGTCGCGGCGAGCTTCGGCGCGACCGCGGAGGTCGAGCTGCGCCGCGGCTTCCCCAGCGTGGTCAATCACCCGCGCGAGGCCGAGATCGCGCGCGGCGTCGCCCGCGACCTGTTGGGCGAGGACGCGTTGATCCCCGACATTGCGCCACGCACCGCGAGCGAGGACTTCGCCTTCATGCTGGAGGCGCGCCCCGGCGCGTTCCTGTTTCTGGGAACGGGACCGGGCGAGCCGCTGCACAGCCCGCGCTACCGCTTCAACGACGACGTGATCGCGCCCGGTGCCGCCCTGTGGGCGCGACTTGCCGAAACTTTCCTCACCTGACCTCACGCCAAGGAGAGCATCGCATGGCGCTCGCGCCTATCAGCATCGTGGAGCATGACGACGACGAGATCGTCACCTCCTCCCCGCGCGATCCGCGAGCGCGTCCGCTGCTGGACGCACTGGTGGGCGAATACAGCCGGCGCTACCACGACCTGGAGGGTCGCCCCGTCGATGCCGCCGCGCAGGAGGTGTACCACCGCTACGCCGCCGAGGCGTTCGAGTCGCCGCACGGTAGCTTCATCCTGATCCTGCGCGGTGGCGTGCCGATCGCCGGCGGCGGCTTCATGCGCCACGCGGACGAAGGCACCGCGGAGGTGAAGCGCATGTGGACCGCGGACACGCACCGCCGGCAGGGCCTCGCGCGACGCGTGCTGACCGCGCTGGAGGACCGCGCCCGAGCGCTGGGTTACACGCGCATCTATCTCACCACCGGCTTCCGCCAGCCCGAAGCCGCGGCGCTCTACCATCGGTCGGGCTATACCGGCCTGTACGATCCCGCCGCCGATCTCGCGGCACGCTTCACCTTGCCGTTCGAGAAATATATCGGCGCGCCGCTCGCGGCGGAGCGGCGCGCGTGAGTACCGCCTACGCCGACGTAAAAGTGGCCGACGCGGCGCGCGCGCCCGCGCCGCGCGCCGCGCGCCGCATCGTTCCCGCGCGCTATCCGCTGCGCACCGCAGCGTCGGCGGCGGGGCTCGTCATCATCGCCAGCGTTGCAGCGTCCGTCCTCGGCAACCCGCGCTGGGGCTGGCCCGTGTTCGCGCAATGGTTCCTGGCCGAGCCGGTGATCGTGGGCCTTGGCCGCACCCTGCTGCTGACCGTTATGGGCACGTTGTTCGGGTCGCTTCTCGGCATGGCGCTGGCACTCGCGCGCGTCTCGGGATCGCGCCTGCTCGGCGGTGTGGCGTGGAGCTACGTCTGGCTGTTCCGCTCGATCCCGCTCATCGTCCTGCTGCTGCTCCTGAACAATCTCGGCTATCTCTACGCGACGATCTCGCTCGGGGTGCCGCTGACGGGGATCACCTTCGCGCAATGGTCGACGACCGCGCTCATCAGCCCGTTCGCGGCCGCGGTGATCGGGCTAACGCTCAACCAGGCGGCCTTCTCGTCCGAGATCATCCGTGGCGGCATCCTGTCGGTCGACCACGGGCAGCGCGAGGCCGCGGCGGCGCTGGGACTGCCACGGCACCGCCAGGCGTTCGGCATCGTCCTGCCGCAGGCGATGCGCAGCATTCTGCCCGCCGGGTTCAACGAGATCATCAATCTCGCGAAGGGCACCTCGGTCGTCTACGTCCTCGCGCTGCCCGAGCTATTCTATACCGTCCAGGTCATCTATCGCCGCAACCTGGACGTCATTCCGCTGCTGATGGTGGCGACGGTCTGGTATCTCATCATCCTCACCGTCCTGTCCGCGGCGCAGCGACGGATCGAGCGGCGCTTCGCGCGCGGCGCGACCCGCGACGCGCGTTCCGTCACCCGATCGCGTGAGAGCGCGCCGACCGGCGTCGCCCGCGCGCCGCTGCCTTTTGCGCGCGGCGGCACCGTCGCGATCGAGCATGTCTCGAAATCGTTCGGCGATCTGCGGGTCCTCGACGATGTGACGCTTCGTGCGCCGTCGGGCAGCGTCACCGTCATCATCGGCAAGTCGGGATCGGGCAAATCGACGCTGCTGCGCACGATCAACCATCTCGAGCGGGTCGACGACGGCGAGATCACGATCGACGGCGGTCATATCGGCTATCGCGCCGAGGGTGACGCGCTCTACGAGCTGAAGGAGCCCGAGATCCTGCGCCGCCGCACCGAGGTCGGCATGGTCTTCCAGAGCTTCAACCTCTTCCAGCACCTGACCGTATTGGAGAACCTCGTCGTCGCGCCGGTGTGGAGCCGCGGCATCGCGCGCGCGCAGGCCGAGGCGACCGCGCGCGATCTCCTCGCGCGTGTCGGCCTTCCCGAGAAGGCGGACAGCTATCCGCGCCAGCTCTCCGGCGGGCAGCAGCAGCGCGTCGCGATCGCGCGCGCGCTGGCGCTACGCCCCAAGGTGCTCCTCTTCGACGAGCCGACCTCTGCGCTCGACCCCGAACTCGTGAACGAAGTGCTCGACGTCATCCGCGAGCTCGCGCGCTCGGGCACGACCCTGCTCATCGTGACACACGAGATGGGCTTCGCGCGCGAGGTCGCGGATACCGTCGTCTTCATGGATCAGGGCCGTATCGTCGAGACCGGCGCCCCGGCGCAGCTCTTCGCCCACCCGCGCGAGGCGCGAACCGCCGAATTCCTGTCGAAGGTGCTGTGATGCGCGGAAGGTCAACACTCACGCTGCTCGGCGTCGCCGCGCTCATCGCCTGCAAGCCGCCGGTCGAGCCCGCGGGTCCCGAAGCGCTGCCGATGATCCACGCGCAGAAGGTGCCCGGTGCCATCGCGTTGCTGCCGCGCAACCTGACGCTCGCGACGCCGGGCACGCTCTCGGTCGCGATGGTCGTCGGCGCGCTGCCACTCGCCGACTATGCGCGCGGCGAGAAAGGTGGGGTGGTCGGGGTCGAGCCCAACATCGCGCAGCTCGTAGCGGACAGCCTCGGCCTCAAGCTCAAGATCACGCCCGTCGCCTGGGCGGACTGGCCGCTCGGCCTCACCTCGGGCAAGTATGACGCCGTCATGTCCAACGTGACCGTCACCGAGGAGCGCAAGGCGAAGTTCGACTTCTCGACCTATCGCGACGATCAGCTCGGCATCTACACTCGCGCGGACGGCCCGATCCGCGCCATCAAGAAATCGGCCGACATCGCGGGGCTGAAGGTCGCGGTCGGCGCGAGCACCAACCAGTCGCAAATCCTCGATCGCTGGAACGCCCAGAACATCGCCGCCGGCCGCAAGCCCGCGGAGCCGCAATATTACGACGATGCCGGCATCGCGCGGCTGGCAGTGCTTTCCGGGCGCGTCGACGTGTCGTTCGGCCCCAATGCCACCGCCGCCTACGAAGCGCGCGACGGCCGCACCCGCCGCGTCGGCAGCGTGCCCGGCGGCTGGCCGCTCACCGCCTATATCGCGGTCGCAACGCGCAAGGGCTCGGGCCTCGCCCCCGCGATCACCGCCGCGTTGAACGCGCAGATCGACAGCGGAACCTACGGGCGCCTTCTGTCACGCTGGAACCTCGCGTCGGAAGGCATCAAGCGTTCCGAAACGAATCCGCCGGGATTGCCGAAGACCTGACACCCGGGACTGTGGTCAAGGCGGTCCGACCTCGATCGACAAACCACCCGTCCGGGATTTCTGGCGCCCTTTGCCCTGTCTCAGAGCACCGGCATGGCGGCTTTCGTCGAGCAGTATGCGGTCGATGCCCGCGCGCGACTCACCCTGGAACGGGCACGGCGCCTCATCGGGTGAAGAGCAGCGGCGTGCGCTCTTGGCAGCACTTAAGTATGGCGTCGCAGGGCGTGATCGCGAACACTGGAGCATTCCTCCGCAAGCAAGATATCAGCGACGTAGCGCGATGGGCTCCTGAACAGGACGTTGTGCCAGCCGCTCTTTCGCGAGATGGCGGCAGCGTCGTCCGGGCGCCTCACGCTGCACGCTGCACGCTGCGAACAACCTCGGCCTCGGTGCCCGGATCACGAGCGCCCGGACCGTCGATCGCCGCGACATATGGGGAGCGCTGGTTCGCGCCGGGCGGCGACTGGGGCGAAGCGATCGTGACGCGGGCGCGCATGCAGCGTTACTAGGCGAGCGATCGGGCTACATGACGCTCAACAACACGCGGCCGCAATCGATCTGCTTCACGCTCGCGGACTCGCGCACGGGCTGCCCGCGTGGAGCTATGCGTTGTTCCACGCCATGACCGACAGCGGGGGCGAGCCGGATCAGGCAATCCCGATCGACCACATCATGCTCCCCTGGCTTCCCCAGGCCGGCCGCGAGTTGCGTGTGCACAGCGATCTCGCACGCACTGTCGAGCAAGGGTCGCGGCATAACCGCCATGCACCGAGCCATCGGATTTTAGACGCTGCGATCGGGCGCACCCTCGAACACCGCATGGCCGCGGTCGAACGCGACGAGCGAGAAGCGCATCGTCTCGCCGATCGGCGGTCTTTGGCTGGTCGTCACCATTGCGGCGATCTGGCCGAGGCCGTCGAGCGTGGCGGGATCGCAGTGGTCATGGATTGCGATCCTCATTGCTTGCAAGCTGCACCCGCGCCGTGACCGAGAGCCCGGGCCGGAGCCGATCGATGCCCGGCTGGCCGGTGTCGAAGCGGATGCGCACGCCGACACGCTGGACGATCTTGGTGAAATTGCCGGTGCCCGGCTCGAACGGCAGCAGCGAGAAGCTGGATCCGGATCCCGGCGCAACGCTGTCGACCGTACCGCGCAACTTGGTACCCGGCAGCGCATCCGCCTCGATCGTGGCAGGCTGGCCAGGCAGCATTCGGGCGGTCTGCGTCTCCTTGAAGTTCGCGGTGACGTAGAGCGCGTGGAGCGGCACGATCATGAGAAGACGGCTGCCCGGCTGGACATATTCGCCGACGCGGACCTGACGATTGCCGACCACGCCGTCGATCGGCGCGAGGATGGTCGCGTGGCGACGGTCCTGTCGCGCAAGATCGAGCACGGCCTTCGCCTGTCCCACCTTCGCGCGTGCGGTGGCAAGCGCAGCGAGGAGGCCGGGTCGCTTCGCGGCGGTGACGCCAGCCGTCTCGCGCGATACCGCCAGCAACGCTCCCGCCCGCGCCGCATCCTGCTCTGCGGTCACCGCTGCGGCGCCGTAGGAGTCCGCCTCGCGCCGCGCGACCGCGCCGGTGGCGACAAGCGCAGCGTAGCGGCGACGATCCGCCGCGGCGAGATCGGATTGTGCCCCCGCGGACCTGATCGCGGTGCGCGCGGCCGCGACCTGCGCGCTTGCCAACCGCTCTTCCGCCGCGAGGCTGACGAGCGCCGCCTGCGCCGCCCCGACGCCGGCCTGCGCGTCCGCTAGAGCCGCCTGCGCCGACGCGACCTTGGCATCGAACTCCTCCGGGTCGATCCGGACGAGCGGCTGGCCTGCGCGCACCATCTGATTGTCGCGCACCGTAACCTCGGTGACGAGCCCGCGGATCTTGGGCGCAACCGCTGTCGTATCCGCGCTGACATATGCGTCGTCGGTGGTCTCAGACGTTGCCGGTGAGGTGATACAAACGACCCCAGCCGCCGCCACCGCGACCGCCACGCCCGACGCCATCAGCGTTCGTGGCGACGGTGGGTTGAACCGCCGGCCGACGGTGGCGGTCTCAATCACCGGTCCGCCCGTTATCGCATCCATCCCACACCTCTTGCGGCTTTGATATGACGGTTATAATATGATGGTCATCATACAACAAGAGGCGATCAGACAATGGGAGGTGCGGTTACGACCGGGGCATGGGCACGGCGGCGTGGCCGCGACGCGGCACCTAACCCGGCGGCACTGCCGCTATCGCACAAATATGTGATCTTCGCGGTGCTCGCGTTCGGGCAGTTCATGGCGCTGCTCGACATCCAGATCGTCGCGGCCTCGCTCAACGACGTGCAGGCGGGGCTCTCAGCCGGCCCTGACGAGATCAGCTGGGTGCAGACCGCCTATCTCATGGCGGAGCTGGTGATGATCCCGTTCTCGGCCTTCCTGGGTCAGGCGATGTCGACCAGATGGCTGTTCGCGCTTTCCGCGGGGCTGTTTACGCTGTCGAGCATCGCCTGCGGGCTTGCCTGGAACATCGAGTCGATGATCGTCTTCCGCGCGCTCCAGGGGTTCGTCGGCGGCGCGATGGTACCGACCGTTTTCGCGGTCGGCTTCACCATGTTCGAGGGCAAGCAGCGCGCGCTCATCCCGGCCATCCTCGGCATGGTATCGGTACTGGCCCCGACGATCGGGCCGACCGTCGGCGGAATCATCACCGACAGCATCGGCTGGCGGTGGATTTTCTTCATCAACGTGGTTCCGGGCACGCTCGTCACGATCCTGACGATCCTGTTGATCGACGTCGATCGCGCGGACCGATCCATGTTCGCCCGCATCGATTGGTCACATCTCGTCGCGATGGCGGTGGCGCTCGGCGGCCTCGAATACGTCCTGGAGGAAGGACCACGAAAGGATTGGTTCGGCGATCCCACGATCGTGATGGTCGCCTGGATCGCGGCGGTCGCGTTTGGCCTGTTCGTCGAACGATCGCTCTATTCCAAGAACCCGATCGTGCGCGTGTCGCCGTTCCGCAATCGCACCTTCACCTTTGCTTGCGTGTTCAACCTCGTCATCGGGTTCGGCATCTACGCCTCGACGTACCTGCTGCCGGTGTTCCTGGGCCGGGTGCGCGGCTACAACAGCCTGGAGATCGGGACGACCGTGTTCGTCGTTGGGGCGAGCCAGCTGCTCAGTACGATCATCGCCGCCTGGTCCTCCAACCATATCGACCGGCGTATCGTCATCGGCATCGGGCTGACCGGCTTCGCGATCAGCCTGTGGTTGACCTCGCACATCGCCTCAAATTGGGGTTTCAAGGAACTGCTGATCCCGCAGCTCGCCCGCGGGCTCTTCGTCATGCTCTGCATCGTACCGAGCGTGGGCATGGCCCTATCCGCCTTCCAGGGGCCGGAACTGCGCTCCGCTTCGGGGCTCTTCAATCTGATGCGCAATCTAGGCGGGGCGATCGGGATCGCGACCGTCAATACCTGGCTGAACGACGCCGCGCGGACGCAGACTGCGCGCTTCGGCGAAGCATTGGGCGCGTCGGCGCAGGGCGCGACGGACTTTGTGGCCGCAATCGCAACCCGGATGGCCGCCAACACGCCCGATCCCGCGCAGGCATTGCTGATGGCGCAGGCCTCGTTCGGTCGGGTGGTTGGGCGTGAGGCGCTCACGACCGCGTTCGACGAGGTGTTCCGCATCATGGCGTGGATGTTCGTGCTCGCGCTCGTGATGGTCCCGTTCTGCCGCGTGCCGAAGGAAGCCGCGCCCATCCCTCCGGCGGAGTCGCACTGAATGTCGAAGATCTACCTGCTCCTCGCGCCGGTGACGCTGGCGGGCTGCACCGTTGGCGCCGACTACGTCCGTCCCCAACCGGCGATCGCGCCGGCCTTCGGCCATGCTGCCCTGATCGAGCGGCGCGACGCGGATGCGGCATGGTGGCGCGGCTTCAACGATCCACTGCTCGCGACGCTCGTCGACCGGACGGTCGCGCGCAATACGGACCTCGCACAGGCGCGCGCGCGGATCGATCAGTCGCGCGCCGCCGCCCGCGCGGCGGGCGCGGCGCTGCTGCCGGCCGCGGATGCGGCGGCGACCGCGACCACGGTCAGCCAGTCGCGCAACACCGCGATCGGCCGGATCACGCGCGCCGTGGGTGCCGAGCGCGGTTACACCGAATATGCGGTCGGAACCCAGGCCTCGTGGGAGATCGATCTGTTCGGCGGCCTGCGCCGCGGGCGTGAGGCGGCACGAGCCGATCTCGCCGCCGCGGAAGCGAGCGCCGGCGCGGTGGCGATCGCGGTCGCCGCCGAAACCGCCGACGCCTATCTGACATTGCGCGCGTTTCAATCGCGGCTGGCGGTCGCCCGCGACCAGGAGCGAAATCAGGCGCAGCTCGACGAGCTCGTCCGTCAACGCGTCGAGCAGGGTATCGCCGCAGAACGCGACCGCAACCGCACGATCGCGCAGCTCGAGGGCGTGCGCGCCGCGATGGCACCGCTCCGCGCCGGGATCGAGGCGCAGCTCAATCGCCTCGACGTGCTGGTTGGCGATCCGCCCGGCAGCAACCGAGCGCTGTTGATCGACGCGCGACCGGTGCCCGCGGCACCGACCCCGGCCGGCGGCGCCGCGCCTGCCGACCTGCTCCGCCGTCGGCCAGACGTGGTCGCCGCTGAGCGCCGCCTTGCCGCGAGCAACGCGCGGATCGGCGTCGCGCTCGCGGATTACTATCCGCACCTGTCGCTATCCGGTCTGCTCGGCGTCGCCAGTCTCGGAACCGCAAACCTCTTCACCGGCAATTCGGTGCAGGCATCGGGTGGGGCCGCACTACGATGGCGTTTGTTCGACTTCGGGCGCGTCGACGCGGAGGTCGCGGCCGCGCGTGGCCGGCAGGCGGAGGCGCTCGCGGCGTGGCGCGGATCCGTGCTGACGGCGGCCGAGGACGTCGAGACCGCGCTCGCCCGCCTAGCCGAGGCGCATAAGGAGCGCGCGAGCCTGGAGCGAGAGACGGCGGCGCTCGCCCGCGCGCGCGCGCAGGCGCAGGACGCCTATGCCGCGGGGGCGGTCGGCCTCATCGACGTCATCGATGCCAACCGTGAATTGCTCGCCGCGACCGATCGCCTCGCAGCGACCCGCGCCGACGAAGCGCGCGCGGCAGTGGCGGCGTATCGGGCGCTTGGTGGCGGATGGCAGGACGCGTCCTCCCGGACGCTTGCATCCGCCGCCGCAGAGCACAGGTAAGGTCGATGCGATACGACAGCGAACACAAGGCGCGCACCCGCGATCGGGTCCTGAAAGAAGCAGCCGCGGCGCTGCGTGCAGAAGGCCCCGACCGCCTCGGTGTCGCCGCAGTGATGAAGCGCGCCGGGCTGACCCACGGCGGCTTCTACGCGCATTTCCGCTCGCGCGACGAGTTGCTGAGCGAAGCGGTCGATCACATGTTCAAGGATCGGTACGAAGCGTTCTTCGCCGATGTCGATCGGGTCGATCCGCAGACGGCGCTGCACAGGCTGGTGAATTACTACCTCTCGATGCGCCACCGAAACGCGCGCGACCAGGGCTGTCCGATCCCGATCCTCTCGGGCGAGTTCCATCGCCTGCCCGATGCGGCGCAGGCACGTTTCGTCCGCGCGGTCGATCGATTGACCGGCGGCATCGAGACTCTGCTCGAACGCGCCGGCGTGGACGCGCCGCGCACGCGGGCGGTATCCGCCGTCGCCGAAATGGTCGGCGCGATCGCGATCAGCCGGACCCAGGACGCGGCAGCCGCGGAAGAAACCATCGCTAGCGCGAAGGCGTCGGTCGAGCGGAAGCTCGGACTCGTACCACCCTTCGGCCTTGATGCCTCCTCGGTGGGAGACGGGCCCGGTGACAACCGGATCTATCACCCGAATGAGCGCCCGTGAGGAAGCGGCTTGGAGGCAAGCAACAAATCGTATCTGGCTCACGATGCGGCTGCGCATTGATTCTCGAGCTCAACAGCCCGATCATTTCGACTTTGCTGCAATTCTGGCAGACGGTAGCGAACCTCTTTAGACAGACCGGGTGCCCTGCACCGCTAAGAGATAGGATTCCACGATGACCACAACCGGCCTGTTCTCCCCCTTCAGCTACAAGTCGCTGACGCTGAAGAACCGGATCGTGATGGCGCCGATGACGCGGTCGCACTCGCCGGGTGGCGTGCCCACCGCGGAGGTCGCCGCTTATTACCGACGCCGCGCTGCAGCGGACGTGGGCCTCATCGTGTCGGAGGGCACCGGCGTGAACCGGCCGGCGTCGCTCAACGACCCGGACGTGCCCCGCTTTCATGGCGAAGCGGAGCTCGCCGGTTGGCAGCACGTGATCGACGAGGTGCATGCGGTCGGCGGCGTGATGGCGCCGCAGCTCTGGCACGTCGGCGCGGTGAAGACCCACCACGAAAGCTGGTCGCCGGCGGGCGCCTATGACAGCCCGTCGGGCCTCTCCCGTCCCGGCAAAAAGTTTGGCGATGCGATGGCCGATCACGAGATCGCCGACGCGATCGCCGCCTTTGGCCAGGCAGCCGCCGACGCGAAGCGGCTGGGGTTCGAGGCAGTCGAGCTGCACGGCGCGCACGGCTACCTCATCGACCAATTCTTCTGGGAGGGCACCAACGAGCGCACCGACCCCTACGGCGGCCCGAGCCTCGTAGAGCGATCGCAGTTCGCAGCCGCGATCCTGAAGGCGGTGCGCGCGGCGGTCGGCGCCGACTATCCCATCATCATCCGGCTCTCGCAGTGGAAGCAACAGGACTATGAGGTTCGCATGGCGCGGTCGCCTGACGAAATGCAGACGTGGCTCGGAACGCTCGCGGATGCGGGCGCGGACATCTTCCATTGTTCGCAGCGCCGGTTCTGGGAGCCCGAATTTGCGGATGACGGCTCGGACCTGAATTTCGCGGGCTGGGCAAAGAAGCTGACCGGACGGCCGACGATCACGGTCGGCTCGGTGGGTCTGTCGGGCGAGTTCATCGCGGCGTTCGGCGGCGAAGGCTCCGAACCCGCATCGCTCGACGAACTGGAGCGCCGCTTCGCGCGCGGCGACTTCGACCTGGTGGGCGTCGGCCGTGCGCTTCTTCAGGATCCGCTTTGGGCCACCAAGGTGAAGGAGGGGCGCACGGCCGAGTTGCAGCCGTTCCGTCGTGAGGCGCTAGCGACGCTGTCCTGAACTCAGCGGTCGGCAAGCCGGCTTTTGGTTTGGACCGGGAAACTCCGGCGGTCCGAGGCGTTGCAGCAGCATGGTCGAGTCCGCGGAATCGCTTCGTGAGCAGATGGAAGCCGCCGCAGCGGCGATGGACTTTGAGGAGGCTCGGCGACTGCGGGATATGATCAGCCTGATGCGCGCCGGTGTGACGGCGGAGGACGCCGCGACTGCCGACTTGTCCGGCATCACGCGGCAGCGACCCGGTGCGATGGGGCTTGGAACAAGCCGGCAGCGCATGGAGCCCCCGCCAGGCTGGACACCGCCGACGAAGCCCGATCCAATGACACGAGGACGCAGCAGGCGACGGTAGAGGATTGATCACAGACCCGCAGTTTCGAGCGCGACAGCCAGCTCCTTTTCGAGTGCTCCGCGGTCGGACTTGGGCGTGATCGGTTCAAGGCCGAACGGAGGCAGCTTTGCGCAACCTGAAGCGCCTTGCGCTTCGCTCCCCGGATCGCGTTGTTCTCCATGAACTGTTCCGCGCGAGCGGCGCGGACCATTTCTCCCCCTCCGCTGCGCGCACCGCAAGCCCCAATCTGACGCCGTCGCGCTCTCCGCGTGCATGGTCACTGGAGAGATCTTCCCGTTTCCTCGGGACAGGAGAAAACGGCGGGGCCGCAACGCCGGTCGGGTATCGAAAAACCGCCAGACTGCGAGGCGGCCACCCCGCCCCGTTCAGGCGATGGCGCCGACCGCGCTGACGCGAGGGGTGGCGGAGCCGGCTAGCAGCCTGCCCATCGCCAGCGTGGCGACGATCGCCACTACCGCGCCAAGGATCATGTCGATCAGATAGTGCGTCCCTTCCACCGGGGTCGCTATCAACATGGCCGCGTTAAGACCCAACAGTGGCGCGCGCAGTTCGCGATGAGGCCATGCCGCGCGGATATAGAGCACCGCCGCGACGGTGTGGAAGCTCGGCGCGGAGACCAGTCCCCGCAATTGTCCAAGATCGACATAATGCATCTGGTGCGCGCGCAGCGCCGGGATGAGCGCGGCCTGCCACTCTTCGCTCTCGGGCAGGTAAGGCAGCGGTCCATGCCACAGGAATGACAACGGCCCCACCGCGGTCATCATCGGATACAGCATCAGGGTGAGCGTCGCGGCCAGACCGAAGGTCATCAGGAAACGATGCGCGGCTGCCTTGTACCCTTTCCAGGCATAGAAGCCGAGCAGGATCGCTGGCGTCAGGTAGATCGTGCGATACGCGGCAAGCCCCAGCCATTGCAGCATGCGGTGATCGGCGACGAGGCGGTACCAGGCAAGCCAGTCGAACCCCAGCAGCGCATCGATGCGTTGCAGTGTCGCGTCATGCATTCCGCCAGTAAGCGCCGCGACCGGATAACTCGCCACCGCGCCGATCAGCGAGATCGCGGTAAACAACCCGAAAAACTCCGCGCAATCGCCGATCGCGCGTCCATGCCCTGGCCACCAGCGTGCGGCGCGCAGCTTTAGGGCAAGCAGGATAATAGCGGCCATGTGAAAAGGAACCATGCCGCGCGAAAACGGATCGATCCGCAATCCGGCGGCGTGCATCAGCACCGCCAGCGCCGCGACGCCGGCGATCAGGCCGGCAAAGATCGTCCAGCCGTAGCCACGCGACGCATGGTGCATCGGCCCGATCAGCGCCACGCCTTCGGAATGCGCGGGGAGCAGTGGAACAGCGGCGGAAACGGCAGGCGGCAATGGCAAGGCTTTCAAAGAGGCCATCGCCTCGACCACACATGCTTTCTCGGGGATGAATGCGGCGACCGCGCGGCGTTGTCACCCACCAAAATCGCGGCGGCGCGAGAATATATGACAGGTGTGTGAATCATGCATTGGCGGATCACCGAGGTTTCGGCCGAATCGCCATCGCCATCGCCACACCACCGGACGACGCTGCGCGCGACCGCCATGACCGTCGCGGATCTCAGCGGACAGGGGCGCGCGACATGATCGCGGCGATGTCAGGGAGATATCCGCCGACTTGCTACGGATGGGCCGCCCCTCATTCGGGAGGCGATCGTGCATCTCGGCTGTTTCCATCGCGCGAGATCGTCGTCTGGCGGCGGTAGCTGCCCGAACCGCATTGTGCCGCGCTATATCGCCCTGCAAGACTGGAACAGCCGGCCGTGCGGACGAGCCAATCGTGGCGGCGGTGCTCGCCCTGCCGAGCGTCCGGCACCGGCCACCGCTTGGGAGCGTGCCGGATCTAACCGCCATTTCAACGCGGCGATCGATCACCGGATGACCGGAAATGCGCTCCTCCCACGCAGCGCCACGGTTCCCCGTTGACTCCGCCGCGCGGTCGTCGCAGGGGCGGCGCTGCCGGCGCGTATGTTCGCGCGGGCGATCAGGAAACAACGAACCAAATGCCAAGCGACAGTAGTCGATTGAACGCGCCATCGGGGGCGCCCGGCCGAGCCTGATCGCATCAGTCTCGCCCACGGGTGTCGCCGATGGCGACCGAGACGGGATGAGACATGGACTTCGTACCACAGACCGCACGCGGCCTGCTGAGCCTGTCGCGCCAATGGCGCGGACGAGTCGCGCCAAGTTGGGCGGACGCGATCGCGTTCCTGCTGCTGGCGGGGGTCGCCGTGCTGGTGATCCAGGGCGCGGAAGGCATGGCCGCCCCGCTCGCGCGGCTGAACCTCGCCCCCGTCACGCTCGATCCGGCCAATTTGCCCGGCTATGCGCTGCGCACCACCCTGCGCATGTTCGCGGCGCTGGGGGCCAGCCTGATCTTCACCTTTCTCGTCGCCACGCTGGCTGCCAAGAGCCGCCGCGCCGAGATGGTGATCGTCCCGGCGCTCGATATCCTGCAATCGGTGCCGATCCTGGGTTTCCTGACCTTCACGGTCACTTTCTTCATGGGGCTGTTCCCCGCGCGCCAGTTCGGCGTGGAGCTGGCCGCGATCTTCGCGATCTTCACCAGCCAGGCGTGGAACATGGCGTTCAGCTTCTATCAGTCGCTGCGCGCGGTGCCGGCCGATCTCGAAGAGGTGGCGCAGGGCTTCGCGCTGTCGCCGTGGCGACGGTTCATCCGGCTGGAGCTGCCGTTCGCTACCCCCGCGCTGGTGTGGAACGCGATGATGTCCATGTCCGGCGGCTGGTTCTTCGTCGTCGCTTCGGAAGCGATCAGCGTAGGTGATACGCGGATCATGCTGCCGGGGATCGGATCGTATCTGGCGCTGGCGATCGACCAGCAGGATTTCCGCCACGTCGGCTGGGCGGTGGCGGCGATGGCGGCGGTGATCCTGCTGTACGACCAGTTCGTATTCCGCCCGGTGGTCGTCTGGGCGGACCGGTTCCGCTTCGAACAGACGGCGAGCGCGCACCGGCCGCGTTCATGGGCCTATGATCTGTTCCGCCGCACCCGCCTGCTGCCCGTGGTGTTCGCGCCGCTCACCGGGCTGGGCCGCGCGCTGATGGCGCTCGATCGCCGGCCCGCTCCGCGCAAGCGGCAGATGGCGAGCAGCGACACCGGCGCCGGCCGCTGGCTGTGGCTGGCGATCGTGGCGGGCGGCGTCGGCTGGGCGGTATGGCTGATCGCAACCTATGTGTCGCGCCATCTCGCGCTGGGCGACGTGCTGAGCACGTTCGGGCTGGGGCTCATCACGATGCTGCGCGTGCTGGTGCTGATCGCGCTCGCCAGCGTGATCTGGGTGCCGATCGGCGTGTGGATCGGGTTGCGCCCGCGATGGGCCGAGCGGCTACAGCCGGTCGCGCAATTCCTCGCCGCCTTCCCCGCCAACGTGCTTTTCCCGTTCGTCGTGATCGCGATCGTCCACTGGCGGCTCGACCCCGATATTTGGCTGTCCCCACTGATGGTGCTGGGCACACAATGGTATATTCTGTTCAACGTCATCGCCGGTGCGAGCGCGATCCCGACGGACCTGCGCGAGGCGGCGGGCATGTTCGGCGTGAAGCGCTGGCAATGGTGGCGTACGCTCGCGATCCCCGGCATCTTCCCTTATTATGTCACCGGCGCGCTCACCGCCTCGGGCGGATCGTGGAATGCCAGCATCGTCGCGGAACTGGTGACGTGGGGCGATCGAAAGCTGGCGGCAACCGGCCTCGGCGCCTATATCGCGCAGGCCACCGCGGCGGGTGATTTCCCGCGCGTAACGCTTGGCATCGCGGTGATGTCGATCTTCGTTATCGGTTTCAACCGGCTGCTGTGGCGGCCACTCTACGCTTTTGCCGACCGCCGCCTGCGGCTCGGATAATCCGGATACAGGAGACGCAGACATGGCCACGCTCGCCCGCCTCCCCGCCGCCACGCCGCTCGTCAACGTGGCGGGCGTCCGCCATCATTACGGCAAGGGTGCCAGCGATCTGCTCGTGCTGGAGAATGTCGATCTGACGCTCTACGAGGGCGAGGTGGTCGGGCTGCTCGGCCGCTCGGGTTCGGGCAAGTCCACGTTGCTGCGCTCGATCGCCGGGCTGATCGATCCGAGCGACGGCGAGATCCGGTTCGAGCCGCAGCCGGACGGCAGCGAGCCGACCGTCAGCATGGTGTTTCAGACGTTCGCACTGTTCCCTTGGCTCACCGTTCTCCAGAATGTGGAGCTCGGGCTCGAAGCGCAGCGCGTACCCGCCGAGGAGCGGCGCACCCGCGCACTGGCCGCAATCGACCTGATCGGCCTCGACGGTTTCGAGAACGCCTTTCCGAAGGAGCTGTCCGGCGGCATGCGCCAGCGCGTCGGCCTGGCGCGCGCGATCGTGGTCAATCCCTCGCTGCTGCTGATGGACGAACCCTTTTCCGCGCTCGACGTGTTGACGGCGGAGACGCTGCGTACCGACCTCCTCGATCTGTGGTCCGAAGGACGGATGCCGATCAAGTCGATCCTGATCGTGACCCACAATATCGAGGAAGCGGTGCTGATGTGCGATCGCATCCTCGTCTTCGCCTCCAATCCCGGCCGCATCGCCGCCGAGATCAGGGTGGAGCTGCCGCAACCGCGCGACCGGCTCGATCCTGCTTTCCGTGCGCTGGTCGAGGATATCTACGCCCGGATGACCGCGCGCACCGCCGCGCAGCCCGCGCGCGACGGCCTGTTCCCCGGCACCGGCATCTCGATGGTCTTGCCGGTCGTCTCCACCAACGCCCTGGCCGGGCTGATCGAGGAGGTTGACGCCACGCCCTTCGACGGCCGCGCGGCGATGGCCGACCTTTCCGACCAGTTACAGCTGGAGATCGATGATCTGTTCCCGATGGCCGAGACACTGCAACTGATGCGCTTCGCCGATCTGTCGGGCGGCGATCTGTTGCTCACCCCTGCCGCGCGCCGCTATGCACAGGCCGATACCGATGATCGCAAGGCGATATTCGCGCAGGCGCTGGTCCAGCATGTCCCGCTCGCGCAGCACATCCGGCGCATTCTCGACGAGCGGCCGAGCCACACCGCCCCGGCGCGCCGGTTCCGGGACGAGCTGGAGGATCATATGTCCCCGGATTACGCCGCCGAAACGCTGCGGTCCGTAACGCACTGGTGTCGCTATGCCGAGCTGTTCGCCTATGACGAGGACGCGGATGAGTTCAGCCTGGACAATCCCAGCTGATCGCAGCCAATCGCCTATATCGCGTCGCCTGCGCACGAACGGACACTAGGGATGGTGTTATCCCCAGAAAAAAGCGGCGAAGCGATCCTTTTTGGCATTGGAGGCTGGCGCTCGCCGGGGTAAGCTCCTCCCCGGTTGCGGCGGCAAGGGATTCCCCCGCCGTCTGCCGGGGGGCATGCCATCGGGGAGGCGTCGGCATATGCGTACATCCGCTATTCGCGCAGCGCACCACACCGGATGCTGAAAACCCCGGCCCGCGCCAGGCGAACCGGGGTTTGCGAATCGCCATCGTCGCCGCGGCGACGAATGCGATCAGTTGGCCTCTTCGAACACGTCCTGGGCGTTCTGCCCCGTGGCGGAGAGATGCACAGTATCGCCCTCCACCGACGCGACGAGCCCGGCCGGCAGATAATGATGCTTGGCGCCCTCGCCGCCCGGGCCCTGCGCGCTATCCGCCTTGGTCAGCTTGATACGCTCGCCATCGATATGATCGACCGTGCCGACGTGGACACCATCCGCGCCGACGACCTTCATGTGCGGTTTGATGTTGGTGTGATCGTGCATGACGCGTCTCCATTGCTTCGGTTCGCGGGTAGAACGAGCCTGGCGCCATTTGGATGCGCGGAGGCGACCGCATGATTCACGCCACGATCACGCGCTGGCGCGCGCCCGCGCTGTCCGGCCTGATGCTCCTGCTCGCCGCCTGCGCGCGTCAGGTGCCGGCCGCGGTGAGCCATGCGCCGGACACACCGGGCTTTCTGCTCGGTTTGTGGCATGGGTTCATCTTTCCGGTCGCGTGGGTACTGTCGCTGTTCATGAGCGACGTCGCGGTCTATGCCGTGCCGAACGATGGCGGCTGGTATGATTTCGGCTTTTTCGTCGGCGTGGTGTTCTTCGGTGTCGGCGCGCGCAAGACGCGCACTGTCACGGTCGTTAAGTGGCGCAACGGATGACCTTGGCCGTCATCATCATGTATGCGGTGGCGGCGGTGCTGGCGCTGGTCGGCGCGGGGCTGCTGATTGCGCTGGCGCGGCCGAGTGGGCCGGCGAAGGTCTATGTGTTTCGGATGACCGGCATCATGGCGCTGGCGGCCGGCGCCGTGCTCGCGATGAGCGCGACGGCGATGTGGCGCGGGGGGTTGGAGGGGTGAAGGATATCGGCCTCGCCCTCCCTCTGACGACTCTCGGCCCGATTTTCATGCTGTCGGGGATCGCCAGCGTACGTAAACAGCATTGGCGGGACAGCGTACCTCTGGGCGAGTTACTTATCGATCGCATAGCCGGCGTCGAACCGCCCCCGCGTAATCGACTGGATAGAGGTTTCGCGCGTTTTCAAGCTTGGATGAACATCGTCCTCGGCGCCTTCTTCACTCTCTGCCTCGTGGCAGTCATCATCTCGCTTCTCTCGGAGTAACTCCCATGCCCCTTCTCCAAGCCTCCAAGCAGTACAAGCCTTTCGAATATCCCTGGGCGTTCGAATACTGGAAGCGCCAGCAGCAGCTTCACTGGCTGCCGGAAGAAGTGCCGCTGGGCGAGGATTGCCGTGACTGGGCGCAGAAGCTCACCGATCACGAGCGCAACCTGCTGACGCAGATCTTCCGCTTCTTCACCCAGGCGGATGTCGAGGTGCAGGATTGCTACCACGAGAAATACGGCCGCGTATTCAAGCCGACCGAGATCAAGATGATGCTGACGGCGTTCAGCAACATGGAGACGGTGCATATCGCCGCATACAGCCACCTGCTCGATACCATCGGTATGCCGGAAAGCGAATATGGCGCGTTCCTCGATTATGCGGAGTTGAAGGACAAGCACGATTATCTCCAGCGCTTCGGCGTCGATAACGACGAGGATATCGCGCGCACGCTGGCGATGTTCGGCGGCTTTACCGAGGGTGTTCAGCTTTTCGCGAGCTTTGCGATGCTGATGAATTTCCCGCGCTTCAACAAGATGAAGGGCATGGGGCAGATCGTCTCCTGGTCCGTGCGTGACGAGAGCCTGCACTGCGAAGGCATCATCAAGCTGTTCCACACCTTCACGAAAGAGCGGAACTGCCTCACCAAGGCGGTGAAGGACGATATCGCCGATCAATGCCAGACGACGATCCGGCTTGAAGACAATTTCATCGATCTCGCGTTCGAGATGGGGCCGGTCAACGGCATGACCGCGAAGGACATCAAGCGCTACATCCGCTACATCGCGGACTGGCGGCTCGGGCAGCTCGGGCTCAAGCCGATCTACATGATCGAGGAGCATCCGATCCCCTGGCTCACCCCGTTGCTCAACGGTGTGGAGCACGCCAATTTCTTCGAAACCCGCGCGACGGAATATTCGAAGGCGGCGACGAAGGGCCAGTGGTCAGACGTGTGGGATTCGTTCGACAAGCGCCAGAAGGCCAAGGCTGGCCCGGCCGCGAACGAGGATGCCGGCAGCCGCGACAACGAGGGCGACATGTTTTCGGCCGCGGGCGTTGCGGCGGAGTAACCGTTCGATGAGGCGAGATCGGTAAAACGATCTCGCCCATCCCGGGAATGCCGCTTCCCGCAAAACGGCGCATCGGCGCCAGTTGCGGATCAGAAATGGGGCATCGAACGCCGCGCCATCCGCAGCGCATCGCCTGCCGCTCGACACCTCGAGCCTGTCGGGGGTGATCGACCTGCTCCGATCGGGCGACGGTCGCGGCCATTTCACCTGCGGTCGTCGGGCAGCGGGCAGGCGCATACGTGAACCCTGCCGCAGTCGATGGTCGCCCGGCGCGTAAGAGATCTTAATAATGGTTGGCGCATAGGCGCCTGATGCTACCCTCGCCACGCATCTTTCGCAGTCGCTGGGCCGCACTATTGTGGGCGGGCGGGATCGTCTGGTTCGCGATCGACGTGGCGGACAATGCAAAAAGTGACGCGCCAGCGACCAACACCGCCGCGGTCGCGACCGATGCGACCGGCGCGCCCGTGGATCAGCACGATCTTTCCGTGCTCCAGAATGCGATGCCCGCCAACTGACGCAAAAAAGGGGCGGAGCCGTCGCCGGCTCCGCCCCCCGCCATGCCCGCGCGTTACGCTACACGCGCGGTACTCGCATGACCGCTAAGCTCAGAAGTGCGTGATGACGCCCAGCGTCGGGCGGAAGCTGTGGAAGTCACCAAAGGTGGAAACCTCGCCGCGAAGGCGAAAGCCGCCATTGCCCATCCCAATGTCCTTCGGCCCGACTTCGAAGCCGACGCCATAGGTCCAGTCGTTATAGTGGCGATCGGTGTTTACGCGCTTGTCGAAATTCACCCACTGATAGCCGACCTTGCCGTAGAACAGGCCGCTGTTACCGGCACGAAGCCCGAAGCGGCCAGCCGCGCCATATTCCCAGTTGATGTCGCCGGAGATGCCCTTGGCGACGTTACCTTCCGCGCCGACGAACACCGGTCCGAGCGGAACGTTCACGCCCGCCACGCCCTGAACCAGGCTGCCATTCAGCTTGTTCGAGCGCGACACCTGCGGGATGCCGGCCTTGTTCGGCTCGCTATCGAACTGTTCCCAGCCGCCCATGACGCCGAAATACGGCTCGATGCCGAAAGCTCGCGTGCCATCCGGTGCGGTGGCGGTGCTGGTGGTGTCGGCCGCGGGCGCAGTGCCCGCATCCTGCGCGAGCGCGGGCAGCGCGACAAACGTCGCCGCAGCAGCGGCGGCGGACAGCATGATCTTACGCATGATAATACCTCTTTTACTCTCCCCGGCGGAGTTACGGGGGCGGCTCACCGCCCGCTGCACGGGAACCAACCGAACCCCCCCTCCCGCGGATTGTTGCAGCGCAAGGAGAAAAAAACGGCATCATTTGCAGACTGTTGCCACAATGACACGGTTTCTGTCGCTCCGATGAACCAAATGCGGTGTCCCGGGGCAACCGCTGCGACAATCAGTCGCGGGGACGCGTCGGAGCGTGAAAGTCCGGCGGGCGGCGAACTATCCAGCGCAGGAAACCGCCCAGCGCCGGCTCCATGCGTAGCGCTGCCATGCCGCCGATCCGCGCAAGCTCGGTGTTGCTCCAGGTCGCGTGGATCGCGCGATGGCAGATCGGATGAAGCGGAACCGTCTCACGTCCGCCCTCGCTGCGCGGTACGACATGGTGCCACTCGATACGCGCACCCAGCGGGCGGCGACACAATGCGCAGGTCTCCGCCGCGGGCTTCTCAGCCCCGGTCGCCGCGATCAGCGCCGCCTTTCGCTTCACCCTTCCGCCCATGCACGAATCATAGCAACGCGCGCGCTTGCTTGCACCTTGGCGAAGAACCCGCATAACAAGTGTTACGGAAAAGCCGATCCAAATCGGCCGACGACGGAGAGGAAAGCTCGATGCCCCACCCCCTGTTCGATCTCAGCGGCAAGATCGCACTCATCACCGGCGGATCGCGCGGGTTGGGCCGGGAAATGGCACTCGCTTTCGCGGATGCGGGCGCCGACATCATCATCTCAAGTCGCAAGGCGGAAGCATGTGAAGCCGTGGTGGCGGAGATCGCCGCCAAGGGCCGCCGCGCGCTCGCGCTGCCCGCCCATGCCGGTAAATGGGATGAGATGGACCGCCTTGCGGCAGATGCCTGGGATGCATTCGGCCGGATCGACATCCTTGTGGCCAATGCCGGGATGGGGCCGCTCGTTCCCAGCCACGAAGTGTCCGAGTCTCTGTTCGACAGTGTTGTGGGGCTGAACTTCAAGGGGCCGTTCCGCCTGATCGCCAATATCGCGCACCGCATGACGCAGAATGATGGCGGAACGATCCTGGCCACCTCCTCGATCGCCTCGCTGCGCCCGACGCCGCAGGTCGTACCCTATGCCGGTGCGAAGGCGGCGCTCAACGCGATGGTAGCGAGCATGGCGCACGAATACGGGCCGAAGGTACGCATCAATGCGATCGCGGCCGGCCCGTTCCTTACCGACATCGCCAAGGCATGGACCGAGGATGCGCGCGAACGCACCGACAGCGCGCTGGGTCGCCCCGGTCGCCCGGAGGAAGTCGTCACCAGCGCACTATTCCTCGCCAGCCCGGCATCGAGCTTCGTCACCGGCACCGTGCTCCGCTGCGACGGTGGGTGCTGATCGGGCAATCAACGTGTGACGAAAGGACGGAGCGGCGCCGGATGATAAAGCCCGCAGGCGACAAAGCCGGTGTTGCGGAACCCGGCCTTGCCATAGCGAAACGGCTGGTTGTCCAGATCGACGGTAGTGCCACCGGCAGCTCGCAGCACGGCATCACCGGCGGCGGTATCCCATTCCATCGTCGGGCCGGTGCGGGGATATACGTCCGCCTCCCCGCTCGCGACCAACACGAACTTCAGGCTCGATCCGACAGACACGCAATCGCAGATTCCGCCGGCATCCAGCCATGCGGCGGTGGCAGGATCGACGTGGCTGCGCGAGGCGACGGCGCACGGCGGAACATGAACCGGGCGAACCGAGATCGCCGCCGCGGCGCCCCGCGTCGCGAACGGCGTGCGATCGGCGCGCCACGCGGTCCCAGCGGTCGCATCGCCCCAGTAAAGCGCCTGGCGCGCCGGGGCATAGACCACGCCCATCGTCGGAGCGCCCTGCTCGATCAAGCCGATATTGACCGTGAAATCATCCCCGCGGCGGATGAATTCCTTGGTCCCATCGAGCGGATCGACGAGGAAGAACGCGCCATCCACATCCGGCACGCGCCCCGCCGCGGCCTCTTCCTCTGCCACCACCGGGATATGCGGCGCGATTTCATAAAGGCCGGCGAGAATTGCCGCCTCGGCCGCCTGATCCGCCGCCGTGACGGGCGATTCGTCGGCCTTGATCGTGACGGCCGCGCCCTCGATGAAGTGCCGCCACACGATATCGCCGCCAGCTTCCGCCAGCGCCACCAGCGCGTCCATCAATGTCGCGCGGTCCAGCCCGTCCACGCCCGCTTTGCCCGTCATGTCCATTCCCTGTCGATAGCGGCAAAGCAGACCGCCATGCCAGCAAGCTTTCCTATCCCGCCAGTTCGCGACTATGCGAAAAAGGCTGGTCGCAACCGCACGACTCACACGTTCATTCATAGGAGAGAATGCCATGTTCAGTCACATGATGGTCGGTTCGAACGACATCGATCGTTCGCGCAAGTTCTACGACTCGCTGTTCGGCGCGATCGGCGGCAAGCCGGGTATCCAGGATCCCAAGGGCCGGTTGATCTACATGCACAACGGCAACATGTTTCTTGTCACCCCGCCAATAGACGGGAAGCCCGCGACGCACGGGAACGGCAGCACGATCGGCTTCGCGGTCGACGGGCCGGAACAGGCGAATGCGTGGCACAAGGCCGGTGTGGAAGCCGGCGGGACCGCGATCGAGGATGCGCCGGGCGTCCGTGAAAATCCCGGCATGAACCTCTATCTCGCGTATCTGCGCGATCCGGACGGCAACAAGCTCTGCGCGCTGCACCGTATGCCAGCGTAACGCCGCGGGGCGCCGTGCGCTGCTTGCGCCGGCGCCCCGATGCGAATGCGCTAGGCCGCCTGAGCCGCGCGCTCCGGGGTGAACTCCACCTCCAGCCGGCGTACCGCGTGAACGAAGTTGTTCGGCGCGATATCCATGTCGCCAGTCCAGCGGATATCGGGGAAACGCGTGAAGAGCTGGCGATAGGCCTCCTCGAGCTGCAGCTGCGCGGTCATGCGCCCGATGCAGATGTGCGGGCCATAGCCAAAGGCGATGTTCTTCTCGGCATTGGCGCGTGCGATATCGAACCTGTCGGGATCGGGGAACATGGCCGGATCGCGATTCGCCGCCCCGTAATACATGATGACCTTCTCGCCCTCCGCGATCCGCTGCCCGCCGACCTCGGTGTCGCGCGTCGCCGTGCGGCGCATGTAGATCACCGGCGATACCATTCGGGTAATCTCGTGCACGGCATTGGTGAGAAGCCCGGCGTCCGCCTGCAGCCGCGCCTTCTGTTCGGGATTCTCGGTGAACAGCTTCATTGCGCCCGACAGCGAGTTGCGCGTCGTGTCGTTGCCCGCGAACACGATCAGCAGCCACGCCCCATCGAGATACGGATCGGGCAACGGATCGCCATCCACCACCGCATTGGCGATAGCGCTCATCAGATCCGCTTGCGGGTCCGCCCGCCGCTTCGCCAGCATGAAGCGACCATATTCAAACATTTCGGCGACGTTCTTGTTGAACATTTCGATGAAGGCGGCAATCTGCGGGTTCGGCTCGGAAAGCCCGGCGAGCTGATCGATCTGCTCGGTCGCGACCTGCTGCGCCATTTCCAGGAAATGGATCCAGCCCATGAAGCGCTCGCGATCCTCCGGCGGCACCCCCAGCATCTCGCACAGCGTGAAGATCGGCAGCCGCTGGCTGAATTTCTCCACCATGTCGCATTTGCCGAGCGGGGCCATCGTATCGAGCAGCCGCGTCACCTCTCCCGAAACGCGTTCGCGCAGCGTGCGGATATAACTGGCGGTAAAATACGGCATATGCTCCTTGCGGAGCTGTCGGTGCGGCCGGCCGTCCAGGTTTATCATCGAATTGGTGGAGGCGGAGAAAAGCGTCGGATGCCGCGTTTCCTCCGGCCCGAGCGCCATCAGGATGCCGCCGGTCTCCGAGCTGAACGTTTCGGGATCGCCATTTACCTGCTTCACCTCCTCGAACCCGGTGACCGCCCAGAAGCCTACCCCGCCGCGCGGCAATTCGTGCCACATCACCGGAGCCTCGGCGCGCATCCGGGCGAATTCCGCCCAAGGTTGCCCCTTGGTGAAGGAATAGATGTTCGTCAGGTCCACGTCCGGCAAGGTCGGGTGCACCGGCGGAAAGGTCGGGCCCGGCCGCCCCTCCACGATATGTTCGCTAACGAGCCGCATCTCTTCTCTCCTCAATCGGGGAAGCGGCGCGCGATCCAGTCAAGGATCACACGGCTCACTTCCTCGGGTTTTTCCTGCTGCGTCCAATGCCCCGATCCGGCCACCATATGCCGGTCAAGATCGGGCACATATTTCTCCATCCCATCCGCCATCGACGGCGGCAGGACATGATCGCTTTCGGCGGTAATCATCAGCGCGGGACAATCCACGCGATCAACGATCGCCGACGATCGCTCCCAGTTGCGGGTGAAATTGCGATACCAGTTGATCCCGCCGGTGAAGCCGGTGCGCGCGAACGTTTCGACGAACGCGCCGCGCTCCTCGTCGTCGAGCAACTGATGCTCGTCGCTCGCCGGATCATAATCCTCCAGCATCAGGCCCAGCGCGAAATTCTTCTGTTCGGCCGGCAGCGCGGCGAATTCCGCCGGGCTCATCTCGGGACGACGCATGAAGAAGCGAAACGTCTTGTCGACATCCTTCGCCAGTAATGCATCCGCCTCGCCCGGCTTCTGAAACCAGACGATATACATGTCCTCGCCCATCGCCATCCGCATCAGCGCGATCGGATCGGCCGAAAGGCGCGGAATGAACGGCGTGTTCAGCCCGATCACTCCCGCCACGCGCGCGGGATGGCGCAGCGCCATCTGCCACACGACGAAGCCGCCCCAGTCATGCCCGCAGAACACCGCCCGCTCGATTCCCTTGGCATCGAGCAGCCCGACCAGATCGGCGCAGAGATGCTCCATGTCATAGCTTTCGACCGCGTCGGGCCGATCGGTCAGGCCATAGCCGCGCTGGTCCGGCGCCAGCGCACGGTGGCCGGCAGCGCCAAACGCCGCAAGCTGATGCCGCCACGAATAAGCGAGTTCGGGGAAGCCGTGGCAGAACACCACGGGCATCCCTTCGCCCGCCACGTCATAGCAGGCCATGCGGATGCCGTTCGTCTCGACATGGGTTAGCGGGGGCATCCCTGGAAGTGCGCCCCCGCTCATGGCCGCACCACTATCTTGCACTGCGCCTCCGGGTCGCCGAGCGCGCGGAAGGCGGCGGCCACGCCGTCCAGCCCCACCTCGCCAGTGATCGCTGCACGCACGTCAATCGTTCCCTCCGCGATATGGCGCAGGGTGATCGCGAATTCCTCGGGCGTATAGCCAAGCACGAATTTCAGCTCCAGGCTCTTGTTGATGCAAAGGAACGGCTCGATCGCGTCGGTTTGCATACATACGCCGACGACCAGGATCTGCGTCCCCACCGGCACCGCTTCGATCAGCGACTGGATCACGCCCGGGACGCCGACGCATTCGAACACGACCGCGCGCTTGCCGGCAGCACCACCCATCGCCAGTATGGATCGCTCGGTTCGTGAATGCGGCACGCCCAGCGCGCCCCAGCGCAGATGCGGGTTCTCCACCGCGGGATCGATCGTGACATCCGCGCCGAACGCCTCGGCGATCCGGCGCCGCGCGGGCGAATAGTCCGAGGCCACCACCGGCCCCAGCCCTCGCGCCTTGAGCGCCGCGATCACGGCCAATCCCACAGGGCCACAGCCGATCACCAGGTTAACCGTATCCGGCCCCGCATCGCTTTCTGCGACGGCATGTTCGCCCACCGCGAAGGGTTCGGTCATCGCCGCCTGCACGTCGGACAGACCATTGGGCACCGGCAACAGCATCTGCTCGGTCAGCACCATCGCCTCGCTGAAGCCGCCGGGGAAGCGATTGGAATAACCGATCGTCTCGAAACCCTGCGACGAAACAACGACCGGCATCGCCACGACACGCGTGCCGGCCTTCAGCCGCTTGTCCGTATCCGGCCCGTGATCGACGATCTCGGCGCAGAATTCGTGCCCGAACACGATATCCTGCGCGGGATCGATCAGCCCCGGCTCCCCGATGCGCCGCCCCAGCTCGACCATCTTCTCCATTGAATGGACCGCGTGAAGATCTGAGCCGCAGATGCCGCAGCACAATGTCCTGACCAGCACCTGCCCGGCGCCAGGGGTCGGCTCCCGGAGTGTATCGACGACCAGTTCCGGTCCGCGCCGAACAACCGCGCGCATCTTAGCGCAGATCCGGGGAAAAGCGGATGTTGCCGCGCGCTATGCCTTGGCTGACCACCTCAAGCCCGCCCGATTTTATCATCCACTCCAGCCGGTGATCGCGATATTCGCGCTTGAACAGTCCCTGCTCGAGCAGGGCGGCAACATCGCCCATCCCACCGGCGGAAGCGATCTGCATCGCCTCCTCCATGGTGCGCGCGACCGACGGTCGCGCATTCGCACGGGCGAGCCACTGGCCCAGGCGCGAGCCCGGCATAGGCGAGATACCGTGCCCGACCGATCCATTTACATAGGGAATTACCGAGAGGTCGCCCCAGCCGAAAGTGTCGCCATTGAACCACGCCCCATCACCCAACGTGCGCTCGGCCCAGGCGAAATAGCCACGAACCTGCTCGATCGCGCGTGCGGTCAACGTTTCGCCCAGTTCGCCGGATGCGCGACGGAAATGACGTAATTCGGACAGCCCCCAGTTCACCGCTTCCAGATGCGTATCGACCACATCCTCGATCATCCGCGCTCGCGCGCGATCGATCGCGCGGGCGGGCAGCAGCGGAGGCGTGGGCCATGTATCCTCGATATATTCCAGGATGATCGTCGAATCGAAGATCGCCGCTCCATCATGCTCCAGCGCCGGCACCTCCGCGCGCGGGCTGGCGGCGATGAAATCGCCGGCCGCCCCACCCACGCCAATGCCCCCCGGCACGCGCGTCTCGAACGCGACATCCTTTTCGCGGAGCGCGATCTTCACCTTCTGCGCATAGGGCGACAGCGGGTGATCCCAGAGAATGACGGTCATTCCGCAGCGTCCTGTTTCTTGTCGAGCCCCATCGCCGCCAGGATTTCGGGCCGGATATTTTCCGTCCCTTTTTCCTGGATATGTTGTGCCAGCCGCGCGCCTACCGCGGCCTGCGCCTCTCCGATGAAGCGCGGGCGATTGTCCCGCGCCCACGTCAGCGAGGCATCGCGGCTGGGATTGAGATTCTGGAATTCGGGCATGACGTAACGGGCGATCAACTCGTAGGATTTCTTTTTGTCGTCCCACTCCGCCCAATTGGTATCGAGGGTCAGGAATGCTCCGAACCCTCCGGATTGCTGTTGCAGCCGCGCGATCTGCGCAATCGCGTCCGCCGGCGTGCCAACCACCGCCATGCCGCTCGCGACCAGCGCGTCGATCGGATCGCCATCGGTCGGGGCAAGCGGGAGCGCGGCGACCTCGCGGAAATAATACAGCCAGTCCTCGATACCGAAACGCACCTGCGCCCGCGCCTCCTCGCGCGTGGCGGCGACATGCATCGGGCCGACCAGCCGCCAGGCTTCGCGATTCATCCGCTGGCCGCTTTCGGCCGCCTTTTCCTCCGCGATCGCCCAGTTGGAAGCGAGCGCGTTGAAACCGCCGACCTGCGTCGCACCGATCGACAGGACGCCCACGCCATGCCGCCCGGCCGCCTGCGCGCCGGTCGGGGAGACCTGGCTGGCGACCGCGATCTCCACCGACGGGCGCGTATAGGGCGTCATCTGTAGCCGGGCCTCAGCCAGCTCGAACCAGTCGGTCTTTTTCGTAACGGTCTCGCCACGCAACAGCGGGACGAGCACATCGAGCGCCTCGTCCATCCGGTCGCGCTGCTTCGCCACCGGGATACCCATCATGAACGCGTCCGAGGGCAGCGCCCCCGGCCCCACACCAAACATGACGCGCCCGCGCGTCATGTGATCGAGTTGGTTGATGCGATCCGCCAGAATCAGCGGATGGTGATAGGGAAGTGACGAAACGCCGGTTCCCAGCCTGATGTTTTTCGTGCGCTCGGCGGCGAAAGCGATGAAGAGTTCCGGGCTCGCGATCAGCTCGTAGCCGGCGGAATGATGCTCGCCGATCCACGCTTCGTCATAGCCGAGCTTGTCCAGGTGAACGACGAGATCGAGATCGCGCTCGATCGCCTGCGTGGGATTTTCGCGCAGCGGATGGAACGGTGCGATGAACGTGCCGAATCGCAGCTTCTGCCCCATAATCCCGTCTCTCCTTGCAACATAACTTTTGTTCTGCAGCGCAGGCTATGGGAGAGTTGCGGGAGAATCCAGTCCTATTCGGTGCTGCGTTTACGTCGACGGAAGCTGCCCCGCGCGATCCACGCGCCGAACGCCAGCAGCGCCAGCGGCGCGACCCACAATGGCCATGTCACCGCAGAGAAAGGCGGATCGAAGGTGATATAATCCCCGTATCGCGCGATCAGCCAGGTGCGGATCGAGTCGGGCTTTTCGCCCGCGGCGATGCGCTGGCGGATCAGGGCGCGCATGTCGCCGGCCATGTCGGCGTCGCTGTCCGCGACCGACTGACCCTGACAGACGACGCAACGTATCGTCTCCATCAGCGCCTTGGCCTGCGCCTCCTGCTCCGGATCGTGGAGCTGGGTGTAGGCGAGCGCGGCGGGCGGCAGCCCCGAATCCGCACTCACTGGCGCGGCGGCTGCCAATAGGAGTGCGAGCCCTATCGCGGCGGCGCTCCTCATTTCGCATCCCGCCAGGCGCGGAATATCGCATCGACGTCATCGGCGCGGATATCGCCGACATGCTGCTTGACGATCCTTCCGGCCCCATCGATCACGAAAGTTTCCGGCACGCCCGAGGATCCGAGCGAAAGCTGCACCTGGCTCGTCCTATCGTCCCCGATCGCGCGATAGGGATCGCCGTATCGCGTCAGAAAGTCGCGCACAGCCGGCCCGGTATCGCGGATCGCAATCGCGTCGATCGGCACGCCCAGCGCCTTCAGCCGCAATAGTTGCGGCGCCTCTGCGACGCACGGGATGCACCAGCTTGCGAACACGTTGAGCAGACGCGGCCGGCCGGCACGGAACCCTGCCGCCGCCACGCCCTGCTTCCCCTCCACCAAGGCAGGCAGGACGAAATCGGGCACGGGTTTGCCCACCATCGCTGAACGCACGGTGCGGTCGGCTGGCTTCATCAGTTCGCGCGCCGCGAAGGCAACCACCACCAGCAGCGCGGCGAGCGGCAGCCACAGCAGCCAGCGCCTCATTGCCATGCCGCCTCGTCGGCGCGCCGGCGCGCCCGGCGTTCGCGCAGGACGTGGCCCACCATCGACAGCGCGCCGCCGAGCGCGACGAGCGCGCCGCCGAACCAGATGAATGTTATCCACGGCTTCCACCACAGGCGAAGCTGTATCCGCCCGGCATCGTCGGGCTGGCCGAGCACCGTGTAGAGCTGCCCGTCGAGCACCGTTTCGATCGCGCTTTCGCTCGTCGTCGTGACCGGATTGGAGAAGAAGCGCGATTGCGGCCGCAGATAGAATATCTCGCCGTCCTCGCCGCGCTTTACCGCCAGCCTCGCCTCCAGGGCCGACCAGTTCGCGCCGATCACCGGGTTAAGCCCCTCGAACGTGACGCTATACGGCCCGACGCGCAGCGGCTCGCCCACCCGCGCCGCGACCAGCCGCTCCTGCGTCCACGCGGTCGAGGCTGCCATGCCCGCCAGGCTAACCGCGATGCCGAGATGCGCGATCACCATGCCATAAAGGAAGAGCGGCGCGCGGCGCAGATCGCGCTTCCAGAGCGGCGCGACACTGGCCACCGCCAGACCCGCCGCCAGCGACAGCCCGGCAAGCTGCATCCACCCGATCCCGCCGGACAGTACGAAGACGCCGGCGGCGGTGAAGACGGTCGCCGCGATCGGCCAGGTCAACCGCTCGACCACCGCCTGCGCCTCGTCGCGCCGCCAGCGCAGCAGCGGGCCCGCCGCCATGACCGCCACCAGCACCAGCGCGATCGGCCCCGCCGTCTTGTCGAAAAACGGCGGCCCCACCGAAAGCTGCGTACCCATCGCCGCCGCGACGATCGGGTAGAAAGTGCCGATCAGCACGATGCCCAGGATAACCGAAAGCAACAGATTGTTCGCGACCAGCGCGCCTTCGCGGCTCACCAGGTCGAAGGTATTGCCCGCGCGCACCGTGCCGATCCGCATTGCGAACAGCGTCAGCGCGCCGCCGATATAGATCGCCAGCAAGGCGAGGATGAACGCCCCGCGCTCCGGGTCGACCGCGAAAGCATGCACGCTCGTGAGAATCCCCGAGCGCACCAGGAAAGTGCCGATCATCGACATGGAAAAAGCGACAACCGCCAGCATCACCGTCCACGCCCGAAGGCCGTCGCGAGTCGCCAGCACCGTTACCGAGTGAAGCAGCGCGGTCGCCGCCAGCCATGGCATCAGCGAAGCGTTCTCCACAGGATCCCAGAACCACCAGCCACCCCATCCCAGTTCGTAATAGGCCCAGTAGCTGCCTGCGGTGATCCCGAGCGTCAGGAATATCCATGCTCCAAGAACCCACGGCCGCATCGCCCGTGCGAAGGCTGGGCCGACGTCGCGTGTCACCAGCGCGCCGATCGCGAAGGAAAAGGCCACCGACAGCCCGACATAGCCGATGTAGAGCGTGGGTGGGTGGAAGGCGAGGCCGGGATCCTGCAACAGCGGATTCAGCCCCTGCCCGTCGGCCGGAGCGGGATCGAGCCGCGCGAACGGGTTCGAGGCGAAGAGCAGAAACGCATAGAAGCCGAGCGCAATCGCCGCCTGCCCGCCAAGCGTCGCGATCAGCGTACGCTCATCCAGACGCCGCTCGATCAGCGCGACCGCACCGCCTGCAAGCCCCAGGATCGTGACCCACAGCAGCATCGAGCCTTCGTGGTTCCCCCACGCGCCCGCGAACTTATAGAGAAGTGGTTTGGCGGAGTGGCTGTTCTCCGCGACCAGCGCGACCGACATGTCGGATACGCAGAACTCCGCGATCAGCGCTACCATCGCGAGTGCCGCGAAAAGCCCCTGCACGATCGCGACCGGTCGCACTGCCGCGAGCAGCGTCGTGTCCACGCGGCGCACCGCGAGCCCGGCAAGCAGCAGTTGCAGCGCGGCGAGCGCGGCGGCGAACCACAAGGCGGCAAGGCCTGCCTCCGCGGTCATGCCACCGGCTTTCGTGCAGTCTTCTCTATATTCACGCTTATCTCGCTACTGTCCCGAACGTGACGGCCGCCGGTCCGCGCCGCTCTTGCGGCACGGGGGCACGCGATACAAGGTCAACGACTATCCGATATACGCGCGATCAATCCTGTGGCGGCGGATTGGTGCCTTCCTGCTGGGCCCGCTTGATCGCCTGCCGCTCCAGATACCATTGGCGCGCGTTCATCTGCGAACAGCCGCTCTGTCCGCCGGTGCCGACCGCCGAGCAGGTATCGGGCAGTCCGCCGGCGGTACGGCCCACCTCGTCCATGCTTTGCGCCCGATTGACCCAGCTCTGATTCTTCGCCGGCACTTCCGGCGGACGACGCAATTCCTTGGGCACGCGGTACTGATCGTTGGGATCAAGCCGGTTACACACCACCACCTCGCTCGAGCTGGAGGCGGGACATTTCTCACTGCCGGTGAGCGTCACGCTTCGGATTCGCTTGGGTGGCTGGCCGGTTTGCGCCTGCGTTTCCTGATGAACGGTCTCGCCCGAGGCAGCGGCGGGTTGCGCTGCCTGCCCGGCCAGCGCCGCTGCGGGCAGGAGCGCGAAAGCCGCGATCATCAGGGGGCGGAACATCGGCTGGTCTCCTCGGTATGCAACGTAACGTCGCCTGGCCGGGTTGTATCCCGCCTGAACGTCGCGATCCAATTACTTCATGTTTCCCGAGCGCAACAGTCGTTGCGATGGCGGACGAATGGAGTAAGGCGGCCGGGATGATCCTTGTCGTCGACAATTATGACAGCTTCACCTGGAACCTTGTCCATTATCTGATGGAGCTTGGCGCCGGGGTGAAGGTTGTGCGCAACGACGCGCTGACCGTGGCGGAGGCGCTGGCCACCAACGCTACCGGCTTTCTGATCTCGCCCGGCCCGCGCACACCTAACGAGGCGGGGATCAGCCTCGATCTGGTCGCGGCCTGCGCGGCGGCTGGAAAGCCGCTGCTCGGTGTGTGTCTCGGGCACCAGTCGATCGGCCAGCATTTCGGCGGCAGGGTCGTGCGTGGCGGCCTGATGCACGGCAAGACCTCTCCGGTGACGCATGACGGGACGGGCGTGTTCGCGGGCCTGCCCTCCCCCTTCACCGCCACGCGTTATCACTCGCTGATCGTAGAGGGTGTGCCCGATGTGCTCGCGGTCAACGCCACCGCGCCGGACGGGTCGGTGATGGGGCTGCGCCATCGCGTGCTGCCGATCCACGGCGTTCAGTTCCACCCGGAGAGCATCGCGACCGAGCATGGCCACGCCCTGCTCGCCAATTTCGTGAAGCTGACCGACGCGGCATGAGCATTTTCGCGCCGCTGCCCGATCCCGCGGCCCCGCTTGGCCGGGCGGATGCGGCGCGGGCATTTGCCGATATCCTCGATGCGCGCGCCAGCGAGGAAGCGATCGCCGCATTCCTGATCGCGCTCAGCGACCGGGGCGAAACCGCTACCGAAATCGCCGAAGCCGCGCGCGCGCTTCGTGACCGGCTGATCCCGATCGGCGCTCCGCCGCATGCGATCGACGTATGCGGCACGGGCGGCGACGGGCACAATACGCTCAATGTCTCCACTGCGGTAAGTCTGGTGGTCGCCGCTTGCGGCGTGCCGGTGGCCAAGCACGGCAACCGCGCGGCCTCGTCCAAGGCGGGTGCGGCCGATACGCTGGAGGCGCTTGGCCTGAACATGGAGCGCGCAGGCGCAAAGGCCGAGGAAACGCTGGCCGAGCTTGGCATCTGTTTCCTGTTCGCGGCAAACCATCATCCCGCGATGGCGCGGATCACCCCGATCCGCCGCCACATCGGCAGGCGCACGATCTTCAACCTGATGGGGCCGCTCGCCAATCCGGCGCGCGTGACCCGTCAGTTGATCGGCATCGCTCGTCCTGATTACGCGCCGGTATATGCCGCTGCGCTGGCCGAACTGGGTGCCGAGGCGGCGCTGGTGGTTTCGGGCGAAGAGGGTTTGGACGAGGTTTCGGGAGCCGGCCCAACGATCGCGGTATCGATCGGCGCCGTCGTGCTGCCCGATCGTATCGCGCCGGAAGATGCTGGATTGCCGCGTCATCCGATCGCGGCGATCCACGGCGGCGATCCGGGCTATAACGCCGCCGCGCTACGCCGCCTGCTGCGCGGCGAGCGGGGCGCGTATCGCGACGCCGTGCTCCTCAACGCCGCCGCCGCGCTCGCTCTCGATGGCGAGACATTGCCGGGCGGCGCCACCCGCGCCGCCGAGGCGATCGACTCGGGTGCGGCGGAGGCTTTGCTCGAACGCTGGATCGCCTGGGCATGACGAACATACTCGACCGGATTCTCGCCACCAAGCGCGGGGAGGTGCGCGATCGCAGCGCGCGCGCTTCGATCGCCGACCTCGACGCAAGGGCCAGTGCGCAGAGCGCGCCGCGCGGCTTCCGCGCCGCGCTCGATCGCGCGTCGGGTTATGGCCTGGTCGCGGAAATCAAGAAGGCCAGTCCATCAAAGGGTCTGATCCGCGCCGATTTCGATCCCGCCGCCCATGCCCGCGCCTATCAGGCCGGCGGCGCGGCGTGTCTTTCGGTGCTGACTGACGAGCAATACTTCCAGGGGGCGGACGCTTATTTGGTCGCCGCCCGTGCCGCTTGCGACCTGCCGGTGCTGCGCAAGGATTTCATGGTCGATCCGTGGCAGGCGGCAGAGGCACGCGCGATCGGCGCCGATGCGATCCTGCTCATCATGGCCGCGCTGGACGATGTGGCGCTCGCCGAAATCGAGGCGGCCGCGATCGAGCGCGGGATGGATGTGCTGGTCGAGGTGCATGACACGTACGAACTGGAGCGCGCGTTGAAGCTCAGATCGCGCCTGATCGGAGTGAACAACCGCGACCTGCGGGATTTCTCGGTCGATTTCGCGCGCACTTACGAACTGGTGGAGCATGCGCCCGCCGGCTGCACCTTCGTCGCGGAGAGCGGCCTCAACTCGCGGCGTGATCTGGACGAAATGGCGGCGCGCGGCGTGCGTTGCTTCCTCATCGGGGAGTCGCTGATGCGCCAGGCTGACGTCGAGGCGGCGACGCGCGCGCTACTCGGATGAAGGGCCTTACCCATATCGACGAGGCGGGCGCCGCGCGGATGGTCGATGTCGGCGACAAGGCAGTGACGCGGCGCGAGGCGGTGGCGACGGGCCGAATCGTCATGCAGCCGGAAACCGCGTCCGCGATCCGCGAGGGCGCGATAGCGAAGGGCGATGTGCTCGCCGTCGCGCGGATCGCCGGCATAATGGCGGCCAAGCGCACGAGCGACCTTATCCCGCTCTGCCATCCCCTGTCGCTCACTCGCGTCACGCTGGACCTGACCGTCGCCGGCGATCATGTCGCCGCCACCGCCACTGTCGCCACGGATGGCAAGACGGGGGTCGAGATGGAAGCGCTCACCGCCGTCTCCGCCGCTCTCCTCACCGTGTACGACATGGCCAAGGCCCGCGACCGAAGCATGCGCATCGAGGATCTGCGGCTGATCGCCAAACGTGGGGGTCGCTCGGGAGACTGGCAGGCAGAATAAGCAGTTACGAGCGATCGTTGGGACCGCGGCTTTCTTCCGCCGCGGTCATCTGGCGAGGTTTCAGATCCGGCAGCCCTTCCCCCGTGCAACCCCGCGCAGGAAGCCGCGCCGAGCGAGCCCCGCGTAAGTCGCCGCCTGCATCCGGCGCTGCGCCGCTGCCGCACCACTCACTTCGCGGACCAACCCGCGAAACGGGATGATGGTGTCGACAACCGTTTCGCCCGCAATCTTGGCGATCTGCCCGGCCTTTGAGCCTGATACCGCCGCCTTCTCGCCGAAATCCGGCCCGAGCGCCGAATTGAGCGATGCGATGCCGCTCGAAAGCTGCCCGCACGAAGCAGTTCCCTGCAGGCTGTAAGGCGCAGCGGCGGCGCGTTGCAGCACAGGGGGAACCTTCTTGTTCGCGATCCCTACGTCATGCGCCGGCCGCGCTGCGATCTTGCCAGCCTCGGACAGCGTGGAATCATTACCCTGCTTTTTTTCCTGGGCAGAGATCGCCGCCGGCAACGAAACAGCGGCCATCACGCAGATGACATGAGCGATACGCATCTATTCTCTTCCCCTTTTACCAAACGGCAAGGTCCGTTGAACGCAGCAAAGCACCGCTTGATCCATCGGCGTTTTGCAACAGCACAACCGGCGAGGATTGTCGCTCCATCGTTTCGGCGCTAATTCGGCGCTGTCCGTCGCAGGGAGCGCGTAAAATGTCAGTAGATGAACGGACGCCCGGCCGAAAATTGCTGTTCGTCGTGCTGATCGCGGCCCTGCTCACTATCCCGCTCTTCACCGTCTACATGCTGGTGTACGATCGCCAGTCCCAGTCGCAGGTAGCGCGCGTCTCGATCGCCGAAGGATGGGGTGGTCCGCAGACGATGGCGGGGCCCGTGCTCGTGCTCCCATACCAGGAACAGGTGAGCGAAACGGTCAACGAAGGCGGCCGGCAGGTCGCCAGGACGACAATGGTGTGGCGCGAATTGACGCTGGCACCCGAGCAGGCAGACCTGAGGACGGAGCTCACCCCGGAGCGCCGCCGCCGCTCGATCTACGAAGCAGTGCTGTTCGAAGCGACCGCCAGCGGCAGCGCGCGTTTCTCTTTGCCGGCCGATCTCGCCCGCTTTGGCATAACGCGGGATCGCCTGTTCTTCGACCGTGCCGAACTCCGCTTCGGGCTACGCGATGCGCGCGGCCTGTTCGGCACGCCGCCTGTCGTCGCGGTCGACGGACGCAAGCTGATGCTGCAACCCGGTAAGGGCTCGCCCGCGACAGGCGGGGCGGGGTTCTTCACGTGGCTAGACGCCTCTGCGCTGCGCGATCGCTCGATGAGCGCGCGCTTCGCCTTCACCTTTCGCGGCAACGGCTGGCTCTCGCTGGCCCCGCAGGCCGGGGATACGCGCTGGACAGTTGTATCCAAATGGCCGCACCCGAGCTTCCAGGGCGGCTTTCTGCCGACCGCGCAACAGGTCACGAAAGGCGGTTTCAGCGCGACCTGGCGCGTCGGGAACCTGGCACTGGGTCGCGCGCTCGTCTCCGCCGGCGAGCAAACGCCGGACCGCGCGCCCGATGCGCTTCCCGATCGCTATGACACTGCACAGGCTGCCGGCAGCTACGAGGCGCGGGTTGACCTGATTTCCCCGGTCGATCTCTACAGTCAGGTCAACCGTTCGGTGAAGTACGGCTTCCTCTTCATCGGCTTCACCTTCATGGCGTTTCTGATGTTCGATGTGATCGCGGGCGTGCGCGTGGCTGCGGCGGAATATCTGCTGGTGGGCGCGGGGCTGGTGCTGTTCTTCGTGATGCTGCTCGCCTTTGCGGAAGTGATCGGCTTTGCTGCGGCCTATATCCTGGCGGCGGGAGCGATTATCGGGCTGCTCACGACGTATTCCGCGGCAGTACTGAAAAGCTGGCGCCGCGCCGGTTATATCGCCGCCCTGCTCACCGCGCTTTACGCGATTCTCTACGTGTTGCTCAGCCTTGAGGCATATTCATTGTTGATTGGCGCGATTCTCCTGTTTGCGGCGTTGGCCGGCATCATGTACCTGACGCGCAATCTCGACTGGAGCGGCCTCCGCTCCGCGACCGCAACCGACTGAATCGGGAAGAACGATGGCCGAATTCACCTTGCCCGCGAACAGCAAGATCAAAGGCGGACGGAAAATCCCGTCGCCGCAACCCGGCGGCAAGATGCGGAATTTCAAAATCTATCGCTACGATCCCGATTCGGGCGAAAACCCGCGCTACGACACATTCGAGGTAAACCTCGACGAATGTGGCCCGATGGTTCTCGATGCGCTCATCAAGATCAAGAGCGAGCAAGATTCTTCACTCACGTTCCGCCGCTCGTGCCGGGAAGGCATCTGTGGCTCCTGCTCGATGAACATCGACGGCAAGAACGGTCTCGCCTGCACTACCGCCATTGAGGACATGAAGGGTGAGGTGAAGATCACGCCGCTGCCGGCGATGGATGTTATCAAGGATCTCGTCCCTGATTTCACCCATTTCTATGCGCAATATGCGTCGATCACGCCGTGGCTGCAGACGGTTACGCCCCCGCCGGCCGGCAAGGAACGGCTCCAGTCGCCCGAGGATCGCGCCAAGCTTGATGGCATGTATGAGTGCATCCTGTGCGCCTGCTGCTCCACGTCGTGCCCGAGCTATTGGTGGAACAGTGACAAGTTCCTCGGCCCGGCGATCCTGTTGCAGGCGTATCGCTGGCTTGCCGACAGCCGCGACGAGATGACCGGCGAGCGCCTCGACGCGCTGGAAGATCCTTTCCGCCTCTATCGCTGCCACACGATCATGAATTGCGCCAACGCGTGCCCGAAGGGGCTGTCTCCGGCGCGGGCGATAGCAGAGATCAAGAAGATGGAAGCCGAACGGATCGTCTGATCCGGTTAGCGAATGGCGGGCCCCGACGCGTCCCGGGGCCGCCCCACTGGCCGGCTCGGGGCGATCCGGTCCCTGCCGGAATGACTCCATGACCGAACCCAAAACCGAATTTCTCTATGAGGAACATCCCGATCATCCAGGATGGATGCGCTGGGGGTTCAGGGATTCGACCCGATACAACGCTTTTCTCGGCGAAATGATCGTGCGGGTGGAGGATGGTCTGGCGCGCGTGCGGATGACGCCGGAGCGGCAGCATTCCAATCTTGCCGATGTCGTCCACGGCGGCGCGCTTTTGGGCTTTATCGACGTATCACTGTTCGCCGCCGCGCGCAGCTTCGGGCTGGTCGCTGCGGGCACGGCTGTAACGCTCGATCTCAACACGCACTTCATCGGTGCCGGCCGGATCGGCGAACCGCTGGAGGCCCGGGTCGAGCTGCTCCGCGAAACCCGGCGGCTGCTATTTCTCCGCGGGCTAGTGGTGCAGGGGGGCGCGGGAGAGGAAATAGCGGCCGAGTTCTCCGGTACGATCCGCAAGCCGAGCGCGCGCTGATCGCTCATCCGCCCCTGGCCGCGAAGCTCGCCGCGATGACTGGAGCAGAGGCGCATCCGTCGCTTGCCGCGCAGCTCGCCGCGACGATTGGCGCAGAGGCGCATCCGTCGCTTGCCGTGCAGGTCGCCGCGACGATTGGAGCAGAGGCTCACCAGCCCCTGGCCGCGCAGTTCGCCGCGATGACTGGAGCAGAGGCGCATCCGCCGCTTGCCGCGCAGCTTCCCGTTACGACTGGAGCGGAAGGCTCATCCGCACCCCCTGGCCGCGCAGCTCGCGGCGATGACTGGAGCAGACGTTGACTAAGGTTCTTTCCGCCTACGAAGCGCTCGTCGCCGCCGGTGAGCTGCGGCCGGACGCCCAGCAGGCCGCTGCCGCGCGCCGCCTCGACTCACTCGCCGCCGAACTTGAACATCCCAAGACGAAGGGCATTTTCCGTCGTCGCCCGATCGCACCGCGCGGCATATACATGTGGGGCGATGTCGGCCGCGGCAAATCCATGCTGATGGACCTGTTCTTCGCCAATGTGGCGGTTGAGCCAAAGCGTCGCGTTCATTTCGCCGAATTCATGCTGGAGGTGCACGGCCGCATCGCGATCGAGCGTCGCAAGGAACAGGGCGATCCGATCCTGCCGGTCGCACAGGCGCTCGCCGCGGAGGCCCGATTGCTGGCGTTCGACGAAATGATGGTGACCAATTCCCCGGATGCGATGATCCTTTCGCGGCTGTTCACCGCGTTGATCGAGGCGGGCGTCACGGTCGTCACCACCTCGAACCGCGCGCCGCGCGACCTCTACCGGGACGGCCTCAACCGCGAGCATTTCCTGCCCTTCATCGCGCTGATCGAACAGCGGCTCGACGTGCTTACCCTGAACGGGCCGATAGACTATCGCCGCGATCGGCTGGGCCAGCAGGATACGTGGCTCGTCCCCAACGGCGCCAAGGCGACCACCGAACTTTCCGCCGCCTTCTTCCGCCTGACCGACTATCCCCCCGAAGACAGCGGCCATGTGCCGAGCGAGGACATGGTGGTCCAGGGCCGGACGCTGCACGTTCCGAAATCGCTGAAGGGCGTCGCGGTGTTCAGCTTCAAGCGGCTGTGCGCGGAAGCGCGGGGCAGCGCCGATTACCTGGCGATCGCACGACGCTATCACACCGTCATCCTGGTCGGCATCCCGATCCTCGGCCCCGAAAACCGCAACGAGGCGGCGCGCTTCGTCAGCCTGATCGACGCGCTCTACGAGCACAAGGTGAAGCTGCTCGCCGCAGCCGATGCCGAGCCGGATCACCTCTACCCCGCAGGGGATGGTCGCTTCGAGTTCCAGCGCACCGTCAGCCGGCTGGAGGAGATGCGATCGGAGGAATATCTCGCCGCCGGGCACGGAAACTAGCCTTCGCAATGCCTGTTCCGTGCCGTGCCTGAGTTCAGGAGCGCCTGCCCGGGCGCTCTATTGATATTGCGAACTCTTTGCAGTAAATTCCTTAACCACCCGCCGTTATCGGGTTGCCCCAGGCTTCGGATGGGCGTAGGCGACCTTTCCATTCACGCCGCAACCCCTGACGGAAAGAGGATGGAATGGCCCGCAAGAAGATCGCGCTGATCGGCGCCGGAAATATCGGCGGCACGCTCGCGCATTTGGCAGCCCTGAAGGGCCTTGGTGATATCGTCCTTTTCGACGTGGTGGAGGGCGTGCCGCAGGGCAAGGCGCTTGATCTGTCGCAGTGCGGCCCGGTCGAGGGCTTCGACGCGAAGATCATCGGCACCAACGATTACAAGGATATCGCGGGCGCGGACGTCATCATCGTCACGGCCGGTGTCGCCCGCAAGCCGGGCATGAGCCGCGACGACCTGCTCGGCATCAATCTCAAGGTGATGAAGGCGGTCGGCGAAGGCATCAAGAACAACGCCCCCGACGCGTTCGTGATCTGCATCACCAATCCGCTGGACGCGATGGTGTGGGCGCTGCGCGAGTTTTCCGGGCTGCCGCACAACAAGGTGATCGGCATGGCCGGCGTGCTCGATTCGGCGCGCCTCAGCCATTTCCTGGCGGAGGAATTCGGCGTTTCGGTGAAGGACGTGAACACGTTCGTGCTCGGCGGCCACGGTGACACGATGGTGCCGGTGCTGGAATATTCGACCGTCAGCGGCATTCCGGTGAGCGATCTGATCGCGATGGGTTTCTCGACCAAGGAGAAGGTCGACGAGATCGTGAAGCGCACGCGCGGCGGCGGCGGCGAGATCGTCGCGCTGCTCAAGACCGGCTCGGCATATTATGCCCCGGCGACGAGCGGGATCGCGATGGCCGAAGCGTATCTGTTCGATCAGAAGCGCATCCTGCCGGCCGCCGCGCATCTTTCCGGCGAATATGGCGTGAACGATCTGTATGTCGGCGCACCGGTGCTGATCGGTGCGGGCGGCGTCGAGAAGATCGTCGAGGTGAAGCTGAGCGACGAAGCGAAGGCAAACCTTCAGGTCTCGGTCGATGCGGTCAAGGAACTGCTGGTCGCGTGCAAGGGCATCGACGAAACGCTGAAGTGATTTGCGCCCCCGCTACGGCGAGGAGGCATGGTTTTGAGATCCGGCCCGAACATCGGGCCGGTTTAAGGGTTTGATCGGAGAGCCAATGAGCATTCTCGTCGACAAGAACACGAAGGTCATCACGCAGGGGATGACCGGCAAGACCGGCACTTTCCATACGAAGGCGGCGCTTGATTACGGCACGCAGATGGTCGGCGGCGTCACCCCCGGCAAGGGCGGAACGACGCATGAGGAACTCGGCCTGCCGAACTTCGATACCGTGGCCGAAGCCGTCGCCAAGACCGGCGCGACGGCCAGCGTGATCTACGTGCCGCCGCCCTTCGCGGCGGATTCGATCCTGGAGGCGATCGACGCCGAAGTGCCGCTGATCGTCACGATCACCGAAGGCATTCCGGTGCTCGACATGGTGAAGGTGAAGCGCGCGCTTTCCGGCAGCAAATCCCGCCTGATCGGCCCGAACTGCCCCGGCGTGCTGACGCCCGGCGAGTGCAAGATCGGCATCATGCCGGGCAACATCTTCCGCAAGGGATCCGTCGGCGTCGTCTCGCGCTCCGGCACGCTCACCTACGAGGCGGTGTTCCAGACGTCGAACGCGGGCCTCGGGCAGACCACGGCTGTCGGCATCGGCGGCGATCCGGTGAACGGCACCAACTTCATCGACGTGCTCGAACTGTTCCTGGCGGACGACGCGACCGAATCGATCATCATGATCGGCGAGATCGGCGGATCTGCCGAAGAGGAAGCGGCGCAGTTCCTGCGCGACGAGGCGAAGCGCGGCCGCAAGAAGCCGATGGCCGGCTTCATCGCGGGCCGCACGGCGCCCCCGGGCCGCCGCATGGGCCATGCCGGCGCGATCGTCTCGGGCGGCCAGGGCGGCGCGGAAGACAAGATCGCGGCAATGGAAGCCGCCGGGATCAAGGTGGCGGCGAGCCCGAGCGAACTCGGCTCGACCCTGCTGGAAGTGTTGAAGGGCTGAATTGACATGGCAGGCCGCCTTCCCCGGCACGGTGCGGGGGAATCGGCGGCCTGGGGCTTCGGCAGCACCTGCCGGGCCGGCGGAGTGAAGTTGAAATGGGCTACGAAGGCCAGGATTTCTCGGATATCGCGGGCGGCGTATCGCCGGCGTTCATCGATGCGCTCTACGCGCGCTACAAGGTATCTCCTGACAGCGTGGAGCCGGGCTGGCGCTCATTCTTCGAGGGCCTCGAAGGCGCTGCTTCCGGCCCGTCGTGGGAAAGCGATCGCTGGCCGCTGAGCAGCACCGACGATCTGACCGCCGCGCTCGATCCGACCCAGATGGAGCCGGCGGCCAGGCCGGCCAAGGGCAAGCCCGCGGCCCCCGCCGAGGCTCCCGCCCCCAGCCAGGACGCGATCGTGAAGGCCGCCGCCGACGCGATCCGGGCGCAGATGCTGATCCGCACCTATCGCGTGCGTGGGCATCTGGCGTCGAACCTCGATCCGCTCGCCCTCTCCGGCCTGCGCGAGCTGCCGGCCGATCTCACCACTGAATATCACGGCTTCTCGAACGCCGATCTCGACCGGCCGGTCTATCTTGGCGGCACGCTGGGCCTGCAATGGGCGACGGTGCGCGAGATCGTCGACACGCTGCGCGCGAATTATTGCGGCAACGTCGGCCTCGAATATATGCACATCGCCGATGTGGACGAGCGCCGCTTCCTCCAGGAGCGCATGGAGGGCAAGGACAAGGCGATCCAGTTCACCCCCGACGGCAAGAAGGCGATCCTCAACAAGGTGATCGAGGCCGAGCAGTGGGAGCGCTTTCTCGGCAAGAAATATGTCGGCACCAAGCGCTTCGGCCTCGATGGCGGCGAGAGCATGATCCCGGCGCTGGAAAGCGTCATCAAATATGGCGGCCAGATGGGCGTCAACGAGATCGTGTTCGGCATGGCCCATCGCGGCCGCCTCAACGTGCTCGCCAATGTGCTTGGCAAGCCGCTGCGCGTGATCTTCCACGAATTCGCCGGCGGATCGGCCAACCCCGATGACATCGGCGGATCGGGCGACGTGAAATACCACCTCGGCACCTCCACCGATCGCGAATTCGACGGCATCAAGGTGCACATGTCGCTCGTCGCCAATCCGTCTCACCTCGAGGCGGCGGACCCGGTGGTGCTGGGCAAGACACGCGCGATCCAGACCATCGCGAAGGATCTCGACGAGCATTCCCGATCACTTCCGGTGCTGATCCACGGCGACGCCGCGTTCGCGGGCCAGGGCATCGTGTGGGAGTGCCTCGGCTTCTCCGGCATCCGCGGCTACAATACCGGCGGCTGCATCCATTTCGTCATCAACAACCAGATCGGCTTCACGACGAGCCCGCAGTTCGCGCGCTCCTCGCCCTATCCCTCGGATGTGGCGAAGGGCGTGCAGGCACCGATCTTCCATGTGAACGGCGACGATCCCGAAGCCGTCACCTTCGCGTGCAAGATGGCGATCGAATACCGCCAGACATTCCACCGCGACGTGGTGATCGACATGTGGTGCTATCGCCGCTTCGGCCACAACGAGGGCGACGAGCCGAGCTTCACGCAGCCGCTGATGTACAAGGCGATCCGCAGCCACGCGCCGGTGAGCGAGATATACGGCCGGCGCCTGATCGCCGAGAAGGTGGTCGATCAGGCATGGGTCGACGAGAACGTCAAGCAGTTCACCACCCTGCTCGAAGGCGAGTTCGAGGCGGGGGCGAGCTACAAGCCGAACAAGGCGGACTGGTTCGCCGGCCGCTGGTCAGGCCTGTCCGCGCCCGCCGATCCCGAAACCGCGCGACGCATCGCCGACACCGCGATCGAACCCAAGCTGTTCGACGCGATCGGCCGGCTGCTGACCACCGTTCCCGACACGATCGCGATCCACAAGACGCTCGCCCGCGTGCTTGACGCCAAGCGCGAGATGTTCCGATCGGGCGAGAATTTCGACTGGGCGACCGGCGAGGCGCTGGCCTATGGTTCGCTGCTCTCCGAAGGCTATGGCGTGCGCCTTTCCGGGCAGGATTCCGGGCGCGGCACCTTCTCGCAGCGCCATGCGGTGTGGGTCGATCAGAACGACGAGCACAAATACGTCCCGCTCGCGCAGGTCGAGCATGGCGATTTCGAGGTGCTGGACAGCCCGCTGTCCGAATATGGCGTGCTTGGCTTCGAATATGGCTATGCGCTCGCCGATCCCAAGACGCTGGTGCTGTGGGAGGCGCAGTTCGGCGATTTCGTCAACGGCGCCCAGATCATGATCGACCAGTTCATCGCATCGGGCGAGGCGAAATGGCTGCGCGCCAACGGCCTCGTGATGCTGTTGCCGCACGGCTATGAAGGCCAGGGGCCGGAGCACAGCTCCGCGCGCCCCGAACGCTTCCTCCAGCTTTGCGCGGGCGACAACATGCAGGTCGCCAATTGCACCACGCCGGCGAATTATTTCCACCTGCTCCGGCGGCAGATGCATCGCCCGTTCCGCAAGCCGCTGATCGTGTTCACGCCGAAATCGCTGCTGCGTCACAAGATGGCGGTATCGAGCGCCGCGGATTTCCAGGGCGACAGCCACTTCCGCCGCATTCTTTCCGATCCGTCGGCGCCGGCGGACGCGGAAACGACCCGGCTGGTGCTGTGCACCGGCAAGGTGGCCTATGACCTGATCGAGGCGCGCGATGCGGAGGGCGACCAGCACACCCAGATCGTGCGCGTGGAGCAACTCTACCCCTTCCCCGGAGACGCGCTGGCGGCACGCATCGCACGGATGCCGAACCTGAAAGAGGTGATCTGGGCACAGGAGGAGCCGCGCAACAACGGTTACTGGTTCTTCGTCGAGCCGTATATCGAACAGGCGCTCATCAAGGCCGACGCGCCCGTGAAGCGTCCGCGCTACGCAGGCCGCACCGCCGCCGCTTCCCCGGCGACCGGCCTCATGAAGCGCCACCAGGCCGAACAGGGCGCGCTGGTCGCCGATGCGCTCGGCCACAATGTTCGCGAAGAAATCCGCCGTACCCGCGAGGGCGATTCGGCGAAGAAAGCCGGCAAATCCGGCGCGTGATGTTCGTTGCTCCGGCGCTTGCCGCCGGAGCCTCACAGTGACAGCAAGATTCCTGCTCAGGCAGGGATGACGAGGTAGAGATGGCAACCGAAGTTCTGGTCCCCACGCTGGGCGAATCGATCACCGAAGCGACGCTGGGCGAATGGCTCAAGCAACCCGGCGACAAGGTGGCGGTGGACGAGCCGATCGCCAGCCTGGAAACCGACAAGGTTTCGGTCGAGGTGCCCTCGCCCGTCGCCGGCATCCTCGGCCAGCATGCCGTGCAGGTCGGCGATACCGTGCAGGTCGGCGCGATGATCGCGACGGTCGAGGCCGGCGGCGGCGCTGCGGCTGCACCAGCCGCGCCCGCTGCGACACCGGCTGCCCCGGCCCCGGCCCCGAGCACCGCCGAGCCGGGCAATACGCCCGCGGCCCTCTCCCCGTCCGTGCGCCGCGCGGTGCTGGAACATGGCGTCGATCCCGCGACGATCCGCGGCACCGGCAAGGACGGCCGCCTGACGAAGGAAGACGTCGCCGCCGCCGCCACCGCCAAGGCGCCGACCCCGGCCGTGGCCGAGGCGCCCGTCACCCCGTCGGTCGCCGCCTCCGCGGGCCGCAAGGAAGAGCGCGTGCGCATGACGCGCTTGCGCCAGACGATCGCGAAGCGCCTGAAGGAAGCGCAGAACACCGCCGCGATGCTGACGACGTTCAACGATGTCGATATGACCGCGGTGATCGAGGCGCGCGCCAGGTACAAGGATCTGTTCGAGAAAAAGCATGGCGTCCGCCTGGGCTTCATGGGCTTCTTCGTGAAGGCCGCGACGATGGCCCTGAAGGACATTCCGTCGGTCAATGCCTCGATCGAGGGCGACGAGATCGTCTATCACGATTATGCCGATATTTCGGTGGCGGTGAGCGCGCCAAACGGCCTCGTCGTGCCGGTGATCCGCGATGCCGACCAGCTATCGGTGGCCGGCATCGAAAAGACGATCGGCGATTTCGGGCGCCGCGCCAAGGACGGCACGCTCAAGATGGACGAGATGAAGGGCGGCACCTTCACGATCTCGAACGGCGGCGTGTTCGGCTCGCTGATGTCCACCCCGATCATCAATCCGCCGCAGTCCGCCGTGCTGGGCCTGCACCGGATCGAGGATCGCCCCGTGGTGCGCGACGGCCAGGTCGTGGTACGTCCGATGATGTACCTCGCGCTCAGCTACGATCATCGCCTGATCGACGGCCGGGAGGCGGTGACCTTCCTCGTCGCGCTCAAGAACGCGATGGAAGACCCGACGCGGATTCTGATCGACCTGTGATCCGTAAGTCGCCGGCGCTGCGAGGGGCCGGCGGCTTATACGCAGCCTAGGTTGCCTTCATGTTCGACGAGACGTTGTTGAACGTCACGGAAAGCTGGTTGCCGAGTGCCTGCATCCCGGCGATCCCGGCGACCGCAATGAGCGCCGCGATCAGGCCATATTCTATCGCAGTGGCTCCACGAACGTTTCCGGCCAATTTGCGCACGTGCAACTCCATCTGTCTGCCGCCCCGATGGAGCGGTAGCGCCCGCGCGATTGTTCAACTTTTAAGATCACCATCAGTAAAAATACTGCGCGGAAGACGGCGGCCTTATCTCGCGGAGGAAGCGATCTGGCGGGGGGACAGGCGTTCTCGACCTGTTTCGCTGAGCGGCTTGAGCGACGTACCGCTCAGATACATCATCGTCACCGAAATCTCGGTGACGCCCTGCCCCACCCTCACCACCGTCTGCTTGGGCGACGGCTTGCGGCCGAAGATAAAGTCCCAGATCGTCACGCGCGGGTTGCCGGAGGCACCGCCGCCGTCCGCGCGATCGGTCTGATTGTTGGCATTGGCATCATGGCGCACGTCGATCGCGTAATTGCCGGGCGCGGCGACCGGCATGCAGACACGGATCGGCTCCACGCGGGGGGTGGGGATTTCAACCTTGGTCTGCCACTTGGTCTTGTCGAACCAGGTGGACGTCGCGCCACCGAAGGTACGCACCCGCACGGTGCCGAGCCTGTTCTTCAAACCGGTGATATCGACGAGGATCGCCGGACCGCCGCCCGGCGCGCAATGCGCGGCATCCGGGCCAAGGATCGGTGTTTCCGCCGCCGCCGGTGTCGCGGAAGCCAGTATTGCGGCGCACACCGCCGCTGAACGATAGACCATCATGCCGCCGTAAATGACAGTTGCGACGGTTTTGAGGCAATATGCGGCGTAATCGCGAGTTGTCAGTTCGCCGCCAGCTTGCGTAGCGCGCCAAGCGTATCGTCCAGCCCCTGCCCGCCAGACCGCGCCATCGCGCGCCGGCTTGCGCCGCGCTCCAGCCGCTCCAGCAACGTGGCGATCGAGGCGGCGGGCTGAGCGACGACCTCGCTCGCGCCGGGCAATGGGAAGGTTTCGAACCAATCCTCGCGCGCCGCCTTGGTGGACCGGGCAGACGCCTCCGCCAGCGGGGCGACCGGCCGCACCGGCACGCGCGGCACCGCCGGCAACGCATCAGGATCGAACGCGGCGAGCGGCTGATCGAGATCGGCCGGCAATGGCGCGCCAAGCTCGCTGCGCGCCGCGATCGGGCGGCAAGCCGGCGCATCGGGGTGGGCATCCGCACGGCGCACCGGCGGTGTCATGCCCAGCCGGGTCGCCCGGCGTGGTCCGCGCGCAGACAGCGCAGGCGCAAGAAGCGGCGCAAGCCCGAGGATCGCGATCACCCCGCCCGCCGCCAGCGCAAGCAACGTCCGCCCGGTCACGCCGATCGGCGGGGCAGCGGCAGGCACCAGCACCGCCAGACGCAGCCGACCGATCGCCATATCCAGCATCCATGCCGGCGCGGCGGCGATCAGGCCAGCCGCCACCAATCCCAGCGCGAGAAACAAAAACGGGACAATCTTGCGCACATTCATGTGCTTAGGGGGGAGGTTTGCGACCATGACTCGTCCATACACGCGGCTTTGACCAGCCGTTGGTAAACCGGTTCGTAACGCGAAACATTTGACAACCAGTTACGCTCCGCCGCCACAAACTCGCGCGCGCGCTTGCGCCGGACATCCCATTCGCTCCGCTCCGCGAGCAGCCCGGCAAGCGCCGCTGCGATCGCCGCCGGATCGTCCGCGGCGAACAGGGTGCCGGTCTCGCCGTCGCGAATCAACTCACGGTGGCCGCCGACATCGGACGCGGCCACCAGCCGCCCCTGCGCCATCGCCTCAAGCGGTTTGAGCGGCGTGACGAGATCGGTGAGCCGCATCTTCTTGCGTGGATAGGCGAGCACCTCGACAATGCCATAGTAACGCTCGACCTGATCGTGCGGCACACGCCCGACGAAGCGGATGCGCCCGGCTGCCGGAGAGGCTGCCGCCTGCGCGCGCAATTGCGCCTCCATCGGCCCGCCGCCGACCAGCAGCAGCTGCGCCCGCGGCCGCGCCGCCAGGAGCATCGGCATCGCGGCGATCAGATCATCCAGCCCCTCGTAATCGTAGAAGCTGCCGATGAAGCCGATCGTGTCTCCTTCCAGCCCCAGTTCAGCCGCGAGCGCATCATCACGCGGCCCCGGCGCGCCGAACAGCCCGAGATCGACGCCGTTGGGAGACACCAGGATCTTTCCCGGATCGATCCCGCGCGCGATCAGATCGCCGCGCAGCCCCTCGCAGATTACCGCCACCGCATCGGCGCGCCGCACCGCCCACGTCTCCAGCGCGCGCGTGGCCCGGTAACGTGCCGAACCCTCACGCCCGGTGCCGTTGCCGACGGCCGCATCTTCCCAGAACGCCCGGATCTCATACACCAGCGGCAACCGGCGGCGGCGCGCGACGTGCCACGCCGCCAGCGCGCCAAGCACCGGCGAATGGGCGTGAAGCACATCCGGCCTGAACTGTTCGACCACGGCATCGATGCGCCGCGCGAAGGCGGCGATTTCCGACAATTCCCCGATCGGCGCGGGCAGCGCGCGTGGCGGCACGGTGCGATGAAAATCGATGCCGTCGATGTGCTCGAACGGCGCGTCCGTCGCGCCCTGCCGCGGCCCCGTGACCGCCGCCACTTCCCAGCCGCGCCCGATCTGCGCGGTGAGGATCGCCCGCGTACGAAATGTATAGCCGCTGTGCAGCGGCAGCCCATGATCGAGAACGTGAAGGATGCGCATTGCGCGCCGCACTGCCACACGATCGCTTAACGCCGCGTCAACCGCATCCGCGCTAGGGCTCCACGATACGGGCAATGATGCGGGGCATGCGCCGATGATCGACAATTTCGCGCTGGGCCTGACGCATGGGCTGATGCTGCTGGCAGCGTTTCTGCTGCTGCGCCGCCCCGAGCTCGATCGCGAGCCGTCGCCGCGTGATGACGCGCCGCGCAAGGGGCGTCGCCCGCGTGCGTGATCTGGCGTTCATCGGGTTTCTCGTCGCGCTGCTCGGCATGGGGCTGCGCAAGCCGTTCCTGTTCGTGCTCGCCTATGTCTATATCGATATCGTCTCGCCGCAGCGGTTGACGTACATGCTGCTCAACAGCGTGCCGATCTCATTGATCGCCGTGGCGCTGGCGGTCGGCGGGTGGCTGATCTTCGATGACAAGCGCGATTCCCGGTTCGCCCCGCGCCAGGCGCTGATCCTGTTGCTGATGCTCTATTGCGGGATCACCACGCGCACCGCAGATTTCCCGGCCGAGGCGCTGGAGAAATGGGATTGGGTGTGGAAAGCGCTGATCTTCGCCGCTTTCTTGCCGCTCACACTGCGCACGCGGCTGCGGATCGAAGCGCTTCTGCTGTTCATGACCCTCTCCGCCGCATCGATCATCATCGTCGGCGGGATTAAAACGCTGGCGTCGGGCGGCGGCTATGGCGAGCTGAACCTGATGGTCGCCAACAATTCCGGGCTGTATGAGGGCAGCATCATATCGGCGGTGGCGATCTGCCTGATACCGATCGTCCTGTGGCTGGCGCGATACGGCACGCTGTTCGGCACCGATTGGCGGGTGAAGGCCTTCGCCGCCGGCCTCGCCTTCGCCTGCCTGCTGATACCGGTCGGCACGTCGGCGCGCACGGGCCTGTTGTGCATCGCGCTGCTCGCCGTGCTGACGTTGCGCGAGGTGAAGCGGCGGATGCTCTACCTTGCCGCGCTGGGGCTGGCCGCGGTAATCGCGGTGCCGTTCCTGCCCTCGGCGTTCAGCGACCGGATGGCGACGATCAAGACCTACCAGGCGGACGAATCCGCCTCGACGCGCCTAGCGGTATGGCAATGGACATGGGACTATGCGAAGACGCACCCGTTCGGCGGCGGCTTCAACGCCTATATCCAGAACCGCATCCGTTATGACACCGTGGCAGTGAAGGGATCGGGCGCTTCGACCACGCTCCAGCGCAATCTGACGGTGGACAAGAGCCGCGCCTATCACTCCAGCTATTTCGAGATGCTCGGCGAACAGGGCTATCCCGGCCTTGCGCTGTGGCTGCTCATCAGCGTGATCGGCATCGTGCGGATGGAAGTGTTGCGGCGTCGGTTCCGCGACGGCGAGCTGGCGTGGGGCGGCGCGCTCGCGGGGGCGTTGCAGCACGCGCATCTGATCTATCTGCTCGGGGGCGCTTTCGTCGGGATCGCGTTCCAACCGTTCATCTACATGCTGATCGGCGCGCAGATCGGGCTGGACTCCTATCTGGCGCGCCGGCGTGCCGAAACGAACTGGCGGCCGGCGTTCCGCAAAACGGAAGCACCGGCCGCCTTGTTCATGGCGGGCTGATCGCGCTCAATCGGCGCTTTCCAGCTCATCGGTCAACGCCTTGAGGATCGCGCGATTGAACGCGGGGATATCGTCGGGCTTGCGGCTGGTGATGAGATTGCGGTCAACCACCACCTCCTCATCGACCACCTGCCCGCCGGCGTTGGTGAGGTCGGTGCGAACCGAAGGCCAGCTCGTCACCCGGCGCCCGTCAACGACATCCGCTTCCACGAGCAACCACGGGCCGTGGCAGATCGCCGCGACGATCTTGTCATCATCCATGAATTCCCCGACGATCTCGATCGCGCGCTCCTGCAGGCGCATCTTGTCCGGATTGGCAAGGCCGCCCGGCAGCACCAGCGCATCGTAATCCTCGCTGTCGACATCCTCCAGCGTCAGATCCGGGGTGATCGTGCGCGTTGCCTTCTCGTCGTTCTTCACGCCCTGGATCGGATCGGTCTTTATCGACGCGAGCGTAACCTTGACGCCTGCGTCGAGCAGCGCCTGGCGCGGATCAAACAGCTCGGAATCCTCGAAACCGTCGGTCGCGAGCATCAGAACATGGGTATCGGAAAGTTCGGTCATCGCGGCACTCCGTTGGCGTTGCTTCGCCTCCCAAACCCCCGCCCTCACCCTATCGTTCCGGAACCCCGCGACGAACCGCGCATTGGATCGGTCATTGCGAAAGAGGACCGATGGCCGCCAAGAAAATCGTCTATTGCGATGACAGTGCTCCCGGGATCACCCGGCGTCTGATACGCGGTCGCTGGGGATATTGGACGGCGAAAGGCGAGCGGATCACCGATCGGGACGAGATCGACCGGCTGAACGCCATCGCGCTGCCGCCCGCCTATACCAACGCCTGGTTCTGCCCACGGCCAAATGGCCATATCCAGGCGATCGGCTGGGACGAGAAGGGCCGCAAGCAATATCGCTACCACACCGATTTTCGTGAGGCGCAGGATGCCGCGAAATATGAGCGCTGCGCGGAATTCGGCCTGGCTCTCCCCCTGCTGCGCAAACGCGTCGCAGCGGACCTGCGCAAACGCGCGATGTCGCGCGAGCGCGCCGTGGCAGCAGTGGTTCGGCTGCTGGATCAGACGCATATCCGCGTCGGCAACGAAGCCTATGCCAAGGCCAACCGCAGCTTCGGCGCGACCACGCTGCGCAAGCGCCACGTGCGGGTGAAGGGCGCCACCGTGCGGCTGCGCTTTCGCGGCAAGGGCGGCGTGGAGCGCGAATGCTCTCTCACCGATCGTGCGCTCGCGCGTTTCGTGCGCGCCTGTCAGGATCTGAGCGGCCAGCAACTGTTCACCTGGCTCGACGAGGCCGGTGAGGCGCATCCCGTCACCTCGTCGGACGTCAATGCCTATATCCGCGCGGCGACGGGCGAGGATTTCACCGCCAAGCATTTCCGCACCTGGGGCGCGAGCGTCGTCGCTTTCGAGGCGCTGGCCACCGCCGAGCGCGACCTCAGCCTCAAATCCATGCTAGAGCCGGTGACGCGCCAGCTTGGCAACACGCCCGCGATAGCGCGCAAATCCTATGTTCACCCCGCGCTGATCGGCCTGGTGCGCAATGGGCAGGCCGCGTTCCGCAAGGCCTTGCGCATGCCCCGCAAGACACGCCACTTGAGCCGCATCGAGCGCGGCCTCATTGCGTTCCTCGAAACCGGAGCGCCGGCCGCGATCGCGGCCTGATAAAGGAAGACGGATGAGTAGTAACAGCAGCGCGGCGAAAGCGCCCGTCCTGCCCCGGCATAATCTGGATGCGCAGCTGCGCGCGCTCTACGAATCCAGCGCGGAGTGGATCGCGACCAACTGGCTCCAGATCGCGATCGCGATCGCGATCGGCCTTGCCATTGCCGCCTTCCTGATGTGGGTACGCAAATTCGGCCCGAAGCTTGCGACGCGCAGCAAATCCGGAAAGGGCTGGCCGGCAGTGTTCGGGCGCGCCATTCAGCGCACCGGCAACCTCTTCATCGCTTTGCTCGCCGCCAAGCTCGTCTCGGGCTATGCGGACGCACCCCGCCCAGTCGCCTCGACGATCAACTTCCTGTTCACCATCGTCGCGGTTTTCCAGAGCGCCGTCTGGGCACGCGAGGTTATTATCGGCGCGATCGAGCGGCGCGCGCGCTCGGATCATTATTCCGGCGAGGCGCTGGTCAGCGCGATGGGACTGATCCGAGTGCTCGTCAGCTTCGCGGTGTTCGCGATCGCGCTGATCGTGGTGCTGGACAATCTCGGCGTGAATGTCACCGGCCTCGTCGCCGGCCTCGGCGTCGGCGGCATCGCGATCGGTTTGGCCGCGCAGGGCATTTTCGCCGACCTGTTTGCCGCGCTCGCGATCATCTTCGACAGGCCGTTCCGGCGCGGCGATGCGATCGCCTATGACCAGTCGACCGGCACCGTCGAAGAGATCGGCCTCAAATCCACCCGTATCCGCGGCACCAGCGGCGAAGAGCGGATCATCTCCAACCGCAAGCTGCTCGACAAGGAAATCCTCAACAACACGCGCCGCTCGTTCCGGCGCACAACCTTCACCCTGGGTGTCGCCTATGAGACGCCCGTGGAAAAGCTCCGGCAGTTCCCCGACCTCGCGAAGGGCGTGGTCGAGGCGAGCGGCCTCGTCTTCGTCCGTTGCGGCTTCAAGAGTTTCGGCGCGTCGAGCCTCGATTTCGATATCGAGTTCGACAGCGAATCGGCCGATTTCGGCGCAGCCTTCCAGGGACGCCACGATGTCGGCGTCGGCTTGCTGAAAATGTGCGCGGAACAGGGCATATCGATTCCCTATCCGACTCAGACCACGCTTACCGCCGCGCCGGATGGCACGCTCATCATGCCCTATCCGCCCGAACCGGATGCCGCGCGACCGGCGACCGGTTGAGCGCGCGAAGCCATGCTTACGCTACGGATTTCGAATGTCGGGTTCGTAAATCACATGCGGAAACGCGGGATCGCCCGAGTATCTTCATGCTTGCGGTTCGCGGGCCTTGCGGCGGTGGCGGTTACGCGCCTAGAGGGAACCGATCGCGCCTCGGCGCAGGTGAACCTTACGGAGGGACCGTGAACGCGGACGAAATGAAAGCCAGCATCGGCAAGGAAACCGTGTCCGACTGGATCGAGGTTTCGCAGGACATGATAAACAAGTTCGCCGACGCGACCGGCGATCACCAGTTCATCCATGTCGACCCGGAACGCGCCAAGCAGACGCCGTTCGGCACGACGATCGCGCACGGCTTCCTCACGCTGTCGCTGCTGCCGCTGATCGCCGCGAAGAATGCCGACGCTCCACGCCTCGACGGGGTGAAGATGGGCGTCAACTACGGCGGCAACAAAGTACGCTTCCTCGCGCCCGTGCCTTCCGGCTCGCGCGTTCGCGGCCGATCCAAGATCACCGAGTTCGATGAAAAGCGCCCGGGCCAGTTCCAGTATACCACCGAAACGACGGTGGAGATCGAGGGTTCGGAGAAGCCGGCGATGATCGCCGAGTGGATCACGCAGATTTTCGTCTGATCCCCATGCCCGGAGATGGCCCGGCTCCGGCCGGCCGCTGAGAATGCCCTCCCCAGGCACGTCGATACTTCAGGAGAACAAGCCATGCGTTCCGCCGTCATCGTTTCCACCGCCCGCACCCCGATCGGCCGTGCCTATCGCGGGGCGTTCAACAACACCGTATCCCCGACGCTCGCCAGCCACGCGATCAAGGCGGCCGTCGAGCGCGCCGGGATCGAGGGCGCCGAAGTGCAGGACGTGGTGTTCGGCTCCGCGCTTCAGCAGGGCGCGCAGGCTGGCAATATTGCCCGCACGTCGCTGTTGCGCGCCGGCCTGCCGGTCACCGTGTCCGGGATGTCGCTCGATCGCCAGTGCGCCTCGGGCCTGATGGCGATCGCCACCGCGGCGAAGGAGATCATCGTCGATAACATGGACGTCGCGATCGGCGGCGGCGTGGAGTCGATCAGCCTTGTCCAGACCCCGCAGATGCGCGTGCAGCCCGATCCCGAACTGGTGGCGATGCACAAGGACATCTACATGCCGATGCTGCAGACCGCCGAGGTGGTCGCCAAGCGTTACGGCATCAGCCGCGATGCGCAGGACGAATACGGCTTCCAGTCCCAGCAGCGCACGTCCGCCGCGCAGGCCGCCGGCAAGTTCGATCAGGAGATCGTTCCCGTCACCGCCACCATGGCGATCGTGAACAAGGAAACGAAGGAAGTATCCCACAAGGAAGTCACGCTCGCCAAGGATGAGGGCAATCGCCCGGAGACGACGCTGGAGGGCCTGAAGGCGCTGGCCCCGGTGCTCGGCCCCGATCTCAACATAACCGCCGGCAACGCCTCACAGCTGTCGGACGGCGCATCGGCCAGCGTATTGATGGAAGAAAAGCTCGCCGAGAAGCGCGGGCTTACCCCGCTTGGCCGCTATGTCGGCATGGCCGTCGCCGGCACCGAGCCGGATGAGATGGGCATCGGTCCGGTCTTCGCGATCCCGAAGCTGCTTGAGCGCTTCAATCTCAAGATGAACGATATCGGCCTGTGGGAGCTCAACGAGGCGTTCGCGGTGCAGGTGCTTTACTGCCGCGACAAGCTGGGCATTCCCAACGAGCTGCTGAACGTCAACGGCGGCGCGATCTCGATCGGCCACCCCTATGGCATGTCCGGCGCGCGCATGACCGGCCACGCGCTGATCGAAGGCAAGCGGCGCGGCGCGAAATATGTCGTGGTCACGATGTGCATCGGCGGCGGCATGGGCGCGGCCGGATTGTTCGAAGTGCTTTAAACGCCGGCGCAACGGCGCATCAGGCGCCTTTGCCGGGAACCCCGGTCGCGATCAGCGGCCGGGGTTTTTGTTGGTGTTCCCGGCCTGTTCCTCAAGCGGATATTGTGGCATCAGGCACGGCGTGTCGGACGCCGCTTCCCCGCGCAAGATCATCCATGTCGACATGGACGCCTTCTACGCGTCGGTCGAGCAGCGCGACGATCCCGCGCTGCGCGGCCGCCCGGTCGCGGTGGGCAGCGCGCAGGCGCGCGGGGTGGTCGCGGCGGCAAGCTATGAGGCGCGCGCTTTCGGTGTCCGCAGCGCGCTCCCCTCCGCAACCGCGCTGCGGCGCTGCCCCGATCTGGTTTTCGTACGCCCGCGCTTCGACGTCTATCGCGCGATCAGCCAGCAGATCCGCGCGATCTTCGCGGATTATACCGCGCTGATCGAACCGCTCTCGCTCGACGAAGCCTATCTCGACGTTACCGAGGACACCCGCCAGCTCGGCTCCGCGCGCGCGATCGCCGAGCAGATACGCGGCCGGATCCGCGCCGACACCGGGCTGACCGCGTCCGCCGGCGTCAGCTACAACAAGTTCATCGCCAAGCTCGCCTCGGACCAGAACAAGCCCGACGGCCTGTGCGTGATCCCGCCGGCGAAAGGCGCGACGTTCGTGGCGACGCTGCCGGTTTCACGCTTCCACGGCGTCGGGCCGGTGACGGCGCGGCGCATGGCGGCGCTCGGGATCGAGACCGGAGAGGATCTGCGCGGGCAAAGCCGCGAGTTCCTGCGCGCGCATTTCGGCAGCTACGCCGATTATCTTTACAATGCGGCGCGCGGGATCGACGAGCGCCCGGTGCGCGCGGACCGCCCCACCAAATCGATCGGGGCGGAGCGCACCTTCGATCGCAACCTGACCGATGCCGCCGAAACCATCGCGGCGCTCGATCGCGTCGCGGAGGCGGCGTGGGAGCGGATCGCGCGCAGCGGCGAGCGCGGGCGGACCGTGACGCTGAAATTCCGCCGTGCCGATTTCCGCACTTTCACCCGCTCGCGATCGCTCGCCGATCCAGTGACGGATCGGGCACAATTGGTCGCCATCGGCCAGACGCTGCTCGCGCGCGAATTTCCCGTCGCCGGCGGCATACGCCTGCTCGGGCTGACGCTTTCAGGGATTTTGGACGCACATGAAGGGGCGCAGCCGGCGTTGCCGCTCGGCTGAGCCTCAGCAGTCCGCCTGCTCCAGCGCCAGTTCGCCGAGCACGATCGCGCCCAGCGGCCCGGCATCCGCGCCAAGCCCGGCGCCCACGACGAACGTCTCGATCTCCTCCACCTCGGGCAGCGCGACATAGCCGCCCAGGGAGCGCCGCAGGCCCGCCCGGATCACCGGCAGCAGGAACGGGTTGCCCACCATCACGCCGCCACCCATCACGATGCGGCGCGGCACCCCCGTCATCACCAGCGTATGGAGCAATTGTGCCAGCGCATGCGTCACCGATTCCCACACGGGATGATCGGGCGACAGGCTCTGCCCCTCCACACCCGTCCGCGCACCGATCGCGGTGCCGGAGGCAAGCCCCTCCGCACAGGCGCCATGGAACGGGCATGATCCGGGCCAGTCATCACCCGCGAGGCGAACCGGGCGCACATGGCCCAGTTCGCCGTGGGTCATCCCGTCCACAGGTCGCCCGCCGGCCACCAGCCCGACGCCGATCCCCGTCCCCACCGTCACATAGGCCAGATCGCCCAGCCCTCGCGCCGCGCCCCAGCGCGCCTCGCCAAGCGCCGCGCCGGCCACATCGGTGTGGAAGCCCACCGGCACGCCATAGCGCGCGCCCAACCGCTTCGCGATGTCAGTGTGCGACCAGTGCGGCTTGGTGGTGATCGTGATGCTGCCGAAATCCGGCGAGCGCCGATCGATCGAGATCGGCCCGAAGCTGGCGATCCCGAGCGCGGCGAAATCGCGCCATCCGTCGATCGCCGCTTCCAGCGCGGGCAGCGTTTCTTCCGGTCGCGTGGTGGGCACGCGAACGCGCTCCAATATCTCGTCGGGCCCGCGCGCCAGGATCGCGACGCACTTCGTGCCGCCAAGTTCGATCCCCGCGACAAGCGGAGCCTGCGACATCAGACGGTTTCCAGGACCGCCGCGTCGATCCGCCGCAGCATTGCCATGAAACCCTCAAGCTCCGCCGGATCAAAGCTCGCGAAGATGCGCCGTTCCAGCTCCAGCGCCTTGGGCGCGATCAGCGCGTATAGTTCCCGGCCCGAATCGGTGAGCGACAGCAGATGCGAGCGCTTGTCGGCGGTATTGGGGGCGCGTTGCAGCAGCCCGCGCTCCACCAGCGCGATCGCGGCGCGGCTGACGGTCACCTTGTCCATGCGGGTCCGCTCGCCGATGTCCGCCTGATTGATCCCATCACCCTCCGCGATCACCGCAACCAGCCGCCATTCCGGGATGGTCAGCCCGAACATCGACTCATACGCTCGGGCGATCCGGTCACTCACCAGATTGGAGGTGATCGACAGGCGATACGGCAGGAACCGATCGAGTTGCAGGCGCTTGGTCATCGTGGATAGCGTAGCATTTGACACCACAGGCTCAACACGCGATATTGGTTTCAATTGATACCATATCACGGAAAGAATCGCCATGACCGCCGACAATCCGCTTGGCCTGAACGGGTTTGAATTCGTCGAGTTCACCTCGCCCGATCCGGAAGGGATGGGCAGGCAGTTCGAGCAGCTTGGTTTCACGGCGACGCATCGCCATCCGACCAAGAACATCACCCGCTACAAGCAAGGCCGCATCAACCTGATGCTCAACCGCGACGAGGCGGGGCGCGTCGCCTCTTTCCGGGGCGAGCACGGGCCGTCGGCAAGCGCGATGGCGTTCCGCGTCGCCGACCCGGTGGCGGCGATGAAATGGGCGCTGGAGCATGGCGCGAAGCCCACCGACGAAGACGACACGGTGATCCAGGGTATCGGCGGCAGCTACCTCTATTTCATCGCGGACGGCATCGACCTTTATGCCGACTGGGCGGAAATGCCCGGCTGGCGCGAGGCGGAGGCGAAGAACAACGTCGGGCTGGATCTCCTCGACCACCTTACCCACAATGTGCGGCGCGGGCAGATGCGGGTGTGGTCGGAATTCTACCGCACGCTCTTCGGCTTCGAGGAGCAGAAGTATTTCGACATCAAGGGCAAGGCCACCGGCCTGTTCAGCCAGGCGATGATCGCGCCCGACAAGGCGATCCGCATCCCGCTCAACGAAAGCCAGGACGACAATTCGCAGATCGAGGAATTCATCCGCGAATATCAGGGCGAAGGCATCCAGCATCTCGCGCTCACCACGCCGGACATTTACGACACGGTGGAGCGCCTGCGCGCGCGTGGCGTGAAGCTGCAGGACACGATCGAAACCTATTACGAGCTGGTCGACAAGCGCGTTCCGGGCCACGGCGAGGATCTGGAGCGGCTGCGCAGGAACCGCATCCTGATCGACGGCTCGGTCGAAAATGACGAGGGTATCCTGCTGCAAATCTTTACCGAGAACATGTTTGGCCCGATCTTCTTCGAGATCATCCAGCGCAAAGGCAATGAGGGCTTCGGCAACGGCAATTTCCAGGCGCTGTTCGAGAGCATCGAACTGGATCAGATCCGGCGTGGCGTCATCAAGGTCGATGCCTGACCGGTGACGGAGGTGTAGGCTTGCGCGCTATGCGGCGCGATTGCGCGGCCATCGACCGCCTGGCTGTGAACTAGAGAGGCACAGGATGAACGACCATTCCCGCATCGACGCGCAGGCGGCCGCCGCCGCCTACACACCCGGCTTCGGCAATCATATCGCGACCGAGGCGGTGGCCGGCGCGCTTCCGATCGGCCGCAATTCGCCGCAGAAGCCGCCTTTCGGCCTGTATGCCGAGCAGCTTTCCGGCACTGCCTTCACCGCCCCGCGCCATGAGAACCGCCGCTCCTGGCTTTATCGGCTGCGTCCCTCCGCCGAGCATCCCGCGTTCACCGCCTATGACGGCGCGCCGCGCTTTTCGCCCGCGACGCCGCCGGAGCCGCTGGCACCGAACCGGCTACGCTGGGATCCGGTTGCCGGGTTCCCCGCCGGCGCCGATCTGATCGACGGCATGACGACGATGCTCGCCAACGGCGATCCGGCGCATCTGGAAGGCGTCGCGCTCCATCTCTACGCCGCCGATCGGGACATGATCGACCGCGTGTTCGTGAATGCCGACGGGGAATTGCTGTTCGTGCCCCAGGAAGGGCGGCTTGAGCTGCTGACAGAAATGGGCCGCATCGCGATCGCGCCGGGGCAGATCGCGCTGGTTCCGCGCGGCGTGCGTTTCCGTGCGCTCCTGCCGGACGGCGCGGCGCGCGGCTATGTCTGCGAGAATTACGGCAGCATGTTTCGCCTGCCCGATCTCGGCCCGATCGGCGCCAACGGTCTCGCCAATCCGCGCGATTTCGAAACGCCGGTGGCGTGGTTCGAGGATCGCGACGAGCGCATCGAGGTGATCCAGAAATATCTCGGCCATTTGTGGCATGCCGAACTCAGCCACTCACCGTTGGACGTGGTGGCATGGCACGGCAATCTAGCCCCGTATCGCTATGATCTTGCGCGGTTCAATACGATCAACACCGTCAGCTTCGATCATCCGGATCCCTCGATCTTCACGGTGCTTACCTCGCCCAGCGATGTGGCTGGGCGCGCCAACGCCGATTTCGTGATCTTCCCGCCGCGCTGGATGGTGGCCGAGGATACATTCCGGCCGCCGTGGTTCCACCGCAACGTGATGTCGGAGGCGATGGGGCTCATCACCGGCGCCTATGATGCGAAGGCGGAAGGGTTTCGCCCCGGCGGGCTTTCGCTCCACAATCTGCTTTCCGGCCACGGGCCGGACAAGGCGACGTGGGACGCGGCCTCGAACACTGCGTTGCAGCCGCACCGGATCGGCGGCACGATGGCGTTCATGCTCGAAAGCTGCTGGCCCTATCGCCCCACCCGCTTCGCGCTGGCGCATGCCCAGCCCGATTACGATGCGTGCTGGGCCGATTTCCCCAAGGCGACCCTGCCCTGACCGAACGCCTGACCGCCACCCCGCCCGGCATCGCTCTCGGCCCGCTGGAGCAGATCGCCGACGGCGCGGCGCGTGGCTTCGTGATCGAGATGCGCGCAGGGCGTTTCCACGGCTTCGTCGTGCGGCGCGGGGCAGGCGCGTTCGGCTATGTCGATCGCTGCCCGCATATGGGCCTGCCGCTCGCCCAGAAGCTTGACGATTATGTCGCGGGCGGAATAATCGCCTGCGGCTGGCACGGCGCGGTTTTCGACATCGCAAGCGGCAAATGCCGTGGCGGCCCCTGCCCCGGCACGAGCCTCACGCCCTGGCCGGTGACGGTGCTTGACGGAACCATCCATACCGCCTGAGCCTTTATGTTGCGATTTCGTGACAGACGGGGCATGGTCCCCGGTTTGAAGGAGGCGCGGGCGCGATGGCACGGGTTGCCGCCAACGGCATTGAGATCGAATATGATGAATTCGGCGCGCCGGACGCCCCGGCGGTGCTGATGATCATGGGGCTGGGCGCGCAGCTCGTACGCTGGCCGATGAACCTGGTCGAGGCGCTGGTGGCGCGCGGCTATCGCGTGATCCGGTACGACAATCGCGATGTCGGGCTTTCCACCAAGTTCGATGCGATGGGCACGCCAAGCTTCGCGCTGATGGCGGTTTCACACATTTTGCGTCGCCCGGTTCGCGCGCCATATTCGCTCACCGACATGGCCGCCGACGCGGTCGGGCTGCTCGACGCGCTCGGCATCGAGCGGGCGCATATCGTCGGCGCATCGATGGGCGGCATGATCGCCCAGCTTTTCGCCGCGCACTGGCCGGAACGCACGCTGTCGCTCACGTCGATCATGTCCACCACGGGCAACCCTGCCCTCCCGGGCGCGTCGCTTCAGGCGATGGGCATCCTGTTGCGTCGCCCGCGCAGCGCTGACGTGGAGGCGATCGTGGCACATGGCGTGCGCGCGTCGAAGGTGGTGGCCGCCCGGTTGCAGGAAGACGAGGCCTTCATGATGGAGCGCTATCGCGAGGAAGTGACGCGCAATCACCATCCGGCTGGCTTCGTGCGTCAGATGGCCGCGATCCTCGCAGACGGCGATCGGCGCGCGCGGCTGAAGGCGATCACCGCCCCGGCCGTCGTCGTGCACGGCACGGAAGATCCGCTCGTGCCTGTCGAGGGGGGCCGCGATACCGCGGCCCACGTGCCTGGCGCGCGCTTGGTCGAAATACCCGGCATGGGCCACACGTTGCCGCCGGACGTGATCCCGGCGGTGGTGGCTGCGTTCGAAAGCGTCGCCAACCCGCAGCGGATGTCCCGCGCCGCCTGAGGGTTGGCGACGCGATCCATCAGACGCGAACGAGCATCTTGCCGGTATTCCCGCCGGTGAACAGCCCGCGGAACGCCGCCGGCATTGTCTCCAGCCCCTCGTGCACCGTTTCGTGGCGCTTGAGCTTCCCCTCTTTCAGCCACGCGCCCATATCGCCGTAGAATTCATCGACACGCGTAAAGAAATCGCTGACGATGAAGCCGCGGATATTGATCCTCGCGCCGATCACCTTGGCGAGATAACGCAGTTCCTGAGCCTTCCCGTCATTGTAGATGTCGATCATGCCGCAGATCGCAAAGCGCGCATTCATCCGCGCAGCGAGCAGCGCAGCGTCCAGATGCTCGCCGCCGACATTGTCGAAATAGACGTCTATCCCTTCCGGCGCAGCCTCCATCAGCCCGCGCGTCACCGAGCCCGCCTTGTAATCGACGACGTGATCCGCGCCGATCTGCTTCACCCAGGCGCACTTTTCCGCCCCGCCGGCCGAACCGATGACCGTCATGCCCTTGGCCTTGGCGATCTGCACCACCGTCGAGCCCACCGCGCCCGCTGCCGCAGATACGAATACCACATCGCCCGGCTTCGCGGACGCGATGCTCAACAATCCGAAATACGCCGTCATACCGGGCATGCCGAGTTGCCCCAGATAGGCCTGATCGTCGACGCCCAGATCCGGCAGCTTCTGCGCCTCGGCAGCGTTCAGCACCGCCTCCTCGCGCCAGCCGAGCATGTGCTGCACACGCGTACCGACCGGCAGATCCGGGCTGTTGCTTTCGACGACTTCGCCAATCGCGCCACCCTCCATCGGCTCGCCCAGGACGAACGGCGGGACGTAACTCTTCACGTCATTCATCCGCCCGCGCATATATGGATCGACCGAAAGCCACCGGTTCGCCACCCGCACCTGCCCGGCGCCGAGAGATGCGGAAGGCACGTCGATGAGCGCGAAATTTTCATCGGCAGGGACACCCGAGGGGCGTGATTTCAAACTCCAGGCACGCGGCATCGCTCTACTCCTTGATGGTTCGATTCGAGCATGCGGTATGGCGAAGCATCACATAAATGCAAGGGGGCCGGACGTTGCCGCCCGGCCCCCCGCTTGCCCGCTCGAAAGCGCGCGACTGACCGTCAGCGGGAGAAGAATCCGCCGCTTGTCGCGTTGTTCGCGTTGTCGCGCGTCGTCGCATTGGCCGAGCTGGTCGTGCTGCGATCATTGTCGCCGAAGAACGCCTGGTTGCGCTCTTCGTCGCGCCAATGCTTCTTCGCCTCGTCGGCCGTCTTGCGCAACGTCACGTTGCCATCGACCTTCTCGATCCAGCTCGACGGGATCGAGTGATGACGGCCACCGGCATCCTGATCGCTTTTCGTCAACAGGATACGATCACCGCGTACCTTATCCACCGTGCCGACATGGGACCCGTCCGAGCCGAGCACTTCCATATGCTCTTCAACGCGGTTCAGCGAGTCGCGCTGAGTCTGCCGGCCGGCACGCCAGGCGCCGAACTCGTTCTGGAATTTGGCGTGATGCTCGCGCCGATATTCGTCGTAATCACGATCGAGCGCGGCGATCTGGCCGCGGCGCCAGTTGCCGTAATCGGAGTCGCGCTCGTTGCTCCAACGATCACTATAGCGTTCATCATTCCACATGTCGGCCTGGCGCCGGCGCTCCGCCTCGTCATCGCCGAACCACGAGCGAACTTCGTCACCGGCGCGCGCGAAAAAGCCGCGCTCGTCATAATCATAGTCCGGCGTATTGCGCGCGAAACGTCCGCCCTGATCGCGGTAGCGGCCGGTATTACGGTCATCGTCGTCCCAGTGGCGCCGCTGACCTACGTCCTCGAAACGGCGACCATCAGAGGAGTAGCTGCCATGATAGTCCCGCGACTGATCGGTACGATCATAGCGCGTACGATCCGCGTAGCCGGAGCGCCCGTAGTCCCGCTGGCCGTAACGCCCGCTATCCTGACGAGCGCGATCGGCCCCGTAATTGCCGGCCGCCAGATAATCGCGCCCGCTCGAATAGGTATAGTCCCGGCCCGAGCCATAATCCCGCCCATAATCAGCCGGATCGCCGCTGCGTGGATAGCGTTCGTAAGCCATCGCTTCTCTCCAAAATCGTTGCCGTCACGATGCCCGAATGCGTCTGTGCGAGCGGGCATCGATAGCCAGAAGAAGCCGCGAAAACCGTTATCGTTCCAATCGTTACGGGGATGTACCGGGCAACTGCCGCACCACGAAAGCGTCCTGTCGCAGGGTAAAGTTTTGTGCCTGTTCGCGGGAGGCGTTGCATCCCCGAAAAGAGGAAGCTATGGGCGTCGCTCCCCGGCTGCGCCGGGCACCGGGCGGGGCCGTAGCTCAGATGGGAGAGCGCTGCAATCGCACTGCAGAGGTCAGGGGTTCGATTCCCCTCGGCTCCACCAGCCCAATCCAAAACATCTAGCGAACAGTCAATTACCGGTGTTTGCCGATCTGGCGTGCGCGGCGAATGCGGCGCTCTGGAATTGAGGAACGGCCACCTGGCACGGCTCGCTTTTCTTGACCGCGACCGCGCCTTTTCGGCTATCGCATCTTCCGACCTGAGCACGATGCGTTGCGCTTAGCCAAATATACGGGAGATGATCGATGCGTGTCCTTGCCCTCGCGCCACTCGCCCTCGCGCTTTTACCTGTCGCCGTGACAGCGAAAGACGCCGTGCCGTCTGCGGCGCTGGTCGCTTCGGTGAAGGCGGACAGCCGCACCCCTGCGAACGTGGCCCGCGACCGGTATCGCCACCCCGCCGAGACGCTCGCCTTCTTCGGGGTGAAGCCTACCGATACCGTTGTCGAGATCTGGCCGGGCGGCGGCTGGTATACCGAGGTGCTTGCGCCATATCTGGCGAAAAGCGGCAAGCTGTATGCCGCCGGACCGAGCGAACGCGGGCTAGGCGCGGTACGCGCGCTCGCCACTGCCAGACCGGATATCTACGGCGGCCTGCACTACGCGATCTTCCCCGCTGCGGACGGCCAGGCCCGTGTGCCTGCCGGCACGGCCGATGTCGTGCTTACCTTTCGCAATATCCACAACTGGCGCTTCGGCGCTTCGGACCAGACCCAGGCGGCGTTCGACCAGATGTTCGCAATGCTGAAACCTGGCGGGATACTCGGCATCGAGGAGCATCGCCTCCCCGAGGATCAGGCGGGCGTGGAGGAGGGCAAAAGCGGCTACATGAAGCGCTCTTCCGTGATCGCCTATGCCACGAAAGCGGGCTTCCGGCTGGTGGCGGAAAGCCAGATCAACGCGAACGCGAAGGACACGCATGACTATCCGGGCGGCGTCTGGACGTTGCCCCCCACCTTCGCCGAAAAGGACAAGGATCGCGCACGCTATGCCGCGATCGGCGAAAGCGATCGCATGACGCTAAGGTTCGTCAAACCACGCTGAGCAAGGCTGCCACCGCCGGGATCGGGAGGCCTTCCCCGATCCCGGCGGTAGCGGGCGCAAACGCCTCTTCACGCGCGCCGCTCAACCCTAATTGGCGGCGCCGAGAAGCGCGCGAACACGCGATGCGAATGCCTCCATCGCAAATGGCTTGGTGATGACATGCATGCCCGGCTCGAGATGGCCGTGATTGAGGACGGCATTTTCGGCGTAGCCGGTGATGAACAGCACCTTGAGCCGCGGCCGGTTCACACGAACCGCATCGGCAAGCTGCCGGCCGTTCATCCCGGGCAACCCGACATCCGTAACCAGCAGATCGATATGGCGATCGGGCGTCAGCATCTTTAGCGCGGCGGGGCCATCGGCTGCCTCCAGCGTTTTGTAGCCAAGCCCCGCAAGCGTCTCGGTGACGAGCATTCTGATCGATTCCTCGTCATCCACCACCAGCACCGTTTCAGTCCCCGCCGCGCGCGGCACGGTGGACAGCGTGGCGGCTTCCGGCTCCACGAACGCCGGCTGTCCATCGACCGGCAGATATATGGTGACCGTCGTCCCCGACCCCGGGGTCGAGTGGATGCGAACCTGCCCGCCGGATTGCCGGGCGAAGCCATAGACCATCGACAGGCCCAGTCCCGTTCCGCTCCCGATCGGCTTGGTGGTGAAAAACGGCTCGAACGCCCTCGATATGGTTTCCGGCGCCATGCCCGTGCCCACGTCGCTGACCGACACGCAGACGTAATCGCCCGGTTCGATATCCCGCTCGCGGCCGGCGCGCGCATCGACATGGCGCGCCTGAGTGCCGATCATGATCCGCCCGCCATCCGGCATCGCGTCGCGGGCGTTGATGCACAGGTTAAGCAGCGCATTCTCAAGCTGGCTCGGATCGACCAGCGTGGAAGTAAGCCCGTCCTCCAGCGAGGTCTCAACGATCACCGATGGCCCGACCGTGCGCTGGATCAATTCCTCCATCCCCGAAATCAGGGCATTCGGGTCGGTCGGGCGCGGATCCAGCGTCTGTCGGCGGCTGAAAGCAAGCAACCGATGCGTGAGGGCGGCGGCGCGCTTGGCGGCTGCCTTTGCCGCCTCGACATAGCGGTCCACGTCTGCGCCGCGACCCTGTGTGAAGCGCAACTGGATCATTTCCAGGCTGCCGCTGATCGCGGTGAGCAGGTTGTTGAAATCGTGCGCCAACCCGCCAGTCAACTGCCCGACGGCCTCCATCTTCTGGGACTGACGCAATGCCTCTTCGGCGGTCACAAGATCGGCGGTGCGCTCTGCGACCTGCCGCTCAAGCGAGGCGGCGAGATCAGCCAGATCACGCTCCGCCCGCCGCCGTTCGACCGCGTCGCGCGTGCGCTCTGCGACTTCGCGCACGAAATCCAGATCATCGTCCGACCACTGCCGCGGCTCCGCGTGGTTCAAGAACAGCAGCGCCACCAGGCCGCCCTGTTCGGTCAGCGGCATGTTGATGAACGAACGCGCGCTGATTGCCTCAAGCACCGCCGAGGTTTCGGCCGTGCGGGGATCGAGCCGGGAATCCTCGACGATAGCCGTTTCGCCGCGTTTCAGCTCCTCTATGTAGCTGCCGTGGTCGCGAAAATTCAGCGTGCCCGCAATGGTCGAGACCCCCGGTGCGTTCCAGTCCCGCTCGATCGTGATGGTTTCGGCGGCGCGATCGACCAGGCCATAACCGGCGCGGGATACACCAAGCGTCTCGGCCAGTATCTGGGCAGCCGCAAAGGAAATGTCGGCAGGATCATCGAGCCTGCGAAACGCATCGTTGAGATGGAACAGTGCCTGCCGCTTGAGTTCCCGCCGCTTGGCGGTCGTAATGTCCATCGACACGCCAGCAATCCGCACGGGATTGCCCTCCGCATCAAAGAACGGCTGCCCGCGCGATGACAGCCAATGGGTAGACCCGTCCGGCCACAAGACCCGATATTCTTCGCTATATTCGCCGCGGAGCGCGCCCGCTTTCGCCATGCCTTCGACCGCGCGCGCACGATCGTCGGGGTGGATCGCGGCGATCCGATCGTCATAGCTGAACGGAACGTTCGGTGGCCGACCGAACAGCGCCTTGCACTCCTCGGACGCCGTGAGCACCTCGGTCGAGAGTTCGAGGCTCCACGTGCCGAAGCCACCGGCCTTCAGCGCGAGCGCCAGTTCCCGCTCGCGCTCCTGCTGGGTGCGCAGGCGGCTGGTGAGTTCCGCCATCAACGCGGCGTTGTCGCGCTCCAGCCCGGTGAGACGCTCGCGCTCGATCGTCACGTCCACCTGGCTGGCAAAGAAATAGGCAAGACGCTGATCGGCATCGAATACCGGCGCCATCAACAAACGGTTCCAGAACGGCTCCCCGTCCTTCCGGTAATTCCGGATGTCGACTTCGATCGGCTGCATGCGCTCGACCGCATCGTGCAGCGCGCGGATCGTTTTCGGGTCGCTGTCAGGGCCCTGAAGGAAGCGGCAATTGCGGCCGATTATCTCTTCCTTGGGATATCCGGTGAGGCGCACGAACGATTCGTTGACGAACACGACCGGGTTGTCCGGCAGACGCGGGTTCGTTATGATCATCGGCATTCGCGTGGCATGAACGGCCGCCACGAACGGATCGGTGTGCCGATCCAGCCCGGCCAGTTCGCCCGCGATTCGCTCGTCGTCGGCGATGCTGCGCCCCGACCGGCCCTTATTATCTTCCCGTTCCGTCAACGATTGCCTTCCTTCGGCAAGCGGCGAGCAACCCTGCCGCAAGCTTCCTGCTTGTCGGATTTAGCTTTGCAAATGTTGATTTTCAAACCAACGCGCCCGCGACCGGCCAGGAAATCCCGATCGACCGCGAGCGCGCTCCTGTCATTCCGCGGCTTGTGCCTCGCGAACGGCTTCGGCGGAAGCTAAACCGGGCGCCTTGGATTCACCGCCCAGTTTTTCGCGGACGCCGGCTTCGATGCGCTTACCGGTTTGCTCATCGATGTTCCGCCAATATTCAAATGCCCGTTGCAGGATCTTCTCGCTTACCCCGTCAGACAGATGGCCGACGACATTGTCCACCAGCCGCGACCGTGCCGCATCGTCCATCACATCGCGCACCAATGTGCCGGCCTGGCTCCAGTCATCGTCATCCGCGCGCAACGTATAGGCCTCGCGCACCATCTCGCCGTCAGCGTGCCACAGCCCCGCCTCGTAGGGATCGTGTTGCGCTGCGGGGCCGCCGTAGCTGTTTGGCGCGTAGACCGGGTCGGACGCCTTCTCGACCCGCATCGCGCCATCCTTCGAGTAATTGTTCACCGGCGCGACGGGCCGGTTCACGGGTATCTGCTTGTAATTGACGCCAAGACGGGCCCGATGCGCGTCGGCGTAGGAAAAGCCGCGTGCCAACAGCATCTTGTCAGGCGAGAGCCCGACCCCCGGCACGATATTGTTGGGCTCGAACGCGAGCTGCTCGATCTCCGTATGGAAATCGGTCGGGTTCCGCGTCAGCGTCAACCGGCCGACCTCGATCAGCGGATAATCGGCATGCGGCCAGATTTTCGTGAGATCGAATGGATTGATGCGATAGGTCTTGGCATCCTCATACGGCATGATCTGCCAATATAGCGTCCAGCTCGGATGGTTCCCCCCCGCGATCGCGTTGAACAGATCCCGACGATGGAAATCGCCGTCCTTGCCCGCCAGCTCGTCAGCCTCCGCCTGCGACAGATAGGCATTGCCATCACCCTGATCCGTGCGGAAATGGAATTTGACCCAGAATTTCTCGCCCTGCGCGTTCACCAGCGAATAGGTGTGGCTCGAATAGCCGTTCATCTCGCGCCACGTCTTGGGGATGCCGCGATCGCCCATGAGATAGGCGACCTGATGCGCGCTCTCGGGCGACAGCGTCCAAAAGTCCCACTGCATGTCATGATCGCGCAGATCGTTGTCGGCCCGGCGCTTCTGCGAGCGGATGAAGTTCTGGAACTTGATCGGATCGCGAATGAAGAAGATCGGCGTATTGTTGCCGACCATGTCGAAATTGCCTTCTTCGGTGTAGAACTTGACCGAAAACCCACGTGGATCACGCCACGTATCGGGGCTGCCGCGTTCCCCCGCGACGGTGGAGAAGCGCATCGCCACATCCGCCTTCGCGCCCGGCTGGAAAACGCGGGCCTTGGTGTATCGAGCGACATCTCCCGTCACCTCGAAATGCCCGAATGCTCCGCCGCCCTTGGCGTGCGGCTGCCGCTCGGGGATTCGCTCGCGATTGAAGTTCGCCATCTGCTCGAGCAGATAATGATCGTGGAGAACGATCGGACCATCCCGTCCGACCGTGAGCGAATGTTCCTGGCTCTGCACCGGTGCGCCGGCATCATTGGTAGTGCGGCGTGTGGATTGCTCTGACATCGGTGCCCTCATCATCTGGATTATCTGCTCCGATTGGTACGGGTGAGCACGCGTGAAGTTCCATGCGGTGCCACGGCAGGTGAATAAGTCGCGCCGAGCCGGCGTCTATCTTAACCCACGGCAAGAAAACGCCGTTGGATTACGAAAATCGGCGTTCCGACTTGCCGATCGGCGTGAGCACGGTAAGCAAATGAGCTACGCGTTGGTCGCGGTGTGGAGCGGGGGGAATAGTATGAGCCATTCTCACGACGCCGCGGCCCGGTTTCGCACGCTGCACGAGCGCGGCTTCTTCATCCTGCCGAATGCCTGGGATCGCGGCAGCGCGGTGCGGCTTGCCGCGCTGGGATTCAAGGCGATCGCCTCCACCAGTTCGGGCGCGGCCTGGGCGATGGGCAAAAGCGACGGCGAACTTACGCGCGACGAGGTGCTGCGCCATTTGCGGATGCTGGTCTCCGCGACCGACCTTCCCGTGAATGCCGATTTCGAAAACGGCTTTGCGGACAGCCCTGCAGATCTCGCGGCCAATGTTACGCTGGCGCTGGAGACGGGTGTAGCCGGACTATCGATCGAGGACTGGTCCGGAAGCGCGATGTATGATCGCGGCCACGCGGTTGAAAGGCTGGCGGCCGCCCGCGCGGCGATCGACGCGCTCAATCCCGATGTGATGCTGATCGGGCGAAACGAGAATTTCCGCATCCCAGACATGACCGCCTCATCCAGTATCGCGCGCGCGGTCGCTTATGCTGCGGCGGGGGCGGATTGTCTGTTCGTCCCGATGATCGCGGATCATGGCGCGGTTGCCGAACTGGTCGCGGCGGTCGCGCCGAAGCCGGTCAACGTCCTCGTTCACGACTATGACGAACGGATCGCGGGTTTCGCCGCACTTGGCGTCCGGCGTTGCAGCATCGGCGGCAGCCTGGCCAGGATTTGCTGGGACGCTTTCGATCACGCGGCGCTGCGGCTGAAGGCGTGTGCACCCTGACCTACGGGGCATCAAACGCCGCATCCGGGCGCGGCCCGGGGGAGCACGCGCCGGCTGTCACGCCGCGCCTTTCCACCCGTTCGATCGTGATCGCCGGCTGTTCGACCGTGATCGAATGGTATGATTTCACCCTCTACCTGTATCTCGCGACCGTTCTGTCCCGCACCTTCTTCGGTGGTGGCTCGGCTGGGTTGAGCGAGGCGCTGGCCGGATTTGCCATCGCCTATCTGATGCGGCCGATCGGCGCGATCGCCTTTGGCCATATCGGTGATCGCTACGGGCGCAGACCGGCGATGCTGCTGTCGATGGCGATGATGACGCTGGCGATGCTCGCGACGGCACTGCTCCCCACTTACGCGCAGATCGGATCATGGGCGGGCGGGCTATTACTGCTCCTGCGCTGCATAATGGCCTTCTCGGTCGGCGGAGAATATACCGGCGTCGTCGCCTATCTGCTCGAGGCCGCGGCTCCCGCGCGCCGGGGGCTCATCACCTCGCTGGCTTCTGCGGCGAGCGAAATCGGCGGCCTGCTCGCGGTGGGCCTTTCGGCACTGACGGTCGGCATGCTTGACGGCACAAGTCTGGATAGCTGGGGCTGGCGCATCCCGTTCCTGTTCGGTGCGGCGCTCGCTGGGCTGGTGTTGATAGCGCGCGCCGCGATCGAGGAGTCCCCCGATTTCCTGCGACAACAGGCCGAGCAGCGAGTGCCGAAGCAGCCCTTGCGACTGAGCCTTACGCATCACCGGGTGGCGATCGCGCGCGGCTTCGCGATCTCCGCGCTGGGATCCATCACTTATTACGTCGGGATCACATACGTCCCGAGTTTCCTCACCAGCGCGGGCGCGATGAGCGAAGCGAATGCGCTGTGGCTGTCCACGCTCGCGGCCGTAGCGGTGATCGCGGTGACCCCGCCGACGGGCATGCTCGCCGACCGGATCGGGCGGAGGCCGGTGCTGATCGCGCTTGGCATCGCAGCGATCCTGCTGCCGATCGTGACATTCATGTTGATGATGCAGGGCATTTTCTGGATGGCGCTGACCGGGGCGATCGCCCTCGCCTGCCTCGGCGGTGCGGTCAGCGCAATCGGCGCGGTCACCACCGCGGAGCAGTTTCCCGGTGAGGGTCGGCTCAGCGGTCTTGCATTCGGTGCGACCACGGCGACGGCTCTGTTCGGCGGCCTCACGCCCTATCTCTCGCACCTGCTGATCACGCGGACCGGCTGGCCGGTGATGCCGGGCGTCATGATCGCGATCGTCGCCGTGTGCGTGTTGCCCGTGCTGCTGAAGCTGCCGGAGACGGCATGGGCGCGGATCCGGCCGGGCAGCGGACCGCAGCGGTAATAACTATTGCTGACAAGCCGCGTATAAAGTGCGAGAAAGCATCGCGTGACCGAGGTTCCACAACGCTGCCTCGATTGTCTCGTGCGCGACACCTCATTGTGCGCCAGCATGAGCGATTGCGAGCTTGCCACGCTTAGCACCTTCGGCCGCCGGCGCGAGGTTGGGGCTGGTCAGGTCATCACCTGGGCTGGTGATCAGAACAGCGGCTGCGCCAACGTCGTGTCAGGCGCGCTCAAGGTTTCCGCCTCTACCGCCGACGGCCGGGAACAGATCGTGGGGCTGCTCTTTCCGGGTGATTTCGTCGGCCAGCTATTCGTCACCGAGGCATCGCTGACCGTCACCGCATTGACCGACACCGATCTGTGCACCTTTCCCCGCGCGAGCTTCGAGAAGGCGCTGCACACCTACCCGCGGATGGAACGCTTGCTGCTCGAACGAACGATGGCGTCGCTCGATGAAGCGCGGGAGCGGATGCTGGCGCTGGGCCGCAAGGATGCGCGCGAACGGGTAGCCGGCTTCCTGCTGGAACTGGCGGAGCGCACCGGATCGCTCGACCCGACGGGGCATGTACGGGTGCAGATCCCGATAAGCCGGGGCGAAATGGCCGGTTTCCTTGGATTGACCATCGAAACCGTCAGCCGTCACCTCACACGATTGAAAACCGCCGGAATCATCGAATTCGCCAAAGGTGAACGCGACTGCACGATCGTTAATCGCCGGTCGCTGGAAGCTATAGCTAACCCGGGCTGATGTCCGCGCGCCGCGCCGCGGCGATCCAGCTCTCCTTGAGCGCGATCGCGCGGCGACAACCATCGAAAAAGCATCGCAGCATATAGGATAGCTGCCCGACATGGGCACTTGGCTCCCGCCCGACATGCTCCCACAGCGCCGCCACCAGATCGTCGCTGTGTGTTGCATCCAGCGCATGCATCTCGCGCAACATTTCCAGTTCGGGGTCGCTCGGCCGCCGACCGGCTGGCAACCGTTCCAGCACCAGCTCCGCGCGGACGAGATGCGTGCCTCCCACCCGCATCACGCAATCGCACAGGCGACGCACCTCCGGCAGCGGCGGCAGCTTCGGCAGGCCATCGGCCAGCGCCTCCAGATCCCGGCACAATGCGCGCTGGATGGCATGATCCTCCTCGATCGTATCGAGCGTCGGTTCGATGGCTTCATGGCCTGACGGATCGGCAAGCTCGGTCATCGCAACACATCCCAGGGGCATCGACGCGGAGACTGCGCGCCCGTGCGCGGGTGCGCTTTGACGATGGTCAAAGGCGGACGAGGAGCATAGGTTCAGTGCGGCCAGCATCATCCGTCGTCCGGCATCGAAAGGTCAAGACATGCAGCAGCCTACGAGCAAACTGACCACGCGCGCCGGCACCGAACTGGACATACGGCTCGCCCAGCCGGGCGACGAGTTTCTCATCGACCAGTTCTTCGATCAGCTTTCCCCCGAAGATCGTCGTTTCCGCTTTCTGGCCACGTCAAGCCGGGTCGGCCGCTCGCTGATCGAGGCGATGACGCGTAACGACGGGCGTGACCGCACATTCCTGGCGACAGATGCCGGTAACGGCCGCCTGCTCGCGCTCGCGATGTTATGCTTCGATCCGGGCGGCGAGCGCGCCGAGGTGGCGGTCGCGGTGCGCACGGATCACAAGGCGCACGGCATCGGCTGGGAATTGATGCGCTTCGCGATGGATCAGGCGCGCGCGCAGGGCGCCCATTGGGTGGAGGCGATCGAGTCACGAGACAATGTCGCCGCGGTCAGTCTGGAGCGCGAACTGGGACTTAGCGTCGCGCCGCTGGAAGGCGACCCGACGCTCGTCAAGGTAAGCCGCAACCTGAAAGCTGATTGAGCCGCGCCCTCACCCGGCCTGGAACACCCCGCACGCGATCCGCGCACCGCTGTTACCCGCCGGATCGGTCATCAGATCGTCGGCGCTGGCATGAATGACCAGCGCGGCGCCGTCTGTGTCGAGAAGGCCGGTCATCGTCGCGCCAGGAATCATCATCGCGACCGTCCCGCGCCCGCGGGAATCGATCTCCAGATTTGGCAGATCGCCCTCGTGCGGGCCCTGAGGGTTCATCGCTCCGTGCTTCATATTGGTCGGGTTCCAATGGCCGCCGGCGCTGGCGAAATCGGGCGCGTCGCAACGACCCGCGGTATGGACGTGAGCGCCATGCTTCCCGGGCGCCAGTGCTTTCGCATCAACGGTGATGCGCAGGCCGCCCGCCACCTCCGTCGCGGTCGCGCGGCCTATATCCGCGCCAGTCGCCGATTTGAGCAGCGCCACCGCGCGAGCCCCGCCCGCGACAGGCGCACCAGTATGCATTCTGCCTTCGCCATCGTTGCACGCGGCCAGCGCCAGTGCTCCGGCCATTACCACCATCACGCGCATCACATCTTCTCCCTGAAATTCTGTTCCGATGACGAACCATTCTCGACGTGGCCCGGTTCCCCGCATCACTCCCTGCCGCTCGCGATGAGACGGGCAAGGCGCTGACAATTGGCGCGTTGTCGCATGATTGCGACCAGCAGCAGCAGATTGAAGATCGTGAGTTCGACCAGGAAAAACCAGACGGAGGAGCCTGCGATCATGCTCAACCCCAGCAAGACTGTGCGCGGATTCGCCCCCAGCAAGGCGGGCAGGAGCAATGTGCGTCGCCCGGATTCATTCGCCAGCCTCGCGATGCGCCGGCGCTCCGCCGGATCGGCTTCAGCGCTGGTCACCAGGATGTTGATCCGCTCGGTCGGCCCGGTGATCGCGCGTGATACCTTCAGGTAAAAGCCAGCAAGCGCCCCGCCCAGACCGACCGAAGCGACGGCGCGATTCTGCTGGATCCACGGCACGCCATAGACCCACCACTGGTATGTCCGGCGCGAACTTTCAGCGAAGACGGACTGCACAATGCGCGACGCGCCCGCCCCCACCACCACGAGCCAGATCAGCGGGCCGAAGCTCTGTTGCAGCGCATAGCCAAGCAAAAGGTAAAGCACCGTGTGCCCGCCGTAATCGCACAACCCGTCGATCACCTCGCCCCGCGGGCTGGCCCTGCCCGTCATCCGGGCAAGATCGCCATCCGCACCGTCAACGACATGCCAGAGCAGGTGGAGCGCGAAACCGATCGCGATCGCCAGCGGGGTCGCGATCAGCGCATACAGCACACCCGCCCCGCAAACCATCGCGGCGCCGAATATCGATACCATATTGGGCGTGATCGGGGTGCGCGCGAGCGCCGCCGCGAGTCGGCGCGCCGCCGGATGGTAGGCAGTCCGGTTCAGGAAACCCTGCAGTTCGCGCGGCTTTCCTGTAACAAACGCAGGCAATTCACTCGATTCCAAGACGAAGTCCCCTTTTCCACCGGATAACAGGTGCGGGGATCGCTTGACAGGCGTGGCGCATCTGTCACGACGTTGACATTAATCGGTCATCCGCCGGCGGCAGCCGGCAAAGCGGGGGTTTAATGTCGACGATCAAGGTTGCCATCATCGGGGTTGGTAATTGCGCAAGCAGCCTGGTGCAGGGAAAATATCATTATAGTGCCGGCAACACGGCCCATGGCCTGATCCACGAGGATGTCGGCGGCTACAAGGTCAGCGATATAGAATTCGTCGCCGCGTTCGACGTCGATTCGCGCAAGGTCGGGATCGATCTGGGCGAGGCGATCTTCGCCAAGCCGAACTGCACGAAGGTGTTCCACGCCGACGTGCCAAAGACGGGCACCGTCGTGCAGATGGGTGCGAAGCTCGACGGGGTCGCAGAGCATATGCTCGTTGCCGCCAACGATCGCGGCTTCGAAGTGGACAGCACGCCAGACGCGGATCGCGCTACCGTGGTGAAGACGCTGAAGGACTCCGGCGCCGAGATCCTCGTGAACTTCCTTCCGGTCGGCAGCCAGGCCGCAACCGAATTCTATATGGAGTGCGCGATCGAGGCGGGTCTTGCCGTCGTGAATTGCATGCCCGTGTTCATTGCGTCCAAGCCGGAGTGGGAAGCCCGCTTCGCCGACGCCGGGCTGCCGATCATCGGCGACGACGTGAAGGCGCAGGTCGGCGCGACGATCGTACACCGCGTGCTGTCCAATCTGTTCCGCAGCCGCGGGGTGACGATCGATCACACTTACCAACTCAACACCGGCGGCAATACCGACTTCATGAACATGCTCGACCGCAATCGCCTATCGAGCAAGAAGGAGTCGAAGACGGAGGCGGTGCAGGCCGTCCTCGCCGAGCGGCTCGCCGACGAGAATATCCACGTTGGCCCGTCGGACTATATTCCGTGGCTGCATGACAACAAGCTGTGCTTCCTGCGGCTTGAGGGCAATCTGTTCGGCGACGTGCCGATGAACCTTGAACTGCGCCTTTCGGTCGAGGACAGCCCGAATTCGGCGGCCGTGGTGGTGGACGCGATCCGCTGCTGCAAGCTCGCGCTCGATCGCGGCATCGCCGGCGCGCTGACCGGACCGTCCTCCTTCTTCTGCAAGCATCCGCCGGAACAATATACCGACGATATCGCGGCGCAGATGACCGACGACTTCATCCACGCCGACGCGCGGCTCGCCGCCGAGTGAGGGCACTCATCGTCGCAGCCGGCTTTGGCAGCCGGCTGCGCGCGGTGTCCCCTTCGAAGCCGCTGACCGAGGTTGCCGGTGTTCCGCTGATCGCGCGTGTCATCGCGGCGGCTCGTGCCGGCGGCGCTACCGCCTTCACGGTGGTGACGGGGCATGAGGCTGACGCCGTGGAAAGCTATCTGCGCGGGCTGGATTCGAGCATCGTCTGCATCCGGACGACTGACTGGTCGCGCGCCAACGGGCATTCGGTGCTCACGGGCGCGGATGCGATCGGGCCGGAGCGGCACCTGCTGATGATGTCAGACCATCTTTTCGATCCGGCGATCGTGGCACACACGCTTGCTGCGCCGGATGCGCCGCTGACACTGGCGATCGATCGCCGCCTGAACAATCCGTTGGTCGATCTCGAAGACGTGACCCGGGTCCGCACAAGCGGGGACCGGATCGCCGCGATCGGCAAGCATCTTGCCGATTACGACGCGTTCGATTGTGGGGTGTTCGCCGTCGATGGCCGGTTCCATGCTGCGCTGCGTGATAGCATCGCGGCGGGCGGCAACGGATCGATCTCCGCTGGAGTCGAGGCGCTCGCGCATCGCGGCGGAGCGCGCGTGGTCGATATCGGGGACGCCTGGTGGCTGGACGTGGACGATCCGACCGCGCTTGCACAGGCGGAGGCCGCGCTGGCCTCCTGATCCATCCCGCACGCAAATAGTTTTGTTGCGGATGTATCACGCATATGCGCATCAGTTGTGCAATGCGCGCGCCCTGGTCTTGCTTTATGATGTCTGCGGCAATCGCGCTTTTCCCCACATCGGCATGGGCGAGCGACGATTCACAGCTTTGGCTAACCGAGTTCGCCACTGTGCGAGTCAGCGATAAATGGCGGTTTTCGCAGGAAATCGTAACCAGGATCAGCGATCAACGCCACGGCCTTTACGAGGTCGAGAGCAATTCGCTCATCGGTTACAGCCTAGCGCCGAATCTGATCTTATGGGCCGGCTATACGCATGATCCGAATTACGACGCCGGGAGATTCGCGATCATGGAGCACCGCGCACGCGAGCAGGTGACACTCGACGATATCCGGCTGGGCCGACTAAGCATGGCTCTGCGACTGCGCGGCGAGCAACGCTGGCGTGAAGGCATGGTGGGAACGGGCTGGCGCGTGCGCCCCTTCGTCCGCATTGCCCTGCCGCTTGCTACCCAAGGGCAGACCGGAATCGCGATCAGCCATGAAAGTTTCATCGATCTCAACCGCACGAAGTTTCAGGCGATCGAAGGTGAGGAACGCATGCGCAACGCGGTAACCTTGTACACCCCGATCGTGACAGGATTGAATGTCGAACTGGGCTATATGAACCAGCACCGCTTCATCCAGGGTGGCAGCGACGGGCAGGATCACGCCGTGACAATCGCCCTCAACGCGGCATTTCATTGAGGCGGTTTCGTACATCGCGATCAGACAAATATTGTCACAAACCCGGAACGATTCCGACACAATCCACGTTCTCGCTTCAAGACATTACGGAGAGATGCGATGCTTTGGACGATTGTTGTGATCCTGCTGGTCCTGTGGCTGCTTGGTTTCAGCCTGCACATCGCCGGCGGACTGATTCATATCCTTCTCATCGTCGCGCTTGTCGTCGGTCTGGTCCAGCTTTTCACCGGTCGCAGGGTATAGTATAGGCAGGCGCCGGTCGCAGTCATCAGACCGGCGCCGCTTTTCTCATTGCGCGAATAACAATACCGGCGTTTCGAGCAGCTTACGAAGCGCCTGCACATAATTTGCGGCGTCCCATCCGTCCACGACGCGGTGATCACAGCTAATCGACAGATTCATCAGCTTCGCGCGAACGATCTCGTCGCCCCGGAAAACCGGGCGCTCGACGATCTTGTTCGGGCCGATGATAGCGACTTCGGGCCTGTTGATAACCGGAGTTGTCGCGATACCACCAAGCGGGCCAAGACTGGTCACGGTGATCGTTCCGCCACCCAATTCATCAGGCTTCAGCTTGTTCGCCCGCGCGGCCTCCGCAAGACGCCCGATCTCGCTGGCGAGTTGCCATATATTGCGATCCTGCGCGTCTCGGATGACGGGCACCGTCAGACCGGCATCGGTCTGTGTTGCCATCCCGAGATGCACGCGGCCCGAACGCGTAACGACTCCGGCCTCATCATCGTACCGCGCGTTGAGCATCGGGAATTCGGGCAATGTGCGACAAATCGCGACGATCAGCAACGGCAGCATCGTCAGCTTCGGCCGGCTTCCACGCGTTGCATTGAGATCGGCGCGCACCCGCTCGAGCTCGGTTACGTCAATCTCGTCGACATAGGTGAAGTGGGGAATGTGGCGCTTCGACGCGGCCATGTTCTCGGCGATGCGACGGCGCATCCCGATAACCTTGATCTGCTGGTCGGCGCGCGCGTTTGCGGCGTGCGGCGCGTGATAGCCTTGCCCTGAGGCATAGCGGAGATAAGCGTCAAGATCGGCGTGGCGGATACGATCCCCCTCGGCCGGCTTAACATGCGACAGATCGATGCCGAGATCGTCCGCGCGTGCACGCACAGCTGGCGACGCGAGCACATGACGCTGCGTTTCTGCCGACGCAGGCGCAGGCGCCGCGGGCGCGATCTCCTCTTCCGCCAGAGACACCGAAGCCGGGGCGGTGCTGGAAAGTTCAGGATGCGAAAAGCTTTCGACCGCAACCGGCTCGACCACCGCCGCCCCCGGCGTTTCCGCCGTGATCGCTGCTGCCGCTTCTTCCTCCGCCTCGCCTTCGCCCTCCATCTCGATCACGACCAGGGTCGCGCCGATCGAGACCTGCTCGCCGACTTCCCCTGCCAACTCCACGACGGTGCCGGAAACGGGGCTCTCCATTTCCACGGTCGCTTTGTCGGTCATCATGTCCGCGATCTGTTGGTCCTCCTCGACCCGATCACCAACCTTGATATGCCACGCCACGATTTCCGCTTCGGAAATCCCCTCGCCGATATCAGGCAACCGAAAGTTGAAACGCGCCATCGTCATCAGTCCTTCAGAATCTTTTTGAGCGCCTGGCTGATCCGCACCGGCCCTGGAAAATAGGCCCACTCCAGACTGTGCGGATAGGGCGTGTCGAACCCGGTGACGCGCTCGATCGGCGCCTCGAGGTGATAGAAGCACCGCTCCTGCACCAGTGCGGAAAGTTCCGCGCCGAAGCCGGAAGTTCGCGTCGCCTCGTGAACGATCATGCAGCGTCCGGTTTTCTTCACCGACTCCTCGATCGTCTCGATATCGAGCGGCACGAGCGTGCGCAGGTCGATCACCTCCGCATCTACCCCGGCCTCGGCGACAACGGCGAGGCAGACGTGAACCATCGTGCCGTAAGCGAGGATCGTGAGCGCCTCGCCCTCGCGCACTATGTTCGCCTTGCCTAGCGGGATGCGGTAATAGCCGCTGGGCACCTCGCTCGCGGGGTGTTTCGACCAATTTTCGGCCGGGCGATCCCAATGGCCGTTGAACGGGCCGTTGTAGATGCGCTTGGGCTCGAAGAAGATCGTCGGATCATTATCCTCGATCGCGGCGATCAGCAGCCCCTTGGCATCGTAAGGCGTGGACGGGATCACCGTCTTCAGGCCCGATACGTGAGTGAAGATCCCTTCGGGCGATTGCGAGTGCGTCTGGCCGCCGAAGATCCCCCCACCAAAGGGCGAGCGCACGGTGAGCGGCGCGATGAATTCGCCATCGGAGCGATAGCGCAGTCGCGCCGCCTCGCTGACAACCTGATCGAGCGCGGGATAGATATAATCGGCGAACTGGATTTCCGGCACCGGGCGAAGGCCATAGGCACCCATTCCCACCGCGACGCCGATGATGCCGCATTCGGTGATCGGCGTATCAAACACGCGCGTCTTGCCGTATTTCTTCTGAAGGCCCGCGGTGGCGCGGAAGACGCCGCCGAAATAGCCCACGTCCTCCCCCATCACGATCACATTGGGATCGCGCGCCATCATCACGTCCATGGCAGAATTTATCGCCTGGATCATGTTCATGCGGGTGATCTCGCCCGCGTCGGACACCGCTTCCGTTTCAATCGTTTCGGACACTGACATCACCCCTTGCGCGCCCAGGGACGGCCCGAAGCCGTTTCCTCGTCCATCATCATCTGCCGCTGTTCCTGGAGGTGCCAGGGCATTTCCTCGAACACGCCGTCGAACATGCTGTCGAGCGGCTGATGCAGACCATGACCAAGGATACCGTTCTTCTCGGCATCCTTCTGCGCCGCCTTCACCTGTTCGGCGACTTCGCGGTCCATGGTGCCCTGGCGTTCCTCGTCCCATTCGCCGATCGCGATCAGATGATCCTTCAACCGCCGGATCGGATCCCCGAGCGGCCAGGCGTTTGGCTCTCCCGCGGAGCGATAGGCGCTCGGATCATCGGAGGTGGAATGGCCCTCGGCACGATAGGTGAAATGCTCGATCAGCGTCGGCCCGGCGTTGGTGCGCGCGCGCTCGGCCGCCCAGAGCGTCGCCGCATAGACCGCGAGCGCATCGTTGCCGTCAACGCGCAAACCGGCGATGCCATAACCCACCGCGCGCGCGGCGAAGGTGGTCGCTTCCGCGCCCGCAAAGCCCGAGAAGCTGGAAATCGCCCATTGATTGTTGACGACGTTGAAGATCACCGGCGCGCGATAGACGGTGGCGAAGGTGAGCGCGGAATGGAAATCGCCCTCCGCCGTCGATCCCTCGCCACACCATGTCGCCGCGATGCGGGTGTCGCCCTTCGATGCGGACGCCATCGCCCAGCCCACCGCCTGCGGATATTGCGTCGTGAGGTTGCCGGAGATCGAGAAGAAGCTCGCCTCGCGCACCGAATACATGATCGGAAGCTGCTTGCCCTGCAGGCGATCGGCGCGGTTCGAATAGATCTGGTTCATCATGTCGACGATCGACCAATCCCGCGCGATCAGAAGCCCCTGCTGGCGATAGGAGGGGAAACACATATCATCGTGTTCCAGCGCATAGGCAGCGGCGACCGCCACCGCCTCCTCGCCCAGCGACTTCATGTAGAAGCTGGTCTTGCCCTGCCGCTGCGCGCGGAACATGCGCTCGTCAAAGGCACGGACCAGCGCCATGTGACGCAGCATCCGGCGCATCGTATCCGGTGAGAGGCGCGGATTCCACGGCCCGACCGCCTGGCCCTGCTCATCCAGCACGCGCACCATGGTGTATGCCAGATCGGTGAAGGACGATGCCGCCGCATGCGTATCGGGGCGCGGCGCGGCGCCGGCTGGAGGCACGTCGACAGCGGAGAAATCCACGTCGTCGCCGGGGCGGAACTTAGGCTCCGGCACGTGGAGCGACAATGGCTTCAAATTGCTGCGAACAGGCTCGCCGGACATGCTCTCTCCAGACTCGCGCCTCTTTCGCCGGCGCGCACGGCTATTTCGCTTGCTTGAAATATAATTTCAAGCGGCGAAAAGCGCGGCATGACCTATTTAAGGGGTTATCCGTCGTGCAGTTGAAGCAAGCTCTCGTGCCGCGTGAGCACGCCGGCGTCAGCGTGGTCGCGCGTCGGGGGCGGCCGCAAGGAGCAGATCGAGCTCATCGATCGCCAGTGGGGCAAGGAACTCGCACCCGATCTCCCCATCGCTGGCCCAGATGATACGCGCGTGGCGCTGCACCCCGCCCGGCAGACCAATCTTCAGCGTCGTCCCCACCGGCAACGGGATCGACATCCGCGCCCGAATGCCGTTCGACGAGGCATCGACCACCTCGACGGAAACCGCGACACGCGCGGTGGCGCGGCACTCCGCAGGCGCACGCGGTGCGCGACGGGCATCCTTGGGCTTGGCGAGAGCGGTCATCGATCAGTCCCTGTCTTCCTCTGCCGCAGTCTGCCACCGCGATGGTTAACAGATCGTAGCGCCGCAGAAGCGTGACAGACGCGAAAAAGGCCCGGCGGATCGTCGCCGGGCCTTCTCGAACGTTCGGTCTGAGACCGATGGTCTCAGTCGCGCTGGCCCATGAAGGACAGCAGGAACTGGAACATGTTGATGAAGTCTAGATAGAGCGACAGCGCGCCCATGATCACCGTCTTGCCGATCATGTCGGTGCCGGCGACATAAGCGTACATGCTCTTGATCCGCTGCGTGTCATACGCGGTAAGACCGGCGAACAGCAGCACGCCGACCGCGCTGATGACCATCGCCATCGCGGGCGACTTGAACCACAGGTTGAGCAGCGACGCGACGATGATGCCGACGACACCCATGATGAGGAAGGTGCCGAAGCCCGACAGATCGCGCTTCGTCGTGTAGCCGTAGATGCTCAGCGACAGGAAGGCGACAGCGGTCGCAAAGAAGGTGATCGCGATCGACGTGCCCGTATAGACGAGGAAGATCGTGGACATCGACACGCCCATCACGGCGGCGAAGGCCCAGAAGATCAGCTGCGTCGCACCCGTCGACAGGCGGTTGATACCGAAATTCAGCACCAGCACGAAGGCCAGCGGCGAGAACATCACGAGATATTTCAGGATGCCCGGCGCCATGAAAACCTGTGCCGCGAGGCTGTCGCGTCCGCCGCTGGCGAACAGCAACGCCACGATCCCGGTCAACAGAACGCCCGAGGCCATATAGTTATAGACCGAGAGCATATAGGACCGGAGACCCGCGTCATACGCGGCAGCCCGCGTATCGGCGGCGCTCGTCCCGAACGGGGCGGCGGTCGGCCGGGGGTCAGACCAGTTAGCCATTGTCACTTCGCTCCTTTATCCCGCAAAGAAATGCGCGGGAATGAGGGAAATATTGCCCGTCCCGCCGCAATTTTCAAGCGAACCGCCCGAAAGCAATCTTTCGTTACAAAGGCATCGTCGCATGTATCGTCTGTTCGCCGCGCTCCGCCCGCCTGCGTCGATCCGCGCCGCGCTGTCCGCGGTGATGAGCGGCGTGCCTGCCGCGCGCTGGCAGACCGATGCACAGCTTCACCTGACGCTGCGTTTCATCGGCGATGTCGATCGTCCGCTGGCGGAGGAGATCGCACACGCACTGTCCGGCGTGTCCGCTTCGATCCCGGAAGTGCGGCTCGCCGGCGTGGGACAATTCGACAAGCGCGGCCGATCCGATGCGCTATGGGCCGCCATCACTCCTCATGCCGAACTGGCCACGCTGCATCGCAAGGTCGATCATGCGCTGGTGCGACTGGGGCTGGCACCGGAGCGGCGCGCGTACCTGCCGCATGTCACGCTCGCCCGCCTGCCGCGCAGCGCAGGGCATGGCGCAGCGATCGAGCGCTGGCTGGCGACGCATTCGGGGCTCACCAGCGCCCCCTTCACGATGGGCGAGTTGATCCTGTACCAAAGCCGCCTCGGGCAGGGCGGTGCAAGCTATACGCCGGTCTCGCGCCACCCACTGGGCCGGTAGCGCGCTCAGCCGATACGCGTGAAACGCAACGCGCGCCGCACGGGATCGGCATCATCCAGCCGCACCGAGATCTTCTCACCCGGTTCGCCGGCATCGGTCGCCACGCGCGCCACTACCGGACGGTCGCAGAGCTGGATGCGCGCACCACGTTCATCGCGATCCAGGATGATCGCGGCGAACGCCTGCCCCTCCAGACCGTGCAGCGTGACCGCCTCCGCCATGTCGATCACCGCGCGGTCGATCGCGCCGGCGACGGAACCGGACCGTGCCATAACCGCGGGCAGCTTGCCGAACGCGACGGTGACGACATCCGGCACGGGCGCTCCGTTCGCGATCGCCAGCGCCGCCTGCACGACATAGCGATCCGCCAGTCGCCGCAGCGGGGCGGTCGCATGGGCGTAAGTCGCCGCTACCGCCGCATGCCATGGCACAACGCCGGGTTGGTAGGGCGCGTAGCTCGCCCCCTCGCCCGCGCGGCGGATGGCGATCATCATCGCCGCCTGCCGCGCGTCATGCCCATCCAGCTCACGCTGGAATTCGCCGAGCGTCGTCCCCGCCGGCCACACGATCCCCAGCGCCGCCGCAGCGTTGCGCAATCGCCCGATCGCGCGTTCATCCGGCCCTGGCATGACGCGGAACAGCCCGGTGTGATGCGCCAGCATCGCATCCGCCACCGCAAGATTGGTCGCGAGCGACATCGCCGCGTTCTGATCCTCCGCCGCCGCGCGCGGCCGGAACCGCAATTGCAGCCGGCCATCACCGTTCCGCGCAAGTTCCTGCTCCGGCGGATCGACGCGCGTCGCACCGCGCCGATCCTCCGCCGCGCCGACACGTGCGGCGAGATCGGCGAAACCGGGAGGCAGATCCGCCGGCCGCACATTCTCATAGGCGAGTTTAGCGCGGCTGCGGATCATCGCGCGCTCCACGCCATCCAGCCGCACGCCGCCGTCCGGCGCCACACGTACCATGAAGATCACAGCGGGCCGGTCCCCGTTCGGTAGCAGGCTCGCCGCGCCCTCGCCAAGCACCGGCGGATAGAGCGGCGCCTTGCCGTCAGGGAGATACAGCGATTCCCCACGCAGCCATGCTTCGCCATCGAGCACGCCACCCTCGTCAACGAACCAAGCCACGTCCGCGATCGCATAGCGCAGCAGCAGATCACTTCCTGCCGGCTCAATCGCGAAAGCCTGATCCAGATCGGTCGAACTCGCCGGATCGAGCGTGACGAACGGAATCGCGGTGCGATCGACATGCGCGGCAGGCGCGCGCCTCGCCGCCTCTTCGGCCGCCGCGAGCACCTGCGGCGGAAAGCTTTCGGGAACGTCATATTGCGTGCGGATCGCGGCGAGGCCCTCGGTCAGCGCGCGATCGGGATCGAGCAACGTCTTCATCGCGCGCAGATTATCGGCGGCGTCGCGCGCTGTCGATCATCTCGCGGTGGCCCCGGCGGCGGGGCCATGCAATGAAGGCGGGATGACACATCCTCCCCTTCTGCCGGTGGCCGAAGCGCAGCGGCGGCTGCTCGCGCTAGCTCCCACGATCGATACCGAGCAACTGGCGGTGATCGAGGCGGCTGGACGCTATCTTCGTGCGCCCGTCGTCGCGCAACGCAGCCAGCCGGCGCAAGACCTGTCCGCGATGGACGGTTATGCGATCCGCTTCGCGGATATGCCCGGCCCATGGCGAGTGATCGGGGAGAGCGCGGCCGGTCATGGCCATGACGGGGCGATTGATGCCGGAGAGGCGGTGCGCATTTTTACCGGCGCACCGATGCCGCCGGGCGCCGATACCGTGCTGGTGCAGGAAGAAGCGGAGCGCGACGGCGCGTTGCTGCGCCTCGCTGGAGAGGGGCCGCGCTACCGCACGCGGAATGTCCGCGCGCGCGGCCTCGATTTTCACGCGAGCGATGTGCTCGCCACCACCGGCGACCGGCTGACCCCCGCGCGCCTTGCGCTGATCGCGACCGGCGGCGCACGCACCGTGACAGTCAGTCGCCGCATACGCATCGCGCTGGCCGCCACCGGAGACGAACTGGTCGAGCCGGGCAGCGGCGGGGGCACTGGCCTGCCGGAATCGAACCGGTTGATGCTTCGTGCGATGCTTGCGGATCTGCCGGTCGAGTTCGTCGATCTCGGCATCCTCCCCGATCGGCTCGATGTTCTTACCGAAGCGTTCGCCAATGTCCGGGCGGACATGCTCGTCACCACCGGCGGCGCATCGGTGGGCGATCACGATCTTGTCCGACCCGCCCTGGAGGCGGCCGGCACAGCGATCGATTTCTGGCGGATCGCACTGCGGCCCGGCAAGCCGATGATGGCTGGGCGTCGCGACGACTGCGTGGTCGTCGGCCTACCGGGTAACCCGGTGTCGGCCTTCGTCACCGGCATGCTTTTCGTGCGCCCGCTCGCGGCGGCGATCGCGGGCGCGCGCGATCCGTTGCCGCAAACCACGCGCGCGACGCTCGGCGAGCCCCTGCCGGCCAATAACGAGCGCACGGACTATCTACGTGCGGAACTGCGCGGTGGCCTGCTTTACACCGCCGCGATTCAGGACAGCTCGATGCTCGCGACGCTGGCGCGCGCGACCTGCCTGATCCTGCGTGAGCCATATGCTCCGCCCGCGGCAATTGGCGAATCGGCGGAAATCCTGCCGATCGCTTGACCTCTCCTCGCTTGTTCCGTAAAGGTTCCGCGTCTGTTCGCCTGCGGAGGATCGCGATGCTTACGAAGAAACAGCATGAGTTGATCTGTTTCATCCATGATCGCCTCGCCGAAACCGGCGTTTCTCCGTCGTTCGAGGAGATGAAGGATGCACTGGAGCTGAAATCCAAGTCTGGCGTCCATCGGCTTATCAGCGCGCTTGAGGAACGTGGCTTTCTGCGCCGCCTGCCCAACCGCGCGCGCGCGCTCGAAGTGGTGAAGATGCCTGAACGGATCGAGGCGGCGCAGCGTCAGCCGTCCGCGGATCAGGCCCAGCCGGCGAAGCGCGCGCTTCCGCAACCAGCGAATGATGTGATCGAAATTCCGCTCCACGGCAGGATCGCGGCGGGCATGCCGATCGAGGCGTTCGAGGGTTCGTCATCGCTGCCGGTTCCCGCGGCACTGCTGGGGGCAGGCGAGCATTTCGCGCTCGAGGTGGCGGGCGATTCCATGGTCGAGGCGGGTATTTTCGATGGCGATTACGCGCTGATCCGCCGCACCGAGACCGCGCGTGACGGCGAGATCGTCGTCGCGCTGATCGACGACAATGAGGCGACGCTCAAATATTTCCGCCGCGAGGGGGCGATGGTCCGGCTTGATCCGGCCAACCGGAGCTACGATCCGCAGCGTTATTCGCCGGCGCAGGTGCGGGTGCAGGGCAAGCTTGCGGGACTGTTGCGTCGCTACGATTGAGGCGATCGCGCTCGCTGGCACGACGCTCCGGCTTTCGCGGGTAGGCGCCGGCGGAGGTTAGTGTCCTGGCGGCAATGACCCACGGATGCCGATCGCCCGCAACGTGAACCGTCGCGATCCTTCCGCTTGCAAGGCTGATGGCGATGCCGCCGGTTTTCTCCAGCATCGGGCGATCCAATAGCAACCATTGCGGCGTGCAGGCGCGCGGCAGGCGACGGTCGCTGACGACGATATCGGCCGCGCGACACGCCGCCACCATCTGCGCCCACGCCGGCAGATATCCGCTGCGCGTCGCAAGGATGCGCCATCGCCGGCCGCCTGCCATCCTTGTGATCATGCAGGCATCCCGACTGCAGGCGGCATCCGGCTGCTCCGACAGCGGCAGGGGATCATCCTCCGCGCCGGCATTCTCCGCCAGCATCCCGCGCACATAGTCCCCGGTGCGGTCGCGCAGTATCGCCAGATCGCCGCGCGCGGTGCGGATCGCCACATGCCGTCCGTCACCGGTAACAAGCAGGTCCGGTGCCGGCGTTGCCAGCGCCCAGCCCGCACCGAGAGTTAGCGGGATGAAGCCGAGCCGCCGCCATCGCGTCCGCCACAATGCCAGCCACAATCCGCCGACCGCCATCAGCGCATAGGCCGCCCCCGGCATTGCGGGCAACGCCGTCACCGAGCCTGGCGCGGCGGCCGTCGTTCGCGCGATCCACAGCAACAACGCGAGCGCCTTTCCGGTCAGCCACCACAGCGGGCCCCCGACCCCGATCGCGTCGAACAGCAGCGCCAGCGCCTCCAGCGGCATCACAACGAAGGTGGTGAGCGGGATCGCGACGATGTTCGCGAAAGCGCCGTAAATCCCCGCGCGATGAAAGTGATACACCGCGATGGGCATCAGCGCGAATTCGATCATCAGGCCGGTGAGGAGCAGCGATCCGCCATCGCGCAATATCCGCGCGATCCAGCCCTCGTCCCGCTTCATGAACCAGCGCCGGGCCATGGGATGCTCGTGCAGGGCGACGATCGTCGTCACCGCCGCGAAAGATAACTGGAAGCTTGGCCCGACCAGAGACTCAGGCCAGAACAGTGTCACGACGAACGCGCCCGCCGCAACCAGCCGCAGCGTCACCGCCTCGCGGCCGAGCGCCAGCGCGCCCAGGATCAGGAGCGCAGCGATACAACTGCGGATCGTCGGCACCTCGCTGCCGGTCAATAATGTGTAGCCGATCGCGGCGCCCGCCCCCACCACGCCCGCCAGCAGCGGCACCCGTCCGGTCAACGCGAGGCGGCTACTCAGGGCGAGCAGGCGCGTGGCGAGCAACATCGCGATGCCGACCGCCGCCGTGATATGGAGGCCGCTGACCGAGAGGAGATGCGCCAGCCCGGAGCGCCGCATCGCCTCCGCGTCGGCATCGCTGATCGCGCCGATATCCCCGGTGGCGAGAGCGGCCGCGATGCCGCCCGCACTCCCGTCAAGTTGCGCGTGGATGTGGCTGGACAGGCGAACGCGCAGCCCCTGCCGCGCATCGCCGCCCGACAGGACAGTCACCGGCGCGAACCCGCGCCCGGTGGCGCCGAGACCATCGAACCACGCGACACGCTGAAAATCATAGGCACCCGGCACCGCCGGCGGCGCTGGCGGCAACAGCCGCGCGCGCATCGACACCACCGCACCGGGCGCGATCGCTTCGGGCACGTCCGCCTCGGCGAGATTGATGCGGATACGGGTTGGCGCGGTATCCGGCGCGCGATCCAGCCAGCGGGTCGGCGTCATCGTAAGCCGGGTCAGTTCGCGCGCTGGCAACGGCTGGACGCGCTCGACCCGCGCTTCGAACCGCACGACCATTGCGCGCGGCAGCACCGGCGCCGCGGCGCGCTCCGCCCGCCACCAGATCAGCATCATCCCGAGCGCCAACGCCCCACTGGCCACGGCGATGCTCCACGCCAGCCGCCCGCCGCGATGCTGCGCTACGGCGAACGCCGCCGCCGCAAGAGCCAGGAAAGTCGCCCCGAGCCATGCACGCGGATCAGGCAAGGCGAACCACAGGATTACGCCTGCACCCAGGAACACCGGCAACCACAGCGCGAGCTGATCGCGCTCGGCCTCCAGCCATTCTTCGATGCCGGAGGTTTGAAGCGTCATCAGGCGCGTGCTAGGGGCGCCCCCGGGCATCGTTGCCATGTCGTAATTCAGTCTGGGAGCAAGCGCGCTTGAGCGCAACCACCGATCCCGCCGACGGGAGCGAGCGCAAGACCTCGGTCGTTACGCGTTTCGCCCCCTCCCCCACCGGCTTCCTTCATCTGGGCGGCGCGCGAACCGCGCTGTTCAACCTTCTTTACGCCCGCCATCACGGCGGGAAGTTCCTGCTGCGGATCGAGGATACCGATCGCGCGCGCTCGACCCAGCCAGCGATCGACGCGATCCTGAGCGGGCTTCGATGGCTCGGGCTGGATTGGGACGGCGACGCCGTGTTCCAGTTCGCGCGTGCGCATCGTCATGTCGAGGTGGCGAACGCGATGGTGGCAAGCGGCAGCGCCTATCGCTGTTACCTTACCGCCGACGAACTGGCCAAGATGCGCGCCGAGGCGGAAGCTGCGAAGAAGCCGTTGCGCATCCGCTCGCCGTGGCGAGACAAAGCGCCGTCCGATCCCGATGCGCCGCACGTCATCCGCCTGAAAGCGCCGCTGGACGGCGCGACCACGATCAACGATCTCGTCCAGGGTCAGGTCACGGTGCAGAACGCCGAGCTTGACGATCTGGTGCTCGTCCGTTCCGATGGCACGCCCACCTATATGCTGGCAGTCGTGGTCGATGATAACGACATGGGCGTCACGCACGTCATCCGTGGCGACGATCATCTCAACAACGCGTTCCGGCAGTTGCCGATCTATCGCGCGATGGGTTGGGCCGAGCCGGTCTATGCCCATATTCCGCTGATCCACGGATCTGACGGCGCGAAGCTTTCGAAGCGGCACGGCGCCGTGGGAATCGAGGCATATCGCGATGAACTCGGCATCTTGCCCGAGGCGCTCGACAATTATCTCATGCGGCTCGGCTGGGGCCATGGCGATGCGGAGATCATCAGCCGCGAACAGGCGATCGAATGGTTCGATCTGGCCGATGTCGGCAAATCGCCGTCGCGCTTTGACCTGAAGAAGCTGGAACATCTCAACGGCCACTACATCCGCGAGACGGACGACGCCCGGCTTGCGGCACTGGTCGGCGACCGGCTTGGCTTTGCTGGCGATGACGCGCGCCGCGAGCTGCTGATCCGCGCGATGCCGGCGCTGAAGCCCCGCGCCGCCAATCTCAACGAACTGGCCGACGGCACGACGTTTCTGTTTGCCGCGCGCCCGCTGACAATCGACGATGCCGCGCGCCCGCTTCTGGAGGGCGACGCACCTGCTTTGCTGTCGCAGTTGCACGCGGCCCTTGACGCGCTGCACAACTGGGATACGGAGGCGCTCGAAGATGCGGTACGGCGTGTGGCAGAGGCAGCGGGCGTAAAGCTCGGCCAGGTCGCGCAGCCGCTCCGCGCGGCTCTCACTGGTCGCAAGACCTCGCCAGGCATCTTCGACGTGCTGGCCCTGCTGGGCCGCGACGAAAGCCTGGCCCGGATTGCGGATCAGATGCGTTAGGCCGGGGACAAAGGAGACTAAAATGACGGATACTGCGCAGCTTTCTCTCTCCGGCAAGACTTCAGAATATCCGGTCCTGTCCGGTTCGGTCGGCCCGGATGTGGTGGATATCCGCAAGCTTTATGGCGCGACCGGCGCCTTCACCTACGATCCGGGCTTCACCTCGACCGCATCGTGCCGTTCGGCGCTGACGTACATCGACGGAGACGAGGGCGTTCTGCTGCACCGCGGCTACGCGATCGGTGATCTGGCCGAAAATTCCAGCTTCATGGAAGTCGCCTATCTGCTGCTCAACGGCGAATTGCCGGGGGCGGGCGAACTGGAAGCGTTCGAAACGACGATCACCCGCCACACGATGCTGCACGAGCAGCTCGCCACCTTCTATCGCGGTTTCCGCCGCGATGCCCATCCAATGGCGATCATGTGCGGCGTCGTTGGCGCACTTTCCGCCTTCTATCATGATTCGACCGATATTCACGATCCGAAGCAGCGGATGATCGCGTCGCACCGGCTGATCGCGAAGATGCCGACGATCGCGGCGATGGCCTATAAGTACAGCGTCGGGCAGCCATTTCTCTATCCCGACAATTCGCTGAGCTACACGGGCAATTTCCTGCGCATGACGTTCGGCGTTCCCGCCGAGCAATATGAGGTGAACCCCGTCGTGGAAAAGGCGATGGACCGGATCTTCATTCTCCACGCCGATCACGAGCAGAACGCCTCCACCTCCACCGTCCGACTCGCCGGCTCGTCGGGCGCCAACCCGTTCGCGTGCATTGCAGCCGGGATCGCCTGTCTTTGGGGGCCGGCACATGGCGGCGCCAACGAGGCGGCGCTCAACATGCTGCACGAGATCGGCACGCCCGATCGCATCCCGGAGTTCATCGCCCGGGCGAAGGACAAGAACGACCCGTTCCGTCTCATGGGCTTCGGCCACCGCGTCTACAAGAACTATGATCCGCGCGCGACCGTGATGCAAAAGACGGTGCGTGAGGTGTTCGAGGCGCTGAAGGTCAGCGATCCGGTTTTCGAAACGGCCCTGAAGCTTGAGGAAATCGCGCTGAACGACGACTATTTCGTCGAGAAGAAGCTGTTCCCGAACGTCGATTTCTATTCCGGCGTGATACTGTCGGCGATCGGCTTCCCCACCTCCATGTTCACCGCGCTCTTCGCGCTTGCCCGCACCGTCGGCTGGGTGGCGCAGTGGAACGAGATGATTACCGATCCCGATCAGAAGATCGGTCGCCCGCGCCAGCTCTACACCGGGCCGACGCAGCGGCCTTATGTCGCGGCGGACAAGCGCTGATGCGTATCGCACGCCCGGTGCTGACTGTGCTGGGCGTGCTCTCTTTCATGATGGGCATGCTGTGGATTGGCCAGGGGTTGGGATATGTCCACTGGCCGCAATCGAGCTTCATGCTCGATCAGCGCCCCTGGGCCGATCGCGGCGCGGCGCTGGCCGCAGTCGGCATTCTCCTGGTGCTCGCCGCGCGGCGTTTAGGCCGCCGGTAACGACAACACGAAGCGCGCGCCTTCATTCTCAGCGCTATCGACGCTGATGTCTCCGCCCATCGCGCGCGCGAGCCGCCGCGAGATATAAAGCCCCAGACCGCTGCCGCCCGGTTCACGCGGGTCCACCCGGGCAAACTTGGCAAAGATGCGCGTGTGATCCTCTGGTGCGATGCCCTTGCCCTGATCCGCCACGATCGCCACGATCCTGCCGCCATCGCGCTGCACCCTCAGCCAGACGGTGCCGCCCGGCGGCGAATATCGCAGCGCATTGCCGATCAGGTTGACGAGAATCTGCAGCACACGGCGGAATTCGCCGATCGCGACCAGCCCCTCCTCTGCGTCGCCAACATCCACGCTAACGCCTGCATCCGCCGCGCGCACCGCGAACAGACCTGCCGCGCGACGAAGCACATCGGGAAAATCGACCGGCTCGAATTCGATGCGGAAGTCTTCACGTTCGATCGCTTCCAGATCGGATAGATCGTCCACCAGCCCCATCAGATGGCGGCCGGCGCTCGCGATATCGGCGGCATAATCGACGTAATGCGCGTCGATAGGACCATCGACGGCAGCATTGATGCTGTCGGCATTGGCGATGATCCGGTTCAGCGAACCGCGCAGGATCCCGTCGAGCTTCACGTTGAACGCCGGCGCAGGCTCGATGCCCGTAGTGTCGTCGGGTCCGAGCGGCAGAAACACCCCGCCAACGAAGCCGGCGAATACCCCGATCGCATTGCGCCGCGCGGTGCCGGCCAGCATCACCCGATCGGCCGCCCCGCGAATCGTTGCCACCTGTCCGTCGAAATCATGCTGCGCCGCCACGGCCTCGAGCAGCGTCATCCCGCCGCGTGCATCCGGCAGCAACGTAAACAATTCCGTCAGCGGCTTGCCGATCAACATCGATGCATCCAGCCCGTGAGCCGTGGCCACGTCGGTCGGCAAGTGAACGATCCGCAGCGCCGCATCGATCTCCCACAACCAGTCCGCGCCGGCGGGGGGCGGCGCGTGCTGCGTCGCGGTCGTCGCACTGCGCCACGCCGCGCGCTCGCGCAGCGGCGCGACTGAAAGAGTGACTCCGTCCGCGCTGGGCACCGCGCGTACCCAGCATTCGAGATCGGCGTCGATATCCGCGATCACGACCGTTCGCTGAACCAGAATGCGAAGGCGCCGGGCCAGCCGCACGACAGTCGCCAATTGCGGCACCGCGAGCACTTCACCGATCGCACCTCCCGCGCGATCGTTGAGTGTGGAGAACCCGGCGTCAGCCGATACCAGCCGATCGGACGAATCAAGCCGCGCGCTGAGCGTCATGCCTTCGCTCATGCGCGATGCGACCGTGCAAGCGCCCGGATCGCGCGGCGGAAATCGGCGTGCAGCGATAGCGGCGCCAGCGCCGCGCGCGCGGCGAGCACCGGAATCGCCGCAATCGTATCGAGCAGATCGGCGAACGCCTCGATATCGCGACGCGGCTCGGCATCCGCCAGCAGCAGCGCCACCCGCGCCAAGTCATCCCGTGTGAAGCCGTGCGCGCGCAGGACCAGCCACAGGCGATCGCCATCGATATCGAGCAGTAAGGCCCGCGCCTCGCCTAGCTCGATCCGCTGCGCATAAGCTATCAGGGCCACCGCTAGTTCGGCACGGCCGTCGCCTAGCGCCTCGATCAGCAACGCGGGGATTTCATCGGCGCGCGCATCGATCGCGGTTGCCAGCCGCAGCGCGATCGAATCCAGCCGCGCTCCGTCGTCATGCGCATCGATGCACCGTATCGCCGATTCGACCAGCGCCTGATCCACCCTCCCCGGCCGCTTTTCCCGCAGCGCGGCGGCGACCCACCAGACGACCCGGCGATGCAATTCCCCCGGCAGCGTCAATCCGCGCGCGCCGCCCGCATCACGCCGGCCGTCGGCGAGGAGATAATCGCGTGCGCTGCCGGCGGTCACCGCATCGTCACCCTGCGCCATTCGCGGCAGCAACGTCGCTGGCAAACCCGGCTCCCGACCCGCGGCCAACGCCGCACCGAGCAACGCGAGCCGCACCTGCCCGATCATCTCCGCCATCAGTTCGGGGTCACGCAGCAGGCCGGCATCGAGCAGTCGTCGCAACGTTTCGGCCGGTTCCGCCGTCACCAGCCCTCCGCCGGAGCGGGTCAGCAGCCGTGTCGCGTGTCCCGCGAGTTCGCGCTCGATCCCCTCAAGCGTCGTGGCGATCGCGGTATGCAGCGCGGCGCGCGTGCGATCATCCAGCCGATCATGCGCGGAAAGAAAGAAATCCTCGATCGCCGCGTCCAGCCGCCGCTCGGCGCGCGCATCCGCGCCTGCCGCGCGCGCGAAAATCGGCGCTGCGTCGGGAGCGATCGCGTGCAAGGGGTCGTCCTGATCGACCGGCATGCGAATCCGAATATCGCCAATGTCGTTAAGACGCGACTAAGCCTGACGGCGAAGTAACTCAATTGTCGCGCCCAGCGTGGCAAAGGCGTAAATCGCGGTCAGCGCCAGCCCGGTCATCGGCAACCGCACGAGCGTCAGCACGGCGAGCGTAGCCAGATAGGCAGGCGGGCTACCCCACCAGGCGGCACGCGGCACACTCGCGGCGCGCTCGGCGAGCCCCGCCGCCACCACCAGCACCAGGGCGATCACGAGCGCCGAATCGGTCGCTGCGACCGAATCGAGCGAATAGCCGAGCAAAAGCGCGGCCAGCGCCGGCACCGCCAGAATCTCGAGCCTGAGCGCCCGCTCCAGCCGCGTCTCGTCGCGAAGCCACGCCGTCCGCTCCGCCATTGCCGCCACGATCGTCCCGGCCAGCACCGCGATCAGGCCGGCCGCATTGTAGCCCATCAGCGTCAGCCCGAACCCGAGCAGGACGGCCACGCCGCCACCTGCCGCGACGGCGGCCGTGGAAGCCGTGCGCCTCACCAGCGGCGGCAGGACGAATCCGGCGATCGGGCGCACGATCCAGCGATCGAACCATGATGATCGCGTCGCAAGGGTCGCCATCATCACCGCACGGCTGCGCTCTTCCAGCGCCGCGCCGCGCCGTTCGACGCCGTGCCCCGCGTTCGCATCACCGGCGGGCAACGCTATGTGCCGGGCACCCGACTGCGCGGCAGCGTGCAGCAGCGCCGATTGCACATCATAATCGCTCGGCATCGCCGCGACTTCGGCAAGCCGTCGTGCGTCGAGCCGCGCGATTCCGGCCCAGGCAAGCCCTCCACCGATCAGTTCGTAATCCGGCGTCGCGATACCTGACGCGACCACCAGTAGCGCGTCCCCGCCATCCTCGCTGAACGGCGCTATTACCGCATCGGTGGTTATAAGCCCATCCGCGACCGCGATGATCTGTGCGAGCGGGTGCAGCCGCGCACTCGCCTCGGCGGCGCTGCGTACGGTATCCACGCTGATCCCGCGCCGACCGATCCGTGCGATCGCACCAAGCAATTCAGGGGTCAAACGGGAAACGACGATCACAATTTGCGACGCACCCGTCGCGGCAAGGAGGCGGGCCTGATATTCGATCAGCGTAACACCGGCGAACGGCAACGTCGCCGCGAGCATCCCCGGGCGATCTTCAGCATCCTGAACGGCAAACAGCAATCCCGCGAGCATTCCCGCGCTGTTAGCGGTGAACGCGGCAATGGCAAACCGGGGTGGCGCAGATGGCCGGAATAAGAGTTCGAGAACCCGACTAAAAGTCCGACTGGCGGCTCGTTGCGGCGAATCGATCAAGCCGTCTGACGCTAACCGCTTTGTCAGCGGACGATTCGTGGTAAACCGCTCCGATGAGCGGGGGAACAACGATGATCGGGCTGCGCGAAGCCGTCAACACGACAGCCGGCCAGATGGACGCGCAAGAGGAGCAGCCATTGTTCCTGAGCGAGTTCAACGTGGCTGATCGCGAGGCATTGCACGAAAACGATCTCGTCCAGGAAACCCCCGAGCCGTCACACTGGTCGAAGATCGCCCCGATCGCGCTGGCGGTGCTTTCGCTCATCTGGGTCGGCGCGCTCAGCGTACTTGCATGGAACAGCCTGCGGGAGATGACGCCGGTCGCCATCGCTCAGTTCGCCGCCGCGCTCCTCACCGTGCCTTTGCTCGCGGGCGTGTTGTGGCTCATCACGCTGCGCACGAGTGCGGCCGAGGCGCGCCGCTTCGGCGCGACCGCTCGGGCGATGCGCGCCGAAGCAGGGTTGCTTGAGCAGACCGTCGCCTCGCTTACCGCTGCGATCGAGTCGAACCGCTCGCTCATCAACGAGCAGGCGCAGACACTCTCCGCGCTGGGCGACACCGCCACCGCGCGCCTGGCCGCGATCGGCAGCGCGCTTTCGGAAGAGGTTTCGCACGCGACCGGCCACGCCCGGGCGCTGGCCGATACGGCCCGCGCCGCGCAGGACAATTTGAATATTCTGACTGCCGGCCTGCCACGTGCGCAGGAAGAGATTGCGAGCCTCGTCATCCACATCGATCGCGCGGCGCTCGCCGCTGGCGAGCAGGCGGCAGCGCTGGACGTGCAGGTCAGCGCGCTCGCCGATCGCGGCCGCGAGGCGGAGACGGTGGCGGGCGGCGCGGCACAGAAGCTTGCCGCGCATATCGCGCGAATGGAAGCGACGAGCGAAAACGCCGGCGCCCGGCTGGAAGCGGTCACCGCCGAAATGTCGACTGCGGTAGACCTGATGCTCGATCGCACGGCGACCGCGATCGACGAATCGCGCAAGAGTATCGCCGCGCAGGGCGACGCGATGCTGGCGATGGTTGGCGCGAATCAGGCGGCTCTGGATACAGCGGCGCGCGTCAGCGCGGAGTCGCTTGCCGATCGCATCAGCCTGATCGAACTGGTGATCGACCGCGTGGCGCAGCGGCTGGACGCCCAGCAGGGCGCGAGCGACACCTTGCTGACGAAGCTCGATGACGGCATCGCCGAGGTGGAACGCAAGCTTGCGGCCCTGCACCAGCACGGCATAGAGCGATCCAATCTTCTGGCCGCCTCGATCAGCGCACTTGGCGGATCGGCGGACGCGATGACCGAGGCGATGCGCGCCGGGGATGAAATGGCCACGCGCGCCATCAGCACCACCGAAGCGTTGCTTGTCGCGCTCGATGCCGCCTCGCGCGAGATGGACGAGACGATGCCGGCCGCCGTCGATCGGCTCGACAGCCGCTTCGCCGCGTCTAAGGCTGTAGTAGTGGCGACCAAACCCGAGTTGCTCGCGCTCGTCACGGCGGCGGAAAGCACCCATGACGCCATCGAAGCGATCGCGCAGGTAATTGCGGACCAACGCCGCAACGTTGACACACTCACCGGCACCTTGCTCGAGTCGCTCACCAGTGGCCGCGCCAAGGCCGACGCCATCGGCCAGATGGTCGATGAAGCGACCGAGCGCGCGAACCGCCTCGCCGAGGACGCCGCGCCGCGCCTGCTGGAAGCGCTGCTGCGCGTCCGGGACACCGCGACGCAGGCCGCCGAGCACGCACGTGACACGCTTGCAAAGGTGATCCCGGAGGCGGCCGAAGCGCTAGAGAAATCGGGCGTCGTGGCGCTGCGTCACGCGGTCGATCAGGGTTTCGAGCAGACGATCGCCGAACTTTCATCGGTTGCGGAAAGCGCGATCGCGGCCACCTCGCGCGCCGCGGCAGAGCTGGATCGACAGATCCGCAGCATCGATGAAAAATCCGCGATGGTCGACAGCAAGATCGAGCTGGCCCGCAGCGAACGCGAGGAGCATGAGACGGAGAGCTTCGCCAAACGCGCCTCGCTGCTGATCGAGGCGCTGAACTCCGCCTCGATCGATATCACCCGCACCTTTGCGCCCGATATCGCGGACAGCGCCTGGGCAGCATATCTGAAGGGCGATCGCGGCGTATTCACGCGGCGCGCGGTGCGGCTGCTGGATTCGGCCGAGCAGCGCGATATCGCCCGGCTATACGACGACGATCTCGCCTTCCGCGACCAGGTGAACCGCTACATCCACGATTTCGAGGCAATGCTGCGAACGATCCTGACTCAGCGGGACGGTTCGCCGCTGGGCGTGACGCTGCTCTCGTCGGACATGGGCAAGCTTTATGTCGCGCTGGCGCAGGCTATCGAGCGACTCCGCTAGGCGATTGCGCGTCGCCTACAGGCCGTTGGCGACGTCCAGAAAATCGAGCATGTCGGTCGTTATCCAGCCGAACTGGTAATTCGCCACGAACAGCAGGAACAGGATCGTCGCAACGATCGTAACGCGAATTGCCGTGCGCCCGATGCGAAAATCGTGCGGTGCGCTTTCGGCCTGCCCCGGAATCTTCTCGGCGCCTGCTTCCTCCGCCGTCCGCACCCCGAACGGCAGGACGAGGAACACCGAGAAGGCCCAGAACAGCACGTAGATCGCCAGCATCGACGTCCAGCGCATCGCTTCAGACCTCCACGATCAACACATCGACGATCGGCTTTTTGCCCGTCCAGCGCGTCGCGACGCGGCGCACCGCGAGGCGGACATTCTCGCGCAGTCGATCGCGGTTGCCCGTCGCGCCGCGCACAGCCTCGGCAGCCGCTTCCCCGGCCTCCGCAAGGAAGGGCTCGCGCTCATCCTCGACCGGAACTCCCTGCGCACGAACCTGCGGCGATCCGGCGAGCCGCCCTTCACGCGTAACCGCGACAGCGACAGATATCTGGCCATTGACCCCCAGCTTCCGGCGCTCGTTGATCGTGATCCCATCGGCAGGCAGGATCACATCGCCGTCGAGCACCAGTCGCCCCACCAAGGCGTGACCCAGCTTTTCCGGTGCACCCGGCGCCAGGCGTACGATATCGCCATCGGTCTGCACCAGGGCGCGCGGAATGCCCTGTGCCAGTCCGAAGCGAGCCTGCTCCATCAGGTGCCGCATTTCGCCATGCACCGGCACGAGCACGTTGGGCCTGATCCAATCATACATCGCCGCCAGTTCGGGGCGCCCGGGATGGCCCGAGACATGAACATGCGCCTGCTTCTCGGTGACCATCTCCACCCCGCGCCCGGCGAGGATATTCTGGATGCGGCCGATCGCGACTTCATTGCCGGGGATCTGCTTGGACGAGAAGATCACCGTATCGCCGGCGTCGAGCGAAACGGGATGGGTCCCCTCCGCGATACGCGACAGCGCGGCACGCGCCTCCCCCTGACCGCCGGTCGCAACGATCAGGACACGATCGCGCGGCAGCCGCATCGCGGTGTCGACATCAACCGTTTCCGGGAAATCGCGCAGATAGCCGCATGTCTTGGCCACTCTGATGATCCGGTCGAGCGAGCGCCCGGTGACGCACAGCTTGCGCCCGGTCTCCTTCGCGACTTCGCCCAGCGTATGGAGACGCGCGGCGTTCGAAGCGAAGCTCGTCACCAGCACGCGGCTGCGCGCCTTCGCCACCGTTTCCGTCAGCCCGCGCCGCACCGACTCTTCGGAGCCGGACGCCTCTGCGTTGAAGACATTGGTGGAATCGCACACCAGCACGTCGATCCCGGCATCGCCGATCGCGCGCAGTTCATCCTCGCCGGCCGGCTTGCCAATCACAGGCCGGGGATCCAGCTTCCAGTCGCCGGTATGGAACACGCGGGCGTGCGGAGTGATGATCTCCAGCGCGTTCGCCTCCGGGATTGAATGAGCCAGCGGCACGAAGCGAATATCGAATGGACCGACCGCGAAGCGCTCGCGCGGCTGGATGACGCGAAGATCGACGCTGCCTGCGATCCGCTCCTCCTCCAGCTTGCCGTGGATCAGCCCGGCGGTAAAAGGCGTCGCATACAGCGGCACGCCCAGATCCTGCGCAAGATACGGCAACGCGCCGATATGATCCTCATGCCCGTGGGTGAGGACGATCCCCGCCAGTTCCCCTTGGCGTTCCTCAATGAAGGAAAGATCCGGCAGCACGAGATCGATGCCAGGATAGCTGTGATCGGCAAACGTCACGCCCATATCGACCATGAGCCACTTGCCCTTGGTGCCGTAGAGGTTGACGTTCATGCCGATTTCGCCCGAACCGCCGAGCGCGCAGAAAAGAAGTTCGTTACCGGGAGTCATCTTGATCCTAACTGGGTGCCCCAAGCCGCCATGCAGCTGGTCGGGCCGGGCGCGCCGGCTTTCATAGGGGCGCATCGTTCACTGATTATGGGCGCGTTCCCACATGATCGCCAGCCCCTGAATGGTGAGATCCGGCTCGATCGCATCAAACGCTTCGGTATGCTGTTCGAACAGGGTGGCGAGCCCCCCCGTGGCGATCACCTTCACGGGCCGCCCCACCTCCGCCTTCATCCGCGCCACGAGCCCCTCGATCATCGAGATGTAGCCCCAATAGATGCCGATGTTCATCTGATCGACTGTATTGCGACCGATCACACCGACATCGTCGCGCGGCGCCTCGATCGCGATGCGGGGCAACTTGGCGGCGGCGTTGAACAGGGCGTCCAGCGACAGGTTGATGCCCGGCGCGATTATTCCGCCCTTGTACGCGCCGGTATAGTCCGAATAGTCGAAAGTAGTAGCGGTACCGAAATCGATGACGATCAGGTCACCCTGATGCAATGCATGGGCCGCGATCGTATTCACCGCGCGATCCGCACCCAGCGACTGGGGTTCGTCAACGTCGATCGCGATACCCCATTCTACCGGGGGACGGCCGGCGATCATCGCCTCACGCCCGAAATACTTTGTCGACAGCACCTGAAGGTTATGAAGCGCGCGCGGAACCACAGTGGAGATGATGACCGCGTCGATCACCTTGCGGTCATAACCCTCAAGCATCAGCAACTGATTGAGCCATACAGCATATTCGTCTGCCGTTCGGCGGGCATCGGTGGCGATCCGCCAGCGAGCTCTGATCGCGCGATCCTCGACCAGGGCGAACACGACATTGGTGTTCCCGGCATCGATCGCGAGCAGCATCCTCTTTCCTTTCAAACCAGAAACACGTCGCCGGCGTGGATGACACGGGTCGAGCCATCCGCCAAGCGCAGGACGAGCGCGCCGTCGCTTGCCATGGTCTCGAACGTGCCATCCATGGCAGAACCATCTGCCAGCCGCGCGATCAGCGGCGTGCCGGTCGCGTGCGCGCGTTCCAGCCACCGCGTGACAACCGGCGCCAGCCCCTGCGCGCGCCAGATGCCGAGCCACGCGGCAAACATCCCCGTCAGACGCTCCAGCAGTGCCATCGGCGTGATCGCCACCCCCTCTGCCGCAAGACTGGTGGCGGCGCGGTCGGCAAGATCGGGATGGTGCGCGACATTCACACCGATCCCCACCACCACATTATCGCCCATCCGCTCCAGCAGAATACCGGAAAGCTTCGCACCGGAAACGAGCAGGTCGTTCGGCCATTTTAGCATGGTGACACGTGGCGCAAGCCGCGCAATCACCTCTTCCAGTGCCACGGCCGCGACCAAAGCCAGCGAGGCGGCCGCAGGATCGCCGGGGCGAAGCCTGACCAGCGAGGACGCGTAAAGATTGCCAACCGGGGATTCCCATGACCGCCCCTGACGCCCGCGGCCGGCGAGTTGCCGCTCTGCACGAAGCCAAAGGCCCTCCTCAGCCCCGTTCGCGGCGAGATCGAGGAGGTCGGTGTTGGTGGACCCCGTTTCAGAAACGGTAATGATATGCGTCAGAACAGCGCCTTCGCCGCCGCCGTCGTCCAGCCGCCGAGTAGCGGGATGGCGAGATACCCGAGCGGCGATACCAGCGCGGCCGTTAGCGCGATTAGCCCGCCCTCCAATCTGTCGCCGGGGCCGAACTCACCGACGGGCTCGTCGAAATACATCGTCTTGACGACGCGCAGATAATAATAAGCGCCGATCACGCTCATCGCGATGCCGACCACAGCCAACGGGAACAGGCCAGCGGCCACCGCCGCGTAGAATACCGCGAACTTCGCGTAGAAGCCGAATAGCGGCGGAATGCCCGCCAGGCTAAACATGAACACGGCGAGCGCAAACGCGAGGCCAGGCCGTGTTCGTGACAGACCAGCCAGCGATGCGATCGTCTCGACCGGCTGGCCGTCCGCATCCCGCATCTGGAGCACGACGAGGAAGGAGCCGAGCGTCATGACGATATAGATCGCCATGTAGGTAAGCACGGCGGAAACGCCTTCGGGCGTACCGGCGGCCAGGCCGACAAGCGCGAAACCGACGTTGTTGATCGAGGAGTACGCCAGCAGCCGCTTGATGTTCTTCTGTCCGATCGCCGCTACCGCCCCGAGCAGGATCGAGAGAAGCGCGGCGACGATCACGATCTGGCGCCACTGCGTATCCGCGGGGCCCATCGCCTCCACCGCAACGCGCACGGCAAGGCTCATGCCGGCCACTTTCGGTGCGGAGGCGAAGAAAGCCGTAACCGGCGTTGGCGCGCCCTCATACACGTCGGGCGTCCACATGTGGAACGGCACCGCGGATATCTTGAAGGCCAGACCCGAGAATACAAATACCAACCCGAACAGCAGCCCCAATGACTTGCCGCTGCCGGTGAGCGGCGCAGCCGCATATGCGCCCGCAATCTCATCGAACAGGGTCGATCCGGTGAAGCCGTAGACCAGGCTGATGCCATACAATAGAATGCCGCTCGCCAGCGCGCCGAGCACGAAATACTTGAGCCCAGCTTCGGCCGATCGTGCATCGCGCCGCATGAAACTGGCCAGAACATAAGCCGCCAGGCTCTGCAATTCGAGGCCGACGTACAGGGTAAGCATATCCGCGGCGGATACCATGATACCCATCCCGACCGCCGAAAGCAGGATCAGCACCGGATATTCTGGCCGCAAGTCGTCCCCGACCGTCCTCTGGAAGAAGCCCGGCGCAAGCAGGATCGCGACAGCGGCCGCCACGTAGATCAGCGCCTTGGAGAAGGCCGCGAAAGCATCAGCGCGATACATGCCGTCGAACGCGCTGCCCCCCGCCGAGGCGGGCCCGACCAGCGCAATGCCCGCGCCTGCGAGCACCGCCACCGCGGTCCACGAGATCGCGCGCGTCGCGTTCGGACCTGTCCAGGCGGCGACCATCATCAGCGCGAGGGCGCCCAGCGACAGCACCACCTCCGGCAATGTCATCGAGAGTTGAGCGGCGTAATTCATCAGTGCGCCTCCCCACGCGCGGCGGATTCGGCATGAGCGGCGGGAATTGCAACCTTCCCCCTGGTCGGCAGTGAGTCACCGGCGGGCCTAGCACGATCGATCCGCGCAAGCAGGGCCTGCGTGTCCTTGCGCATCGGCGCGAGGAAGCTTTCCGGATAGACGCCCATCCACATCACCACCGCCGCTATTGGCGCCAGCAACCACAGCTCGCGCTTCGACAGATCCGGCATGGCGCGCACATCATCAGACTTGATCTCGCCAAACACTACGCGGCGATAGAGATAGAGCATGTAGGCAGCGCCCAGAATGATGCCGGTGGTGCAGAGCAGCGTGATCGTGGTGGATACCTGATAGGTGCCCATAAGGCTGAGCAACTCGCCGACGAAGTTCGAAGTGCCCGGCAAACCGATCGACGCCATGGTGAACAGCAGGAACAGTACCGCATACCGCGGCATGTTGATCGCAAGCCCACCGTAGCGGGAGATCTCTCGCGTATGCAGCCGATCGTAGATCACGCCGACGCAGAGGAAGAGCGCGCCGGAAACCAGGCCGTGGCCCAGCATCACCATCATGGCGCCTTCGATGCCCTGCGCGTTGAACGCGAACAGACCGATCGTGACGATCGCCATATGCGCCACCGACGAATAGGCGATCAGCTTCTTCATGTCCGACTGCACCAGCGCCACCAGGCTCGTGTAGATCACCGCCACCGCGGACAATCCGAAAACAAGCCAGACGAGCTGCGCCGATGCCTCCGGAAACATCGGCAGGGAGAAACGCAAAAAGCCGTATCCGCCGAGCTTCAATAGCACACCGGCCAGGATCACCGACCCGGCGGTGGGCGCCTGAACGTGCGCATCGGGCAACCAGGTGTGAACGGGCCACATCGGCATTTTCACCGCAAAGGATGCGAAGAAGGCCAGCCACAACCAGGTCTGTATATGCGGCGGGAAATCATATGCCATCAGCGCCGGGATCGAAGTCGTGCCCGCGGTGATGCTCATGTAGAGCATCGCGATGAACATCACGACCGAGCCAAGCAGCGTATACAGAAAGAACTTGTACGACGCGTAGATCCGGTTCGCGCCCCCCCAGATCCCGATGATCAGATACATCGGGATCAGGCCCGCCTCGAAGAAGATGTAGAACAGGAACAGATCCTGCGCCGCGAAAGTGCCGATCATCAGCACTTCGGTGAACAGGAACAGGCTCATATATTCCGGGACGCGCTTTTCGATCGCCTCCCACGACGCTCCGATGCAGATCGGCATCAGAAAAACCGAAAGTTCGATCAGCAGCAGCGCGAAGCCGTCGATACCAAGCGACCAGCCAAACCGGCCGAACACCTGCGCATGCTCGACAAACTGCCACTGCGCCCCACCGACATCAAAGTTCAGCCAAAGCAGCACGCCCAGTGCGAGATTGACGAGCGTTGCCCCCAGCGCAAGCAGACGCGCCTGCGGTGCGGACAGGAACAGGCACGCGACCGCCGCCAGCGCGGGCACCAGCAGCATAACGGAGAGGATTGGAAAGCCGTTCATCTGCCCCACCTCAACCCGCAACGACCCAGGTGACCGCGGCGGTAAGCCCGATCAGCATGACGAACGCATAAGTATACAAATACCCTGTCTGAACACGGGAGGCGACGCGACTTCCTATCTGAACCACCCATGCCGAGCCATTCGGCCCGAAGCGATCGATCGTTCCCTCATCGCCCTTGTGCCACAGCAGGCGGCCGATGGCGAAAGCGGGGCGGACGAAAAGCAGATTGTACAGCTCGTCGAAATACCATTTGTGATAGATGAAATCGTACAGCACCTCGAACGTGGCGGTGAAGCGCGCCGGGATGTCCGTGCGGACGATGTACGCCAGGAGCGCGCCCGAGAAGCCGAGCAGCATCACAACCGTGGCCGCCAGCTTCACCCAGATTGGCACGCCATGCATCGCGTGCATCAGATGCTCGTTGAACGCGATCGCGCCGCGCCAGAAATGCTCGCCAGCCGTCGGCTCGATGAACCAGCCGTGGAACACGAAGCCCGCCGCCACCGCGCCCATCGACAGCACGATCAGCGGGATAAGCATGTTGAGGGGGCTTTCATGCGGGTGATAGCCGGCCGTGCCGTCGCCGTCGCTGTGGACATGCGCATCGTGGTGGGCATGATTGTGGCCATGCCCGTGCCCGTGCGCATCATGCACCGCGTGCTGGATATGCTCCGACTGCGCCCAGCGCGGCTTGCCCCAGAAGGTCAGGAACATCAGCCGCCACGAATAGAAACTGGTCAGCAGCGCCGCGAAGATTCCAGTCCAGAATGCACCCGGCTGGCCGGCCGCCCAGGCAGCTTCAAGGATACCGTCCTTGGAATGATAGCCGGCGAACCCGCCTACGCCGTAGATACCGACCCCGGTTATCGCCAGCGTACCCAGCAGCATCGCCAAGAAAGTAACCGGAATGTGCCTGCGCAGCCCACCGTAATAGCGCATGTCCTGCTCATGGTGCATCGCGTGGATCACCGAGCCAGCGCCGAGGAACAGCAGCGCCTTGAAGAAAGCATGCGTGAACAGGTGAAACATCGCCGCACCGTAGGCGCCGACGCCAGCCGCGAAGAACATGTAGCCGAGCTGAGAGCAGGTCGAGTAAGCGATGACGCGCTTGATGTCGGTCTGCGTCGTGCCGATCGTCGCAGCGAAGATACAGGTCGCGGCTCCAACAGCGGTGACCACATGCAGCGCAGTCTGCGACGTTTCGAACATCGGCGACAGGCGGCAAACCATGAACACGCCCGCCGTCACCATCGTTGCGGCATGGATCAGCGCGGAGACCGGCGTCGGGCCTTCCATCGCGTCCGGCAGCCAGGTGTGCAGGCCGAGCTGCGCCGACTTGCCCATCGCACCAACGAACAGCAACAGGCAGAGCACTGTCATCGTATCGAAGCGGTGCCCCAGAAAGCCGATCGTCGAACCGGCCATGCCAGGCGCGGCGTGGAGAATTTCCGGGATCGAGACGGTGTTGAACACCAGATAGGTGCCAAAGATACCGAGCATGAAACCCAGATCGCCCACCCTGTTCACGACAAACGCCTTGATCGCCGCGGCATTGGCGCTGGGCTTCTTGAACCAGAAGCCGATAAGCAGGTAGCTGGCGAGACCTACGCCTTCCCAGCCGAAGAACATCTGGATCAGATTGTCCGCGGTCACGAGCATGAGCATCGCGAAGGTGAACAGCGAGAGATAAGCGAAAAAGCGCGGCTGATCCGGGTCATCCGCCATATAGCCCCAGCTATACAGGTGGACGAGTGCCGACACGGTTGTGATGACGACCAGCATCACCGCCGTCAGCGCGTCCACGCGCAGCGCCCAGCTCGCATCGAACGAACCGGAAGTAATGAAGTGCAACACCGGGGTGACGCTCGCGCTCAGGCCGCCGGTCATGAAGCCGATGAAAATCGGCCAAGACAAAGCGCACGAGGCAAAAAGCGCGCCCGTCGTCAGCGATTTGGCGACGGTGTTGCCGAGCGCACGGTTGCCCAGCCCGGCAATCGCCGCCGCCAGCAGCGGCAGGAAAACGATGAAGAGGATCGAAGTCACGCTTTATCCCTTCATCCGGCTGGGATCATCGACCGAGATCGACCCGCGGCCGCGGAAGAAGATGACGAGGATCGCCAGACCGATCGCGGCTTCGCCAGCAGCGACGGTCAGCACGAACATCGCGAACACCTGCCCGACAAGATCGTGCAACGCTGCAGAAAAAGCCACGAGATTGATGTTCACCGCGAGCAGTATCAGCTCGATCGCCATCAGGATGACGATGATGTTCTTGCGGTTGAGAAAAATGCCCAGCACGCCCATCGTGAAAAGGATAGCCGCCACGACAAGATAGTGGATGAGGCCGATAGAGCCGCTCACAATTGCACCCCCCGCCCCACGTCGGGCCGAACATTACGCGTCGCTTCGTCTGGCCGTCGCGCGATCTGGCGCGCGACATTCTGCACCCTCACGCCCTTGCGCTCGCGATGGGTCAGCACGATCGCACCGATCATCGCTACCAACAGCACCAGGCCGGCGCCCTCGAACACGAACAGATAGCGCGTGTACAGCAGATTGCCGATTGCCTGGATGTTGGGGATCGTCGATCCCTCCACCGGCGCAGCGCGGCGTGCGAGATCGATCCCCCCGGCGCTCCACGCGCCGATGCCGATCAGTATCTCGCAAACCAGCGCCACCGCGAGCGCCAGCCCGATCGCCGCATAACGGACGAACCCGGCGCGCAGCTCGGTGAAATCGATATCGAGCATCATCACGACGAACAGGAACAGCACCGCGACCGCGCCGACATAGACGATGACGAGCAGCATCGCGATAAACTCGGCGCCGACCAGCACCATCAGCCCCGCCGCGTTGAAGAACGCGAGGATCAGCCAGAGCACCGAATGGACCGGGTTGCGCGACGAGATCGTCATCGCGCCCGAAAGCAGCACGACGATCGCAAAAAGATAGAAGGCGAAGGCCTGTATCACCGGCCGTTCTCCGTCAGAATCATGAAAGCCCCCGAATGCACTGCGCGCCTACCTGTATGCCGCATCGGCGGCAAGATTGGCCGCGATCGCGCGCTCCCAACGGTCACCGTTGTCGAGCAGCTTGGCCTTGTCGTAGATCAGTTCCTCGCGCGTCTCGGTCGCGAACTCATAGTTCGGCCCCTCGACGATCGCGTCGACCGGGCACGCCTCCTGGCAGAGGCCGCAATAGATGCACTTCGTCATATCGATGTCGTAGCGCGTGGTGCGGCGGCTGCCGTCGTCGCGCGGCTCGGCCTCGATGGTGATCGCCTGCGCGGGGCAGACCGCCTCGCACAATTTGCACGCGATGCAACGCTCCTCGCCGTTCGGATAGCGGCGCAGCGCATGTTCGCCACGGAAGCGCGGGGAAACCGGATTGCGCTCGAACGGATAGTTGATCGTGGCCTTCGCCTTGAAAAAATACCTCAAGGTCAAGGCGTGCGCCTTCACGAACTCCCAGAGCGTGAAGGCCTTGATCGTCGACGCGATACCCATCGTCAAAACCCTACCCGCTGCCACATCAGGACACCGGAAACGAGGAACACCCAGAACAGCGAAACCGGCAGGAAAACCTTCCAGCCCAGCCGCATCAGCTGGTCGTAGCGATAGCGCGGAACCGTCGCCTTCACCCAGCTGAACACGAAGAAGAAGAACAGGATCTTGGCGAACAACCAGATGATCCCCGGCACGGCATATAGCGGCGCCCAATCCAGCGGCGGCAGATACCCGCCCCAGAACAGGGTGGCGTTCAGCGTGCACATCAGGATCACGTTGGCATATTCACCGAGCCAATAGAGCGCGAAGCTCATCGACGAATATTCGGTCTGATAGCCTGCGACCAGTTCGCTTTCCGCCTCGGTCAGATCGAACGGCGCGCGCTGCGTCTCCGCCAGCGAGGAGATGAGGAACATCACCGCCATCGGGAACAGCAAGGGATTGAGGAAGAAGCCGTTGATCGGCGTCCCCAATACGCCTCGCTGCGCCTCAACGATGCCGGTCAGGTTGAACGTACCCGCCCACATCACGATCGAGATCAGGATAAAGCCGATTGCGACTTCGTAGCTAACCATCTGCGCCGCCGCGCGGATCGCCGAGAAGAACGGATATTTCGAGTTGGACGACCAGCCGGCCAGGATGATGCCGTATACCCCCAGCGACGACGCTGCGAGCACATAGAGCAATCCGACATTGATATCGGCCAGCACCACGCCAACCTGAAACGGCACCACCGCCCACACGATCAGCGCCACCGTGAACGTGATGATCGGCGCCAGAATGAATAGGCCGCGATTGGCCGCCGCCGGAACGATCGTTTCCTGAAGGAAGACTTTCAACCCGTCCGCGAACGACTGGAGCAGACCGAACGGCCCCACCACGTTCGGGCCACGCCGCAGCGCCATCGCCGCCCAGATCTTGCGATCGGCGTAGATGATCATCGCCACGGCCAACATCAGCGGAAGCGCGATGACGAGAATTCCGATGATGGTCGCGAGAAACCATGCCCACTCGTAGCTCATCGCCACGTGCAATGCCGGGATTCCGAGAAAATTGAAGTTCTGGAAAAACTCGGTCACTCCGCCGCCTCCGCGAAGGTCTCGCCATGCACAAGCTCGGCCGAGCAGCGCTGCATCGTCGGTGACGCCCGGCAGATGGCGTTGGTGAGGTAGAAATCCTTTATCGGATAACCGGCCAGCACGCCTTCCGCCTGTGCCGTCAGCGCGGGCGGGTTCCACGGGAATGTCACCAGGCCAGTGTTCGCCAGATCGGGGCAGTCCACGGCCATCGCCGCCCGAAGTTCTTCCAGCGTGTCAAACGGCAGTGTCTTGCCGAGCTTCTCGGAAAGAGCGCGCAGGATCGTCCAATCCTCACGCGCATCGCCGGGCGGAAACACCGCACGCTCGCCGCGCTGCACGCGACCTTCGAGGTTAACCCAAGTACCCGACTTCTCGGCGTAGCTTGCGCCCGGCAGCACGACATCCGCATGATGCGCACCGGCGTCACCATGGTGACCGATATAGACCTTGAACCCCCCGAACCTGCCGAAGTCGCACTCATCCGCACCGAGGAAGAAGGAGAGCTTCGCGCCATAAAGGTCGGAGATTCCGCCCTTCTGCGCATAACCAAGCATCAGCCCGCCCATCCGGCTGGCTGCCATATGGACGACGTTGAAACCATTCCAGCCATCCTTGATGAGACCAAGCGGCTCGATCAACGCCAGCGCGGCGCCATGCGCGCCCTTCATCGCGCCGCCGCCAACGATTACCATCGGCCGAGCGGCCTTCGCGAACGTCTGGGTCAGTGTTTCGGGCAACTTGCCCAGCACACCCAGATCATCTCCCAGCCATTCGACCTTGTAGGTAAGGTCGGTTTCAGGCCCGACCGCAAACACCTTCGCGCCTTTCTTGATCGCCTTGCGAACACGGGTGTTCACGAGGCTGGCTTCCCAGCGCAGGTTGGTGCCGACCAGCAGGATCGCGTCCGCCGTCTCGACTCCCGCGATCGTGCTGTTGAAATTCACCGCCGCGAGGCTGGACGTATCGTAGTCCATTCCCGTTTGTCGGCCTTCGAGCAGCGACGAACCCAACGACTTCGCCAGCGCCTTGGCCGCGAACATCGTCTCGCAATCGATCAGATCGCCGGCAACGATCGCTATGCTGTCGCCTGCTTCCTTCGTCACGTCTGCGATTGCCGCGAACGCCTGGTCCCAGCTCGCCTCCACGAGCTTGCCGTCGCGCCGCACGAACGGGCGATCGAGCCGGCGACGCACAAGCCCATCGACCGCATGGCGCGTCTTGTCGGTCGCCCACTCCTCGTTCACGTCCTCGTTGATACGCGGCACGCAGCGCAGCACCTGCCGGCCACGGCTGTCGAGGCGGACGTTGGTGCCGACCGCATCCATGACGTCGATGGTAAGCGTCTTCCTCAGTTCCCAAGGGCGCGCCTCGAACGCGTAGGGCTTCGAGGTGAGCGCGCCGACAGGGCACAGATCGACCACATTGCCGGAAAGCTCGCTGGTGACAGCCTCCTCCAGATAGGAGGTGATCTGCATGTTTTCGCCGCGGTAAAGCGCGCCGATTTCCTCGACGCCGGCCACTTCCTCCGCAAAACGGATGCAGCGTGTGCACTGGATACAACGGGTCATCACCGTCTTGACGATCGGCCCCATGTATTTCTCAGTAACCGCGCGCTTGTTTTCATGAAAGCGCGAGGATCCACGGCCATAAGCGATCGATTGATCCTGCAGATCGCACTCGCCGCCCTGATCGCAGATCGGGCAATCGAGCGGGTGGTTGATAAGCAGAAATTCCATCACGCCCTCGCGGGCGTTCTTCACCATCGGCGTGTTGGTGAAAATTTCCTGATTGTCCGCCGCCGGCAGCGCGCAAGAGGCCTGCGGCTTGGGCGGCCCGGGCTTCACCTCGACCAGGCACATGCGACAATTGCCCGCGATCGAGAGCCGTTCATGATAGCAGAAGCGCGGGATCTCCTTGCCGGCAAGCTCACACGCCTGCAGCACGGTGGCGCCCTGCGGCACCTCGATCTCTACGCCGTCGACTTTGACCTTGGGCATTATTCGGCAGCTTCCTGCATGCGGACGGCATCGCCGCCCTTACGCTCGTTGATGCGACGTTCCAGTTCGGGGCGGAAATGGCGGATAAGACCTTGGATCGGCCACGCGGCAGCATCGCCCAGCGCGCAGATCGTGTGGCCCTCCACCTGCTTGGTCACTTGCTGAAGCATGTCGATTTCGCCGATGTCGGCATCGCCGGTGCGCAGGCGCTCCATCACGCGCCACATCCAGCCGGTCCCTTCACGGCACGGCGTGCACTGGCCGCAGCTTTCATGCTTGTAGAAATACGAAAGCCGGCTGATCGCGCGAATCACGTCGGTGGATTTGTCCATGACGATGATAGCGGCGGTGCCGAGGCCGGAGCCGACCGCTTTCAGCCCATCGAAATCCATCGGGCAGTCCATGATCTCCTTCGCCGGCACCAACGGCACCGAGGAGCCGCCGGGGATCACCGCGAGAAGATTATCCCACCCGCCGCGGATGCCGCCGCAATGCTTCTCGATCAGTTCGCGGAAGGAGACGCTCATCGCCTCCTCCACCACGCATGGCTTTTCGACATGGCCGCTGATCTGGAAGAGCTTGGTGCCCTTGTTGTTCTCGTTTCCGAAACTGGAGAACCATTCCGCCCCGCGTCGCAGGATCGTCGGCGCGACCGCGATGCTCTCCACGTTATTCACCGTTGTGGGGCAGCCATAAAGGCCCGCGCCGGCCGGGAACGGCGGCTTCAGGCGAGGCTGGCCCTTCTTGCCCTCCAGGCTTTCCAGCATCGCGGTTTCCTCACCGCAGATATAGGCGCCTGCACCGCGATGGACGAACACGTCGAAATCATAGCCGGAGCCGGCCGCGTTCTTGCCGATCAGCCCGGCGTCATAAGCCTCTGCCACGGCGGCGAACAGCGTCTCAGCCTCGCGGATATATTCGCCGCGGATGTAGATATAGGCCGCCCGCGCGCGCATCGCGAAGCCAGCGACCAATGCGCCCTCGATCAGCTTGTGCGGATCGTGGCGGATGATTTCGCGATCCTTGCACGAGCCAGGCTCGGATTCGTCGGCGTTGATGACGAGGAAACTCGGGCGATCGGCGCGCGGCTCCTTTGGCATGAACGACCATTTCATGCCCGTGGGGAAGCCCGCCCCGCCGCGCCCGCGCAGGCCGGACGCCTTGATGACGTCGATGATCTTGTCCTGCCCGAGGTCGAGCAGCGCCTTGGTATTGTCCCAATCCCCACGCACCCGCGCGGCATCGAGCCGCCACGACTGATAGCCGTAGAGATTGGTGAAGATGCGATCCTTGTCGGTCAGCGAGGTGATCGCGCTCATGCGGCATTCCCCCACTCGGGCCGGTAATCGTGGTTCTCGCTCACCATCGCGGTCAGCGTGGTCGGGCCGCCCAGCGGCTCCACGGTATGGCGGCCCGGCTCCTGCGTTCCGGTCTTTGGCTGTTCGCCACGCTCCAGCGCCTCGAGAATGGCGATCGTGCGATCGTAATCCAGATCTTCGTAATTGTCGTCATTGACCTGCACCATCGGGGCGGACGAGCAATTGCCCATGCATTCCACCTCGGTTAGCGTGAACAGGCCATCGGGCGTGGTCTTGCCCTTGATGAGCCCCTTGTTCTTGCAAGCCGCAAACACATCGTCCGAGCCACGCAACATGCAGGGCGTAGTGCCGCACACCTGCACATGGAACCGGCCAACCGGCGCCAGGTTGAACATCGTGTAGAAGCTGGCGACCTCCAGCACGCGCATGTAAGGCACGCCGATCTCGCGCGCGACGAACTCGATCACCGGGATCGGCAGCCACCCTTGCGTATCAGTCTCCGCGCCGACCTGTCGCTGAGCGAGATCGAGCAGCGGGATCGAGCCGGATTGTTCGCGCCCCTTGGGGTAGCGCGCGAGGATCTCGTCCCGCTTCTTCGCATTCTCCTCGGTCCAGGCGAACGCGCCCCAGCGCGCGCGGACCTCTGCCTCATCTGGAATTTCTGGTGCGTCAGCCATTAACGATCACATTCACCAAAGACGATATCCATCGCGCCGAGAATGGCGGTCGTATCCGCAAGCATGTGGCCCTTGCACATCATGTCCATCGCCTGGAGATGGCTGAACGCGGTCGGGCGGATCTTGCAGCGATAGGGTTTGTTCGATCCGTCGGAAACGAGATATACGCCGAACTCGCCCTTCGGGCTTTCGGTCGCGACATACACTTCGCCGGCGGGGACGTGATAGCCCTCGGTATAGAGCTTGAAGTGGTGGATGAGCGCTTCCATCGAGCTTTTCATCTCGGCGCGCTTCGGCGGCACCACTTTGCGATCCAAACTCGCGACCGGCCCGTCCGGCATATCGTTGAGGCACTGCCGCATGATCCGCGCGGACTGGCGCACTTCCTCAACACGGACCATGAACCGGTCATAGCAATCGCCGCGCGTGCCGACCGGCACCTCGAAATCCATCTTCGCATAGGCATCGTAGGGCTGCGACTTGCGCAGATCCCACGGGATGCCGGAGCCCCGGATCATCGGGCCGGAGAAGCCCCATTTGATCGCATCGTCACGGCTGACCGTCGCGATATCGACGTTGCGCTGCTTGAAGATGCGATTGTCCGCGACGAGGCTGATCGCATCCTCGAACAGGCGCGGCAGGCGCGTGTCGAGCCAGTCCGCGATGTCGGTCAGCAGCTTGAGCGGCACATCCTGATGGACGCCGCCGGGCCGGAAATAGTTCGAGTGCATCCGGGCGCCGGACGCTCGCTCGAAGAAGTTCAGGCAATCCTCGCGGATTTCGAACAGCCACAGGTTCGGCGTCATCGCGCCGACGTCCATCACATGCGAACCCAGGTTCAGCATATGGTTAGAGATGCGGGTCAGTTCGGCGAAGAAGGTCCGCAGATACTGCGCGCGGGCCGGCACCTCCAGATCGAGCAGCTTTTCTACCGCGAGCACGAAGCTGTGCTCCATGCCCAGCGGGGAGCAATAATCGAGCCGGTCGAAATAAGGCAGCGCCTGGGCGTAAGTCTTGTATTCGATCAGCTTTTCCGTGCCGCGATGGAGCAGACCGATATGCGGATCGACACGTTCGACGATCTCGCCGTCCAGTTCCATGACAAGACGCAGCACGCCGTGCGCCGCCGGATGCTGTGGGCCGAAGTTGATCGTGTAATTCTGGATCGCGACATCGCCCGCGTCGGGGTGCGCGGCATCCGTTTCGTGCAGCATCTTTTCGAGCGCGGGATCGGTCGTCAGGGTGTCGGTCACTTCTCCGCTCCCTTGTCTTCGGCCGCATTCGGATGCGGCTTGCCTGCCCCCGTTTCGGCGGGCGACTGGGTGGATTTCGGCGTGGCCGCCGGTTGCGCCTTGCCGGATTCGGCGGCGTCAGCCTTGGCGATCTGGTCGGCATTCAGCGCCGTGGGCGCGCCCTTGGCTTCTGGCAGCCTGCCCTTCTCGTCGCCCGGCAGCACATATTCCGCGCCCTCCCATGGGCTCATGAAATCGAACGTCCGGAAATCCTGCGCCAGTTGAACGGGCTCATAGACGACGCGCTTCGCCTCTTCGGAATATCGCAGCTCGACGAAGCCCGAGAGCGGAAAATCCTTGCGCTGGGGATGGCCACGGAAACCATAGTCGGTAAGGATGCGGCGCAGATCGCGATTCCCCGCGAACAGCACACCGTACATGTCGTACACTTCCCGCTCGAGCCAGCCGGCGACCGGCCAGATGTCGGTGACCGACGGCACAGGCGCGTCTTCGGTCGCTGAAACATGTATTTGGATGCGGTGATTGCGCGTCAGCGAGAGCAGGCAGTAGACGACTTCGAACCGCTCCTCACGGTCCGGAAAATCAACCCCGGCGATTTCCATGAGCTGCTGATATTCTAGCCCCGTCGTGTCGCGCAGCGCGATCATTGCGTCGACAAGCCCCTCGCGTGTCACGAAAAGCGAAACCTCGCCCACCGCGTCGCGCGCATCGAGCAGCGCGGAACCGAGCGCCGCCCGCGCCGCATCAATCGTCGCGCCGTTCAGATCGGCCGCAAATGCCGGCGCCGGCGCCCTCATCGCTCGATGCTCCCGCTGCGGCGGATCTTCCGCTGGAGCTGCATGATGCCATAGAGCAGCGCTTCAGCGGTCGGCGGGCAGCCGGGGACATATATGTCCACCGGCACGATCCTGTCGCAGCCGCGGACTACGCTGTAGCTGTAGTGATAATAGCCGCCGCCGTTGGCGCAGCTGCCCATCGAGATGACGTATTTCGGCTCCGACATCTGATCGTAGACCTTGCGGAGCGCCGGCGCCATCTTGTTGCAGAGCGTGCCCGCCACGATCATCACGTCCGACTGGCGCGGCGACGCGCGCGGCGCGGCGCCGAACCGCTCCAGATCGTAACGCGGCATGTTGACATGGATCATCTCGACCGCGCAGCACGCGAGGCCGAACGTCATCCACCACAGGCTGCCGGTCCGCGCCCACTGGAACAGCTCCTCCGTCGAGGTGACGAGAAACCCCTTGTCGGTGAGTTCGCCGTTCAGGCCATCGAAGAACCCCTGATCGGGCGGCACGACGGCCTGCCCGCTGGGATCACGCAGCAGTTCGACCGGGCTGGAGATGCTCATTCCCAATCCAACGCCCCCTTCTTCCAGGCATAGGCAAGGCCGAGCGCAAGCTCGCCAATGAAGATCATCATGCTGATCCACGCCGTCCAGCCGAGCGAGAACACGCTCACCGCCCACGGATAGAGGAACGCGGCCTCCAGATCGAAGATGATGAACAGGATCGCGACGAGATAGAAACGCACGTCGAACTGCGCGCGCGAATCCTCAAACGCAGGAAAGCCGCACTCATATTCCGAAAGCTTTTCGGGCGTCGGATTATGCGCGCCCGTCAGGCGTGCGACGATCATCGGCAGGAACACGAACGCGCTGGAAAGCACGAGCGCGACGCCGAGAAACAGAAGGATCGGCAGATATTGTGACAGGTCGACCACGGGCATCTCGCATGTGCGAAAACTAATGGAGGCGCTTTAGGCGGATGGGTTCGCCCCGGCAAGCGCCGCAGCGGTGAGAATGAATCGCAACTACACGGTTTTCCCGCGATTTCCGCCACATGCTCCGCGCACGGAACGAAAAATTCGCGACCGATCCTAGCGCAGCGCGCCGGCAACCAGCTTGTGCAGCTTCGAATGAAGCGCATCATTGGCGGCAAGATATTCGTTGCGTTCGATCGGGCGATCACCCCCGCGGAAATCCGTGACGAAGCCGCCCGCTTCCTTCACCAGCAACATCCCGGCGGCGACATCCCAGATATTGAGATCACTTTCCCAATAAGCGTCGAACCGCCCGGCCGCCACCCAGGCAAGATCCAGCGCGGCCGAGCCGAGCCGGCGGATGCCGGCCACCTGCGGCGCGACCGCGCCGAAGATGCGCGTCCACTGGACGAAATCGCCATGCCCCATGAACGGGATGCCGGTGGCGACCAGCGCGTCGGACAGATCCCGCCGCGCCGAAACGCGCAGCCGCTCGGACTGCACCCAGGCGCCGCGCCCCTTCTCCGCCCAGAAGCTCTCATCGGTCAGCGGCTGATAGACGAGCGCCGTCGTCACCTCCCGCTTGCCATTCGGCATCGGCTCCTCGACCGCGATCGAGATGGCGAAATGCGGGATGCCGTGGAGAAAGTTAGAGGTGCCGTCGAGCGGATCGACGATGAAGCGCGGCTTGTTCGGATCGCCGGCGATCTCGCCGCGCTCCTCCATCACGAAGCCCCAGTCGGGCCGCGCCTTGGACAGCTCCTCATAAATGGTCTGCTCGGCACGCTGATCGGCCATCGAGACGAAGTCGGCCGGCCCTTTGCGGCTCACCTGAAGCTGCTGCACCTCGTTGAAATCGCGGCGCAGGCGCGGCGCGGCCTTGCGCGCGGCGCGCTCGACCACAGTGAACAGACCGGAATGGGATGGCATTGTAACTTACTCCCCCCTCCCGCCGGCGGGAGGGGCAAACTTCAAATCAGTCGGCGCGGCGGACGTAGGTCTGCTCGTACACGTCGACCACGATGCGGGTGCCGCTGGCGATATGCGGCGGCACCATGATGCGCACGCCATTGTCGAGGATCGCGGGCTTGTAGCTGGACGAGGCGGTCTGCCCCTTCACCACCGCATCGGCCTCGACGATCGTCGCCTCGATCGTATCGGGCAATTGCACGCTGATCGGCTCTTCGTCGTAAAGCTCCATCACCACGTCCATCCCGTCCTGCAGGAAGGCGGCGGCATCGCCGAGCAGATCACGCGGCAGCGTCACCTGATCGTAGGTGTCCTTGTCCATGAAGACGAGCCCGTCGCCCTCGGCGAACAGGAACTGGAAATCCTTGGTATCGAGCCGCACGCGCTCGACCGTCTCGGCGGAGCGGAAGCGGACGTTGTTCTTGCGCCCGTCGCGCAGGTTTTTCAGCTCCACCTGCATATAGGCGCCGCCCTTGCCGGGCTGGGTGTGCTGAATCTTCACGGCGCGCCAGATGCCGCCTTCATATTCGATGATATTGCCGGGACGGATGTCCACGCCGCTGATCTTCATGGATCTTGACCTGTTTGAAAGAGCGCGAGGAGCCGTTGCCGGCTCCGATGCCGCGCGATCTAGCGTGACAAGCGTCGTCCGGCAAGACGGCGGAAGGTCAGGCCGCGCCCAGCACCCCGGCGAACGCGCGCACCGCCGCCGCCTCGTCTCCGCCCCATATGGCGTTGCTGACCGCCACGAAGTCAGCGCCCGCCGCCACCAGCGGCGCCGCGTTCGCCGGGGTGATCCCGCCGATCGCGACGCATGGCAGCTCGAACAGGGCGGACCACCAGGAGAGGATCACCGGCTCCGGGTGATGCCGGACCTCCTTGGTATTCGTGGGATAGAAGGCGCCGAACGCCACATAATCGGCCCCCGCCTCGCCCGCCTCCATCGCGAGATGGCGACTGTCGTGGCAGGTCACGCCGATCTGCGCATTCGGGCCAAGTGCCGTGCGCGCCTCACGCGGATCGCCATCGTCCTGCCCGAGATGCACCCCGTCCGCGCCCAGCCGCCTGGCGAGGCTGATCGAATCGTTGACGATGAACGCCACCTCCCGATCCGCGCAGATGCGCTGAAGCGGCTCGGCCAGCTTCGCCGCCTGATGCTGGTCCACGTCCTTCACGCGGAACTGGAAGGCCGCCACCGGCCCGGCATCTAGCGCGCGCGCCAGCCGGTCGCCGAACCCGCCCGACACATCGGGCGGCGAGATGAGGTAAAGCTGGCATGGCGGCCGGCGCAGATCGCGCACGAACGCGGCGGCGAAATCGGGGTCGAGCGGGCCGAGCGGGTCTTCTTCGTCCATGCGCACGCCCTAGGGTCAGCGCGGCGCGGCTGCAACCACGCGGCGCATCGGCCCGCACCGCGCGCGGCTTCCAGCTGACCGGGGCCGAACGTCCCGAGCGCGATCGGGACAATCCCGCAGCTCCTCAGCCAACCGGCGTCGGCTGCTCCGCCGCGATGCGACGAATGGCGCGCTCATAGGCGGCGGGCTCCTGCGCGCCCTGGATGACATAGCGTTTGTCGACGATGATCGTCGGCACCGAGGTGATGCCGTTGTCGCGCCACTCATCCTCGGCGATGCGCACCTCGGCGGCATAGGTGCCGCTTTCGATCACCCCGCGCGCGGCGCCCGCGTCCAGCCCCGCCGTGCGCGCCGCATCCATCAGTACCGACGGGTCGCCCGGATCACGGCCCTCGGTGAAATACGCGCGGAACAGCAGGTGCGCGACCGCCAACCCGTGGCCCTCGCGCTGCGCATGCTCGATCAGGCGATGCGCGTCGAACGTGTTGTAGATACGCGCGCCCGGCCGCCGGACCATCTCGAACCCCAGCGCGGCGGCCATCGAGCGGATACGCTCCCGCACCTCGCCGCCACCGTCCGCGCGCGGGCCATATTTCTCGCGCAGATGCTCGCCGATATCCTGGCCGCCCGGCGGCATGTGCGGGTTCAGCTCGAACGGCTGGAGACGGATCACCGGCGCCACGACGTCGCCGGTCGCGTCGAGCGCGCGCTCCAGCCCCAGCAGCCCGATCACGCACCACGGGCAGACCACGTCGGAGATCACGTCGAAGGTCATCGTGCGGGTCATTGCATCACTCCGGGAACGAGGTGGACCACGGCGAAATCCCTTCCCTCGGCAGCGAGGAGCAAGGTGCGGTGGCAATGGCATGGATCGCGTTCAAAGCACAGCAGTGCGGACGGCGCTTCCCGAATCAGCGCGCGCATCTGCGCCGCGGCGGCTTGCGCTTCGGGCAGGGCGAGCTGGCCTTCATAGACCTCGCGCAGTGTTTCCACGTCACCCCTCTTCGCCGCATCGCGGCCGCGCTTGGGCGTGCCCAGCGCCTTCAGATGCACATAGCCGATCCCGACGCCCGCCAGTTCGGCGCTCAGCGGGGATTTCGAGAAACCGGGCCGGCGGGACAGCGGCAGCGCGCGCACGTCGATAACCCGCCGCACGCCGGCGCCTTGCAGGGCGGCGAGGAATTCGGCCATGGTCGTGGCCTCATAGCCGATGGTGAACGCGGTGGTCATGTCGATCACCCGTCAAGGTCGTGACGACGCCCCAGGCGATCAATGCCTGCCCGGCGAAATAGGTCGGCCAGACCAGCAGATGCGGCAGCATGCTGTGCGCCAGCACGCCCCGCCGCGCAAAGATCAGCAGATCGGACACGACGAACAGCCACGCGCCCAGCGCGACGATGGCGCGAGGGAAACGCGCGCTGCTCGCGCCGCCGGCCATCGCGCCAAGGCCAAGCGCATAGGCCACGACGCCCGGATCGGGCAGGATCATCGACGCCGCGCCCGCCACCGCGATTCCGCCCGCGAGGATCGCAAGCCACGGCGCACCGTTGCGGCGATAGAGAACGACTGCGATCAGATGCCCCGCGAGGAAGGCGAGCGCGCCCGTCTCCAGCCCCGCGACCTCCAGCAGCACGTCCCCCGCCGCGCCGAGCGCCATGACCGCGGCGATCAGGCGGCCGTCGGGGCCGGCGGCCCGGCGCGCTGCCCATAAGGCGAGCAGGGCGACGCCCGCCCCCTTCCACGCCACGATCGCCGGCCCGCTCCATCCCATGAGCACCGGCACCATGAAGCTGACACCGGCGACCAGCGCCGCGGCGAATCCTCTCCCCATAGCGATGTTGTAACGCGCAGCGACCGAAGCGCCAGCGGCTGGCGATCCGAGCCGTGCGGCGCTAACGCGCCCCGATGACCCACGACATTCACATCATCGGCGGCGGCCTCGCCGGATCGGAAGCGGCATGGCAGCTCGCCGAAGCCGGCTTGCGCGTCCGCCTGTCCGAAATGCGCGGCGGCGGCGACATGACCCCGGCGCATCAGGGCGACGCGCTGGCCGAGCTCGTCTGTTCGAACAGCTTCCGTTCCGACGATGCCGAGAGCAACGCGGTGGGGCTGCTGCATCAGGAGATGCGCGCGCTCGGCTCGCTCGTGATGCGTGAGGGCGATGCGCATCGTGTTCCCGCCGGGTCCGCGCTGGCGGTGGACCGCGACGGCTTTTCCGCCGGCGTCACCGCCGCGCTCGAGGCGCATGACAACATCACGATCGTGCGCGAGCGCATCGATACCCTGCCGGACGGACCGGCGATCATCGCCACCGGGCCGCTCACCGCACCGGCACTCGCCGAGGCGATCGGCGCGGAAACGGGCAAGGACGCGCTCGCTTTCTTCGACGCGATCGCGCCGATCGTCCACCGCGACTCGATCGACATGGACGTGGCATGGTTCCAGAGCCGCTGGGACAAGGGCGACGGCAAGGATTACATCAACTGCCCGCTCGACAAGGAGCAGTATGAAGCCTTCGTCGCCGGGCTGATCGCGGGCGAGAAGACGGAATATCGCGGCTGGGAGAACGTCCCCTATTTCGAGGGCTGCATGCCGATCGAGGTGATGGCCGAACGCGGGGCGGAAACGCTGCGCTTCGGCCCGATGAAGCCGGTCGGCCTCGATGATCCGCGCACCGGGCGCTGGCCCTATGCCGTCGTCCAGCTCCGGCAGGACAATGCCAGCGGAACATTGTGGAACATCGTCGGCTTTCAGACCAAGCTGAAGCACGCCGAGCAGGTGCGCCTGTTCCGCACCATCCCGGGCCTGGAACAGGCCGAGTTCGCGCGGCTGGGCGGGCTGCACCGCAACACCTTCCTGCGCTCGCCCGAATTGCTCGATGGCGAGCTGCGGCTGAAATCGCGCCCGAACATCCGCTTCGCCGGGCAGGTGACAGGCTGCGAGGGCTATATCGAGAGCGCGAGCATCGGGCTGCTCGCGGGGCGGTTCGCGGCGGCGGAACTGCGCGGGCGGCCGATCGCCGCGCCGCCGGTTGAAACCGCGCTCGGCGCGCTGCTGCATCACATCACCGGCGCCGCGGTCGCGGAGACCTATCAGCCGATGAACGTCAACTTCGGCCTGTTCCCGCCGATCGAGGGCCGGACCAAAAAAGCCGATCGCAAGCGCCTCTACACCGGGCGCGCCCGCACCGCGCTGGCGGACTGGCTGGCCTAGTCCTCGGGCGGGGCAGCAGGCGCCGCCGCGCACACGCACTTCGGCTTCGGATGGCGTTTGGGCGCGGTGGTGGCGAATTCGGCGCGATCGAGCGCGCCGGACCGATCACGATCCGCGCCGCCGAACCGGGTCGTCGTCTTGATCGCCCATTCGTCGAACGAGAGCTTGCCGTCGCCATTGGTGTCGAGCCTGGCGAAGGCCTTGCGACGCGAGGCGAGATATTCCTCCCGCGTGACCTTGCCGTCGCGATCCTTGTCGTAGCGATCGAAGCGCTTCTGCTCGCGCGTGCGCGCGCTGGCCTCCGGCACATCGGGCAAGGCATCGTCCTGCGGCAATGCCGCCAGCGCAGGCTGCGGCGGCAGCACCGCCTCGCGCGCCGCATCACCATGAAAGAGCACCCAGCCCGCTGCGACCATCAACAACGCCGCCACGCCGCCCACCGCATATCGCCACATATCGAAACCCCCCGGTGCCGGGGATGGTAAAGCCTCGCGCGCCAGACGCAACGGGCGGCGGCCTGCGATCAGCGCCCGGTCAGCCGATGCCACGCAAGCCGGGCGACACGCCTCGCGCCACCTTCGTGGGGCGGCACATCGAGATCGATACGCGCGAGATGCGCCAGCGCGCCAAGCGCACGGCCGCTGGCGCTCCAGTGCTGCGCTGTCGCCTGCGCCAGCAACGGTGCCGCCGCCGCGCGCGCGCGGCGCGCCAGCGCGGGATCGGCGGTGAGCAGCGCGAGATCGGCGAGCGCCCAGCCGCGGCCCGCCGCATCCACCGGGTCGTCGGCATGGATCGCGGCGGCGGCCAGCACGAACAGGCCACCGCGCGCGTGCGCAAACCCGGCGAGCGCGGCATCGTCGGGAGCATCGAGCAACAGCTGCCAGCCATCGACCATCGCCGCCGCCCGCGCGCCGTCCACCGCCGAAAGCGCGCGCAGGATCGGATTCGCGGGTGGCTGCGCCGATCGCAGCGCATCGTGCCACCAGGTGAGCCGCATCTGCGCCACCAGCGGCTCCTTCGTGCCGAGCGCGAGCCGCGCCAGCGTCACGTCCAGCGCGAACAGCGCGTGAAGCGTCTCGCCGCCCGTGCGGGCGTAGCCGAGCGCGAGCGCGCGATCGGGGCGATCGGCGGCAGGGTTAACGCCAAAGATTTCTGTCGCGTTTACCATTTCATTTGAGCCGCCATTAGCCGTGCCCGGTCCATGGCGTCGGTCCCGGATACCGGGAGGGACAGCTTAAGGTCGGGCGAATGCGTGCTGAAGAAGCAGATCGAGGGACATTTCTCAACCGCTTACGGCGTGATCGACGCGGCAACACGCTCGCGTTGATGGCGGCGATGCTGGTGCCGATGGCGGGCCTCGCAGGCTCCGCGGTCGATACCGCGCGGCTCTATCTCGTCAAGGTCCGGCTCCAGCAGGCATGCGATGCGGGGGTGCTCGCCGGGCGCAAGGCGATGATCTCGTCCCCGAACAATCTCTATGATAGCAACGCGCAGGCGCAGGCGGCCTCATTCTTCACGAATAATTTCACGTCCGGCTGGATGACGACGAACAATGTCTCCTTCAGCGCATCGCCGACCAGCGACAACCAGCTTGCCGGCACCGCCTCCGCGACGGTGCCGATGGCGCTGATGGGCATGTTCGGCATTGCGCCTTCCGCCCTGACGGTGAACTGCACCGCCCGCTACGACACCGCCGATACCGACGTGATGTTCGTGCTCGACAACACCGGATCGATGGCGTGTCCGCCGAACCAGCCCGATTCCTGCGGCCAGCCCACCCTTTCCTATACGCGGCCTGACGGCACGACCGGCTATTACGTTCAGCCGGCGAGCGGATCGCGCATCGCCGCGCTGCAAAGCGCGGTGATGACCTTCTACGATACGGTGGCGTCGACCATGGATCCGTCGAGCCACATCCGATATGGCTTCGTCACATACACTTCCACGGTGAATGCGGGCGGCGCGGTGACCTCGCTGTCGCCCGATTATATCGTGAACAACTGGACGTACGACACGCGGACGCCCGCACCGTCGCCATCCGGTGATGTGAACAACGGCAGCTCTTCGTCGGTCACGACGAGCGGCGTGTCGCAAACGACGTGCAACAACCAGGCGGGCCGCAGCCCGGCAAGCGGCTACAACGCCGGCACCGCGACCGTCTATACCACCTCCTGGAACAGCAACGGCAGCAAGTGCACCGTAACGACCCAGCCGGTCCGCATGTCGTGGATCTATGGCTATCAGTCGCTGGATACGAGCCAGTTGAAGCTCGGGAACACGATCACCGATCCGACGAAGATCACCGGCGCGCAGGTGAAATGGCAGGGCTGCCTGGAAGAACGTGACACGACCGTGTCGTCCACCTTCGACCCGACCAACCCGACGCCCGACATCGATCCGGATCTCGTCCCCACCAGCGACAGCACGCGCTGGCGGCCGATGTGGCCCGACGTGATCTATGCCCGCAACGGCGTGAGCGGAAACATCACCAAAAGCGGCAGCGGCCCGCCGGTGGGCGATACGGCCGCGCCCGGCAACAGCAGCACGGGTTATTATGCCTATGCCGACACGAAGCTGACCTACCTGTCGAGCGGCTTCATGGTCTGCGGCAAGCCTGTGTCGCGCATCAAGCCGATGAGCCGCAGCGATGTATCCAATTACGTCTATGCGTCGGATTTCGTGCCGTGGGGCGGCACGTATCACGATACCGGCATGATCTGGGGCCTGCGCCTGATATCACCGACCGGCCTGTTCGCGTCGGACACCACCGCATGGCCGAACCGCAATCCGCCGAACCGCTACATCGTGTTCATGACGGACGGCAACATGGCGACCAATTCCAGCATCTACGGGATGTGGGGATGGGAGCAATATGACAAGCGGACGACCGGCGGCACGCTGAACGGCGATACCGTTCACAACGCGCGCTTCCTTGCCACGTGTCAGGAGGCGAAGAACCGCAACGTCACGATCTTCGTCGTCAGCGTGAAGACGGCGCCCGATGCGAACCTCAATGCCTGCGCCTCGTCCGGCTCCGCCTATTTCGCCACCGATGCGGCGTCGCTGACGGCGGCGTTCCAGACCATCGCCAAGCAGGTGGCCATGCTGAGGCTTTCGCAATGATCGCGCTGTTCCGCCGCCTGAGCCGGGACCGGCGCGGCGTGACCATCGTGGAATTCGCGCTGGTCGCGCCGGTCATGCTGATCCTGCTGATGGGCCTGGGGGACATGCTCTATCAGGGCTACGTCCAGTCGGTGCTGACCGGCGCGGTACAGAAGGCCGCGCGTGACGCGACGATCCAGGGCAATGCGCAGAACACCGCCGCGCTCGATGCCAAAGTGACGTCGATGGTGCAATATATCGCGCCCGCGGCGACATTCGCCTCGTCCCGCAAGAGCTACGCCTATTTCGGCGCAGCGGCGCCTGAGCCGTTCATCGACACGAACGGCAACGGCGTGCGCGATCCCGGCGAATGCTATACCGACATCAACGGCAACAAGGCGTGGGATGCCGATCCCGGCGCGACGGGCCAGGGCGGCGCGAACGACGCCACGATGTATACGATGACCGTCACCTATCCACGGCTGTTTCCGGTCGCTTCGCTGATCGGCTGGCCGTCTACGCTGACGATCAGCGCGATGACGTTCCTGAAGAACCAGCCCTACGCCACCCAGGTTCAACCGACACAGGCCACCATATGCATCTGACCGCTCCCCGACCGCGCGGCGCCCGCGCGCTGCTTCACCGCCTTGCCAGCGATACCAGCGGGCTGGCGCTGCTCGAGTTCGCATTTTCGATGCCGCTCGTTCTCGGCATGGGGATGTATGCGCTCGAGGCGGGGAATCTCGCGCTGGCGAACCTGCGGGTCAACCAGATCGCACTGAATCTGGCGGACAACGCCTCACGCGTCGGCCTTACCAGCCCGCTCTCGATCCAGCAGATCCGCGAGTGGGACATCAACGACGTGCTGCAGGCGGCACGCGTGCAGGGCTCCGGCATCGGCCTGACGAGCAACGGGCGGATCATCATCTCCAGCCTCGAAAACGTCCAGCAGAGCTATGATAGCGCCCCCACGCAGCGTATCCACTGGCAACGCTGTGTCGGGTTAATGAGCGGCACCGGATACGATTCATCCTACGGCACCACCTCGGCCGCCGCCGGGACCGATGCGACGAGCGGCAACCAGGGAACACCGGCGCCCTCCGGGATGGGCGATCCCACCGCGCTGGTCAACGCGCCGTCCGGCGCCGGCGTGATGTTCGTCGAGCTGAATTTCAAATACAAGCCGCTCGTCACCGCGTATTTCGTCGGCATCCCGCGTATCCATTATGTCGCTTCATTCGTCGTGCGCAGCGACAAGCGCGATTATGCGCAGATCTACAACCCGACACCGGCCGCGCCGCGCTCTACCTGCGACAAATATTCCGCCTGAACGCCCGCGGGGGGGCTTCCCGATCGGGCGCTCAATGCTGGTTGGCAAGCGCGCCGTCGTCGATCGCTGGCGCCTTGCGCCGGACGCCGCTCAACTCCGCCACTCCCCATAGCGGTGGCGCGGCCTCCGCTGGCGCGACCGCGGGCAGCCGCAGCGACTGCCGCTTCATGCACGGCGTACGGCCCTCGAACTCCTCACAATTCCACAGCGCGCGATCAAGCCCGGAGGGCGTGTCCCGGATATAACTGAAAGACATCGCCGCTATTTCCGCAAGTGTCAGCGGCAACGCATGACCCGCCTTGGCCGGATCGGTCCACAGCATTACGCGGCATTTCGCCCGATCGCCGCAGGCCGCGCGCGCGATCACGGGGAATTGCGCTGACTGGTCCGCCGCGAACCGCACAAGGAACACGTCAGGATCGTCGGCGAGCGGCGGCGGAATGCGGCCGGTGTAGCGCGCGGCATCCCCCGCCGCCCCGTCTTCAGGCGGCCCCGCTCCCGCGCGGTGCGCCTCGGACAAATCCGCGAGCTTTATGATAAGTGGTTCGTTGCCGCTCCAGGCGCGGCCGAACGCCGGGGGTGTGCCCCACCAGCCGGTCCAGCGGAAGAACAGGTGAGTGTGTACGGCGGCGATCTTGTCCAGGCTGGCACTCCAGTAAGGGACCACCCAGTCAGTGTGATAATGCGTGGCATATCCGACCGGACGATAGACCGCGCCGTGCAGCGCGGCGGTCGCCAGTTGCCGCGCCCGGCGCCACGCACTTTCAGACGGCACGCGCCCCAGCGCGCCATCGCAGGTGAAGGTGAACTGGCAGCCGGTCGAACGCTCCGCTCCCTGGAAGACGACGCCGCAGACCGTCTTTGGAAAGGCGGGATGGCGCAGCCGGTTGAGCACCACCTGCACCACCGCGCGCTCGCCGACGGCATCGTCGCCCGCCTCGTAATAGGCGGCGGCGGCGAGGCAATCGGTCGCGCGCGCAAGATCGGCGGCAAGGCCGACGAACGCGAAGGGGCGCGCCGCGGGCTTCGGCCCGCTGGCGAACGGAATAGCCGAGTTATAGGCGCGCGCGTCGTCTGGCGAGAGCGCCTGCAGCTTTACCGGCTCGACCGGAGGCAATTCGGTCGGAGTCATCACGCGACGCGGGGCCTTCGCATGACGACAGGAAGCTGGCGCACGCGTGCCGATCACCACCGCCAGCGGCAGCACGAGCGCCCCCACCGCGATCAGCGCCAGGATCGCGTGAAGCAGCGGTGGGCGGCGGGTCATGGAGGCTGGCGTCAGGCTTCCGGCAGGAAATCCGGCACGGAAAGATAGCGCTCGCCGGTATCGTAGTTGAAGCCGAGCACGCGCGATCCTGCGGGCAGCTCGGTCAGTTTCTGCGCGATCGCCGCCAGCGTCGCGCCCGAGGAAATGCCGACCAGCAGGCCTTCCTCGCGCGCGGAGCGACGAGCCATGTTCTTCGCGGCATCCGCCTCCACCGCGATCACCCCATCGATCGACTGGGTATGGAGGTTGGTGGGAATGAAGCCGGCCCCGATGCCCTGGATCGGGTGCGGCCCCGGCTGACCGCCGCCGATCACCGGCGAGGCGCTCGGCTCGACCGCGAACACCTTCAGCTTCGGCCATGTTTTCTTCAGCGTTTCCGCAACGCCGGTGATGTGGCCGCCCGTGCCGACGCCCGTGACGATCACGTCGATCGGCGCATCGGCAAAATCCTTCAGGATTTCCTGGGCGGTGGTGCGGACGTGCACGTCGATGTTCGCCGGATTGTCGAACTGTTGCGGCATCCACGCGCCAGGTGTCTGCTGGACGAGTTCCAGCGCGCGCTCGATCGCCCCCTTCATGCCCTTTTCGCGCGGGGTGAGATCGAACGTCGCGCCGTAGGCAAGCATCAGGCGGCGGCGCTCGATGCTCATGCTCTCCGGCATCACCAGCACCAGCTTGTAGCCCTTGACCGCCGCAACCATCGCCAGCCCGATACCAGTGTTGCCGCTGGTCGGCTCGATGATCGTGCCGCCAGGCTTGAGCAGCCCGTCCTGCTCGGCCGCCTCGATCATCGCGAGCGCGATACGATCCTTGATCGAGCCGCCGGGGTTGGAGCGTTCGGACTTGATCCACACCTCGGCATCCGGGAACAGCCGCTGCATGCGGACATGCGGAGTGTTGCCGATCGTCTCCAGGATCGTATTGGCTTTCATGACTGCGCTACTCCATGGGGCCGCGGCACATCCTGTCCCGCAGCGTCAGGTGGATCAAACGTCTTGGCGAGCTTCAGTTCCGGATACAGCCGGGACCATAACAGGGTGATGACTATCGCGCTGATACCGCCGAACACCACGGCACCAACCGGCCCGAGGATAGAAGCCATCAGCCCGCTCTCCGCCTCCCCAAGCTCGTTAGACGCCGAGATCGTGAGTTGGCTGACCGCATTCACCCGCCCACGCATCGCATCCGGCGTGTGGAGCTGGATCAGCGACGAGCGGACATAGACCGACACCATATCCGCACCCCCGGCGACGATCAGCGCGAGGAAGCTGATGATGAAGCTCGTCGAGATGCCGAAGATCAGGATCGCCAGCGCGAACACCATAACGGCCAACAGCATCTTTCGGCCGACATCATGGCGCATCGGGCGGAAAGAGAACCAGATCGCCGTCACCGCCGCGCCGATGCCCATTCCCGCCGCAAGCACGCCCAGACCGGTTGCGCCGACGTGCAGGATATCGCGAGCGTAGATCGGCAGCAGCGCCGTCGCTCCAGCCAGCAGCACGACGAAGAGATCGAGCGTGATCGTCGCCTGAACCAGCCGATTGCGCTTCACATAGGCGAAGCCGTCCAGCACGCGCGCGATCGGGTGCCGATCGGTCTGCGCCGGCGGTTGCGGGACGCGGCCGATCAGGAAGATGCCGATCAGCGCCACGAGGTACAGGATCGAGACGCAGCCATAGGCGACATCAGGATGGATCGCATAAAGCAGGCCGCCAAGGCTCGGGCCCGCGATCGTGCCCACCTGCCATGCGATCGAGGAAATCGCGATCGCGGTGGGCAGGGTTTCTCGCGGCACGAGGTTCGGGGCGAGCGCCGAATAGGCCGGCCCCGAAAAGGCGCGCGCCACGCCCAGCAGCACGGCGGCAAAGAACAGCGCTGGCAGTGTCAGCGCCCCCAGCCAGGTCAGCATACCCAGCATCGCCGAAACGAAGATCAGCAGCAATGTGGTGAAGCGCACGACCCAGCGCCGGTCGAACGTATCGGCGACCAGCCCTACCACCGGCGTGAGGAAGAACAGCGGCAGAAACTGTGCCAACCCCATCATTCCGAGCAGGAACGCGGCCCGCTTGATATCCATGGTTTCACGCGCGATGCCATAGACTTGCCAGCCGATGATGATCGCCTGCGCACTGGTGCCGATCGTGCCGGCGAGGCGCGAACACCAATAAGCGCGAAAATTGGCGATGCGCAGCGGATGGGTCGGGACGGCCATTACCTGTCGATTAAGGCGCACGATCCCGCCGCGCAACGATGCTTCGCCTGAACCGGGCGATAGCCAACCTTCTCGGCACGGCGCGGATTGCGCGCGCGGGGCCTGCGAGACTATAGGCGTCGCTCTTCCCCAAGGAAAACGAGGTCTTTTCAAACGTGGCAAAAGCCCCCGCACGGAGCATGAAAGCCCGCAGCGCCCCGCCCGCGACGCCGAACCGCGAACGCCCGGCAGAGCCGCAGCCATACAAGGCTTCGAAGGACGAACTGCTCCAATTCTATCACGACATGCTGCTGATCCGCCGGTTCGAGGAGAAGGCCGGGCAGCTTTACGGCCTCGGCCTGATCGGTGGTTTCTGCCACCTGTATATCGGCCAGGAGGCGGTCGCCGTCGGGCTGCAATCGGCGCTGACCGACAAGGACAGCGTCATCACCGGCTACCGCGATCATGGCCACATGCTGTTGTGCGGCATCCCGCCAAAGGATGTGATGGCCGAGCTTACCGGTCGTGCCGCCGGCATTTCCAAGGGCAAGGGCGGCTCGATGCACATGTTCAGCGTGGAGCATAAGTTCTACGGCGGGCACGGCATCGTGGGCGCGCAGGTGTCGCTCGGCGCCGGCCTTGGCTTCGCGCACAAATATAATGACGACGGCGGCGTCTGCCTTGCCTATTTCGGTGACGGCGCGGCAAATCAGGGCCAGGTTTACGAAGCCTTCAACATGGCCGAGCTGTGGAAGCTGCCGGTGATCTTCGTGATCGAAAACAACCAATATGCCATGGGCACCTCGGTCAACCGCGCTTCATCCGAGGACCAACTCTTCCGCCGCGGCGAAAGCTTCCGCATCCCCGGTCTCCAGATCGACGGAATGGACGTGCTAGCCGCACGCGGGGCGGCGGAGGAAGCGCTCGCCTGGGTGCGCGCGGGCAAGGGGCCGATCATCCTCGAAATGAAGACCTATCGCTATCGTGGTCATTCCATGTCCGATCCGGCCAAGTATCGCAGCCGCGAGGAAGTGCAGTCGGTGCGGGACAAGTCCGACCCGATCGAACACGTCAAGAAGCTGCTCGAGGCGGAGGGGGTGAAGGAAGACGAGCTGAAGGCGGTCGAGAGCGAGATCCGCCGGCAGGTGAACGAGGCGGCCGATTTCGCCGAGAACACACCCGAACCCGAACCCGAAGAGCTTTATACCGACGTGCTGGTGGAGAAATATTGAGATGGCGATCGACATCAAGATGCCGGCGCTGTCGCCCACGATGGAAGAAGGCACGCTGGCCAAGTGGCTGGTCAAGGAAGGCGACACCGTGAAGTCCGGCGACATCCTCGCCGAGATCGAGACGGACAAGGCAACGATGGAATTCGAGGCGGTCGATGAAGGCACCGTCGCGCACATCCTGGTCGCCGAAGGAACCGATGGCGTAAAGGTCGGCACCGTCATCATGCAGATCGCTGGCGAAGGCGAGGACGTATCTTCCACGACCAAGCCTCGGGCTGAGCCGAAGCCGGCGCCGGAATCGAAGCCGGTCGCCTCCGCCGAGCAGCCCGAGACTCAGGAACAGGCCGCCGAAAGCGAGGCACCCACGCCGCACAAGGTGGAAACCGGGGCGCGCCAGATGTTCGAGGCGGCGAAACATGACGCCGAGATCAGCGACCCGGCTGTGCCCGAAGGCACCGAGATGGTGAAGGTTACGCTGCGCGAGGCGCTGCGCGACGCCATGGCCGAGGAAATGCGCGCCGATGATCGTGTCTTCGTGATGGGCGAGGAGGTTGCGCAATATCAGGGCGCATACAAGGTGACGCAGGGATTGCTCGACGAATTCGGCGAGCGCCGCGTGATCGATACGCCGATCACCGAATATGGCTTTGCCGGCGTTGGCACGGGCGCGGCGATGGGCGGGCTGCGCCCGATCGTCGAGTTCATGACGTTCAATTTCGCGATGCAGGCGATCGACCATATCGTGAACTCAGCCGCCAAGACGAACTATATGTCCGGCGGCCAGATGCGCTGCCCGATCGTATTTCGCGGCCCCAACGGCGCCGCGAGCCGCGTCGCGGCGCAGCACAGCCAGAATTACGGCCCGTGGTACGCCAGTGTCCCCGGCCTGATCGTTATCGCGCCGTATGATGCGGCCGATGCGAAGGGCCTTTTGAAGGCGGCGATCCGCTCGAACGATCCGGTGGTGTTCCTCGAGAACGAGCTGCTTTATGGCCGCTCGTTCGAGGTGCCGAAGCTGGACGATTGGGTACTTCCCATCGGCAAGGCGCGGATCATGCGTGAGGGCAAGGATGTCACGATCGTCAGCTATTCGATCGGCGTCGGCCTGGCGCTCGAAGCTGCCGACAAGCTGGCCGAAGAAGGCGTGGACGCCGAGGTGATCGATCTGCGCACGCTGCGCCCGCTCGACAAGCAGGCGGTGTTGACGTCGCTCGCGAAGACCAATCGACTGGTGGTGGCCGAGGAAGGCTGGCCGACCTGCTCGATCGCCAGCGAGATCGTCGCGATCTGCATGGAGGAAGGGTTCGACGATCTCGACGCGCCGGTCGTGCGCGTGTGCAACGAGGATGTGCCCCTCCCTTATGCGGCTAACCTCGAGAAGCTGGCACTGATCTCAGCGGACAAGATCATCGCCGCGGTGAAAAAGGTCACCTACCGCGCGTGATCCAGACGAGCGGTTGAAACGGGGCGCGCCGATCGGATCGGATCGTCCCGTTTCTGCTGAAAAACGGATCGGCGCGGCCGCTGCGCGATTACTGTCCGCCCTCCGCGTGCTCCGCAACGAAGGCTTGCGATTATGATCGTCGGGGACCGCGTTCAGGCCGAACACCGCCCTCCCCATTGTCACGCATAGGCATAGGGTCCGCCCGCCTCCAGCGCGCGGCGATAGGCGGGGCGAGCATGGACCCGATCAAGCCACGCGATCGTATGTGGCCGGCTCTCATCCAGCCCAGCGCGCGCTCGGGCGGCCTCCAGCGGGAAGCTCATCATGATATCCGCGGCGCTGATCACATCGCCCGCGAACCATTGGCTGCCAGCGAGCGTCCGCTCGACATAGTCGAGATGGATGTCGATCATCGGCTGGAGCCGCTTCGCCACCCGTCCCCCGATCAGCGGTATCCGCGTCAGGACGAGCTTTACGAGCAGCGGCGGCATCATCGATCCCTCCGCGTAATGCAGCCAGAAACGATACGCTAGGGCACGATCGCGGTTGGCAGGCGGACCAAACCGGCCGTCCGCTTTGTCGACCAGATATTCGACGATCGCGCCCGTCTCCGCGATGACGCGGCCGGGTTCGTCTGTATCTTCGATAACGGGGGACTTGCCGAGCGGATGGATCGCGCGCAATGCAGGCGGTGCAAGCATGGTGCGGGGGTCGCGCTGATACCGGCGAATTTCGTACGGAAGCTCCACCTCCTCCAGCATCCACAGGATGCGCTGCGACCGCGAGTTTTCCAGATGGTGTACGATGATCGTCATTGTGCCTCCGCCCTTGCCGTCCATATCCAGGCCGCAGCCGGAAATTCCACCGCTCCTTCGCGCGCCCGATGCGCGAGCAGCGCACGAAGCCGCTCAAGCGCGGCTGTCCGCGCCGCCGGTTCGATCATCGCAAGCGCCCGCGCCGCCGGCCCGATGCGCTGAAAAAAATGCAGTGCCTGCGCCACTGCGTCCGCCCCCTCGCCCGCGCGATAGCGGTAGTTCACAAGTTCCGGCTTACCCGGAACGAAGCCGCTCCGCTCCAGCACGCCCCGGACGAATGCCGGGTCGCCAAATCCGAACGGACCAGGAACGTACGACAGCGCGCGCGATTCCGCCGGGCCGGCCTCCGCCATCGGCATGGTATCGGGGGACGTGCCGGCGCCCGGGGGGATGACCTCCGAGGTGCCCGCGATGACGTTGACGAGTTGAGCGGCCCAGGGATTGCGGTCGACATCCGCGAAGCAGGAGAAGACAAGCCTTGCTTCATCGGCAAGCAAGCGTCGAATGGCGCGAAATCCCGCGACCGGATCATCGAAGAACATCACGCCGTGCCGCGAAAACGCGAGGTCAAAACGGGCGGCGGGCATCGCGCTGTCCGTCATTTTCGTGACGTCTGCCACGAAGAAACGAAGATTCGGCGACTGCTTGCCACGAGAATTTGCCACGTCGACGAGGCTCTGAGAAAGATCCACCCCGGTTATCTCAAGATCCGGGCGAGCAGCGGCCAGCGCGAGGCTGGTGACCCCCGCCCCGCACCCGATATCCAGGGCCGCGCCTTGCGCGGGCGCAGCCTCCACGATCGCGGCATCAAACGGCGCAGCAAGGCCCGCGAAGCTCATATCGGTAAGGCGCCAGTCCTGCGCCCATGCGTTGCCCACCGACCCCTGCCACTCGAACGACCCAGTCATCCGGGAACCCCTTTCGTGGCGCGAGCGGTTCGCTTCGACGCCCTCGCGAGAATACACATCGACGCGTAAACGGAAATACGAACCTTCCGAATCCAACGGTGTCAACACGCGTGCAGACGCGCCCCGCGCGCACCGTCACCTTGCCCAACGACCCACAGCGCTCGTCGGATTCGACATATCACCGGACGATGATGTGAATTGAACGCGCAGAACATAACGAAAGGCCCGCTCCTTTACGGAACGGGCCTTCGCGATTGTTGCGACGGTCGCCCCGCCGCATTGAAACGAATGCACCGGGCTAACGATCAAAGATCGTCCTGCTCCGATTCGCCGACCATCAGTTCCTCGCTCAGCCCTTCCGTGCGGGCACGAATCGCGCGCTCCAGTCGCTCGGCCAGCTCGGGATTGTCGCGCAAAAACTGCTTAGCATTCTCGCGTCCCTGGCCGATCCGAACGCTATCGTAGCTGAACCACGAGCCCGATTTCTCGACCAGCCCGGCCTTCACGCCCAGATCGATCATCTCGCCGAGCTTCGAAATGCCCTGTCCGAACATGATGTCGAATTCGACCTGTTTGAACGGCGGCGCGACCTTGTTTTTCACCACCTTCACTCGCACGGTATTGCCGATTGCCTCGTCGCGATCCTTGATCGAGCCGGTCCGCCGGATATCGAGCCGGACCGAGGCGTAGAACTTCAACGCATTGCCGCCCGTCGTCGTCTCCGGCGATCCATACATCACGCCGATCTTCATGCGGATCTGGTTGATGAAGATGACGAGGCAGCGCGAGCGGCTGATCGTGCCGGTCAGCTTGCGCAGCGCCTGGCTCATCAACCGCGCCTGCAGGCCGACGTGGCTGTCGCCCATTTCCCCCTCGATCTCCGCGCGGGGGACCAGCGCCGCAACCGAATCCACGACCAGCACATCGATCGCGTTTGAGCGGACCAACGTATCAACGATCTCAAGTGCCTGCTCGCCCGTATCGGGCTGCGAAATAATCAAATCGTTGATGTCGACGCCGAGCTTCTTGGCATAGACCGGATCGAGGGCGTGTTCGGCATCGACGAAAGCCGCGGTGCCACCGACCCGCTGCGCCTCCGCGATGGCATGAAGCGCCAGCGTCGTCTTACCCGAGCTTTCCGGCCCGTAAATCTCGACGATGCGTCCGCGCGGCAATCCACCAACGCCGAGCGCTATATCCAGCCCGAGGCTGCCGGTGGAGACAGTTTCCACCTTCATCGTCTCGCGCTGCCCAAGCTTCATCGCCGAGCCTTTGCCGAAAGCCCGGTCGATCTGTGCCAATGCGGCGTCAAGCGCCTTCTGACGGTCTGCGTTCGCGATTGCCATGCCGTTATCGATCACCTTGAGGTTGGCGGCCATTGTCTGCCCTCGTCGCTAGACCATGCGCGTGAACCATTCAACGCGTTCCGCCGTAAGTATCCCATTTGTTCTCATCGAACAAGAGGGGAACAAAATTTCCATGCACTCGTCACGTCAGAGAGGTGGCCAGCGTCCACCAGTCTGGATATCTGGCCGTTATCGCGGCGGCTGAGGACTGTGCGGCGCTGGCGGTGTCAAACAATCCAAAGCACGTCGCGCCCGAGCCTGACATGCGGGCAAGCGAAACGCCGGGCTGGCGATCGAGCACCGCCAGCACCTCTGCGATCATCGGCACGGCGGCGATCGCAGGGAGAGAGAGATCGTTGCGGTCATCGGCGGGATCGCCGGAAATCGGCCCGCGATCCTCGCCGTCCCAACCGGAAAAAACCCGCGCGGTCGAAATTGCGACGCCAGGGTTTACCAGCAGCACCGGCGTTCCGGCATAGCCTGTGACCTGATGCAGATCGTCGCCCCGACCATGGCCAACGGCGCTCATGCCCAGCAGACACGCAGGAACGTCAGCACCGAGGCCGGCCGCGATTTCGAACAGGCGCGCATCATCGGCCGCGATGCCATGCAACCGCGCGAGCGCGCGCAACGTCGCCGCCGCATCGGCAGAGCCCCCGCCGATCCCCGAGGCCACCGGCAGATTTTTTTCAAGCACGATTGCGCATGGCGTCGGTAAATCGAAAGCGGCGCGGAAGTGGTCACGCGCGCGCGTGACGAGATTGTCTTTCTCGCCAGACAAGGTGGCACCGAAAGGCCCCTCGATCGCAAAACTATCCTGCGCCGCTGGGGACAGGGAGATCAGATCGCCATCACGACAGAATACGAACAATGTCTCGATATCGTGATAGCCGTCCGGCCGCCGGCGCCGGACATGCAGCGCTAGATTGAGTTTGGCGGGCGCGTGCTCGACGATCACGGCGCCATTTTCCGCAGTCGTCACAGGCCGTCAGTAACCTTCTTTGCGAGGCGATCGCGATCCTTCGCATCCGCCGCCACCTGAGCCGCGCGCCATGCGTAGCGCGCTTCGTAACGGCGGCCGGCACGCCAATAGGCATCGCCAAGATGTTCGCCGATTTCGGGATTTTCCGGCGCCGCCTGCGCCGCTCGCTCCAGCAGCGGCAGGGCGTTCGCTAGATCGCCGTTACGGAAATAGGCCCAGCCAAGCGAATCAACGATCGCCGGATCATCCGGGCGCAGCATCATCGCACGCTGCAGCATCGCCAGCGCCTTTGGCACATCACCACCATGGGTTATATCACCATAACCGAGATAGTTGAGGACAGACGGCTCGTCGGGCGCGATAGCCAGGGCGCGCAACAGTGCCTCGCGCGCTGCCGGCCAGTCGTCGCCCTGATCGAGCGCAGCCGCATAATGCAGCCACACGTCCCATTTCGCGGCGCCTGAGGGTCGCTCTACCAAGCGGCGATAGACTGGCACCGCCAGTTTCGCGCGGTTCGCGGTGAATAGCAGGTCGCCGAGCGTCGCCAGCGATTGGTCCGACGCATCGCGCGACTGCGCGAGCGGAGCGGCAATGGCAATCGCTTCGTCATATCGCTCCGCGCTCGCCAGGATCGCGATCCGCGCCGACGCCACCGTCGCGCCGTAGGGGCCAGCCTTGTCGACGCCCGCCAAAACGACCAGCGCACGATCGGTGCGATCGAGCCGCGCGAGCGTTCCGGCGAGCAGCAACCGTGCACGATCGTTGCCCGGCTCCGCACGTAACGCCCCGCGGGTCAACGTGATCGATAGCGGCCCGGGATCGCCCGCCGCAAGATCATCCGCCAGCCGAACGAAAAGGCGCGTGGCGCCGAACGCCAGCGTAGGCTTCATTCCCTGCGGCCGCTCGCGGAGGGCAACCACTGGCGCGATATCGCCGTCCAGCAATGCCCGGGCGCGCTCGACCTGCCCCGCTCCGATCAACAATTGCGCCGCCGCGATGCGCAGATCGACGGCCGCCTGATCGTTGCCCAGAACAGCGCGTAACGCGGCCAGGCCGTCGTCGTAGCGCCCCCGCGCGATCAGGATCAGCGCGCGGGTTTCATCGTTCAGGCGCTTCGCCACGGCATCGCGGGGACGCTGCGCGAGAATGGCGAGCGGATCGCCGCCCCGCTCCTGCGCGGCCCAGGCCCGGAGCGGCCCGGCCAGGATCGCGAGCTGCCCGCTGGAAAGCCGCGCGATCGCAGCGTCGGCGGTGGTGAAATCACGCGCGTGCGCTGCCGAGGCGACCGAGATCAAGGCGCTGTCCGGTGGCGCGTCGCCGATCGCGAGCAGGGCCGCGATCGCACGATCCGTAAGCGCGTCGTCGCCAACGATCAGCGCCTCGCGATAGGCGCTTTGGGCAACCTCGGCATTGCCCGGCGCATCGGCAAGCGCGGCGACATAACGGCGCACGGACTCGTCACCACTGCCGTTCGCGGCATCGGCGCGCGCAGCGAGATAGGCAAGCAGCGCCGACGATGCCGTCGCGCGGCTGGCGGCGGCCACGGGCGCCGCCAGCGTCAGGCTCACACCGCTTATCAGCAGTATTGCCTTACATATTGGGATAATTCGGCCCACCGCCACCTTCCGGCACGACCCAGGTGATATTCTGGGTCGGATCCTTGATATCACACGTCTTGCAATGGACGCAGTTCTGCGCGTTGATGACGAAGCGCGGATTGCCTTCCTCCTCACCGACGATCTCATACACACCGGCCGGGCAATAACGCTGCGCCGGCTCGTCGAACATCGGCAGGTCGTAATCCACCGGGATCGACGGATCCTTGAGCGTGAGATGGACCGGCTGATCTTCCTCATGATTGGTGTTCGAAAGGAACACAGACGAAAGCCGGTCGAACGTCAGCACGCCGTCCGGTTTGGGATAGTCGATCTTCCTGACGAGATCCTTGCGCCACAGCGTTTCGTTATCCGGGTGATGGTGCAGCGTGAAGGGCACCTTGATGCCTAGATGCTCCAGCCACATCGTGATGCCGGCGAGGCCGGAACCGAGGAAATCGCCGAACTTCTTCACAAGCGGAACGACATTGCGGACGACCGACAATTCTTTCTTCACCCAGCCTGCTTCGAATGCAGCCGGATATGCCGCGAGTTCATCGCCCTCGCGCTGCGACAGGATCGCATCGACCGCCGCTTCCGCCGCCATCATGCCGGATTTCATCGCTGTGTGCGTGCCCTTGATACGCGGCACGTTAAGGAAGCCCGCCGTGTCGCCTATCAGCGCCCCGCCCGGGAACACCAGCTTCGGGATCGACTGCAATCCGCCATCGCTGATCGCGCGCGCGCCATAGCTGACGCGATTGCCGCCCTTTAACAGCTTCGCGATCTCAGGGTGCGTCTTCCACCGCTGCATCTCCTGAAACGGCGAGAGATGCGGATTGGTATAGTTGAGCCAGGTGACGAAGCCGATGCTGACCTGCCCGTTCGCCTGATGATAGATCCAGCCGCCGCCGTTCGATCCGTCCGTCTCCGAAAGCGGCCACCCCTGCGTATGGATTACACGGCCGGGCTCGTGCAATTCGGGATCGATATCCCACAATTCCTTGACACCGATACCATAGACCTGCGGATCGCTTTCCGCATCAAGATCGAATTGGCGGATAAGCTGTTTTGTCAAATGTCCGCGACACCCCTCTGAAAAGAAAGTGTATTTCGCATGCAGCTCCAGCCCCGGCTGATAATCGGGCTTGCGCGTGCCATCCCGCGCGACGCCCATGTCGCCGGTCGCCACGCCCTTCACCCGACCCTGATCGTCATAGAGAATTTCCGCAGCTGCAAAGCCAGGGAAAATCTCCACGCCGAGTTCGCCCGCCTTCTCCGCCAGCCAGCGACACAGGTTCCCCAGCGAGCCGGTGTAGGTGCCCTTGTTGTGCATGAAAGGCGGCGTGAGGAAATGCGGCATGTCGAACTTGCCGCCGCGCGACAGCACCCAATGCTCGTTCTTCTTCACCGGCACTTCCGCCAGCGGGCAGCCATCGTCGCGCCACGTGGGCAGCAGTTCATCAAGACTGCGCGGATCGATCACCGCGCCCGACAGGATGTGCGCGCCGACTTCTGAGCCCTTTTCGAGCACACATACCGAAATCTCCGCCTCTTTTTCAGCGGCGAGTTGCTTCAGACGGATCGCCGCGCCAAGGCCTGCGGGGCCGGCGCCGACGATCACCACGTCATAGGGCATCGATTCGCGTTCGCTCATTATTCTCTCCCGAGCCGCTCGCATCCGGCCGCGATCCGGCAACGTCCTGTCCGTGACCGGCTCTCAAGGGAATTGACCCGCGCGTCAACGCCAATCCTTATACGCGCGATGGGGGCAGAACAGATTTTCGATTGGGCCGGAGCCGCGGCAAGCACGCTGGAATGGTGGGAAACCGCCGGCGCGGACGTGGTGGTGGGCGACGAGGCATTCGACTGGCTCGCCACTGCTGAGCCGGAAGTCGTGGCAGCGCAAACGAACCGCTCCGCGCCACAATTCGAGGCGCATGGCGCCCTCGTCACCGTTCCGCCGCGTCCGCTCGTGATCCCGCCGACGCTGGAGGCGTTCCTCGCCTGGCGAGTCGGCCCGGATGCACCGGAAGCCGCGTGGGGAGCGCCGCTATTCCCGGCAAGCGGCCCGTCGACCGCCGATCTGATGATCCTTATCGATTGCCCCGACCGCGAGGATCGTGACGGCCTGCTGACGGGCGAAACCGCGCGCCTGTTCGACCGGATGCTTGCGGCGATCGGGCGCAGCCGCGCGGACGTTCATCTCGCCACGATCGCCGCCGCGCGTCCCAGCGCCGGCCGCTTACCGCGCGAACAGCAGGACGAGTTATTCGCCATCGCCCGCCACCACGTGGCGCTGCTCGCCCCAAAAAGACTGCTTATGCTTGGAAATGCGGCGAGTCGTGCGCTGCTTTCGGCGGATGTCGCCGATGCCCGTGGGCGTTTGCACTCCCTTGACCATAAGGGTGGAAAGAGGACCGAAGCCGTGGCGAGCTATCATCCGCGCCTGTTGCGCGAGCGGCCCATCGCCAAGGCCGAGGCCTGGAGGGATCTTCAATTGCTGGTGAGGGGGATGCAGGCGTGATCGCGAAGCTGGTAGCGGCAGCGGGAATTGGCGCGCTGTCGGCAGGTTTCGCCTCGGCCGACCCGCTGCCCTCCGCGAGCGCCGTTGGCACGACAGGTGCAACCGCCATCAGCGCCACAGCCTACGCGCCTGTACCGGCGCAACTCTCCCCCGAGCAACGCATCGGCTATCGCGCGGTGCTCACTGCAATCCGCGAGCAGCGATGGCAGGACGCACAAATCGGATTGGCGAGCATGGCGCCGGGGCCGCTCCATTCCTATGCCCTCGCCGAGCTATACACGGCCAAGGGCTCACCGCGCGTCGAGCTTGAGCCGCTGGTGAAGCTGCTCACCGAGGCACCCGAATTGCCGCAGGCCGACGCGCTGGCGCGGCTGGCGCGCGCGCGCGGCGGGACCGATCTTCCTCCGCTACCCGGCACGCAGCGACTCATCTGGCAGGATGGCGCCCCTAACCGCGTCCGCGCCAAGGCGACCCGCAGCGACCTGGTGGCAGCCGATCTCGCGGTGCGGATGCAACCGTATGTGAAGGGCGACATGGGGCGCGAGGCAGAAACGCTGCTCGAATCCACCAGCGGCCTATCCTCGGAGGCGCAAACCGAATGGACTGCGCGGGTCGCGTGGATCTACTTCCTCCAGGGGCTGGATGCCGACGCACGCCGATTGGGCGAGCGCGGCGCGATGGGCGTCGGCGAATGGGCGGTTCAGGCACGCTGGACGGCAGCGCTCTCCGCCTGGCGGGTCGGCGATTGCGTCGCTGCCGGCAGCGGTTTCGAAGGGGTGTCGAGCCGTGCGGGCGACACCGATCTGCGCGCGGCTGGCCTTTACTGGGCGGCGCGCGCTGATATGCGTTGCGGGCGACCCGACCGGGTGGAACGCCGGCTCAAGAACGCCGCCCAGTTCGGCGAGGCGTTTTACGGGCAGCTTGCGCGCCAGGCGTTGGGGATCTCGCGACAGATCGTCCAGCCGCAGCGCGTGACAGCGGACTGGGCGTTGCTGGAGCGGCGCCCGAACGTTCGCGTCGCGGCCGCACTGGTTGAGATCGGGGAGAATGACGCCGCCGATCAGGTGGTTCGCCAGCAGGCACGCATCGGCGCGCCCGAAGAATTCGCCGCGCTCATCCGTCTGACCGAGCAGATGGATCTGCCGGCGAGCGTGGTGTGGCTCGCCCATAACTGCCCAGCGGGCGTCACCGCGACCGCCGAGGCGCGCTACCCGACACCGAACTGGACGCCCGACACCGGCTGGCGCGTCGACAAGGCCTTGGTGTGGGCCCACACGCTGCAGGAATCGGGCTTCCGCAACAAAGTAGTCAGCCCGGCCGGGGCCTATGGCCTGATGCAGATTATGCCGGCGGCCGCTACGGACTATATGCGCGAGCGCGGCGTATCGGTTGATCGCACCGCCCTCACCCGGCCCTCCACCAACATGGATATCGGCCAGCGCCATCTGGAAAAGCTGCGCGACATGGGGCTGACGCAAGGCCTGCTGCCCAAGGTGATCGCGGCCTATAACGCCGGCCCGAAGCCGGTGCAGGACTGGAATGCGATCGTTCAGGATGGCGGCGATCCACTGCTTTACATCGAAAGCATCCCTTATTGGGAAACGCGCGGATATGTGACGACCGTGTTGCGCAATTACTGGATGTACGAGGCTCAGACCGGTCGCGCTACGTCGGCGAGCCGCACCGCGCTGGCGCAAGGGATGTGGCCGCGTTTTCCCGGCCTGCCCGGCCCGAGCGCGGTGAGAATCAAGCGTCTCGCGACGCAAACCGCGATAGCGGTTGATGGCCGTGTCAGCGCGGCCTCCTCAACCGTGAGTACCGGCGGTCGCTAAGCTGATTGGGCGCCGCGAGCTCAATGACGGTGTGCTCCAATCGGAGATGTTGTACCGGCCATACGCGTCGTTACCGCTTCAATGCATAAGCGGCGCCAATCCCCTGATCAGATCCCCTTCGCCAGACAGACCCATCTTGTCGTAAATCCGCTTGATCTGGCTCTTCAGCGTTTCGCTTGTCACGGCGCGTTCCTCCGCGATCAATCCGCGCGATTTGCCCTCATACAAACGCATTGCGACATCAGCCTCCGCCGGTGTCAGGCCGTAGATCGCACCGAGAAAGGCCCCGATACCCGCGCGGTCCCGAGCTGGCTTCCTGCAAACCAGGATCGCAAAGGGCAGCTTGCCCAGCGACCAGGGCCGGACTGGCAGGCGAAACCCTTCGAGATGGATCGGCGGGCGTCCGCCCGGGGAATCGATGGCGAAACGCACATGCGCCATACCTGGGTCGCTGGTCAGGGCGGAGACCGCCTGCGCCAGGGAGAAAGGACGACCCGATGCCTCGAGCAAGCCGTGCTGCACGCGGATGTCGCCCTGCCGCAGGTGGGCCTCCGCACCTGTTGTATGGGATAGCAACTGGCCACGCGCATCGAGGATGAAAGCAGCTATTCCGATCCCTTCGAAGGCGCCGGCCAGCAGCTTAGCTTGCTGACCCTCTAATCGCTCCTGCAACCGCACGGCGCGCCGTGCGGCTTGCGCCGCCTTGGCGAAAACGCGCCGCTGGGTCGCCGTCGTCCTGCCGTCTTTACGCCCACGCAGCGTCGCAAAACCAATGAGCCCGACGCGATCCACTACAAGGTTTGTCTGGCATCCGAATGGAATGTCGAGATCTTCGCACCATTGCTCGTAGCGGTCGGAGGCCAGCCGGGATTTTACGTCGTCATAATGTTTCTCATGCACGATCGGATCGTAGAAACCGCGCGCGCACAGCTCCTCGTTCGCCGCCACGCGAAAGTTAACGATCGGCGATCCGCCGTCGATCTCGATGAATTCCTGGATATGGTCCGCATCGAAGTTCGATACGAGATTGAACGGAATGTTCCGCGCGCCGCCAATGCCGATGAGTTGGCCGCAGCGAGCGCCGGTATGGCGCGCCAGCATGTCCAGCGATTCAAGCCAGCGATCCGGCTCCAGCGCGGCCGTCAGAAAGATATCGTCCCAGTCAACGGATGCGTCACGCGTCATTCTTCGGCCGCCACCTCATAGCGGGCTGTCCCAAACAGATGAGGGCGATCGGGGGAAGGGGAAATCTGCTTATCTCGCAGATCGGCATAGCAATTTTGGCAGATGCCATTTCATTCGACGAAATGGAGCGACAAAATCCGCAGGCCGCCGGGGCATCGGCCTGAGGCTGAGGCCCCGGCGCGCCCTTTACTTCTTTTGCTTGCCCGAGGCGTCGGAAATCGCCGTTCCGGCAGACTTCACGTCCTTGCCCGCACCATTAACGGTGTTGCACGCAGCGAGCGCGACGATCATCGAGAGCGCGATCCCCGTGCCGATCTTCCTGGTCATGATAATCTCCTTGTTTGTTCATGGGGTGCGGCGGGCCGGATACGCTGGCCCGCCGCTTACTGTCAGCGCAAACGCCGGCGTGCCGCCGCCGTTGCACCGAGCCCTGCCGCCGCCGCGCCAACCAGCAACGCCAATACTAGCACGAACGACGTGCCCGCAGCAGCGCCCGCTGCCTTGTCGGCGGCGGATTTCGCGGTGGCGATGGTATCGTTCTTCGCGGTTACGAAACGTTCTTTTGCGCGGGTTACCTGTGCCTGCGCTTCTGGCCGGCTGATCTTGCGCTGTGCCGCGACGATATCGACGATCCGGCTTTCGGCCTGCCGGCCATCAGCGCCGCCTCGCGCCAGCGCGGGAAGGTTCTTCGCGATCTCTTTCTGGGCCTGCTCGGGCGTCATCTGCGCGGGATCGCCTGGCGCGTCCGAAAGATAAGCCGCTGCCTCGTTACGCACATCGTTTTCATCAATGCCGGCAATCGAGGCGACCTTGGGCGCTGCGGCGCCAACGCCCGAACCTGCAGCGCCCGCGACCGCCCCTACCGTCCGGAAGGCGCCACCGATGATCCCGCCGACCGCCGACGTCAGCAGATACAAGGTGAGAATAAGCGTGACGCCCCACACGACAAGCCCGTGGACCAGCGCGTCAAACCGCCCGTTCACTCCCGCAACACGCGCCGCGGCATAGCCGCCGGCCCCGAGCGCGATGATCGTGGTGACGAGCCAGTACAGCCCCGCTCCGATGCCAAAGCCTGCCGCGCCGGGCGTCGTGCCGTCAACCGGATCCACCATCGTCAGGCCGATGCCGGTGCCGAGGATGCCGAGCACCAATTGAATCGCGATTGCGATGATGACGCCGCCAAACACCGCGCCCCACGACAACCTTGTCGGCGCTTTTCCGACATACAGCTCTTCCGCCGGCACAACGCCGGTTTCCACTATGGTCGCCATATTCACTCCTGTTGAAAAAGAAGGGTGTGTTCCGCGTCAGGGGCGCGCGGAGGTCTTGCCTGACGAAACCGCCACGCTGCGAGCGCGCTTCTCGGCACGACCTTCAGCACGAACTGCGTCGTCGCCGATCAACGTGCCAATCGCTTCCTTGACCGATCCCTTGGCGGCGCGAGTGGTGGCAGACCTTTCTCTTGCCACGCGTTGACGACGGGTTTCAGCTTCCTTGGTCATGCTTCGATCTCCCGATCCGGTTCGCCGATCACAACGCCCTCGCCGTCGAAACCGCGCGCCCGCGCCCAGGCGACGGCAGCGATCCGGCGATTGACACCGATCTTGGCGTAAATACGCGCGACATGATTACGCACGGTATTGCCCGCGACATTCAGCGTACGCGCGATCCGCTTGTCGTCGTAGCCGCGACAGATGAGCGCCAGTACGTCGCGTTCGCGTGCGGTTAGATCGTCCAGGCCCGGCCCCGACACATCGGTTTGCGGCGCCCGCAACCGGGCCAGCTTGTCCATGATCGAGCGGCTGAACCAGCTCGTATCCTTCATCACCGCCTCGATCGCCTCGACGAGTTCGAGTTCGGTCGCCTTGCGCTGTGTGATGTCCTGAAAGGCCCACAGAACACAGTCATCGTCGCCGAGCCTTATCGACTCGGTCGACACGAGGCAGTCGATCGTCGCCCCGTCGCGGGCATGAATACGCGCCTCGTGCCCGCGCAGATCGCGCCCATGCGCGATACCCGCTTCGATCTCGCGACGGACGGTGCTGCTTTCCCACAGTTCGACCTCCCCGAGCGGACGGCCCATGATCTCCGTAGGGGCATAGCCGGTCATCTGGGTGAAACTGGTGTTGACCTCGCACAGCAGATGGCCGTCGCGCGCGCCGATCGCCATCGGCACGGGCGCCATCTCGAACGTGCGAGTGAATCGTTCCTCGCTGTGGCGCAGCGCGCTTTCGGCTTTGCGCCGGGGCTCCAGGTCCGCAAATGTGAACAGCATGCAGGGCTGTTCATCCATCTCGATCGGCTGACCAGCGACGATGACGAGCTTGGCCCCGCCGTCGGGGATATCGAGCTCTGCCTCCATCTGCGGGATGGTGCGCCCTTCCGCGAGGCGCTCTTTGGCGAGATCGCGTCGATCAGCAGCGCGCAAGACGTCGATATCGTAAACCGTTTTGCAAAGCACTTGCTCGCGCTGATACCCGGTCATCTCAAGAAAGCCCTGGTTGACCTTTACGAATCGCAAGTCGCTCAGCCGGCAAATCACCGCCGGAGCCGGATTCGCGTTGAACGACTGTTCGAATCGATCCTCCGCCTCGTAGCGCGCCGATACGTCCTGGATGACGAGCACGAGGCAAGCAGGTTCTCCATCATCGGCGTCGTTCAGCACGAGGCTGCGAACCTGATGCACCCACCGCGGCTGATCCTCGCCCGCGACGATGACTTCAACCACCACCTCGGAAAAGGAGTCACCCGCTACGACACGCTCGATCGGATAGTCGTCCGCTTCCAGTCGATGGTTGTTGCGATACCGCAACTGGAAGCGGGCGCGATAATCATTCACGGTCGCGCCAAGATCGGCGATCGTGTCGACACCGTGCATGGTTAGCGCCGAATCGTTCGCCCAGAGCAGGCTCTGGTCCGGATCGATCAGGATCACACCCTCGTCCAGCCCCGCGATGATCTGGCGCAAGTGGCGCAGATCCGCGGTCTCGCGCAGAGTTTTGAACGACGCGGCTTTCATCGCAGGTCTCTCAGGCGCGGCGCCCATGGATCGCCCACGCGATCGCATAGCCACCCACAGCCGCCACGAGCGCCCAAAGCGCCGGAGCCTCACCCATGGAAGCATTGGCGGCCTTACCGCTCTTGCGCGCCAGATCGGCGGCACGGTCGCCTGCAGCCTTCAGGCGATCGCGCGCCTCTTCCGCCAGCGCCGGTGCAGCGTCGATCGCGTTTTCCGCGACAGACTTTGCGCGGCCATAGGCATGCTCGGCGCTGCCCGCGACCTGATCAACAACCCCGTCAACCTGCCAGTCGCGGCTATCGACGGCATCGCCCACCGCCTTCTCGACCTTGCCGGTTACATAGCGCGCATTACCCTTGAACTCGTGCTTGTTCATCATGGTTTCCTCTCGGGAAGAAGATACGGTCCCGGTACAGCATCCTGGATGACACGCTTGCCGAAACCATCGCGGTCTCGACTCAAGCAATGTACATCGGAGGAGTGCTGCCGGTTCGGGCGCATCAACCATCGATCAGGCGGCACGTTCCTAGTATTTTTGCGCTTCGGCCTAGTCGCCTTGCACTACGGTAAAGCTGTCCGCATGCGCATCGTATAGTCGCTGCAAGTCCAGATGAAGCGCTATGGAGGCGGGACTATCCGCCTTTTCAGCAAGTTGGCCATGCTGAGCCGCACGTCTGCGCCAATAATCGCGTTCTTTTTGAAGATCGCGAAGGGCGATTTCGTGTGCGGCTTTGGTCATCGATAGTAGCTAACACCCCTGCGCCGCATTCGATATAATGCAAAAGTACCTTCGGCTGGGTAGATTTGCCCGCCGTGCGGAGCGCCGCGCAGCTGAACGGCGGCAGGAGCATGCTCGCGGCGCGATCGCTTAGTCGACGCGGCTCAACGGAGATGGAAAATTCGAGAAAGTCTTGCCCAACTTATCCCAAACCGCTGCCTCGCAACACGAAGCAGTCCGCTGACTCTTGCGCGGCAAAGCCCTCGCACCCTAAGGCATCCGCCCAATGGCCATTGACGAGAACCGCCCGTTCATCCCCGTCCGCATCGCTGTGCTGACGGTATCCGATACCCGCACGCTTGCCGAGGACCGCTCCGGCGACGCGCTTGTCGAGCGCCTCACCCGTGCCGGGCACGTTCTTGCTCAACGCGCGATACTGCGCGACGACGCCGACGATCTGGTTGCGCAGCTTCATCTATGGGTCGATGACGAGAGCATTGACTGTATCATCACGACCGGCGGCACCGGCGTTACCGGGCGCGACGTCACCCCGGAAGCGGTGGAGCGCATCGCGGACAAGATGATCCCCGGGTTCGGGGAGCTGTTCCGCTGGCTGAGCTACCAGACAATCGGCACATCGACCGTTCAATCCCGCGCCTGCGCGTGCGTGGCGCGCGGTACGTACATCTTCGCGCTGCCGGGATCGACGGGCGCGGTTAAGGATGCTTGGGACGGCATCCTCCGGGATCAGCTCGACAGCCGACACCGCACCTGCAACTTCGTCGAACTGATGCCGCGGCTGAGCGAGCGCTGATCGCGCGTCAGGCCAGCGCCTTTTTCAGCAGGTCGTTCACCACCTGCGGATTGGCTTTGCCCGCCATGGCTTTCATTGTCTGGCCCACGAAGAAGCCGAACAATGCTTCCTTGCCGGCGCGATATTGTTCGAGCTGGTTGGGATTTTTCGAGAGCACGTCCGCGATCACCGCCTCGATCGCGCCAGTGTCGGAGGTCTGCTTCAACCCCCGCTCCTCGACAATCTTGCCGGGCGCGTCGGCAGTTTCAAGCATCACCTCGAACACCTGCTTGGCAAGGCTGCCCGATAGCGTGCCATCGGCAACCAGCGCGAGCAGCTCGGCCGCCTGCTTCGGCCCGACCGGCGATTCCTCGATGCCCTTGCCGATCCGGTTCAATGCGCCAAACAGCTCCCCGGTGACCCAATTGGATGCAGCAACAGGGGCCGCCCCTGCCTCCAGCAAAGCATCGAACCAGCGCGCTGTTTCCACCTCTGCGGTCAGCACTTCGCCATTATAGGCGGTGATGCCCAGCGCCTCGTAACGCTTGCGCTTCGCGTTCGGCAGTTCGGGCAGAGAGGCGCGGCACGCGTCGAGGAAGACGTCGTCCAGCTCCAGCGGCAACAGGTCAGGGTCCGGGAAGTAGCGGTAATCATGCGCATCTTCTTTGGAGCGCATCGATCGCGTCGTGCCGCTGTCCGGATTGAACAGACGCGTTTCCTGAACGATCGCGCCGCCAGATTCGAGCACCTCAACCTGCCGCTTCGCCTCGTGCTCGATCGCGGCCATCACGAAGCGTATCGAATTGACGTTTTTCGTTTCGGTCCGCGTGCCGAATTCGTCGCCCGGCTTGCGTACGCTGACGTTCACGTCGGCGCGCATCGATCCCTCTTCCATGTTCCCGTCACACGAGCCGACATAGCGCAGGATCGCGCGCAGCTTCCGCAGATAGGCGCCCGCCTCTTCCGGCGAGCGCATGTCCGGTCGACTGACGATCTCCATAAGCGCCACGCCGGAGCGGTTGAGATCGACATAGGAGCGTGTCGGATGCTGATCGTGCATCAGCTTGCCGGCATCCTGCTCGACATGGATACGTTCCACACCGATTGTCTTGATGCGCCCCCCATCCTCGATATCTATCGAACCTTCGCCTACAAGGGGATGGTAAAGCTGGGAAATCTGATATCCCTGCGGCAGATCGGCGTAGAAATAATTCTTGCGATCGAAACGCGACCATTTGTTGATCCGCGCATCGATCGCCATGCCGGTGCGCACCGCCTGACGGATGCACTCGCGGTTCGGCACCGGGAGCATGCCGGGCATGGCGGCATCGACCAGGCTGACCTGCGTGTTCGGCTCCGCGCCGAACGCTGTCGCCGCACCGGAAAACAGTTTAGCGTTCGATGTGACCTGTGCATGAACTTCGAGGCCGATCACGACCTCCCAGTCCCCGGTGGCGCCCGTGATGCGATAGGTGGATTCAGTCATCGTTCAATTCCTTACCACCACGCCTGCGGGCGGGCCGTGAAGCCGGCCCGCTCCTCGATCGCCAGCGCGGCGTTGAGCACGCCCTGCTCGTCCAGCGGTTTGCCGATGATCTGGAGGCCGAGCGGCAGGCCCGCAGGATCAAGCCCGCCGGGCACGCTCATCGCGGGCAGGCCGGCGAGGCTCGCGGGCACGGTGAACACGTCGTTGAGATACATCGCGAGCGGATCGGCCTGCTTCTCGCCCAACGCGAAGGCGGCGGACGGCGCGGTCGGAGTCAGCAACACGTCGCACTTTTCCCATGCCGCCTCGAAATCACGCGCGATCAGCGCGCGGACCCGTTGCGCCTGGGTGTAATATGCGTCGTAGAAACCGGCCGAGAGCACATAGGTGCCGATGAGGATGCGGCGCTTCACCTCTTCGCCGAAACCGGCGGCGCGCGTCGCGGCATACATCTGCTGCAAGTTCGCCCCATCTGGCAGTTCACGCTCGCCATATCTCACGCCGTCATAGCGCGCTAGGTTAGACGAGGCTTCCGCCGGCGCGATGATATAATAAGCCGGCAGCGCATATTTCGTATGCGGCAGCGAAACCTCGACCACCTCGGCGCCCGCGTCCTTCAGCCAGGCGATGCCCTGCTGCCAGAGCAGCTCGATCTCGACCGGCATGCCATCGACACGATATTCCTTCGGCACGCCCACGCGCTTGCCGACGAGGCTGGCGTCCAGCTCCGCTTCCCATTGGGGCACCGCCAGCTCCAGCGAGGTCGCGTCCTTCGGGTCGAAGCCCGCCATCGCCTCCAGCATGATCGTGCAATCGCGGACGTCGCGCGCCATCGGACCGGCCTGATCTAGTGACGAGGCGAAGGCGATAGTTCCCCACCGTGAGCAGCGGCCGTAGGTCGGCTTGATCCCGGCGATGCCCGTGAACGACGCGGGCTGACGGATCGAGCCACCGGTATCCGTTCCGGTTGCGCCGGGCGCGATTCGCGCGGCCACCGCCGCCGACGAACCACCCGACGAACCACCCGGCGCAAGCGCGGCATTGCCGCCATCATTACGCCGCCACGGCGAGATCACATTGCCGAACGCGCTCGTCTCGTTCGACGAACCCATCGCGAACTGATCCATGTTGAGCTTACCCAGCATCCCCGCGCCCGCATCCCACAGGTTCTGCGAGACCGTGGACTCATATGTCGGGGTGAAACCTTCGAGGATGTGGCTCGCCGCCGTGCTGGTCACGCCTTTCGTGCAGAACAGATCCTTCATGCCGATCGGCACACCGGCGAGCGGCTTCGGTGGCTCGCCCGCCGCACGCGCGGCATCGGCAGCATCGGCAGCGGCAAGCGCGTGATCGGGAGTCTCCACCAGAAATGCGTTGAGCGGCCTGGCCGCGCTGACCGCCGCGTTGAAGGCTTCGGCCACTTCGCGCGCCGAGAAGCTGCCGGCGCGTACGCCGTCGCGGATTTCGCGGATGCCGAGATCGGTAAGGTCGGACACTATTCGATCACCTTCGGAACCGTGAAGAAGCCATGCTCGGCCGCCGGCGCATTCGCCAGCACAGCGTCGCGGATGCCGCCATCGGTGACGACATCATCGCGCAGACGCAGCGTGTTCGGGATCACCGCCGTCATCGGCTCGATCCCGTGCGTATCGACCTCCCCGAGTTGCTCGATCCAGCCGAGGATATTGTTGAGTTCGGGCACGAGCCGCTCGGCTGCGGCATCGTCGATCGCGATGCGCGCAAGGCTCGCGACTTTCTTCACTGTGGCGGTGTCTACGGACATGCTCCGCCGCTACCATTGTGCATCGCGGGAAAGCAATGCCCGGCATTGCGCGCGCCGGTCTGCTCGGGCAGTCACACGCGTGATGGCTCGCAAATTTCTCTACATCATTGCCTTTCTGACAGCATTGGTGATCGTCGCCGCGATCGTTTTCCGCGTCTGGGGCAACGAGCTGATCCGCTGGCGTTTCGTGCCCGGCGTTGCGTTTGAGGCGCGCGCGCCATTGCCGGACAACGCCTACGCCCTGCCGAAAATGTGGTTCGCGCGGCCGGGCGTGAAGGAAAAAGCGGCATCGTGGACCCCCGCCGGCTACAAGACGGCGGCAGGGCCTGCATCGATCTTTTTCATTCACCCCACGTCCTATCTCCAGCGCGACGGCTGGAATGCGCCGCTGGGCGACAAGGAAGCGAACGAACGCACCGCATTATACCTTCGGGGGCAGGCTAGCGTGTTCAACGCGGCCGGAGATATCTGGGCACCGCGTTATCGGCAGGCGACCTTCGGCTCGTTCCTGACGACCAGCCCGGACGCCGCTCGTGCACTGGATGTCGCCTATCGCGACATAACGCAGGCATTCGATGTATTTTTGCGTGAGATCGGGCCGGATCGACCGATCATCCTCGCCGGGCACAGCCAGGGCGCGCTGCATCTTATGCGCCTGCTCAAGGAGCGCGTCGCCGGCACGCCGCTAGCGCATCGGATCGTTGCGGCCTATGTGATCGGCTGGCCGATCAGCCGCAGCGCCGACCTTCCGGCACTCGGCCTGCCCGAATGTACCGCGCCGGATCAGCGCGGCTGCGTGCTTTCATGGGAGACGTTCGCCGAACCGGCCGATCCCACGCTGATCCTCGATATTTTCGACCGCACCACTGGCCTCACCGGCCGGCCGCGACGCGGCACGCGAATCGTCTGCACCAATCCCCTGACCGGCACCGCCGACGCCGACGCTCCCGCCAGTGCCAACAAAGGCACGCTGTTTCCTTCACAAGACATGTCGGGGGCGGTGATCGATCCGGGCAAGGTGCCGGCGCGCTGCGCCGGGCGAGGCTTGCTGCTGATTGGCACCGCGCCGCAGCTTGGACCCTATGTGCTGCCCGGCAACAACTACCACGTCTATGATTATGCCCTGTTCTGGGGTAGCATCCGGGCGGATGTGGCGCGCCGACTGTACGCGCGATGATAACCACCATCGTCTCCGATTTCCGCGATACCCTGCCCGGCGGCGGCCGGCTGATCGGGCTGGATGTCGGCACCAAGACGATCGGCACGGCGCTGTGCGACGCGCAATGGACCTTCGCCAGCCCCGCCCTGCTCGTCCGGCGCAACAAGTTCACCAGGGACAAGGAAATGTTGCGGGCGCTAATCGTGGAACAGGCGGTTGTCGGCCTCGTTATCGGTCTGCCTATCAACCTCGACGGCAGCGAGAGCCCGCGCAGCCAGTCCACCCGCGCCTTCGCCCGTAATGTCGCCGATCTCGGCCCGATATTGCTGTGGGACGAACGCTGGTCAACGCAGGCGGTGACACGCACGCTGATCGAGCAGGATGCGAGCCGCGCGAAACGCGCCGAGCTGGTCGATAAAATGGCCGCCGCCTACATCCTGCAGGGCGCGATAGATGCGCTGGTGCGCGCCTGATAGATCCTCGGACGCGGCGAGCCGATCGGCGCGCGTTTACCTTTCGTTAACCACGAAGTTTTACTGTTTGTTAACGCGGTCGCTGTCCGGTGGCCGCCGGTTTGCGTGGAGAGATTGATGGTTCGCGGATGGCTTCTGGCCGGGATGGCCGGCGTCGCACTTGCGGGATGCGCCACGCGGGATTCGGCAATGCGCCCTCATGCGACCGTCGATACCAGCACGCCGACCCCGGAATGGATGCGGATCGCAACGCCCGCCGGGATGCGATCGCTAGAAACGCTGGATGCGCATTTCGCGCGCGCAGTCCGCGCCCTGCCCCGCGCCGCAGTCTCTAAGGCCCGGGCTGAGGGCCCCCTGCTCGATCCGGACGCGGCTCAACTCGCGCCACAGGTATCACCGGGGCCATATCATTGCCGGCTGATCAGGCTGGGCGGCGCGCGGGGCTTCCAATCGTTCGCGCCCGATATCTGCTATATCCTCGCCGATACCGGCAGCCTGTCCTTCGCAAAAGCGTCGGGCGAGAACCGACCGGACGGGCGCCTCTATGCCGATGGCGACAAGCGGATGGTGCTGCTCGGCACCGCGCGGCGAGAGGGCGAGAAGACGCAGCACCGTTATGGCGATGATCCCTCGCGCGATATCGTCGGCCTGATCGAGCGCGTCTCATCGTTTCGCTGGCGAGTGATCCTCGATCGCTCGGCAGCACCCGGCGGCGTGCTGGATGTGTACGAAATGGTCCCCGTGCCACCGGAGGTTAAAGGTGCGAAGCCGATGGTGCCCAACGACTAACGGGAAAACACCGTTGCGCCCACCCGCCCCGATCACTATCCGCTGACCTTCGATGCCTGATCCGTCGGACCACCGCCCCGCCACTCTCATTCCGGGCGGCGCTGTTTTCCCTCATCGCCACCTCACCGGCATCGAGGGCCTGCAACCGCATGAGATTATGTTTTTGCTCGACGAGGCGGAACGCTGGATCGCATCGAACGCCGAGCACGCGCCGCCGGACAAGCGACTCGCCGGCCTGACACAGATCAACGCCTTCTTCGAGAATTCGACCCGGACGTTGCTGTCGTTCGAGATCGCCGGGAAACGTCTGGGAGCCGACGTGGTGAACATGCACGCTGCACAATCGAGCGTGAAGAAGGGTGAGACGCTGATCGATACCGCGATGACGCTCAACGCGATGCGCGCGGATGTGATCGTCATCCGCCATATGTCCTCCGGCGCGGTGCGGTTGATCGCGGACAAGGTTGACTGTCCCGTGCTAAACGCCGGCGACGGCCGACACGAACATCCCACACAGGCGCTGCTGGATGCCCTGACGATCCGGCGGCGGCGCGGCGGAATCGCGCACCAGCGCGTCGTGATTTGCGGCGATCTGATGCACAGCCGCGTCGCGCGCTCGAATATTTTGGCGCTCACCGCGCTCGCCGCCGAGGTCCGCGTCTGTGCGCCGACCACGCTGATGCCGGCCGCGATCGAACGGATGGGCGTGACCGCCTTCACTGATTTCGATGCCGCGCTTGAAGGTGCGGATGTAGTGATGATGCTCCGGCTCCAGACAGAGCGGATGTCAGGGGGCTATGTCCCATCGCCCCGCGAATATCACCTGCGTTACGGCCTGACGCTGGAGCGACTGGCTCGCGCCAAGCCCGACGCGCTGGTGATGCATCCCGGCCCGATGAATCGCGGCGTGGAGATCGATTCGAACGTTGCCGATCACGTCGAGCGTTCTGCGATCACGGAGCAGGTGGCGATGGGCGTGGCGGTGCGCATGGCCTGCCTGGACGTGCTCACGAGGCGCGCACGCGGCGTAAAGGGATGGGCATGACCCCGGCGCTCCATTTCCAGAATGCCCGGATCGTCTGCCCCGATGGCGGTGAGCGGCCGGGCGACCTGTGCATCGCGAACGGCGTGATTACGGATCGCCCGGCGGACGGGGCGGCGATCATCGATTGCAATGGGCTGATCCTTGCGCCCGGCATCGTCGATCTCGGCGTCGCGACGATCGATGACGCCGCCTTTCGCGCTGGCGGGATCACGCGCGTCGGGCTGATGCCGGATCAGACGCCGGTGCTGGACGAGCCCGGGATCGTCCAGCGCTCCGCATTGATCGGCAAGCCCGACCTTTGGATTCATCCAATCGCGGCCGCAACGCGCGGACTTCAGGGCGAGGAACTGGCAGAGATGGCAATCTGCCAGTCAGCCGGCGCGCGCGCGATAGGCACCGGCCGCGGGTGGATCGCCGATTCCGGCGTGATGCGGCGCGTGCTCGATTATGCGCGCGATCTCGGCCTCACGCTCGTCACCCACGCCGAGGATGGTGGACTCACGGGCGAGGCAGTGGCGACCACCGGCGAAACGGCGACGCGGCTCGGCCTCCCCGCCGCGCCCGCCGTGGCGGAAGCGCTGGCGATCGCGCGCGATTTGATGTTGGCGGAGGATGCGGAAGCGGCGATCCATGTTCGTCAGGTCACGACGGCGCAGGGCTTCGATCTCGTGCGCGCAGCCAAGCGTCGCGGGGTAAATGTGACGTGTGGCATAACACCTGCTCATCTTCTGCTGTCGGATATTGCGATAAGTGATTTCCGATCCTTCGCGCATCTGTCGCCACCGCTGCGTTGCGAGGACGATCGCCGCGCCGCGTTGAAGGCTTTGTCCGACGGCACGATCGACGTGTTATGCTCCGGCCATGACCCGCGGGGGCCGGAAGAAAAGCGCCTGCCTTATGCGGATGCCAGCGCCGGCGCATCGGGCGCGGAAACGCTGCTACCGCTCGCACTTGGCCTCGCACGGGACAACGGCATCGCCATCGACCGGCTGTTCGCCCTGCTCGCCCGCAATCCGGCCGCCATTCTTGGGGTGGAAGCCGGGTCGCTACGGATTGGAGCACCCGGCGATGTCATTCTGATCGACGATCAGGCACCGTGGCAGATCGATGCCGAAAAGATGGCTGGCAAGGCTGGAAACACGCCGTTCGACGGTCTGCCGGTTCAAGGGCGTGTACGCAGGGTGTTCAAGGGCGGCCGCGAGATCCACTGATATCGGGCGGCGCCAGTTTCCAGCGGATCAGCGCGAGGCGAGTTGCACCCCGCCTTTGGTCCATTGGGCAACCTGATCACCTGCTCCCGCCCGGACGAAGCAGACCCCGCCCTTCGCACGATAGGAACGGCACGTCGCGTCCGCATCGGCGCGCGTGAAGCCGCCGATCGATAGGCGATAGAATTCCTGGCTCGATGTTTTGAAGGTCATGCCAGCCGGCGCCTTGCCCGAAAACCCGGCGAAGCGATGCTGTGCGCGTGCCCAAGCATCCTTGGCAACCCCGGCGGACGAGAATGCGCCGATCTGGACATACCAGTCGCCCTTTTCCTTTCCGCGCACGATCGCGCGGCGCGCCGCATCGTTCTTTGCTACCATCGCCTTCGCAGCCGCGAAGGTGCTCGCCGGCAGCGCCTGCACAAATTCCTGGCGCGGCGCGAACGTTACTTTAGCGAAGGCGGGAGCAATGGTCGCCGTTGCGGTGGCCGGGGCGGGTACAGCAACCGAAGGGGGCGCCCCGGCGGTTTCGGCGGTGGCGAGCTGCGTGGGCTTCGGCTCCGGCTTCGGCGCGGTCATTACCGACGCGCCTGCATCCACCGGCGCAGTTTTCGCCACGGCAACGGGCGCTACCGGAACGGACGCGTTTAGCGCGAGCGCGACCGGCTGGCCCGGATCCTGCGCCGGCGTGACGCCCAGTAACGCCGCGACCTGATCCGCGGCGTGATTCGGCTTGGCGAACGTCGCCCATTGCATAATCCGCTGGTCGGCCTCCGCCGGCGGCAAATCTATGCCCGCGATGTTGCGCGCTTCCTGCCACTGTCCGGCGAGCGCCATTGCGAGTGCCAGATTCTGCCGGGTCTTGGGCGTAGCACTTGGCGAACGGGTCGCCGCGATCAATATGCTGACGCCCTTCGCCGGATTGCCCGCCAGCGCAAGCGCTAGCCCCAGATCGGTTACGTCGATCCGTTCGCCATGGATGTCGAGGGTCTTCTGTGCGAGTTCCCAATGCCCGCCGGCGATCTGCGCGAGCGCCAGATTCAGCGCGGCGCGCGAATCGGTGGGAGAGAGCGTCAGCACGTCACCATATGCGGTTTCCGCCGATGTGAAGCGGCCCGCCTTGAGATAGCTTTGCCCCAACAGCACGCGATAGCCCGCGTCACGCGGCTGCATCGCCACCGCCGACTCCGCAAAGGAAACGGCCTGCCCGATACGCCCACTTGCCAGCGCCTTGCGCGCCTTGTCTGCGTTGGTTGCGGCCTGCTTTGCCATGGCCGCATCGTTGCGGCTGCCGGCGGAGGCAACGCCTGTGCCGCCCTGTGCACAACCGACCATTGTCCCGCCGAATGCCAGCGCCGAAAGGCTGAGGGTGGCGAGCGCACGAATATTCATGACCATGTTCCTGTCTTCCCGATCAGCGCCGTTTGCGCGGCGGGAGCTGCCCGACGAGCGTCTCCACTTCCGGCAGGGTGGCGATGAAGGCGTCCAGCGCCTCGGTTACGAGCTGCTGCGCAGAGCGATTTCGGGTCGCCGTAGCGAGCCTCAGGCGCAGGTGACGCTCCTCATCCAGCCGCAGCGTGAAGGCGGATTTGCGCCGATGCGCTGTCTCGCGGCGAATACGGGCCGCCGTGGCGACCGACACATCGATCGCCGCAGGCAGCGGGGTCGAAACCATTTGCTGGATTTCGGGCGTATCCGTAGCGGTTTCGAGCTGCGGTTCGGCTATCGCTTCGGGATGGGCGACGGGCTGAACCGCCACGCTTTCCTGCAACGCCTCGCGCTCGATCAGAACCGGCGGTACCGGTGGAGCCGGTGCGGGCTCCCCCATGTCGTTCCAGCCGAGTTCGTCGCCGGCACTGACGAGACTGGCGAAACCTTGCGGACGCATCGCGGGGCGTGCCTGCCCCTTGCGGGCGAGGAGGCCCGACGAAAGCGACGCGAGCGGCTTTGGCGCCCCCAGCATCAGCCCATCACCCGCCGACCGAAGCCGGCCGCTGCTGGCCGCGCGGGCGTGAAGCCATTGACGGCGCTGGGCGCCGAAAAGACGGTGCGGCGGAAGTTCTTTTCCAACCGATCCGAGATATAGCTCCACAGCGCGATCACTTCGCCTGCGGATTTACCATTTGGATCTGTTTCCATAACCGTCCGTCCGTCGATCATCGACGCGGCGAAATCGGTGCGCTGATGGATCGTGATCGGCGCGACCGTGCCGTGCTGCGACAGCGCGACCGCCGCCTCGCTGGTGATTCGCGCTTTCGGCGTTGCAGCGTTTACCACGAAGATCAGCGGCTTGCCGGCACGCTCGCACAGATCGACTGTAGCGCCAACGGCGCGCAGATCGTGCGGGCTGGGTCGGGTCGGAATCACTATCAGTTCGGCGACTTGGATCACGCTCTGAATTGCCATCGTGATCGCCGGCGGCGTATCGATGACCGCGAGCTTGAAGCCCTGCTGGCGCAGCACTTCCAGATCAGCTGCAAGCCGTGCGACCGTTGTCTGCGCGAACGCGGGATACTCCGCCGTCCGCTCGTTCCACCAGTCCGCGAGCGAGCCTTGCGGATCGATATCGATGAGCACGACCGGCCCGGCTCCTGCGAGCTGCGCCTGCACAGCGAGATGGCCGGACAGGGTCGTCTTGCCCGACCCTCCCTTTTGTGATGCCATTGCGAGAACGCGCATGAGTTCCTCAAATCCACCTGTTCGGGCAGAGAAATGACACGCGGGAGGATAAGGAAAGGTAAATGCCACGGAAGGGCGCGTGTTTACTCTTCGCCCTGCGCGACGGCACTGAACGATCGCTCCACCGCGGACTATACGGGAAGGAATGGTTAATTGCTGGAGTGTAAACCATCGGGCATGGTGCGTGAAAAGAAGCGGGATGAGGGCTCGGCGATGAGGATTGCTTACCTCGGCGCAGTCGCGCTGTTGTTGACGACGATGCCAGCGCTGGCCGAAGTGAAGGCGGGCGTCGACGCCTGGGGGCGGGGCGACTATGACAAGGCGATTGCCGAATGGCGCAAGCCCGCGATCGCTGGTGATGCGGATGCCCAGTTCAACATGGGCCAGGCATACAAGCTGGGGCGCGGTGTGCCCGCCGATCAGAATCAGGCGATAGACTGGTTCCGTAAGGCTGCGCTCCAGGGCCATCCGCAAGCGGAGGACAATTACGCGCTGATCCTGTTTCAGGAAGGCCGCAAGACAGAGGCGTTGCCCTGGCTCGAAAAGTCGGTCGCGCGCGACGAGAAGCGAACCGAGCTTGTTCTGGGAACGATGCTGTTCAACGGCGACGCGGTGACGAAAGACTGGGCACGCGCCTTCGCCCTGGTCACGCGCTCGTCTCAACAGGGTTTGCCGCAGGCATCGCAGACGCTCGCGCAGATGGACGGTTACATCGCACCTGAGCAGCGTCAACAGGGGCTGGCACTCGCGAAACGGATCGAAAACGACGGCCGCAGCGCGCGCCTGGCCGCAGCGAGCAGGCCGTCGTCAGCGTTGCAGCACACCGCCGCGCTTGATCTGCCGCGTCCTTCGGCGGCCAAGTCGACCGGCCAAGGCTATCTACCACCGGCCAAGCAACCAGCCCCCGCTCCTAAGCCAGAGAATGCCGAAAAGGCAGAGCCGGCGCAGCATTCCATGCCGGCGAAATCGAAGGCACCCAAGCCCACCCTCGCCCAGGCCACATCGACGGGTGGCACCTGGCGCATCCAGCTCGGCGCATTCCGCGATGAGAACAATGCGCGCGCGCTCTGGGGCAAGGTCGGCGGCAAGACCGGCGGCCGCGTAAGCTACGTCAAGGCGGGGGATATTACCAAGGTGCAGGCAAGCGGCTTCGCGAGCAAGGCAGCGGCGCAGGCGGCTTGCGGTAAGGCCGGAGTCGCCTGTGTAGTGGTCGGGCCATAGTGTGAGTATTGGTCGAACGCTGTCAATTTACGTACCACCCCCGGCTGCGATATCCGATAAGCGTTGCAATCGGGCGGGTCGCAACGCCTTGAGCCTACACGTATAAGACACCCTCCTTTTGGGGAGTAGCTTCCGGCCGTAGCCGGGTTCACGTCAACATATTTGTCCGGGTAGTTATTTTGGACATTGCGTGATCAGCGGGTACAATTCGCATAGCGAGACCAGCGAATCCCACTGCCGAGCCGGCCGGTGTGGGGACATGTCTTGTGCGGCGGGTCTCAATGCCCCCCAGTGCTGTTGCCCTGCTTTCGATGAGCATGTCGACCAACGCTTTTGCGGCAAGGGTTGGTCGCGGCGCGTCGAACCGCTTGTCCTTCTTCAGGCCGTCCGCGCAGGGGATGTGTTTGGCGTGATCGAAGCGCTGACCCTAATCATCGGTTGGGAATTGAGCATGGTGGCGGCAAGGTGCGTTCGGCAGCTCGACCATCGATCGCCTTCTCGTTGCTGAGCATCGTTGACCGGAAATGGTTTTCGAGGCTGCGCGCCGGAACGATGGAGGCTCCGGTCATCAGAAATTGTGCGAACCCTGCCCTTACCCCCTTATCCAGTCATCGCGCGCAATCCCCTGCGCCCATAGCAGCGCGGTGAGATCGCCATAGTCAATCCGCGCCGCCGCCGCCGTCGCGACGATCGGCTTGGCGTGATAGGCGACGCCCAGTCCGGCGATACCGATCATGGCCAGGTCGTTCGCGCCGTCGCCCACCGCAAGCGTCTCGTGATCGCCGAGGTCGAGTTCGGCGCGCATCGCGCGCAATGTGTGTTCCTTGGTGGAGGCATCGACGATCGGCTTGGCCACCGTGCCGGTCAGCCGGCCATCGCTCACGCCCAGGCGGTTTGCGATCACGCGATCAAACCCGATCTCCTTCCCGACCGGCTCGGCGAAGGCGGTGAAGCCGCCAGAGACGAGCACGGCGTTCGCGCCACGCGCGCGCATCGTGCGCACCAGTTCGACCGCGCCCGGCATGATCTTCACCCGCTCGGCGCGGCAGCGATCAATCGCGTCGGCGCCAAGCCCCTCAAGCAGTGCGACACGCGCATCGAGCGCCGCCGCGAAATCAAGTTCACCGCGCATCGCGGCATCGGTGATCTCTGCGATCCGTGGCTTGAGCCCGGCGTAATCGGCGAGTTCATCGATACACTCGACGGTTATCATCGTCGAATCCATGTCAGCAACGATCAACTTCTTCTCTCGCCCGTCGGTCCGCTGGACGATCGCATCTACGCGATCGAACCGCCCCTCAAGCGCCATACGCGCAGCAGCGGGATCATGCGCAAACGAGATATCCGCGGCATCGCCCTCATCCAGCCAGACCGCCTCGCCCGGCGCGCACCGGGCGGCAGTCAGCCGTTCAGTGGCGTCGGCGAGGATGTGGGCGGAAAGCCTTCCCGTTGCTATCAACGTCGCCGTGAACATGCCCAATACGAAATCCCTTATGCTCCCGTCGATCCGCACAGCCGCTCAGGATATCGGCCGTCGCCATGACTGAACCGCGCAAGCCGACGGTCGCGCTCATTGCAGGGCCGACGGCGAGCGGCAAGTCCGCGCTGGCGATTGCTCTGGCGGAAAGCGCAAATGGCGTCGTCATCAACGCCGATGCGAGCCAGGTGTATCGCGATCTGCGCGTTATTTCCGCCCGGCCCGACGCGGCGGATGAGGCGCGCGTGCCGCATCGTCTCTTCGGTTACATCGATGGTGCGGTCGCCTGTTCGGCGGCGCAATGGGCGGCGGACGCGCGGCTTGAGATCGCGGCGGCGCATAGTGCGGATCGCCTGCCTGTGCTGGTCGGCGGGACCGGGCTATACCTGCGTACGCTGCTCGACGGTATTGCGCCTGTGCCGGAGATCGACGCTACGATCCGGGCCGAGGTGCGCGCCATGCCGGTTACGGAAACCTATGCGGCACTGACGCGGGAGGATCCGGCAGCCGCAACGCGGCTCAACTCTGGCGACACCACCCGGATCGCCCGCGCGCTTGAAGTGGTGCGGTCCACGGGTCGTTCGCTCGCCGATTGGCAGGTCGAGCGCGCTGGTGGAATCGGCGACGCGATCGAGTTGCGCCCGCTGATCCTGCTTCCCGACCGGGACACGCTGGTGGCCCGATGTGACGCCCGGCTGGTCCAAATGTTCGATCATGGCGCCGTCGAGGAAGTCGCAGCGCTGGTGGCCCGCACAGATCTCCCCGACGATGCGCCGGTACGGCGGGCGATAGGCGTGCCGGAGATCACGAAAATGCTGATGGGCGATCTTACGCGGGAAGAGGCGCTGCTTGCCGCCCAGTTATCCACGCGACGTTATGCCAAGCGGCAATACACCTGGTTCCGAAATCAGCCCCCGCCGATTTGGCCTCGGCGATCAGCCCTCGCGAACGGCAGTTTGAAACAATATTTCCTCAATATTCCTTGACGAGTAATTTTCGATGCCCTAGCGCCCGCCGTCCGCACCCGCTATTCGCTGGCGCAGCATGATAGAGGAGTGATCGAAGTGACCGAGAAGAGCGGAGCAGACATCCTTGTCGAGGCGCTGTGCGATCTCGGCGTGGAAGTCATCTTCGGCTATCCTGGCGGAGCGGTTCTCCCGATTTACGACGCGATTTTCCGCGCCAAGCGCATCCGCCACGTCCTTGTTCGCCACGAACAGGCGGCCACGCATGCGGCGGAGGGTTACGCGCGGTCCACGGGCAAGCCTGGCGTGGTGCTCGTGACCTCCGGCCCCGGCGCGACCAATGCGGTCACCGGCATCACCGACGCGCTGATGGACTCGATCCCGATGGTTGTCATCACCGGTCAGGTGCCGACGACCCTTATTGGAACGGACGCTTTCCAGGAGGCGGATACCGTCGGCATTACGCGTCACTGCACCAAGCATAATTATCTGGTGAAAGATCCGGCCCGGCTTGGCGACGTTATTCACGAAGCTTTCCACATCGCCACCTCCGGCCGCCCCGGCCCCGTGGTTATCGACATTCCCAAGGACGTGCAGGTCGCCACCGCTAACTATACCAAGCCTGGCCCGATTCAGCACAAGAGCTATCGCCCGCCGGTGAAGGCGGATCGGCGCAGTATCGAGCAGGTCATCGATATGCTGGCGGCCGCCGAGCGGCCGATCTTTTACACTGGCGGCGGCGTCATCAATTCGGGGCCAGGGGCAAGCCAGTTGCTGCGCGAACTGGCGAAGATCACAGGTGCGCCGGTCACATCCACGTTGATGGGTCTCGGCGCCTATCCCGCCTCCGGCCCGCAATGGCTGGGGATGCTGGGCATGCACGGCACTTATGAAGCCAATATGGCGATGAATCAGGCGGACCTGATCGTCGCGATCGGCGCGCGCTTCGACGATCGCGTGACCGGCCGACTCGATGCTTTCAGCCCGAACAGCCGCAAGGTTCATATCGACGTGGATCGATCGTCGATGAACAAGACAGTGCGGATCGACCTGCCCATCCTGGCCGACGCAGGCCATGCGATGGAGGACATGATCCGCATCTGGAAATCGCGCCAGCATCCAAAGCCAGACATCACCGAATGGTGGCGCCGGATCGATGGCTGGCGAGCGGTGAACAGCCTCGATTTCCCCGATGGCGGCGACGAGATCATGCCGCAACGCGCCATAAGGGCGTTGTGGGACGCGACGCATGCAAGAGCGCCAATCATCAGCACCGAGGTTGGCCAGCATCAGATGTGGGCGGCGCAGCATTTCGGCTTTGAAAGTCCGAACAAGTGGCTCACGTCCGGCGGCCTTGGCACAATGGGATACGGGCTGCCAGCCGCGATCGGGGCGCAGCTCGGCAACCCAAAGGCGCTTGTGATCGATATCGCCGGTGAAGCCTCGATCCAGATGAACATCCAGGAGCTTGGCACCGCCACGCAATATCGCCTCCCGGTGAAGATTTTCATTCTCAACAACGAATATATGGGAATGGTCCGACAGTGGCAGGAACTGACCTATGAAAGCCGCTATGCCGAAAGCTATTCGGATGCGCTGCCCGATTTCGTGAGGCTCGCGGAAGCTTATGGCTGGAAAGGCATCCTTATCGAACGGCCCGACCAGCTCGACAGCGGCATTGCGGAAATGCTCGCGCATGACGGCCCGGTGATGGTTGATTGCCGGGTGGCGAAGCTCGCCAACTGCTTTCCCATGATCCCCAGCGGCGCGGCGCACACCGATATGATCCTGCAGGCCAACGAGGTTTCGGGCACGATGAACGACGAGGCGAAAGCGCTCGTCTAATCTGTAACGTTGCGAGAAGCTTCCACCATTTCAGGGAGGTCCCGGCGCTGGCCGGGATGATGACATGCATATCAGGGAAGAAAAGGCCGAGCGTCACACGCTGGCGGTGATCGTCAACAACGAACCGGGCATCCTCGCCCGGATCGCGGGGCTGTTCACTGCGCGCGGCTACAATATCGAAAGCCTGACGGTGAGCGAGATAACGGCGGACAAGTCCGTCAGCCGCATCACGATCGTCACCTCGGCTTCCCCGCCGGTGCTGGAGCAGATCGTCGCGCAGCTCGATCGGCTGGTGCCGGTCCATCGTGTTCATGACCTCACGGCGGATGGCGCGCATGTCGAGCGCGAGCTGGCGCTGGTGAAGGTACGCGGCACCGGCGATCACCGGATCGAGGCGCTGCGCCTGGCCGACGTCTATCGCGCCCGCGTGGTCGACGCCACCACCTCCAGCTTCGTGTTCGAGGTGACTGGCGGCATCGACAAGATTGACAAGTTTGTTGAGCTGATGGGCGAAGTCGGCCTGATAGAGGTCGCGCGCACCGGGATCGTCGCCATCTCGCGCGGAAACGAGGCAGCCTGACCCTTTTCTATCCATCGCCCACCGACACGTGGGCTGCACCTATATGCTTTGCACGAAAGGATTGATGACATGCGTGTCTATTACGATCGCGACGCCGATCTGAACCTCATCACCGACAAGAAAGTCGTAATCCTCGGTTATGGCTCGCAGGGCCACGCCCATGCGCAGAACCTGCGCGATTCGGGGGTGAAGGACGTCGCCATCGCCCTGCGCGAGGGCTCGATGACCGCGAAGAAGGCGGAAGGTGCCGGCTTCAAGGTGTTGTCGAACAAGGAAGCGGCGCAATGGGCCGACATCCTGATGATCCTCGCTCCTGACGAGCATCAGGCGGAGATCTGGGAGCGCGATCTCAAGGGGAATATGAAACCCGGCAGTGCGATCGCGTTTGCGCACGGCCTCAACGTGCATTTCGGTCTGATCGAGCCGCCCGCGGATATCGACGTCATTATGATCGCGCCGAAAGGCCCCGGTCACACGGTGCGAAGCGAATATGCGCGCGGCGGCGGAGTGCCTTGCCTGATCGCCATCCACCAGGACGCAAGCGGCAACGCGCATGATATTGCGCTCGCTTATGCCTCTGGCGTCGGCGGCGGCCGCTCCGGTATCATCGAGACGAACTTCCGCGAGGAATGCGAAACCGATCTTTTTGGCGAGCAGGCCGTGCTGTGCGGCGGCGCGACGGCTCTCGTGCAAGCCGGTTTCGAAACGCTGGTAGAGGCCGGCTACGCCCCCGAGATGGCGTATTTCGAATGCCTTCACGAACTCAAGCTGATCGTTGATCTGATGTATGAAGGCGGGATCGCCAACATGCGCTATTCTATCAGCAACACCGCCGAGTATGGCGATATCACCACCGGCCCGCGCATCATCACTGACGAAACCAAGAAAGAGATGAAGCGGGTGCTGGCGGATATCCAGTCCGGCCGTTTCGTGAAGAATTTCGTGCTGGACAATCGAGCCGGCCAGCCCGAGCTGAAGGCTGCGCGCAAGGCAGCCGCTGTTCATCCGATCGAGCAGGTCGGCAGCAAGCTACGGGCGATGATGCCGTGGATCAGCGCCAACAAGTTGGTGGACAAGGAGCGCAACTGATCGTTCCGTAATCCATCTGTAATCCGAAAACCGCGACGAACCGTTTTCGTCGGCAGGTGCAATGACGCCCTCGCCTCGCTAGAGGCGTGGGCGTGATTCGGACGGCGTCCTATCGATCATCGTCGTACCAATCCCAGGTCGGCGTGCGCGGTCGCGCCGGCTCGTTGTTGCTGGCGCTTGGCATTGGCGTGCTTGTCGTCCTCGCACTTATCACCGTTGGTGCGATCACCGGCACGCCCGTTTTGGTGGATATGCGGCCGCTCTCCACCTTCAACGTATCCCAGACCAAGGGGCAGCAGCCGACCAAGACAAAGGAGATCGCGCCGCGGCCAAAGGTCTCGAAGCAAGATAAGGAAGAGCATCGCGCCGCGCCACCGAAGCGATCGACCCCCATCCCTACGCCGCCCATAACGCTGCCCGGCGTCATCAACCTGTCGCGTGCCGATTATGTCGCCTCCGATATCGGGCGGATCAAATCGAAGCGTGATCAGGTCGCTTCTTCTGACGGGGAGGATGGCGACAAGGCTACGCCGAACGGCGCGCGCGTCGCGGTCGCAGGCGGCGCGCCGGGCGGCGCCGATCTCTATTACGCAGAATGGTATCGTGAGCCGTCACGCGCGGAAATGGCAACCTATCTGCCCGCCAACGCGCGTGAAGGATGGGGCATGGTGATCTGCCGGATTGCCGAGCGTTATCATGTCGAGGATTGCCGCGAGATTGGCGAGACGCCTGGTTCGGGCATCTCGCGCGCGCTTCGGCAGGCTTCATGGCAGTTCCTGGTCCGTCCGCCGCGCATCGGCGACAAGCCGATGATCGGCGCCTGGGTCAGGATCAAATTCGATCTGATTCACGGCCCGGTGAAGTAAGTTCCGCCGAAACGGCCCGTTTCGATATTACACGCTTCCGCAACGGGCGCGCATGTGGTTCTATCGCGATGAATAAAAAGGGAGCCGCCCCAATGCGTTTCGCCGCTTTTGCCATCATCGCCCTCGCATCCGCCTCGGTCATCGCGCAAATGCCGACCACACCGCCCGGCAAGCCGGACACCGCCGCCATTGTCGCTGGCACCTACAAGGTCGATCCAAATCACACGCTGATCGAGTGGACGGTCGATCACCTCGGCTTCACGCCATATTTCGGGCTGTTCGGCGATACGACCGGCACGCTTGCGCTAGATCCGGCCAAGCCGAACGAGGCAAAGGTCGATGTCACAATCCCGGTGAGCAAGGTGCTCACCACCAGCGCCGGCCTGACCGCGCATCTGCTGAAAGCGCCCGCGCCCGGCGCGAAACCGGATTTCTTCGGCCCGAATCCATCCGATGCGCATTTCGTTTCAACGAAGGTCACTACCAGCGGCCAGACCGCAAAGATCGATGGCAATCTAACGCTTAATGGCGTGACCAGGCCGGTGACGCTCGACACCAAGTTCTTTGGGGCTGGCAAGATGATGGGCAAGGATAACGTCGGCTTCACCGCGAAAACGACGATCCGGCGCAGTGAATTCGGTATTGGTTTCGGCGTGCCGATCATTTCTGACGAAGTGGAACTGAAAATCAGCGCTGCGTTCCAGAAGTAGGCGCGCAATGGCGGGCGAAGGGGATGGCAAGGACCAGGGTATCGGCCGGATAGAGGCATTCTCCGATGGTGTGATCGCGATCATTATCACGATTATGGTGCTTGAACTGAAAGTACCGGCCCAGGACGGCATCAGCCACATCCTGTCGATGTGGCACCTCTTCCTCGCCTACTTCGTGAGTTACATCTACGTTGGGCTTTACTGGGGCAATCACCACCGGCTGCTCGGTCATGCCCGCACCGTCAGCAACGCGCTGATCTGGTCTAACCTTGCACTACTTTTTGGATTGAGCCTCGTGCCGTTCGGCACCGCCTATCTCGGCGAGCATGAATTCAGCCAGACGGCGACGCGGGTCTATCTCATAACGTTGCTCCTGCCCGCGATCGGCTACGCGTGGCTGCAGCGCATCATCGCGCGCACCGGTGCGCAGCATGATCGCGCGCGCGATTATCATCTGCGCACCACGCGGAAGGGCTATTTCGCGGTACTCGTCTATTCGGCCGGTTTCGTGCTGACCTTGGTGTCGCCGTGGCTGGGCATCGTCTGCGCGGGTGTGGTGGCGTTGTTCTGGATTCTGCCACAGACACCTTTCGACCGCTTGTTCGCGCGCCGGGGCTAGACAGGAGTGCACCAAGGACGCTACCGCACGTGTCGATGACGCGGGCACTCGGCCTTCTCCTTCGACTTACGCGCCCTTAGGCGCGAACTCTGCCGCGTGCCCGGCACGCCGACGCGCCTAAGGGCCAAGCCGAACGACCCGAACGCCCTCCCGCACAAGAGAGCCGTCATGCTGCGCGATCCCTCCATGAAATACCGCCCATTTCCGACCATCCAGATCCCGGACCGCACCTGGCCGTCCAAGACGATCACGAGGGCGCCGCGCTGGCTCTCCACCGATCTGCGTGACGGTAATCAGGCGCTGATCGATCCAATGAATGCGGAGAAGAAGACGCGCTTCTTCGATCTGCTGGTGAAGGTGGGGATCAAGGAAATAGAGGTTGGCTTTCCCAGCGCGGGAGCAACCGAATTTGATTTCATCTCCGGGCTGGTGAGTTCGGGCCAAATTCCCGACGACGTGACGATCCAGGTGTTGACGCAATCACGCCGTGACCTGATCGAGACCAGTTTTCAGAGCCTTAAAGGCGCGAAGCAGGCGATCGTTCATCTCTACAACGCTGTCTCGCCTGCTTGGCGGAAGATCGTGTTCGGCATGTCCCGCGACGAGGTTCGCCAGATCGCTATCGAGGGGGCTAAGGTTCTGCGAGACGAAGCGGCCAAGCAACCGGATACCAGCTGGACCTTCGAATACAGCCCCGAAACCTTTTCAACTGCCGAACTCGATTTTTCGGTCGAAGTGTGCGCCGCAGTCATGGATATCCTGCGCCCGACGCGGGAAAACCCTATCATCCTCAATCTGCCCGCCACAGTCGAGTGCGCGACGCCAAATGTCTATGCGGATCAGATCGAATGGTTCGCGCGCAATATTCCGAACCGAGACAGCGTGGTGATCTCGCTGCACACGCATAATGATCGCGGTACTGGCGTCGCCGCTGCGGAGCTCGGATTGATGGCGGGCGCGGATCGGGTCGAGGGCTGCCTGCTTGGAAATGGCGAGCGCACCGGCAACTGCGATCTCGTGACCGTCGCACTAAACATGTACACGCAGGGCGTCGATCCGAAGCTGGACCTGTCGGACATCGACGAGGTTGTAAAGACGGTGGAATATGCCACGAACATTCCAGTCCATCCGCGCACCCCTTATGCTGGCGAACTGGTGTTCACCGCTTTCTCCGGCAGCCATCAGGACGCGATCAGAAAGGGCTTTGCCACGCAGGCGGCCCGCAACGACGACTATTGGGAAGTACCCTACCTACCGATCGACCCGGCGGACCTTGGCCGCAGCTACGAGGCGGTGATCCGGGTCAACTCGCAATCCGGCAAGGGTGGCGTCGCCTGGGTGATCGAGCAGGATAAGGGGCTGAAACTGCCCAAACGGATGCAGGCCGATTTCAGCCGTGTGGTGCAGGCGCTGGCGGATCAGACAAGCCGTGAACTCAACGCTGCCGATATCTGGGATGCGTTCGACAGCACTTATCTGCCCGCGGCGCGGGACCGCTTCGTGTTGCTCGACTACGAGGAAACCGGCGCGACCGGCGATCGCCGATTCGTGGGGCGCGTGGCTATCGATGGCGAAGAGCGCTCGCTGTCGGGGCGCGGCAACGGCCTCATCTCCAGCGTTATCGCCGCGCTCGCAGAATCGGCGGGACCGGCACTTGAGGTGGTGGATTACAGCGAGCATGCGATCGGTCACGGCGCGGACGCGCAAGCGGCGACGTATCTTGAATGCCGCACCGGCGACGGACGCACCGTCTGGGGTGTTGGCATCGATACCGATATCGCCACCGCCAGCGTTCGCGCGGTGCTGAGCGCCGCAAACCGCGCCTGAGGCCGTTGCGATCTTCGGCAAGCGTGATTGTCACAATCGCGATCGCTTGCGAGGCGGGCGCCCGCGCCTTACCGCAGACGCATGAAGAACCGTTTCCTCGCCGCCATGCTGGCGCTCACCCTGCCTTTCCCCGTAGTGGCGCAGCGCGTCGCACCAGTAACCCCGGCCCCCGTCGATCCCGGCGTCGCCGCGCTTCGAGATGCCGCGCTTAAGGATGATATCGCCTATAGTATCGTGGAGGGGCTAACGACAGAAGTGGGGCAGCGCCTTGCCGGCACCGAGGCGGAAGCGCGCGCGCGAAACTGGGCAGTGGCGAAGCTGAAGGAACTGGGATTCGATAACGTACGCAGCGAGCCTTACCGCATGCCCGTCTGGGTGCGCGGCGATGAGAGGGCGGAGATCGTCGCGCCTTTCCCGCAGAAGCTCGTGCTCACCGCGCTCGGCAATTCGGGCGCAACGCCAGCCAATGGCCTCACTGCGGAAGTGGCGGTGTTCAAGACATTCGGCGATTTTATGAATGCGCCCGATAGCGTGATCAAGGGCAAGATCGTCTATGTCGGCAACGCCATGGCACCCACACAGGACGGGTCCAGCTACGGGCAGTCCGGCATCGCGCGCTTCTCAGGGCCCGGGATCGCTGCGCGGCGGGGGGCGGCGGCCATGCTGATCCGCTCGATCGGGACCGACACGCATCGCACGCCGCACACCGGCGTCACCAATTTCCCCGATGGCGTGAAAGCGATTCCGGCCGCCGCACTATCCGTTCCTGACGCGAAGCTGATCGAGGCCATGGCAGCGCGCGGCAAGCCGCTCGTGTTGAAACTGGTCCTGACGCCGCGTCAGATCGGCGAGCGCGAATCGGGCAATGTCATCGCCGAGGTTCCCGGCAGTGATCCTAACGCGGGGATCGTCCTGATCGGCGGGCACCTAGACAGCTGGGATCTCGCCACCGGAGCGATTGACGATGCTTCCGGTGTGGCGATCACGGCGGCCGCTGCGAAGCGAATCCTGGATTCCGGCAAACAACCGCGTCGCACGATCAGGGTCGTCTGGTTCGGCTCTGAGGAGGTCGGCGGCTTCGGCGCCAAGGCCTATGAAAAGCGTCACGGAACGGAGAAGCACGTCGTCGCAGCGGAAAGCGATCTCGGCGCAGATCGAATCTGGCGGTTTCAAGCGTCGCTGCCCGCAACCGCCGCAGCGGTGGTGGATCGGATCACCAGTGCGGTCGCGCCGCTCGGAATAGTGCATGGCCAAGGCGAGGGGGGCGATGGCGCCGATATCGGCCCGATCGTGGCCAAGGGCGTCGCGGGAATCGACTTCAATCAGTCCGCTCTGCACTATTTCGACACGCATCATACTGCCGACGACACGCTAGATCGCATCGATCCCGAGGCACTGCGCCAGAATGTCGCGGCTTGGACAGCGATGCTCGCGATTATCGCCAATGCGCCGGAAGAAATCGGACCGGTGGAGCGCAAATCGCGCTGAAAAATCGTGGTTCGATCCGTCGCATCCTTTCTGTTTCGTGAATTTCCTCATTGACCCACCGAAACGGTTCGGTATTCCGGGGTTTCGCGACGGCGAGGGTCGGCCGCGATGATTGTTATGCTTGGGAGCATCCGAATGAAGAAGTTTGCCTTTGTTCTTGCTGCCGCCGGCCTGATGTCCGTTGCGGCCTGCTCGAAGCCGGAGACCCCGGCCGAGAACAACGCCGATGTTGTGGCGGACAACCTCCAGAGCGCTGCGGACAACCTGGACGCGGTTGCTGACAACACGTCTAACGCTGTTGCCGCTGGTGCGCTGGCGAATGCCGCCGACAACCTGAACGCGACTGCGGACAACGTCCGCGACGCGGCGTCGAACGCACATTGATCGGCTGACGAGCCGAAAGGCTCGTCATATCGGTACAGGGAGGGGGTGCTCTTTAGAGAGCGCCCCTTTTCTATGAATGGCCGTTTGGGCTGTCGAGCGCAGAGCCGAGGCCGCGCTTGTCACGCAGTGGCTGGGCGAATCACTGTCGGAAATGGTGGGTCTGGCGCGATCCAGCTACGGCGCCGATCGCCTGCGGAAGCGCGGTCTAAGGCGAGACCACTCCGCCGGATATTGAAGCGGGGTTGCGCCGTCGGATAGCGATGCTAGTCACGAGCGCGCGTGGGCCTGTAGCTCAATGGTTAGAGCTGGCCGCTCATAACGGCTAGGTTGCGGGTTCGAGTCCTGCCGGGCCCACCAATCCCCGTTCTCCTGCACGAACTGACGGGCGTGAAAGCAGGCACTTTATCGGCAGCGCGTGCCCGCGCGATCTCACAAGCGACTGAAAATATCGGCATGTCAGCGCGCGATCCCGGCCAGCGCAATGCCAGCAAGATTCTGAGCGCGACGCACATAGCGAGTATGCAGCGGAAGGAGTGCAGTGCCTATCTCCGTCAACTTCACGAAATGCTGGGCCGCCGCGCGCCTGCATTTCGCTGCTCCGCCAGCCTGACGGACAACGGCAAGCGAATCACCAAGGAAGACCGGGTCGGAGAGGCCAAGGTCCAGCGTGATCTCTACTGCGCGGATCAGCGCCAGCCATTCGGCGTCCATGCTTGTTCCGGGGCCGAGATCGCGCTGGATATATGTTTGTCCCCTAACCACCACAGCCGTCTCCATGCCGGCGGGCGCGGGGCGACAGCCGCCGTCGAAATAGACCTTCACGCTGCGTGGCATCGCCACTCGCCCGGCGAGATGTCGTCGATCGCCCAGTCGCCAATGCTCCAGCGGATCAGGCGCAAGGTCGGATGGCCCACGGCCGCCGTCATGCGGCGCACCTGGCGATTGCGCCCTTCGCGGATCGTCAGACTGATCCAGCAATCCGGTACGTTCTTGCGGACGCGGATCGGCGGGGTCCGCGGCCACAATTGCGGATCGTCCAGCCGCCCCGCCTCAGCGGGTCGCGTCAGGCCGTCCTTCAGGCGCACACCGCCGCGCAGCGCGTCCAGTGCCGCGTCGGTCACCTCGCCTTCGATCTGCACCAGATAGGTCTTTGGCAGTTTGAAGCGGGGATCGGCGATGCGCGCCTGCAACCGCCCGTCGTCAGTCAACAACAACAACCCCTCGCTATCCCGATCGAGCCGCCCTGCCGGATAAACACCCGGCACATCGATAAAATCCGAAAGCGTACGGCGCGTTGATCCGGCGGCAGCGCGATCGGTGAACTGGCTCAGCACATCATAGGGCTTGTTGAATAAAATCAGCGTCACGGCATCATGCTCAACGCGACCGCCTCAGCGACTTTGATACCATCGACCGCCGCCGAAAGGATGCCACCCGCATAACCCGCGCCCTCACCTGCCGGAAAAAGGCCTCGCGTATTGAGGCTCTGGAAATCCTCGCCGCGCGTAAACCGCACGGGCGAGGATGTTCGCGTCTCAACGCCGGTCATCACGACGTCCGGGTGGTCGTAGCCCGCGATCTGACGTCCGAAGACCGGTATAGCCTCACGCATGGCTTCCACCGCAAAATCAGGCAGGCATTGCGCAAGATCGGCCGGCGTTACACCCGGTCGGTAAGATGGAACGACGCTGCCCAGCGATTCCGATGCCCGACCCGCGAGGAAATCGCCGACGCGCTGGGCGGGCGCGCGATAGTTTGATCCGCCCGCAACATAGGCGAGCGACTCCCAGTGCCGCTGGAACGCGATGCCGGCGAGCGGATCGCCGGGGTAATCGCGGGCCGGATCGATCGCGACGACGAAGCCCGAATTGGCGTTACGCTCGTTACGCGAATACTGGCTCATTCCGTTGGTCGCGACGCGCCCTTCTTCCGATGTGGCGGCAACGACCGTGCCGCCCGGGCACATGCAGAAGCTGTAGACGGTGCGCCCGTTCCTGCAGTGATGGGAGATATGATATTCGGCAGCGCCCAGAATCGGATTGCCTGCATCCGCGCCAAAGCGCGAGCGATCGATCCACGATTGCGGATGCTCGATGCGCACCCCGATCGAGAAGGGCTTGGCCTCCACATGCACGCCTGCCGAATGGAGCATGGCGAACGTGTCTCGCGCGCTGTGCCCTATCGCCAGTACAACGTGATCCGCCTCCAGATAAGTGCCATCACGAAGGTGCAGCCCCCGCACCCGCCGTTCGCCAGCGGCATCGGTCGCGATATCGATGCCGTCCACCTTGTTCTGCCAGCGATATTCGCCGCCAAGCCCCTCTATCGTCTCGCGCAGGCTTTCGACCATCGTCACCAGCCGGAAGGTGCCGATATGTGGATGAGCCTCGGTGAGGATCTCAGGCGGTGCGCCGGCCTTCACGAATTCGGTCAGCACCTTTCGATCCAGATGACGTGGGTCTTTGATCCGGCTGTAGAGCTTGCCATCGGAAAAGGTACCCGCACCACCCTCCCCGAACTGCACGTTTGACTCGGGGTTCAGAACGCTCTTCCGCCAAAGCCCCCAGGTGTCCTTGGTCCGCTCGCGCACCACTTTGCCGCGATCGACGATGATTGGCCGGAACCCCATCTGCGCGAGGATGAGGCCAGCGAACAGCCCACACGGCCCCGCACCGATTACCACCGGGCGCTTCGCGCCAACGGGCGCCTGGCCGACGAACCTGTAGCTGGTGTTGGGCGTCGGCTGGACATTGCGATCCTTGCGGAAGCGCGCGAGGACCGCAGTCTCGTCCTTCACATTCACGTCGATCGAGTAGACGAGCTGAATATCGGTCTTATCGCGAGCATCGTGCGCTCGACGGGCGATGACGTGCCGCACCAGTTCGCGTGGAGTAATGCGAAGCCGCTTGCATATCGCGGCGGGCAGCGCCTCCGGCGGATGGTGCAGCGGCAGCCTCAGTTCGGTCAGGCGGAGCATTCGATCGCCTCTAGCCCGGCGGCGGCGGCGCGCCAATCACCTGCGGTGACAACCTGGATTTGCAGGCTATCACCGCAAACTCCTTACCCCTATCGGGCTTGACGCGAGGATGAAAAAGCGGCTTCCCGATCTTCTGAACGCCGCGATCGGTACGCCTGGACGCCCATTCGGCGCCATCGGCGCTTCCGCCGGCACGACAAGGGCCATGCATGACCGATTTCACCGCTACGAAAGCGCGTTTCCGGCTGCCCGAGGGCGTGATCTATCTCGACGGCAATTCGCTCGGGCCATTAGCGATTGGCGTCGAGGAACGTCTTGGACGAGTAGTTGCGGAGGAATGGGGCGGCGAGTTGATCCGGGCCTGGAACAGCGCCGGCTGGATGACACAGCCCACCCGCGTCGGCGATCGCATCGCAAGGCTGATCGGCGCGGAAAAAGGCAGCGTCGTGATGGGCGATACGCTTTCGATCAAGGTCTATCAAGCACTGGCCGCGGCGCTCGCAATGGTCCCGGATCGCCGCATCGTCCTGTCCGACAACGGGAATTTCCCCAGCGATCTTTATATCGCCGAGGGATTGCTGCGCTCACTTGGCCCTGATTACGTGTTGCAGATCGTAGAGCCCGAGGAAGTTGTCGATGCTATTGACGAGCGCGTCGCGGTGGTGATGCTGACCGAGGTGGATTACCGCACCGGGCGGCGTCACGACATGCCCGCGCTCACTCGGCAAGCGCATGCGAGCGGGGCGCGGGCGATATGGGATCTTGCACACTCGGCCGGCGCGCTGCCGGTGAACGTGGCTGCGGGTCGCGCGGATTTCGCGGTCGGCTGCACGTACAAATATCTCAACGGTGGCCCCGGGGCGCCGGCTTTCATCTATGTCGCTCCGCGCCACGCCGATGCTGCGCTTCCCGCCTTGTCGGGATGGATGGGCCACGCCGCGCCCTTTGCGTTCGAACAGGGTTACAGGCCCGGTCCTGGCATTGAGCGAATGCGCGTCGGCACTCCACCGATCCTTGCCCTGGCCGCGCTAGATGCGGCGCTCGACGTTTGGGACGAGGTTCAGATAGCGGACGTCCGCTCCGCCTCGATTCGGCTGAGTGAGCGCTTCATCGCCGAGGTAGAATCGCGCTGCCCGGCGCTGTCGCTAGCCTCCCCCCGCGATCCGGCCCAGCGCGGTAGCCAGGTATCGTTCCGCCATCCCGACGGCTACGCAATTATGGGAGCCCTGATCGCGCGCGGCGTGATCGGCGATTTTCGCGCGCCGGATATACTGCGCTTCGGCTTCGCGCCGCTCTATCTGGGCGAGGATGAGGTGATCGCGGCGGCGCGCGTCCTCGTCGATGTGCTCAATTCCAGGGCGTGGGACACATCCGACTTCAGAAGCAAAGGGCTCGTGACATGACCGATTCAGCGCCGGGCGCTCGAACAGATTTCACCGCCACCATGGCCTACGGCGATTATCTGCGCCTCGATCGGTTGCTCGACGCGCAGACCCCCCTGTCGAACGCGCACGACGAACTGCTGTTCATCATTCAGCACCAGACATCCGAGCTGTGGATGAAGCTGGCGATCGCTGAAATTCGCGCCGCGATTGAGGCGCTCAGAGCGGATCGCCTGCCCGTGGCTTTCAAGATGCTGACCCGCGTTGCGCGCATATTCGAGCAGCTCAATGGTGCCTGGGACGTACTGCGCACGATGACGCCCAGCGAATATACCGAATTTCGCGAAACGCTGGGTGCGTCGTCCGGCTTCCAGTCCTTTCAGTACCGCGCGATAGAGTTCCTCGTCGGCAACCGCAACGCGGCCATGCTGAAGCCTCACGCGCATCGCGCCGAAGCGGTCGCCGCGCTCGATGCGATCCTGGGGGGGGCGAGTTTGTATGACGAAGCGATAATAGCGCTGGAACGCCACGGCATCGCGACCGGCGAGCCGCGACGTGACTGGCGCCAGCAACGCGTGGAGAGCGACAGCGTCACCGCCGCATGGAAGGTCGTCTATCAGAATCCCGAAGCACATTGGCAGCTTTACGAACTCGCCGAGAAGCTGGTCGATTTCGAGGATTATTTCCGCCGCTGGCGGTTCAATCACGTCACGACGGTAGAGCGGGTCATCGGCTTCAAGCGCGGCACCGGCGGCACTGCCGGGGTCAGCTATCTGCGCAAGATGCTCGACGTGCAGCTATTCCCGGAATTATGGCGGGTGCGGACCGAATTGTAGAGCCGGATCCCGGGCCTGAAACGGCCTTTCAATCACAACCGCCGCGCAAGATTTGTGAAAAACCCCGGCAAGGGGAGGCAAAGCCATCGATGCCAGCCGCGTGTACCACTTCCGTGACGGCAGGAGGCGAAAACAGCCTCGCCAGCGAGAGGAGGAACCATGAGGGCCCATACCAAGAGGCTGCTGCTTGCCACGGCGATGATCGCCCCGTCGGCCGGATACGCCCAGACCAATCCCGCCCCCGCGACGGATCAATCCACAGCGGCGCAGGATGCGAGCACCGACATCGTCGTCACGGCGCTGCGCCGCGAGCAATCGATCATGACGGTGCCGCTCGCGATATCGGCGGTTTCGGGCGACGCGCTGACGACCAAGGGCGTCACCAACTCGGCGGACCTCGCCAGTGCGGTCCCCAATCTTCAGGTCAGCAGCCCCTATGGCAACACACAGCCGAATTTCTCGCTGCGCGGGATTTCGGTCGCGAACGAATATAATTCCAATCAGGCGTCACCGATCGGGGTCTATATCGACGACGTCTATATCGCGAACCGGACCGCCCACGGCATGGGCCTGTTCGATCTCGATCGCGTCGAGGTGCTGCGCGGGCCGCAGGGCACATTGTTTGGCCGGAACACCACCGGCGGAGCGATCAACTTCATCACCAAGGGGCCGTCGCTTTCCGGCAATCAGGGCTATGCCGAGGCGGGTTACGGCAATTTCAACACCTGGACCGCGCAGGCCGCGATCGAAACCACCATGGTCGACGACCAGCTGGGCCTGCGGCTGGCGGGAAATTTCGCGCATGGCGACGGGCAGATTAAGAACGTCTATCCCGGTGGCCTCGATCCGAACTCGCGCGATACGTTGCAGGGACGCGCGACGTTGCGGCTGCGCCCCGGGAACGGCCCGCTGGACATCAAGATAAAGATCTATGGCGGCCGCGATCGCGGCACCCAGGCCGCGGTCCAGGGCTTGTTGCCCTATCGCAGCGGGCTGGATTTCTTCCAGGTCAACGAGAACCGGATCGGCCGCAACCGCACCGACGCCTATGGCATCTCCGCGAACATCGCCTACACGCTGTCCGACACGCTCACATTCACCTCGATCACGTCGCGCGACGGTGGCAGCCAGAACCTGCAACAGGCGGCGGACGGCTCCCCGCTCGACGTGCTCGATATCAACTGGCGCTCGAAATACGACCAGTTCAGCGAGGAGGCGCGGTTCAACTACGCCAGCGGCGGCCTGACGCTGGTGGGCGGCGGCTTTTACGGCTGGGACAAGGTGGTCACCGACAACACGTTCAACATCGGCTCGGCGCTCGGGCCGGGGGTGAACGGCGGCTTCTTCCAGCACTATCGACAGGAGCGGCGATCCTATGCGCTGTTCACGCAGGGCGATTACAAGCTGACGCCACAACTCACGCTGACGCTCGGCGCACGCTACACCTGGGATCGGGCGCGATATGACGACGGCTATGCCTATCTGTTCGCCGGGAATGTCGGCGGCCCATTCCTGCCGCTCGCCACGACGGTGCCGTGCGCCGGCGTCGCCGGCACCTGCGCCTATGACCCGACCGCACGATACGCCATTCCGGGGCGCAACAACGCGCTGACCGGCCGCGTTTCGCTCAGCTATCAGGCGGGCCGCACCTTGTTCTACGCCAGTTACAATCGCGGCTATCGTTCCGGCGCATTCAACGGCGGCGGATATACCTCGTCCGCCGGCATCACCTTTATCAAGCCGGAGCGGATCAACGCCTATGAGATCGGCCTGAAGGGCCGTTATTTCGGCGCGCTCACGCTGTCTGCGGCCGGTTTCTATTACGACTATCAGAACCAGCAGGTGCAGGACACGCGCGCCGGGCCGGTATCCTTCCTCGTCAACGCGCCGAAATCGGAGGTTTATGGCGGCGAGGTTGAGGCGGTGCTCAAGGTCTCGCCGGCGCTGAACCTGAACGCGGCGCTGGGTTATCTCCACGCCAAATACAAGCAACTGACGCTTCAGGGCACCGTTCTCGACGGGAACGACCTGCCCTTCGCGCCGCGCTGGACAGCGCAGGGCGGCTTCGACCTGACCCTGCTGAACGACGGCAACAGCCGCCTGACGCTATCGCCAAACGTCGCTTATTTCTCGCGCCAGTATTTCAGCCCGTTCAACGCGGTAAACGCCGTCGGCTCGGCACAGGTGAACAGCGAGCTGCAACAGCCGGGCTATGCGAAAGTCAACGCGACCGTCGCCTGGACGCTCGACAGGTTCACCATCAAGGCCTTCGCCAACAACATCTTCAACGCCCGCACCTATGCCTATGGCCTCGATCTGCGCGGCGCCGGCTTCCCGTACAATTTCCTCGTCCCCGCGGCGCCGCGGACCTACGGCGCTTCGGTACGGGTGAATTTCTGATGAGCCTGCGGGATATTCCCGATCTGAAGGACCCCGCGCTTTACGAGCGCGGGGTGCCGTGGGAGGCATTCGCGAGGCTTCGCCGCGATGCGCCGGTACATTGGAACCCCGAGGCGGACGGGCCGGGCTTCTGGGCGCTGACGCGGCAGGCCGATATCGTCCAGGTATCGCGCCAGCCCCAGCTGTTCTCATCCGCGCACGAGAACGGTGGCCACCGGATTTTCAACGAGAACGAGGTGGGGCTGACCGGCGCGGGAGAAAGCGCGATCGGCATCCCGTTCATCTCGCGCGATCCGCCGATCCACACCCGCTATCGCAAGTTCGTGATGCCGGCGCTTTCGCCGGTTCGCATGGAGGGGTTGGAGGCGCGTATCCGCGCGCGGGTCGAGAAGCTGGTCGATGCGATACCGCTCGGCGAGAAGGTCGATCTGGTGCCGGTGCTGGCGGCGCCGCTGCCGCTGCTGACGCTGGCGGAATTGCTCGGCATACCGGCCGACCTGTGGATCAAGCTCTACGACTGGACGAATGCCTTCGTCGGCGAGGACGATCCCGATTTCCGCCAGAGCCCCGCGGCGATGGCGCAGACGCTTGGCGAGTTCTTCGAATTCGCGCGCGGCCTGTTCGATGCCCGCCGCGCCGCGCCCTCACAGGACATCGCCTCGCTGCTCGTCAACGCCGAGATCGACGGAGCGCCGGTGCCGTTCGCGGATTTCGTGGGCAATCTGATCCTCGTGCTGGTCGGCGGCAACGAGACGACGCGCAATTCCCTGTCGCATACGGTCCGGGCGTTCGCCGAGCATCCCGATCAATGGCAACGGGTCCGTGCCGAGCGCGATGTGCTGCGCAAGGGCACGGCAGAAATGGTCAGGCACGCCAGCCCCGTGATGCACATGCGCCGGACCGCGACCGCCGACACCGAAATCGCCGGCCAGCCGATCGCAAGGGGCGACAAAATAGTCCTGTGGTATATCGCGGCGAACCGCGACGAGGCCGTCTACGATCATCCCGATGCGTTCGATATCGCGCGTGGCGGGATCGCGCATGTCGGCTTCGGCAGCGGCCAGCATGTCTGCGTGGGATCGCGGCTGGCGGAGATGCAGTTGCGGGTGGCGTTCGACATTCTCGCCGAGCGTGTTACCTCGTTCGAAGTGACAGCGCCGCCGCGACGGTTCCGGTCGAACTTCATCAACGGCCTGAAGAACCTCGACGTCATCATGCGGCCTGCCTGAGAGGAGACGGCGGATGGGCGAGACCTGGTCGAACGAGGCGATCATCTCCGACGTGCTGGGGCGCGGCGCGGATATCGAGCTTGGCGCCGCCGACAATGGCTGGCGGCTATCGCGCTGGCGGCAGTTCGTCGGCAGCTATGAGTTGCCGGCGCTGCCCGATCCCACGTTCGTCGTCCATATCGCCGGCAAGCCCAGGGTACACACCTGGGAACGCGACGGCTGGAGCGAAACCTCTTCGATCCCGGGCTGCGCGACGATCGTGCCGGCGGGCCGCCCGACCGGATGGCTGGTGGATGGCGAGCTTGACGTGGTGACGCTCAGCATCTCGTCACGCGATCTGGATGCCGTGCCGATGCGCGATCAGTTTCAGCGGCTACGGTTCGCGTTCGCCGATCCACTCGGCGTGGCGCTTACCCGCCAGGTGCTGTCGGAACTCTATGCGCCGCAGACACCGGAGCGAAAGGTATATGTCTCCACGCTGGTGGATGCGCTGAAGGCTCATATGCTGCACGGCCCCGTGGCGGCCACCGGCGCGAGCTTTCCGACCTCCGACTTCTCCGCCTACCGCATCCACCACATCATGAACGCCGTGCTGGAGCAACCCGAGGCGGAGCACTCCCTGGAGGCGATGTCCGCCGAGGCGGGGCTGACGCCCTCGCACTTCTGCCGGATATTCAAGCGCGCCGTGGGCATCAGCCCGCACCAATATGTCATGAAGGCACGGCTCGATCGTGCGCAGGAACTGCTTACGGCCAGTGGCATGTCCGTCGCGCAGATCGCGGAGGCGCTCGGCTTTACCAGCCAGAGCCATTTCACGCGCGCTTTCCGCGCCTATTCCGGCCAGACACCCACGGCGTGGCGATCCGCGACGATGCAGTAACCACGCCAGCGAACAGCGGAAGCCACGCTTTTTCAAACGCGCGCAGATACTTAGCCCGACCCGCGCTCCACGACCCGGGACATGCCCGGAACAACGCCGAGATCGCGTTCGTTCTGCGCCTCGATCCGGGGGATGTCGAGGAGTAGAACATGCGTCAATTCATGACGATCAATGCCGCCGCGCTGACGGCGCTCGCAATGATTTCAAGCGCGCCCGCCGCCGCCGAGGGCAAAGGTGATCGAGCCAAGATGGCGATCGCCGAGGCCCAGGGGAAGATCGATGCGCTCAACGCGATGGGCGCGAGCGGAGAAGTGCCACGGATGACGGCGGACGCCGCAGCGGCATTGCGCTCGGCCCAGGATGAACTGAGCGCGGGCCACAAGCAGGAAGCGATCGAGGCCGCGCACCGCGCCTCGCACACAGCCGACACGGCGATGGGCGTCGCACAGAAGGCGCGCGACCAGGCGGCCGCCGCGCGCCAGGCAGACACGGCCATCGCTGCGCAAGGCCAGATCGCGGCGGCACAGGATCAGGCCGCGGTAGCGCAGCAGCAGGCCGAAGTGGCGAATGCGCGCGCGGCCGGCGCAGAGCAGGCCGCCGCTTCCGCGGCCGCGGACGCCGCAGCGGCCCGCGCTGCTGCGACCGCGCCGCAACCCACGACGACGGTAACCACCGAAACCTCGCGCACGACCGCGGCGGCGCCGGCGAAGAAGCGTATCGTCCATCGCACCGTTCACCGCAGCACCGCCGCGCGACCGACGACGGTGACCGAAAAAACGACCACGACGGTCAGCCCGCAATAGCTCCATCGTTCAGGCCGGCGGCGTCCACCGCCGGCCTCTCCCGCGCTTTATCGACCCGCCCGCAGCGTCTGGACATAGACACGATCGCCGCCTATCGGCACTGCCCGGCGCGCGCCTCTTTCGGGTTTCCGGCTATCGCGCCTTCCCATTCGAGCCCGTAGATATGGAGCTTTCCATGGCGTGGCTTATCCTGGGCGTCGCGGTGATTACGGAAATCGTGTGGGCGTTAAGCCTGAAGTGGGCGGCCACGCAGGGAACATTGCTCGCCTCTGCCGTTCCGGTGACGCTTAGCTTCGTCAACATGGGCCTTCTCGCCCTCGCGATGCGCGGGTTGCCGGCGGGTACCGCCTATGCGGTTTGGACGGGGCTGGGCGCGGTAGGAGTCGTCATTTTCGGTGCGCTGCTGTTCGGCGAGAAGATCAATCCGGCGCAAATCTGCTTCATCGGGCTGACCATCGTCGGCGTGGTTGGAACCAAGCTGTTCGCGTCGGCATAAAGGCGGACGGCAGCGGGACGGACTGATAAACAGGCGCCCTGCCCGCGATCGTCGTAATTTGTCACACATCGAGCACGCACTGGCCCGTCAGCCGGCACAACAGCGGCTTCGCCGTGCGCGAATTGCAGGCTCAGGGTCGATGCCGCCAACCGGGCGCGAACTATCGAGGTCGCCGGCGCTGCTCGCGGTATCTGTGATCCGCAATGTTAACGGGTGACGATTGCGGTTTTGCGGGGGCCGACCTTAAACAGATCGACACGCTCGTCGCGTAGAACGCCGTCGATGGCGCTGGAACGGCCTTTACGCATCGGGCTGACAACCCTTTTCCTTCTGCTTGCCGCTTATGGCATCGCAAGCGCGCCTGCATTGGCCATGCAGCGGGGCACGGGAATCGAAGGGTGTGCGCTGTTTGGCGCGTGGATCGCGCTCGCGCTGTGGATCATCTCCACGATCTGGCGCCGGCCGCACCGATGGGAATGGCTGGTGTTCGCCGCATGCGCCCTGGCATTGCGCACCGGCAGTGCTCTGCTCGCGGATGGCCGCGTCTCGCCCGGTGATTCGCACTGGTATCTGGTAATCGCCCGCAATCTGCTGAGCGGCGATGGGCTCACCATGTTCGAGCCGTTCATGGGAAGCGAGACGCGCGCGTTGTTTCCTCCGGCCTATCCGCTGTTGCTCGCCGGTTGGGGCGCGGTGGCGGGGTTCTCCACCCTCTCGCTGACAACACTTTCGACGGTGATCGACCTGGCCGCGGCGGGCGCCATCCTGTTGCTCGCCAGCGCGCTTGGGGCGCGACCGGCCGGGAACGTCGCTGCCTGCCTCTATCTGATCTGGCCCGCGCAGATGCTCGATGCGCCGCTCGCGCAGAAGGAGAGCCTGGCGACGTTGCTTGCGCTGTTGCTGGCCTATGGCTGGACAACGGCCGATGCAGGGAAGCGACGTCGCGCCATCTTCATCGGCGCGACGACAGCATTGCTGGCGCTGACCCAGCCCGGCGAAACATTGCTGGGAGGACTGTTCGCGCTCGCCCAGCTGCCTCGCCTCGGGATGCGGCGACTGTTCGCGGTCGGGCTGCCGGCGCTGGGCGTCGCCATGCTCGTGATGCTCCCTTGGTGGATACGCAATTATCTCTGGTTCCACGCCTTCGTTCCGCTGACCAGCGGGAGCGGATACAGCTTGTGGATCGGCAACAATCCCGCCGCAACCGGCAATTGGGAAGAACCGCCGCGCGCGCTGTATGGCCAGCCTGAGCTTGCCTATAGCCGGGCGGCCGGCGCCATCGCCACGACGTGGATCGAAAGCCATCCGTTCGATTTCGTCCATGTCACGATCGCGAAGTTCCTGCGCGCCTGCGCGATTTCGGAGGCCGGCATCGTTCGGCTGGCCGCGATGCGCCCGCCGATCGGCCCACGGATAAGCGCGTTGCTGTTTCCGTCATCCTATGGCGCGCACCTGCTGCTGCTCAGCGCGAGTGCCGCTGCGCTGTGGGTGCGGCGCGATCCGGCCATGCGCGGGCTGATGCTGATGGTCGCTGCCTGCGTGGCGCAATTGCTGTTGTTCGGCGTCTGGTTCGAATTCGGTGAGCGCCACCGTGCCTTCCTGACGCCGTTTCTCCTGCTGGCCATCGCCCACTGGCTGACCAGCATCGGCGCACGCCGATCACGATCTCGCGCCGTGCCCGTGCTCTCGCGCAACATTGGGTTGGACGCGTCGGGCACGGGCGAGTAGGCCTGCAGCTAACGCAATTTCGGGGAGCGTCTATGTCGAGTGGCCTCAGCTACGCTCTGGGTGTGCTGATCCTGTTCGTGGCGACGCCCGCTTTCGCCCAGGATGACCCCCGGTTCTGCCCCACCAGACCAAGTATCGGTGGTTCGAGCTGCACGACAGAACCAGGCCGTGTGCACGTCGAACTTTCCGCCCTGGACTGGCAGCGCGACGATCAGGCCGACCAGCGCGAGGATCGCATCGTCACCGCGGATCTGCTTACCCGGGTCGGAATCGGGAAAGACACCGAGATACAGCTGGGATGGACGGCCTATGGCCAGGACCGAACCCGTGACAAAGCCACCGGCGCGATCGACACGGTGACAGGCACCGGGGACGTGACCTTTGCCGTCCGCCAGCATCTGGCCGGTGAAAAAGGCAAGGTCTTTTCGGCGGGCGTGCAGCTATTCGTTACAGCACCTACAGGGCGTTATCCGGTCGGCGCGGGCACCTGGTCCTCCGGCATCATCGTGCCCGTCCAATATGATCTGACCGACAAGGTCGCCATCGCGGTGACTGGCGAAGCCGATGCCGCCGCGAACCAATCCGGCGTGGGCCACCATCTGGCGTACAGCGAGATCACCGGGTTGCGCTACAAATTCAGCGACAGCGTGAGCGCCACTGCCGAACTATCGCTGGAGCGCGATAATGACCCCGGCCAGCACAATACGATTGCTCTGGCGGCATTGTCGGCCGCCTGGCGGCCAACCAAGATCGTGCAACTCGATATCCTTGCGGTTGCCGGCCTCAACCAGGCAGCCCCCTCGCTACGCCTCGTCACCGGGGGCGCGATCCTTTTTTAGCGTCCAGCCTCGTCATGTGCCCGGCAATTCACAGCAGCTCAGCGTGTGACGGCAAGGATCTGAAGCCTGATTGTCTTGGCCCAGGAGCGACCGGTGACACCATAATTCACCCTGCCGAATCGCCGTGGTTTGTGGCGACATCGGGAAATGGAGCGGGTAACGGGAATCGAACCCGTGTATTCAGCTTGGAAGGCTGCTGCACTACCATTGTGCTATACCCGCATACCGGGCGTCCGCCTGCCACAGCAATGCGGCGCCGGTCAACCGGGCGCGCGATATAAGGAGCGGATAATGAGCGAGGCGGTCATCCCATTTCATCTGAACGTCGCCGAGAGCGAACTGGACGCGCTGCGCGCCCGCCTCGCCGGCACGCGCTGGCCGGAGCGGGAGACGGTGGATGACTGGTCACAGGGCGTTCCGCTCGATCGCGCGCAGGCGCTCGCTGCGCATTGGCGCGAGCATTATGACTGGCGCGCATGTGAAGCCCGGCTCAATGCGCTGGGACAATATCGCACCAGCATCGACGGCACCGGCATCCATTTTCTTCATGTCCGTTCGCCGGAGCCAGGCGCCCTGCCGCTCGTGATGACGCACGGCTGGCCAGGATCCGTGATCGAATTCCTCAAGGTGATCGGGCCGCTCACCGATCCGGCGGCGCATGGCGGCGACCCGCGCGATGCGTTTCATGTCGTGGCGCCATCGCTGCCAGGATATGGCTTTTCGGACCGTCCGGCCGATCGCTGGCCGGTCGAGCGAATCGCGGCGGCGTGGATCACGCTGATGAAGCGGCTCGGCTACGATCGTTTCGTGGCGCAGGGCGGCGATTGGGGATCGGCAGTGTCCTCCGCGATCGGCGCGAGCGGCGACCCCGCGGTGGCTGGCATTCATGTGAACATGGTCGTTGCCCCGCCCGCTCGCGAGGATATCGCCGCCGCGACGCCGGAAGAGCAACGCGCGCTTGCGGCGATGCAGCGCTATATGACCGACGGCAACGGCTACGCCCGCCAGCAGGCTACACGCCCGCAGACGCTCGGCTACGGCCTTACCGATTCTCCGGTCGGTCAGGCGATGTGGATCTACGAGAAGTTCCGCGAGTGGAGCGATTGCGACGGCGATCCGCTCAACGTGCTGACGATCGATGAAATCCTCGACAATTTGATGCTTTACTGGCTGCCCGGCACCGCCGCCTCATCAGCACGGCTTTATTGGGAGAGCTTCGATCGCTTCTCCGCCAGCCGCGTCGAGGTGCCGGTGGCGTGCAGCGTGTTCCCCAAGGAAATCTTCAGCGCGTCCCGCCGCTGGGCCGAGCGGCGCTATCCCCATATCGTCCATTGGGGCGAGCCAGAATGTGGCGGCCATTTCGCCGCGTTCGAACGGCCGGCGCTGTTCATCGAAGAGGTTCGCGCGGGCTTCCGGCCGATGCGCTGATCGCGCCCGCGCACCCTTCACGCGATCCTTACCATTCCCGCGCTAGACGCGGGACGATGCTGCACGATCCCGCGCTTTCCACCACCGGCCGCACCGATCCGCGTCCAGGCTCGGCAGTGTCCCATGGGGTCGGGTTCGCCGGGCTTGGCGGGCTGATCGCATGGATCGCGCTGTCGCGGCATTTCGGCATGGATGGGCCTTATGCCGCGCTGGTGAATGTCGCCGCCTGCGCCGTGCCGATGATCCTGTGGTCGTTGCTGGTCGACAAGGTGCATCGCCATCCCTCCACCGGCATCGACTGGTCCTGCCGCACACCGCTGCGCGACACGCTGGACGTTTCGCTCGTCAAGCTGGCCGGGCTGTGGGTGACATGGGCGGCGATCGCGCTGATCTACGCGACCGGGCGCTTCTACTGGGATGGCAATTTCCAGTTCTCGATGTGGTGCTTCGAGCGCGCCGCGCCGGTGCTGTTCGCGTTATCCATCCCCTATGTGTTGTGGCTGGACCGGTATCTGATCGAGCCGCGCGACGGGGCGTGGTCACTCGGCGCCTGGCTGCTCGGGCAGGGCGCGCCCGACCGCGAGGCGATCTACAATCATTTGCGCTCCTGGGCGGTGAAGGGCTTCTTCCTCGCCTTCATGCTGGCGATCGTGCCGCCGGGATTCGGCGAATTCATTCGCGCGGACGATTCGGCCGTGCTCCACGATCCGGTGGCGCTGGCGAACTGGCTCATCACCTTCATGTTCGTGGTCGACGTGGCCTTCGCGACGGTCGGCTATCTGCTCACGATGCGGCCGCTCGACGCGCATATCCGAACGGCGAACCCATATGCGGCGGCGTGGATGGCGGCGCTGATGTGCTATCCGCCGTTCATTCTGATGGATGCCGGCGGCCCGCTCGATTACCATCCGGGCACCGCTGAATGGACATACTGGCTGGCGGGCCACCCGCTGTTGCTGATCCTCATCGGCACGGTGCTGGTGCTGCTCACCGCGATCTACGCCTGGGCGACCATGGCGTTCGGGATGCGCTTTTCGAACCTGACCCACCGCGGCATCCTGACTCACGGGCCATATGCCTGGTCGCGGCACCCGGCCTATCTCTCCAAGAACCTGTTCTGGTGGCTGTCGACGATCCCGGTGCTGTCAACCGGCAGCCTGGTGGACGCAACGCGCGCGACATTGCTGCTCGGCGTGGTCAGCGGCGTCTATTACTGGCGTGCCAAGACCGAAGAGCGACACCTTTCCGCCGACCCCGCCTATCGCGACTATAGCGAATGGATGGCGCGCAACGGACCCGTCCCGCGCCTGTTCGCCTGGATAGCAGGTCGTTAGAAACTAGCCTCGCCGTACACGCGGGACACATCCCCATTCCACGCGCCGTGATAGCGCTCCAGCAGCACTTCCGCCGGCACCTTCCCGCTGCGGACGATCTCGCGCAGCGGATCAAGGAAGCCGGTTTCATTGTCGCCCGAGCGATTCAGCCGTGCCCGCGCCGCGAGACCGGCATTGGCGATCTCCAGCACCTCGCCCGCGATATCCTGCAGCGTTCCGCCGCCGTGGATCGGCGCGGCGAGGCCAAGTCTTGGCGCAGCATTGCGAAGTGTCTCGCGGTCGTCCATCGACCAGTGCTTCACCAGATCCCACGCGGCATCTAGCGCACCCTGATCGTAAAGCAGCCCGACCCAGAATGCCGGCAGCGCGCAGATCCGGTTCCATGGACCGCCATCCGCGCCGCGCATTTCCAGAAACGTCTTAAGCCGCACCTCGGGAAAGGCCGTGGAGAGATGATCGTTCCAATCCTCCAGCGTCGGCAGTTCGCCGGGAAGAACCGATAGCTCGCCTTTCAGGAAATCGCGAAAGGAAAGCCCCGCCGCATCGATATAACGACCCTCGCGATAGACGAAGTACATCGGCACATCGAGCATGTACTCGGCATAACGCTCGTAGCCGAAGCCATCCTCGAACACGAACGGCAGCATCCCCGTCCGCGCGGGATCGGTATCGGACCAGATATGGCTGCGATAGGAAAGATAGCCGTTAGGTTTCCCCTCCATGAACGGCGAGTTCGCGAACAGCGCGGTCGCGAGCGGCTGGAGAGCGAGGCCGACGCGGAACTTCTGCACCATGTCGGCTTCGCTGGCGTAATCGAGATTTACCTGGATCGTGCAGGTGCGCAGCATCATGTCCAGCCCCATCGAGCCGACGCGCGGCATATGGCGGAGCATGATGCCATAGCGCCCCTTCGGCATGATCGGCAGGTTTTCGCGCGTCTTGTCCGGCCACATGCCGAGCCCGAGGAAGCCGATCCCCAGCTTCTCCCCGGCCGCCTTCACCTGTTCCAGATGACGGCCGGTCTCCGCGCACGTTTCGTGCAGGTTATCGAGCGGCGCGCCGGACAATTCGAACTGCCCCGCCGGCTCCAGGCTGACGCTGCCATCCGCGCCGGTCAGCGCGATCAGGTTTCCGCCCTCTTCCACCGGCTGCCAGCCATATTGTTCAAGTTCGGTCAGCAGCGCGCGGATGCCGTGCGGCTCCCCCCATGACGGCGCGTGATGATCGGCGACCGAATAGACGAATTTCTCGTGCTCGGTGCCGATGCGCCAGCGCTCCTTCGGCTTTTCGCCATGGGCAAAACTGGCGATGAGCTGATCGCGCGACTCGATTGCTGGCGAGTTGCTGTCTGAAACCGTCTTGGTCGTCATGCGCGCGCCTTACGCGGGGATGAACGGCTCCGCTAGTGGGCGCGGAACGCTTCGATTCATCCCCAGTCCCCGGCGCTTCCCATCCATATCGACACCGCCGCCGCCGCCGCCGTATCGGCGCGCAGGATCCGCGGGCCGAGCGAGATCGCCACTGCGCCCGGAGTCGCGCGAATCGCAGCGCGCTCGTCGTCGTCGAAGCCTCCTTCGGGGCCGATCAGGATCGCTGCGGGACCGGGCTTCATCACCTCACGCGCTGGCGCCCCACCCTGTTCATCGGCGAAATAGAGCGCGCGGTCCGCCGGCCAGTCGCGGAGAAGCGCGGCGAGCTTCAACGGCTCGGCGACCTCGGGCAATGCGGTGCGGCCGCACTGCTCCGCCGCCTCGATCATGTGCGCGCGCAACCGCTCCGTATTGGGCTTGTCCACCACGGTGCGCCGCGTGACTACCGGCACGAACCGCGCGACGCCAAGCTCGCACGCCTTTTCCGCCATCCAGTCCACCCGCCCCTTCTTGAGCGGCGCAGCGAGAAGCCACAGGTCGGGGACCGCCTCGCGCACGGCGAGGCGCTCTCGCACGTCGAGCATGAGATCGCGTCGGCTCACGCTTTCCACCACGGCGAGCCATTCGCCGGTCGCATCATCGAACAGCCTGACCGGATCGCCTGCCTTCAGCCGCATCACCGAGCCGAGATAATGCGCCGACGGCCCATCGATCCGCCGCGCGCCGGGAGCGAGCGTATCGGGCACGTAAAGGCGCGGCGTGGAGCGCGGCGGCCAGGCGGGGGTGGCGATCATTGCTTGCGGCCTCGGGTCAGTCGTCGCGCAAGCATCAACAGAAGGTAGGCCACAAACGCAATGCCGATCGCCGTCAGCGTAATCACCCCGGCCACGCGCAATATCGCGTAGAACAAAGCCTCGACGAACCGAGCGACCGCGACCGACAAATGGATCAGCGGACGCGCTTCCAGCTTTGCGTCTTGCAGCCGAAGCCGGCGAACAGGCAGCCCTTGCCCACGATCGTGTCTCGATCAACCAGTTCGAGCGTGCCGTCGAACGTCTTGTCGATATCGGGCACGTACACCTGGCCATACCACAGGCCATCTTCCTCCCGACGGAAATCGTGGAACAGTTCGGTGCCGATCAGCCGATCGGTGCCGCCTTGCGCGGCATCGGCCTTCGCCTTCTCGCTTGCGGCGACAACCCTGCCGCAAAGCCCGGGGCCGCACGGCGCGATGCGGATGCGCACACTGTCCGAATCGTTGCGCCAGATGCCGGCCAGCGCCGGCCCGCGCTGCGCCGCCGCTGGCGTGAAAGCCGAAATCAGCGCGGCCATCGCCGCGATCCGCAAGAAAGACATACGCTTACTCCTTGTACCGTGCCCACAATCTAGCGTCACGATACTTGAGACGACAAACCCTGATGACAGGCTGTGGCGGAAGCATGACGCCGACGATAATAAGCATGATGTGACAGACATTCCCGATATCGTCCCCGACAGCCAGCATCGCGGCATCGTTGCCGCACTGCCGCCGCGACTGCGGAATTTCGCGCTGCTCGCGCGATTCGACCGGCCGATTGGCTGGTGGCTGCTCTTCTGGCCCGGCGCATGGGCAATCGCGCTGGCGGGCGGCGCGATCGAGCGCTGGCCGCTGATCCTGTGGCTGCTGGCGGGCAGCATCGCGATGCGCGGCGCCGGATGCGTCTATAACGATATCGTCGATCGCGAGCTGGACGCCAGCGTAGCGCGCACCCGGTCCCGCCCGCTCGCGAGCGGCGCGGTGTCGCTGCGGGCGGCATGGGCATGGCTCGGGCTGCTCAGCCTGATCGGGCTGGTCGTGTTGCTGCAACTGCGCGTTGATACCGCGATCATCGCCGTTGCCAGCCTCGCGCTGGTGGCCGCCTATCCGTTCATGAAGAAGATCACCTGGTGGCCTCAGGCATGGCTTGGGCTGGTGTTCTCCTGGGCGGCGCTGGTCGGCTGGAACGAGACATGGGGGTGGCTCGCATTGCCAGGCTTGCTGCTTTACGCCGGATCAATCTGCTGGGTCATCGGCTATGACACGATCTATGCGCTGCAGGATCGGGAGGATGATGCGATCGTCGGCATCCGATCGTCCGCGCGCGCAATGGGTGCGGCGGTCGTGCCGGGCGTCGGCGGCTTCTATGGCGCGGCGCTGTTCTTGTGGGGCGGCGCGTTCTGGATGGTTCGCCCCGATCCGCTGGTGTTTGCCGCGCTGGCGCCGATCGCGATCCACCTTTGCTGGCAGGTCGCGACGCTCCGGCCCGACGACAATGACGGCGCGCTCACCCGTTTCCGCGCCAACCGCTTCGCCGGGCTGCTCATGTTCCTGGCCTGCATCGTCGTCGGAACGCGGCTATAGCGCCGCGCGTCACCCGCCGAAGCGCACACCGATCCACAGCGTTCGCGGCGTGCCCAGATCGATCGATCCGGCCTGATTGCGGGTCTCGACCTTCGCGTCGGACAGATTTTCGGCCCGCGCGATCAGCGCGACGCCGCGCCTGATCGGAAAGCGCGCGACGGCATCGAACGTCGTGGCGGCGGGCAGCACGTTGGTTTGCAGATCGTCCTCATATTGCGCGCCGACATAGCGCGCCGTCAGCGACAGCATCGGGCCGGCCTTTGGCGACCAGCCGATCGTCGCGCTGGCGGAATGGCGCGGGCTCTGCGCCGGAGCCAGCCCGTCAAATGCCTTCCCCGGCGCGCGCACCTTGCTGTCGCTCAGCGCATAGGAACCGGACAGCATCACCGCGCCCGTGTGCCATGTCAGCGTCGCCTCCACCCCCTTCGCCTCGATCGCGTTCACGTTGCCGCGACGGCGCAGCGTCGGGCTGATCGTGATATTCGCGATCGCATCGCCCAGACGATTGTAGAAGCCGGTTACGCCAAGATCGAGGCCGCGCATCGGATGCAGATCGATCCCCGCCTCGATCCCGCGCAACCGCTCCGGCGAGAGCGCAGCGTTCGCCTGCGTCAGAATCGGGAAAACCGTGAACGGCCGATATAGCTCGTTGAGAGTCGGCAGGCGGAAGCCGGTATAGGCCGCGGCGCGCAGGTCCGCCCAGGCGGCCGCGTGGAACACCGCACCGCCGCGCCCGGTCACCTCGGTGCCGTTGCGATCGGGGAAGCTGTTATCGACAGCGAGCGCTCCGGCGCCGTTGCGCTCGCGGAAGAAGCCGTTGGCGATCGTCCAATGGTCCGCGCGAACGCCGCCGGTGACGACGAGCTTCCCGATCGTCCAGTCGTCCTCGACGAACAGCCCCGCGACACTGATATTGCCCCCGGCGTTGCGCCGCGCTGTGACGATCCCCGCCCCGCTGTACGCATCCTCGAACATCTGCCCATCGGCGAAGCGAAGATCGCCTCCGAGCCGCAGAACGTGATCGTCGCCGATGGGCGGCCGCACTTCGATCTTGCCGCCGATGCCGGTGGAGGGCGTGTTGCGCTGGTCGAGCGTCAGCTTGAACGTCGTCGCGCTGATGACCCTGTTGGTGAAGTTTCGCGCCTGAAGATAGGCCAGCGCATCCACCTGCCAGTCGCCACGCGCGATGAAGCGGATGCTGGCGTCCTCACCCTCGGAACTCGAGTCGGCCCCCTTGAAGCGCAAGGTGCGGTTGTCGCCGAATAACAGGCCCCGAAACTGCAATTCCGATACCGCGCCAACCGGCACGACGGCACGGACGCCGGTCGACCAGTCACGATAGCGCGCGGGCACGGTTGCCGCGACGCGCTGGTTTTCAGGTGTCGTCTGGAAGCCATCGCCCCGCTCGAACCTAGCGGACAGGGTGGCGAACCCGCCGCCGAGACCGGGCGAGATATTGGCCGACACGCTTTCCGAGTTGCGGCTTCCGTAAAAAGCGTCGCCTGACGCAACAGGCAGATCGGCGCGGCCTGCGCTCGCCAGCTCGATCGTTCCCGCGACCGCGCCCGATCCAAAGGCCCCCGCCCCTCCTCCGCGGGTCACGCGGATGCCGGCCAGTCTATCGGGCGTCACCGCGTTGAACGGGATATACCCGAAAAAAGGGTCAGCGATCGGCACTCCATCCAGCAACACCAACGTTCGGCTCGATGCGTTACCGCCGAGCGCGCGCAATGTGACGCCCTGCGCGGATGGATTGGCGGAGCGACTGTCCGACCGGCGAAACTGCTGGAACCCCGCGACGTCTAGGAGAACATCCTCGACGCGGCCGGAGGCGTCGTTGGTCAGACGATCGCGATCGATCACGACCGAACCATAAGCTGGCGTGCCGGGCGGTACGACCAGCCCGGAGCCGAGAACGACGACCTCATCCGGGTCCGCCGCCTTTTGCGCGACTGCAGGGCTTGCGACAAGCGACGCAGTCAGAACGGCGGCGGCAAGGTATCTGGACATCGACCAATTCTCTTTACGGCATGTGCGCGCGTTACCGGGCTTTGCGGTCGCTATGCACATCTTCCGCAAACAGCGCTAGGATGAGAGGACGAACGGCGCTGTTCCCATGGCGCTGGACGAGGGAGAATATTGTGACGATCGAACGCATCATCGACAGGCGGACCCATGATCTGGGTGGCGGCTTCGTCGTCGGCAGAGTGCTGCCCTTCCACGCGCAGCGCATGGTGGGTCCGTTCATCTTCTTCGATCACATGGGCCCGCTCGAACTCGCACCGGGAATCCCGCGCGAACTGGACGTGCGGCCCCATCCGCATATCGGGCTGGCAACCGTCACCTATCTCTATGCCGGCCAGATCACACATCGCGACAGCCTTGGCTACGAACAGGAGATCAAGCCCGGCGAGGTGAACTGGATGGTCGCGGGCAGCGGCGTCACGCATAGCGAGCGGCTTGAGTATGCACGGAGGCACGGCGCGAACATGCACGGTATTCAGGCATGGGTCGCGCTGCCGACGGCGGACGAGGAAACTACCCCTTCGTTCGATCATCACGACGGCGCGGCACTGCCCGAGTGGGAGGAGAACGGCATAAAGGGCCGGCTGATCGCCGGCAGCGCCGATGGCCTGAAGGCGGGGGTACGGGTGCACTCGCCGATGTTCTATCAGCATTGGGAGATGGACGCGGGCGCGCGGCGCGCCGTCACCACCGCTTATCCCGAGCGCGCGGTCTATTGTGCGAGCGGAGAGATCGAGATTGGCGGCACGGTGCTCGTCACCGGGCAGATGGCGGTGCTGAACGGACGCGATGCGATCGACGTTCGCGCGCGGCAACCCTCAGCCGTCATGGTACTGGGCGGTGAGCCGGTCGGCGAGCGATTCCTGTTGTGGAATTTCGTCTCCTCTTCGAAAGAACGGTTGGCGCAAGCGGCGGAGGACTGGCGACAGCAGCGGATGAAGCTGCCCGTGGGCGACGATCGCGAGTTCACTCCGATGCCGGAGGCGCCCACCGGGCCGACACCGGATATCCCGCCGGTCGATCCGACCGACGCGCAGTAGAAATCGATGCCCGACATCGAAGTCGGCAGAGCGTATGGCGGCAGGCACCGGCACCACGTGGCGCGCGTGGCGGAGATCAATGCCGAGGCGGAACTTCGGGTCATGCGTGGCGGCCGGGCCTGATAAGCGCCGATAATGCCGGCGCGCCCGACGCGCCGCGCGTCTCCGGCGCTGCGGCCGCACTGGTGAACAAGCTGACTGCCGTTTCCCGCTTGTCGTCGCTTCGGCTCGTCCCGTCATGCCCCTAGGTGCGGCCTCGCTACGGGAAGCCTCCCGACTGTCATGAGGCGATGACCGTCACGCCCGGGGGGCAAAAGCTCAGGTCAGGTGCAACGCCAAATAAACGCGGGCAACACACGGCATCTCACAGCGCAAGACTGACCTCCATCCAAAGTGTCGCCGCGCGTCGATCGCGCTTCTACTCCGGGCGATCAGATGCGGCGGTGTTTGCCGCCGTAGCGATGCCCGATATATTGACCGAGGCGCTCCATCTCGTTGGCAGCGGCCACCGCGCCCTCGACACAGCACGGCAGCGGATCGCGGTCGTGATCGGCGACGCGGGCCTGCACCTTCTCGCACAATTCCTCGATATCGGCGCGCGACAGCAGGTTTTTCTCGCGCAGCAGGCACAACAGGCTCTGCAATATCACCAGGCTCTTGTCGCCGGGATCACCCGCGCCAAACTCGATTCGGCTCATCTGCATCTCTCCGTATTTTTCGAAGAGGATATGCCTGTTGCGCGAAAAGGCAAGCGATCGACTTAATCTTTCAATCGAGGCCCCCGCCGAACGCACGATACAGCTCGACCAGATTGCTGGCGCGGGCCAGCCGCGTCGTTTGCAATTGCTGGCGCGCGGCATAAGCGGTGCGCTCCGCATCAAGCGCGGTGAGGAACGAATCGATCCCGGCACGATAGCGCGCATCGGAAAGACGGGCAGCGACCTGTGCCGCCTCCACCCGCGCGGTTTGCGCCGCTATCTGCTCGCCGATCGTGCCACGCGTCGCCAGCGCGTCGGCCACTTCTCTGAATGCCGTCTGGATCGATTTCTCATAAGTGGCGACCGCCGCCTGCTGCGATGCCCTGGCATAAGCGAGATTGCCCGCGTTGCGACCGGCGTCGAACAACGGCAGCGTTGCGCTCGGCGCGCCAGTATAGGTGAAGCTGCCCCCGGCGAATAAGCCTGAAAGCGCTGTGGAAATCGTGCCGATCGTTGCGGTCAGCGAGATCCGGGGGAAGAACGCCGCTCGCGCCGCACCGATATTGGCGTTCTCGGCGATCAGCTGGTGCTCCGCCTGCAATACGTCCGGCCGGCGCAACAACACCTGTGAAGACAGATCACCCGGCAAGGCGTCGAGCGTGACCTGCCCCTGGTTCAGCCCCGCCGGAAGCTGATCGGCAGGAACGGCGGTGCCAGCAAGCAGGTTCAGCGCGTTGCGATCCTGCGCGATCCGCGTCTGCAACGTCGCAATGTCGTTACGCGCGCTCTGATAGTTCGTCTCCGCCTGCCGCGCTTCCAGTTCGGAGGCGACGCCGATGCGAAACTGCGCACGGGTGAGATCCAGCGTCTGTGCGAACGCCTTCAGCGTATCCTGCGCCAGCGCGAGCTGATCCTGATCCGATGCCAGCGTCAGCCACGCGGTCGCGATTTCTGCGATAAGGCTGATGCGGGTGGAGCGCTGCGCCTCCTCGCTTGCGAAATAACGCTCCTGCGCGGCGCGACTGAGATTGCGCACCCGGCCGAACAGGTCCAGCTCGAACGAGGAAAAGCCGGCGCTGACCGAATATATCTCCAGATTGCTCGACGTCGCGCCACCGCCGCCCGCCGCCGCGCCGCCGCCGAGGCTGGCGATATTATTGGTATAGGTCCCGCTACCGCTGATCGAGGTGGAGGGGACGAGATCGGCCCGCTGCACGCGATATTGCGCGCGCGCCTGCAACACATTGGCGGCGGCGACGCGCAGATCGCGGTTGTTGGCGAGCCCCGTCTCGATCACCTGCCGCAGCCGCGCATCGGTGAAGAAATCGCGCCAGCCGATCCGGGTGATCTCCGGCGCATCGCTCGCCGCCGCCGGATAGGGCCAGCCGCGCGGCAATTCGGCCGGCACCGCGCCGACGGGCCGCACATATTTCGGTGCGAGGTTGCACGCCGACAGCGCGGTGGCGGCGGTGAGCAATGCGAGGGTACGGAAACGGCGGGTCACGCGGAAACTCCCTGCGGCGCGGCGCCGCCTTCAGGCTCGGCATCACGGGGGGTGTCATGGTCGCGATGACCAAACATCCGCAGCACGACGACGAAGAACATCGGCACGAAGAAGATCGCTAGCGCCGTGGCGGAGAGCATCCCGCCAACGACCGCGCGGCCGATAGCGTTCTGCCCGCCCGCGCCGGCGCCGGTCGAAACCGCAAGCGGCAACACGCCGAACACGAACGCGAGACTGGTCATCAGAATCGGCCGCAGACGCAGCTTGGCTGCCTCGATCGCGGCGTCGAACGGGCGCATCCCCTCCACGATCCGCTCCTCGGCGAATTCGACGATCAGGATGGCGTTCTTCGCCGAAACGCCGATCGTGGTGATGAGGCCGACCTGAAGGTAGATGTCGTTGTTCAACCCGGTCAGCGTCGCCGCCAGCAGCGCGCCCAGAATGCCCAGCGGCACCACCAGCAGCACCGAGATCGGCACCGACCAGCTTTCATAAAGCGCGGCAAGGCACAGGAACACGATCACGAGCGACAGCGCATAGAGCGCGGGCGCCTGGCCGCTCGACAACCTTTCCTCATAGGAAAGACCGGTCCATTCGATCGCGGTTCCCGGCGGCAGCTTGGCGTGCATCTCCTCGATCGCCTGCATCGCGGTGCCGGTGCTGATGCCGGAACCCGCGCCGCCCTGAATCTGCGTCGCCGACTGGCCGTTGTAACGCGTGAGCTGGACTGGGCCTTTCGCCCATTCGAGCGTGGAGAAAGCGGTGAACGGCACCATCTGGCCATTGGACCCGCGGACGTAGAAGCTGCCGACGTCCTCCGGCCGCAACCGGAACGGCTCGTCCGCCTGCACGAACACGCGCTTCACGCGGCCACGATCGATGAAGTCATTGATATAGGAGCCGCCCCACGCGGTGGAGATCGTCGAGTTGACCGAGGCGATATCAAGGCCGAGCGCGCGGGCCTTATCCTGATCGACATTGATATTGAGCTGCGGCGCATCCTCGAGACTGACCGGTCGCACCTGCGCGACGCGCTTGTCCTGCGATGCCATGCCCAGCAGCATGTTGCGGGCCTGGGTCAGCTTCTCATGCCCGATATTGCCGGTATCGACGAGCTGCATGTCGAAGCCGGTCGCATTGCCGAGCTCGGAAACCGCCGGCGGCACCAGCGCGAAGATCATGCCGTCCTTATATTGCGAGAATGCCCCCATCGCGCGCCCGGCGATCGCCTGCGCCTTGTTTTTCGCGCCGGAACGATCGTCCCACGGCTTCAGGTTGACGAAGGCGAGACCCGCATTCTGCCCCTGCCCCGCGAAGCTGAACCCGTTGATCGTGAACACTGCTTCCACGCCCGGCTCGCTCAGGAAATGGCTGCGCACCAGCTCCAGCCCCTTTTCGGTGCGCGCGGTCGTCGCGCCGGACGGCCCCTGCACCAGCGCGATCACGGTGCCCTGGTCCTCGTCCGGCAGGAAGGCGCTCGGCAGACGCCAGAACAACAATCCCATCACCAGCACGATCACGACATAGATGGCGATCGAGCGCTTCCAGTTGCGCGCAGTGCTGCGCACGCCCTTCTCATATTTGCGCTGGCCGCGATCGAACGCATCGTTGAACCAGCGGAAAAAGCGCGCAAGCGGCCCGTTGCCTTCATGCTTGGAGGGGTCGTGCGGCTTGAGCAGGGTCGCGCAGAGCGCTGGCGTCAGGATCAGCGCGACCAGCACCGACAGCACCATCGCGGAGACGATCGTGATCGAGAACTGGCGATAGATCACCCCGGTCGAACCACCGAAGAACGCCATCGGCAGGAAAACCGCCGACAGCACCATGCCGATGCCGATCAGCGCGCCGCTGATCTCGTCCATCGATTTGCGCGCCGCGTCGCGTGGCTTGAGCCCCTCGGTCACGATCAGGCGCTCGACATTCTCGACCACCACGATCGCGTCATCGACGAGCAGGCCGATCGCCAGCACCATGCCGAACAATGTCAGCGTGTTGATCGTGAAACCCGCGACCGCCATTACCGCGAAGGTGCCCAGCAGCACCACCGGCACTGCGATCGTCGGCACCAGCGTGGCGCGCCAGTTCTGCAGGAACAGGAACATGACGAGGAAGACGAGCACCACCGCCTCAAACAGCGTGTGGACAACCTGCTTCACCGAAAGGCGCACGAACGGCGTGGTGTCGTAAGGATAGACAACCTGCACGTCGGCCGGCAGGCCCTTCGAGATTTCCGTGACCCGCGCCTTGACTGCCTCGACCGTCGCCAGCGCATTGGCGCCGGACGCGAGCTTCACCCCGAAGCCGGAGGCCGGCTTGCCATTATAGCGCGTATCGAAACCATAGTTTTCCGCACCCAGCTCGATCCGCGCCACATCAGACAATCGGACGACCGAGCCGTCAGCGCCGTTCTTCAGCCGGATCGCGCCGAACTGCTCGGGCGTCTGGAGGCGCGACTGTACCGATACGGTGGCGTTGAGCATCTGCTCCTTTGGCGCCGGCTGCGCCCCGATCTGCCCCGCGGAGACCTGCGCGTTCTGCGCCTGGATCGCGTTTGTCACGTCCGCGATGGTGAGCTGATAGGAATTGAGCTTCAGCGGATCGACCCACACGCGCATCGCATATTGAGCGCCGAACACCTGAATCTCGCCGACGCCGTTCACGCGGCTGACCGGATCCTGCATTCGTGACACGACCATGTCGGCAAGATCGGTCGCGCTGTGCGAGCCGTCTTTCGAGTAAAGCCCCACGATCACCAGGAAGTTGGCGGCGGACTTCTGCACCTGGAGCCCCTGGCGCTGCACTTCCTGCGGCAGCAACGGCGTCGCGGCCTGCAGCTTGTTCTGTACCTGCACCTGGGCGATATCGGGATTGGTGCCCTGCTCGAACGTCAGCGTGATCGTCACCGTGCCGGATGATGCGGACGACGAGGAGAAATAGCGCAGATGATCGATGCCCTTGAGCTGCTGTTCGATCACCTGGGTCGTCGTGCGCTCCAGCGTTTCCGCATCAGCCCCAGGATAGCTTGCGGCGATCGAGACGGTGGGCGGCGCGATCTCAGGGAATTGCGCCACAGGCAGCGACCTGATCGCGAGGCCGCCGGCAAGCATCAGGATGATCGCGATGACCCATGCGAAGATGGGGCGATCGATGAAATAACGGGCCATATGGGCTTACTTCGCCTGTGCCTGCGCGCCCGGCGTCGCCGCCGCCGCATTGTTTTTCGGTGAATAGGGAACCGCTTTCACGGGCATTCCGGGCCGCAGCATCATGCCACCCTCGACGACCACGCGATCGCCTTCGTTGAGGCCGCCGGTAACAAGCCAGGAATCGCCGACCGTCCGGGTCGTCTGGATCACCCGCTGCTCCAGCTTGTCGCCCTTGCCGACGACCATCACGGTCGCATGGCCGCGCTCGTCACGGCTTACGGTGCGCTGCGGCACAAGCAGCCCCTTCGCCTGGGTGCCCTCCACGAGTTGCGCGCGGACGTACATGCCCGGCAGCAACAGCCGGTTGGGATTGGCGAAGCGGATACGGATCGCCTGGCTGCCAGTGGTAGGGTCGACAGAAACGTCGGTGAACTTCAATTCGCCCTCGACCGGATAGGTGGTGCCGTCCTCCAGCTTCAGCCGGACCCGCGCCGCGCCGCCTTCCCGCGATACCTGCCCGGCGAGGATCTGCTGCCGCAGCTTGAGCACGTCGGCGCTCGACTGCTGAACATCCACATAGATCGGATCGAGCCGCTGGATTGTCGTCAAGGCATTCGCCTGCGACGCGGTGACGAGCGCGCCGGTGGTGAAATCGGATCGTCCGATCCGCCCCGCGATCGGCGCGCGAATGATGGTCCGCCCAAGATCGATCCGCGCGGAGCGCAGCGCCGCCTGTTGCGCTGCAACATCGGCGCGGGCCTGAGCCGCCTGCGTCTGCGCATTCTCATAATCCTGGCGGGCGATGGCGTTGATTTTGACCAGCTCGCCATATCGCCGCGCCAGCGCATTGGTGGAGGCGATCGCCGCATTGGCGCGCGCCAGCGCCGCCGCCGCGCTCGCCTCGCTCGCCTTATAGGGCTGCGGATCGATGCGATACAGCGGCTGCCCCTGACGCACCGAATCGCCTTCCTCGAACAGGCGTGCCTGGATCAGGCCGTTGACCTGCGGACGCACTTCCGATGTCTCGAAGGCGACGGTTCGTCCCGGCAGTTCGGTGGTCAACGTCACCGGCTGCGACCGCACCGCGATGACGCTGACCTGCGCCGGGCCCTGCTGCTGCGGCGGCGCGCCTTTCCCGCAGGCGGGTAGAAGGAGCGCGAGCGCGAGCGCGGGTGCGAATTTCTTCATGAACGTCCCTGGATTTTGTGCTAACACGTGAGTGATCGATCGCTCACGGTTTGAGCGGGGTTACGCCGGTCTTTAACTCAAGGCAAGATAGAAAGGTGCAGCAGCGGGTGAATTTTTTGCAGTGCAGCACGAGCGATCGCGCGGGTCGCGCGATGCAGCGGCGTGAGCATCTCCTCGAAATATCGCGTCGCCTGTTTATCGAAAACGGCTTCCACGGCACCGGCGTGGCGCAAATCGCCAGCGCCAGCGGGGTGAAGGTCGGGCAGATCTACCGCGATTTTTCCTCCAAGGAAGATATCATCGCCACGATCGCGTTGCGCGATTTCTCGCTGTTCCTGGACGAAGCGGGGCTCGATGAAGCCATCCTCACCGGCAACCGCATCGCCGTTCGGGAGTGGATCCTGAGCTTTACCAGTTATGACGAGGATATCGACGGCTACCGGCTGATGCCGGAGATCATGGCAGAATCCGCCCGCAACCCCCGCATCGCCAAATTGCAGGAAGAGATGCGCAATCGCGTGCGGGCCGCCCTGATCGCCGCCCTCGCCGCCTATGCGCCGCGCGAACATCCCGAGGCGCTCTCCGATCTGGCCGAGCTCATCGCCACGCTGGGCAGCGGCCTTTGCCAATGGGTCATCATGGCCGAGCGCAGCGGACGCGGACACCGCATATTATGTGCGCAACTGCGCTCCATCATCGAACGTGAGCTGGAGGCGCTGGATCAAGGCCATCGACCGGCTTCTTCATTCAACGTCGCCGATGCTTAGCGCAGGAGCGACATGGGACGACCGCTGATCGCGGGCCGGCGACGCAACGTTAACCAGCCAAGGTGGAGCGACGCAGCGATTTTCACCAAGCCCAGTTCCCGCTACGGGATACAACATGCATTTCTTTTCCGACAATGTGGCGCCGGTCCATCCGGCCGTGTTCGCTGCGATGCAAGCTGCCGATGCGATCGATTCCGGCTATGACGGCGATCGTCTGAGCAAGGCGCTCGACGCGCGCTTTTCCGATCTGTTCGGGCGTGAAGTGGCAGCATTGTGGATGCCGACAGGCACGGTCGCCAATGCGATTGCGCTGGCGACGATCTGCCAGCCCTATGGCGGCGTGATCTGCCATAGCGAGGCGCATATCCAGAACGATGAATGCGGCGCGCCCGAATTTTTCACACATGGCGCAAAACTGCTGCTCGCCAGTGGCGCGGACGCGAAAATGACGCCGGAAACGGCAGCGGCGGTCGCCGACGGAATAGCGAACGACGTCCACCGCGTGCAGCCGCACGCGCTTTCACTGACCAACGCGACCGAGCTTGGCACTGTCTATTCACCGGCGCAGGTGGGCGCGCTCGCTCAACTCGCCCGGGCGCGCGGCTGGCGCGTCCATATGGATGGGGCGCGGCTGGCCAACGCGATCGTTCATCTGGGCTGCACTCCTGCCGACATCGTAACTGGGGTGGATGTGCTGAGCTTCGGTTTCGTCAAGAACGGCGGCCTTTCGGCCGAAGCGCTGATATTCTTCGATCCTTCTCTGGCGGACGATGCGCGGCGACGGCGCAAGCGCGGCGGCCACCTGCTGTCCAAAGGGCGGTATCTCGCGGCACAGCTACACGCGATGCTCGATGGCGACCTGTGGCTCGATAACGCGCGCGCGGCGAATCGGGCAGCGACCGCGCTCGCGCAATCTGCTGGCGCGCGAGTGCTCCACCCGGTCGAGGCAAACGAGCTGTTCCTGCGCGTGACTGCGGCGGAGGCGCAGACGCTGCGTGACCAGGGGTTCGGCTTCTATGACTGGAGCGACGGCGTGATCCGCATCGTCACCCATTGGGCGAGCGAGCCAGCGGAAGTGGAGGCGCTGGCGACAGCGATCGCGGCGCTCTAGCTTGCGGGATGGGCCGCGCCGACGCTAGGGCAACGCGCATGACGACTGACAACACGGGCGCCGAGCGCCTTCAGCGACGCATGGCGCGCGGCGCCGCCTTTCTCGGGTCCGAGGTCGCGATCCTCGGCGGTGCGATGTCCTGGGTGTCGGAGCGCAATCTGGTCGCGGCGATATCGAATGCCGGGGGATTTGGCGTGATCGCTTGCGGCGCGATGACGCCGGAATTGCTCGACGCGGAGATTACCGCGACGAAGGCGCTGACCAGCAAGCCGTTCGGCGTGAACCTCATCACGATGCATCCGGCGCTGCCCGACTTGATCGGGATCTGCGCGAAGCATGAGGTCGGCCATGTGGTGCTTGCCGGCGGGCTGCCCCCGAAGGGATCGCTCGAGGCGATCAAGGCGTCCGGCGCGAGGTGCATCTGCTTCGCCCCCACGCTGGCGCTGGCGAAGAAGCTGATCCGCTCCGGCGTCGACGCGCTCGTGATCGAGGGGATGGAGGCGGGCGGCCACATCGGCCCGGTTTCGACAAGCGTGCTGGCGCAGGAGATTCTGCCGGCTATCGCCAGCGAGATCCCGGTGTTCATCGCGGGCGGGATCGGGCGCGGTGAAGCGATCGCGGGCTATCTCGATATGGGTGCAGCCGGGGTTCAGCTGGGCACGCGCTTCGTCTGCGCGACCGAGAGCATTGCGCACGCCAATTTCAAGAAGGCGTTCATCCGCGCTTCGGCCCGCGACGCGGTGGCTTCCGTGCAGATCGATCCACGGCTGCCGGTGATCCCGGTGCGCGCACTGAAGAATGCGGCCGGCGAACTCTTCTCGCAAAAGCAGCGCGAAGTGGCCCAGGCACTGGACGAAGGCAGTGTGGCGATGGCCGAGGCACAGCTGCAGATCGAGCATTACTGGGCGGGCGCGCTGCGGCGCGCGGTGATCGAGGGCGATGTGGAGCATGGCAGCGTGATGGCCGGTCAGTCGGTCGGCATGGTGAGCCGGGAAGAACCGGTCGCCGATATCATCGCGACGCTGATGGAAGAGGCGGCGCAAGCGCTGGAGAAACGCACGGCCTGACGAGCCTCCCTGTAAGCAGAGACCCAGCGCTCCCGAACGCTTCATCGCGCTGGTAACCTTTTGTTAACCATTTGAGCGCCGAATCACCGCGAACAGGGAGAAAGCGCCATGAAACGGGCAGCCATATCCATCGCGGTCGGGTGGGCCGCGGCATCTCTCGCAGGGTGTGCCGCGCATACAAAGAAGGTGGCGATCGCCACGCCGGCCCCGCCCGAGACTGCGACGGCATACGCGCCGATGCCTGCTGGCGCGCGCGCGGGAATGACGATCCCGACGCGGCTTTCCGACGGCACCTATCTCACGCCGAACCGCAATCTCAGCGCCGCCGCCGCCGTGTGGCATCTGCGCGCGGCGCTTAACGTCGCCGCGCTCGCCTGTCGCGGTCCGGCGCAGGAGACGATCGTCGCGCGCTACAACAGCCTGCTCACGCAACAGAAGGGCGCGTTCGCCGCAGCGCAGGCGACGCTCGCGGCGGAATTCCGCGCCGCCGGCACCGACTGGCAGTCCCGCGAGGATGAGGCGATGACGCGCCTCTACAATTATTTCTCGCAGGATTTTGCCCGCGAGGCATTTTGCGTGCGCGCCGCCGAGGTGCTTGCCCGGGCCGAAAGCGTTGCCCCCGCGATGCTCCAGACCTTCGCAACTACGCAATTACCGACATTGGACCAGCCCTTCATCCAGTTCTTCGACGCCTATGATGCCTGGCGGAAAGGACAGGCCGCCAATCCCGTGATCGCTTTCGCCGCGCCGGTCGCGATGCCCGTGGCGCCAGTGACTCTCAGAGGCCCGACGGCGAAATCCGAAACCGCAAAATCCGATAAGCCGCCGCGCCTGCACGTCGACATGGGCGCTTTGCAGGATCAATCGCTCGCGGGCGGCTGATCGCGCCGCCGGAGGGGTTACGCGCGCGGCTCGCTTCGGTTAACAGCATGAACGATGACGACTGGCCGGACCGACCAGCCCGTCGAGGGGCGCTTCGACGGGACGACACACCGCTTCCCCGTGCGGGTCTATTTCGAGGACACCGACCTGTCGGGCGTGGTCTATCACGCCAATTATCTCCGCTATATGGAGCGCGCGCGATCGGACATGCTGCGGCTTGCCGGCATCGACCAGCGGGCGGCGCATGAAGCGGGCGAAGGCGCCTATGCCGTCGCCAGCCTCGCGATCCGCTACGCCGCCCCGGCGCGGCTCGACGATGCGCTGATCGTGGAGACAAAAGTCACGCAAGTGCGCGCCGCAGCGGTTTTCATTCATCAAAGAGTCATGCGCGGCGCTATCTTGCTTGCCGAAGCCGATCTCGTCGCGGCACTGGTCGCCCCCACGGGCCGGCCGCGACGGCAGCCGGCCGCGTGGATCGATCGTTTCAACACTCTCCTGGCCAAGAAGGACCAGACGCCTTGAACCTGTTTTTCAATTCCGATGCCGCCACGCTATCGCCCGTCGCGCTCTTCATCCAGGCCGACTGGGTGGTGAAGCTGGTGATGCTCGGCCTGCTTGCGGCCAGCATTTGGACCTGGGCGATCATCTTCATGTTCTGGCGCAGGATCGGCCAGACGCGGCGCGAAACGGAGGCGTTCGAGCGCGATTTCTGGAAGGCGGACGATATCGATGCGTTCTTCAAGGCGCATCATGACGACGAGCGGCCCGCCGCGCGCGTGTTCATCGCCGGCGTTTCCGAATGGCGGCGCTCGACGCAAGGGGCATCAATAGACCGCGCCGGCACGCGCGAGCGCCTTGCCACCGCCATGGGCGCAGCGGTGGCGGCGGAGATCGATCGCCTTTCGGATCGGCTCAACATACTCGCCACCGTCGGCTCGGTCGCGCCGTTCGTCGGGCTCTTCGGCACGGTCTGGGGCATCATGCGCAGCTTCACCTCGATCGCGAGCCAGCAGAACACCAGCCTCGCCGTTGTGGCACCCGGCATCGCGGAGGCGCTGTTCGCCACCGCAATCGGCCTGTTCGCGGCGATTCCGGCAGTGATCGCGTACAATCGCTTCAGCCATGGCATCAACCGCATAGAGGCGCGGCTCAACCGCTTTGCCGACGGCTTCCACGCCACGCTCAGCCGCCAGCTCGATCGCGAGCGCTGACGCAATGGCGATGCAACTTCCCTCGCAGCGCAGCGGCCGGCGACGCGCGCCGATGGCCGACATCAACGTCACACCATTGGTGGACGTAATGCTGGTACTGCTCATCATCTTCATGGTTACCGCGCCGCTGCTGACGGCAGGCGTGCCGGTGAACCTGCCCGACAGCCGCGCCAAGCCGCTGGACCAGGATCAACAACCGACCGAGATTTCGATAGACTCGATGGGTCGCATCTTCGTCGCGAAGGAAGAAACAGCCGAGAATCAGTTGGCGCAGCGATTGAGCGCGATCGCGGCGAAGGCGCCGGCCGGCGGGCAGCCACCGCAGGTATTCCTGCGCGCGGACAAGTCTCTCGACTATGGCCATGTCATGCGCGTGATGGGCGAGCTGAACCGCGCCGGGCTGAACCGCGTTGCGCTGGTGACGATCGGCGAGGATTGATCGCGTGGAGCGGGCTGAGAAGATCGGGCTTGGACTGGCCCTTGCCGGACACGTGGTGCTGTTCGGCCTGCTGTCGGTGGGCTTCCTCGCCACCCCCAATCCGCTCAAGCTAAAGCAGCAGCCGGTGGAGGTGAGCCTCGTCAAGGAGGTCGGGCTGGAGGCGGCCGCGCCGCAGGCGGAAACGCCGCCCGCACAATCTGTCGCCCCCGATCAGGGCGAGCCGGAGGACGCCGCGCCGCCAGCGCCAGTCCCCGCGGCGCCCGAGCCGAAGCCCGAGCCAGTGCCCCAGCCCGCGCCGAAGCCGGAACCGAAACCAGCGCCGGTAAAGCCCGCGCCGAGGCCGGCTCCCGCGCCAAAACCGGCGCTGAAGCCGCAACCGAAACCAAAGAAAGAGCCGCCCGCCGCCGAGAAAGCAGCCGAAAAGCCCGCGCCGCCCAAAAAGGAAACGGCCGCTGCAGCGAAGCCGGAAAAGACGCCGCCCGCCAAGGCGCAAGGCACCGGCAAATCGGCCGAATCGAAAACCGCGCGGCCGCGCGGCAGCCGGCTTGGGCCTGATTTCCTCAAGGGGCTGACGAGCGACGAGAGCAAATCAACCAGCCAGGTGCCACGCGCCGCGAAGATCGATGGCGCTGCGCTCGCCTCGATCGTTCAGGCGATCGCGCGACAGATTCAGCCGTGCGCGGATCGCCAGGTCGATCCCGGCCCAGGCGCAAACGAGATCGTCACCACACTGAACCTGAAACTCAACGAGGACGGCACGCTGGCCGCAACACCGACAGTGGTGCGGCAGACCGGCATCAACGACGAGAACCAGCGTTACGCGCGCCGCGTGATCGATCTGGGCATCGCCGCGTTCAAGGGCTGTTCACCGCTGAAGTTGCCTCCGCAATTCTATTCCACCCCCAACGGCGGATGGAACAACATCAATTACCAGTGGAAGCTCCGGTGAACCCGGCGCGCCACGATCGGGCCGCGCCGGACGGAGCGGGGCTGCGAAACGAAAGGAAAGGCCCTGTCATGCGTAGCCTGGCCCTGCTCTCCGCGCTGTTGCTGGCATCCGCCGCTTCCGCGCAGGACATGCCCGCGACCCCGCTAAAGCTGCCGACGCAGCAGCCGGCCGCGCAGGCGCCCGGCGGCGCTCCGCCGCCGCTGGAAGTATCGGTGACGGGTGGGATTTCCGCCCCGATGCCGATCGCGATCCCGGCGATGCCGACCACCCAGGTGATGCAGACCCCGGCCGGTATGACTGACGCGCTCGGACGCCAGCTTGCAGATATCGTGACCAACGACCTGAAGAACTCCGGCCTGTTCAGCCCGCTGCAGCCGGCACAGCTGCGCGCGGTGATTTTCCCGGAAGTGACCGCGCCCGCTTTCTCCTATTGGGGCGGATCGGGCGCGCAGGCGCTGGTGCAGGGCTTCATACGCGCCAACGGCGATGGCACGCTGACGGTCGGCTGCTATCTTTACGACGTATCCGCGCAGACCGAACTGATGCGGCAGGGCTTTGTGGTGCCGCCGTCCGAATGGCGCCGCGCGGGGCATAAATGCGCCGACATGGTCTATACCCGGCTCACCGGCGAAGGGCCTTATTTTGACAGCCGGGTCGTCTATGTCTCTGAAACGGGGCCTAAGGCGCGGCGCACCAAGCGACTGGCGATCATGGATCAGGACGGGGCCAACCACCGCTTCCTGACCAACGGCCAGTCGATCGTGCTGACACCACGCTTCGCGCCGAACCAGCAGTCGATCGTTTACATGAGCTATCTCAACGAGAAGCCCGCGATCTACGTCTATAATATCGGGTCCGGCACGCAGCATCTGGTGACCACCACCGAGCGCCTGACATTCGCGCCGCGCTTCTCGCCAGACGGGCGCTGGATCGTTTTCTCGATGGCGATCGGCGGCAACACCAATATCTATCGTGTCCCTGCCAGCGGCGGCACGCCACAGCGGCTGACCAATACGCCCGGGATCAATACCGGCGGCAGCTACTCGCCGGACGGCTCCAGGATCGTGTTCGAGAGCGATCGTTCCGGTAGCCAGCAACTCTATGTGATGAACGCCGACGGATCAGGCCAGCAACGGATCAGCTTCGGCGGCGGGCGCTACGCGACGCCGGTGTGGAGCCCGCGCGGTGACCTGATCGCCTTCACCAAGATCGGCGGCGCGTTCCGCATCGGCATCATGAATACCAGCGGATCGGGCGAAAAGCTTCTGACCAACTCGTGGCAGGATGAGGGACCAAGCTGGTCCCCGAACGGCCGTGTGCTGATGTTTTTCCGCCAGGGCCAAGGCAACGCGGGCAAGGCCGATCTGTGGTCTGTCGACCTGACCGGCGTCAACGAGCGCCGCATCCCGACCCCGCTCGACGGATCCGATCCGGGCTGGGGACCGTTACGCCCCTGAACCTCGTTGGGGCACCCGATAGTGAATTAGTGGGAGACGACAAATGGCAAGACTGACGACAACGCTGCTGATGGCGACCGCCCTGGTGGCTACCGCCGCCTGCTCCAAGAAGCGCCCGGCCGAATTGCCGCCCGCCCCTGGCCCCGCGCCGACCCAGACCCAACCGACCGGCCCGCAAGGCCCGGTTGGAGACACCGTCGTTCCGGGCTCGTCGGCCGATTTCAAGCGCTCGGTGACGAGCGACACGGTGAATTTCGGGCTGGACCAATATGATATCGACGATCAGGCGCGCGCGATCCTCGACACTCAGGTGACGTGGTTGACGCGTTATCCGAACGTGCGCGTGACGATCGAGGGCCATTGCGATGAGCGCGGCACCCGCGAGTATAATCTCGCGCTGGGCGATCGACGCGCCAATGCGGCAAAGAACTATCTTGCCGGTCGTGGCATCGATGCCTCCCGCATCACGACGATCAGCTATGGCAAGGAGCGGCCACTGGCGCTTGGCTCGGATGACGCGGCCTATGCGCAGAACCGTCGTGCCGTCACGGTGGTGCTCAGCCAGTAATCGCGGGCGCGTGATCGGCGATGCGGTGTCGTCGCCCGTCGCCGATCGCGTCACGCGTGCCGATGCGAAATTCATCACTGGCGGCGCATCGGGCATTGGCCGCGCGATCGAAATACCGATACGCTCGACGTGCGCTACTTGGCGGCGTGGCGCAGGGCGCCCGCCGCCTTCATCGCCACGAGCAGCGGTCGGCCTGATGTGCGTTTGACAATGCGGGGATCGGCCATGGGCGGGCATTCGGTTAATTGACCAGCCCGGGCTGGATCGCGTGCCGCAGGATCGCATACTGCGCGCGCTTCGCCTTATCCCTTACCTGAAGGCGACGCCGGGACAATGCCCGCTCAATACCGCATCCGCTTCCGCGAATTACGGGCCGGCGGGTTTGGCGCTTTACTCCGCGACGAAATTCGCGGTGCGGGCTGACCAGGACGCTGGACAGCGAATGGGCCGTCGACGGGATCGAGATGCGCGATCTCATGCCCGGCTTCGTCGACACCGCGATCCGAAATATCGCCATACCAGACACGAACCGCACCGCGCGCGACGCCGGGTTCGGGTTGGCGTGCACGCCAGTGGAAGCGGTCGCGCAGTCGGCCTGCGATGCCGTGCAGGGTGATCGCGTCCACGCCGCGATAAGTAGTAACGCGTGTCGCCTTGCCTTCGCGGCCGGCTGGCTGCCCGGACGATTGCGACGGATGATGCGCGCCACGGCACTCAGCCGTGGCTCAGTTCAACCATCGAGAATCGAGTCGATCGCCTCGGCCAGTTCCACATCACGCCCGGAAAGGCCGCCTGCGTCATGCGTGGTGAGCAGGATTTCCACGCGATTCCAGACGTTGCTCCATTCGGGATGATGGTCCATCTTCTCCGCGATCAGCGCGACCTGCGTCATGAAGCCGAACGCCTCGGCGAAATCGGTGAACACAATCGAACGACGGATTGCATCGCGGCCCTCGTCATAATCCCATTCCGCAAGCCCATCGAGCGCATCCGCCCGCTCGGTTTCACTCAACGCCTCTACCATCACGCCCTCCTTGCCCTTTCTCTTATACACACCTGCCGCTGCCGCCGACAAGCAGTGGTTACACCTTCGTTGCATCACGTATCTGAAAAAAAAA
>NZ_SCNL01000005.1 GCF_005502745.1 Sphingomonas sp. 3P27F8
CCCAAGGCCAGACCCCAGATGACCACCCGTCTGGCCCACCGCCGAAATCACCTCCAGCCGCAGCTCATCCGCCACCTGACGAAGATCAGACGCCGAAAGCAAACGCAAATCCGACGGCTCACCTATCCTGTCCAGCAACGGCGTCTCAAATATTCCAGTCATCCGGCTCCTGTCCCCTCCGATCAAAGCTAGGGTCCAAATTCGATCTGGACAACGGCGGGCGGCATCGATGTTATTTCGGCGATGTGGCAGGAATGTGGGCCGCCGGTTCGCCCGACGGATCATGCAAACCCGCGCCGCCGGGATCCTCCATCGGATCGTCCAGTTCGGTCGGGGCGCTTTTCCGGTGCCGTATCTCGGCAATTTCTGCGGCACGATTCTGGAGCCAGACGGATCGTAGCGTCGCATACGGATCCACCGCGCCGCTGAACAGCGCGCGCAGATCGGCATCGGATTCGGCGCGCAGGTCAAGCCCGGTGATCGCGCCGCTGGCCACCTGATAGCGCCAGTCGGTGAACGGTTTGCCGATCGCGACCGGCAACACCGCGCCATCGACCGGCCCTCCCAGCACATCGCGCAAGGTGGTCGGCCCGACGAATGGGAGGAACAGATACGGGCCGGGCCCGACGCCGTATCGCGCCAGCGTGTTACCGAAGCTGTTGTCGCGATGCGGAATGTTGATGCCCTCCGTTCTGGCGAGATCCAGGATACCGCCTACGCCAAGGGTGGAATTGACGGTGAACCGCACGAGCGTGCGCCCGGCCTTGCCGAATTTGAGCTGCAACAGGTAATTGAGGAAAACGACAGGCTCGGTCAGATTGCTGAAAAAATTGCGTAATCCCGCACGCGCCGGCTTTGGCACGGCATGCTTGTACCCCATCGCAAGCGGCCGGTAGACCGCCTTGTCGAACGACTGGTTCGACCGGAACATTTTGCGATTGAAGCCTTCGAGCGGATCGCCCTTGATGCGGCCGGGCGGCGCCGTCGGCCTCCCGCCCGGGGTCGCTGGGTCGGACAGCGGATCCGCCAGTTCGGGAGACGCTGGTACGGCGGATACCTGCGCTTCGACGGGCGCAATCGTCTCGATCTGCGGGTCAGGCCCCGGAACGGCGAGAAGCGCCATCGCCGGGAAAAGCGCCGGAAGGATCAAAAACTGCCCTTTGCCGCGAGTGCGTCCAGATGCGTGACCAATGCCCTGGCGCCGCCCTTGGCGAGAACGCTCGCGAAATCCGCGCGGCGCGTTGCGATCTGGCTGATCGCGTTACGGTAAAACACGTCGATGATCTTCCAGTCACCTCCGCTCGCACGAAGGCGATAGCTGATCGCAATCCCGGCCTTGCCCGGTGACGTAAGTGTCGTGCGCACCAGCTTGTCGCCCCCCCGAGCCTCGATCTGCGGGGCGATGGTGAAGGCCTCGCCGGACCAGTCGTCGAAATTGGCGGCATATTGCGCGATCGTCAGGCGTCGGAACGCGGCGACGAGCGCCTGTTGATCCGCTGGCGCAATCGTCGTCCAGCTCGGGCCGACGGCGAGCCGGGTCATCAACGGCAGGTCAAAGGCGCGATCGATCACCGGCGCGATCGTCGCCGCGCGACTCTTCGCATTGCCCTTCGCTTTCATGATCGCGATGAGCCCGTCATCGAGCGACTGTACGGTTGTACGCGCCGGATCGGCCTGCGCCATCGCCGGTGCCGGGATAGCCAGCGCGAGCAGCAGCGCCGGCGAAAGGGACATACGCATGTAAACACTCCCGATCGGTAAGACGCGATTACCCCGATCGGCAGCGACCCGTCCACCCCGCGTTTCCGCCTGCCACAATTGCGCCTTTTGTATTTGTGATCCCATGTCTATCTCAAGACACCTGCCCGGCGGGAGGGAATGGCATGCACATCGAGATGACCCCGACAGCCCGTCAACCGCTGAACATTCTGCTCGCGAATCCGCGTGGGTTTTGCGCCGGTGTCGTCCGCGCGATCGAGATCGTTGAGCGGGCGCTGCAGCTTTATGGGGCGCCGGTCTATGTTCGGCACGAGATCGTCCACAACCGGCACGTGGTGGATCGGCTGCGCGGCATGGGTGCCATCTTCGTCGAGGAACTCGATGAGATTCCGGCTGGCGCGCCGACCATCTTCAGCGCACACGGTGTTCCGCGCTCGGTACAGGAGGCGGCGGTTGAGCAGGGACTGCCGGTGCTTGATGCCACGTGCCCGCTCGTCGCCAAGGTGCATGTGCAGGGCCGGCGGTATGCGAAGGCGGGGCGCACGCTGGTGCTGATCGGTCATGCCGGCCATGCGGAGGTGATCGGCACGATGGGGCAGATCGATGCGCCGGTTCACCTCGTCTCGACCGTGGCGGACGTGGAATCGCTGCCGATCGCACCGGACGCGCCGATCGCCTATATCACCCAGACCACGCTCAGCGTCGACGATACGCGCGGGGTTATTGTCGCGCTGAACGCGCGCTTCACCAATGTGCAGGGCCCGGACATCGCCGACATCTGCTATGCCACGCAAAACCGCCAGACCGCGGTTCGCGATCTCGCGCTCAACAGCGATCTGGTCATCGTGGTCGGCGCGCGGAACAGCTCGAATTCCAGCCGCCTGCGGGAGATCGGTGACGAGATGGGCGTGCCCAGCTATCTCATCGATGACGGTAGCGCCGTCGATCCGGCGTGGCTGGATGGCGTGGAGACGATCGGCGTCACAGCCGGAGCGTCGGCGCCTGACGAGTTGATCGAAAGCGTTATTGCCGCCATTGCTGCGATCCGCCCGGTATCGGTGCGGCAATTGGACGGCGCGGCCGAGAACGTCTCATTCGCGCTCCCGCCCCAATTGCGCCGCCGTGCCCGCGTGGCCGCTGAATAGGATTACCCCATGAGCCTGCCGCTTTCCCAGATCGCCCGCATCGGCGCCTACACGCTAAAGCAGCATATCAGGGGCGGCAAATATCCGCTCGTGCTGATGCTGGAGCCGTTGCTGCGTTGCAACCTGGCCTGTCCGGGATGCGGCAAGATCGATTATCCCGATCCGATCCTCAATCAGCGCATGAGCTATGAGCAGTGCATGGACGCGATCGATGAATGCGGGGCGCCCGCCGTCTCGATCGCCGGCGGCGAGCCGCTGCTGCACAAGGATATGGCGCGGATCGTGAAGGGCTATATCGCCCGGAAGAAGTTCGTGATCCTCTGCACGAACGCGCTGCTGCTGAAAAAGAGGATCGACGAATACGAACCGTCGCCCTTCTTCACCTGGTCGATCCATCTCGATGGCGACCGGCAGATGCACGACCACGCCGTCGACCAGACCGGAACCTACGACATCGCGATCGACGCGATCAAGCTCGCCAAGGCGAAGGGCTTCCGGGTCCAGGTCAATTGCACCGTATTCGACGGGGCCGATCCCGCGCGGCTGGCCGCCTATTTCGACGAGATGGAGGCGTTGGGCGTCGAGATCACCATCTCGCCGGGCTATGCCTATGAGCGCGCCGCCGATCAGGAGCATTTCCTCAATCGCGAGCGGACGAAGCAATTCTTCCGCGATGTGTTCACGCGCGGCAATGGCGGCAAGGACTGGACCTTCACCAATTCGCCGCTGTTTCTCGATTTCCTGGCCGGCAACCAGACCTACGAGTGCACGCCGTGGTCGATGCCGCTGCGCACGATCTTCGGCTGGCAGAAGCCATGCTACCTGCTTGGCGAAGGTTATGTCGCCACCTTCAGGGAATTGATGGAGGGCACCGACTGGGAGCAATATGGCGTCGGCAAGTACGAGAAATGCTCCAACTGCATGACGCATTGCGGGTTCGAGGGCACCGCCGCGACCGATGCGATCCGCCATCCGCTCAAGATGTTCGGCATCGGGCGAAAGGGGGTGCGGACGGAAGGGCCGATGGCGCCCGACGTGGACCTGTCACACGCCCGTCCTTCCGTTGATGTTCACTCCTCGCACGTCGAACGCGAACTCGCGCGGATCAAGGAGATGGACCCGGAGGGCTTCAGGCGGGTTCAAAAGGTCGCCTGACGCTCCCACGCCGGTTCATGCGAGGGAGCGGCTTCATATCAGCGCCCGCGCCGCTTCCGAAAACGCCCGCCTGAGGCTGGCGAACGCTTCGGCCGCCTGCCTTCCCGTGCGGACCAGCGCTGGCAACTGTCGCGGATCGCGCGCCAGAGACGAGAGCACCGCGCCGAGCGCCATGCCGCCATCTGGCCGCATCCCCACCAGCGCCGCTGGCGGAAGATCGTCCATCGCACGGTCCGAGATCACGCGAAGCACGGCGAAGGGTTGGCCGCGCCGTCGCGCAACCCGCCCGGCAATGTGACTCTCCATATCCACCGCGATCGCCTGGCTGCGTCGATACAGGTCAGCCTTGTGTATCGCCGTTGCGGCAACCGCCTCCTGCCCCACCACCGCACCATGGTGAGCGGATGGCAGGACACGACGTAAACGCCCGACGATCGCCGGATCGCCATCGACCACCACATCGCCCGGCATCAGCACGGGCGACAGCGCGCCCGCGATGCCACATGACAGGACGATGCCCGGAAACCTCTCCGTGGCCGCCTCCAGCTCCGCCTCCAATCGCGTGGCATCGCCGCCGCCGATTACTGCGACGACGCCCGCACGCTCGAAGATCCGCGCCTCGCGCTTCAGCCCGCAGGCGACGATCAGCGTCACATCCCGACCGAAACGCGTTTCGTGTTCGAGCGCTTGAGGTTGCGATAGCGCGCCAACGCCCACAGCGGGAAATATTTCGGATAACCGTGATAGCGCAGGTAAAAGACCCGCGGGAAGCCGCCGCCGGTATAGTGTTCCTGCCCCCACAAGCCGTCCGCTTCCTGATGCGCTGCCAGCCAGCCCACGCCGCGCTTCACCGCGTCGCTATCCACCTTGCCCGCCGCCATCAGCCCCAGCAGTGCCCAGGCCGTCTGCGACGCGGTCGATGGCGCCGGGGTGTGGCCGGTTCGGTCGAGCGCGTAGCTGTCGCAATCCTCGCCCCAGCCACCGTCCGGGTTCTGGATTGCCTCCAGCCAGGTGATCGCGCGCGCGACCATCGGCTCTTCCGGCCCCAGCCCGGCGGCGTTCAGCGCACACAGCACAGACCAGGTGCCGTAGATATAGTTCACGCCCCACCGGCCGAACCAGCTGCCATCCGGCTCCTGTTCGCGGCGCAGATAATCGATAGCCGCCGCCAGACGCGGGCTGTTCTCAGGGCCCTCGCCCAGTTGTGCCAGCATCGATACGCACCGCGCAGATACGTCTGCAGTGGGTGGATCGAGAAGCGCGCCATGATCGGCGAAGGGCAGATTGTTGAGATATTCATGGCTGTTATCGGCGTCGAACGCCCCCCAGCCACCGTTTCGTGATTGCAGCCCGACTGTCCATTCGACCCCGCGATCGACCGGGGTGCGGTCCGCAATCGCCGCCCGGTCCATTGCCATCACCACGACGGCCGTGTCGTCCAGATCGGGGTAATGATCGTTGTTATACTGAAACGCCCAGCCGCCCGGGCGGACCCCGGGTCGCTCCTCCGCCCAGTCTCCCTTCACATCGAGAACCTGGCGTGGTTTCAGCCAGTCCAGCGCGGCTTCCGCACGCGCCACATTGGCCTCCCCGCCCGCTTCCAGCATCGCATGCGCGGCAAGCGCCGTATCCCACACCGGCGAGACGCAGGGCTGGCAATAGGCCTCGTCATCGCTGACCACCAGCAGCCGCTCGACAGATTCCCGGGCGATCGCGCGGGCCGGATGATCCGGCGCATAGCCCATCAGATCGAACATCATCACGCTGTTCGCCATCGCCGGATAGATCGCGCCCAGCCCGTCTTCGCCGTTCAGCCGCTCGGTCACCCAGCCCACGCAGGCGTCCAGCGCGCGCTGGCGGAGCTTCCTGGGCCACAGCCCGTCTCCCGCCTTCAGCACGCGATCGAGCATATTGAACCCGATGGTCCACAACCATTTGGGATCGGCCGCCTTTGTGCCCGCGCGGACAGGCTTGCCGGTGTAAAGCTCATCCACTTTCACCCCGGTCACATTGCGTGCCACGGGTTTGAGCGCGCAGAGCACGAGCAGCGGCACCACCACGGTGCGCGCCCAATAGCTCATCTTCGACAGATGTATCGGAAACCAGCGCGGCAACAGGATCAGCTCCGGCGGCATGGTCGGCACGACAGACCACGGCCCGGCGTCGTAAAGCGCGAGCTGGATGCGCGTGAAAACATTGCTCGCCGCCGCGCCGCCTGCCGCCAGTATCGCTTCACGCGCGCGCGCCATGTGCGGTTCGTCCACAGCGTCGCCGATCATCCTGAGCGCGTAATAAGCCTTTACGCTCGCGCTGATGTCGAACGATCCGGCATGGAACAGCCCCCAGCCGTGATGCTCGGCCGACTGGATGCGCCGGAGGTAGCGGCCGATCTTCGCCTCCAGCCCGGCATCGACCGGCTCGCCAAGATAGTGACGCAGCAGCACATATTCGGCCGGGATCGTTGCATCGGCCTCAAGTTCGAAAACCCAATGCCCGTCAGGCCGTTGCGCAGCCTGCAGCGCGGCGCTGGCGCGGTCGACCGATGCATCGATGGCGGCAAGCGGATCTTCGGTCACATCCGGCATCGCTATTACCTCTCCCCACCACTCACCAACGACGCGACCGTTTCACCCGATCGCAGCGCGCCCTCGATCGTTGCGGGCAGCCCGGTCTGCGTCCAGTCCCCCGCCAGGAAAAGATTGCGCCAGCGCGTTGTCGCGGGCGGGCGCTTCGCGTCCTGCGCGGGCGTGGCGGAGAAGGTAGCGCGCTTCTCCTTCACGATCTGCCACGCGGGCAACGGCGCCCTGAACCCATAGCCCTGTTGAATATCGTTCCAGAACAGCCACGCCAGCTCCTCGCGATCGCGTTCAACAATCGTGTCGGCGTGACTGACCGTCACGGAAATGCGGTCGGGAAAGGCGAACAGCCATTCTGCTGTTCCACCCAGCATTCCAAGCATCGCTGGCGCGCCCGACGGAGGCCGAATCGCGAAATGCCCGTTGACGATGGCGTGAAAGACATCGGGCACCTCGATCTCCGGGAGTAGCGCGGCCGCTACCCATGGCGGCACTGCGAGGATCACCACTTCATCTTCAGCCACCGCCTCCGGCCCCGCTCCCCAGTCCAGCGCGATCACGCGGTTGCCGTCCGTCACCGCCCCGCGCAAGCGTCTGCTCAGGGTTACCGGCGTATCGCGCGCAGCCAGCCATTCCAGGGCGGGATCGATAAAGGCGGCCCCCAATGTCGGCTTGGCGATACGCGGCAGCGTAGCCCTGCCCCCCCGAAGCATCGATTCGCGCAGAACCCGGGCGGTGAGCCGCGCGGAGCCTTCTGCTGGCGGGGTGTTGAGCACGGCAAGTAGCACGGGCGCAATCAGCTTGGCCCAGACAGGGCCGGCGGCCTCGATCCGCTCGTCTACGGTATCCGAAGCCCCACCGGTCAGGAGGCGAGCGAGCCGAAAATACTCACTCACCCGCGATCCCGGCACGCGCCGGTTCTTCGCGAACACCCACCACGGGATCCGCCCGTCGTTCATTCTAATGGTCCAGCGCTGGCCATCGCTCAGATTGACGAAGGCAAAATCGGCACGATCCGGCCCGGCAAAGGGGGTAGTCGCGCCCACCGTCTCGCGAAAGCGCGCAACCGCATCGTTGCCGGCGAGGACGAGATGATTGCCGTTGTCGATCACCGTCCCCAGCTGCGGATCGTGATAAGATCGACAGCGGCCGCCAGCGTGGGGCGCCGCGTCGTGGACCCGCACGGCAAACCCTGCCTCGACGAGCCGGACCGCCGCCGACAGCCCGGCCAGCCCGGCACCGACAACCGTCGCTCGCGCGAACTTCAACGCATCACCAGAAGTCGGGCCAGCGACCACAGCAACGCGGGCTTGCTCACCCGCACCGGCACGCGCGGCGGCGCCCAGCCCCGCGCCTCCATCTGTGCAAGCAGTTTGGAATAGGCGGCTTCCATCAACCTTGGCGCAATCAGCAGACCAGCGGGACGGGCAGCCAAGATCGCATCGGCGGCGCGATAATGATCGTGAGCGCGCGCCGCGAGCGGCCGCGCCGCTTCGTCCAACCGCGGATCGCTCGTCACCTCGGCGGGCGTGGTAAGGGGAATGCCCGCGCCGGTCAGCGCTTCGGCCGGGAGATACACACGCCCGATCGCCGCATCCTCATCCACGTCGCGCAGAATATTGGTGAACTGAAGCGCGCGCCCGAGATGATGTGCCAGCTCAAGCCCCTCGTTTTCCGGCATGCCGAACACGCGGACGGATAGCCGTCCAACCGCAGAGGCCACTCGATCGCAATAAAGCTCCAGCTCGGCCATGCCAGGCCATCGGATATCGCGGGCGACATCCATTGCCATACCGTCGATCACTGCTTCGAAATCGGCGCGATCCAGGCCGAAACGTTGCACTGCTTCCGCCACGATCGCAGCCCGCCCGGGGTCGCCATCCGCATAAAGCGCGTCGAGATCGAGGCGCCAGGCATCCAGCGCAGCCGCACGCTCTGCTCGCTCGCCGTGCTGGTCGTCAGCGATATCGTCAACCGCGCGGCAGAATGCGTAAATGGCATACATCGCCTCACGCTCTGCCTTCGGCAGCACACGCATTCCCGCGTAAAAAGAGCTGCGCGATGCGCTGGTGAGTTGCACCTCGTTCACGAAGCGCGCCTCAACAGACTCGGGATTGCGGCACCCAGCGCCAGCCACGCCGCCTCGAACTTGCCGTGGTGGACGCGCTCGCTCAACGGATCGCGGCTTTCGAGCCGATCGCAAAGGCTCTCCGCCAGCCGGTGGATCACGGATACCTCTGCCGCCAGCCGCCTGTCCCGGATCGCGGCCGAAAAGCCCTTCGAGCGCGCCAGCAATTCCCGGGTTCGCGCAACGAGCGCGGTGATGATCGCGCGCAACGCCGTGGTCGCCCTGTCACACAAAAGATCGTCCGGCTCCACCCCCGTATCAAGCGGGATGTAGACCCGGCCCAAACCGCGATAGTCCTTGGCACAATCCTGCAGGTGGTTGATTATCTGCAACGCCGCGCACAGCGCATCACTCGCGGGCCACAGATCGCGACTTTCGCCATGCACGTCGAGCACGTATCTCCCAACCGGCATCGCCGAAAGCCGGCAATAGCCGATGAGATCATCCCAGTCGCGGCAGCGCGTCTTGGTGACGTCGCTGAAGAAAGCATCGAGCAGTTCATGCGCGTGTATGGGATCGATCCGGCGCGCAGCCATCACCTCGCGCAGCGCCATCGCCTCGACCGCGCCCTCACCGGAGAGCCCATCGCGCAGGGCTGCGAGCAGCGCCAGCTTTGCCTGCGGGCCGAGCGCCGGATTATCGGCGATATCGTCGGCGGCGCGCGCGAACCGGTAAAAGGCCATTACCGGAACGCGAGCCTCGGGCCGGAGCAGAAAACTCGCTACCGGAAAGTTCTCGTCGTCATGCCCCTTGCCAGAGGCGAGATCGGCCACCTTGGTCATCCGTCCGCGGCCGCCTGCGCCCTGCCCTTCCACATGCCTCCACGCCCCCGAATATGTTGCCACGCGGATAGCAAGGTGCAGCCCGCGTAGAAAGCGGCGATCAGCGGCAGTAACAGGCCCCAGAGTGGCGAACGGCGATAGAAAGCGAGCATTGGCTGTAGCGCGATCGCCATCATTAGCCAGGCCGCCAGCCCAGCGGCCCTCGCCGGCCCGTCAGCAAGCGTTCCCAGCAGCGGCGGCGTGAAATAGACCAGCGCCAGTCCCAAGATCGTTCCTGTCAGCACTGCCGGCGAGTAACGAAGCTGCGCGTAAGCCGATCGTGCAATCATAGCTGCGACCGATCCGAACGTGTCGTACCTTCGGATACTCCGCGAGCGATCCGTGAGGCCGATCCAAATGCGTCCTTGTCGCTTGAGCAACGCGCCCAATGCGCAATCGTCGATCAGCGCGCCGCGGATCGCTGCTATCCCACCCGCTGCCTCCAGTGATACGCGGCGTACCAGCATGCAGCCGCCGGCCGCGGCGCCTGGCCCTCCGCTCCGGTTCACAAGCCCGAACGGATAGAGCATCTGAAAGAAGAAGACGAACGCGGGGATCAGCATCCGCTCTGCAATCGTCTCGCAGCGAAGCTTCGCCATCAGGCTGACCAGCGCGAGCTCGGCGGATTCCGCGCGGGCGACCAGCGTGCGCAACGTATCGGGTGCATGCGCGATATCGGCGTCGGTCAGCCACAGATAGGCCGTCGTCGCGTTCGCGTATTCCACACCCTGGCGGACCGCCCATAACTTGCCTGTCCAGCCGGCGGGCAGTGGCAAGCCAGCGACCACGTCGAGCCGCTCGGCATCGAGCCTGCGGGCGATCCGGCCCGTGCCGTCACTCGAGGAATCGTCCACCAGAACGATGCGAAAGTCGCCCGGATAATCCTGCGCGATCAGGCTGCCGATCGATTCGGCGATCACCTCTGCTTCGTCGCGCGCCGGCACCACGGCGACCACCTTGGGCCATTGCTCCGGCACCGGTGGCAGATCGCGGGTGTCGCGCTCACGCGCTAGCCAGAACCAGTGACGCGCAAACACCAGCACCAGCCAGATCGTCAGCGACAGCAAGCCGATCACCATCCCGGTCAACGGATCATCCCCGCGCGCCGAAACCAACTGATCGCATCGGTCAGTGCCTGCGCATAGGGCCTCGCATGATAGCCGAGCTCCGCCTGCGCCCTGGCCGACGAGAAGAACATCCGATGCTTCGCCATTCGCAAGGAATCGATCGTCAGGAACGGATCACCGCCGGTGATCCGTGCAATTTGCTCGTTCATCCAGGCGAAGGGCAAGAGCGGTGTACGTGGAATGCGCACCGCCGCACCGCCGCGGCCGGCGATAGCAGCGATTTGCCGCAGCATTTCGCCGAGCATCACATCCTGACCGCCCAGAATATAGCGCGCGCCAATTCGTCCCTTGTCCATCGCAAGCAGATGCCCCGCTGCGACATCGTCGACGTGAACAAGGTTCAACCCGGAATTGACATAGGCTGGCATGCGCCCGTTCGCTGCCTCCACCAATATCCGCCCGGTAGGAGTCGGGCGCACGTCACGCGGGCCGATCGGGGTTGATGGTTGGACGATCACCGCAGGCAAACCGCGCTCGGAGACCATCGCCTCGACCAGGCGCTCGGCGATGACCTTGCTGCGTTTATAGGCGCCGACCGCCTGATCCACGGTCGCGGCATCGGTTTCGTCCGCAGCCGCGCCCTCCCGTGGCACCAGGGTGGCGACGCTGGAGGTATAGACCAGGCGCTCGACCCCGGCGGCGAGCGCTGCCTCCATGACGATACGGGTCATGGCTTCATTGTTGCGGATGATCTCGTCCGGGGATGGCGCCCATAATCTATAGTCGGCCGCGACGTGGAACAGATGCTGAACGCCGTGCATCGCCCGAGCTACCGCAGCGGGATCGCGCAAGTCGCCCTCGACCAGCTCGCCGGGAAAATCGGCCAGATTCGCCCGTGCACTAGACGTGCGGACCATCCCGCGCACGCGGCTTCCCCGCGCCGCGAGCGCGCGTGCCACCGCAGACCCGACGAACCCGGATACGCCGGTCACCAACGTCTGCGGGGGTTCAGGCGCGTTCATGCTGGCGGCTCTACACATGCGCGGGCGCGTCGGATAGGACGCAGCGATGGAAGCCGCACTGATCGCGTTCGTCAACTATGCGGCCTTCACTTTGCTCGGGTTGAGCGCAGCGGGCGCACTTTATATGGTGGTCGCTGCGCTCACTTTGCGGCGTTTCTTCAGCCGCCCCATCGCCCACCGGCCGCGCAGAGACGGCGTGACCCTGCTCAAGCCACTCCACGGCGTCGAGCCGCGCCTGATCGATAACCTCGCAACTTTCCTGGTTCTGGATCACGGCGGGCCGGTGCAATTGCTGTGCGGCGTTCAGCGACGAGACGACCCTTCGATAGCCGCGATCGAAGAACTCAGGGCGCGTTTTCCGCAGGCGCGGATAGATTTGGTGATCGATCCGACCCCGCATGGCGCCAATCGCAAGGTTTCCAATCTCATCAACCTGGAGCGGCATATCGCGCATGACGCGATCGTGCTGAGCGACAGCGACATCGCCGTACCGCAGGATTATCTGAGCACTATCCTCACCACACTCGACCAGCCAAACGTGGGCGCCGTCACCCTCGCTTACGCCGGGCGCGGTGACGCCGGCTGCTGGTCCCGCCTCACCGCTGCCGGTCTTAGCTGGCAATTTCTGCCCGGCACGATCGTGGGGTTCGCCTTTGGTTTGGCCCGTCCATGCATGGGTTCGACCATCGCTTTGCGGCGCGAGACGCTAACGGCGATCGGGGGTTTCGGCGCGTTCGCGGATATCCTTGCCGACGATTACGCGATCGGCAATGCGATCGCGGCACGTGGGATGACCGTCGCGATGTCGCGAATATTGGTGACGCACGCTTCGGCCGAACGAAATTTTCGAGAATGGTGGCGGCATGAGGTCCGCTGGTCGGCCACCGTGCGCGATCTCGTTCCGCTTGCGCATGCGGCGAGCGTGGTCTCCATGCCACTGCCACTGGCCCTGCTTGCCGTTCCGCTCCACCCCGGACTGGGCACGATGGTGGCGATCTGCGCGCTGATCGCCCGTCTCTGGGTAGTCGCGGTTGCTGATCGTCTGTCGGGCGATCGCCCGGCACCGCTGTGGCTGTTGCCATTGCGCGATTGCCTGACACTGGCGGTATTTATCGCCGGCATGTGGGTACGGTCGGTTGATTGGCGCGGCTCAAGGCTTAGAATGGAGGAGCACGGCCAGATTTCGGCCGAACCGGAGACTCTCCGCTGATGAAGCGTTCGCTGTTGCTACAAGGCCCCTCGTTCGACGGTTATGACGGCGGCGCGGGTGCGCGCTACCAGATGAAGCGCGAGGTGCGCAGCTTCTGGTATCCGACATGGCTGGCACAACCCGCCGCGATGATCGAGGGCTCGCGCCTGATCGACGCGCCGGCGCACGATCAGGGCTGGGAGGATATCGCGCATGAGGTCGACGGGAAGGAATTGATCGTTCTCCACACCTCGACCCCCAGCTTCAATCAGGATGTGCGCACCGCCGAGTTGATCCGCGCGCGCAATTCACACGCCCTGATCGGGCTGGTCGGCGCGAAGGTTGCGGTGGAGCCAGACAAGAGCCTCGCCGCTTCCGCAGCGATCGATTTCGTCGCGCGGGAAGAATATGAATTCACGCTGCTGGAGATCGCGCAGGGCAAGCCGCTGGCGGAGGTGGACGGCATCACGTGGCGCGGGCCGGATGGCGCATTCATCCGCAACACGGATCGCGCGATGATCGAGGATATGGACGTCCTCCCGATGGTTTCTCCCGTGTACAAGCGCGATCTCACGATAGAAAAGTATTTCGGCGGCTATCTGCGCCATCCGTATGTCAGCTTCTACACCGGGCGCGGATGCAAGAGCCGCTGCACATTCTGCCTTTGGCCGCAGACCATTTCCGGGCATCGCTATCGCTTCCGCTCGATCCCCAAAGTGATCGAGGAGGTCGAATATATCCTGAAGGAGATTCCCGAGACCAAGGAGATCTTCTTCGACGACGACACGCTCACCGACAATCACGACCGCGTCGAGGAACTGGCGAGGGCGCTGGGCGGGCTTGGCTTCGGCAAGCCGGGCTTCCCCGTCTCCTGGAGTTGCAATGCCAAGGCCAACGTTCCGCGCAAGACTCTTGAGGTGCTGAAGGCCAACGGTCTGCGCCTGCTGCTTGTCGGCTACGAGAGCGGCAATCAGCAGATTCTGCACAATATCAAGAAGGGTCTGCGCGTCGATGTCGCACGGCAGTTTACCAAGGATTGCCACGAACTCGGCATCGTCATTCACGGCACCTTCATCCTTGGTCTGCCCGGCGAGACGCTGGAGACGATAGAGGAGACGATCCGCTATTCTATCGAGATCAATCCGCACACGATCCAGGTTTCGCTCGCAGCCCCCTATCCCGGCACCTTCCTTTACAATCAGGCGGTGGAGAACGGATGGTTCGACGGCGGCGACCATCTGCTCACCGATGGCGGCAACCAGATCGCGCAGCTCAGTTACCCGCATCTCAATTCATCGGTGATCTTCGACAAGGTCGAGGAATTCTACAAACGCTTTTATTTCCGACCCCGCAAGATCGGCTCGATCGTGGGCGAGATGGTGCGCGATTGGGATATGATGAAGCGCCGGCTGCGCGAGGGTGTGGAGTTCTTCGATTTCCTGCGTCGCCGGAAGGAGGCTGCCTGATCATGTCGGAGGGCGGACGTGGCCTTGCCGGAATGTCCGTTAACGAGCGGCTGGTTGCGCGCGGTCTGCTCGCCGCATGGGAGGAAGCCGTCAGGGCGCGCGACGCTGACGCCATGACCCTGCTGCTCCGTCGTGCCGCCGTGCCGGATGCGCCCCGCGTCGCTGCCGTCGTCCTCGCCGATCCGGCCGCTTACGGCTTTTAGGCGCGGTGAAGCGGCTGATCGTCACTGCCGACGATTTCGGCGCCTCCGCTGCTGTAAACGAAGCTGTCGAACAGGCGCATCGTTATGGCGTGTTGACGGCGGCGAGCCTGATGGTCGGTGGTGATGCGGCCAGCGATGCCGTAGCCCGTGCGCGCCGCCTGCCCGGCCTCGGTGTCGGCCTCCACATCGTGCTGGTCGAAGGGCGACCGATACTGGCGCCGGAAGCCGTGCCTGCGTTGACGGATGGCTCGGGCATGTTCCGCATCGACATGGCGCGAACCGCTATTTCGATCTTTGCGTCGCCGGCCGCGCGTCGGCAGCTTCGCGCCGAAGTCGAAGCGCAATTCGCCGCCTTCGCAGCAACCGGCCTGCCGCTCGATCATGTGAACGCGCACAAGCATTTCCACCTTCACCCAACGATCGCTGCCACGATCCTCGACGTGGGTCAGCGCTACGGGATGAACTCGATCCGTGCGCCAATCGAGCCCGCCGCCCCGTTGCGGGCGATCGACGGGACGCGGGGCGGCCCCCGCGTCGAAACCGTCTGGGCGAAGCTCCTCCGTCGCCGGATGCGGCGGGCCGGGCTGGCCGTGCCCGATCACGTTTTCGGCCTGGCATGGTCCGGCGCGATGAATGCCTGTCGTATGCGCGGCCTGCTGGATCAGCTCCCTCATGGCCTGACGGAAATCTACACCCATCCAGCGACGGCGCCCTATCCCGGTTCGGCACCCGACTATGATTACGCTGGCGAGCTCGCCGCCCTGACGGACGACCTTGCGAAAAGCGCGATTGAGCGCAACAGCATCCGGCTGGGTCGGTTCGCCGATTTTGTTTGAGGACGCACGCATGAATCTCGTGCCCGATTGGGATCAGTTCGACGCCTCCGCCCCCCTCCCTGCCGGAAATGTGCGTCTGGGGAGCGCCGAGCATCTTACCTTGTTCAGCCGAATGCTGCTCGATACGCACGATCCCTATCGCCCCGCATTGATCGACTGGCCGGAGCTTGAGCCGGAAACGCGCAACAAGATCGTCTCGCTGCCGATCTGGGACATGGCCGTGCAGACCGAAGGACGCACCGGCCTGTTCGTGAAGACGTTTGGCGAGACGGTGCAACACCCGCTGCTCCGCTCCGCTGTCCAGATGGACGCGTTCGAGGAACGTCGCCACAAGGTGGTCCTCGCCGATATGGTGCAATCCTACGGCATCGAGCTTCAGCCCGAGCCGGAATATGCGAAGCCGAAGGATGCCGAATGGGCGTTCATGCGTTCAGGATATTCTGAGTGTATCGACAGCTTCTTCGGCTTCGGCCTGTTCAAGCTGGCAAAGGATACCGGATTCTTCCCGCCCGAACTGATCGACACGTTCGAGCCGGTGATGCGCGAGGAGGGGCGGCACATCCTGTTCTTCGTCAACTGGGTCGCATGGTGGCGTCGCAACATGCCGTGGTGGCGACGCCCCTATTTCGAGGCCAAGGTGATCGTGGTGTGGCTGTTTCTGATCTGGGAGCGGATCGATATGGCCAAGGGCATGGGCGACAACACCAAGGCGCAGGAGAGCAATTTCACACTCAACGGATCGAAGGAACTCGGCGTCGAGGTAACCTTCCCCGAGCTCGCCGCGATCTGCCTGTCGGAAAACGATCGCCGCCTGGCGCCTTATGACCAGCGGTTGATCCGTCCGCGCTTCGTGCCAGGCGCGATCCGCCTCGTGCTCAAGCTCATGCGCAAGCCGCAGCCGGCGTGAGGGTTTCGGCCCGCGTCGCCCTGCTGCTGGCGACGATTGCGGGGCTAGGCATTGCGATCTGGACGTTCGGCGCGACGGGGTTGACCGATATTTTCCGGATCGCCAGCCGGATCGGCTGGGGTGGAGGCCTGCTGTTCTGCGGATGGTCGCTATTCACTTTCGTGCTGCTTGGAGCGGCGTGGCTGGCGGCCGCGCCTGGGGAAGCGACGCGGCGCCTCCTGCAGTTCACGTGGGCGCGGATGGTGCGGGAGGCGGTGTCGGATCTGCTGCCCTTGTCGCAACTCGGGGGGATCGTGATCGGCGCGCGCACGCTCGGCGCATCCGGCATGGCTGGCCCGCGGGTCTATGGATCAATGGTGGTCGATATGACGACGGAGATGGCCGCCCAGCTTGTATACACGCTGTTCGGCCTGGCGATGATCGCATCGCTGCTGATCGACGGGGGCTCCGCGGCTGCGCTTCGACCGATGATCCTTGGCGGCACCGGGGTCATGGCTGCAGTGATCCTGCTCTTCTTTGTTGCGCAGCATTCCGCGCTTGACCTTACTGCGCGCATCGCCGGCCGGATGATCCCGCAGTCGCAAACGGCGCTTGTTGATATCCGCCGCGAGCTGGCGCGCATCTATGCGCAGCGTTGTCGACTTGCGCTATCCTTCGTGTTCAATCTCGGCGCCTGGCTGGCAAGTGGCGCAGGGGCGTGGCTCGCGTTGAAGCTGATGGGCGCGCGTATCTCGATCTGGGATGCGCTGGCGCTGGAAAGCCTGATCTTTACGCTGCGCAGCATCGCCTTTTTCATACCGGGCGCGCTGGGGGTGCAGGAGGCAGCATATGCGGTTGCCGGGCCGTTGTTCGGATTACCGCCGGAAAGCGCGCTCGCGCTGTCACTCGCGAAACGCGCGCGCGATATCGCGATCGGATTGCCGACGCTGATCGCGTGGCAGGCAAGCGAGGTACGCGGCATAATGATGCGAGGCGGCGGCGAATAATCCCGGTCCGGCTTTGAGGTATATCGCAGCCGGCACGTCCGCCATCGTTCTTGTCGGCATCTACCTGACCGCCGTGACCGTTCATTCCGCGCTCGCCGCGCCGATGGCGCAGGTGACAGCAGCCCTCTCCGATCATCAATGACAGGCCGGTTCGTGGTGCGAAGGATGCGCGTCAACGCTCAGCAAGACTGCTGATCTATCGCATAAGGAATCGATTGCACGGAACGAGCACAGGCGTCGCGGATTTGATGAGTCTGCGCAAGGAGACGCCAATTGGCTGCACGTCCATACTGGAAGGGCCAGATCCGCCTGGCGCTCGTGTCCATCCCGGTTGAAATCTACTCGGCGACCAGGAGCGGCGCGACGATCGCCTTCAACCAGATACACGAGCCATCTGGCCAGCGAATCAAATATGAGAAGGTCGTCCCGGGCATCGGCCCGGTCGATGTGGACGAGATCGTCAAGGGCTTCGAATATGCCAAGGGCGAATATGTCCTGCTCGACGAAAATGAGATCGAGGGCGTCAAACTGGAGAGCAAGAAGACGCTCGAACTGACCCAGTTTGTGGACGCGCACGATGTCGACATGATCTATTTCGAGAAGCCCTATTATGTCGTGCCGGCCGACGATCTCGCCGAAGAGGCATTCGTCGTGCTGCGTGAAGCGCTGCGCCGCACGCGCAAGATCGGGCTCGGGCAGCTTGCGATGCGCGGTCGCGAATATGTCGTCAGCATCAAGGCCTGCGGACGCGGCATGGTAATGGAAACGCTGCGCTACGCGGACGAGGTGAACAAGGCGTCGAGCTATTTCCGCGAGATCGATGATATCGAGCCCGACGAGGAACTGCTCGATCTCGCCACCTCGCTGATAGAAAAGAAGACGGGCAAATTCGACGCCGCGGATTTCCACGATCGCTATGCGGACGCGCTCAAGGAGCTCATAGAGCGCAAGAAAAAAGGCAAGACGCTCAATATCGAGAGCGATGACAAGGGCACGGACCCACGCGGCTCCAATGTGGTCGACCTGATGGCGGCGCTGAAGAAATCGCTTGGCGGAACGGAAAAGGCGGTGACGAGCAAATCCTCGAGAAAGCCCGCCACGAAGCCGGTTTCGACCAAGACCAAGGCCAAGGCCAAGCCGTCAACGACTGCGCCGGCGCGCAAGCGGGCATGAGGCGAGGAACCGCAAAAGCCACGGTCAGCCCGGCGAAAGATCCGCTCGCCCGCTATCGCGAGAAGCGCGACTTCACGCGCACGTCCGAGCCTTCGGGCGCTACCGCGCCGACGAGCGGCAACGGTTTCGTCGTACAAAAGCATGCCGCATCCCGCCTCCACTACGACTTTCGCCTCGAACTCGATGGTGCGCTGGTCAGCTGGGCCGTAACGCGCGGCCCTAGCAGCAATCCCGACGACAAGCGCCTGGCGGTGCGAACCGAGGATCATCCGCTCGATTATGCCCGGTTTGAAGGGACGATCCCCAAGGGAGAATATGGCGGCGGCACCGTGATGCTTTGGGACAACGGCACCTGGGAACCGATCGCCGGCAAGGACCCGCGCAAGACCCTGTCCGACGGCCACCTGCATTTCATCCTTCACGGCCGCCGCATGCGTGGCGAATGGATTCTCTTTCGCCTGAAACCGCGGGGAAGGGAGAAGCGCGAAAACTGGATCCTGCGCAAGGTGCAGGATGAATTTGCCGGCGGCTCCGACGATCTGGTTGGAACGCATGTTACCAGCGTCGACAGCGGGCGGACCATGGACGAGATCGCAGCCGGCAAGGCCACGCCAAAACGCAGGAAAGACGAGCCCGGGCCAGCTACGGTTACCACAAGCCGCAAGGCGGCGCCGGCCGGTCGCAGGAGGATCGCGGGCACACCGCCAGCTTTCCAGCCCGTGCAGCTCGCCACCCTTGTCGATCACGTGCCTTCCGGCGATCGCTGGCTGCACGAGTTGAAATACGACGGCTACCGGACCCTTCTCGCGATCGGCGGCGGCGAGGGTCGCGCTTACACGCGATCCGGGCTCGACTGGTCAGATCGCTTCGCAGGGCTGATCGACAGCGCGGTGAAGCTGAACGCCGACAGCGCGCTGATCGATGGCGAGGCCGTGGTGACGCTGCCTGACGGCCGCACCAGTTTTCAGGCGCTGCAGGCCGCGCTCAAGAGCGATCCTGCTCGCATCGACTATTTTGCCTTCGATTTGCTCGAACTCGACGGCAAGGATCTCACCCTCCTGCCCTTGCTGGAGCGCAAGCGACGGCTGGCCGCGCTGATCGGCGATGAGCCGGGCCGCATCCGCTATTCGGACCATATCGTTGGCAAGGGCGAGAAGCTGCTTGAACGATTTTGCGGTGCCGGCCTCGAAGGTGTCATATCGAAGCGCATTGACGCGGCATATAGCGGTTCCCGGAGCGGCACCTGGGTGAAAACCAAATGCACCCGGCGGCAGGAGTTCGTCATCGTCGGCTGGACGCCATCGGACAAGCAGCGCAGGTTTCGCTCCTTGCTGCTTGGCGTCAACGACAATGGCGAGCTTCGCTATGCCGGCAAGGTAGGGACCGGCTTCACCGGCGACGAGATCGAGCGCCTGATGGGGATAATGGCGCCGCTCGCGCGGAAGACACCGACCGTCAATGCACCGGCCGCAGCGGTTCGCGGCGCGCACTGGATCAAGCCGACGCTGGTCGCCGAAGTTGCCTTCATCGAATTTACCGACGAGGGCGTGCTGCGCCATTCAAGCTATCTCGGGCTCCGTGAGGACAAAAAGCCCGAAGCGGTCGTGATCGAAACGGAAACCCCTGTCGCGATCGCCGCCCCGACCGAGCGCAGCGGGATCACGATCAGCCATCGTGAACGCGTGATCTTTGCCGAGGGAAAACTCACCAAAGGCCAGCTCGCCGATTATTACGAGATCGTCGCGCCGATCATGCTGCCGTGGGCCGGCAGCCGCCCGATCAGCCTCGTGCGCTGCCCGCAGGGACGATCGAAGAAGTGCTTCTTTCAGAAACATGATGCCGGCAGCTTCGGCGATGAGGTGAAGAAAGTCGGTATTCGCGGGAAGGACGGCAGCGAAGAGCCCTATTTGTTTGTCGATAACGCGGCGGGGCTGCTGGCCTGCGTACAAATGGGTACTATCGAGTTTCATGGCTGGGGCGCGCGGATCGAGGACGTCGAGAAGGCTGACCGGCTGGTGTTCGATCTCGATCCCGACGAGGCACTCGACTTCAGCGAGGTCGTCTCGGCCGCATTCCACGTTCGCGATGCGCTGGCCCAGATGGGGCTGATTACTTTCCCGATGCTGACCGGCGGCAAGGGCATCCACGTCATCGCGCCGCTCACTCCCGCAGCCGAATGGCCACAGGTCAAGGATTTCGCGCACCGCTTCGCCGTGGCGCTCGCTCAGGCTGAGCCCACGCGTTTCACCGCAGCGCTGGTGAAAGCCAAGCGGTCAGGCCGCATCTTCGTCGATTATCTCCGCAACCAGCGCGGTGCCACCGCAGTCCTGCCCTATAGCGCGCGCGCGCGCGAGTTCGCACCGATCGCAGTGCCGCTGACATGGGAGGAACTGCGCGATATCGATGGCGCTTCGCACTGGCACATCGGTGACGGTGCCGAGATGATAAAGCGGGCGAACTCGAAGAACCTCGTTCATTGGGGCCGCGCGGACCAGATCCTGCCGGATTTGTGATCGCCGCTAGGAGCGGCCACCACGCCAATCGACGGGCCTATCGCACGTCCACGCGGCGATTTCCGCCACGACTGTAGAATTCCTCCCGGCGCTTCGATCGCTGAGAATAACGGATCGCTGGACGGGCCTCGCTGCGGATGGTGCCATCGCCCCAAGCCCGGCTGCTCCGATCGGAGCGATCTCCAGACCGATGGCGCAGGCACCCGGCTGAACCACCGCGCACCTGGTGCGGACGCTCCGCGCGCAACGGCGCGGATTTGAGGCACGCATCAAAAATGTCTTGCGTCACCCACGTCGATATGGTCGAATTTCTTACCAGCGGTGACGTGACGATGTTTCGTGCGCCGGATAATCGTCATAATTTCGAGGGGATGCATCATCCAAGTTTCCGATCACGGCGCGATCGCTGACGGCAAGTACGATGCCCCAAGCCATTCCATCGCGCTGCTCGCGGCTGCGATGGTGTTCGGCGCTTCGGCATTCGTCGTATTGTCGCTCGGTCCGGTCGTATTCAGCGCAATGGTTTCGGCGGGGCGCCTTACCAACGAGGCGATCGGTCGCGCGGCGACCTGCGAACTCGCGGCGCTGGCGCTGGGCGCCGCCATCGGACCGCGTTTTTTGCGCCACAGCCATTTGCGTGCGAAGGCGCTGGGCAGCGCCGTGCTGCTGATCGCGGCGAACATGCTATGCTATCGGGCCAACTCGCCTCCCCCCATCTATCTCCTGCGATCGCTGTGCGGCCTGGCCGAGGGCGGGCTGTTGAGCGCCTCGATGCTGGTGCTTACCTACGTTCCCAATCCGGAGCGCATGAACGCATATTTTCTGGGAATAAGCGCCGTGCCGCAGGCGATACTGGCGTATATCGTCCCCATTGCGATTGACAGATACGGCGCCAACTTCGGATTCGGCGCGATGGCGGCCCTGGCGGTCATATCCGGGCTCCTGACATTATATTTGCCGGCCTCTTTCGGACCGTTACCCGATTTCGTTCCGAAAACTTTGCGCACGAAATGGACACCTGCCATTATCATCGCGATTTCCTGCACCTTTCTGCAATTTTCCGCGGTCGGCGCCGCGTGGAGCTATGCGGCGCAGGTCGCCGAGCAATATGGCATGTCGAGCACGACAATCGGCACCGCGCTTGCGAGCAACCAGATATTCTGCGTCGCCGCCGGATTGATCGTGGGGGCAATCGGCTGGCGCGTTCACTACACGCCGGCGCTGATCGTCACCTGTGCCGCGATGGCGGCGCTTTCGGTGCTGTTCGCGCTGAATCGTACGCCGGTGTTCTTCGTGCTGGCCTGCTCGCTGTACGGGCTCGCATGGATCGGCGGCCAGCCATTCAACCTGAAGATGTTCGTGGCGCTCGATCCCGCCCGCAACGTGGCGCTCTATGCCCAGCCGGTGATGCTCGCCGCGCTCGGGGCGGGACCATATGTCGCCTCCTACCTCGTCACGTCGCATGATGTGACGCCAGCTTTCTGGTGGTCGATGATCGCGTTTATCGTGAGCGGGGTGATATATGCCGGCGCGCATTTTCTGAGACCTGCACCATGGGCCGGGGCTACCGACGGCTAGTGCAATGCCGCGCCACATTTGCGTGAAACGCAGGCCCGTTCAGAGCCCTCAACCGTTCGCATCGATATCGATCCCGGCCTTTTCAAGCGCGGCCGCCAACGGCGCGAGCTGGCGGCGATATGCGTGCCAGCGCTTAACCGCCGAACGATAGATCGGGCGGCGCACCTGGGCGGCGCTGGCCGTCGCGGTGGCGCTGGCGTTTTCCTCAACGCGGACCATCCTTTCCTGCCAGCCGATCCCGGCATGGCGCGCGATGCCCTCCCCGACTTCGGCCGGGCGCTCCACCAGATCCTCGTATCCGACCTCCAGCAATTGATCGCCCAAGACCGTGCGCCAATGCGACATCAGCTCCGAATAGGCCACATAATAGGTCGCCAGATCGGGAAGCGCGTAACTGAACGGATAGCCGCCGCCGAACAACGTGGAGAACATCGCGAAGAGATTGTCGCCCGCGCAACGCTTGAGCAGAATCAGCCGCGCATCGGGCATGGTCAGCCGGATCGCGCCAGCATAAAGATAGTTCAGCGGCAGCTTTTCGATGACGAGCGCCGCTTCCGCGCCGGCCCGCCGCGCGTAATCGGCGCGCACGACAGGACCGTCGGCCCGGGCGACGCGATCGAAGATGTCGCCACCCTGCTGCGGGGTTCCCGCCATCAGGCTGGCAAGCAGCATATCCGTTTCACCGTTGGAGCGGACGCCTTTCGCCCCGGTCAGGATCCGCTCCACCAGCGTCGTCCCCGATCGCGGCAGGCCGATCACGAATGCATGTCGCACCCCTGGCTCGAGCGGCGGCGCATCACCCAGACGCCCACGATCGAACGCCTGCGCGATCCGGGCGAGTTTACCAACATCCTCGGCGATGTCATAGCGCAGGCTCGCCCGGCGCGCCGCCGCGCCGAGCCGGAACTCTTCCCAGGCAGCGTCGTGATCGGCCAGATCGTCCAGCTCCTTGCCGAGCGCATAGTGCAGGAAAATCCGGGCCGCAGGCGCGGCCTGCGACGAAAGGCGGCGGCGGAGATCGTCGACATTGTTGCGGGCGGCGGACTGCGTGCGGACATGCGCGCGCAGCAGCGCGGCCTGGGCATTCGCGGGATCCTGCGCAAGTGCACGTTCGCACGAATGCGCCGCCTGATCGAACTGGCCAAGATTGCGCTGGCTCGTCGCCAGATTGTACCAGCCCATGGAATCGCCGGGCGCAAGCAGCGTGAAGGCGGCGTAAAAGGCGTTCGACCGCTCATGTTCGCCCAGCCCGAACGCCGCGAAGCCCAGCGCCTCGAAATCCTCAGCCCGGCCGGGCGCGAGCTGCGCGGCCCGATCCAATATGCTCACTGCCTCCGCACGGTGCCCCAGCGCGCCCAGGATCGTTGCCAAGCGTGCATGCAGGTGGGACGCGGCGCGCAGCGGCGCTGCGGCGGCGCGAGCGGGCGCGAGAAGATCGGCCAATCGCTGTGTCGTCGTCAGATCACTCACCCGTCGCAATTACCAAATCGGCCAAAGCCCCATTGGTGCGCGGGCTGGCCGGAAATGCAAAGAGAAACGCTCCCCGATGCCCGACCGGCACCAGGGAGCGTTGCCCGACATCAGAATTTGCGCGTGACCTGCAAACTGAATTCACGCGGCCTTACAATCGCATAGGTGTTCGCCCAATCGCCGAGGATCTGATAGGACGAAAGCGTGCGTACGTTTGGCGAAATGACCGCCCGCTTGTCCGCCAGATTGGTGCCGACGAGCTGCACCTGCCACTGTTGCCAGTCGAACCCGATGCTCGCGCGCAGCAGCGCATAGCCCGGCGCACTCCGCGTCGGCGAGACCGGGCTGAGGTTTGCCAGCTGGTTCACCGTCGAACTGCGATAATCGACGCCGCCCGAATAGGTCACACGCAGATCCGTGCCGTACCGGGCCTCGTAATTCAGCGTCGCCGATCCGCTATAATCAGGCGCGCCGGGCAGACGGTCGCCCTTTCGGCCATTGAGTGCATTCGGAACAATCCCGCCAGCACCATCACCCGAGGGCAGGACGAAATCCTGCGACAGCCTGGCCTTCGCCCAGGCGGCGCCGAGACTGAAGGAAAGGCCATCCAGCGGCAGTTGCCCGCTCGCTTCGAATTCCAGCCCCTTCGACGTTGCCTTGCTTCCGTTGATGACCACGGCAGTCAGCACATAGGGCGTCAACAGGTCGATCTGCGGCTTGTCCCATTTGATGTAGAAGGCATCGAACGAATAACGGATGCCAGCCACGCTACCCTTGATACCGACCTCGAAGTTGTTCGTTTTGTCGGGTGCATAGGTCAGCAGTTGCGCCGGCTCCTGCACGGGCCCCGCCGTCGGGAACGCATTGGCACCGCCACGGCGGAACCCTTGCGACCATGTGCCGTAGATCTGCGCGTTCGGCGCCACCTTGTAGGACGTGTTGACCTTGAAGATCTGACTTGTCTTCTTGAAATCGTTGGTCTGGCTGATGGGATAGAAGCTGTAGAACGAGCTTTGTGCAAGGAGCCTGCTGTCGAACGTCTGATGGAACACGCGCGCGCCGCCGGTGATCTGCCAGGCGTCGGTCGCGTGGAAGGTCAACTCGCCGTAAACGGAATAATCGCGGAATTTCTGCGTGGTATCCTGATTGTACGCCAGCTGCGTGCCCGGCAACAGCGGGACATACGTCCCACCCTGACCGATCGGCACGGTCGAGCCGCCATTGGCCGCGGCGCTCTGCACATCGGCGCCCGGATCGTAGACCTGCAATATGATGCGCCGGGTCTGCTGCTGGAAGAACGCACCGATGATATAGTCGAAGCGACCGCCGGGGTTGGATACCAGCCGTACCTCCTCGGTATACGAGCGCTCGCGATCGATGTTTGCAGTCGGCAGGACGGTGCGCGGATTTGCCGGTACGCCCGTGTAGTAGAAGGCATATGGCGATCCGAGCAGCGTGTTCGTCGAATCGTTGATGCCGGTGCCCTCTGTCTTGCCATAAGCCAGCGTGGACGAGAGTGTCGCGAACCCGACATCGTAAGACAGGTCAAGCGCGGCGAGTTGGCTGGTCCGCTCGAAAGGCTCCAGCATCGGGCTAGATCGCTGGTACGGCCCGGTCGGGGTCAATTGCACCCGCGGGTCCATGGGTGACGGGCCGCCGGCGTAGCCCGCATTGTCGAGCGGGCCACCCACGCCCTTGATCCGCGAATAGGTATAGGATGCGGTCGCGCTGAATTCCGGCGTCGGCTTCCACAGCAACGCCGCACGTGCCGAGGTGGTCCGCGAATAGTTCACATCGCGCTTGTTGAAGTAGACGGCTTTGCTGCCTGCAACGTCGGTAGGATCGGCGAGCACGGGGATGCCGGCCGCATAATCGTTGTTTGTGCGCTTCAGGATATCGAACTGGTCGATGAATCCGGGCGTGTAATCATATTTGCCGCTCACGCGCAGCGCCAGCGTCGATCCGAGCGGCAGGTTGAGCGCGCCGCCGATCGAATAGCCCACGTCCTTCGAATGGTTGACCGCCGTGCCCGATGCGGTGACGAAACCGCTGACGCTGTCGAGCCGCGGCGCTGCCGGCACGAAGCGCACCGCGCCGCTGAGCGAGCCGGCACCGTATAGCGTGCCCTGCGGGCCGCGCAGCACTTCAACCCGCTCAAGATCGAACAGCGGCAGCGAGCCGGTGACGGGAGCGTTGCCGTAATAGAAGCCGACCGGGCTCTGGAAATACCGCGCGCTGTTCACTGCCGGCTGCGAGGCATTGAGGCCTCGGATAACCGGGATCGCCGAGGCGATCGAGCGGCTGCCGCGATCCTCAATCACGAAATTCGGCACCTGCTGAGTCAGCGCGGCGACGCTGTTGATATTCGCCTTTTCCAACTGCTGCGCGCCATAGGCGGAGATGTTGAAGGGAAGCTTGCTCACCGTCTCCTCGCGACGGCTTGCCGTGACGACGATGTCGCCTGACGCCGCACCTTCCTGCGGGCTTGCGGCCGCAGGTGCCGGGGCCGCGGGCGAGGTCTGAGGATCGGCAAAAGCCTGCCCTGCGGATACCAACGCCAGAACACTTGCCCCGCCGCGAAGGAGCATGCCACCTTTCTTAAAGGCTCCCAAAATGCTTCCCTTTTCCATCATAAACCTCCCTTTGTATTTGCTTTAATCTTGTCGGTAATCTTACGACACTTCCCGGATCTAACTTCTCTATGAGTTTTGCCGGGAAGATGGTCTTGTTTAGAAATAATTACTTATCATTCTTTTTCGCGTTTCGCGCTTCGAAGCGGATATACTGCCAAAGGTTTTCCAGCTCATCATCGTCGATCTTGTCGAAACGCGGCATGGCGCGCGACGTCAGCGCCCCACCTTTCACGATGGCCCGGAAGCTCTCGCGCTGTAGCGCGGCGCTGGAACCGCGGAGATCGGGCGCGGTGCCGCCGGCGACGGCCGTGGCGCCATGACAGAAGGTGCACTGGAGATGATAAAGGATGCCACCCTTCTCGACCCGGGCCGGATCCAGCTTGATCGACGGATCATCCAGCGCCTCGGCCTTCATCATACGCGGCGGCGTCGCGGGAAGCTGCGCTTTCGCGTCGAGCGCGAATGTCAGCAAACGGCGCGGTTGCAGCCCGTAGACCCAGCCGTTCGGCCGGCCGTTCTCGCCGTACATCCCGGCCGGGCTGATAAGCAATGACACATATTGCTTGCCCTTGAACGCATAGGTGATCGGCGGCGCGGTGATGCCGAGCTTGGCATCGAACCGCCACAGTTCCTTGCCGCTCGTCGCATCCCAGGCGTGGAAGATACCATCCATATCGCCCTGAAATACAAGGCCGCCCGCTGTGGTCGCCGTGCCGCCGGCGCCTTGGAGCGGGTTCGTCCAGCGCACCTTGCCCGCCACCGGATCGTAGGCGATCAGCGCGCCCTTGCCGTCCAGCGGGTCCTTCGGATCAAATACCGAGTCGATATCGATACCGTAGATGTAGCGATTCTTCTTCACATCGACATCGGGACGCGCGCGTGTTTGCGCGGTCTCGGTGAATTTCATGCCGACCTGAAGATACGGAATATAATAGAGTCCGGTCTTCGGGTTATACGAACCGGGAATCCAGTTATGCCCGCCCGCGATCCCCGGATATATTGTTGCACTACCGCTTTCGTACCGGATGCCAGGCTTCTCCACCGGGCGCCCTGTGGCGAGATCGATACGATCCGCCCAGTTGGCCTTGCCGACCTTTTCCGCGGTAAGCAGTTTTCCGTTGCTGCGATCGATCATATAGGCGAACGCATTTGTCGGCGCCTGGATCAGCACCTTGCGATCCTGCCCCTTGAACTTAACGTCGGCCAGGATGATTTCGGTCGTCGCTTTCCAATCCCACGCTTCGCGCGGGTTATACTGATAGTGCCATTTGTATTTTCCGGTATCCGCATCGACAGCGACGACCGAAGCAAGGAAGAGGTTATCCTTCCCCGGTGGCGCGCGGAAACGCCAGTTATACGGCGCGCCATTGCCGGTGCCGATAAGGATCTGATTGAATTCGGCGTCATAGGTGATGCCGTTCCACGGCGTGCCGCCCCCGCCGTATTTCCACCATTCGCCCGCCCAGGTGCCGGCCGCCATTTTGGTGGTGTCATCCTTGTCCACCGCCGGGTTCCCCGGAACGGTGAAGAAGCGCCACAGGATCTTGCCCGTCCGCGCATCCATCGTGGTGACATAACCGCGTGCGCCGCTGTCCGCGCCGCTGTTGCCGATGATGACCTTGCCTTTGAATACGCGCGGCGCCCCGGTGCTGGTGGCTCCGTCACCGGCGATCAGGAACGGCTCGACCCACACTTCCTTGCCGGTCTTCGCATCGAGCGCGATCATCCGCCCGTCCCGGGAGGCATAATAGATCTTGCCATCCCAATAAGCCACGCCGCGATTGATATTATAGATGCGCAACGTTCGTTCAGAACTGTGCTCTACAGGAGCGGCGTCATATTCCCATTTCTGCTTCCCCGAAACGACGTCGACAGCGTAGACCTTTCCCGTACCGCCACTGAAGTACAGTGTCCCGGCGACTTCGATCGGCGTCGCCTCGAGCGAATTTTCGTCGGGAAGATCCAGCGACCAAGCCAGGCCCAGCCGTCCGACCGTCGACGCGTTGATCTGGGTCAGCGGGCTGAACCGCTTTTCCGATGGATCACCGCCATGGTCCGACCATGCTGTATCGGCTGGGACGGCGCCACCCTGCGAACAGGAGGCAAGCACAAGCGCACTGGAAAGGGCCAGGGCGCCGATACCGAGATGACGAGAAGCTTTCATCAGATCGTTTTCCATTAGATGGCAATGGGCAGGGACAAGATAGGCACCGCCGATGAATGATAGCGAGGCGGTGAGGTCGTCAGTTTTCCTGTCGGGCTTCATTCTTGAGGGCATTTTTGTCGATCTTGCCGATGGGGAGTAGCGGCATGTCGGGGCGCAGGACGATGCGTTTGGGCACCTTGTAGTTGGCGAGGCGCTCGCGACAGAAGGCGATGAGTTCTTCGGGCGAAACCTCTGCCTGCGGGAGGATGTAGGCGACGCCGACTTCCTGCCACAGCGGATCGGGGATGGAGACGACGGCGGCGGCGGCGACGGCTGGGTGCGCCTCGAGCGCGACCTCGATTTCGCGCGGATAGACGTTGTACCCGCCGGATTTGTACATTTCCTTGAGGCGGCCGACGATGCGGTAGCGGCCGTCGGGGCGCTGCAGGGCCTGGTCGCCGGTGCGGAACCATCCGTCGGCGGTGAAGGCATCGGCGGTGGCATCGGGCCTGCGCCAATAGCCGAGGAAGGTGTGGGATGAGCGGGTCTGCACCTCGCCCGGCTCGCCCTGCGGCACGATCGCGCCATCGGGGCCGACCAGCCGCACCTCGACGCCGGGCAGCGGCAGCCCGACCGAGTTCGACAGGATCTCCACATCGTCCGTCGGCGAAACATTCGTGATGACGGTGGTCGATTCCGTGAGGCCGTAATTGGTCGTCATGCGCGGGCGGATGCTGCGCAACCGCTCGATCGCCTCGCGCGGCATCGCCGCGCCGCCCCAGGCGATCAGCTCGACCGACGAGAGATCGAACCGCGCGAAATCGGGCAGCGCCAGTTGCAGGTGGAACGTGCTCGGCACCGAGGTCCAGACAGTAACCCCCTCCTCCCCGATCAGCTCGAGCGCGCGTACCGCATCGAAATGCTCCAGGAACACCAGCTTGCCGCCCGATACGAACACCGGAATGCTGACGTCCACGACGCAACCGATGTGGTTGATCGGGTAATAGTTCAGTTGCACCCGCCGGGAGACCGGCCGCTCGGCATTGTGCCGGTGCGCGGCCTGGATGACGCCGTGATGGTGCAGCAGAGCGCCTTTCGGCGCGCCGGTCGATCCCGACGTATAGACCAGCAAGCACGGATCCCGATCGCCGCAGCCAGCGCGTGCGGCGGCCAACGCCTCGCCCGATATCGCGGCGCCGGCGGCCAGGAATGATGCCATGCTCACCACGCCATGGCCAAGGCTCTCTGCGCCATCGCCAAGACCTTGCTCGAATGCGACGACATGGCGCACCGCTGGGCAGGCCTCGCGCAGAGCCGCGATATCTTCACCGTAATAACGATCGCCGACCGTGGCGCGGACCAGCATGACGCTCGGCTCGGAGTCCGTAACGACGTGCAGCAGTTCCGGCAGCCGGCATTTCGGGTTCAGCCCGACCCAGATAGCACCAATCGACGCAGTTGCCAGAAAAGCGATGAAATAATCCGGGCACGGCGTTTGCAGCGTCGCCACGCGATCACCCTTGCCGACGCCTGCCGCGAGCAACGCCCGCGCCAGCGCTTCGACCCGATCATGCACCTCGCCGAAGGTTACCCGCTGATCTTCCAGGACCAGCGCCACCTCGTCCGCGGAACGCGCGGCATGCCAGGCAGTGTAGTCGCTAATGCGGTGCAGAACGGGCGGCTGGACCATAAAATCTCTCCTGAGCCCCGAAAAACGTCGGGTATCGATGGCGCGCCCGCGATCGTCGCCGCGTTTTGCATGACATCCCGTGCGCTTGATCGTCCCGCACGACCGAACAACCGCTCAGCTATTTTCTGAGTTACCAATCAAAGACTGAGCCTGTCAACGCTTAAAATCCGGTCGATTTTCCAGCGAAAAACGCCCTGCAGACGATCGGCGGCCCTTTGAGATATGCAGTATAATGCTGTTATATATAGGTTTTCCGAAATGACACGATTTCACGCCGCGTCCAAGTCGCCAGATTGACAAGGCCCTCGTTTTCGATGCATCATTCGAAAAAATAGGAGCAGTGGTGATGGATCTTGTAAATAATGCACCAGAAACGGTGCCTGGCCTTGCGGTTGGATCGGAACTTACCTCGGATTGGGTAAAGATCGATCAGGAGTTGATCGATCTTTTCAGCCGCGCGACCCTCGACAACGATCCGATGCACGTCGATCCTGAATTCGCCGCGAAGGGTCCGTACAAGGGCACGGTGGCCTTCGGCTTCATGACGATGTCGCTGATGACCCATTTCATGCACACCGCCACGGACAACGAAGGCACCGAGGATTTCGACAAGGGATATTTCCTCAATTACGGCTTCGATCGCATGCGCCTTGTTAGCCCGGTGCGCGTCAATTCTCGCGTCCGCGGCAAGTTCACCCTCACCAGCCGCGAGCCGGACGAAAAGGGTCGCTTCACGCAAAAGTACGATTGCCTCGTCGAGATCGAGGGCGAGGATCGCCCTGCGCTCGCGGGTACCTGGCTCTCGGTTTACGTTCCCCCGTCAACCTACTCGACGCTTTAGGTTCGATCATATCCGCCGGAGACGGTGGTGCGCGGTAACGACAAAACAGACAGTGAGCAGAGGTGTTTGATGGCTGACGATCTTTGGGATATCGCTCATTTTCAGGAATCCCCGACAGCTCGTGACGCACGGGGCAACGGCAAGTCGATGTTCCGCGTGCTGATGCGCGATGAAGAGCGCCGGGTAGCATTTGCCATCAGCCGCCAGCAGCCCGGCGATTATTTCTGGGCCGAAGTGCCCTATGAGGAAATCTTCTTCGTGCACGCCGGCAAAGGTCGCGCCAGTATCGGCGGGGGCGCCTCGGTCATACTTAATCCCGGCGACTATATTGAGATCGCCAAGGGTCAAAGTTTGCGGCTCGAGGTAGATGAAGAGATCTTGAGCACGCAGACTGTACGCAGTTAGGCCGCGTGGCGGGCTGTCCATGGCAAGATCGCATGCGGGGCGTCATCGCCTTAGAAATTGAGATCGAACTGCACGCCTGACAGCTTCCTTCGCGCTTGTCCGATCGGATCAACATCGTTCCGATCGGTTTCCCTGATAGAGCAAATACAAGGTCTTTTCCGATGCCGATCCCGCCTGCGCTGCCGCGTATCAGTGATTATGCAGCACTCCATGCCAAGGAGCGGCCACAAGAGACCGCGCTGGTTTCCGGCGATCGCCGGATCAGCTTCGAGGAACTGCATGATGCGGTGGAAAGCCTTGCCAAGGCCCTGATCGCGGCGGGTGTGCAGACAGGTGACCGTGTCGCAACCCTGCAAGCCCCACGACCAGACTATTTCATCGCCTTCCTGGCAACGGTTTCGGTCGGTGCTATCTGGGTAGGCCTCAATCCGAAATATCGGTTGCAGGAACTGCTCCATGTCGTGACGGATTCGGAGCCGTGCATAATGCTCACCCGCACGGAGATCGAAGGGCGGTCGTTCGCGGCGGAGATCGACGAACTGCGCAAATCATGTCCTGCCATCCGACATGTCGTGGCATTTGCCGGCGAACCGCCGGTGGATGGCATAGAGCCGATGGCCGCGTTTCTCGAAAAGGGCGCTGCCGTATCGCAAGAAGCGCGCATCGCAGCGCGCGACTCTGCGAAGGATCGCGACCCCTGCCTGATCGTTTACACGAGCGGATCGACCGGCGCGCCGAAGGGTGCCCTGCTCCATCACCACGGCCTCGTGCGAGCGGCAGTGGTGCACAATCAAGTGTGGCCGGTCACGCCACATAATTCGCTGAATTTCTTTCCGATCAATCACGTCGGCTGCGTCGTGGACGTCAGCATTCCCGTATTTGCCTCGGGCGGCAAGCTGGTGTTCCTGGAGCATTTTGATCCGGCCACCGCACTTGAACTGATCGAGCGGGAAAACATCACCGTCTGGGGTTCGGTGCCGAGCACGTTCCACCTGCAACTGGCGCTGCCCGATTTCGCGCGGTTCGACCTGTCTGGTGTACAGATGATCGCCTGGGGCGGCGCCGCGATGCCGCGCGAGGCGATCGAACGGTTGCGAACGATTCAGCCGAACATGTCGACCAATTACGGCCTCACGGAATCGACCACCGTCATCACCTATGTATCGCCGACGGACGATGTGGAGATCCTGTCGGACTCGGTCGGGCTGCCGCTGCCCGGCGTCGAGGTGCGGCTGGTCGATCCCGATGGCGCGATCGTGCCGCAGGGCGAGCCGGGCGAGGTGCAGACCCGCTCATCCCACACCTTCCTCGGCTATTGGCGCAGGCCCGATGCCACCGCCGATGCCTTCACCGCCGACGGATGGTTCCGCACCGGCGACCAGGCCCTGCAGCGCCCCGACGGCCGCTACCGCATCGTCGGCCGCCTCAAGGAAATGTACAAATCCGGCGGGTACAACGTCTATCCGCGCGAAATCGAGGTCGCGCTCGAGGCGCACCCAGCCGTCGCCGCCGCCGCCGTCGTCTCCATCCCCGATCCACTGTGGCAGGAAGTCGGCGTCGCCTACATCCTCCCGCAGGCAGAGGTTTCGCCCGAAGAACTCATCGCCTTCTGTCGCGAGCGCCTCGCCAACTACAAGGTGCCCAAACGCATCGTCCTGCGCCCCGATATGCCGCTCCTCCCCATCGGCAAGATCGACAAAAATACCCTCAAGAATGAAGCCCGACAGGAAAACTGACGAACGAGGCGACAATCGCGGGCCTGAAATGTACCCGCGCAGGAGGGGGTGATGCCGATGCGGACGAGGTTAATGTGGCTGACGTTGACACCGGTCGCGGTTGCGCTTGCCGCCTGCGCGGACCCGGTGGGCCAGGTGCCGGCGCCCGCGGCAGGATCTTCCCTTGATACGCCGTCTGACTGGCTGGGCCACGGGCGTGACTATCAGGAAACCAGCTTCAGCCCGTTGCAGCAGATCGACAACCGGAATGTCGCCGGCCTGAAGCTTGCCTTCTCGGTCGATCTTCCGGACGAATCGCTGCTGGAGGCCACGCCGCTGGCAGTGAACGGGACGCTGTATTTTTCCGGCGGCCAAGGCAATGTATATGCCGTCGACGGCGCTACCGGCGAGATGCGGTGGACCTTCGACGCGCAGGCTGCCGATCATATGGGCCCGGACAGCCCGCGCTTCTACGGCGCCAATCGCGGCGTCGCCTATCTCGATGGAAAGGTGTTCGTCGCGACCAAGGACGCGCGGATGATCGCCATCGACGCCAAGACCGGGCAGCAATTGTGGTCCACCAGCTTCCGCGCACCCGGCACGGTGGCGACGAGCTCCGGCGCGCCGCGCGCGTTCAACAATCTCGTCATCATTGGCAACAGCGGCGCCGAATTCGGCGCGCGCGGCTATGTCACCGCGATGGATACGACGACCGGCAAGATCGTCTGGCGCTTTTTCACCGTTCCCGGCAACCCGGCAGTCGACAAGGACGAAACGACCCAGATCGCGTCGAAGACATGGTCGGGCGAATGGTGGAAATATGGCGGCGGCGGTACGCCATGGAATGGCCTGACCTACGATCGGGAGCTCGATACCGTCTACATCGGCGCGGGCAATGTCGGCCCGTATGATTACCCTCACCGGCAGGATGGCCGGAAGGATAACCTGTTCGTCAATTCGATCGTGGCGGTCGATGCCAAGACCGGGAAATACAAATGGCATTTCCAGTATAACCCATTGGAAGCATGGGACTGGAAGGCGACGTCGGAGATGATCCTGACCGATCTCACCATCGATGGCGTGCGGCGCAAGGTTGTGATGCAGACGCCCTCGAACGGCTTCCTCTACGTGATCGATCGAACCAACGGGCAATTGATCTCGGCCGGAGCGATCGGAAAGCAGAATTGGGCCGACGGGTTCGATCGCAGGACAAAGCGACCGATCGAGCGCGAAGACATCCGTTACGAAAAGGCGCCGCGGATCATGTATCCGGGGGTGTTGGGCGCGCACGACTGGCAGACCATATCGTATAACCCGCAAACCGGCCTTCTCTATATCCCCACCCATCAGATCGGCGCGAAATTCTCGCGCCCGCCCGAGGCGCTCGCGCTGGTCAAGGAGACCAAGGGCTCGTTCGCGTCGACCGGGCAAGGCGTATTGTGGGAGTTCAGCATCGATCCGAAGGATCCGCGCGACGGCAAAGGGGCGCTGGTGGCGTGGGATCCGGTTCAGCAGAAACCGCGCTGGACGGTCAATTACCCGTTCGCCTGGGCCGGTGGCACCGCCACAACCGCGGGCAATCTGGTATTCCAGGGCACGCAGGATGGATATCTGATCGCATATGATGCCTCCACCGGCCAGCAGCTCTGGCGGTATAACGTCGGTCTTGGCGTTGTAGCGGCGCCGATCGCCTATGCGGTCGGCAAGCGACAGTTCGTCGCGCTGCTCGTCGGCTGGGGCGGCGCTGCCGGCGAGGGCGGAGACTTCTTCCAGGCGGGATGGAAGTTCGGCGCCCAGCCGCGAAGGCTCGTCGTTTTCGCGCTCGATGGCAAGGCGACGTTGCCGCCGACCGCGCCACCTGACTTCAGCATGAAGCCGGTGGACGTCGCAGGACTGAAGCTCGATCCCGCGACGGTGCAACAGGGAGCACTGAATTTCGCGCTCAACTGCGGCTATTGCCACGGTGCCAACGCCAAATCGCTGGGCGGCGCCCCCGAATTGCGCGAATCCGCCGCCGCCGCTGACATGGCGACGCTCAAGATGATCGTGCAGGGTGGTGCCCTGGCATCCCGTGGTATGCCCAAATTCCACAACATGAGCGACGAGAAGCTGCAAACCATCTATCAGTATATCCGCTTCCGGGCTCGGGAAACGGTCCCGAAAGATTAGTTGGCCAAGGGCTGCCGCGGGCCTCGACCATCTGCCCACGCTTTCCAGTGTCTTAAGGAGAATTGCATGAAGATCGTGGGTGTCGGCGGCACGTTGCGTGACGGATCGTCAACCGAGCGGATCGTGGCGGCGGTGCTGGCGGCGTGCGCCGCCGCCGGGGCGGACACCGAGATGTTCGGCGGCGCACAACTGCGCGAACTGCCTCATTTCAACCCCGAGGCGCCCGAGCGCAATGCGGCAGAGCAACGCCTCACCGAGGCAGTACGCAGCGCCGATGCCATCGTGATCGGATCGCCGGGCTATCACGGCGGCGTGTCTGGCCTGGTCAAGAACGCGATCGATCTGCTGGAAGATCTGCGGACCGATTCCCGTCCCTATTTTGAAGGTCGCCCGGTGGGTCTGGTGGTGAGTGCGGCGGGATGGCAGGCCACCGGAGTGACGCTGACGGCGCTGCGCGGCATCGTCCACGCCATGCGGGGTTGGCCGACACCGCTGGGCATCGCGATAAACTCGATCGTGCAAAAGCCGTTCGCCAGCGACGGCTCGATCGCCGACCGCGAACTCGCTGCCGCGATCACGGCGCAGGCAAACCAGCTGATCGGCTTCATCACCCGCTCGTGACACATCCGGCACCATAAGCGGGGTCGTGATGTGTGCCCAAAATCCCTCTTGTGGGGCCATAATGAGACACCACGCCGTCATGGTGCGCCGATTGACCATCAGCGAGGGTCCCGTCGCTTGACAGCGCCCCGATTTAGCCGAAAGTGCTTTTTGATGCTGCACTCGAAACCGCCAGTTGGGATCGAAGCCCTGTCTCGATCACCGCCTCGCGATGAAGTACCGACAGCGTCGGCGACAGGGCGAAGCGCACACACGCGACGAATGGCAGTACCCGCTGATATCTACCGCACAGGAGAGAATTATGTCTGACAATCTCAAATTCGGTTCGTTCATTGCCCCGTATCATTCGCTAAACGAGGACGCAGGTCAGGCGATCGAACGCGACCTCGAACTTGTGGTCTATCTCGAAAAGCTCGGTTTTGACGAGGCGTGGATCGGTGAACATCATTCCGGCGGGATGGAGCTGGTTGGCAGCCCCGAACTGTTCATCGCGATCGCGGCGGAGCGCACCAAGAGCATCACGCTCGCTACCGGCGTGATCTCGCTGCCTTACCACAATCCGCTGATGACGGCGGAACGGATCAACTTCCTCGATCACGTCACCAAGGGCCGTGTCGTACTGGGCATGGGCCCAGGCTCGCTGCCTACCGACGCGCAGATGCTCAGCATTCCGGTTACCGAAAGCCGCAAGCGGATGGATGAGGCGGTCGAAGTGGTCGCGGCGTTGCTCCGCGGAGAATGGGTGACGAAGAAGACCGACTGGTTCGAGCTCAATAATGCCCATCTGCAGCTACGCCCGTATTCGCGCCCGTCGATCGAAATGGTCGTGTCAAGCGTCGCATCCCCCGGCGGATCGGTTGCGGCAGGCAAGATCGGTGGCTCGATCCTGTCGGTCGCCGCTACACAGGTCGGCGGCTTCAACACCCTTGCGTCCAACTGGGCGATCGCGGAACAGTCGGCTGCCGAGCACGGTCATACCATGGATCGCTCCAAATGGCGGCTCGCCGGCCCGATGCATATCGCCGAAACGCGCGAGCAGGCGCGCAAAGACGTTGAATTCGGCATCCAGGAGTGGGCGCGCTATTTCAGCGACGTAGCCGCACTCTCGCTCATTCCGCCGGGGGCTGATCCGGTTGAGGCGCTGATCGAATCCGGGTTCGCGGTGATCGGCACCCCGGACGATGCCATCGCGCAGATCGAGCGTCTCGAAAATCAGTCGGGCGGCTTCGGCACGTTTCTGAACTTCGATACCAACTGGGCGGATTGGGAGCAGAAGAAGCGCAGCTACGAGCTGATCGCACGTCACGTCCGCCCCCATTTCAAGAAGTCGCAGACCAATCGGTCTGCGTCATGGAACTGGGCTGCTGATCGACGCGAAGAGCTTGTGCAGCAGGTTCAGGCGTCGGTCGGTGTGCGCATCGCGCAACACGTCGCGGAAAAGGGAACGAACAATATCAATCCGGAATATCTCGCGGCGATGGGCGTCAAGACCGATAGCTGATCTCTCCTGAAGGCCGGAATGCGGGCGCCGCGAAACTGGGCGCCCGCAGTTTTCCAGTGTCGGCGGCCGCATCTGGTCAGTTAAAGTACGGCCTCAGCCGGTGATGGCAGAGGGAGTGGTCCAGTTCAGGATCGCGCCGATAACTTCATCGGTGCCTTGCGGTAACAGCGCCTCGGGATAAAGAACCTTCATCCAGATTGTCGCGACGACGTCTGCGATTACCTCTTCCGCCGGGCCGACGCGATCGACGATCGACCGAAGCTCGGCGTCAGGATGTATGTAATATCGCCGAATGAGGTCATCCAGCATCGCACTGACGGAAAAGGTGTAAAGTACCGCGATATCCTTGTCCTCGCGCGCACGATAACGCAGCACGCGCTCGCTCACCCGCACGACAAGCCGCATGTTGAAGCGCTGTACGTCGGGCCGGAAATTGAGGTCATCATCGCCCATCTGTACGACGCAGCGCATCATGCCCGGATTTGCGCGGACAAGTTCGGTCCAGATCAATATTGATTGGCGCAGCCGCTCGAACGGAGTTTCGCCGCGCGCACGGGGAAACTGCCGGACGCGCAGATCGATATGCGTCTGCATGAAATCCTCGAGAAATTCGAGCATGATTTCCCGAATGGCTTGGGTACGATCCTTGAAATAGAAGTAGATCGTGGATTCAGCTACGCCGGCTGCCTCGGTTGCATCAGAAAGACGCAGGGCATGATATCCGAACTCCTCTAAGCTCTTCGCCAGTCCCACCTTAAGCCGCAGCCGCGTACGATCGCTCTTCTTTTTGCCACGTGCAGCACGAACTTCCCCCTCGAGATATTTTATATAGTTAACTTCCATCTGCGCTGCCCAGAAAGGTTGGTATTAGATGGCTTTCGATGCGCAACCATTCCGTTCAAGTCAAGTTAACGCGCTGGATCGAAGGGGGCGCACCGTCTTACGGGAAGGCCGCACTACCGGGCAGTCGGCGCGGCCCCATGTCTGCGCGCCGAACGACCGCATCGAAAGGGTCGCAAAACGCAGCAGGGGAGATTATTTTCGGTGTTGGCCGCATATTCATGATGGGCTGCTCGCGGGCACGGCCGCTTGAAGCGCACTGACCGATAGACCGTCTGGAACAAGCAGGATGACGTGGAACGCATATTGATCGTTGACGATCACCCCATGGTCAGGGACGGGCTGTGCTTCATGGTCAGCTCGGGCCTGAGAGGCTATGTTCCGGTCGAGGCGTCATCGCTCAACGAGGCGATGAATGCGATCCAGCAAGATATCGAGATCGAACTCGTTCTGCTCGATCTCGATATCCCCGGATCGCGCGGCCTGTCCGGCCTGATCGAGCTTCGCCGGCGCTTTCCGTGGGTTCCGGTGGTGATCGTGTCCGCATCCCAGGAAACCGGGCTGGCGCGAAAGGCGCTATCGGCAGGCGCGGCGGGCTTCGTTTCGAAGTCGTCCCCGCGCGAGGAGATCGTAAGGGCGCTAACCGACGTGCTCGCCGGCGGCATTTACGCACCTGAAGGCGCCGATGACGGGTCGCATCCCGATGAAGAGACGGGGCAGATCGCTCGCAGGATTGCGACGCTCACCCCGCAGCAACATGTCGTGCTCCAGCTGATCGTGGCAGGCAAACTGAACAAGCAGATAGCCTATGACCTCGGCGTGTCGATCACGACCGTGAAGGCGCACGTATCCGCGATTCTGAGCAAGCTGCATGTGGTAAGCCGGACGCAGGCGGCCATGCTGGCCAGCAAATTCCACCATGGCGGCGAACCCTAGCGCATCACGGCATGGATGAGCCGCAAATCAGCGATCCCGCTCAGCTGGTCAGCGCGGTAAGCAGCGCCCGCAACTGGGCCAGTTTCAGTGGTTTGCGCAGGACGTGCAAGCCGATACCGTTCAGCTGGACATGCAGTTCGGGTGTTCGATCCGCCGTCACGATGATAGCAGGGATCGTGACGGGATAGAGCCGCCGAACCGCTTCCACCGCGGCGTCGCCGGTAGCGCCGTTGTCCAGGTGATAATCCGCGATGATCACATCAGGCCGACATAGCGCCGCCGCCGCGATCGCCGGCTCGGTGCCGATGGCGCCGGCAACCGAGCACCCCCAGCCGCGCAGCAACGCGCCCATCCCCTCCAGAATGGCAGTGTCATTGTCGATGACGAGCACGCTCATGCCCTCGAGCTGACCGCGCCGGCGTGGGTCGACAATCGGCCCGCTCTCGGTCCGCCGGGCACCGATCGCCACATGAACGGCGAAGCGCGCACCCTTCCCTCGCGCCGATTCGAGGGTCATGCGATGGCCCAGCATTCGAGTAGCGCGCTGCACGATGGCGAGCCCGAGCCCCATGCCGCGTGCGCCCCCTTCATCCCCGACGCGATGAAATTCCTCAAATATCTTGGCGTGATGTTCCGCCGCGATCCCGCGTCCGGTGTCGACCACCGCGATTTCCAGCATGTCACCCATCGCCGCCGTCGACACCTCGACCGAGCCGTCATCGGTGTAGCGCAAAGCGTTCGATATCAGATTTTGCAGGATACGCCGCAACAGGCGCGGATCGGATCGCACCCACATTCCACTATGTTCGATCCGCAGCGTCAATCCGCGCTGCCGTGCCATCGGCGCGAACTCTGCCTTCATGCTGCGCAGCAGACCATCCAGCGCGAAATCGACCGGCTCCGCGTTGATGGCGCCCGCATCGAGCCGGGATATCTCGAGCAGAGCCTCCAGCAGTTCCTCGACGGAATCGAGCGCGGAACCGGCCTGTCGCACCAGCGCACGGGTTGGCGCCGCGAGGCGACGATCGGCGAGGGCAGCCACGAACAACCGCGCAGCGTTCAGCGGCTGAAGCAGATCATGGCTTGCCGCGGCCAGGAAGCGCGTCTTGGATAGGTTGGCCTGCTCAGCGGCCGTCTTCGCATCTCGCAGCGCGGCCTCGGCCGCGAGCCGCTCGGCATTTTCCTGGCTGAGCGCACGGTTCGCTTCGTGAATGTCAGCCGTGCGTTCGCGGACACGGCGCTCGAGCGTTTCGTTGGCTTCTTCCAGCACGCGCGCGGCACGGATCTGCGCCGTGATGTCGTCGAAGCTCATCACCATGCCGCCGCCGGCCATCGGCGATCGCCGTACCTCCACCACCTTGCCATCGGCATAGTGGCGCCGCCGCACCATTTCCGGCGCGCCAGGTTCCAGCCATCCGAGCGGTTCATCCCGCTCCATCGGCCCGTTCAGCGCGGTGCAGGCCGCGACCAGCCCTGCGTGTGTCATGATAAGCCGGATGCCATCCTGCGGCAGGCCGACCACCGCCAGCAGAGGATCGTTCCAGGCGATCAGGCGGCGAGCGGCATCATATACGCAGACGCCCTGCACAATCGTGTCCAGCGTGGCCTGGAGGATCGCGCTCTTTTCCGCCAGTTCGCGGGCACGCTCCCGCGCATCCTCGGCCTTTACCTCGGTGATATCGGTATAGATGCCGACGATTCCGCCATCGCTCGTCCGCCGCTCGTTGATCTGGACCCAGCGGCCGTCGGCAAGGGCGTGGACATGCCCTCCTCCCGTTGCCATCCGCTGTGCCATGCGTTCCGAAACCCAGCGTTCGGGCGCGACGATGGCCCCCAGCGTGCCGCCGTCCTTGCCGACCAGCGCGGCGATTTCCGCAAAGGTGATGCCCGGCACGATGTGCGGCGCGATCTTCGGCCAGATCCCGAGATAGGCCTGATTGCAGAGCACCAGACGATCGCTGGCGTCGAAGATCGCGAATCCTTCCCGGACACTTTCGATCGCATCGCGCAGCCGCAGCTGCGCGCCATCGGCCGCATCCTTCGCGGTCGCCAGCGCGGCGTTGGTCCGCGCCAGTTCATCCAGCGCCCGTTCGAGCTCGCTGGTCCGCTCCCGCACCTTTGTTTCGAGGCTGATTGCGGTCTCGAAAAGTGAGAAGGCGTTGCCCTGCAGATCGGTCGAGCGCTCCACCCGATCCATCAGCACCGCGTTGATGCGCCTCAGCTTTACGATTTCCGCCTCGAGCTGCGCGACATCCGCCGCGCCCTCATTGATCGCGCGCGCCGCCATCACCGGCCGATCGCCAGCCCGCTGAACGTCTGGTTGACGTGAAGCGCTCGGAATTGCTCGCCATAGGTATTGAAGCCGACGACGCGGCGCTCGACGTATCTGGCGGAAACCGTGCGCGTAAGCTGATGCTGCTCCATTTCCAGCCTGTTCAACACGCAATCGAACGCGACGATGCGATCCACGCCGCCGACCGCCTCGTCGAGCTCGTTGAAAACGCGATCGAGCCCGCCGACGATGTCACGCCCTTCGCCGAGCGTCAGCACCACCCCCTCGTCGATCGCGCAATAGAAGGTGAGGCTCCCGTCGTTATTCGCGGACTGGATCGAGCGGACATAATATTCGCCGCCCGCGCGTACCATCGGCGGCCGCGCGGCGAACACGCCGGGGCCAAGCTGATCGACCGTGACGCCGGTCAACCGCGCATACTCGCTCGCGGCGGGCTCAGCATTGATCTCGTGCACGATGCGCGCCACGGGATCCGCGCTGGTGATCACCATCTTGATCGCGCCGGGCTGATAATGCTGCGATCGGAACAGCCGCATCGGCCGGGTGCTGGAAAGAATGGCGACAAGCGCGGCATCGCGCCGAAACTGCCCCTCGTGGAAGACGAATGTCTCCCGGAAAGCCAGACCATCCCCTGAGGAGCCGCCGATCAGCGGAATATCGCCGAGCGCATCCTGAACCGTGACCGTCAGCATTTCCTCGCGATGGGAAAGGCCATCGACGAGGAAGATCGCCGCGCGGTGCTGGTGATCGCCAAGCCCGCGCGAGCTCTCCGCCGCATTTGCGACAAGCGCGCGGACCGCGCGCCGGGCCTCCGCCGTGTCGAAATCGTCGAGTTGCTCAAATCTTGTCGCGTTCAGCGCGAAGTGGCTGGCGGGAAATCCGATCGCGGTGATCGTCCCCTCCTCCATGCCGTGCGGCGTGATCTCGCCCGAGGAAGTGCAGCCGATCACGATGACGTCTCCGGCAATCGTCGCGATCGCTTCAGCCAGCGTATCGAGCGGGTAGCGGCTGGAGCAGAAGAGCAACGCGCCGGCCAGCGTGCCCGGATCGAGCGAGGCGAAGAGATCCTCTGCGGCGCGGCGCGGATCATCGATGCGGGTGGATGCGATGCGGATCGCTGCATCGCGCACATGATCGTGGGTCATGACCTCATAATGTCACGCCGCTGTTGCGAGGTCACGCACCACGCGCCGGCTCGCCTGCCGCAAGCAAAGCGTCCACCTCGGCATCGCTGAACACGCGGCTCCGCACGATGAAACGAACGCCCTCCGGCCCTTCCAGCGAGAAGCCTGCGCCCCGGCCCGGAACCACGTCGATCGTCACCTGCGTATGGCGCCAGTACTCGAATTGCGCCGCTCCGATCCAGACGGGTACGCTGTCGGCGATGTGCCCGAGCAGCACATCCTGCCCCCCTACCCTGAACTCACCAGCCGGGTAGCACATCGGGGCGGACCCATCGCAACAGCCGCCAGACTGATGAAACATCAGCGGGCCATGCGTCGCGGCCAGCCGTGCGATCAGCGCATCCGCTGCTGGCGTCGAAAGGATTCGTGCTGGCGTCATGGCTCGATCTCCGATGGAAAAGGCGGCGGGCCCAAAGAGGGGCCCGCCGCAGGCAGACAGTTCGGAGAGGATTGAGGAACTGCCCGATCCCGCAGGTTCGAAAGATCAGAAGAAGCCGAGCGCCTTCGGGCTGTAGCTGACCAGCAAATTCTTGGTCTGCTGATAATGATCGAGCATCATCCGGTGGTTTTCGCGCCCGATGCCGGACTGCTTGTAGCCGCCGAATGCAGCATGCGCGGGATAATGATGATAGCAGTTGGTCCACACGCGGCCGGCCTGGATACCCCGCCCGGTGCGATAGGCGCGCGTTCCGTCGCGCGTCCATACGCCGGCGCCGAGGCCGTAGAGCGTGTCGTTCGCGATCTCCAGCGCATGCGCCTCGTCACGGAAGGTCGTGACGGCGAGAACGGGTCCGAAAATCTCCTCCTGGAACACCCGCATCTTGTTGTGGCCTTCGAGAACGGTGGGCTCGACGTAATAGCCCTCGGCGAATTCGCCCTCGTGCCGTTTCCGCTGGCCGCCGGTCAGCACCTTTGCGCCCTCCGCGCGGCCGATATCGATGTACGAAAGGATCTTCTCGAGCTGATCGTTCGACGCCTGCGCGCCCACCATCGTGGCCGGATCGAGCGGCGATCCCAGCTTGATCGCCTCGACCCGCTTGATCGCGCGTTCCATGAACCGGTCGTAGATCGATTCCTGGATCAGCGCGCGGCTGGGGCAGGTGCAAACCTCGCCCTGATTAAGCGCGAACATCGCAAAACCTTCGAGCGCCTTGTCGAAGAAATCGTCATCCGCGTCCATGATATCGGCAAAGAAGATATTCGGGGACTTGCCCCCAAGTTCGAGCGTCACGGGGATGAGATTTTCGGTCGCATATTGCATGATGAGGCGGCCGGTGGTCGTTTCGCCGGTGAAGGCGATCTTGGCGATGCGCTTGTTCTGCGCGAGCGGCTTGCCCGCCTCCACACCGAAGCCGTTGACGACGTTGAGCACGCCAGGCGGCAGCAGATCGCCGATGATGTCGACAAGCACCATGATCGACATTGGCGTCTGCTCGGCGGGCTTCAGCACGACGCAATTGCCCGCCGCCAGCGCCGGCGCCAGCTTCCACACTGCCATCAGGATCGGAAAGTTCCAGGGGATGATCTGCCCGACGACACCCAGCGGCTCATGAAAATGATAAGCCACAGTATCGTGGTCGAGCTCGGAAAGGCTGCCTTCCTGCGCCCGGATGCAACCGGCAAAATAGCGGAAATGATCGATCGCGAGCGGCAGATCGGCGTTGGTGGTTTCCCGGATCGGCTTACCGTTGTCGATCGTCTCGACCATCGCGAGCAGGCTCAGCCGCTCTTCCATGCGATCCGCTATCCGGTTCAGGACAAGGGCACGCTCGGCGGCAGATGTGCGGCCCCAGGCGTCCTTCGCGGCGTGCGCGGCATCAAGCGCCAGTTCGATATCTTCGGCGGTGCCGCGCGCTACCTCGCAGATGTTCTGTCCAGTAACGGGCGAGGGATTATCGAAATACTGCCCGCGAACCGGGGCTACCCATGCTCCGCCGATGTAATTGTCATATCGCGGCCTGATCACGACATCGCTCTTCAACGCTTCCAGTGCGCGGCGCAGCATCTCTCTCTCCTCATGGCGACACGGTTCAGGGATCACCCTACCGGCGTCGATACAGGACGCACCCTGCGGCGGACTGCCGAGGGGCGCCATTGTACCAAAGGCCAATTGCAAACCGCCGCGTCGGGGAGATGGTCGCAGCAGGTGAACGGAATATCCGTCACCCTGGAGATTGTAATGCAGCGTACCGTGCTCACCGCCACCGGCCTGGCGCTCGCCGCGATTGTCGCGACGCCCGCAGCCGCAAAAGACGTTATCGTCCACATGAAGAATACCGGCGCCGCCGGCGCCATGGTGTTCGAGCCAGCCTTCGTCATTGCCGCGCCGGGCGACACGGTACGATTCCTGCCCTCCGACCCGAGCCACAACGCGGAAACCATTCCCACGATGCTCCCCGCCGGGGTCGCCCCCACGAAAGGCGAGATCAACAAGGAGTTCGTGCTGAAGGTAACGACGCCGGGGATCTATGGAATCAAATGCCAGCCGCACTTCCCCATGGGCATGGTGGCGCTGGTGCAGGTGGGCAACGGGCCATCGGCCAATCTTGCCGCGGCCAAGGCTGTAAAGCTGCCGCCTTTTGCAGCGAAACGCATGACGCCGCTGCTGGAGAAGGCCAAATAACAGAACGCTTCAGCCGGTTGGCGCGCGGGATCATGCCGGCCGCCCCTGCCCTCACCGGCGCATGGGTTTCGCCAAAAGCGTGGCGATCGAGGGCAGGCCCGCCTCCGTCGACGACATTGACTCAGTCGAAATCGAACGATACTTCAGATATTGAAGTCAGTTGAGTTGATTGCCACTGTTTATCGTGGCTTCGGCGATGATTGACCAAGTCAAACGACGATCCCGGGTTATCGGGCAGCATGATGATCTTAGGAGCGGGAAATGCCTGAGCTGAAGAAATCGGCGTGCATCCTGTGCTACATAAACTGCGGCATCGAAGCCGAGGTGGCCGATGGAAAGATCGTCAAAGTGCGTGGCGATGCGGACAATCCGAAATCCAAGGGCTATATTTGCCAGAAGGCGGCGCGCCTGCCCTTCTACAACAACACCCGAGGCCTGAGGCTTACCAAGCCGCTGCGCAAGAACAAGGCCGGCGGCTTCGACGAGATAGAATGGGACGTGGCGATCGAGGAGATCGCAGCGCGCCTGAACGCCCATCGCGCGGCGCATCCCGGGCATGGCTTCGGCTATGTCGGCGGCGGCGGTCAGGGCAACGTGCTGGGTGGACCGTTCGGGCAGGCGCTGTGTGCCGTCATGGGCAAAGGGCCATATTTCAACGCGCTGTCGCAGGAAAAGACCGGTGACTTCTGGGTGAACGGCCGGCTCTTCGGTTCGCAGGCCTGCCACACCGCCGAAGACGTCCACCATGCCGAGCTTACCGTGGTGCTGGGCTGCAATCCGTGGATGGCGCACGGCTTCCCCCGCGCGAGGGATGCCATGTCCGCCATCAAGCGCGACGATTCCCGCAAGTTGATCGTGATCGATCCACGCCGGACCGAGGTGGCCGATATCGCGGATCTGCATCTCGCGCTGCGCCCCGGCACCGACGCATTTCTGCTCGCCGCGCTATTGGCGATGATCGTGCGCCGGGGCGGCGCCGATGAGCATTTCCTGCAGGAGCATGCAACCGGCTGGGACGAAGTCCGGGCGATGCTGCTCGACGTGCCGGTCGATGCGTGGCTGGAAGCGGCCCAGATCGATCGCGCCCAGGCCGAAGCGGCGGCCGACATGATTGTTGCGGCGGAATCGATGTCGGTTCGTGTCGACGTTGGCATGCAGCAGGCGCGCAATTCCACCCTCAATTCCTATTTCGAGAAGCTGCTGTTTCTCGTGACGGGGAATTTCGCGCGGCGCGGGTGCAACGGGCTGCACTCCTGGCTGGCACCGATGTGGCGCAATTCGCCGCCCGCCGAAATCGACGAAGCCACCGGTCAGGTGCGGATCGGCGGCATATCCCCGCTGAACGATCTGCCGACACTGATCGAGGCCGATCACGATCATCGCATCCGCACGATGGTGGTGGATTCGAGCAATCCCGCGAACACCGCGTCGAACACCGCGTTTGTCGAGAAAGCCCTGTCCAGCCTGGACATGCTTGTGGTGATCGAAGTCGCGATGACCGAAACGGCACGACTGGCGGATTACGTGCTGCCTGCCGCCAACCAGTTCGAGAAATGCGAAACGACGCTCTTCTCGTTCGATTACCCGGAAAACACCTTTCACCTGCGGAGACCGCTCTTCGCGCCCCTGCCGGGAACGCTGCCGGAGCCGGAAATCTACGTCCGCCTGCTGCGCGCGATGGGGGTCATGCCGCCACAGGACAAGATCGACGCCCTGCGCGCGGTGGCGACGAACGACCGTCCGGCATTCGGCGCTGCGCTTGCCGGGCTGATGCGGGAGAACCCCGCCTATCGAAAGATCGGCGCGGCAATCTTGTATGAAACGCTGGGCCAGACGCTTCCGGCCGGTCTTGAGGCTGGCGCTGTGTTCTGGTCAGCGGCGCACCAGTGCGCTGCGGAGCACGCGGTCGCCGTGAAGCGGGCCGGAATCGACGGCGAAGGTGCGGCGCTGGGCGAGGCAATTTTCACCAAGATCATGGAAAGCCCTTCGGGCTTCGTCTTTTCCGAGCACGAATATGATGAAGTGCTTGGCTTGATCCGCCATGCCGATGGCAAGATCCACCTCGCCATCCCCGAAATGCTGGAATGGGTGGACCGGCTGGATCCCGCCCAGGTGGCGCCCGATCCCGCCTTTCCATTCATGCTGATCGGCGGCCAGCGTCGCCACTACAACGCCAATCAGGTGATCCGCGATCCGCGCTGGCGGAAGAACGATCCGAACGGCGCGCTTCAGATGCATCCCCACGACCTTGCACGTGTCGGTGGAAATCCCGGCGACTGGATGGCGGTATCGACGATTACGGGACGGGTAGTCGTGCGCGTGGAAACCGACGAGCGCCTGCGGATCGGCCAGGTCGCGCTACCGCACGGCTACGGCCAGATCTACGATACCGTCCGCGGCGCGGTGACGATCGGACCGCGGCTCAACATGCTGACCACCACCGACGATTGTGATCCGATTGCCCGAACGCCGTATCACAAGAACGTGGCCGTCCAAGTAGAGCTGCCGACCGCCCAGGAACTGCGCGATCAGGAAGAGCAGGACGTTCGACGCTCCCTGCTTGCTGAAGCGCTGGTTGCGAGCGGCTGACCGACGGCGCCTGGATCAGGACAGGCTGCGCGCGGACGGCTTCGTCCAGTCACGTCTGCGCTTTGCCGGCCTCGGGGAACTGAACGGCCAGCTCCAGGCCGGGTGTCGGCGGTGGGCCAGGAGGGTTCCTTTTGCACGCCGGCAGAGCCGCCCTTATTGGACGCCGAGCGACACCTCAATGCGTCGACCGGTCGTGCAGCGCCTTGTAATCACGCGGGCGACAATAAAATGAACTTGCGTCCGCTCTTCACCGACTATACTTCAATCATTGAAGTAACAAATGAGCACGCTGATGAGGTCCAAATCCTTTGCCGGGATGCGCTGCTCGATCGCGGGCGCGCTCGAACTGATCGGGGATCGCTGGGGGCTGCTGGTGATCCGCGACCTGTCGCTTGGCCTGAGCCGCTACGAAGATCTTCGGGCCAGCACAGGCATTCCCGCCGCGACGCTGGCGGCGCGGCTTAGGCATCTCGAAGCCGGAGGGATCGTCGAACGCGCCCGCTATCAAGATCGGCCACCGCGCGACGACTATCACCTGACACCCAAGGGCCGCGACCTGTGGAAGGTCAGCGTCGCCTTGCGTGAATGGGGCGATCGCTGGGATGCCACCGGGTACGGCCAGCCGACTGTCGAAACCGTCGATCGCGACACCGGGCGACCGCTCAGGCTGGCGCTGGTCGATGCCGATACCGGCGTCGCGGTGCCCCCGGGACGCGCCCGGCTTCGTCCTGGCCCTGGTGCCGACGACACCGTCCGTCGCCTTCTAGACCCCGCGAATGGAGCCACGTCATGACGAAGCACGTCGACTTCTTCTACGATTTTCGCAGCCCTTACAGCTACCTCGCCTTCACCCAATTGTCGGCAATGGGCGTGGGGATCGACTTCTACCCGATGAAGATCCTGGCGGTCATGGAGCGGGTCGGCAACGTGCCGACCACGATCACCTGCGCCGCCAAGGGCCGCTACGCGAGAATGGATCTGGCGCGCTGGGCGCAGCGCTACGGCCTGACGTTCGACCCGTCGGACATGCGCGCGAACGATGGCGATGCCTGTTCGCGCGCCGTCCTCGCCGCTGCGCCGCAGGATCGCGCCGCGGTGACGCTGGCGCTGTATCGCGCAATCTGGAGCGAAGGCAAAACGCTGGCCAGTTCCGACGACGTCGTCGCCGCGATTGCCGCCGCCGGGATCGACACCGCCACGATCGCGGCAAGCATCGACGCGCCGGACGTGGTGGCGCGGCTCGACGCGAATACCGACGAGGCGGTGGCGCGCGGGGTGTTCGGATCGCCCAGCATCTTCGTCGGCGACACGATGTTCTTCGGCAACGATCGGCTCGATTTCGTGCGCGAGGCGCTCGCTCGGCAAAAGGAAGCAGCATGACCGACACCGCAAAGCCGCTCGCGCTCGTCACCGGGGTCGGCCCCGGCACCGGCGCCTCGATCGCGCGTCGCTTCAGCGCGGGCGGCTATCGGGTCGCGATGCTCGCCCGCGACACCGACCGGCTCGCCGCGCTGGAGGCGGAGATCGCGGATTCGATCGGCATCGCCTGCGACGTCGGCGATCCCGCCGCGCTGGCACGTGTCATCGATCAGGTCGGCAATCCGAAGATCGTGGTCCACAACGCGGTCGGCGGCGCCTTCGGCACGTTCGAGAAGGTGGCGGCCGAGACGCTTCAGCGCAATTTCGAGATCAACACGATGGCGCTGTTCCACCTCGCCCGGCTGACCGCCCCGGCCATGGTCGCGGCGGGCGAAGGCGCGATCATCGTCACCGGCAACACCTCGGCGCAGCGTGGCAAGGCGGCGTTCGCGGGCTTCGCGCCGACCAAGGCGGCGCAGCGCATCCTGGCCGAATCGCTGGCGCGCGACCTGGGGCCGAAGGGCGTTCACGTCGCCTACCTCATCATCGACGCCGCGATCGACGTGCCGTGGCAGCGCGAGATGCAGCCAGACCGGCCTGACGACTTCTTTATCTCGCCCGCATCGATCGCGGACGAGGTCCACCATCTGGCGCACCAGCCGCGCGACGCCTGGTCGTTCCTCGCCGAGGTGCGCCCCTTCCACGAGCCATGGTGAGTGCGATGACTGATCATGACGAAGGGCCGGACGGGCTCGCGCAATTGCAGGCGATGCTGGCCGGCGGACTCAAGGCGCCGATCGGCGATACGCTCGGCTTCGAGCTTGCCGAGGTCGAGCGCGGGCGCGTGGTGTTCGAGGGCAAGCCCGATCGCAGCGTCTACAACCCGCTGGGATCGGTCCACGGCGGCTATGCCGCGACCCTGCTCGACAGCGCCTGCGGGATCGCGACACACAGCGCGCTCGGCGCGAACCGCGGACATACGACGCTGGAACTGAAAGTGTCGTATCTGCGCGCGCTCAGCGAGGACAGCGGCACGGTCCGCGCGACGGGGCGCACCATCTCGGTCGGCCGCCGCGTCGCCTTCGCCGAGGCCGAACTGCACGACGGCGAGGGCCGGCTGTGTGCGACCGCGACGTCGACGCTGCTCGTCTTCGATGTCGCGCCGTCTGCGCGTGGCGCGCTGCAATCCTGATACGGGAGATACCGGCAGGCGCCGGCGTCCGGGTCTTCCAATCGACCGCGACAGGAATGGATCGCGCGCCGGCGGCTCTCCCCGCGATCGTTGGGCGCAGTGACGCCGCCCGTGCGGCTATGCTCAAGGTTGACGAGGTACGGCAGCGGCTCACCTGACGCCGAGTTCCACGGGCGCATGACGCCTGTGAACGCCGAGCCGAAGCTCTGCTACGAGCGCCTCCTCGCCTCCGGGCGGAGGAAGGACGGAAAGACGGCGTTGCGGGACAGAATGCCCCGGTGACATAACGGGCCGATGCGGATAAGCGCTCCTCGTGCACGCCGTTCGGCATCTCCTCGCGCAACGCCATCTCGCTGTCCTGATCTGCGCGGCGGCGCTGTTGCTGAAGCTGCTGGTGCCCACCGGCTACATGATCGACAATGCGTCCGGGCATGTCGCCATCACCATCTGTTCGGGCTTCGGTCCCGCGACGACGATGATGATGGACATGCCGGGAATGCACGGCGACATGCCCGATCACGGCAAGTCGAACGATCACGGCAAAGCCGAGCTCCCCTGCGCCTTCGCGGGCCTGTCTGCCGCCATGACGGACGCGATCGATCCGATCCAGCTTGCCGCCCTGATCGTCTTCATCCTGGCGCTGGGCCTGGTCTCGCGCATCCTGCCCGCGCCGTCGCAATCGCCCTATCTGCGCCCCCCGTTACGAGGACCACCGGCCTACCTCTAATCCGTCATCCAGCGCTGCTTCATTCAGCGTGACCATCATTTGCGGCCCATGCCTTCGGCGTCGGGCCGGTCAGGGGTAATACCGATGATCCGAATACACCTTCTGGCGGGTGCCGCTGCGCCCTGCCTGTTGCTGGCGATGCCGGCTGCCGCACAGATGCAGAACTCTTCTTCCACAACTTCAGATGTCGCGACGGCGCAGAGCTGGACCGGCGACGTCATCGTCACGGGCGCACGTGACGGCTATTCCGCTCCGGAGACGAGCGCCGCGACGCGCACCGACACGCCGCTGATCCAGGTGCCGCAGTCGGTACAGGTGCTGACCCGCACGTTGATCCAGGAACAGGATCGCCGCACGCTGGGCGACGCCTTGGTCAACGTCTCGGGCGTCACGCCGACGCGATCCGACGAGGTGCTGTTCATCCCGCCGATCGTCCGCGGCTTCCCGGCCGAGGTGTACCTCGACGGGCTGTCGGTCTTTGGCGGCAACCAGCAGGCCTATGATCCCAACAGCCTCGTCGGCATCGAGCGGGTCGACGTTCTGAAAGGTCCGACCGCGACGCTCTATGGAGGCGGCATCGGCACACCGCTGGGCGGGGTCATCAACCTCGAAAGCGTCCGGCCGAACGACAGGCCGGGTGGCTATCTGGCGCTGCGCGCCGGCAGCTTCTCGACCTGGAACCCCTATGGCGACATCAATGTGCCGCTGGCCGAGGGGATCGCGGCACGGGTCACGGGCGAATATCAGCGCAATGATAGCTGGATCGACAAGGTGCATGGCAACCGCTGGTCGGTGCAGCCCAGCCTGTCGTTTCAGATCGACCCGGCGACCGATCTGCTGCTCCAGGGGCAGTTCAGCCGGCGCAGCAATCTCGAATATTCCGGTCTGCCCGCCGATGCGGCGCTGGCCGGCACGATCCGGCGCGACGCCTTCCCCGGCTCGCCGATCGATCAGCCGCTGACGACGAACGACATCCGCATGGGGCAGGCGACGCTGCGCCACGCCTTCTCGGATCGCCTGAAGCTGACGGTGAGCGGCCGCTACTATTCGAGCAAGATCAATGAACAGGGGAGCTTCGTCTATCCGGGCCTGTTACCGACCGGAACGGTCGCGCCGCTCTACGACGTTTTCCCGATCACGATGCGAAACCGCACGAAAGAGGCGACCGTCGATGCCAACCTGACTTACGACGCTGATCTACTTGGCGGCACGCACAAGCTGCTCCTCGGGGCCAATTATGACTGGACCAGCTTCTACAGCGCGATGGGTCTGTTCGTCAGCGACAGCCCGTCGGGCACGATCGACCTGTCGAATCCCAGCTATGATCTGAGCTACACCCCGCAGCTTCCGGTCAACTCCTACACGGACGATCGCTTCACGACTTTCGCCGGTTACATCCAGGACCAGGCCACCTACGGCCCGCTCCACCTGACCGGGGGCTTGCGCCTGACGTCGCTCAAATTTGTCGAGAACAGCAACATTGGCGTCGCCAACGACAAGACCTACACACACCTCTCGCCCCGGATCGGCGCCACGCTAGACGTGGTGAAGGGTGTCGCGCTGTTCGCGGGTTATGCGACGGCGTTCCGCGCGCCGTTCGGCTTCATCGGTACGAAGGCGCCCGTGCCGGAGACGTCGAGCAACATCGAGGGCGGCGTGAAACTGGCACTGGCCGGCACCGGCCTGTCCGGCACGGTCGCCGTGTTCCGGCAGACCCACGACAACGTCGTCACCGGCGATCCGGCCAATGTCGGCTTCTACGTTCAGAGCGGGCGGCAACGCGCGCGCGGCGTCGAGGTGGACATGGTGTGGGAGCCGACGCCCGCCTTCTCGCTCCTTGCCAACTACGCCTACACCGAAACCCGCGACGATGGTGTTGCTCCAGGCGATAGGCTCTACCGTGTGCCCAAGAGCAGCGGGCGTATCGCGGCGCGCTACCGAGTACTGCGCGGCCCGGCCAAGGGCTTCGCGGTCGGCGCAGGCATCAGCGCCTTCACCTCGCGCGAGCTGACGCTGCCCAATACGATCGCAGTGCCCGGCTATGCCGCGATCGACGCTCAGGCGTCCTACGACATCGGCCGGTTCACGCTGGGCGCGTCCGTGGTCAACCTCGGCAACCGGCGAGCTTTCGATCCCTATTCCTACCTCGGCTATCCGGTCGTCGCGCCCAACCAGCCCCGTTCGGCCTATGTGACGCTCAAGGTGCGGATATGAGCGTGGCGCGCCTCGTATGGTGCTCGATCGCCCTCGCAAGCCTGACCATGACGGCCGTATCTTCGGCGACGACCGCCAGCGCACAGTCGCTGGTGGCCCGCGGGGCGGTCATCCCGCTGTACCCGAAAGGCAACGTGTCCTCGCTCGGCGTACCCGAGAAGCGGGATCGGCTGCCGAACGGCGAGACGATGATCTACGACGTAAGCGAGCCGACGCTGGAGCTGTATCAACCCGCACCCGGTCGCGCGAACGGCACCGCCGTGATCGTCGCGCCGGGAGGCGGCTTCGTGGCGCTGGGCTACACGTTCGGCGGGACTGAGGTCGCGCGGGCGCTGGCGGCACGCGGCATCACCGCATTCGTGCTGAAATACCGCACGATCCGCAGCGGCGACGGGCCGATGCGGATGCCCGACGTCCACATGAAGGAGATGGGCGTCGTCATGTCGCGGGCGAGGACCGGCGAGCCGGTCGAAATGCCGCGCTTTGCCGGTGAGCCGCACGCGGTCGAGGACGGCGTGCGGGCGATGACGATCGTCCGGCAACGGGCTTCCGAATGGGGCATCGACCCCCATCGCATCGGCATCATCGGCTTCTCGGCCGGGGCCTATCTCGCGGCTGATCTGGCGATCGGCGATGCAGCCTCGCGCCCGGACTTCGTCGGCCTGATCTATGGTGGCCTGCGCACGCCGGTGCCTGCTGAAGCGCCCCCTGCATTCATCGCCGGAGCGGCCGACGACGAGTATCAGCCTAACGATCCGGTGCTGCTCTACCAGGCATGGCGGAAGGCGGGGGCAGCGGCGGAGCTGCACCTGTATGAGCGCGGCGGGCATGGGTTCGACCTGCGCCGCCAGGGCATCACAAGCGACCACTGGTTCGACCAGCTCATCTCGTGGATGCAGTCTCGCCGGCTTGCGTCATCACCGCGCCCGCAGGCGAAATAGGCCTGCCGTCTCATCGAAACGGCCCGGCCTCCGGCGATCGATCTTGGCACGCGCCTCCCGCAGCTTCGACCTGCACCGTGCTATGCTCAATATCGAATCGCGTCGCGAGGAGATCGCCGACCGACCGCCGAACGGCGTCGGAGTCCGCCCCTGCCGCAAGAGTAACGTGGAGCGTGGCGTTCACGTCGTCGTTGCTCATCGACCAAACGTGCAGGTCGTGGAGCCCGGCGACGCCTGGCAGGCCGGCGACCGCCGCGCGCACCTCGCCGAGCTTCAGTCCGCCCGGCACGCCCTCGAGCAGGATGTTAGTCGTGTCGCGCAGCAAGATCCACGTGCGCGGGAGCACCCATAGTCCGATCGCGACCGCCACAATCGGATCGAGATAGGTCCAGCCCGTGAACCTGATCGTCAGCGCGCCGATGATCACGCCCACCGAGCCGATCATGTCGGCCCATACCTCCAGATAGGCGCCCTTGACATTAAGGCTGCCCTCCTTCGCCGCCGTCAGCAGCCGCATCGAGATGAGGTTCACGACGAGGCCGATCGCGGCGACGATCAGCATCCCCCACGACTGGACCTCCTGCGGCTCGCTGAACCGCTTGACCGCTTCCACGAACACGTAGATGGCGATGAAGAACAGCAGCACGGCATTGAGGGCAGCCGCCAGTATCTCATAGCGGCGGTAGCCGAAGGTCCGCTTGTCGTCAGCGGCCTTCTGACCGAGCTTTATCGCGAGAAGCCCGATCACCAGCGCCGCGACGTCGGTCAGCATATGTGCCGCGTCCGAGAGCAGCGCCAGACTGTTGAAGACGATCCCGCCCACGACTTCCGCGACCAGATAGATCGACGTCAGGGCGAGCGCCCACCCGAGCATCTTCGCATTGGCGCCTGCCGTATGATCGTGACTATCCCCCGCCGCCCCGCGGTCATGCGCCATGCTGCACCTCCAGTTCTTCGTCTTGATGATCGGCCACCTCGATCCGCCTCTCCCCGAACCGGGCATAGAGCGTCGGCAATACGAACAAGGTCAACAGCGTCGCCGAGATGAGGCCGCCGATGACGACGGTTGCCAACGGCTTCTGGACTTCCGCACCCGCGCCGCTGGCGAACGCCATCGGCACGAAGCCCAGGCTCGCGACCAGCGCCGTCATCACGACGGGGCGCAGTCGCTGCATCGCGCCGACATGCGCGGCTTCCTCGCGCGACATGCCCGATCGGATCAGGTCCTGGATCGAGCTGACCATGACGAGGCCGTTGAGGACCGCGATCCCCGACAGCGCTATGAAGCCCACCGCCGCCGAGATCGAGAAGTCCATGCCTCGCACGAACAGCAGCAGCACGCCGCCGACCAGCGCGAACGGCACGCCGGTGAACACAATCGCAGCATCGCGCACCGATCCGAGCGCGCCGTAGAGCAGCAACAGGATCAGGATGAAGCAGGCCGGGATGACCAGCCGCAGCCGCTCGCTTGCCGATCGCAGGTTCTCGAACTGGCCGCCCCATTCGAGGTAGGTGCCGGCAGGCAAGCGCACCTGGCTGCTGATCGCGCCTTGCGCAGCGGCCACCACCGACCCGACGTCCCGACCGCGAACATTGGCCTGAACGACGACGCGCCGCTTGCCGTTCTCGCGGCTGATCTGGTTCGGACCGTCCGTCACGCCGACGTCGGCGACGCTGGCGAGCGGCACATAGCCACCTCCCGCCACCGGCACCTGGACCTGTTGCAGCTGGCCCAGATCGGCGCGCTCCGCTTCCGACAGGCGGATTACGACGGGGAACCGCCGATCGCCCTCGAAGATCATGCCCGACGTTCTGCCGCCGAGCGTGGCGGTAATGGTATCCTGCACGTCCTGCGCGGTGACGCCCAATCGCGCCATCGCGTCGCGATTGACCCGGATGTCGAGCATCGGAAGGCCCGTCGTCTGTTCGACCTTCACGTCCGCTGCGCCCTCGGTCTTGCGGAGGATCGCGACGATTTGCTCCGCCGTCCGGTTCATCGCCGTGAAGTCGTCGCCGAATACCTTGACCGCGATGTCGCCGCGCACGCCGGCGATCAGCTCGTTGAAGCGCATCTGTATCGGCTGCGTGATTTCGTAGGCGTTGCCCGGGATCTTCGCGAGGTCCGTTTCGATCCGGCTTACCAGCTCCTCCTTTGCCAGTTTCGGGTCTGGCCATGCGTGGCGCGGCTTCAGAATGACGAACATGTCGGTGGCATTCGGCGGCATCGGGTCCGAGGCCAGCTCGGCCGTGCCGGTCTTGGAGAAAACGAACTGCACCTCCGGCTGTTTCGACATCATCCGCTCGATCGGCACCTGCATCGCTTGGCTCTGCTGGACCGAGGTGGCGGGGATGCGCAGCGCCTGGATGAGCAAGTCGCCCTCATCGAGCTGCGGCAGGAACACCGAACCGAGCGTCGTGAAGGCAAGCGCCGCCACTCCGAGGCTCGCAACACCCGCACCGATCGTGATCGTCGGGCGTGCCATCGCCTTGTCGAGGCTGGGTTCGTAGCGGTTCTTCAGCCAGGTGATGATGCGGCCGTCCTTCTCCTCAACCTTCTTCGAGAGCCAGATGGCGATCATCGCCGGCACGAAGGTGAGCGACAGCACGAACGCAAAGGCGAGCGCGATGATGACGGTGAGCGCCATCGGCACGAACGTCTTGCCTTCCACGCCCGTTAGCGTGAGCAGCGGCACATAGACGAGGATGATGATCGCCTGCCCATAGACCGAAGGACGAATCATCTCGCGTGCGGCCGATGCAACCGTTTGCAGCCGTTCCTTTACCGTCAGCAGCCGACCTTCTTTATGCTGGAACTCGGCAATGCGCCGGAGCGCATTTTCGACGATGATGACTGCACCGTCCACGATCAGGCCGAAGTCGAGCGCGCCGAGGCTCATCAGGTTCGCCGACACCCCGGCCCGCAGCATCCCGAACCCGGTCAGCATCATGGTAATGGGGATGACCAGCGCGGCGATCAGTGCTGCGCGAAAGTTGCCGAGCAGCAGGAACAGCACGACGATGACGAGCAGCGCGCCCTCACTGAGGTTCTTCGCCACCGTCTTGATCGTCGAGTTGACCAGCTCGGTGCGGTTCAGCACCGGTTGGATGGTCACGTCGGGCGGCAGCGAGGCGTTGATCTCATTCAGCCGTTCCGCGACCGCGGTCGCGACGGTGCGGCTGTTCTCCCCGATGCGCATGATCGCGGTGCCGACCACGACTTCGGTGCCGTTCTCCGAGGCCGAGCCCATCCGGATCGCCTGACCCGTCTGGACCCTCGCGACCTGATCGAGCGTGATCGGCACGCCCTCACGGGTTGCGACCACAGTGCGCCCAAGCTCGGCCGCATTGCGGATCAGCGCGTCCGAACGAACCGCCAGGCCCTCGCCATTGCGGTTGACGAACCCACCGCCGACACTGGTGTTGTTACGTTCCAGCGCCGTACCGAGATCCGTCAGCGTGATGCCGAGCGAGGCGAGCTTCTGGACATCGGGAACGACCAGGAACTGTTTCACATAGCCGCCGATCGAGTCGATGCCGGCAAGCCCAGGCGTGTTCTTGAGCAGCGGTGCGACGATCCAATCCTGCGCAGTGCGCAGATAAGTCGCCTTGTCCTCCTCGCTTGTCAGCCGTTCGCCCTCCGGCGTGATGTAGCTGCCATCGGGCTGCTGGCCCGGCTCGCCGGGCTTGTGCTTGTCGTCAGCGCGATGCGTGAGATGGACGGTGTACATATACACTTCGCCCAGCCCGGTTGCGATCGGCCCCATTTCGGGGTTCACGCCATCGGGCAGGTTCTCCTGCACGCCCTGGAGCCGCTCGCCGACCTGCTGGCGGGCGAAGAAGATGTCCGTCGAGTCCGAGAAGACCGCCGTCACCTGCGCGAAGCCGTTGCGGCTGAGCGACCGGGTATATTCGAGCCCCGGAACGCCGGCGAGCGCGGTCTCGATCGGGAAGCTGACCTGCTTCTCGACCAGCTCCGGCGAGAGCGCAGGAGCGCGGACGTTGATCTGGACCTGATTGTTGGTGATGTCCGGCACCGCGTCGATCGGGAGCCGGTAGAGCGAATAGGCGCCGAGGACGGCGGCGATGGCGGTGAGGAGCAGGACGAGCCAGCGCTTCTCGACCGCCCATGTTACGATGCGGGCGATCATGGCTTAGTCCTCGTGCGTCGCTTCGCCCTTGCCGAGTTCGGCCTTGAGCGTGAAGCTGCCAGTGGTTGCGATCTGTTCGTTGCCGGTGAGGCCCGAACGCACGATCACGGTATCGCCGGAGGCGTCGCCGGGGACGATCGGGGTCGCCTGGAAACCCTTGGGCGTCCGCACGAACACGACCGACTTGCCCTCGTTGGTCTGGATCGCCGTGGAGGGGACGCGGATCGAGGAGGATCCGCCGCTGCCGGTCAACTGCACCGCAGCCGTGACGGGCTCGCCGACACGCCACGTTCCCCCGCGATTGTCGAGCGTCGCGATGACCGGCACGAGCCGCGTCTGAGAGTTGAGCGCGGGAGACACGAAGGTGATGCGCGCCGACGCCTGCCGACCCGCCGCCGAAACCATCACGACATTGCCGGGTCGGACCCGGCTTGCATCGGCAGGCTGGAGATTCAGCGACAACGAGACCTGATCGAGATTTGCGATGCGGTAGAGTTCGGCATCGGCTGTCACGGTCTGCCCCAGCGTCACCGGTCGCGCGATCACCTGTCCGCGGATCGGCGCGACGATGCCAAGGCGGTTTAGGCCGCCCCCGCTCACACCCGCCGCCGACACCTGGCTCCGTGCCTGCGTCAGCGCGATGCGCGCTTCCGTCGCGGCCGTCCGCGCGGCGATCAGATCCTGCTCGGGCGAGACGCGCTGCGAAAACAGCCGCTGCTCGCGTGCGAAATTGGAATTGGCGAGCTGGAGGCGCACACGCGCGGCCTCGACATCGCCCTTGAGTTGCGCTGCTTCGCGGCTCTCGATGATCGCGATCGTCTGCCCCCGCCCGACCGATTGGCCGAGGTTGTGGGTGAGCGCGACCACGCGGCCCCCGATGGCGGCGGAGACGACCTGCGTCGCCTGAGGATCGCCCTCGATCGTCGCCGGCAGCGCGATCGTGCCCGCGCCGCCAACGATCGGACGGCCGAGCTGGATGCCAGCCGCGGCAATCTGTTCGGCGGTGAGCGTCACCGCACCGTCATCGGCATGTGTCTCGCCTTGAGCACCGGCAGCTTCGTTCGTAGGCGCGGCTTCGTTACCGGCATCGGCGCCGCCACCACAAGCGGCCAGCAGGAGCGCGAGCGACGCCGCGCGCGCGACATGGATCTTCTTCATCAGCGATTTCCCCCCGTCGTGGGTGTCGGCACCGGGGCAGTCAGCCGTCCGAGCCGTGCTTGTGCATTCTGGTAGTTGGCGAGCGCGTCGATCGCCGCGAGCCGGGTCTCTGCGAGCGTGCGCTCGGCGTCGAGCAAATCTAGCTGCCCGAACTTGCCTTCGCGGTAGCCGATCCGCGCGATGCGTGCGGCTTCCTGTGCCGCCGCCAGCGCAGGACCGGCAGCGGTCCGCGCGGTGATCGCCGCGTTCGCGGCTTCCGTCTCGGCCTCGCTGATCGCCTGCTCGACATCGAGCGCGGTCACGCGACGCAGCGCCTCGGCCTGCGTCCGCTGCGCGCGCGCCTGTGCGACCGCCGCACGCCCGTTGTTGAAGATCGGGATGGGGATCGACACGGCGAACACCGCCGCGACGTCGTTGGTCGCTTCCAATCGGCGCAGCGCCGGCCCGACGTTGAGGTCCGGCACGCGATTGGCGCGCGCAAGCCGGACGCCTGCATCGGCAATCGCCAGATCCGCATCGGCCGCCGCCAGCGCCAGCGTGCCGATCGCGCGCACCGGCGCTACGGGGCCGATCGCCACCTGACGCATGCGATCCAGCAGCCCCAAATCGAGACGGCCGTCGATCGGACGCCCGATCCGGCGCGACAGGTTCGCGCGTGCCGTTGTCGCGAGCCGCGACGATCGCTCGGCATTGGCATCCGCGTTGACTTTGGCGACATTGGCGCGCTGCTCTTCGAGCGGCGACGCCCGACCAGCCTGGACCCGCACCGATGCGGCTCGCAGGGCTTCGCTCGCGATCCGCACCTGATCGCGTGCGGTGATGAGGCGTCGTTCGGCCGCGATCGCCTCGACATAGAGTTGCGTCACCTGCAACCGCACATCGGCCGCGACGATCGCCGCCTGAAGTTCGGCGCGGCTAAGCTGTGCGTTGGCTACCGCGACGCGCGCGCTGCGCTTGCCGCCCAGCTCGATCGGGATCGCGACCCCGATCGTCGTCTCCGCGCTTCTGAGGCCGCTATACGGCCCCGTGCCGGCGATATTCTCGATCTGCCCCTGCACCTGTGGGTTGGGGCGAAGCCCCGCAATCGTGCGGCCCTGGCGTGCCGCGTCGATCGCCGCCGTCGCGGCCTCGGACGCCGGTGCCGAGCCGCCCGACGCAACCACGGCATCTTCGAGCGTGTAGATTGGACCTACCGACGCACCCGGCACCGGCATCACCGTTTGCGCGTGCGCGACCGTGGCGCACGACGCCGCGGCCAGCAGGGCCGCAAGCAACATTTTCATGATGAATCATCCTGACAAACAGCATCAGGCCGGAATCCGGCCAGCGGTGTTCGTCAGGCGTTCGGCGGCCTCAGTCCTGGCGAAACCGTGCTGGAGGCAAGTACCGTATCAGCACCCGCCAGCGGACCCATACGGGCACCGTCAAGTGAGGGCCGCACCTCGTCGTTCGAGGGTATCTGCATCGCCGAGCTGTGGCAGGTGCCGTGATGATGAGGCATCGCCTTATCACTGTCGCCCTGCGACTGATCAGCGTCGCCATCTGTGTGCACCGCACCGCTGCATTCGATCGTGGCCACACCCGGCAGCTCGCGCGCGTGCACGGTCGCCGACATCAACAGCGATGAAGCGATCAGCATGAGAAACAGGCGCAGAATGCGAGACACGGTGCGTGCGCATAGACCAGTACAGCTGTCCTGTCATCAAGGGGCTGGCGTCGTGTTGCTGAGGAGCAATGCGATATCGCGCAATGACGCTTGATGATCGAGAAATGCCCCAGCACAAACTGGCAGAGTTTCAGGGGAGCACGACAACCTGACTGCCCGACGCGTGATCGCGCCGGTGTTCGAGCGGGCGGCGCAGGCAAGCTGGCGCACGGAAAAAGTCATCCCTTGCCAGTCAACCTGGAGATTTTCCCGAAGCACCGACGCCTAGTCGCGCTCGGAAGCGCGGCGCTGCGCCCGACGCGCCGAGGGCGATAACCCGAAGTGGGCCCTGAAGCTGCGCGAGAACTGGCTTGCGCTCGAGAAGCCGCACGCGATCGCGACCTCTAATATCGTCATCCCGGTCGTGCGCAGGAGTTGATCGGCCTGCTCGAGCCTAATGCGCCGATACGCCTGCTCGATGGTCTCGTGTAGATGGTTCGAGAAGATCCGCTCAAGTTGCCGCACTGACACGCCCGCCGCCTCCGCCAGCTCGCGCCGGGAAATCGGATCCTCGACCGACGCTTCCATGCGCGCCAGCGTCCGGAGGAGACGGTCGTTGCTCAGCTGATACCGCTCGCGGAGGCTGACGCGCTGAGATCCGGTCGGCGCCCGCGCCTCGGTGCGGATGAACCAATCGCTTACGCGTACCGATAGATCGTGGCCATGATCCCGTTCGATCAGCTCTATGGCAAGATCGAGCCCCGCCGTTCCGCCTGCGCACGTGACCCTGCGTCGATCGACAACGTAGAGGCCGGGCTCGACAGAGACCATCGGGAATGCTTCCTGGAGAGCGGAGCGGTGCTCCCAGTGTATTGTCGCCCGGTATCCGTCCAGGAGACCAGCTCGCGCGAGCAGGAACGGCCCACCGGAGACGCCGACCAGGACCGCCTTCGTGCGCGCGATCTGACGTAGCCAAGCCATCGTTCGCTTGTCGTCGAACAGCGTGGGATCGCCACCGGCGAATACGAATAGGACGTCGCACTCGAGAAGTTCACCAACGGTCGTCTCCGCGAGAATGCTGGCGCCATTAGACGCGGTAGCGGTCGGCCCGCCCGTCGAGACGTGTGTCCAGCGATACAGCTCGCGTCCAGCCAGCACGTTCGCTGCCCGGTAGGGTTCGATCACCGACGCATACGACATCAGCGCGAAACCATCGACCATCAGCAGTCCCAAAGACCGCGTCGTTTGCGAGTGAGAGTCGTCCTGCGACATGGAAGCGTCGCTCCTGCTCAAGTGCGGTCCCCGATTATCGGCTAGAGGACGAGAGGTAAATGCCAATCGAGGTTCGCAGGATGTCGCGCTTTTCGATCTTCGGCCTGGCCGCGAAGTCACTTAACGGACATCGCGGATGGAAGCCCACTTGGCGGAATGCCTCGCCTCGGTCGGGCTATGACGTCGTCATCGTAGGCGGCGGCGGGCACGGGCTGGCCACCGCCTACTACCTCGCCAAAACGCACGGCATCACCCGCATTGCAGTGATCGAGAAGGGATGGATTGGCGGCGGGAACGCCGGGCGCAATACCACAATCATCCGCTCAAACTACGGCCTGCCGGGCAACGAGCCCTTCTACGAATGGTCGATGAAGCTCTGGGAGGGCCTGGAGCAGGAGCTGAATTACAACGCGATGGTCAGCCAGCGCGGTGTTCTGAATCTCTACCACTCGGATGGCCAGCGCGACGCGTTCGCCCGGCGCGGCAACGCGATGCGTCTGCACGGAGTCGACGCGGAGCTGCTTGGACAGGACGGAGTAAGGCGTCTCGCGCCATTCCTCGCCTTCGACAGCGCCCGCTTCCCTATTCAGGGCGGCCTGTATCAGGCCCGCGGCGGAACCGCGCGGCACGATGCGGTCGTATGGGGCTATGCGCGCGCCGCCTCTGAACTCGGCGTCGACATCATCCAGAACTGCGAGGTAACGGGGTTCATCCGTGACGCCTCCGGCGCCGTTACCGGGGTCGAGACAACACGCGGCGCGATCGGCGCCGGAAAGGTGGGCGTAGCCGTCGCCGGCAGCACCTCGCGCGTCGCCGCGATGGCGGGCCTTCGACTCCCCATCGAAAGCCATGTTCTTCAAGCGTTTGTCAGCGAGGCGCTCAAGCCGGTGATACCCGGCGTTATCACCTTCGGCGCGGGCCATTTCTACATCAGCCAGTCGGACAAGGGCGGCCTGGTCTTCGGCGGCGATCTCGACGGCTACAACAGCTACGCGCAGCGCGGAAACATGCCGGTGGTCGAGGACGTGTGCGAGGGCGGCATGGCGATCATGCCGATGATCGGCCGCGCGCGCCTGCTGCGCAGCTGGGGCGGCATCATGGACATGTCGATGGACGGCTCCCCGATCATCGACGCGACGCCCGTCCCCGGCTTCTATCTCAACGCCGGCTGGTGCTATGGCGGGTTCAAGGCGACGCCGGCCTCGGGCTGGTGCTTCGCCCACCTGCTTGCCACCGACAGTCCGCACGAGACGGCGACCGCCTTCAGGCTCGACCGCTTCCGCACCGGACATCTCATCGACGAAAAGGGCGTCGGCGCCCAACCCAACCTTCACTGAGGTCGCGACTATGCGCATCCCCTGCCCCTATTGCGGCGACCGGGACTCTCAGGAGTTCGTCTACCGCGGTGACGCAAGCCCGCAGCGCCCGGATGGCGAAGAGAGCTTCTTCGACTATGTCTACACGCGCGACAATCCAGCCGGTCCGATACGCGAGCACTGGTACCATGCCCAAGGGTGCCGCACCTGGATCGAGGTGTCCCGCGACACCCGCAACCACACCATCTACGGCGCGGTGCTGGCGGCGGAGGTGGGCCGATGAGCCGTCTTCCTTCCGGCGGCTTGGTTGATCGATCGAAGCCGCTATCCTTCACTTTCGATGGCAGGCCCTATGCCGGCTTCGAGGGCGACACCTTAGCTTCGGCGCTGGTGGCCAACGACGTGAAGTTGGTCGGACGTTCGTTCAAATATCATCGGCCGCGCGGCATCCTGACGGCCGGTAGCGAGGAGCCGAACGCGCTCGTCACGCTCCGTACCGGCGCTTATGCCGAGCCGAACACGCGCGCCACGATGGTCTCGCTGTTCGACGGCCTGGACGCGAACAGCCAAAACCGGTGGCCGAGCCTGCGCTTCGACATGATGGCGGTGAACCAGCTGTTCGCGCCGATCTTCGTCGCTGGCTTTTACTATAAAACGTTTATGTGGCCGGCGGGCTTGTGGGAGAAGCTGTACGAGCCGCTGATCCGCCGCGCTGCCGGCCTCGGCGAGCTTTCGACGCTGCCCGATCCGGACAGTTACGATCGGGAGCATGGCTTCTGCGACCTGCTGGTGATCGGCGGCGGCCCCGCCGGCCTCGCCTCAGCGCTGACCGCCGGGCGCGCAGGCCTTCGGGTGATACTCGCTGACGAGGACATCCGGCTTGGCGGACGCCTGCTCGCTCAGCGCCACGAGATCGACGGCGTACCAGGCGCAATATGGGCCGAGAATGCCGCGGCCGAGCTGGCGACGCTGCCCAACGTCCGCGTGCTGACCCGCACTGCCGTCTTCGGCGTCTATGACGGCCGCGAATATGCCGCCGTCGAGCGCGTGTCGGACCATCTTCGCGTGACGCCCGCAGGCCAGCCGCGCCAGCGCTTGTGGAAGATTGTTGCGAGACGGGCGATCCTCGCCACTGGCGCGATCGAGCGGCCGCTGGTGTTCGGCGGCAACGATCGCCCCGGCGTGATGACTGCATCGGCAACGTCCACTTACGTTAACCGCTTCGCCGCGTTGCCGGGCAAGCGCGCGGTGGTGTTCGCCGCCAGCGACAGCGGCTGGCAGACAGCGCTCGACCTGATCGCCGCGGGTATGGAGGTCGCTGCGGTGGTCGATCCGCGCGAAACCGCCCCAATCGACCCCGAGGCACTACGCAAGGCGGGCACCGAGATACTGCTTGGTGCGCAGGTGAGCGACGCGATCGGCGCGCCAGTGCGCAAGGTGGACGTCCGCCTTGCTAATGGCAGCAGCCGGACGATCGCCTGTGACCTCCTGGCCATGGCAGGCGGATGGAATCCCGCCATTGGCCTTGGCAGCAACATGGGAGCGCGCCCGGTCTGGTCCGAGGCGGCGCAGAGTTTCCTGCTGGATCAGACCCCGCCCGGCCTCGCGCCGGCCGGAGCGGCGGCAGGCCACTTCATTCTCTCCGAAGCGCTGACTGATGCCACAACGCAGGCGGTTACCGCGGCCGACGCGCTCGGCAAATCCATAACCGCCCCTCGCTTCAACGCCACCGACGAGCTGGCCGGCGTCCGTCCGCTCTGGCATGTGCCGGGTCGCGGAAAGGCATTCGTGGATTTCCAGCACGACGTCACCGATAAGGACGTTCAGCTTTCTGCGCGCGAGGGCTTCGTCTCGATCGAGCATCTCAAGCGCTACACGACGCTCGGCATGGCGACCGACCAGGGCAAGACCAGCCAGATGAACGGCCACGCTTTGCTCGCTGCCGCGACGGGCAAGTCGATCGCCGAGGCGGGCACGATCCTGTCGCGCGCGCCCTATCAGCCGGTCGCGATCGGCGTGCTCGCCGGCCATCATCGCGAGGAGCATTTCCGCCCCGAACGTCGCACTGCCAGTCATGACTGGGCCGCGGCGCAGGGTGCTACCTTCGTGGATGCCGGCCAGTGGAAGCGTGCCCAATGGTTCGCCCGCGCCGGCGAGAATGACTGGCTGGAGACGGTCAATCGCGAAGTCACGATGACGCGGAACGGCGTCGGGATTTGCGACGTCTCGACGCTCGGCAAGATCGACGTTCACGGGCCGGATGCCGCGGCGCTACTCGACCGGCTCTACATCAACATGTTCTCGACGCTGCCCATCGGCAAGGCGCGCTACGGCGTGATGCTGCGCGAGGACGGGATGGTGATGGACGACGGCACCACTACCCGCTTCGCCGAGGACAGCTTCTTCGTCACTACGACGACGGTGAATGCCGCGCGGGTGATGCAGCATATCGACTACGCACGCCACGTTCTCTGGCCGGAGCTCGATGTGCAGGCCACCTCCGTCACCGAGCAGTGGGCGACTTATGCGGTGGCCGGTCCCCGCTCCCGCTCGCTGCTCCAGCAGGCATTTCCGGACATCGACCTCTCCAACGAAGCCTTCCCCTTCATGGCGGCGGCAAAATTTCGCTGGAACGGCGTATCCGCGCGCATCTACCGCCTCTCCTTCTCTGGCGAGCTGGCCTATGAAGTGAGCGTGTCCGCCAACCATGGCGATGCCCTGATCCGCCATCTGATCGAGGCGGGACGCGGCTTCGATGTCGTGGCCTATGGCACCGAGGCGCTGGGCGTGATGCGGATCGAGAAGGGCCACGCCGCCGGCAATGAGTTGAACGGCATGACTACCGCCGCCGATCTCGGCATGGGCCGCATGATGTCGAAGAAAAAAGACTTTATAGGACGCATTATGGCAGCGCGACCGGGCATCGCCGATCCGATGCGGCCGGCGCTGGTCGGCCTGCGGCCGGTCGACCCTGCGCACAAGATACGGGCTGGTGCGCACCTGCTCGGCGTCGATGCCCCGCGCACCGCGGCGCACGACGAGGGCCATGTCACATCGGCCTGCTGGTCCCCGACGCTGGGCCATTCTATCGCTCTGGCGCTTCTGGTCGACGGTGCGAACCGTCACGGTGAGCATATCGCGGTGCATGACCCGGTGCGCGGAGCGGATGTCGAGGCGGAGATATGCGATCCCGTCTTCCTAGATCCGGAAGGGGTGCGCGTCCGTGGCTGAGCGGCTGACAATCCAATCGAGAGAGGGGCTCGGCATCGCGAGCGTTATGGCGCGAAAGGGCGCGGACCCGGCCGCCATCAGCGCGCTGGTCGGCGCTCCGATGCCCGCCAGCCCGCGCGCCGCGTTCGACGGCGCGCGAGCGGTCATCGGCACAGGCCCCGGTACGTGGCTGGTAATCGAAGAGGGTGCGGCCCCCGATTACGCAGACGCTCTGGCGGAAAGACTTGCCGGCCTTGCCTCCGTCTCAGACCAGTCAAGCGGCTATTCCGTGTTGCGTTTGTCCGGCCCGGATGCGCGCACCCTGATGCGCCGCGGCGTCGCGATCGACGTTGATCCCGTGGCGTTCGAACCCGGGTCGGCCGCGACCACGATCATCGCGCATATCGGCGTGATCCTGTGGCAGGTCGACGACCAGCCTACCTACGACGTCGCGACGTTCCGCAGCTATGCGGGGAGCTTCCGCCATTGGCTCGATCTCAGCGTCGCGGCGCTCTGATCCATCACTCCACATACCCGACGAGGATCCCGATGACCGTCGCCTATCTGCTCACGCTATCCTGCCCGAACCAGCCCGGCATCGTCTCGCGCGTCACCGCCGCGCTGTTCCACCACGGCGCCGACATCAAGGAGGCCCACCAGTTTGACGACGTCGAGACCGGCCGCTTCTTCATGCGGATCGTCGCGACCTTGCCATCTTCAGGCGCGGCGGACGCCTTCCGCGAGGGTTTCGGCGCCCTCGCCTCCGGCCTGGCGCTTGACTGGTCCTTTCGTGAGCGCGGCGAGCAGCGCAAGGTGCTGATCCTCGCTTCGAAGTTTGACCACTGCCTGGTCGATCTGCTCTACCGCAACCGGATCGGAGAGCTGAGCATGGAGGTAGTCGGCATCGTCTCCAACCATCCGCGCGACACCTATGCGGGCACCGATTTCGGCGCGATCCCGTTCCACCACCTGCCGATCACCAAGGACACGAAACCGCAGCAGGAAGCCCAGATCAAGGCGCTGGTCGACGCGACAGGCGCCGAGCTGGTGGTGCTTGCCCGCTACATGCAGATTTTGTCGGACGATCTGGCCGCCTTCCTTTCGGACCGGTGCATCAACATCCACCACAGCTTCCTGCCCGGCTTCAAGGGGGCCAAGCCTTATCATCAGGCCCATGCGCGCGGCGTGAAGCTGATCGGCGCGACCGCCCACTATGTAACCGGCGATCTCGACGAAGGCCCGATCATCGAGCAGGACGTCGAACGGATCAGTCACCACGACTCGCCTGAGGATCTCGTCCGCAAGGGCCGCGACATCGAGCGGCGCGTGCTCGCCCGCGCGGTCGCCTTCCACCTCGACGGCCGCGTGATCGCCAATGGCCACAAGACCGTCGTTTTCAGGGACTAAAGCGGTGGCGGCGCTGATCGATGGGACCAGGATCGCGGCTGGGGTGCGCCAATGCGTCGCCGAGGAAGCGGTCCGGCTGGCCGGTCGCGGCATCGTTCCAGGGCTCGCCGTGGTCCTGGTCGGCGAGGATCCGGCCAGTCACATCTACGTCCGCTCCAAGATCCGCCAGACCAAGGCTGCCGGCCTCGCCTCGTTCGAATATCGCCTGCCCGCCACAGCCACGCAGGGCGAGTTGCTCGAACTGATCCGCGCGCTGAACGGCGACGATCGGGTGGACGGCATCCTCGTCCAGTTGCCACTGCCGGGCCACATCGATTCGGACCGCGTGCTGGACGCCATTGATCCGATGAAGGATGTCGACGGCTTCCACCCGGTGAACGTCGGTCGCCTCTCCACCGGCACCGGCGGCCTGGTGCCGTGCACACCGTTGGGCTGCATGAGGCTTCTCGACACGGTGATCGACGACTATCGCGGGCAGAAGGCAGTCGTCATTGGCAAGTCAAACATCGTCGGCAAGCCCGTCGCAATGCTGTTGCTTGAGCGCGAATGCACCGTCACCGTTACCCACATTCACACCCGCAGCCTGCCTGAGATCACGCGCACCGCCGATATCCTCGTGGTCGCGGCCGGTGTGCCGGGCTTGGTGCGGGGCGACTGGATCCGGCCCGGCGCAGTCGTGATCGATGTCGGAATCAACCGGATTCCCGACGGGGCCGGAACTCGCATCGTCGGCGACGCGGCGTTCGACGAGATGGGCCACGCCGGCGCGGTCTCGCCTGTTCCCGGCGGCGTCGGACCAATGACGATAGCCTGCCTTCTCGAGAATACCGTGCGCGCGGCCCACCGCCGACGCGCCATCGCGTGACATTCGTCTTGTCGCCGCCTAGATTTGGTATCGATACCGACAGCAGAGGGCCGAACGATTCTCCCCCCCCCTAACGTATCCGAAGAAACCGAAGACGAGCTGGCAACGGGATCGGCCGCGCCTGGTGTGCCGGAGCGCAGCCTCGAAAAGGCACTCGGCAACCAGATTCGCACGATCCGCCGGCAACACGACCTCTCCGTTACCGATCTCGCCAGCGCGGCTGGCATTTCCAACGGGATGATGTCGAAAATCGAGAACGGCGCCATCTCACCTTCGCTCTCGACTCTGCAGGCGATTTCGGCGGTGCTTCAAATACCGCTGTCTTCGCTCTTCGCCTCATTCGAGGAACGACAGGATTGCTCCTACGTCCCGGCCGGGCAAGGTCTGAGCATCGAGCGACGCGGTACGAAAGTCGGTCACGTTTATCAGCTTCTCGGCCACGTGCTTCGTGGCGACGTGGCAGTCGAGCCCTATCTCATCACACTGCGCGAAAATGCGGCGGCGCACACCAGCTTCCGCCATTCGGGCGTCGAGTTTATCTACATGCTTGAGGGCGACGTGCACTACCGGCACGGCTCGGAGGTCTACCATCTCGAGCCCGGCGACGCGCTGTTGTTCGACAGCGCCGCCCCGCACGGGCCCGAGCGGCTGAGCGAAAAGCAGATGAAGTACATTTCGGTAATCATCTATCCCCGGCCCGAAGGCTGATTTTTCCTCTCAAGAATATTTTGTTCTCTTGGATTGACGAGCAACGAAGACGCACTTAAGAAAGTGGAAACCGATCACGGAAGGTTTCTCCCCGAAATGTGCGGTATCGTTGGACTGTTCCTGAAAGACAAAGCCCTTGAGCCGCAGCTTGGATCGCTGCTCGCGGGCATGCTCGAAGTCATGACCGATCGCGGCCCGGACAGCGCCGGCTTCGCGATCTACGGCAATGGCGACAAGGATCGCGTGAAACTTACGGTGCGCGGTACCGGCCTCGATCGCATCGCAGGCCAATTCGGCGAGACGGTGACGGTTACTGTCCGTGAAACCCATGCGGTGCTTGAGGTCCCCTGCGATCTGGAGGATCAGGTGCGAGGCTGGCTCACCACTGAGCGCCCGGATCTGGTCGTGACCGGAACCGGGCAGCGGATCGAACTCTACAAGGAGGTCGGACTTCCGAGCGACGTGGCCGCGCGTTTCGGGTTGGCGGGCATGAGCGGCACGCACGGCATCGGTCATACCCGTATGGCGACCGAGAGCGCCGTCACCACCGACGGCGCGCATCCCTTCTCCACAGGCTCGGACCAGTGCCTCGTACACAACGGCTCTCTCTCCAACCACCGTTCGCTACGCCGCATGCTGGAGCCCAAGGGCATCAGCTTCGCCACGGACAACGACAGCGAGGTCGCCGCCGGCTATCTCTCCTGGAAGCTGCGCGAGGGCGCCACTCTGGCCGAGGCGCTCGAAGCTAGCCTCGACGATCTCGATGGCTTCTTCACCTTCGTGGTCGGCACGGAGAGCGGCTTCGCCGTGGTGCGCGATCCGATCTCCTGCAAGCCCGCCGTCATGGCCGAGACCGACCAGTATGTCGCCTTCGGATCCGAATATCGCGCGCTGGTCGGCCTGCCGGGCATCGAGAATGCCCGCGTCTTCGAGCCGGAGCCCGCTCGCGTTTACGCCTGGGAGCGCAACTGATGCACGTCGTCGATCTCGCCAATACCGCCAGGCGCGAGCTGAACGCACAGCTCCACGCGCTTCCCGCCAACACCAATGAGACGCTGTGGCGCGTTGAGAATCCGCAGGGGCAGCACGCGCTCGCCGTCGGGCTGGATACTGCCGTCACCGTCGAGATCGCTGGCCATGCCGGATACTATTGCGCGGGCATGAACAAGCAGGCCACCATTGTGGTCGAAGGGAATGCCGGCGTTGGCGTCGCCGAAAACATGATGTCGGGCAAGGTGCATGTGAAGGGCGATGCCAGCCAGTCGGCCGGCGCGACGGCGCATGGCGGCCTGCTGGTGATCGACGGCGATGCCTCGGCCCGCTGCGGCATCTCGATGAAGGGCATCGACATCGTGGTGAAGGGCTCGATCGGACCGATGAGCGCATTCATGGGTCAATCCGGCAATCTCGTCGTGCTCGGCGACGCTGGCGACGCGCTCGGCGACTCCATCTACGAGGCCCGACTGTTCGTGCGCGGTGAGGTGAAGAGCCTCGGCGCCGATTGCGTCGAAAAGGAGTTGCGCGACGAGCACCGGAGGGATCTCCGTCGCCTGCTCGACGAAGCCGGCCTGCCCGACGTGCAGCCCGACGAATTCAAGCGCTACGGCTCGGCGCGCGCTCTGTACAACTTCCACGTCGACAACGCCGCGGCCTACTGAGGATCGATCGATGGATTTGGCGAACATCCCGCAGACCCTGCCGCGCCAGTCGGCGACCTTCGATCCGCACACCTTGTCCGAGATCCGGCGCGCGGCGGCGACCGGCATTTACGACATTCGCGGCGCGGGCACGAAGCGCGCGCTGCCGCACTTCGACGATCTGCTGTTCCTCGGCGCCTCGATCTCGCGCTACCCGCTGGAGGGTTATCGCGAGAAGTGCGCGACCGACGTATGGCTTGGCACGCGCTTCGCGAAGAAGCCCATCCACCTCAAGATCCCAGTCACCATTGCGGGCATGAGCTTCGGCTCGCTCTCGGCGCAGGCGAAGGAGGCGCTCGGTCGCGGGGCAGGTGCGGCGGGCACATCCACAACCACCGGCGACGGCGGCATGACGCCCGAGGAGCGCGGCCAGTCCAAAACGCTGGTCTACCAATACCTCCCCTCTCGCTACGGCATGAACCCGGACGACCTTCGCAAGGCGGACGCGATCGAGGTTGTCATTGGGCAGGGCGCAAAGCCGGGCGGCGGCGGCATGCTGCTCGGCCAGAAAATCTCCGATCGCGTCGCGGCGATGCGCAATTTGCCCAAGGGGATCGATCAACGTTCTGCCTGCCGCCACCCCGACTGGACCGGGCCGGACGACCTCGAGATCAAGATCGAGGAGCTTCGCGAGATCACCGACTGGGAGAAGCCGATTTACGTGAAGGTCGGTGCCACGCGGCCGTACTATGACGTCGCGCTTGCGGTGAAATCGGGCGCCGATGTGGTCGTGCTGGACGGCATGCAGGGCGGCACGGCGGCGACGCAGGACGTGTTCATCGAGCATGTCGGCATCCCTATCCTCGCTGCGATCCGCCCCGCGGTGCAGGCGCTGCAGGATCTTGGAATGCATCGTAAGGTGCAGTTGATCGTCTCAGGCGGCATCCGTAACGGTGCCGATGTCGCCAAGGCGCTGGCGCTCGGCGCCGACGCGGTGGCCATCGGCACGGCGGCACTGGTCGCGCTGGGTGATAACGATCCTGCGTGGGAGGCCGAATACCAGAAGCTCGGTACTACCGCCGGCGCCTATGACGACTGGCAGGAAGGCCGCGACCCCGCCGGTATCACTACGCAGGATCCGGAACTGGCCGCCCGGCTCGATCCGATCGCAGCTGGCCGTCGCCTCGCCAATTATCTTGCCGTGCTCACGCTTGAGGCGCAAACCATCGCGCGCGCCTGCGGCAAGAGCCACCTGCATAATCTCGAGCCAGAGGATCTGGTCGCACTGACCATCGAGGCGGCGGCCATGGCGCGAGTGCCGTTGGCGGGCACCGGTTGGATCCCCGGACAGGGCAATCTCTAGACGAACATCAACTTAGGAACTCCCTTCGCAGGCGGGACGGGTTCACAGGAGGTGGCAGGTCAGAAGTCCGCCGCCTTCGCATCGGGGACGGACATCTGACCATGACCAAGGATCTTGCCGAAGTCGCCAAGAAAAAGGGCATAAAGTACTTTCTCATCTCCTATACGGATCTGTTCGGAAGCCAGCGGGCAAAGCTTGTTCCGGCCTCGGCCATCGCCGGGATGCAGCGGAATGGCGCCGGCTTCGCGGGCTTCGCCACCTGGCTCGACATGTCCCCGGCCGACCCGGACCTCTTCGCCAGGCCGGATCCGGAGAGCCTGATCCAGCTGCCCTGGAAGCCAGAAGTGGGCTGGCTCGCCGCCGATCTCTGGATGAACGACGCGCCTGTCGAGGCGTCGCCCCGCAACGCGCTGAAGGCGCAGATCGCGCGGGCCGCCGATATCGGCCTCCAGATGAAGACTGGCGTGGAATGCGAATTCTTCCTGATCGCGCCCGATGGCGATCGCATCGCCGATACCGCCGACACACAGGTCAAGCCGTGTTACGACCAGCAGGCCCTGATGCGCCGCTATGATGTCATTACCGAGATCTGCGACAGCATGTTGGATCTTGGGTGGAAGCCGTACCAAAACGACCATGAAGACGCAAATGGCCAGTTCGAGATGAACTGGGAGTTCGACGATGCGCTACTCACCGCCGACCGGCACGCGTTCTTCAAGTTCATGGCCAAGAGCATTGCCGAGAAGCATGGCCTGCGGGCTACTTTCATGCCCAAGCCGTTCGTCCACTTGACCGGAAATGGCTGCCACATGCACGTGTCGATGTGGAAAGGTGATGAAAACGCCTTCGTCGGAAATAGTGGCGAGCTCTCCCATCTGGGGCTCAACTTCATCGGTGGCGTGATTCACTCGGCAGACGCAATTGCCGCCATCACCAACCCTACGGTGAACAGCTACAAACGGATCAACGCGCCGCGCACGCTCTCTGGCGCGACTTGGGCTCCCAATTCCGTGACGTGGACCGGGAACAACCGCACACATATGATCCGTGTGCCAGAAAGCGACCGCTTCGAGTTCCGGCTCGCTGACGGTGCCGTCAATCCCTACCTGCTCCCTGCCGTGACCCTGGCCGCCGGACTGGACGGTATCGAGAGCAGCCGTAGCCCGGGCCAGCGGCTCGACATCAACATGTACACCGACGGCCATTCGATCAAGGACGCAAAGAAGCTACCCCTGAACATGCTGGACGCGCTTCGAGCTCTCGAAGAGTCGACGGTCCTGAAGGGGGCGCTCGGCGCACTCGTTCCTGCTTATCTTAAGCTCAAGCATGGCGAATGGAACGACTATGCGCGCCACCTCACCCAGTGGGAACGGGACACGACCCTCGACTGCTGATGGGCTTTCGAGACATCATCGGGATCTTCGCATCCGATGACGGAAGAGGCGTAGATGGCGATCTGAACCGCGACGGGTTTGCCGGAGGCTCCAACTTTCGAGAGTAAGGGCCTACGAACAGCAAGACGACGGACGAGTTCGCACCGTAGGTGCGCGCCCGCGCGGTTCGGATGGTGCAGGATCACAAGCGCGAGCATCCGTCTCGCTCCGATCGCATCACCCGCTTGTCATCACCAGGATACCGCACGCCGCGACCCGTCGCGGCTCCCCGTTCGTGGTCAACGAGCAGCCCTGGCACAGGTCGGTAGCGTTGACCTCCACCAAGGCGCTCAAGGCAAATGTTTGCGTTTGGCATCAGGCTTTCGATCGTCACAGGGACGCCACGTTCAACTCAGCCCAAGCCAGTGTCGCGTTGTCGGAATGCGGCGGAGCACGGCCCGTTCACCCACGACCGCCAGTATCAACGTCGCACCGAACAGCGGCATATAAGCGCCAAGCGCGACGATCGCCGCCACGAGTCCAGTTCGGAAGCGTGGCCGGGCCAGTGGCAGGGGTGCGCCCAGTAAGCCGATCGGCCGCCTTCGCCACCACATGATGGCACCAGAGACGGCGAGCACGATCAGCAACAGCGCGGTGAGCGTGCCAATGAGCTGGTTGGCGATGCCAAACAGAGCACCTTCGTGGACCGCGATGCCATAGCCGACGATGCGGTCAATCACGTGGCGGTCCGCGAAGGCGACGCGGCCGACGAGCCGGCCCGTGGATCCGTCGACTTCCGCCTCCGATCGCAGCGGGCGATCCGCCGCGTCGGACGCCACCGCCCACGGCCCGCCCTGATGCTTCGGCGGAGACAGCAGCACCGGTGGCGCGATCTGCAATGGCCGGACTGTCGCGATCACCCGCGCAAGCTCGCCCGCTTTTACCGGGGGTGCAGGCACGGCCATGCCCTCGTGATGGGCATGAAGGCCCGGCATGGCGTCGCGCCCGGGGGCCGGCGCCTTGCCGCCGATCGTCCAGTCGACGGGGCCTGCCACCGTGCCGGTCAGCGCACGTACCTCGCCCATATAGCTCCCCCAGGCGCTAGCCCATGGCAGGCCAGTAAGGATCAGCCCCAGCGCGAACACCGAAACCCAGATGCCTGCGGTGGCATGGACATCGCGCCAGAACCGGCGCCGGCCACCACGGAGCCGCGGGTACAGCACGCCCGCGAGCCCGCGCCGATTGCGCGGCCACCACAGGTAGAGCCCGGTCAGGAGCATCACGACTGCCCAGCATGCGGCGATCTCTACGAGGTAGCTTCCCCACTTTCCCGCCAGCAACTGCCCATGAAGGCGTGACACCACGTTGAACAGCCTGTCATCCTCCCGAACAACGTTCAGGACCGTCAGCGACCGAGGATTGATGTAAACGCGTTCATCGACGCGCCCTGCCGTGACGATGACGCGAACAGCATGTCCGCTCTGTTGCGGCAGCACATATTTGCGAAGCGACGATCCCGGCACCGCCCGCAGCGCCGCTCCGACCTGGGCGTCAGGCGCGAACGTCGCCCCGCCGACCGGCAGGCGGTCGTAGGGTCGATCCAGCCAGGCCTCGAGCTGCGGGCGCCACAGATAGATTGTTCCCGTCAGCGCCAACCAGATGACAAACGGTATGCAGAACAGCCCGGCGTAGAAGTGCCAGCGCCATACCGCATTGTACCATCTTGCGCCGACGTTCCGTTCATCGACCGCCGAACCGCTTCCGCCGCTCGCGGCATCCATCGTCCCCATCATAGCGCCTTGGTCAGACGTAGTCCGACAGTCCGTGGCGCCCCGACAAGATAGGAGAAGTAGCTGGTGGCGGTGGTGTTGCCCGGCGAGGTGGTGAACTCCTGGCCGAACACCGGAACCACATCAAACAGGTTGGTGACGAACAGCTCCACGCTCACGCCGCCGCGCATCCGCACCCCGGCCGTCGCATCAACCAGTGTGTAGGCAGGCCGGGGCAACACCTCACCTTCCCCGAACCCGCTGTTCGACGCACCAACGTGGCGTGCCGCGGCGAACAGGTTGCCGGTGATGCTGTCGGTGATCGGCGCCTCGTAAGATCCGCGCACGTTCCACAGCCACCGCGGCACGTCGAGCACGCGAGACCCGGCTGGCAGGAGCAGGTTGGGGACATCGTTCCGGTAGGTGGCGTCAGTGAAAGACCCTCCGGCATGGAGGCTCAGTCCTGCCATCGGCGATAAGGAAACCTCGAGTTCGCCGCCGCGGCTGCGGACACGCCCGGCGTTGACGGTGAAGGAGATTGTGGTGGCGTTGTTGATACCGCACGCGGTTTGAAACGCCTGCTGATAGTCCTTCCATTCGATCGCATAGGCCGCGCCGTTGATCCGCAAGCGTCCGCCCCAAAGGCTCGTCTTGGCACCCAACTCGTAATTGTCGGTCCGGTCGCTGCCATAGGGCGGCGGGGTGTCCGGAATGCCCGCTGCGCGACGCTCCGCGGCCGAGCAGATGTCGTCTGTCACGGGAGCGTTGACGCCGCCAGTGCGAAACCCCTGCGAGTAGCTGGCGTAGATCGTCGCGTCGGACGTTGGCTGATAACTGAGCGTAAATCGCGGCGTAACGCCGCTCTCCCGGTTGCGCTCGTCGTAGTCGTAGGCAAGGTCACCTCCCTGCACGCCACCGATCCCGTACCGCCGGCTCGCCTCGCGCTGCCGATAGGAAAAGGCTCTCGCTCCAGCCGCCACCTTCACCTTTGGCGTCAGGGCATAGGTCAGCTCGCCGAACGCCGCGATCTCGCTCTCGGAGAAGCGCACCGCGGTGTCCTGGATGACCGGCGGGCTGGACGCGCCAAGGGGAAGCGGCGCGATCACGCCGAACAGGTCGGCGACGGTAATAGTGCGCCCGGAGTCTTGGTGCAGATCGCGGTAGAAGGCGCCGACCACATATTGCAGTGGTCCATTGCCCTCCGACACGGCGCGCACTTCCTGCGTGAACTGCCTGGTCCGGCCATAATCCTTGAGCGGGGTTGGGAACAGCTTTCCGCCGGGTCCAGGTCCAACGAGATTCTCGACGATGGGGGAGTCGAACGCGGTTACGTCAAACAGCAGCCGGTTGCGCCGGTCGAGATAGGACGAGTTGGACGACAGCCTGAAACCACCGAGCGCATCGAACCGGTTCTCGATCAGGATCGAGCCGATGACGAACTTGTCCCTGGCGAATGTGTCCTCGTACCGCGCCTTGAGCCTCGCACGCTTACCAAAGGTCACATCGCTGTGGGGACGGTCCGCATTGCCGTAGCCGTCCTGCCATATAAGCGATGGAGTGATGGTGAGGCTTGGCGTCGCGTTCCAACGCAGCGCCGCGCGGACCGAGCCGGTCGTGATCCAGTTGACGTCCTTCCGAACCGCCGACGTGCCGGCGTTCTCGGTCAGGTTACCGGTTGTCGGGCGCAGATCGTCGATCCAGCCGCCCTGCCGAACGAACCCGCCCGATACGCGCAACGCTAGCTTGTTGGGCACGATGGGAAGGTTCAACATCGCCTTCGCGTCCCAGCTTGTTCCTCCATCGGTGATGCTCGCCACGCTTGCCGTGCCGAGTGCCGAGATCCTGGATGCGTCCGGCTGGTTGGTGACGAGGCGGACCAGGCCGCCCATCGTCGACGATCCGAACAAAACGCCTTGCGGGCCGCGCAGGATCTCGACCCTTTCAACGTCAAAAAGCTGTGGGTCAGGCTGTGAAAACCCGCGGAGCGCGCGAGTCTGCAATGGGGTTTCGTCAAGGTAGACACCGGTCGTCGGTGACTGAACGAACCCAACACCCCCGATGCCTCGGATGATATATTGCGAGTTGCCAAGACCAGTGGTGGCGAAGGCAACACCAGGCACGGCATCCGCAATGCGTGAGAAGTCCAGCGCGTTGAGGCGCTGTAGCAGCTCAGCCGAAAGGGTGGTGACGCTTGCCGGAACCTCCTGCAGCGTCTGTGACCGCTTTTGCGCGGTAACAATGATGTCGTCGCTTTCGATCGCCGCTGTGAGCTTCGGTTTGATGCTCTCTGAAGGATTGCTGGTGCGTGGGATGTCATTTTGCGCGAACGAGGGTCCGGCGAACAAGAGGCAGGGCAGACAAGCCCCTGCCAGCCGATGGTATCGGATCATGGAAATGCCTTTGACCGGCCGCGCGCATGGGCGCTGGCCGTGGACGTTGGTTGCTCCCGCGGAGCACGCGATCAATCAGTCAATGGGCAGCCGGTGGGCCTCGAAGCGGGGGGCGTAGGTAAACGCGGCGGACAGTCCGCCGCGGAGTGGCGGGCGAAAGTCCTACCGCCATGACAAAGACAGTCAGGGCGGCAAGCTGGATCGCATCGGCAGCACCCATCGCCGCCGCCGACAGGCCAGAAAAGGCGCAAGGCATTTGCACCTTGCCATGATCCGAAGACTTGCCGTGACCGGGCGTGTCGTGGTCCATCGACATGCCCATCGTCTGCGGACCCACCCCGGAACACAGCTCGATGGTCACGCGCCCGCTATCGCTGCCGATCATATATCCGGTTGGCACCAGCAGCTTCAGCAGCAGCGCGGCCACGCATAACGCAACGGCAAGGGAGCGTATCGTCAGGAGGCGGCGAACGGCGAACACTGGGTTCCGGTAGCGCAGCCGAATGGCGTTGTCATGCAAGTGTGTTCAACACTGCCAATTCGGGAACGCCTGATCTTGCTGCTGCCACCGGCGCCGTTATCCTTGCCTTTGCCAATGCCTCGACCACCGGTGGCAAGCGGATGCGCGAATTGGCGATCACCATCCGCGCCGCACGCGGGATGAGATGCGGCTGCGCGGCGACGACAACCTCTCTCCAACAAGCTGCGCGGTGACTTGAGCTGTTTTGGCTCGAGCGAGCGGGCGATCTGCGATGGCCGCATCCTGCCCGATGGTGTTTTGGGAACGTAGATCATCGTCGTCGCTTGCGGCAGTAGCGTGGCAATTACCGGAGCCCTGATCGACAGCGATACTGTATCGTCCGGGGTCCGCACGACTGCACCTGCTACCAGGCGGACGAGACCTGCCGGTCCGGCCGCCAGCCGCCGGGAGGCGACCCCGCTATCGATCGGGGCCGGCTGGCCAGGACGCCGCTCGCGCTTCAGGACTGCTGATATGTCGAGCTGCCCGCCGGCTTCGACGAGCCCCACATCCGCATGATGCGACAGGGCGACTTCATCGAGATCTCGCCGGGCGAGCCGATCCTCGTCGCCGACTTCAATACGCCCTGGCCGGAAGCTGAGCCGCCGCCTGCCCACTTTCGCGAGGCCGACGGTCGCTGGACGCTGCCATTCGCGCCGAGGGCCGTCACCGTCACCCACGCCGATGGCGGCGCGCTCCACGGTTCCATCCAGCCGCGCATCGGGCCGGAGCGGATCACCCTGCGAAGCCCGTGGCCGCAGGACGTCGCCGAAGCGTTCGACCGTATTGCCGGCGTCATGCTGCCGGACAGCATCCACCAGGCGGCATGGCGCATGTCGGCGAGCCGCGCGCCGCACAGGGTCGATCAGGCAACGGTCGAACTGATCGTAGAGAGCCAGATAAGGCCGATTGGAAAGATGATCTGCGATTGTCCGCAGGAATCGCCAATCTCCACGCCCGAACTGCCGAAAACATAAAAGCCCCGCTAAGCCATTGGCGTAGCGGGGCTTTTAATGGCGCGCCCGGAACGATTCGAACGTCCGACCCTCAGATTCGTAGGGCGATAAAGTGCCTTCTCGTGACGTTCCAGGACGTCCCTTTTTGTTGCTAAATCAGCAACTTGCGCGTTCCGATTGTTCCCTGTATGTTTCAGGGTATCAGCACCTAAATGTTACCTAAGGTAACAGGATAGCGGCCGGAACGGATCAGGATCATAGCTATGCCCGGCAAAGCTGTAGGCCTCACGGACGCCAAGATCCGTGGCTTGACCCCGCCCCCTTCGGGTCAGTTGGAAATCTCCGACCAACTCATCGGCGGACTGCGCGTTCGCGTTGGCGCGTCAGGCGGTAAAACCTTCATCCTACGTAAGCGCGTGGGAGGCTCGGTCAGGAACGTCACTCTCGGGCGCTTCTCGGAAGCGTTCACGCTAGCCGACGCCCGTAAGAAGGCCCGATCATTGCTGATCGATCTCGAGTCCGGGAAAGGATTGCCCCAGCCGACCAGTAGCACTGGTGGTGCTGTTGGACGCCTCACATTCTCCGTTCTGTGGGCACAGTATCTCGAGCGTGCTGTCAAGGGTAAGAAGAAGAGTGCCTCCGAGATCGAGCGCATAGGGAAAAAGTTCATCCTCCCGCGGTTTGGCGATCGGCTTGCCGACACTATCACCCGGTCTGAAGTGACCGCGCTCGTAGAGGACATCACCTATCGTGACCCGATCCACCCGACCCCAAGAGCGGGACTGGGCGTGCATCAACAGCTGAGTTCGTTCTTCACCTGGGCGATGCCGAAGCTGGAAAAGCTACCAGCCAACCCCTGTCGAGATGCAGGCCGCCCTCCCCTTCCTAAAGCTCGCGATCGCTTCCTCTCAGATGCTGAAATTCGCATCTTCTGGCAGGCATGCGACGCAATGGGCTGGCCGTTCGGCCCCGGCTTCAAGCTGCTCCTCTTGACCGGCCAACGTCGCGGTGAGGTGTTCGACGCATCCCGTTCCGAGTTCGATGGCGATACCTGGGTCATTCCCGCGGCTCGAGTGAAGAATGGTAAAGCGCACATCGTGCCGCTCACCAATGCTGCCAGAGCGTTGATCGACGAGCTTCCGGTGATAGATGGGTCGCGCAAGCTCTTTCCCGTCGCAGGTAACCCCCACGCTTCGGTCAACGGCTTCAGCAAAGGGCATCCGCGCCTGCTGCGGGAGATGGCCAAGATCATGAAGGTAGACGCGGTGAGTCACTTCATCCTGCATGATCTGCGACGCACAGTCGCAACAGGCATGCAGCGCCTCGGAGTACCGATGCCCGTGACCGAAGCCGTGCTGAACCACATCAGTGGCTCCCGATCAGGTATTGCCGGCGTCTACCAACGCTACGATTACCAGCGGGAGAAACGTCAAGCGCTGGAAAGTTGGAACGATGAGCTGGAACGGATCGTGGGCGTGATCAGGCCGAACTGACCTCCGCAACACATTCGCTTGAAAGCTGCGCCGAGCGTTGGTTTACTCACCAGCCGGAGACGATGGCTAAGATTACGTGGAGTCTTAGTTGCACGGTAGTCGGATGTGACCGAACCAGACCGGCCTCCAGCAATTAGATTGCTTCAGCCGACGTAACAGCGATCGGCCGCACGCTTCGTCCGCCAGCTTCGCAGCAGCTTAATCTGTTTCTCATGCACGTCGTCGATCGCTGGCGCGGCCTGACAGGTTGTATTAGTCGCCTCCAAGTGTGAGTCCGAATTGTAAAGCCTGCCGCTGCTCGCGTGATCCAGGAGTGCGCGCAGCATCTGCCGCCCTCTCACCACGCGGCTCTTGATCGTACCGACAGGAACCTGTTCGATCGTTGCTGTCTCTTCGTAGCTCAAACCCTCGATCCCGACACACTGGATGCACCGCTGCTGCTCGGGTGTCAGGCGCGGCCACAGGCGGCGAACATCGCCCAACGTCACGACCCACTCTTGGTTTGACGCCACCGGAACATCGATCGGTTCGGCGGTCTCCCCTGCCTGTCCCGCACCTTTACGACGAACCTGCGACAGAAAGGAGTTGCGAAGGATACGGAAGGTCCACGCTTTCAAATTCGTGCCCGCCTCGAATGACGCACGGCTGCGCCAGGCTTTCAGCACGGTGTCCTGAACGAGATCCTGTGCAGCATCGGGATTTCTTGTTAGCGATCGCGCATAGCTCGCCAGCCTGGGCATCAAGTCGCTCAGTGCAGCACCGAAGTCAGACAACTCCTCAGCCGGTACATGCGCTTCGTGATCCGGTTGTTCCGACACGCAAAAGCCCTCGCTCGATCGAACCAGGGCGCCGTTTATACACCGACTGGTTTACTTGTTCGAAAACGCCCCCTCTCGTGGGTTGTTCCACTTCTCAGCGAGGAGCCGGATACCCGAACAAGCGCGCGAAAGGGTAAGGGTAAAGAGTCGGGTCTGGAGAAGGTCGGGTAGCGGGAAGTCAGCGCCTCTGCCTGCTCGAAAACCAAGCCCAGCCTGCAGGCAGCACCGCAGACGCCATCAACATCGCGCCGACAACATCATGGTCGCGCTGAAGGATCGCGCCCGCGACAAGCAGTCCGGCGGACAGAATGTTGGGATCGGCGCGCCGGGGCGATGCCGGAATTGGGAAAACCGCGCCTCCCTGCAATTCGATCGGCAGCGCACCCGACCGCGCAACCCGCTCGGCGAAGGCTACCAGCTCGGGCGAGGCGGTGGCCAGACGGCCAAGGCTCGTCGCCAGCCGGCGTCCGCCACGCTTGAGGCCGGCCGGGCCGATTCGCTCCCGCAGCAGTTCGCGCGCGATCGGTGCGGCGCGCGCGGCGATGTCGAAGCCGGGATCGAGCCGTCGTACGAACCCTTCAGCGATCAGCAGGGTGCGCAGCAGCAGGGCGAGGTCGGGTGGCAGCGCCAGGCGGTAGGTGCGCAGCAGCGCGAACACGCGGCCGAAGATGTCGGCGAGCTCGATCTGCTGGAGTACCGCCCCGCGGAACTGGCCGATCAGCGCGTCGAGATCGCGGGTCAGCGCCTGGCGATCGACGTCGGTCTCGCCCGACCATTGCAGCAGTATGTCCGTCAACGATCGTGTGTCCTCACCCGCGATGGCAAGGACGAGCGTAACAACCTCGTTCCGCCGGGCGGGACTGAGCACGCCAACCGCCCCGAAGTCGATGAACGCCAAGGACCCGTCGGCCAGAACAAAGACGTTGCCGGGATGGGGGTCCGCGTGGAACCGACCGTTGAAGATGATCATCCGCAGCACCGCATCGGCATATCTGCCGGCGACGTCAGCAGCGCCCTGACCCGCCCCGCCCTCACCCGCTCGGTCGAGGATCGCGCGGACGGGCACGCCGTCGAGCCGTTCCTGCACGTTGATCCGGCGGCCAACCTGATCCCAGTAGAAGCCGGGCGTGCGAACGCCGAGCGGCTGCAGGAATGCGCCGATGCTCTCGCAGGCTGCCGCTTCGGCGCTGAGGTCCATTTCCTGCGACAGGCTCTCAGCGAAGAACCGGAGCAGTTCGTCAGGCTTGAGGCGACGGATCTCCGGTGAGTGCCTCGCGGCGAGCCGCGCGATGCGGCGGATGAGCCGCAGGTCGGCATCGACGCGTTCCGCGATTCCCGGCCGGCGCACCTTGACCACGACCTCGGTTCCGTCGCGCAGGGTGGCGCCATGAACCTGCGCGATGGAGGCCGCGGCGATCGGCTCGCGGTCGAACCGCGCGAACACATCCGCGATCGGGGAACCAAGCGCTGTCAGGATCGTCGGCTCCAGCGCCTCGAACGGCAGCGGGGTCACCCGGTCCTGCAGCGTCGACAGCGCGCGCACCCATTCCGGCCCGAGCAGGTCTTCGCGGGTGGCGAGTACCTGCCCCAGCTTTACCGCGACAGGTCCAAGGTCTCGCAGTAACGCGACGACCCGCTCGGGCGGACCGAGGTCTACCGGCTGCTCCAAGCGACCGGGCAGCAGGCCCAGGCGCGAGGCGAGCCCGTTAAGGCCGTGTCGGCCCATGATCTGGATGAGTTCGGCCAGGCGCGTGCGCTCACCGATCTGAGGCTCGTCGTCGGTGGTGGACATCAGGCGCTGCAACCATCCGCCCCGCGCGGACGGCAGCCATCGAGGAACAGGTCGATACCGCGCAAGATACGATCGCGTGCCGCCTCGTCATACGCTGGCGGAGACAAACCCAGCGCTGCCCGGCGCATGGGGGCGACCACGACGAGTGTGACGAACTGCTCGGCAGCGAACACGGGGTCGACCAGCGACAGCTCCCCCCTGGCATTGGCGTGGGCGAGGATCGATGCCACCCACTGGACGGCCCGCTGGTAGCCGAAATCGTGGATGTTCGCCGCAAGCGCTGGAAAGCGTACGGCTTGCGCGATGACGACGCGTTCCATGGAGGCGATCCGGGGCGTCAGGAGCCACTCGAGCAGGCGATCGGCGATCATGCGAAGTCGCGATCCGATCTCGGGTTCGTCGCTGCCGGAGGGTTCGAGCGCGCGCAGCTGCGTATCGATCTCGTCGAGGATCACCGCCTCGAACACACGCGCCTTGCTGCCGAAGCGGGCGTAGAGGGTCCGCTTGGAGATACGCGCCTGTTCGGCGATCATGTCGGCGCTCGCGCCGTCGAACCCGTGCTCGAAGAACAGCTCGCGAGCGCTCTTAAGGATGTGCGAGGTCAGGCGGACCGCGTCCTCAGTGGTCGGTCTGCCCATCTTTCTTGGGCGCCGTCCCTTTTTCTCGTCGTCGCTCAATCTCGTTCTCCCCGATCGAGGGTAGCGCAATCCGGACCGGTTGACGAGAAATCACGCCGGGACGGTCGGTCGGTCGCCTGCCATCTCGAGCTCAGCCAAGAGCTGTCCTATCGCTTCGCGGCCGATCACTGCCGTGATTTCGGCTTGTAGGTCGGAAGGGACGGAGCACTTACCCCCAAGCCCTCCTGATCGATGCGAACAGCCGTATCCCTGACAGCGCCTACCTTGTTACTTGCTGAACGAATGGTCTCACGCAGCTGGGCCTGTTTGGCAGTCATGCCGCGGATCGTGGGTCGAACCGCCTCGACGCGCGCTGTCAATTGCTCGGCTTCGTCTCGAGCGTTCAGCAACGGGCGGTTCGCCCTGGCGAGAACGGTCGCGCGGCGGTCGTTCAGGGCAGCTCTCAACCGTTGAGCGCTGGCGCCGGATCGCTGCAGGGCGTCCCCCACGGCTACCACGCGACCGCGTGCGCCAGTAAGTCCGTCGGATGCCGATCCGACCCTGTCTGCCCAACCGGCGGAACTTTCCGCAAGCGCCGCCAGTCGATCGCTGGCCCGCTGCTGCTGAGCGGCGTCGAGGTTGCGAGAAACAGAATCTACGGTGCGGCTGATCTTCTCGACCAGTGCGACGGGGTCCCCTCCGCCGCCAAGGAGCCCGCCTTCCTTGGCGGGAATGACGGGAAGCTCCCCGTCGCTCGCAACGATCGGGGGCGCGCCAGACGTGGCGCCGTCGAGGCTGATGTTCGCGGTTCCGGCCAGGGCCGATCGTGCGATCGACGCTTTTACGCCTGCGACGATTGGGATCTGAGGCTCGAGGCTGACGGTCACGAGGACCGCTGAGGGATCCTCCTTGTCGAACCGTATCGATGTGACATGGCCGGCCGCAACGCCCGAGAAGGTCACCGGCGACCCCTCCTCCAGACCGGCAACGCTTCCGGTGAAGCGGATCAGATAGGGATTCCCGTCCCCATCGCGTGCGTCAAGCAGCCACAGCGTGAAGATCAGGAGCGTGCCCAGCAGAAAGCCGGTCATCACGAGCACGATAAATTTGTTCGAGCGCGTTTCCATGCGTGGACACAGCCATTAAGAAACGGGGTGAAAGATGTAAACCGTACCGTTTCCTGAATGTCCCGAGAACGGGCTATTCTCGTGAGCGGTGGGGTCAGTTCGGGACGAGGATGGAATCGTGGCTGGAGACTGGAGCCTGCAACCAGGCAACATACCATGGGGCAACAGGCTGGGCCTGGAGCTGGTCTCGATCGGCGATGGCCTCAGCTCGCTGCGGATCGGTTGGCGTCGGGAGCTGGCGGACGAGGACGAGGCTCTCGCAACCGGCGTATTGACGAGCCTCATCGATCAGGCCTGCGGCGTTGCCGTGATGTCCCGGCTGGGCAGACGGCTGGCGATCTCGACCCTCAACCTGAAGGTGGACCATGTGCGGTCCGCCGAGGCGAGATACTCCGCGACGGCGTGGGCGCACTGTTACGACGCGACCGAGCACCGTGCGTTCGTACGGACCGAAGTCTGGGATACCGATCCTTCTCACCTGATCGCGACTGCCCAAGGCGTCTTTTCGATCAATCGGGCTGTCGGCCCATGAGCGAAGGCGCAGTCACGGCTGGCATGGGGCGGAACGACTTCGCGCGGTTGCTCGGCACCATGATGACGCAAAGCGGTGAAACCTTCACGCTCATCCCGACAGAGGAGCTTGTGGGGAATTCTCTCCTGCCCGCATTGCATGGAGGAGCAATCGCTTCCTTTCTCGAGCTGGCCGCACAGCTTGCTCTCTCCCGCACACTCTCGCCAGGGCAATCCTCCCGGCTGATCAGTGTGAACCTGCAATTTCTCGCCCCGGTCAGACTGGGCGCAATCAGCACGACGCCCACGCTGATGCGTGTGGGACGTCGTGTCGCAGTGGTGCATGCCGAAGCCGTAGAGCGGGACGGAGCCGGAAAACTGTGCCTTGCGCAGCTGGAATTCGCCCTCGAAAGATCCCCCAGCGAAGAGAAACTCGCTCGAAACGCCTGATTGTTTCAGCGGGCCGATCTCCAGAGAGCAAGAATGCTTCTGAGCGCCGTCGCAAAGGCGAGCGGCTCGTCCAGCATCAGGTGATGGCGCGCGTTCGGCACCGCGACGATCGGGATCGTCCCGGCACCCAGTTCGCGCAGATATGCCGCGGAATCACTGCCGAAGAGCGCGCTCTGCTCGCCGTGGACGATTGCCAGCCGACCGGGCGCCGCGGCGACACGGCGCCCCATCGTCATCCATTCGTCCGACGAATTGCCGCGCGCGAACACCGCGGGCGCAAACTTCCACGTCCACGCGTCCCCGTCCCGCCGGAGCGAATGATAGGCCATGTAATTCATCAGGAACGGCTCGCCCGCAGGCTGCGGGGGCGCAAGCACGTAGCGCGCGCGTGCGGTCGGATAGTCGGGATACCGGCTGGCGGGCTTGTTCGGGTCGCCCGAGCCGGGGCTGCCGCGTCCGCCGCGCCAATAAGCGGCAAGCGCCTCGGGCCGCATGATCATCAGGTCGCAAATGATCGCGCCCGCGAACCGTTCTGCCGCGAGCGTCATCGCGGTCACCGCGACCCCCGCGCCGAAGCTGTGACCGATGATAACCGGCGGCGCATCACCGTTGAACAGCCCGGTCGCCTCCGCCACCGCGATCATCTCGCGCCCGCGGCCATCGCCATCGATTCCCGCGCGTGCGTCGCTGTCGCCCATGCCCGCAAGATCATAGGCGACGACCTGGTAGTCCGCGGCGAGGAAGGGCGCGATAAACGCCCAGCAGCGTGCATGGGCAAGAAAGCCGTGCGCCATGAGGATGCCCGGCTTAGCGCGGTCGCCCCAGCGCAGATAGTGCACCTGCGCGCCCTCCACGGTAACGAAGCCTTCTTCCCGCGGAACGGCCAGCGCATCGACGAACCAGTCCGGCAGGTGCGACCCGTCGCCGGCCCAGATCGGGTCGATGTCCGACGATCCCGTGGCCTCGGCGGTGCTCATGCCGACAGCCTGAAACCGCTATAACCCGCCTCGGCGACCGCATCGCAGATCTCGGCATAGCCGACCACAGACGGGTAGTTGAGCAGCTGACGCGGCTTGCCTGGGACGTTCGCTCCCATGTACCAGGAATCGGCCTTGGGGAAGAGCGTCATGGCGGCGATCTCGTCGATGTGGCGTGCCCATGCCGCGTGCGTGTCCGGCTCGGCCTCGAAGCGGGACCACCCGGCCGTGCGCAGATGCTCGAGGAACCGGACCACCCAATCGCCCTGCACTTCCGCGGCGGTCGGACCATTGGAGAAGCCGGACGGGCTCTGCGGGCCGTAGAGGAACAGCATGTTCGGGAAGCCCGAGACCGCGTAGCCGAGATGCGTGCGTGCGCCTTCGCCCCAAGCGTGCGCCAGCGTCGTCCCGCCGCGCCCGCGAATGTCCATCCGCATCAGCCCTCCCGTCACCGCGTCGAAACCGGTCGCGAGCACCAGGACGTCGTGTCTGCGCTCACAGGCGCTCGTGACGATGCCGTTTGGCAGGATCTGTTCGATCGGCTCTTCCCGCAGGTCGACGAGCTCGACGCTCGGCTGGTTGAAGATGTCGTAATAGGTCTGTTCGAGCGATGGCCGCTTGACCCCGAACGGATGCGGCGGCTCGCTGGGCGCAAGCTTCTCCTGCAAGGCAGGGTCGGTGATCCGTTCGCGCACCTTGTCGCGCCAGAAGTCGTAGGCCAGCCGGTTGGCGCGCTCGTCCACCAGGATGTCGGCGTAATTGCCGACCCAATAGTGGAAGCCTCCAGCCGCCCACAGCCGCTCGAACGTCGCGGTGCGCTCCTCGCTCGAAACCTCGAGCGCGGACTGGTCGAGCCGCGGGATCTCGAACCCGCCGCTGCTCAGCCGACGCTGACGGAAGATCTCGGGGTAGCCGGGCTTGGCCTGCGCCTGCTCAACCGTCGTCAATGAGCGCTGGCGCATCGGCAGTGCCAGGATGGGGGTGCGCTGATAGATCGTCAGCTGCGCCGCCTCGCGCGCCGCCTCTTGGGCGACCTGCACACCGCTCGCGCCGGTTCCGATGATCGCGACGCGCTTGCCGGTGAAGTCGATGCCCTCCTGCGGCCAGTGCGCGGTATGGTGCGCAGGGCCGGCAAAGCGGTCGAGTTCCGGAAGTGACGGGATGTACGCCTTCGCCGCGAAGCCGGTACACGGCAGCAGATAGCGGGTGGTCAGCCGATCTCCATCGGCGAGTTCCACCCGCCAGAAGCCGGCATCTTCGTCGAATACGGCGGAGCGCATCGCGACACCGAGCTTCATTGCAGGCCAGAGGTCGAGAACGTCGCAGGCATGTCGGAAATAGCGACGCAACTCGCGCCAGCCTGGGAAGCGTTCCGACCAGGTCCAGTCGCGCCACACCCGCTCGTCCGAAAACTCGTAGATCGGTACGTGCGAATCGACCCGTGCGCCGGGGTAGCAGTTCCAGTACCAGATGCCGCCCGGCTCCGCCGCCGCATCCACCAGCCGAACGTTGAAGCCGTTCTCGCGCAACCTGCCGAGCAGGTAGAGCCCGCTGAAGCCGGCACCGATCACCAGCGCGTCGATGTCAGGCGCGGCGCTCATCGCGCGCCGACCCCGGCCAAGGCGATGTCGGTGGCCGCCTTGTAATCCGCCTTGCCGTTCGGCGCGCGCAGCGCACGGTCGGTAACGACGATCGCCTTGGGCGTCTTGTAGCCGGCGAGCGCGGCGCGCACGTGAGCGCGCACCGCCGCCTCGTCCACTGTCGCCCCCGGCACGGCATGGACCACCGCCGTCACCGCCTGGCCCCATTTCTCGTCGGGCACCCCGACGACGAGCGCGTCCGCGACCGCAAGATGCGTCTTCAGCACCTCCTCCACCTCTTCCGGATAGACCTTCTCGCCCGCGGTGTTGATGCACACGCTGCCGCGCCCGAGCAGCGTCAGCGTCCCGTCCGCGGCGACGGTGCACCAGTCGCCCGGCATCGAGTAGCGGACGCCGTTGATGGTGCGGAACGTCTTCGCGCTCTTTTCCGGATCCTTGTAGTAGCCGATCGGGATCGCGCCCTTGCGCGCGATGAAGCCGGGCGTGCCGCTGCCCGGCACGACCGGCCGGTCATGCTCGTCGAACACGTCGCACAGCCCGCCGATGGTGAAGCGCGCGGTCGCCGTCTCGCCCGCCGCGCTGGTAACCGACAGGCCGAACCCCAGCCCCTCCGACGCGCCGAAGCTGTCCATCAGCACGACCTGCGGGATGTGCCGGATCAGCCCCGCCTTCACCTCGCGGCTCCACATCACCCCGGATGAAACGATCGTGACGAGGCTGGACGTGTCGTAGCGCCCCGGCGCGGCATCCAGCGCGGCCAGCATCGGCTTGGCGAAGGCGTCGCCGACGATCGCGATCGATTCGACGCGGTCGCGATCGACCGACCGCCACAGCTCGTCGGCATCGAACGATTCACCGCCGAGCGTCACGATGCAGCCGCCGCTCATCAGCGTGCCGATCGACGTGATGAAGCCGGTGCCGTGCATCATCGGGCAGGCGGGCATCGTACGCCGGCCGGGTCCGTCGCGCGCGATCAGCGCCGCGGTCTCGGCGAGGTCGGCGGGCGTCGGCCCCATCAGCCGCTGCGCGTCGAGCTGCGCCTCGCGCATATCGGTGTGCCGCCACATCACACCCTTCGGCATCCCGGTCGTGCCGCCGGTGTAGATGAACAGCTCGTCGTCGGGCGAGCGCGCGATGCCGAGCGGCCCGCCGTCGCCCTCCGCTGCAAGCGCCTCGTAGGGCAGCGCGAACACAGCACGCTCCGCTTCCGGGCCGATTTCCACGAAGGTGCGGACCTTGCCGAGCCGGCCGTGCAGTTCCTCGATGCAGGCGCGGAATTCTGCGCTGTAGACCACGACCTCGCTGTCGCTGTCGTCGAAGATGTAGAACACCTCGTCGGGCCGGTAGCGGTAGTTGATGTTGACGTGGGTCAGTCGCCCCTTGAAGCACGCCGCCATCAGCTCGCCGTACTCGGGCCGGTTGCGCATATAGAAGGCGACCTTGGCGCCGGGTTCCGCCCCTCGCGCGCGCAGCGCCCGCGCGAGGTTGTTCGAACGGCGCGCCATCTCGGGCCACGTGATGACCCGGTCGCCGTGGATCAGCGCGGGGGCGTCATGAGGCATCACCGGCTCGATCGCGTCGAGGATATCGCCCAGGTTCCACTGCGTCATGGCTTCTTCTCCTGTCCTCAGGCGGCGCGTGCATCCCAACCCTGCAACGTTGCAGCCTCCGTGCGCACGATCTCCGGACCACCAAGGACTTGCCGGTCGAAGCCGATCCGCTTGAACCAGTAGTGGAGACCAAGAAGGTCGGTGAAACCCATGCCGCCGTGAACCTCTGTCGCGGTGCGCGCAACGAAGCGGCCCACTTCACCGGTATGCGACTTGGCATGGCAGGCCATCAGCAGCGCCTCTTCAGGCACCGTGTCGAACGCGTGCGCGGCATACCAGACGAGGGAACGGCACGGTTCCAGCCGCGCCGCCATCTCGGCACACATGTGCTTGACCGCCTGAAAGCTGCCGATGACCCGCCCGAACTGCTCACGCTCGCCGGCGTAGGCGACCGCCTTGGCGATCATGGCGTCCGCAGACCCCACCGTGTCGGCCGCGAGCAGCACCCGGCCCGCCGCGACCAGCATGCGGGCAGCGTCGCCAGTATCGTTGCCGAACGGCTCGGCTGCGACACCGTCCAGGCGCAGCTCGCCGACGGCGCGGGTGAGGTCGACGGTTGGTAGGGCGACAAACTCCAGCCGGTCGGCGTCGCCAGTGACCAAGTGCAACGATCCATCCTCGTCCGCAACGATGAAGGCGTCGGCGTCGGCGCTGTCGAGTACGAAAAGCGCCGTGCCGCGTAGAGTGCCATTGTCCGCCGTCATGCCGCTGCCATCACGTCGGTTGACCAACTCGGTCAGTCCGACCCCGAAACGGGCACTGCCCTCGGCGATGCGCGGAAGCCATTGCGCCTGTTGCTCCGGCGAGCCGGCGAGGCGCAGCGCAAGCGGGGCGAGGACGCTGCGCGCCACGAACGGCACCGGCGCCACCGCCGCGCCGAGCGCCTCCGCCACCACCACGGCATCGAGCAGGCCGAGGCCAAGACCGCCGTGCTCCTCGGGCACCACGATGCCGGGCAGGCCGAGCTCGGCCAGCGCCGCCACCACCGCCGCACTGACGTTGTCGCCGCGCGCAACGACCTCGCGGACGTGATCGAGCGGAGAATGTTCGCGCAGCAGCCGATCGACCGCGTCACGCAGCATTCGCTGCTCGGGGGAAAGACCGAAATCCATCTATGCCGCCTCCGCCTTGGGTGCGCGCGCGTGCTCCAGCTTCGGCTCGCGCGGCATGCCGAGCCCGCGCTCGGCGATGATGTTCTTCTGGATCTGCGCGGTGCCGCCGCCGATGATGAGGCCGAGCTGGAACATGTAGTTCCACTGCCAGCTTCCGCCGGCGCGCTCGCGCCGGCTGCCGCCGTACAGCAGGCCGAGCTCCCCCATGGCGTCGATCGCCAGCGCCGAGATCTGGTGAGCCAGTTCGCACGACTGGAGCTTGACGATCAGTTTGGCGAGGCCGCCGGGTTCGCCCTTCAGGGAATTGGAGAGCAGCCGCAGGCCGTTGAACTTCATCGCCGCGACTTCGGCCTGCAGCGCCACCAGCCGATCGCACAATGCCGCGTTGTCGATCCCGCGCACGCCGTCGATCCGTTCATCGTGCATCAGCTGCACGAGCGCGGCGAGGCGATTCTCCAGCGCCGCCGGGTCGCCCAGCATGCCACGCTCGTAACCGAGCGTGGCGTTGGCCACCATCCAGCCCTGCCCGCGCTGGCCGACGATCTGGTCGACGGGCACGCGCACGTCGGTGAAGAAGGTTTCGTTGAACTCGGCGTGGCCGGTCATCGTGCGCAGCGGGCGCACCTCGATCCCGGGCGTCTTCATGGAGAAGATGAGGTAGCTGATCCCCGCATGCTTCGGCGCGTCCGCTTCCGTCCGCACGAGACAGAAGATCATGTCCGCCTGATGCGCGGTGCTGGTCCAGATCTTCTGCCCGTTGATGACGAACTCGCCGTTCTCCTCGCGCGCGCTGGTGCGCAGCGCCGCCAGATCAGAGCCCGCGCCCGGTTCGGAATACCCCTGGCACCAGACGATCTCGCCGCGCAGCGTCGGTGCGATCCAGCGGCGCTTCTGCTCCTCCGTGCCGAGCTCGAGCAGCGTCGGGACGAGCATCGAGATGCCCTGGTTCGACAGCCCGCCGGGTACGCCCGCCGCAGCGAACTCCTCGGCGATGATGCGCGACGTCAGGATGTCGGGCTCGGCACCGAAGCCGCCAAAGTCGCACGGAATGGTGCGTGCGGTGTAGCCGTGCTCGAGCAGCAGCTGCTGCCACGCGACCGCGTCCGCCCCGGCGCGCTGCGCCGCGCCGGGTGCGGCCGGCGCACGGTGGCGGTTCGCGGCGATGAACGCGCGCAGCTCGTCGCGGAACGCCTCGTATTCCGGGCCGTAACTCAGGTCCATCGATTCACGCTCCTGCAGCCGGTGTGAAGACGGGCAGCCGGAACCCGTCGCCGATCGTTTCGAAGGCCAGCGCCACCGGCATGTCGAGCGCGAGCGTGGCGGGATCGGCGCCGGTCAGCCGGGTCGCCATGCGGACGCCCTCGTCCAGCTCGACCACCGCCGCGACATACGGCACGTCGGCCGCGAAGGCGGGGTGCAGCGCCTGATGCGTCACCGTCCAGGAAAACAGCCGTCCACGCCCGCTGCTCGGCTCCCAGGCGAACGAGGGCGAGCCGCAGCGCGCGCACATGTAGCGAGGCAGGTGGCGCCACGTCCGGCACTCGCCGCACCGCTGGAAATGGAGCGTGCCGCCCTGGCAACGCTGCCAGAACTCCTGCTCCACCGGATCCTGCGGGTGCGGCAACGGCTTGGGGGGCGAGACGGCTGGCGTCCGCAGCTTGGGCGCAATGTCGTCGTCGTTCATGCGAACCTCCGCAGGATGGCGATGCTGCCGTCGCCGAGGTCGCCCCAGCCGGTGACGAGCCCGGTCCGTGCGCCCGGCACCTGGCGCTCCCCGCAATCGTGCCGCAGCTGCCGCACGGCCTCGACGACGTGGTTGAGCCCCCACACGTGCGCCTCGCTCAGCAGCCCGCCGTGGGTGTTGAGCGGATAGCGCCCGCCGAGCTCGATCTGCCCGTCGCGCACGAAGTCGAGCGCGCCGCCCGGCTCGCAATATCCCATCGCCTCCAGCTGGAGCAGCACGACGTAGGTGAAGCAATCGTAGACCTGGAGGAAATCCATCTCCTCGCGGCCCACGCCGGCCATCTCGAACGCCTTTGGCGCGGCATAGCTCAGCCCGATCTTGAACGGATCCGGGCGCGAGGGGATGTCGTCGGCGGGATAGGGATGTCCCTCGGCGGCGCCCGCGATGGTAACGGGGACATGCGGCATGTCGCGCGCGCGGTCGGTGCGCGAGACGACGACCGCGCACGCGCCGTCGGTCTCGAGGCAGCAGTCGTAGAGTCGGAACGGCTCCGACACCATCCGGGCGTCGTGGTAGGTTTCCCAGTCGAGCGGCCGACCGTAGGTGAACGCCTTCGGATTGAGCTGCGCATGGCGGCGGCACGCCATCGCCACCGCGCCCATGGCTTCGGGACCGACGCCGTGGAGCTGCGAATGCCGGGTCGCCAGCCAGGCGTACATCTGCACCGGCAGGAACACGCCGAAGGGCATGTAATAGCCGCGGATGGTATTGGTCAGCGTGTTCATGTTCATCGGCCGCGTGGGCGGAGCACCCGGCTTGGGCCGCAGCGCTGAGAAGCCGTTCCACCCGAGCGTGACGAGCACGTGGTCGCACAGACCGGCCGCAATCGCGATCGCGGCATGCTGAAGCGCGGTCGTCGGGCTCGCGCCGCCCATGTGGACGGTCGCGGCATAGCGCAGCACGTCGATGCCGAGGTTTGCCGCCAATTCCTCCGACGTGGTGTAGATGGGCGGCGGCACCATGCCGTCGATGTCGGACGGGCGGAGGCCCGCGTCCGCGATCGCGCGCCGCGACGCCTCCAGCATCATGTCGACCGCGGTGCGCTCGGTTCCCTTGACGAAGTCTGTTTCCCCGACCCCGGTGATCGCCGCCTTATCCGAGAAGGTCATATCTGTCCCTCCTGTAACCAGTCGCGACCCTCAGCGCAGGCCCGCCGCGCGGCCGAGCGCGCGCTCGGCATCGGCGACGAGGTCACGCATAACCTCGGCGGCGGGGCGGACGGCATGGATCAGGCCCATGCCCTGTCCCGCGAAGCCCGGGATGATGTCCTTGCGCTTCGCACGAATGCCCGACGCCATGACCGGACCGGCGATCATCGACTGGTATGGCATCGGCAACGGCTCCTTCCCCGCCGCCACCCAAGCGTCGGCCCACTTGCTGCGGATCATGCGGGCGGGTTTGCCGGTGATCGAGCGGCTCACCACGGTGTCGGCATCGCCGCTGTCGACGATCGCCTCCTTCTGGAAATCCTCGATCCCCGCCTCCTCGGTCGCGAGGAAGGCGGTGCCGACCCAGGCGCCTTCGGCGCCCAGCATGAAGGCCGCCGCCACCCCGCGCCCGTCGGAGATGCCGCCCGCGCCGAGCACCGGCACCCGGTCCCCAACGGCATCGACCACCTGCGGAATGAGCGAGATGGTGCCGATGGGCGAATTGTGTCCGCCGCCGTCGTGCCCCTGGGCCACGATCACGTCGATGCCCGACTCCACCACCTGCAGCGCGTGCTTCACCTTGCCGACCACCGCCATGACGACCGTGCCGTTGGCGTGGAGCCGATCCATCCACGGCCCCGGATTGCCGAGCCCCGCGGCGTAGACGGGTACCTTCTCCTCGACGACGACCTCCATCTGGGCCTCGAAGAACTCCTTGGAGAACAGCGCCGCGCCACCGTTGGCCGGGCCCTCCGTCGCATCGCGGCCGGCATCACGCGCGACGATCTCCAGCCCCTCACGCTCCATGAAGTCGCGCGTGAACGCCTGATAGTCGGCAAGCACCGCGCGCGGGTCCGCCGGGGCCGCCCCGGTCTGCGGCGCCGAGCCGCGCCGCACCGAGGCGGGCAGGAGCGTGTCGACGCCGAAGGGCCTGTCGGTCAGCGCGCGCGTCTCGCGGATCCACGCGCGGAGCTGCTCGGGCGGGCAGGCTGCCGCGCCGAGCACGCCTAGCCCGCCCGCGTTGGACACCGCCGCCGCCAGTCGCGGGACGCTGGCCCCGCCCATTCCGGCGAGGACGATCGGATAGTCGATGCCGAGCATCCCGCAGATTCGGCTGTTCAGGGCCATTGTCCGTCTCTCCCACATCGTTCTCGTTGCTGATTTACCGTGGCGGCTACGCCTCGAACGCCTGGTTCCAGCGCACCTTCTGATCCATCAGGTCAGGGCTGCGCCGCCCGAGATATTCCGCCGATCCCTCGACGAGCCGCTCCATCTCGCGCCGCGCTGTGACCGGGTCGCGCAGCCGCACCGCATGGACGACGCGCGCGAGGCGACGAACCTGGTTCTCGCGCTCGTGCTCGGAATAGCCGAGCTGGCGCGAAAGGTCGCGGGTCAGCAGGTGCAGCGCGGACGTGAGCAGCCCGAACAGCGGATTGCCGCTCGCCCATGCCAGAAGGTCGTGGAAGCGCCGGTTGGTTTCCTCGAACAGCGTCGATCCCACCTGCTGCTCGAGCTCGGCGAAGCAGCTTGCCAGCGCCATCAGATCCGCCGCCGTTGCGCGCCGGGCGGCGTGGGAGGCCGCCTGCGGGGCGAGCGCCTCGCGCAGCTCGATCAGCGCGCGCAGGTCGGTGCCGACGAAGTGCAGTACGAGCGCAAGCGAACTCGTGAAATCGCCGACCTGCGGCCGCGCGACCACCGGCCCGCCGCCGCGACCGGGCTGCAGATGGAGCACGCCCTGCAGTTCCAGAAAACGCAGCGCCTCGCGCAATGTGGCGCGGGCGACTTCGTACCGCGCGAGCATGTCGTGCTCCGGAGGTAGCCGGTCGCCGATCTGGCGCGCGTCCGCCTCGATGTCGAGCACGATCGCCTGCGCGACGCGAAGCGCGCGCTTGCCCCGTACGAACGAGGGCGCGTCACCCTGCTTAGCCACGTCCAACATCAAGAACCCTTATCATGGTTTTATGCTGATCCACTGTTTTATCTTTGTCCAGTAATAAATTTCGGCCGTCGGCGGCTTGCAAGGCTACTCAAAGGGTATAATATTAAAGGGTGGGAGGGGACTGAATGACCGACAGCGCAGCCTGGATGAAGACCGATGGACATGTCGCGATCGTCCATCTGAACCGCCCCGCGGCGCGCAACGCGCTTGATCCGCGGATGCTGGTGGAGCTGGCCGATTGCTGGATAAGGGTGCGCGATGACGCGGACATCCGCGTCGCGGTGGTGACCGGCACCGGCGGCGCCTTCTGCTCGGGTGCCGACCTCGGCCGTCTCATTCCGCTCGTCAGCGGCGGGCGACCGCCGGAGGACGAGTGGGATCGCCGCGTGCTCGCCGACCGCGATATTCTCGGCACCGCGCTGCTGCGCACATTTGACGTCGTCAAGCCGGTGATCGCTGCCATCAACGGGCACGCGATCGCGGGCGGCATGGAACTGGTCCAGGGTACGGATCTCAGGATCGCATCGAGCGCCGCGCGCTTCGGCGTGCAGGAGGTCAAATGGGCGATCTTCCCGGGCGGGGGATCGACGGTGCGGCTGCCGCGCCAGCTTCCCTTTGCGCGGGCGATGGAATTGCTGCTCACCGGCGATCTGATCGATGCCGGAACCGCGCTCGACTATGGCTTCCTCAACGGCGTCGTTGCGCCGGAGGAGGTGCTGCCTGCGGCGCTCGACCTAGCGCGACGGATCGCCGCCAACGGCCCGATCGCGGTGCAGGCGATCCGCGCGTCGGCGCGCGCCTGTCTCGGGCGGCCGGAAAGCGAAGCCATGGAAATGGAGTCGCGCTTCGCCGCCCCGGTGTTTCGCACCGAAGATGCACGTGAAGGTCCGCGCGCCTTCATGGAAAAGCGCGCGCCCGTGTTCAGGGGGCGGTAAGATGGTCGGCGAAACTCCCTCGGCAAACCCGGACGGCCTGGCGGGAGCCGCATTGCAAGGCGCGCTTTCGATTGCGCCGTTCCATGCTTGGCTGGGGCTTCGCGTCGAGGACGTCGCTGACGGGGTCCTTCACCTCAGCATGCCCTGGCGCGACGAGATCGTATCAAATCCGCGGATCCCGTCCGTGCATGGCGGCGTGCTCGCCAGCCTGATCGATCTTGCCGGCATGTACGTCCTGCTGACGAGGACGCGCGCGGTCAGCGCCACCGCGTCGCTCCACGTCGATTATCACCGCCCGGCAAGCGGCGGCCCGCTTCACGTCCGCGCGCGCGTCGTGAAGATAGGACGGACGCTGTCGGTCGCGGACAGCGAGGTGCGCTCGCCCGACGACGTGCTGCTCGCCAGCGGTCGCGGTTCGTACCTTATGCGGGACGGCGGCATCGCGGCGTGACCGTGCAGAGAATAGGAGAGATCATGAGCGGCGAAACTTCGACGGCAGACGCCAGACGCACTCCGGCCGAGCCGCGACCGGCCGGCACCATCCTGCTGCTGCGGGATGTGCCCGAATATCAGGTGCTCATGGTGCGACGACACCACCAGATCGATTTCGCGTCGGGGGCGCTGGTGTTCCCGGGTGGCAAGATGCACCCCGGTGACGACGATCCGCGCTGGCGCGATCACGTGACCGGGTGGGACGAGATCGACGCGACACAGCGCGCGCTGCGCATAGGCGCCATCCGCGAGGCGTTCGAGGAAGCGGGGATCCTACTGGGCACCTACCCCGACGGCCGCGGCTTCTCCAGCGTCTGCGACGCCGAGGCACGCCGGAATGTCGATTCCGGGGAACTCGCCTTTCTCGATGTCGTCGCCGGGTTGGGGGTTAAGCTCTCGCTGACCGCTCTGACCGTGTTCGCCCGCTGGATCACTCCGGAGATGATGCCGAAGCGGTTCGACACCTGGTTCTACGCCGCCCACGCTCCTGCCGACCAAGTCGCAATCTGCGACGGACATGAAACGGTCGACGCCGAGTGGATCGCGCCAGAGTCGGTTCTGGACCTCGCCCGAAGCGGTGCCCGAACAGTGATCTTCCCCACCTTGATGAACGTGAAGCTGCTGGCCGAGGCCGATAGCGCGGCGGGCTGCCTCGCCCGAGCGGATGCACGTCCGTTGGTCACCGTGCTCCCGCAGGTCGAGACACGCGACGGAGAGCGCGTTCTGACCATCCCTCCCGACGCTGGCTATGGTGAAGTCTTCCAGAGTTTGACCGAGCTCAAGGCCTGATTATTCAGGTTTCGGCGATCGCAGACTCCCCCCTGCCGCTCTGGTGAAACGGAGGGGCCTTTTTTGGAGGTTGTGGTTCTAAGCCTCGAAGTAGCTGAGCCGACGTTTCGCAGCGCCGATCGGCTCCCAGCCTGATCAAAGTCAGGATTGACACGTGCCGATCGTCAAATCCTGGTTCGCGGCATGAGACATTTAACGTGGGTTGGGCCGGCGTGAGATCAGCTTCCGGAACCGGCTCACGTGTCAGATCGAAATGTGTGTGGCATTACCCTCCCGCTACGACTATGCCACGGATCGGTTTACATATGATGGGACCTCAGTGTGGCTGCTGATCAGGCCGAGAACCACAAGAAATATGCGACGCATGACCACCCGGACGCGAATCCCCAGCCAGAAGCCAGGTCGGAGGACAGTTCCGAGGAGCAGAATGGCGAAAAGAAGCCCTCGCTTCTCGAGCGCTTTCCGATCATCCGCTACGTCCTCAACGCCGCGCTCGTTGCGGGCATCGTCGCGGCGGTCGTCTGGTACCTGAACTACCGTGCGAGCGGCCAATACCTGCAGTCGACCAACAACGCCTATGTGCGCGCGGACTTCGTGACCGTTTCACCGAAGGTGGGCGGCTATGTCGAGCGAGTGCTCGTCGCCGACAACCAGCCTGTCGGCCGCGGCCAGCTGCTCGCCGTCCTCGATCCTCGTGACTACCGCGCCAATGTCGAACAGGCGCAAGCTCAGATCGCCGCCGCCGGCGCCAACATTACGACTGCGCGCCGGACGCTTGACGAACAACAGGCCACTGTCGCTCAGGCCGCCGCCCAGGTTGCGAGCGCCGAGGCCGCCGCGGCAGCGGCAGAGAACGAGGTAAGACGCTACGAACCCCTTACTCGGACAGGAGCGGAATCGCGTGAGCGTCTGGCAAACCTTGTCCTTCAGCGTGATCGAACCGCCGCAGAGCTGCGCGCGCAGCGAGCCGCCTACCTCGCCGCGCGTCGCAGTGTCGCGACGCAAGCGGCTCGCATCGGCCAGGCGGAGGCGCAGCGTGGCACCGCGCAGGCGCAGCTTGCGCGCGCCTCGACGGACCTCGGTGCGGTCGAGATCCGCAGCAGCATCGACGGCGTTGTCGCCGACAAGGCGGTCCGGGCCGGGCAATATGTCCAGCCGGCGACCCGGCTGATGTCGGTGGTGCCAGTCGATCAACTCTACATCGAAGCCAATTTCAAGGAGACCCAGGTCGCACTGATGCGCGTCGGGCAACCCGTGACCATCAAGGTGGATGCACTGGACGGCGCCGAACTGCGCGGCCGGGTTGCGAGCTTCTCGCCAGGCACGGGCGCGCAGTTCTCGCTCATCCCGCCCGAGAATGCGACCGGGAACTTTACCAAGATCGTTCAGCGAGTGCCCGTGCGGATCAGCATTGAAGCGGGGCCGGAGGCGCGCCGGGTGCTGCGTCCCGGCCTGTCGGTCGAAGTCACGGTCGACACGATCAGCGCAAAGGGAAGTCGTGACCGGATCGAGCAGGAGACCCAGCGGCTGAAGCGCGACGAGACGCAGGGCTCGCGCTGATGGCGTCCGAACGCGCCGGCCTTCGCGACTGGCTCGCCGTTGCGGCGGGCACGATCGGGTCGTTCATGGCGCTGCTCGACATCTCGATCGTCAATGCGGCCTTGCCCACCATTCAGGGCGAGATCGGCGCGAGCGGCACCGAGGGCACCTGGGTCGCGACCTCCTATCTCGTGGCGGAGATCGTCATGATACCGCTCAGCCCCTTTCTCGTGCGCCTGTTCGGCCTGCGCAACTTCCTTCTGGGTGCAGCGGTCAGCTTCACCGGCTTTTCCATCGTGTGCGGGATCTCGACGACGCTGCCCATGATGATCGCTGGCCGCGTGGGCCAAGGCTTCACCGGCGGTGCGCTGATCCCGACCGCCATGACCATCATCGCGACACGGCTGCCGCCGTCGCAGCAGCCGATCGGCACCGCCGCGTTCGGCGGCACAGCGATCCTGGGTCCGGTGCTCGGTCCGATCATCGGCGGCTGGCTCACCGACAATTACAGCTGGCATTACGCCTTCTTCCTGAACGTGCCGGTCTGTGCAGGGCTTGTCCTGCTCCTGCTGTTCGGGCTCAAGCACGAGCATCTGCGGCTCGACCAGCTACGCCATGCCGACTGGTTCGGGATCGCGGGACTCGCGATCGGCCTGGGTGCGCTCACCGTCATGCTTGAGGAGGGGCAGCGCGAAATGTGGTTCGAGTCCGCCATGATCGTGAAACTCGCGATCGCCACGGTCTTCGGCTTCGCGCTCATCACGATCGGACAGGTCCGCTCCGCGCATCCCGTGCTCAAGTTGTCGCTGATCTTCAGCCGCTCCTTCGGTAGCGTCTTCGTCCTCAGCCTCATCATCGGCGTCGTGCTCTACGGCGTGACCTTTCTCATCCCCCAGTTCCTCTCATCGATGGCGGATTATAGCGCGCTGCAATCGGGCAAGGTGGTCTTCGTCTCCGGTATCCCCGCCCTGATGCTGATGCCGTTCCTGCCGCTAGCGTTCAAATATCTCGATGTTCGCCTGGCGGTTTTCGTCGGCATGACGCTGATCGGCGTCAGTTGCGCCATGGATTGGCACCTCACCGCGCAGTCGGCTGGGGGCGACCTGACGGGTTCACAGCTCGTCCGGGGCTTCGGGCAGATCTTCGCCATGATGTTCCTCAACCAGGCAGCGATCAGCGCTGTAGCGCCCGAGGATGCTGGTGATGCGTCCGCGCTGTTCAATGCGGGGCGCAATCTAGGCGGATCGATCGGCCTTGCCATGATGGCGACCCTCCAGGACCGACAGACCTTTCTCCACTTCAATCGGCTGGGCGAAACGGTGTCGGCCAATGCAGCGACCACGCAGGAATGGTTCGCGAAGGCTACGGCCATGCCGTCCGGCGAAGCAGGCGCCTATCGGCAGCTTGCGGGTCAACTCCTGGAGCAGTCCACCGTCATGGCCTATAATGACCTGTTCTTCGCGCTCGGCGTCGCGATCGCGGTCACGACGCCGCTGGCACTGTTCCTCCGCCCGATCTCCTCCGACACGCAGATGGCGATGCACTGATGAAGCGACTCAGCTGGGCCATTCTGCCCGCCCTCCTGACCGGATGCGTCGTCGGACCCAACTATGGAGGGCCGCCGGGCGTCGCGAGTGGGGAGCGCTCCGGATCGACATTTCGCCGCGCAGATCAGGCAGTCACGTCACCGCAGCTCCCTATCGCACGCTGGTGGGAAGGCATGGGCGACCCGCAGCTCACGACCCTGGTCGACCGCGCGCTTGCCTCCAATCCGGACGTGGCGATCGCCGAGGCGCGCATCCGCAAGGCGCGCGCCAGCTTGCGCGAACAGCGCGCGAACCAGCTTCCCACCGTCTCGGCGTCAGGCACTGCGATCGTCGCCGATCTCCCCGCAGGCTCGCTCGCGCTGCCGACGCAAGGCGAGCAATCCGATCGTATCAGGGCCGAGTTCTATAATGCCGGCCTGGACGCATCGTGGGAGATCGATCTGTTCGGCGCGCGACGCCGCGCTGCCGAAGGTGCCCAGGCCCAGGCTCAGGCGGCCGAAGCCAATAAAGCTGATGCGCAGGTTCGTCTGTCGGCGGAGGTTGCCCAGAACTATGTGACCCTGCGCGAACTTCAGCAGCGCCTGATCCTGGCTCGCCGCTCCGCGCAGCTTCAACAGCGATCACTCGCCCTGCTTCAACAGCGCGAACAACGCGGTGCATCGTCGCGCGACGAAGTGGTTCGGCTGAAGACCGAGCTGACCCGCACGGAGGCCGGGCTGTTGCCGCTCGAGGGACAGATCGCGACCACGCTCGACCAGCTTGCCATGCTCACCGGCGACGAGCCCGGAGCACACGATGCCTTGCTGTCTGCCCCCGCCCCGATTCCGATGATCCCAGGGACTGTCGCGATCGGCGACCCGGCCGCGATGCTGCGACGCCGGCCTGACATTCGCGCAGCCGAGCGGCAGCTGGCGGCATCGAACGCGCAGATCGGGGTCAACGTCGCCCGGCAGTTCCCATCGGTCAGCATTATGGGGATCATCGGGCTCGGTGGTCCCAATATCGCCGATGTGGTTGATCCTGACAGCGTCGCGGGCCTGCTCCTGCCGCGGATCAGCTGGAGCTTTCTCGACTTCGGCCGTAATCGTGCCCGGGTCGAGCAGGCGCGGGCTGACCGAGACGAGGCGGAAGCACAATACCGCAAGGCGGTTCTCGGCGCGCTGTCTGATGCTGAAACCAGCCTGACCCGCTTCGGCAATCAGCGCCGTAACCTGTTTTCGTCTGTCGCGAGCCGTAACGGTGCCAGACAGTCAGCGACCTATGCCGGGCAGCGATATGCACAGGGAGCGATACCGCTGACCACGTCCATCGATGCCGAACGCGCGGCGCTGGCTGCCGACCAGTCAGTGCTGGAAGCGACCGGCGAACTTGATCGTGCCTTTATCGCCCTCCAAAAGGCGATGGGACTTGGATGGAGCCAGCAGTGACAGTCTTGCAGCGATGCGAGGGGAAGGCACCGACCGCGTGACGGCTCCGCTTCTGCCGCCTCCTGCCCAGTATCTGCGTGATGACGCGATCAGGGGAGGAATGGATCTGATGTTCTTTGCCCACAGATCCCATCTGGCGCATGCCGACGCCGAGCTGGCAACGCGTACCCTCGGACGGGCGCATCACCGCGCCCTGTACTTCCTCGGCAGGTACCCGGAAATCTCAGTCAGCGAACTACTGGACGTTCTCTGCGTCACCAAGCAATCGCTCGGCAGGGTAATGCGGGATCTGATCGACCGCGGGCTCGTCTGCGGACGTGTCGGGGAGCGCGATCGACGGCAGAAGCTGCTGTCGCTCACCGACGAGGGACGTGCGCTGGAGCACGCGCTGTTCGAGGAACTCAGGCGCAACATGGCGAACGCGTATCAGGCGGCAGGAGAGACAGCCGTCACGGGCTACTGGATCGTAATGCAGCATCTCATGCGCGGTGAAGCACGGGAGCAGTTCCGCAGGCTGCACTCCCGTCAATAATCGCCATTAACAGGTACCGGACCAGGTCGAAAGGGGGGCTTGATCGATCTGGCCCGGTGGGTATCACCTATCCTGCAAGCCCGGAGGGAGTAAGCGACTTGCCGGTGGTGAGCTCGTTTTCCAGCACCGGGACCGCGGTGCCGGCGACCTGCTGCAGCGCCGGGTCGGTCCCGTCCTGCGCGTAACCCTTGTGCACGGCCCACGCGGCCTGCTGAACCTGCGCGGACTGCGTCAGATACAGATTGTCAAAGGCGCTCTTGGGCGCCTTCTGGAGCAGCTTGAGGAGGGCAGCGCGGTCAGCGGACAGGCTCGAGGACGGCGCCTTGATCGTGCGCTGATCATTCTTCAGCGCCGCCAGCAGCGCCTTGTGGCTGCTCTGCGTTTCCGCCAGCACGCGCTTTGCATAGGCCTTGACGTCGTCTCTCTGCGCGCGCGTCGCGGCAAGCTGCGCGGCCTTGATCTGGTAAAGGTTCGCATCGGCCGCAGCGAGCACGTAATTGGGCCCGCTCTGGCTCGCGATCGGCGAGACGCCGATGTCAGCGCTGGTCATTGTTCCCGAAGTGGCGGGCGAAACGGCCTGCGCTAGCACTGGTACCGGCGCCAGGGTGAGCAGCGCAGCGACAATCGCAATCTTCATCGAGGTTCTCCGTCGGTGTTGTCAGGCATTGACCGAAATCAACGGGTCGAACGATAAGGAAACGGAACGGTTCCCTTTCTTGCGACGCACCTCGGCGCCCTGCTGGAGAGGTGGCCGCTCGGACGTCTGGAGGTACGCGGCGATGATGAACATGGCGGCTCTTGAAGCCGTTCCAATGCCGGTTAGGTCGAAATCTGAAGCGGCAGACCGAATTGCGAGGTTTTCCTTGCGCAAAAGCGGCGTCTCCCGCGCCTCGATCGTGTTCGCTCTGCTCTGCGTTGCCATCCTCACTGGCTGCGACCGAACTCCTCGCGAGGCGCCTCCGCGAGCGAAGGACACGATCAGCGTACCGCCGCAGACCTCCACCATCGACGTGCCGATCGTCGCGGACCTGGGCAAGCTGGCGGCAACTCTCGAAAAGGCGGTTCCGCGTCGCCTTTGGTCAATCGACAAGCCGGAGCAGACCTGCGTCCCGCCGAAGAAGGTCAAGATCCTCTTTGCGAGAATTAAGACGCCCGCGATCCGGTGCCGCATCACGGGCACCGTCGTCCGAGGGCCGTTGGTGCTGGAGGGCTCGGGCAAAACGATCACCGTCACCATGCCGCTTCACGCCGCGATCAGCGCCCGGGACGTGGGAGGCGTGCTCAGCCGGGAAACAGCCGAGGCGGACGCCCGCGTTCGGGCAGTAGCCAGGCTCGACATCGCCGGCGACTGGTCGCCGCGCGCAACGGTATCGATCGCCTACGACTGGACCGACGAGCCGCACGTCGACTTCCTGGGCCAGCGCATCGAGTTCACCAGCAAGGCCGACGCCAAGCTCGCCGGCGTCGTCGCGCGCCTGGAGGACGCTCTGCCGCAGGAGCTCGGCAGATTGCAGCTGCGCAAGCAGATCGCGCAGGTGTGGGGCGCGGCGTTCACCTCCGTCCAGTTGAACCGGGCGAACCCGCCGGTGTGGATGCGGATCACTCCCCGACAGTTGAGCTACGGAGGCTACACTATTTCGCGCAATCGGGTGAACCTGCGGCTGGGGCTGACGGCGGGGACGGAGACCTTTGTCGGCGATCGGCCTCCTGATCCGCAGCGCCAGCCGCTCCCCGACATGACGCGCATGCAGCCTGGACCCGGCCGCATCCTGTTCGCCATACCCGTCATCGCCGACTATCGTCAGCTGGAGCCGGTGCTCGCAAAGGCATTGGTGAAGCGTTCCCGCCGCCCCTTCGAGGTGCCCGGTGTCGGTGCGGTGCGCGCGCAGTTTCACCAGGTGACCATCTACGGTACGACGGGCGGCAAGATCGCGGTCGGGCTCCGCTTCAGTGCGGCAGCCGAAGGCGGGGAGCCTTCGCGGGGCACGATCTGGCTTACCGCCACGCCGCGCAACGCCGTCAATGATCGCCGTGTCGCGTTTGACGATCTCACCGTCGCAGGTGTGACCGACTCGGTCCGAACAAGCCTGCTCCTGAAGCTCGTGAACGCCCCCGGCATCTCCAGCACCGTGTCCGCCGCGCTGACGCAGAACTTCGAAAAGGATTTCGACGAGCTGCTCGCCAAGATCACCCGTGCGATCGACGAGAAGCGGATTGGCGACCTGATCGTGCGCGCCCACATCACGGACGTGCGCACGGGCCAGCTGAAGGCGGCGGGGCAAGGCGTGTACCTCCCCGTATGGGGGCGCGGCACGGCCACGATCCGCCTTGCTCCACGATAGAGGACGCCCGACCTCACGACGGCAACCGGCACGGACCGGCGCATTGCCCACGCATTGGCCTGGCGGCATGTCTCCATCCCATGAGAACTCGTATAAAGATTTGCTGCATCGCCTCGCCGGATGAAGCGCGGATCGCGATCGCCGCGGGGGCGGATGCGCTGGGGCTGGTGGCACGCATGCCCTCTGGTCCCGGTCGGATCTCCGACAGGGCGATCGCAGAGGTGACGGCGCTCGTGCCACCGCCGGTGGCCACCTTGCTGCTGACATCCGAGATAACCGCCGACGCCATCTCCGCCCATGTCCGCGCGACCGCTCCGGCGGCGGTCCAGATCGTGTCGCACATCGATCCCGCGGAGTCGGGCAAGCTGGCGGCGCTGGAGCCGCACGTCCGCCGGATCCAGGTCATCCACGTCGAAGGGCCCGACGCGCTACAGCTGATCCCGGCCTATGAGCCTTGCGTTCATGCCTTCCTGCTCGACTCGGGCAGGCCCAACGCCCCGGTCGCTGAGCTGGGCGGAACCGGCCGCGCGCATGACTGGGCGGTCAGCGCCGCTTTCGTCCGTGCGACCGAGAAGCCGGTGTTTCTTGCCGGGGGCCTGACCGCCGCTAACGTGGCGGAAGCGATCAGGCAGGTTCGCCCCTTATGGTGTCGACCTGTGCTCCGGCGTCCGGACGGGTGGTCAGCTCGACCCGCAGAAGCTGTTCGCCTTCGTCACCGCGGTCCAGCAGATCGACGGGGAAATGGCGCGGGCGATGTGACGGCACTGGCACCGGCGTGAACGCCTTCCTCCGCCGGCGTCCTGTGCAGTTGAGGTTAGCCCCCCGTCACAGACTTGCCGCCTCCAGTTCGCGAAGCAGGCGATGCGGATCGAACGGCTTGGGCATGAACGCGGTTCGGACCGGCAGATCCTCGCTGTCCAGGGGCACGTTGCCCGACACCACGAATAGGACGGTCGGCGGATAGCGCCTGCGCACGTGATGAGCGAGCGCAAGGCCGTCCATCGACCCAGGCATGTTGACGTCCGTCAGAACAGCGCCGATCTCCCTGTGACGATCGAGCAATTCGATGGCGCTCTCGGCATTCGTGGCCTCGAACACTCTCCAACCTGCATGTTCGAAGAAGTCGACCAGATCGAACCTGAGGATGGCTTCGTCTTCCACGATCAGGATCGTCTTGTTCGCAATCGGCTTACGCTGGCCCACTAAATGTTTCCATCATTGATCGAGACGTCTTCAAGGCGTGCATGGAGGGTGAACGCGAACCCTTCGGCGTCGAAGGCAGTTTCCGTCTTGCCGCTGGTGTACGCGCTCAACGATCGCTCGATGAGAACCGAACCGAAACCCTTACGCTGCGGAGCCTGCACGGGTGGCCCGCCGTGCTCACGCCAGTGAACATCCAGAAGCGCCTCACCTCCCTGATCCGCAATCCCCCACCGAAGTGACACAGTCCCCGTTTCATTGGATAGAGCCCCATATTTCGCGGCATTGGTTGCGAGTTCATGAAGCGTGAGCGCAAAGGCGAGCGTGACCTGGGGCTTGATGGCGATGCGCGGCCCGTCGATGAGGATGCGCGTGCCGATGGCGCCATGAGGGGTCAGCGCCCGGACCGCCAGCTCGCCCAGGTCGGCCGAGCGCCATGACCTCCGTGTCAGCAGGTCGGTTGCAGCGCCGAGCGCCACGAGGCGGGCGGAAAGGTCGCGGCTCGCGGCTTCGGTATCGGACGCGCTGCGCAGCGTCTGGCTCGCCACCGATTGCACAACCGCAAGGACGTTCTTGAGGCGGTGAGCCAGCTCGCCATTGAGCAGCCGCATGTCGTCTTCGGCGCGCCGACGTTCGCGGAAGTCGCGCGTGACCGTTCCATAGGCGACGTGCATGCCGTTCGCGTCGGTAATTCTGAACACCGAATACAGGACAGGGATCGCCTCACCTGTCCCGAAGTGGCGAAGCTCCACCTCACCGGCCCACTGGCCCACCCGGTCGACCGCTGGCAGCACCTCGCGGGAAATCTGCTCGGCCTGTTCAGGCGAGAAAAAGTCGCCGATAACCAGATCGGACGTTGCCCGGTCGTCCAGGCCGACCAGCCTTCTCGCCGCGCCGTTCAGGTAGAACACGCGGCCGTCCCGCGCGGCCATTCCGATGAAATCGGTGCTGTTCTCCGCCAGTCGCACGAAGCGATCCCGCTCCTCCCCGCTGGCGCGCAGTTCGGTGATGTCGCGGGATACGCAAAGGATCCGCTCAGGCTTGCCGTCCGGTCCCGTGATCGGGCTGACGGCGACGTGCCACCATTTCAGGTTGCCCCGGCGCGTTTCGGCCATGCCCATGAAGGTGGTGGCATCTCCCCGCCGCGCGGCTTCGACGGCGCGCTTCGCGCTTTCCCTGCCGGCGCCATGCCAGACGTCGGTCCATGGACGGCCCGCCACGTCGGCGAAGTCGCCGATCTCCATCAGCTGCTGCCCCCCATCATTCATAAAGGTCAGATTGCCCGCAAGATCGAGGACCTTGATGCAGTCCGTCGAGCTGGACAGCACGCTCGACAGGAAAGCCTCGCGCTCTGCGATCGCGCGGTTCACCCGTTCAAGCTCCTCGCGTGACCGGCGAAGTTCGTCCTCGACTGCCACCTGCGCGCTGATATCGACGTTGTTCCCCACCCAGCGCCGCAGTACACCTGCCTCGTCGCGCTGCGGGACGATCCGCGAGAGAAACGGCCGAAAGACGCCATCGGCACCGCGCAGCGGGAACACCATCTCGAACGGTTCGCCCGTGGCAATCGAGCCGGTCCAGCGCTCCATGACGGCAGGCAGGACGTCGGGGTCATGAACCGCTTGCCAACCCCAGCCCTCCATCTGCTCGGCTGTCGTGCCGCAATAGTCGTGCCAACGCCTGTTATACCAGGTGATGTGACCATCGGCATTCGCAACCCAGCACAAGGTCGGCAGGTTATCTGCCAAGTCCCTGAACGTAAGATCACCGTCGATTGCTGAAGCCGAAGTTAGGCTTTCCAGCTTGCGGCTCATGCTGGAGACCTGCCGCCAACGTCGGCGGTAATGATGCTTGCGGTCATTCCCCTGTCACTACCTCCGCGCCTGCCTCTCGCCATCTCGCTTCACGACCAGGGTTGCGGTCGCCTGCCGATCGGTTTGCACCTACTTGGCAGACGGTCGCCTAGCGCGCCACCTTCAGCGCGCATCGGCCAACAGTTTCGACGAGAAGCAGTCGTTAAGCGGCCGCGTGCTGCTTACCAAATTCGCGCGCTCGTTTATGTGAAGCAGTCAAGTCGCGGGACGCGATCGCGACCGTGAGTTGTAAACAGGTGCCAATCGCCATCGGCTGAAAGAAAACGACAGCAGGGCTTAGTGCAAGCCATAATCCATGGTTCTTGCGTAGTGGTATGAATCAGTCGACGATCGGGGAACAGCGAGAGGACGCTCTCTATTTGAACACCTGCCGCGTCAGACTTCTTAGTCGACAAGCGTTGACAACGTTGCCGCGAGTTCGTCCTTCCGGAACGGTTTGGTCAACCTCGGACGTTCGGCATCAACGCCTTCCAGCTCAGCATAGCCGGACACGAGCAAGACAGGCAGTTGAGGGCGGGTCACCTGCACATGCCGGGCAAGCTCCGTCCCTGTCATTCCAGGCATGAGGTGATCGGTTACTACGACATCGATCGACTGCCCACGCTCGAGAACGCGCACGGCCTCCTTGGCCGAAGTCGCTTCCACTACCGTATAGCCAAGATCGAGAAGCATGTCGGCCGTGCTCATCCGCACGAGTTCCTCGTCGTCCACGAGAAGCGCCGTTCCCCGATGGTGGACATCGGTTGCGAGCCGCTGCGGGACCGGTGCCTGCTCCGCTGCGTCGGAACTGACGGGAAGCCAAAGCTCCACGCTCGTGCCCATCCCCGGCCGGCTCTGAATGGTCAGTGCGCCACCCAGCTGGGAGGCAAGGCCGTGTACCATCGACAGGCCCAGGCCGGTTCCTTTCCCGACACCCTTGGTCGAGAAGAACGGCTCGACCGCCCGCGCGATCGTCGCTTCGTCCATGCCGGTGCCGGTATCTGCTACCGAGAGACAGATGTAGCTGCCGGGCGCCAACCGGGACCGATGGCCTTTGGGAACGGCCTCAGCGATTGCCGAGATCCGCAGGGTTCCGCCATCCGGCATCGCGTCGCGGGCATTCACCGAAAGATTCAACAGCGCCATCTCAAGCTGGTTCGGATCAGCTTTTGCCGCCGGCAGATCGGCTGACGCCTCAACGACAACCCTAATCTGTGGACCTGTCGTACTCTCGACCAGATCGCCCATGCCCGAGACGAGCTTTGCAACATCGACGGACACGGCCTGAAGCGGCTGCCGACGAGCGAACGCGAGAAGGCGCTGAACGAGTGTCCTCGCCCGCTCCGCCGACTGCGCCGCGCCGGCGATCAAGCGCTGCTCCCGCTCACCACCGAGCCCTTTGCGCTGGAGCATGTCGAGCGCACCGACGATCGGCGTCAGCAGATTGTTGAAGTCATGCGCGACGCCACCGGTCAGTTGGCCCATCGCCTCCATCTTCTGGCTCTGGCGAAGCGCCTCGTGCGCCTCCTCGCGATCTGCAATTGCCGTGGCCACCCTCGCCTCAAGGGTCGCGTTCAATTCTCGCAGCGCCTCTTCCGCCCGCTTGCGGGCAGTGATGTCGAGCGCGGTGCCCGCGACCCTCAGGCAGCGCCCTGAAGCATCGAATACGCCACGTCCCTTTGCGGCCACCCATCGCTCGATCCCGTCCTCCTTACCGATCGTGCGGTAGTCCACGTCATAGAGCGCGCGTACGTTCGGGTCGGCGGCCGCCAGAAAAGCCGCTGTGGTTGCTTCCCGATCGTGGGGGTGAAGGCCGTTGTAGAAGTCGTCCATCGTCACAGGAACGTCAGCTGAGATGCCGAACATCGCCTTGGTCTGTGCCGGCCAGATCAGCCGGTCGTTGACCACGTCCACGTCCCAGAAGCCGATTTCAGCGTTCTGGACCGCGAGGCGGAGGCGCTCTTCACTTTCCCGGAGACGAGCTTCCGCGCCGACCCGCTGGACATGCGACCAACATCGCTCTGCCACCTCCCTGACCAGCGTGATCTCGCCGGGGCTCCAGTCGCGTGCATGTTCCTGATGGACGGCCATCATCGCCGCGAGCCGCCCTTCCTTCACCAGCGGGCAGCAGATGATTGCGTCGATGCCGATGGCCTGAAACATCTCGCGCCCTTCGCCAGCCTGGAGCTCTGCAACGACGTCTCGGACGATCAGCGTACGGCCCAGCCGCATGTCGGCAGCTGCCCGCGGCCCGAACAGGTCGAGGCTGTAGGCCCCGACCGAACTTGCTACGCCAGGACCGTTATAGTCGCTGCGTATCCAGAATAGGTCGCTGGCCGTATCAACGTCGGCATAGGCGCACCGCGATGCACTAAGCCTTTGCCCCAGCATCTCCGCCGCGGCCTTCATGGCATCTGACGCGTCCGCCGCTCCGAAGAAGCGTTCCTCGAGCTCACCGAAAAAGCGAAGTCGCGCCTCACTGTCCCGCAGTGCCGCCTCGGCTTCGTGTTCTCCCGTCCGATCGCGGAAGATCTTCACGTAGCCGCCATTTTCACCCGCGAGAGGCATAGTCAGACCGGAACCCCAGAAGCGGGTTCCGTCCGCCCGCAAGTGCCAGCGCTCGTTGACGGCACGTCCCTCCGCAGCCGCTCGCTCTCGTTCCTGCTCCGGCTTGCGATCGGCTCTGTCTTCCGGGGTGAAGAACATGTCTCCAGACCGGCCGAGCGCATCTGCCGCACTGTAGCCGACGAGATGCTGAGCACCGCTGTTCCAGCCAGAGATGACTCCGGCAGCATCAAGGGTCACGATCGCAAAGTCTTCGGCGCCCTCCACGATTTGCCGGTACCGCGCTTCGCTTGCTCGCAAATTGGCTTCGGTCCGCGCGCGGGCGATCACGATGCCGGCGGTGCGGACAACGAAGTCGACGATCTCGAGGTCGGCCGCGCTCGGCATCCCCGGTTCGTGATGATACATCGCGAAGGTACCGAGGATGTCCCCCTTTGCGGAGGTGATCGGAACCGACCAGCAGGCGCGCAGCCGATGGGCGAGCGCCAGGTCGCGAAAGTCCGCCCACAACGGATCTGTCGCAATGTCCGCAACGAACACCGGTTCCTTCCGGTGGACTGCGGTTCCACAGCAACCAACGGAAGGACCTACCGCTATGCCGTCGATCGCCGCATTGTAGGCCGCCGGGAGACTTGGCCCCGCACCATGGCGGAGATGAACGCCGTCCTCATCCAGCAAGAGGATCGACGCAAGAACCCCTGAGTTGGACAGGGTTTCGACTTCCTGGACGATGGCCGAAAGCGCCGAAGCCAGGGGTGCCTCCTGGACGGCGAGCTCCAGTATGCGGTTCTGTGCCGCGCTGAGCGCGGCCGCGTCCCGGACCTCATATTGCCGCGCGCGCGCTTTGAGCGACGAGCGCACCGCGCCAAGCATTGCCTCGGCGTGCAGCGGTCGCTCCAGCAGAACGACATTGCCAAGCTTGGCAAGGCGTTCGGTTGCGGCAGCCGCCCGGGGCGTACGCGATCCGTTAGCCAGCACCACGAACGGCATGTCCGACCACGCGGCTTGATTGGCCACCCAGTCCGCGACAGTGACCGTGCTCGACCCCGCCAGCGCCTCTTCGGTGACCAGAACGGCACCGGCGCCCTCGTCTAAATGGTCGACCAGCTCTGCCTGATCCGTGCAGATGTGCGCCGCAATTCCGTTTCGCTTCAACAGCTCTTCCGCGATCGTGGCATCACGACCGCGCGGCGCTAGGATCAGAACGCGTGCTTTCATCTTGCCTGCGGTGCAACCGTGGCCGCCTGGCTCGCCATCAACGTCGTACTCTCTCCCGAGAAGGTGGGCACACCTGTGAGAATGCCTTGGAACCTGCCAAGCGGCTCACCCAACTGCAGCCCATTGTCGCCGATCTGAAACTCGCGGATCGTGCGTTCGTGCCGCGCCGTTCGCGTCTTGATCACCGATATGGCTTGTCGCACCTCGCCAAGCGCCTCGAAATAGCGAAGCTGGACCACGGTGTCGGACAGGTAGCTCAGGTCGACATCCGAACGGATGTCGCCGGTGACGCCATGCAGGCCAAGAATGAGGAGGCTGACGACCCCCTTCTGGCCCAGATAGCTCAGCATCTCGTGCATCTGCAGGACCAGAAACTGCTCGTTGGGCATGGACTGAAGGTAAGCGTTCAGGCTGTCGATCACGACCATGCCGGCACCGTGAACCTCCACAGACCGCTGAACGCTTGAGGCAAATTCACCCGGCGACATCTCAGCCGGATCGATGGCCCGCAGTTCAAGCAGCCCGCTCTCGATGTGCGGCCTCAGGTCCAGCCCGAGCGCGGCGCTACGCGCCAGCAAGGTTGGGGTGCGTTCGTCGAACAGGAAATAAGAGGCTTTTTCACCCCGCATCAATGCCGCGACGATACATTGAATCGACGTCGTCGTTTTCCCGACCCCTGCTGGTCCGGTCAGCAGGGTCGCCGTCCCGGGGACCAGACCACCGCCGAGTAGCGCATCCAGTTCGGGCGACCCGGTTGTGATCGCCTCGCCAGCTTCCTCGATTGCGTGATCGGCCGCGACTAGCCGCGGAAAGACACAGAGACCCCCGCGCTGGATCTCGAAATCATGATAGCCGCCCCGGAACTGCCTCTGGCGCATTTTCACAACGTGCAACCGGCGCCTTTGTGCCCCGAAGCTCGCAAGCGTCTGGTCCAGCGCGACTACACCATGGGCGATACTGTGCAGTTGCAGATCGCCTCCATTCCCTCCCTTGTCGTCCAGCACGAGAACGGTGCACGCCCGCGTCGAGAAGAAGTGCTTCAGCGCAAGGATTTGCCGACGGTACCGGATCGGGCTCTGGGACAGGAGCCGCAGCTCCGAAAGGCTGTCGAGCACCACGCGCGCGGGCCGGACTTCGTCGACCTTCGCCATGATAGCGCGCACGGTCTCGCCAAGTTCGACTTCGCTCGGGTGAAGCAGCGTCTGCTCCTGGTCCTCGGTGAACCCGTCCGGTGGCACCATCTCGAACAGCTTCAGACTGTCCAGCGACCATCCATGCGCCCTGCCGACTGCCCGGAGCTCGACCTCGGTTTCCGCCAGAGTGATGTAGAGGCCGGTCTCGCCGGCGGCCGCGCCAGCAAGGAGAAAGCCCAGTCCAAGCGTGGTCTTGCCGGTACCGGGCGTCCCCTCGATCAGATACATCCGCTCGGGGGTAAGGCCGCCATGCAGGATGTCATCGAGGCCTGCGATGCCGGTGGACGCCACATTGTCCGATTGGTCCTCTGGAGTCACAATCTTCCCCGTCTCGTGGTCGACCCGCCGAGGCCATGCGGCGCAAAAAGACGGTGTCTAATCGACTGTTAGCGCTGATCGCCGTCGAAAGCGACTGTCCCGCAAACCAGCCCCAGGAGTGACGGCTCGGACGCTCCGGACGCAACGGACGCTCGCCTCGGCTCTCGACCGGGGTTGCGGCAAGGTTCGGCAGCCCAGGTAGCTATCTCCGGGCCATTGTGCGACCTCGAAGCGGAGGGCCAAGACTTCGACTAGCGTGCGGGTAACTGGCTTGATCTGCGCGCTCTTAGTGTCAGCGTGTCGCCAGGATCTGATCAGCCTGCCGCCACTCTAAGTTCGAACACCTTGGACCCCGGCGGCGGTGGAACGAGGGTGGCCGCCGACCGACGCCGTCAGGCGCTCCGCAATGCCCATACTGAAGCCGCCACTGCTGGCCTCGGGAGAGGGGAGGCCGTGTCATCGACGAAGATGACGGCATGAAAGCCATTCCGTTCGTGAGCGGTCGAGCTGCCCTATCGCCACGACAATCCAGGAGCTGACATTGGCGGCCTGTTTGCCGCTCCCAGCTTCGGCCATCCCGTCAGGGGCGATCAGCCATCGATCCTACCGAAGCGCTCCACTTGGAAGCGATGCGATTTCGCCTGGCCCGCATCCGAAAAATTGCGCTTGAGGAGCCTTGAAGGCGAAATTGCCCTTTCCTAGCTGAGCGTCGCCGGGCGCCGTATTCGGGTCCGGTGGGACATAGAGAGCGCCGGCTCTCCTCCGGCGCTTCTCATGCCCAGATCGCTTCACATGGAGGATTTGGATATGAGGACCAACTTCGACTTCACGCCCTATCGGCGTTCAACGGTCGGCTTCGACCGCCTCTTCGACCTGCTCGAGACCGGCCTGCGCGCCGACGCGACCGATGGCTACCCGCCGTTCGATATCGTCAAGGACGGCGAGGACAGCTACCGCATCACGCTTGCGGTCGCCGGCTTCCGCCCCGACGAGATCGAGATCGTCGCACAGCAGAACCAGCTCACCGTCACGGGCAAGCGCGCTGAGGACCAGCAGCAGGGCGAGTATCTGCACCGCGGAATTGCGACCCGTGCGTTCGAGCGCCGCTTCCAGCTCGCAGACTTCATCGAGGCAGGCGACGCTCGGTTCGAGAACGGGCTGCTCAGCGTCCAGCTGAAGCGCGTTGTCCCCGAGGCGATGAAGCCTCGCAAGATCGCGATCGGCGGCGCGCCCGCTAACGATCGGATCGAGGCGCCCAGCGAAGACCGCCAGGCCGCCTGATCATCCAGCACCGGCTCGTCGGCGCCGCTTCTTCAGGGCGGCGGCCGGCGGGTCGTGGTCTCTCAAGCCAGACAAGGAGAAAGGACCCATGGCTATCCGTGACCTGATTCCCTGGAGCCGGCAGGAGAACCGGCTGCCCGCGTCGATCAGCGTCGACCAGCGCGATCGCGAGGATCACCCCCTACTGTCGTTGCACCGCGAGGTGAACCGGCTGTTCGATGATGTCTTCCGCGGCTTTGATACACCGGCACTCGGTGGCGTTGGCCGCAGCCTTACGTGGCCGCATCTCGAACTCGGCGAGACCGACAAGGACATCCGTGTCACCGCTGAGCTGCCCGGCCTTGACGAAAAGGACGTCGACATCTCGCTCGAAGAAGGCGTGCTGACGCTGCGCGGTGAGAAGCGATCCGAAGTCGAGGACCAGGAGCGCGGCTATTCGGAACGCAGCTACGGTCGCTTCGAACGGCGCATTAGCCTGCCCAAGGGCATCGATCGCGACCGAGCGAACGCCACGTTCCGGAACGGTGTGCTCACCGTGACGCTGCCCAAGACCGAGGCAGCGAACGAGAATGTCCGCCGCATTCCGATCAACGCGCAGGCGGCGTGATCGGCCGGTCCGGGACTTCGGTCCCGGGCCTTGGCCCAATTCCAGATCAATCACTTCAGTCACCCACGATAGGACGAAGGATGCGCAAGGTTCCTACAGCCGTCCTGACCGGCATGGCGGTGCTGGCGGTCGCTGGCATCGGCGTTGCCGCTGCTCGGGACGCACACACGCTAAAAGTCGATCTGCCCGACGGCGCGGTCGCCCGGATTGAATATAGCGGCGACATTGCCCCGAAGGTGACGCTCGCGCCGGTTTCGCACCCCCTGCCCGTGTCGTTTATTGACGCGTGGGACAGCACGCCGTTTGCGGCGGTTGACGATGTCGCAGCCGAGATGGACCGGCAAGCCGCGACGATGATCGAGCAAGCGGCACACCTCCAGGCGCCACCTATGCTCACGGAGCCCAAGCTCCGGACGGTCGCGTCGGGCAAGATGCCATCTGGGACGGTGCACTTCGAATTTGTATCGACGACCAGCGGAAACGACACCTGCACCCGCAGGGTCGAGAGGACTTCCTATGGCCCGGGCGAGAAGCCCCGAGTAGTCTCGGCTAGTTCAGGCCACTGCCGGTCGCTGGACCGGTTTCCGGCACCGACCCGGCTGGATACGCCGGTTCACCCGTGGATACCCGGCTTGCCAAAGCCACGGATGGCGGACAATGGGGACCGGGCCCGGGTCGGCACCATCGTTTAAGCTGACGCGGAGGCGGCCGGGGGGGTTCCTCCGCTCACGTTGGTCATGGACGTTTCCCCGAGCATCCTCTCCAGCTTCGTCACGCTGCTGGTCACGATCGGTCCGGTCGAGACCGGTCGTGTTCGCCAGCCTCACTGCGGGCATCCACCGTGGTGAGCGACGCAGCCTCGCCATTCGCTCGACCGCGATCGCCGGGCTGGTGCTGCTGCTGTTCGCCGTTGCCGGCAATTTCACCCTCGACCTGCTCCACGTCTCGCTGCCAGCGTTCCGGGTCGCGGGTGGCCTGCTGCTGTTTCTCCAGGCACTGAGCCTGACCTTTTCCGGCCCTGGCCTGTCGTCGATTAGCGAAGGTGAGCGAAAGGATGCCGAGCGCCCCGGCGACATCGCCGTATTCCCGTTGGCCTTTCCGCTGATCGCCGGTCCCGGCGCCTTGTGCGCGGCGGTGCTGCTGATGGGGAGAAGCGCGGGATGGATCGAGGGCGCAGGCGTAATCTCGATGATGGCCGTTTGCCTCACGCTCACCTATGCCGCGATGCGCGCGGCCGAGCGGCTGGTGAAGGTGCTAGGCGCGACGGGCGCGGATGTCGTTCGCCGGATCTCGGGCGTGCTGCTGGCCGGTCTTGCCGTCCAGTTCATCTTCGATGGGCTCGCAGGCGCGCCGTTTCTGGCTTGAGCTGCGGCAGTAAAATCAAGGTACCGCATCGAGAGCCGCGCCGACCCAGCCGAGTACGGCGACGTTGGAAGCGGCTTCAGGCGAGTCGCGGCTAAAGAATGTCTGCAGCCTGCACACACATCGCGCAGCGGCAGCTCACCGTGCTTGGGCACCTCCCGGGCGAGCCGGCAACCACAGTATGTCCAGGTCCTATAACTTGCACGTTGGAGAGCTTCCTCCGTTAACCATCATTAACTAGTTGCGATTAGAGGTTGTGGCATGATGTCGGCCTCCGATCTTCGCAACTGGAAAGCGGAATGGCGGCAGGCGCTACTGCTCGCGCTTGCCTACTTTGGCGCGGCGTTATGTGCCGTGACCTACGCCCGCGCCAACGGCGGCGTAGCGCTACTCTGGTTCGCGACCCCGCTGCTCGCTGTCGATCTGCGCTACCGCCCCGAACGGTCTTGGACGCTGCGCCTCGCCGCCTGCGCGGCGGCAAGCGCGCTTGCGACGAGCCTCGAAGGACTTGGTGTTGGCGTTGCTCTTCCCTTCGCTCTCATCAACATCGCCGAGGGTGCCGCCGTTGCGTGGTTGATGCGCCAGTTCGTGCCTGTTCCAGGCCATCTCACGTCGCTACGCGAACTCGCTATTCTCATCGGCGTTGCGGGAGGGGTCGTGCCTGCTGGCACTGCGCTTCCGGCTGGTCTGCTCGCTCATTGGGCTACAGGCCTTCCGGTCGGAAACAACGCCTTCAACTGGTACGCTGCCCATGCACTGGGTACGCTCACGGTGGTGCCGATGGTCGAGCTCGTCATCGGCGGGATTTTGTCAGGATGGGCGCGCTCTGTCGAGCGGCGCGAGGCGTGCGAAGCGGCACTCCTCACCGGGTTCCTTCTTGTCGTGACAGGGTTCGTATTCGCGCAAACGCGGCTGCCCCTGATGTTTGTCCCCCTTCTTCCAATGATGCTCATGGTGTTCCGCCTCGGCCGCCTCGGCGCGGCGACGGGGCTCCTGGTGATCACGATAGTCGGAGCGACTTGTACCGCTCGCGGGCTCGGACCAGTGGCGATACCGGGCACGAGCACCGGCACACGACTCTTGCTCTTTCAGCTATATCTGACGGTCGCAACATTGATGGCGCTGCCCGCCGCGACAGAGCTGAAACGGCGCAAACTCCTTTTCTCGGAGGTGCAGGCCCAGGCAGCGCTCCACAAGATCATCACCGATCGAAGCGGCGACATCATTATGGCGGTCACGGCTGATGGCATCATCGGCTTTGCCTCCCCATCGCTCGCCATGATTGCAGGCTTCGGACCGGATGCCGTGGTTGGCAAATTAGCTCGCGACTTCATCGCTCCGGCAGATGTCGACGTGGTGGTGGATGCCCACCGACGTGCCATGCAGAAGCCTGATGAAACGATCATGTTCGAGTTCCGCGCGACGAAGGCTTCGGGTGAACTCGCGTGGTTCGAGAGCCATGCCTGCGCGATCGCTGATGAGGATGATCAGATTTCCGGCACTGTGAACGTCGTGCGCGACATCTCCGAGCGTAAGGCGTTGGAACAAGGTCTAGAACGCGCAGCCGCTACCGACGCGCTGACCGGGCTACCCAACCGGAGAGCTTTCGAGGTCGCGGAACGGCAGCTTCAGGAACACCCACCTTCATGGCGGCACTATGTCGCCGTGTTCGATCTCGACCACTTCAAGGGCGTAAACGACCGTTTCGGTCACGGCGTGGGCGACGAGGTACTGTGCGCCTTTGCGGAAATCCTGAAAGCCAACACCCGATCGGGCGATACGGTCGCACGCCTGGGTGGAGAGGAGTTTGCGGTCCTGTTCGCCAATCTGAAGCTGCAGGAGGCTCGCGACGCGTGCGAGCGCGTGAGAACGCAGTTCGCGACTACCGGTGTGATGACCTCGGATGGGCGGGCCGTGCATGCGACCGTCAGCGTCGGGCTTGCGGCGCTCGATGGCGACGCTGGCCTTTCAGAGGCTTTGACGGCGGCAGACACCGCGCTCTACCGCTCGAAAGATCAGGGTCGCAATCGGCTCTCGCTTGCCGCGTGAACCACCCGAAGATCGGCACCAGGGGTGAGCGGATTGAACGATGCGCACCCTGCACGCTGGATAAAGTCGTGGTTTGTTCCGTTGCTCCCGTTTGACTTTTGGCGCCGATCATCGCGGCGCCCTCGACATCCATCCAGCTCGCGATTGATGGCCCGAACGACAAGCTCGAGCCCGTCTCTCTGGGCAGCGCAAATCGCTCCCGACGGCTCGGTGACAATAATCGTCAGCCTCAAAGCTCGGCGTACGTTCGTCCACCACAGCGCCGTGCCGGTTGGCATGTCGACCATCTACTCTGTCATGCGCGGCAATGAGACGTCTACCCGCATCTTTACGATCCTGCCAAAGGATGTTGACCAAAATCAAACCTATCGGCGGGGCGATGCCGTTCATGCGTCGCCTAACTTCGGGGGGTATCGCGCTCCACGCCGGCGCTCTGCCTGGCTAGCTCAGGCCAGTTGCCGGTTGACGCGGATATGCGCTGGATTTTCAGCAGTCGGCTCAGCGACGAAGCCCATCTGCTGCTCAAAAACGATTGCGGAACGGTTCTGCCGTTCGTCGAGCGATGCCATGCTCGATCTACCTCACTGGCGTAGCGTCTCTACCAACATTCGAGCAAGGACCAGCGCCCCCCACCCCCCGCTTTTATGGTAGGCGCGGATGTTGATGGCGACGTCACGATCGCGCGTGGTGACATCACCTGCGAGCATTGCCGGAGCGACCAGCCCGCCCGCATAGCTAACATTCGGTCTTGGCTGACGCACTCGACACTGTTCCTGACATAGCCCGATGGATTGCCGTCACCCGTTTGACGTGAGCGATGCTGCACCCGGCGAGTTCGGCCGTCTTCGCGATGCTCATACCCGCCTCTCGCAAGCCTACGATGCGGCGGTGGTGGGCTAGATCGGGCTTGCGGCCGGTGTAGCGCCCTGCCCTCTTGGCAATCTCAATGCCTTCACGCTGCCTCTCGCGCCGGGTCTCGTAGTCGTCGCGTGCGGTTTGGAGTGCCACGCGCAGCAGCATATCCTGCACCGCTTCCAGTACGATGCGCGCAACGCCCGCGTTGTCTGCCACGAGTTCGGACAGGTCCACAATGCCAGGCACTGCCAGTCGCGCTCCCCTGCCCCGGATCGCCGCCACTAGCAGTTCGGCTTCCGGCAGCGGTAAACGGCTGATCCGGTCGATCTTCTCAGCGATCACAACTTCGCCCGGCTGCAGGTCATCTACCATTCGCAGCAGCTCCGGCCGGTCTGGCCGAGCGCCAGACGCCTTCTCACGGTAAACTGCCGCGACGTAGAACCCGGCCGCGCGCGCGCCTGCGACGATACTCTCCTGCCGCGTCAGATCCTGCTCATCCGTGCTCACCCGCAGATACACCCGCGCCGCTCGTATCCCGCTGCCTGCCACGTCCTCATCCTCCCGTCTGGCTCAATCGGGTACACCCATTTGAGCCAGTGCTGCGGCAGCCGGCTCTGAATAGCAAGCACCGATCCTGTCGAGCCTAGCTCACCAAGCCAGGCCTAAGTAGCTAATGGGCACGGACATGACCGACGACTGATCACCAAGCACGTAGGAGTGCCCTCCTTCGTGCTATGCATCAGCGGCGTCATGCGGTACATTTTGGTGATTGGGTCAGCCAAGCGAGTTCAGTGCAGATGGAAGCACAGAGGGTCAAGATTGTGGACGGTGGTAAACTCGTGATCCCGGCGGCTATGCGCCGGGAGCTCGGGATCACCACGGGTGACACCGTTCTCGTCGATGTGGACGATGGCGAGTTGCGGGTACGATCAGTGCCTAGAGCGCTTGAACGTGCTCGCGCGATCCTGCGCAGGTATGTGCCCGAAGGCGTCGGCTTGGCTGACGAGCTGATTGCGGAGCGCCGGCGCGAGGCGGAGCGTGAGTAGCAAGGTCGTCCTCGACGCCTCCGCCCTGCTCTGCCTTCTGAACGACGAGCCCGGGGCGGGTCGGGTAGTGGACGTCCTTACCCGTTGCATCATCGGAACGACCAACCTCGCCGAGGTCGTCTCCAAGCTTCGGGACCGAGGATTGCCGCTCGACGAAGTGCGTGAGGCGCTTGGCGGGCTACACCTCGACGTCCGGCCCCTCTCTCCTGCACAGGCACTGATAATAGGCGACCTCCGGCCGTCGACGAAGGCGCTCGGTTTATCTCTCGGCGACCGGGCGTGCCTTGCCTTGGCGATCGACCTTCAAGCGGACATGTTCACGACGGACGGCCCACTAGCGAGCACCGATGTCGGCATTACCATCACCAATGTGCGGCCGCTTGCAGAGTAGTCGCACATTCGTGCTTTTAGGTACGGCACTCTGCAGTCGGGGACTCCCATGACTACCGCTCCGACACCGGTGCGCGACACCATTCTGATCACGCACGCCAATCCCGAGGACAATCGCTTCTCCCGGTGGCTTGCCGGGCGCCTAACCACGGCCGGGTACAAGGTCTGGGTCGACGTTCGCGCGCTTCGGGGCGGCGACGATTTTTGGGACAAAATTGAGCACGTGCTGCGGCATGAGGCGATCAAGCAGATTGTTGTCGTTTCCGAGCACATCGGGAAGCAAGGCGTAAAGAAGGAACTCGCCCTCGGCGACGTTATGCGTCGCAAGCTCGGCGACGCGGAGTTCATGATTCCGATCCGGATCGCCGACGTGGACTTCGGCGATTTCCCAACAGAGATCCTGCGGCAGAACGCACACAATGCGTTCCCTAACTGGGCGGCCTGCCTTCAGCCCCTGTTCGAGACGCTCGACACCTCACGTGTGCCGAAGGTCGATCATCCGGACGCCGAACAGCTTGCGATGATCGTCGCTGCCCAGGAGGATGGTCGGAAGCTGGTCACCCCAAATCCCGAGATGCTCTACAGTAACTGGTTCGAACTTCGGGCGAGACCTGACGTCTGGATACTGGAGGCGAAGGGAACGACTGCGCAGCTGGAAGCCTGGAGCCAGTTCACGCGTGTTCCCCATGTGTTGCACGAGGGAGGCGCCATCGCCTTTTGCGGACCCGATGCGATCGAACGTCTCGACGACAGCGCTCCGCCGTTAAAGGCGCGCGCCAGCTTGCCCTTCAACGGCGTGATAGACGGTACCTATAGCCGGCACTTCGGTGAGCGCTCCAACGCACGGCGGATCGCTGTCAATCTGATGCGTCAGCATTGGGATCTGGCCATGCATCGTCTCGGGCTACTTCCTGTCGATTTCGCTTCGGGCGCCCGCGGCCGCTTCTTCCCCGACGGGCTGATCGACGGGAGAGTCAAGCTGACGCTGAGCGACGGACATCGGGTTGACCGGGTGCTGAGCGGCAAGTTCAAGGATCGGCGCTGGCACTTGTGCCTTGTCGCTCAACCAAAGCTCTGGCCGGATGCTCTTTTCCGGGTCCATGCCAATGTCGCGGTGACGACCGACGGCCGAACCCCGCTCCCGGGTGAACAGCTGCAGCGCATTCGATTGCGCCTCACGCGGTCTTGGTTCAACGACAAATGGCGCGATATGCTGCTCGCCGCGATGGGGTGGCTTGCCGAAGGTGATGCGGCCCTAGACATTGCCGCGTCCGGTGAGCGCCTCGCGGTTGCTAGCCTACCAATGAGCTTCGAGTTCCCGGTCAGCTTCGCCGCGGAAGAGGACCGCCGAGCCGAGGAAGACGAGGGAGGCCAGATAACCCTGTCAGAGGACTTCGAAACGGCCTTCGACCGGGATGAGATGCCGGAGGAGGCCGACGCATGAGCATCCTCACGCATCGCATCGCCGAACCTTTGCTCGAGTTCGGTCACGGGCAGCAGATGGAAGCGCCAAAAGATGGGCTCTTCCTCTTCGGGCCACTCGAGGGTCCCGATGGCCGCTCCCAGGTACGCCTGGGCGTCATCGGGACGGAGAGCGGTGTCGGCCTATCCCGCCGCTGGTTAGAGCGGATCAGCCTGCATATACCCGGCAAGGTCGATGCAAAGGGCAAGCCCGTCCTATGGGCACCCGCATGGCCAGGGTTCGAGGCCTGCTTCGGCATCGTACTGCCAACCCGCGGCATGGTCGAGCTAGCGCTCAAGAGCGGCGACATCGATCATTGCATCAAGAAGAACAATCGCGCCGACGCGGTCCGCTCCACGGTGCTGCTGTTCGCCGACGCGATACGCGCGCACATCCGCGCTGAGGAGCGCCGTCCCGACGTCTGGCTCGTTGTGGTTCCGGACGTCGTCTATCGCTACGGACGTCCCCAAGTAGCACCACCGCCCAAAGACGAGCGCACTCCCTCCGACATCACGAGCTTTAAAGACGCCAAACGCTTCTTCCAGATGGGTGGTGACCTATTCCCAGACACGGTGCGGGATGCCGAGACCTACCTGTTCTCGAGCAATTTCCACCACCAGTTGAAAGCCGAGTTGCTGCAGGACGGCGTCGTCCTTCAACTGATCCTCGAAAGCACGTTGGTTGATCGCAACCTCAACATCGCCAACGACCGCCGGCTTGGCCTCCAGGACGAGGCCACGGTTGCATGGAACTTCTGCACCACGCTCTACTTCAAGATGGACGCCAAGCCGTGGGCGCTGGCCCATGTCCGGCCTGGCGTGTGCTACGTCGGACTGGTGTTCAAGAACGACGACACGCCTGCGGCAACGGGCGAGGCCTGTTGCGCCGCGCAGATGTTCCTCAACTCAGGCGACGGCCTTGTCTTCCGCGGCGCCCTCGGCCCTTGGTATTCCGACGAGCGCAAAGAGTATCATCTGTCGAGGAGCGCGGCGGCGAATTTGATGACCTCGGTGGTCGAGGGCTATAAGCTCAAGCACGGCAAGCCACCTAACCAGCTGTTCATTCATGGGCGGCACCGCTTTTCCGACGATGAGTGGGACGGCTTTTGCAGCGCAGTGCCCACTGAAACACAGCTGGTAGGCGTCAGGATCAAGCAGCTCGATGATGTTCGGCTGTTCCGCCCCTCTGCGTCGACACCAGTCCTGCGCGGCACGGCTCTTACCGTGGGTGACTGGTCAGGTTACCTTTGGGCGCGGGGGTTCGTGCCTCGACTTGCAGGGTATCAAGGATTCGAGACACCCAAGCCGCTCACCGTCGACGTGACGCATGGCGAAGGCGACATCGTAGAGGTGCTCGGTGACATTCTTGCGCTCACCAAGGTCAACTACAACGCCTGCGATTTCGCTAGCGCCCTTCCCGTGACGCTCAAGTTCGCCGATCGGGTGGGTGAGATCCTGATGGCGTCGCCACATACCGTTATCGCACCGCCGCTGCCGTTCCGGCACTACATCTGATCCCATGAGCGCCGACCGAGGCTGAGGGAGATCGAGCGCGAGGCGGAGACGCTGCGGTCCACCAATTTAGGTACATATCCGCTGTTTCGGGTGCGTGCCGCCGGGTGGATGCTGTCCACCATTTCAGGGAAACCTACAGGCAGATTCGCGGAAAGAAGTTTCCGAAATCCGGCAACTCGTTTCCGAACTGGCCCGCCTCGTGCAAGACCCGACCGACCCCGAATCGCTGCCGACCTCGCGCGCGCTCGTCATCGTCGAGCCGGCGGAGCTGGTGCCGGTCGCGACCCATCTGGCGCTACGGCCGACGCCGACGCTGCCCGGGATCGTCGACCTCGAGACCGAGCGCGCCGACGCCTATGCGCGCGCCGCGCGCGCCGACAACACGCACCGGGCCTATGCCGCAGACTGGACGATCTTCACGACCTGGTGCGCGGAGCGTGGTGAACGTCCGCTGCCGGCGTCGGCCGAGCTGGTGCGGCGCTTCGTTGCTTGGGAGGCCGACCGCGGCCGCTCGCCGGCGACGATCGAGCGCCGCGTTGCGGCGATCGGTCATTATCACCGCGCCGAAAACTTTGTCGCGCCGACCGCGCTGCCCGATGCCGGCAGACTGCGCGAGACGATGGCAGGAATCCGCAACAGCCGCGGCGGTAAGAAGACGCGCAAGCGCGCGGCCGACGCCGCCATCCTCGAAGCGATGCTCGGCACCTTTCCCGGTGAGGGCCTGCGCGCGCTGCGCGATCGGGCGGTGCTGGCAATTGGGATGGCGGCGGCGCTCCGCCGCTCCGAGCTGGTAGCGCTCACCGTCGATGTCATCGAGCTCGTGCCCGAGGGCCTGCGCATCATCATCGGGCGGTCGAAGACCGACCAGGGGCAGGAGGGCGCGGAAGTGGCGGTGCTTGAAGGGTCGCGGCTGCGGCCCAAGGCGCATCTGCTCGCGTGGATGGGGGCGGCCGGGCATGACGGCGGTCCGTTGTTCCGACGACTAACCCGAGGCGATGAGCTGACAGACGACGGGATGAGCGATCGGGCGGTTGCGCGGCTGGTCCAGGCCGCGGCGCGCAAGGCCGGGCTGGACGAGCGCCAGTTCGCCGGCCACTCGCTACGTGCTGGCTTCCTGACCGAGAGCGCTGCGCGAGGCGCGACGATCTTCAAGATGCAGGAGGTCAGCCGTCACAAGACGGTGCAGATCCTGTCAGAGTACGTGCGCTCGGCCGAGCGGTTTAGGCATCACGCCGGTGCGGGCTTCCTATAGATGAACCGTCGACCACCGCCACAGTACCGAGCCAGTGCAGCCCTAGTAGTGCATGCAAATGGGCGTGGGCATCGGGCTGAACCGCGTGTCGAGCGAGCGGCACCTGATCGACATCGACGCGCGTCGCGCGTCTGTTCCGCCCGAGCGCCTTACCCATCGAAGCCGGTCAGGCAGTCCGGGATGGCTGAGCGACGCCGGGGTGAGCATCCTTATCGACAACTCCCCATGCGTGCCGAGCTGCTCGAGGAGCGCAATGCTATGTTCCTCCACGCCATCGGGATCCTCGAACACCTCCATCGTGTAGCAACCCCGCGCCATGTCGCAGCCGGGCGTGTCCCTGGCAGCGCGTGAGTATGGCTCCGGCCAGCGGCAGACGAGTACCCAAGGCCACCCCTCTTCCGGCGGCTCGTAGCGGGAGATCAGGACGTTGTCGGAGACCAATGCCGACGGGCGTCTATCGAGGAGGTCAGGCGCGACCGCAGCCGAGCGTGGTTCATCGAGAAAGCGGTCCAGCTCGGCGCGTTCCTCGTCGGTCTCAAGGATAATTGCATAGTAGCGGCCGAGTGCCAGCCTCTCCCCGCAATTTCGGATCGGCATGTCGATCAACATCACGCTCGGCGCGGCGATCATGGGCGAGGCGTAGAACATGCGCTCGCGCGCGAGGGTTTGCGAGAGGCGGTACATGGTGCTGATCGGCCGTTCCCAGTTTACCTGTGCGATCGGGACGATATGGTCGCACGATGACCGAGAGCGAGCAACTCTCCCCGGAGCAATGGCGCGAGCGGATTCAATCGCTTGGCGACCGTGAGGTGGTCGCGCTGTACGAGCGGGAGGAAGGTCGCGGGCCGATTACCGACGTCGCCGCCAGCGAGATGGAGCCACGCAACCTAGATTACTAAGCCGCCTAGCGGCTACCGTCCGAGTGCCGCCTGTCCTTCCGAAGCACGCTCGGCCGCGGTCGCATCGAACATTGGGACGATACCGCACTGCGTCGCTGCTGTTCGCAACATAGATTCTTGTTGGCCTAGCGCACCTTACTTCCTAGAACCCCGGAAGCATGGGGGAAAATGGCCATCTCGAACTGCTCCGCTTAGTCGGAGAAGCGCTCTATGGCGAGCGATGGCAGGCGCCTATCGCCGGCGATCTCGTGCGCGCTCACCTCACGGAGGTTCGCACGGGGCGCCTCAAGGCGGCTGGGCAAGGCGTCCACCTACCTGTCGAGCCTAGCCAAGTGAGCCGTCTTCACTGAGCCGCCCATAGACTGTGCGTATTGCCCATGCGGCTGATGCTTGCGATTAGTTTCGGGTTGGTTCTCGATGATCGTCTAGGGATGGACGCAATCAGGCCGGTTCTTCGATGTGCCAAGGCGCCTGGAGATGACCACTTCCGCAAGCTGTGGGTCGTGCCGGAGAAGACATCTAATGTAGCATCTTGGCATTGCTGCTCGTACGAACCAATTGCCTAATGCACCGAGCCGATTGGAAGCTGAGCCAAAGCATCGGTGACGAGGCTCCAACGATCCATGCCCGCTCTTTGCCCGTCCGATCGGAGCCCCGTCATATAGTCCTCAGCCTAGGCGAGCGCTTCGCCGGCACCCAGGTCGGCGATCAGATCGAACGCGATTCCCCATGCCTCTTCTCGGTCGGCCGCCATCTGGCTCGTCATGTTGAAGCTCAATCGTCTGGAGGGATGAAGTCCGGCCAGCAACCGTCAGACTCTGTGCCCTGCGAAGGCAGTGCCGGTCGCTCAGGCGGCAGCATCGGAGTCTCGCCACCGAAGGCGATCCGGATCGCAGCGCCAACCTGCGTCGCCGCTTGGAAGATCGCCTTCAGTTCGCGTCCGCTGCGCAACATCCCGCCGATCCACGGCGCGCGGTCTGCGGTCAAATAGCCGATCTGAATGCCGCGAGTGCTAAAGACAGCAATCGCATGCGGATCGACCGGGTTCTTCGGCTCCGGCAGGAGGTCTACAGGCTCCCCTGGCACACAGAGCAGGATCTCGAACCGGCGATTGCCACCATCGGCATTCGGATGGTTTGCACCGACGACGTGCAAGCTCATCTGCTTCATAGCCCTGCGACCGCCAGCAATCGTCAGCTCAGCGTCCGCCCGAACCACAGAACCCGCCCGACGATGTCGATGCGGCTGGGTTCGATATTCTGCCAGCTTGGATAATCAGGGTTGTCGCTCTTGATCGTGATACCCCGCCCCGCCGGCTGCCGCGCGAGCCGCTTGACCATCAGACTGTCGTCGAGGCGCAGCACGTAGATGCCGTCGCGCAGCCGGCCGACACCATCCCTGCGATCGACGAGGACATCATCACCGTCCGCCAACGTCGGCGCCATGGAATCGCCCTTGACCTGGATGATCGAAAGGCCGTCAGCCGACCCCTTGGTGCGCTCGCGCAGCCAGCGCGGATCAAAGCCGATCGACGTGCGTCGCGCCTCGCCGAAGTCGGCCGCGCCATAGCCGGCCGACGCATAGACATCGAGCACCGGAACCTGCTGCAGCGTGGGCTTCTCCCACTCCTGCGGACCGCCGAGCAGCGTCTCCTTGACGCCGAGATACGCGGCCAAGGTCCGGCGGTCCTGCTCGGCAAGCTGCTTGGGCGTGCCGCGCTTGATGAACTGCTGGATATAGGCGGGATTGCGCCCGATCAGCCGGGACAGCCCGGCATAATCCTCACGGCGCTCCTCGATCAGGCGCTGCAGCGCCTCGCGCGGATGTTCGATCGTCGGGACCATCATAGGGGATTTCCTATCGCACCTGGTGTGCCGTATAGAACATAACGGGAACGACGTAAAGCGAGTCGGCGTGATGGATGGAGAATTGCTGCCCAGGATCGAGCTTTTGCTCGCCCGCGTTGGCCTGAGCGCAACCCGCTTCGGGCGCATTGTCGTCCATGATCCGCGCTTCGTATTCGACTTGCGAGCGGGCCGACGGCCACGCCGCCGGGTTCACGCGCGCGTTCACGCCTACCTCGCCGAGCATGGCGTGTGACCGCAGCCGGCATGTAGGAACCTTCTCACAACCGACTGGCACGCCAGAGCGCCAACACTTTGCGCACATAAGCCGGCGTCTCGGCATTTGACGGTACGCCGCCGGCGCGCGCAACCGCCCCCGGTCCAGCATTATAGGCGGCGAGCGCCAGTGTGACCGATCCGAACCGATCGAGCATCAGGCGCAAGAAGCGCGCACCGCCGTCGACATTTGAACGCGGGTCAAACGGATTAAGGACGCCGAGTGCCCGAGCGGTGGCGGGCATCAGCTGGGCCAGGCCGATCGCGCCGGCGCTGCTGATGACGCGAGGTTGGTACGCCGACTCGGTCGCGACCAGAGCGTCGAGTAATCCCTCGGGTAGTGCATGGCGTATTTCCGCCGCGCGGATGAAGGCGAGGAATGCGTCACGACCCGGCAGGCGCGCGCTCGCGGGGACTGGCGTGGCCGTTGCCGACTTGTCGTTTGGCGGGAGCACCGCCGGAGTATCCGGCGCACGGCTCCGATGCTCCACCAGCTGGAACACGGTCGACGCAAACGACTGATGGTCCGCAGCAGCGTCTTGCGATTGTGCCGCCGCCGGAACCGCCCAGCCGAGCGCCAGCGTCGAGATGGTGAGGAAGAGTGGTCGGATCATCATCGCCTCGCATCATGCTTTTCCCTCTTCCTCGAATCGGAACATAGTGCGAACATGAAGCTGTAGGAAAGTGCCGCGATCCAAGAGGACAGGCGGCGACAGGGGCGCGCCACCAGGATGCAAGAAGCCCATGACCATGCACGATCACCGGTTCGACAGCGCCGAGACGAGCGGAAGGACCATCGTCGAGGCGCTGGGCGGTCACTGGACGCCAAGGGGCGGTCTTTGCCGCTGTCCCGCCCATACGGACCGTAGCCCCTCGCTCAGCGTTCGTCCCGGCCGCCGACGGCTCCTGTTCCACTGTTTCGCCGGCTGCTCGACCGTTGAGGTCATGGCAGCGCTCCGACGATTGCACCTGCCGAGCGCTGTCGCCTGGGCCGACCGAGTGCCAGCCCCTTCCGACGAGCTCGGGCGCGAGCGGGCTCGGCGCCTATGGTCCGAGGCGAGGCCCGCGGCGGGAACGATCGTCGGCCGCTATCTGGCAGGTCGCGGATTGGCGGTGAGCTCTTCGCTCCGCTTCCATCCGCGCACGCCGCAGGGTCGTGCTCCCCTCACCCGCTTTGCGCCCGCCATGATTGCAGCGGTCGAGGACGAAACCGGCGTCGTCGCGGTCCACCGCACTTTCCTGCGCTCGGACGGCGCAGGTCTGTCGCGTCGGCAACCAGTCAAGGCGGCGCTGGGACCGCTAGGCAGCGGACTCGTCCGCCTGGCGCCGCCGGGTGCCGTCCTCGGCCTTGCTGAGGGCATCGAGACCGCCTTGTCGGCGCAGCAAATGTTCGGCGTGCCCTGCTGGGCAACGCTGGGCGGCGAGCGCTTCAGGCGCGTCGCGCTTCCAGCCGGCGTTACCGAGATCATCCTCTTCCTCGATCATGACAGCGCCGGGCGTCGCGCCGAGGCGATTGCGCGCGAGCGCTTTGGCGATCGCCGGATCGAGGTCCGGTATCCGGAGCAGCCCGGGTCCGATTGGAACGATGTGCTGCGCCGACCGGCGAAGCAGCCGGTGGCCGACGTCGCCTAGAGAAGAGGCAGGCGGAGCAGTCATGCCCCGATGACGGCGCTGGAGCCGGTCGGGCCGGAGTCTCTGCCATGGCCACTGCCGCTCTTCACCTCGACGCTCCGACCAGTCCCGTGCCGCTCGTCGCACGCCGCCTTCTCGATTTCCTGCAAGCCGGTGAGAAGATCGACGCGCGCGTCCTGCGGGATTTGCTTGCCACAAGCACGCAGCGCTCTGCGGCCGATGGAGCATGGTCGATGCGTCACGCCTATGACGCGCTCGAGCTTGCCCAAGTGATGTGGCTCGGCGCGGGGCATGGTCCTGACCTGACCGATAGGGCCAGCGCGCTCGACGCCTTGATCGCATTCGGTGGCGCCCTGCCGACCCAGACGACCCGAACTGAAGACCAGCTTGCCTTCCAGCAGTTCTCGACGCCGGTCCCGATCGCCTGGCTGATGAGCATCGCCGCAGAACTTCGCCCCTGTGACACGATCCTCGAACCCTCGGCCGGCACAGGCTTGCTGGCCTGGCCCGCCGCGCGGCTTGGCGCGTCTCTGGTCTTGAATGAACTTGATGCCGGCCGTCGGATCTGCCTCGAGGCGGCCTTTCCGCAGGCACCGGTGAGCGGCCACGACGGGGAGCTCATCGACGACCTGCTGCCCGCTGGTCTCGAGGCCGACGTCCTGCTCATGAACCCGCCGTTCGCCCGCTCCATCGGACGTCCGATTGATCGGCATGCTGCCGCGCGTCACCTCCTCGCCGCGCTGCGCCGGCTGAAGGCTGGCGGGCGCGCAGTCGCGGTCATGCCGACCTGGTTCGATAGCTCGGTGCTCGGACCGGACGTGAGCGTCCTGTTGGACGCCGTTCTGGCGCGCGGCCTCTACAGCAAGCACGGCACCGGCCTTGCCGTCCGCATGCTGGTGCTCGACAAGCTGCCCGCGTCAGCCATGCGTTGCCAGCCGCAGGATGCGCCTGACCTCATCACGCTGCTCGACCTCGTCCAGCAGCTGCCCTTCCGCGCCCAACCGGTCCCGCCCCCACCACCGCCCTCGCCTCGCGCGCGGCTGTCGCTCTTCCAGCGGCAGCCACCGCACCCCGCCGTGCCGCAGATCCGGCCTCCGTCAGGCCATATGGCCGGTGAGCAGCCGCTCGAGGTTATCGCGCTCGACGAGCCCGCGCCGGTCGGCGAGCCGGCCGGCATCTACCTGCCCTGGCGCGCGAGCCGCATGCGCCTGCCCGGGGCCGCCGAACATCCCACGCCACTGGTCGAGTCGCTTGCCATGGGTTCGATCGCGGCGCCCAAGCCCACCCATGTGCCGATGCTGCCTGTCCGAACGGTGGCCGACGGCATCCTCTCGGCGGCGCAGCTTGAGACGCTCGTCTATGCCGGCGCCGCCTTCGAACGCGACCTGCCCGGCCGCTTCCTGCCCAGGGACAAAGGCGCCGCGCTAGAGCCCGCAGAGCAGGGGCGAGCCTACGCAAGGGGCTTCTACCTCGGGGACGGCACGGGCGCCGGCAAGGGCCGTCAGGTCGCGGGCATCATCCTGGACCAGTGGCTGCGCGGCCGCCGCCGCCACATCTGGTTCAGCAAGAACGAGGCGCTGCTCGAGGATGCACGGCGCGACTGGACGGCGGTCGGCGGCGTCGCGCTCGACGTGCAGCCGCTCTCCGCCTGGAAGCTGGGCACGGACGTGACCCTCGACGCCGGCATCCTGTTCGTGACCTATCCGACGCTCCGTTCGGGCCGGGAGGAGGCGACACGGCTCCGCCAGCTCCTCAACTGGGCGGGTGACGCGTTCGATGGCGTGATCGCCTTCGACGAGGCGCATGCCCTGGCCAATGCCGTCGGCGGCGAGGGCTCGCGCGGGCGGGTGAAAGGCTCCGAGCAGGGGATTGCCGGCCTGCGCCTCCAGAACCTGCTGCCCCGCGCCCGCGTGTTGTACGTCTCGGCGACCGGCGCGTCCGATGTCGCCAATCTAAGCTACGCGACGCGGCTCGGCCTCTGGGGACCCGGCACCGCCTTCGCGGATCGCGACGCGTTCGTCTCAGGCGTGCGGCAGGGCGGCATCGCGGCAATGGAGCTCGTCGCCCGCGATCTGAAGGCGCTCGGCCTCTACACCGCCCGCGCGCTGTCCTTTGCCGGTGTCGAATACGATCTGCTGGAGCACCGGCTCACGCCCGAGCAGATCGCGACCTATGACGCTTATGCCGAGGCTTGGGCGATCATCCATCGGAACCTGACCGCCGCACTCGAGGCGACGCGGGTCGTCGACAGCATCACCGGCTCGACCCTCAACGCCAACGCGAAGTCCGCCGCGCTCTCCCGCTTCGAGAGCATCAAGCAGCGCTTCTTTGCGCAGCTGCTCCTCTCGGCCAAGCTGCCGAGCCTGCTGCCGGCGATCGAGCAGGATCTCGGCCGCGGCGAAGCGGTTGTGGTCCAGCTTGTCTCCACTGCCGAAGCCATGCTGGGCCGCCGTCTCGCCGATCTCAGCCCCGAGGAGCTTGAAAGTCTCGAGATCGACCTCTCGCCGCGGGAATATGTCGTCGACTATCTGCTCGGCGCCTTTCCCACCCGACAGATGCGCGTCTTCACCGATGCAGACGGCAACACGCGCTCCGAGCCGATGAGCGATGATCAAGGCCATCCAGTCCACTGCCGGGAAGCCGAGGCGGCGCGCGATACTCTTGTCGAGCAGCTCTGTGCACTACCGCCGATCGCAACCGCGCTCGACGCCATCATTGAGCGGTTCGGCGTCGACGCCGTGGCGGAGGTGACCGGCCGGACCCGCCGGCTGGTGATCGGCTCGGACGGTGCCCAGCGCATCGAGCGCCGCAGTCAGCGCGCAAACCTCGCCGAAGCGCAGGCCTTCATGGACGGGACGAAGATGCTGCTCGTCTTCAGCGACGCCGGCGGCACCGGACGCAGTTACCATGCCTGTCTGAGGGCGAAGAACCAGGCGCGCCGGATCCATTATCTGCTCGAGCCCGGTTGGCGGGCGGATGCCGCGATCCAGGGTCTCGGACGCACCCACCGCAGCGCGCAAGCGTCTGCCCCACTGTTCCGGCCGGTGACGACCGACGTCAAGGGAGAGCGGCGCTTCATCTCGACCATCGCGCGCCGTCTCGACACGCTAGGTGCCCTCACACGCGGCCAGCGCCAGACCGGTGGCCAGAACCTTTTCAACCCGGCCGACAATCTCGAGAGCGCCTATGCCAAGGACGCGCTCACCGCCTGGTATCGACTGCTCTTCGCGGGCAAGCTGCAGTCGACCACGCTGGGCGACTTCCAGGAACGCTCGGGCCTCATGCTGGAAGCCGAAGGCGGAGGGTTGCGCGAGGACCTGCCGCCGATCCAGCGCTGGCTCAACCGGCTGCTGGCATTCCCCATCGCGCTCCAGAACGCGATCTTCGACGAGTATCTCGGGCTGGTCGAGGCGCGCGTCGATGCAGCGCGCGAGGCCGGCACGCTTGACCTTGGCGTCGAGACCCTGCCGGTCGAACATGTTCGCATCGTCCATGATACGCTGCTGCGGACCGATCCGGCGAGCGGGGCCGAGACTCACCTCCTTGAACTCGCACTGACCCGGCGCCCGCGTCCACTCACCCTCGCGGCCGCGCTGCGCTTGAGCGACAGCGGCAGGAGCAGCCTGCTCGTCAACACCCGCTCGGGCCGGGCGGCCGTGCGACGCGACGGACGCAGTCTCCTCACCGAAGATGGCCAACTGCAGCGGCGGCACGAGCTCATCCGCCCGCTGAAGCGCGACCATATCGCGACCGATCGCCTCGCCGAGACCAGCTGGATGGAAGCGAGCCGCGGTGCCTTCGAGCGCGCTTGGGCTGACGAGGTGGACGAGGCCCTCGCCTCGACATCGACCGAGACCCTGTTCCTCGCGACAGGGCTGCTGCTGCCGATCTGGAACGTCCTGCCGGACGATCATGTCCAGGTGCTTCGCATCGTCGATCAGGAAGGCCAGTCTTTGCTTGGACGCGAGGTCCCGACGCTCGCGCTTCCGGAGCTTGGGCGCCGGCTGGGTCTCGATCTCGACCGAGCGCTCGATCCGGCGCTGATTGCCAGCGCGGTGCTCGAGACCGGCCGACCCTGCCCGCTTCATGGGGCTACCGGACTGACGCTCAAGCGCGCGCTGGTCGGCGGTGAGCGGCGACTGGAACTCGCAGGCGCCGAGGCGGGACGTCTGCCCGAGTACAAGGCGCTCGGCTGCTTCACCGAGATCATCCGCTACCAGACCCGCCTCTTCGTTCCGCTCCATCGTGCCGACGAGATCCTCGTCCGACTGGCCGCTTGATTGGACGAGCCGCTCGACAGGAAAAGGCTCACGATCTATTTAGGTGTTACCACTAGAAAGTAATGCAGATGGAACGCGCAATTACCGCCAGCGACGCCAACCAGCGCTTCTCCGAACTGCTCCGCGAGGTGCAGGACGGCGAGACTTTCATCGTGACGTCGCGCGGCCGGCCTGTCGCGAAGATGGTCCCGGTCGACGATCTCGACCGGCAGGCGCCCGCGATCGACGCCTTGCTCGCGCATGTCGAGGCGCTGCCTCGCCGCTCGCTCAGCGGCTGGACGCGCGAGGACCTCTACGAGTGACCCGGGTCGCGTTCGACACCAACATCCTCGCCTATGTCGCCGGCGTCGATCGTCACCCGGACGACGCCGCCAAGATCGACGCGTCGCGAACGCTGCTGAAGCAATTGCGTGGCCGAGCCTCCCTGCTCGTGCCCGTCCAGGTCATCGGCGAACTGTTCGTCGTCCTCACGAAAGCCGGGGCCAGCCGTGCGGACGCACGAGCGACCGTGCTGCGGATGACCGAGGCGTTCGGCAGCGCCGACAGCAGCGCTCCGGCGCTCTTCTCCGCGCTCGACCTCGTTGCTGCGCACCAGCTGCAGTTCTGGGACGCACTGATCCTCAACGCCGCGGCCCAGGCGGGGTGCACCCTGCTTCTCTCCGAGGACATGAGCAGCGGCTTCACCTGGCGCGGCGTAACGGTGCTGAACCCGCTCACGCCCGTGCCGGATGACCGGCTGGCTCGGCTAATCGCCTGACGGCAGAAGAAGAGGAAAGGCTGGCGCCGGGCAGGTGAGCCTCAGGTGCAATCGGGCACCGGGGCTCACGGAGCCTGTCCCATGATCCAGACCATCCCGCTCAACAAGCTCGTTCCCTCGAAGCGCAACGTCCGGCGACGCAGCGACGAGGTGGCTGACCTCCAGCTTCGCGCCGATATAGAGGCGCGCGGTCTGCTGCAGAACCTGATCGTCACCGCCAACAAGAAGCCGCGGGGCACCTTCGCGGTGGAAGCCGGCGGTCGGCGGCACGCGGCGCTCAAGGCGCTGGCGGAGGCCGGCACGCTCGCCGCCGATGTCGAGATCCCCTGCCTCGTGCTCGATGACCTCGGCAGCGCTGTCTCCGAGGCAAGCCTCGCCGAGAATTTCCAGAAGCTCGCGCTTAACCCTGCCGACGAGTGCCTCGCCTTTCAGCACTTCATCGAGCAGGGCTCCGACGTCGAGGGGATCGCGCGCCGCTTCGGCGTGACGGTCCGTTTCGTCGAGGGCCGTCTTCGCCTCGCCAGTCTGGCCCCGGTCGTCTTCCAGGCGCTCGCCGACGGCGAGATCACGCTTGACGTCGCCAAGGCCTATGCCTCGACACCCGACCGCGAGCGGCAGGCGCACGTCTTCGACCAGATGAGCCGCGGCTATGGTGGTGCACACCCCGACAGCGTGCGCCGCATGATGACGCAAGCGACCGTCTCGGCCAGCGATCCGCGCGCGCGACTGGTCGGCGAGGACGCCTATCTCGCGGCCGGTGGCCGGATCGACCGTGACCTGTTCGCCGACGACAGCTCCACCCGCTGGCTCGACATCGCCATTCTCGAACGGCTCGCCAGCGAGAAGATGGAAGAGACCGCCGCGGCGCTCGCCGCCGAGACCGGTTTCGCCTGGGTGCGCCCGACCCTCGACCGCTACGTCGACTGGCAGCAGACCGAGGGTCTCACCCGCGTCGATCTGCCGGCGCCGGAGCTCTCGGACGCCGAACAGAGCCAGGTCGCCGAGCTCGAAGCCCAGGCGGCTGAGCGGGTCGGGGTGCTCGAAGATGAAGAGAGCAGCGAGGCGGACCGGGCAATTGCCGAGGCCGAACTCGAGGCGCTGGAGAAGGCGATCGAGACGATCACGGACAAGGCGCCGGTGCTGCCTGACGAGCTGCGGCCGAGCGTCGGCGCGTTCCTCGTGCTCGGCCCCGATGGCGCGCCGAGGCTCCACCAGACGCTCTACGCCGATCGGCCGGACGTGGCTGGTGTCGACGAGATCGAGGCGGCCGGTGATGCCGATGCGGATGCTCCGGCGCGCGTCGTCGGCCTCTCGCAGCGCCTGACCGACGAGCTCGCGATCCAGCGTCGTGATATCCTCGCCGTCCATGTCGCGGCAGACCCCGACTTCGCGCTCGACCTCGCCATCTTCCTGATGGTCGATCGTTCGCCCGCTCGCGGGACGGTGCGCTACGGGTCGACGCTGAGCGCCCGTGCGCCGCAGGAGCCGGTCATCGGCTTCCGCACGCCCGAGGCGGCGGCGACGCTCGCCCGCAACGAGGCCGATGAGCGCCTCGAGCGCAGCTGGATCAGGCACGAGACGGTCGAAGCGCGCTTCGACGCCTTCCGCATGCTCGAACCCGAGCAGCGCGCCGCCTGGCTGGGAAACGCGGTCGCGGGCTCTCTCGAAGCGAGTGTCGGCGGGATCGGCGCAAGTCTCTGCCGCTTCCATGATCACCTGGGAACCCTGCTCGACATCGACACCGCCGCATGGTGGCGGCCGACCGCCGCCAACTTCTTCGACAAGGTGACCAAGCCGGTGATGTTCGAGACCTTGGAGCAGATCGACGGCCCGGCCCTCGCCGCGCGCTACGCGAGCGCCAAGAAGGCCGATCTCGCCGCAACCTGCGAGCGCATCTGCGCCGGAGACTTCATCGGCGAGGTCGGTACCAAGGCGGCGGCCCGGGCGTGGCTGCCCGCTGCGATGCGCTTCGCGGCGGACGCGAGCGAGGCCAAAGCGGCGCCCCGACCCACAGATGTGGACGGGCTGGTGGCCGGCGATGAGCAGAAGGCGGATGCGCTCGATGAACCTGTTAGTGCCGAGCCTCGCGCTGCAGCCTGACGTTTCTTTATCGAACACCCCTGCGGGGCGGCCTTCCGCGAGGTCGCCCCCTTTTCTCGCGGGCACCTCCGAAGAGAAAAGGCGGCTGGCGCCGGGGCGAGCCGATCCGGCTCGTCAGAAGGAGATGCGCGATGCGCCAGTATCGATCCGACAATGTTCCGGCGAACCCTGCCGAGACGATCACCCAGGCCATTATCGAGCGGCTCGAAGCGGGTGTCCGACCGTGGCGACAACCTTGGACAGGTGGCCCCGTTTCGCGCCCCTTGCGGGTCTGTGGCACGCCCTACCGGGGCGCCAACGTCATCTGGCTCTGGATGGCGGCGCAGGCGCGCGGCTATGCCTCTCCGACCTGGATGACCTACCATCAGGCGCAGCTTCTCGGTGGGCAGGTCCGCAGGGGCGAGCGCGGCACGGTCGCCATCTTCTACAAGAGCTATACCAAGGAGGTCGAGAATCCGGGCACGGGCGAGCGCGAGGACGAGGCCCGGCGCGTGCTCAAGAGCTTCACCGTGTTCAATGTCGACCAGATCGACGGCCTGCCCGAACGGTTCGCTCCTGTCCTGACGCCGCTGCCCGAACCCGACGAACGCGACCGCTCAATCGGCGCGTGGTTCGCGTCCGTGCCGGCGCGGCTCCGACATGGCGGGGGCGAGGCCTATTACATGCCGTCGACCGACGAAATCACCATGCCCGACGTCGCGTCGTTCCGCAGCCGCGACCAGTATCGGGCGACGCTCGCGCACGAGATGGCGCACTGGACGGGGCATGCGACCCGGCTCGATCGCGCGCTCGGCAACCGCTTCGGGAGCGACGCCTATGCCATGGAGGAGCTCGTGGCTGAGCTTGCCTCGGCGATGGTCGGGGCCGCCTTGGGATTGCCGGTCGATCATCTCGACGATCATGCAAGCTACCTCGCGTCCTGGCTCAAGGTTCTCAAGACCGACAGCCGCGCGATCCTGACCGCCGCCGCCAAGGCCGAGGAAGCCAGCGCCTTCTTGCTCGCCTTCCAGCCCGAAACGCAGCCGGTCGAACCGGCGCTGCTCGCCGCCTGATCCCACCCACATTGCCGCCGCGGACGCACCCACCGGGTGCCACGGCGGCGCTCGTCCGGAGTTCACACCATGACCTATGATGTCGGCTACCGCTTCTCGCAGGCCCTCGATCCGAGCGGCCTCGACACGATTGCCGCCTGCCTTCACCCCATCCGGGCAGCGGCTAAGGACTGCCGCAACGCCGGCAAGCCGTTCGAGACCGATCCCGCTGTGGTCCTGCTCGCGCAGCATCTCGGAAGCGTCGCCACAAGCGCCATGCCCGACCGGGCGGCGCTTCGCTCGCTCTGCGGTGACGCGCTTGGCGAGATCGCACGCACGCCGCTGCTCGTACTGCTGGCGACGAGGGGCGTGTCCTACGATGCCGATGCCAAGCGTACCTTCCATACCGAAGCGCGGCGGGCGCTGCGGCGTCTCGCAGGCGAACTGCAACTGCCGGCAAAGAGCTTCGACATCCGCGTGTGCGAAGGTGGCCCCGCCGTCTCCGGCGAGGTCATTCTCCATGCGGATGAGCTTTACGTCCAGGTCTCGATCGGCGGCTATGGCGGCGGCGAGATCCTGTTCCGCCGCTGCCGCGGCCGATCCGATTACTGCGGCGAACGCAACCATTGGGCCCGGATGCCCGCCCTGCTCGATCCATCCAGTTTGGCCCGTCGGATGGCGCACGAGCTGGGCCTTGCGCTGACGGTGGAAGACCAGCCGCGGCTGGTCGCATGACGGTGGCTGAGCGTCGCGAAGGACCCCGGCATGCGGCGCCAAAGGCCCTCTACCCGCCGGCGGTGCGTGCGCAACCCGCCCGCCTGCGGCCCGTGTTGCCCGGCGGCGAGACCGCCGCCGGGCTGCCCGCGCCAGCCTTGTCGGGGGGTGGCGCCCGCCCCTGATGCCGACGGGCGGGAGGGCGCGTCGCCGCACTTGCGCGGCGTCGTCACTGGAGACCTCTCATGTCCACCACTCTTGCCGCCCAGCTCGCTGCGCTCGAACTCGGCCACCTGTCCATCCGCGCAGACGCCGGCACTAGCAACCGCAACCCGCTCGAGCCGGATGCTATCGACCAGACGCTGGCGGCGGTCTGGTCCGACCTGTTCGGACTGTTCACCGATACCATCCTCGAGAACCAGGCCGAGGAACTTGGCTGGGGCGTGGTCAACCTCTTCCACCGCGCTGCCGCCAAGGCCTCGACCCGGATCGATCGCGCGACCGATGAAATTCGGCTGCTGCTCGCGACCAACGACGGCTCGGAAGTCCACAGCACCGAACTGGAGGAGCAGGTCGAGCGCGCCCAGGCAGCCGAAGGCGAGATGCTGGCGCTCGAGGCGCTGCGCGAGACGGCTGCCGCTCTCTATCTGGCCGAGACCGGATCGTCGTGGCGGCCTGCTGGCGGGTCGCGCCTCAGCCATGATGCGCTCACCACATCGGCGGTCGTGCAGGGGCGCGAGTTCCTCAAGGCACGCGCCGAGGGAAAGCGCCGCGCGGCGATGCCGCAGGGTACCCCGATCCTTTTCGCCGGCGGTCGACTGACCTTCAGCTCGACCGACGACGCGAAGGCCTATGGCGATGCGATCTGGCAGACGCTCGACCGCGTTCGCGCCAATGTCGGCGAAATGGTCCTCGTCCACGGCGGTGATGGCAAGGGCGCCGATCGCCTGGCGGCATCCTGGGCCGAACGGCATAAGGTGCCGCAGATCAGCTTCAGCCTCGACACGCGCCTCGGTGCCCGTGCCGGGTTCCGGCGCAACGAGCAGATGCTCGATCTGAAACCCCGCTACGTCGTTGCCTTTGCCGGCAACGGCGTTCTCGAACGCCTCGTCATTCAGGCCAAGGAGCGCGGAATTTCGGTGGTCGATCGGCGTGGCCCGCTCGGCACGAACCCCAAGCAGCATGCCCGAGCCCATGCGGCCAGCCACTGCTGATCCTATCGGAGCGTGGCTTCGGCCACGCTCCTCACTATCTACCGTGAGCGGCTCGTTGGCGTGCCTTACCCGCTGCGATCCATTGCTCGAAAGCGCGCAAAACCTGGCGCAACTGAGCGTCCCTGACGACCCGTCGGGCACTTGCCAGCGTGAACCAGGATCGCTCCCGCTGGTGTCGTTCCGGCCAGTCCACCAGCTCCGCCTCGACCTCGAGTGCAAACGCTTCAATCCTCACGTCAGCGACGAACCCGAGGACCGAGCGGCCCGGCTGACGATATCGTCCGATCGCGTCAGGCACGATGCGGCCGGTCACGCCGGCCTCTTCGAGAGCTTCCCGTCCCGCGGATTGCGCCGCATCCAGACCGCGCCCGATCTTGCCCTTGGGCAGGATCCAGCGCCGGCGTGTTCGCGACGTGACGAGCAGGACCGAGACGCTTCCGGTCGGCTCGATGCGGTAGGGGATTGCGGCAGACTGGAGCGTCACGGGTCTCGGAAAAGCAGCGGCATTGATGCCGCATACAGCACGATGCAACCGGCTGCTCCACCGCTTTGATGTCGCCCGCTTTCCTACACGCCGGTCAGCCCCTTAATGCCCGCGGCATGTCACTCCTCCTTCTCGCCGCCGCCTCGATGATCGTCCCAGCCGGTGCGCGCTTCACCTGCACGCCGGTTGCGGTCTGGGACGGTGATGGTCCGATATGGTGCGCGGAGGGTCCGCGGATCCGACTGGCCGGGATCGCCGCACGCGAGATCGACGGCAGCTGTCGGAAGGGTCACCCCTGCCCCGGTGAGTCCGGCCGAGCTGCGCGCGATCACCTCGTCCAGCTGCTTGGCGGGGCACGCGGCACGCGTCGAACGGGCCATGTCGTCGTGCGCGGTCCGGTGCTCACCTGCCGATCGAACGGCGCTGCCCGCGGCACCCGAACCGGCGCTTTCTGCCGCTCCGCAACGACAGGCGACCTCTCCTGCGCGATGGTCCGGAGCGGCTATGCACTCGCCTGGGCGCGCTATGACGGCAAGCTGGTCTGCCGATCGGACCAAGGCCATTCCTGATGTCGGAGCGGTGAGGGCTCAATCTCCACCAGCACCTGGAACCGTCCCCATCGCCGCCTGATCCCTATGGCGGTCGCGAACCGCTGCAACCCGCCGTTCAAGGCCCGTGTTGCGCCCGCGCTGACGCTTGGCGCTGCCCGCGCCAGCCTTGCCCGTCAGGTTCCCCTCCGGCCTGCCGGCCTCGGTGCATCGCCCCGCTGAAGCCCGCCATGGCCGGGTTCTGCGTCGACGGGAACGGTCCCGGCGACCTTTCAGGAGCGAGCCTCATGACCAACACCGTTCTTCTTGTCGGGAATCTCGGCACCGATCCCGAGACCCGCACCACCCGCGGCGAAACCCGGGTCGTCAGCCTCAGCCTCGGCACCAGCCGGCCCAAGCGCGACAGCGAGGGCAAGACCTTCAAGGATGCGAGCGGCTTCACCGCCAAGGAAACCGAGTGGCACCGCATCACGTGCTTTAACGGCCTCGGCAAGACCGTCGCGCAGTACGCCACCAAGGGGATGATGCTCGCGGTGCGCGGTCGCATCCACTACAGCAAGTGGACCGATCGGGAGGGGGTCGAGCGGTACGGCTGCGAGATCATCGCCGAGGACGTGCAGTTCCTCAGCCGCGGCAAGCCGGCGAGCGCGGGTGATCCCGGAAGCCAGAACGACATCGACGACGACCTTCCCTTCTGAGCGGTCGGATCAGCCCCGGCGGCCATGCCGCCGGGGCTTTCCTCATGCTTGCGGGCGGGTTCCAAAATGCCGCGCAACGATGGCGTCGAGCCGCCGCGTCAGCAGCCCGGCGAGCGCGAGCGCATCGCGCTCCGCATCGAACGGATCGCGCTCAAAGGCCGTGACGATCGCGTCGCGCAGCCAGTAGCTCGTCGACGGATCGGCAAGGATCGCCAGCAACTCGGCAACGTCCCCTGCCCCTCGACTTGGGTCAGGCCGGGTCATCGCCGCCTCCCGTTCCGGCCGACTTCGGCGCGCCTGCGGGGCCCGGACGCCGCTGCGGAACCGGGTTGTCGAGAGCGTGCCGGATCGCCTGACGGAGGCCTTCGGAACCCAAGGCGCCGCCGCCAGCGTCGAGCACGATGATGCCCAGCTCCAGGGCCGCCGCTTGGCGCAGGGCATCGCGCAAGCTCGCCAGCCGTCGTTCTTCTTCGTCATGTCGGGTGAGCGCATCGAGCGCGCTCGGCTTCTTCTTGGCCACGACCAGTCTCCTGTCGGTCGAAGCCCCTTCCGACCTCTTCTTCGCCCAGGCGCGTGCCTGTAGGAAAGTGCTTTCTCGGTCGATCGGCCCAAGTCTTCTCCACGAGCGTGCCGCATCCAATCGGTCGTCGCGGGCATCGAGCCCGCGCCGACCGAGCTCTTCTACTCGCTCGACATGGGGAAGCATGACAGCGGCGAAGACCGGGCCTCAAGGACGACGGGGCCCCACCATTTTTCCGGCCGATCGAGGTCAGCCCGTTCCAACGAGCGTCGCGCATGGCCGGAAAAATCGTGACCCCCATCGCCGCTAACGCGGCCGCTCCTTCGGAGCGGTCCCTGACCCCCGATCTTCCCCGCTGTCCCTCAGACGCCGTCTTTGACGAAGAATGAGAGGACGGACGATGACCTTCTACAGCCCGATTACCACCACCGCCGCCGCTGCCACGGACCACGACGCCTATATGGCCGCCTACGCTAAGGCCGCGGCAAGGGCGCCGTACAGCTACTTCGACCAGCACATCATCCGCACCGACGATGGCTGCTACTGGGTTGCCGATGAAGGAGACTATGAGACGCTGTTGGCGGACCTGATTGACCGGATCGTCCACACCGTGCCCGCCGGCCGCAGCGACGAATACTAAGCCGGCGAGAGGGGCAGTCACCCTCTCGCTTTGCTCGTCCAGAGCACCTCCTTCCTCGCGCTAAACTCTCATCCTCCCGGCCATAGCCATCCCTTTGCGATGGTGCGTTCACGCCGTCGGCGATCCCACCGGACACCGCATCGAAGCCCGATCGTCAGTCTATCATCCCCTACCGCAGCACCTAGACGATATGGCGCAAAGGGAGCACACCCTATGCGGCAAGCTCGCAGGATAAGAGTTTGAGGAACCCCGCCAAAAGCCGTCCCACGCCCACATGCATTTCGTGGTTCTTTGTGGGGCCGTGGCTAAGCCATTGTTTTCGGCTGAAGGATAGTTGAAGCCGAACCGCGAAAAGCGTTTTCCTACAGCCCCCGGCCGCTGCTAGACGAACCCTGCCTTGCGACGCGCGACCATGCTCCTCCGGCATACCGGAGTCGTGCATGTCATATCATCAGTTCATCACCGTTCGCATGAGCGGAGCGATGCGCGCCGAGCTCGACCAACTCGTTGCAAGTCGCAGGACCGACATCGGCAAACTCGTCCGCGAGCTGATCGCTCGCGAACTGCATGCTGCCCCTGATCGGATCGGGGAGGCGCTGGGACAGCTGCTGTTCGTAGCCATCGCGCTCGACGAGCTCCTTGCCGCCCATGCCGATCCCAATCTGCGCGCGACCGTGATCCGCCTGTGGCGCGACGCGACCTCCGAGGAGGGCCGGTTTCATGCGGCATAAGCTCGTCAACTTCACCCGCGGCAGCCAGCTGATCGGGCATTTCGGCTTTATGTTCGCGGCCGGTCTCAAGGGGCCCGCCCTGGTCGCCACGGCAGTGTTCGCGGGCCTGATCTGGTGGCGGGTCACCGCCGCCCTGAGCGATGCCGAGAGCTATTTATCGTGGATGCGACTTTATGTCGCGGGCTACACCTGGTTCGAGTTCGACCCCACCAAGACCGTCAACCTAGCACGCGACGGCACCCCTATCCTCGTGCCGATCGCGCGCGCCGCCGGTCACCCGCTGATGGCAGCCGCCTGGACCAAATGCATGATCGCGGTGCGCAGCGGTGCCATTCTCGCGGCCGCTATCACCTTACCAGCGACCGTCGCCTTCGCCTGGGTAGCGGCATGGTTCGGCCGTCGCTCAAAGGAGAGCCGGCACGAGCGCGGAGCGACTCTGGCAACCTTGCCGGCGCTGGTGACGGAGGTCGAGGGGCACAATCGGGTCGAGCGAGCGACCGAATATCGGCGTATCCTCGGGGCCGGATGGCGCTTGTCGTCGACAGCCGAACGTCAGGCAGCGAACCTCTACGAACCCTATTCGCTCGCCGGCGTGCCATTTCCGTGGCGCCTCGAGCAGAGCCACGTCATGCTGATCGGCACGACCGGTACGGGCAAGACCGTCTGCCTGCGCGACTTGCTCGCCCAGGTCCGCGCGCGACGGCACCGCGCCGTCATCTTCGATCTCACCGGCGCGTTCATCGAAGCCTTCTTCGATCCCGCACGCGACGTCATTCTGAACCCGCTCGACGCCCGTTGCCCGCAATGGTCGGTGTTCGAAGACTGCGTCGACGAGGCCGGCTTCACGGCGGCAGCCGAGGCGCTGGTGCCGCATGACGGCGGCGGCGCCGAGCAGTTCTGGGTGCTCGCGGCACGCATGCTGTTCGTCGAAATGTGCCTCAAGCTTGCTGCCGAGGGGCGAACGACGAACCTCGCGCTGTCGACCGAATTGATGACCGCAAGCCTAGCGCATGTGCACCAGCTTATGCAGGGCACGGTCGCCGACCCGCTGACTGCGCCGGAGGCGGCCCGAATGGCGGAGTCGATCAGGGCGGTCTTCAACGCCAACGCCAAGGCGCTACGCATGCTGCCGGTCGATGGCCCTCGCTTCTCGGTGCGACGCTGGGTCGAGGGCGAAGGGGAAGCCGGCGGCTTTCTGTTCGTCTCGGCGCGCTACGTCGACATGGCGGTGGCCTCGCGACTGCTGACCGTCTGGATGGATACGGCGATGAACACGCTGATGGCCGGCCCGCGCACGCCCGACCTGAAGCTCTGGTTCCTGTTCGATGAGCTGGGTGCTCTGCACCGGTTACCGGCGCTCGAGAAGGGGCTTCAGACCGCCCGCAACTATGGTGGCGCGATCGTCGCCGGCGTTCATGCCTATGCCAAGCTCAAGGAGACCTACGGCGACAACATGGCGATGACCTTGGCTGCGCTCGCCCGAACCAAGCTGGTGCTCGCCACCGCCGATCGGGAGTCCGCCACCTGGTGCTCCGATTTCATCGGACACCGCCAATATCGCGAGATGGAGGAGGGCTATAGCTACGGCTACAACAATGCTCGCGACGCCGTCAGTCTCACGCCGCGACGGCAGATCGAGCCGCTCCTGCTGCCTGATCAGCTGATGAACCTGCCGCGCCTCCAGGGCTATCTGAAGTTTCCGGACGGCTTCCCGGCCGCGCCAATCCGGCTCGACTATGTGGGCTTCCCGACCATTGCGGCTCCGTTCGAGCCAAGACACGCACATAGCTTCCGAACGCCACAGGGATCGCCGTCTTCGGGAGGTGAAGCCGGAGGCAATGAGGCGCCTGGATCAAGCGATCAGGGTCCTGGCGCACGCGATGCGCGGGAGCATGATATCGACGCATCGCGCGAGCCTTTGACCGACCGGAGCGATCGTCACGAAGAAGAACCAGTAGCGGCGACGGATCCGACGTTGAACCCTGCCCTCGTCCGATCGAGCCAAAGGACCGTGGGGCCGAGACCGGAACAGGGGCCTGCGGAAGGACCACTTAACAGTCCACACCGACCGGCGCTGCCGAAGCCTCCTGGATCGGGTGGCGTTCAGATCACGCCAGCCAGCAACGCTCCCGAGGAAGTGCAACGCGGCAACATGTTCGTCCCGGGCAAGCGCGATCCCGGCGCCGACGTGCGCACCCCGGCATCGCCCGAGAACGTCACCCGCCGCGAACTCCGCGAGGGCATCGCGCCGTCCGAAGATCGGACGATCGACCAGCCTGATCTCGGCTTCTGACCCGCCATGCTGTCGGTCGCGAGCGTCAGGTCCGCCAAGGGCGCTGCCGGCTACTTCGCGGCCGACAACTATTATGCCGGGAGCGAGGCGGAGGCTGCCGGCGAGTGGGTCGGCAAGGGTGCAGAGGTGCTTGGTCTGACCGGCAAGGTCGACCAGGCAACCTTCGAGGCGTTGCTCCGAGGTACCCTGCCGAACGGCGCCCAGATCGGCTCGCCAGAGCGGCACAGTGCCGGGGTGGACCTCACCTTCTCGTTGCCCAAGAGCTGGTCCCTGCTGGCCTTGGTCGGGGGCGATCGGCGGATCGTCGAGGCGTACCGTGCGGCGGTCAAGGACACACTCGCCTGGGCCGAACACAACGCCGCAGAGACGCGGATGGAGGTGCGCGGCCGCGAAAAGGTCGTCGCGACAGGCAATCTCGTGGCGGCGCTGTTCGAGCACGACACCAGCCGCGCGCAGGACCCGCAAGCGCACCTCCACGCCGTTGTGGCGAATGTGACCCAAGGCCCCGACGGAAAGTGGCGCGCACTCCACAACGGCAAGCTGTGGCAACTCAACACGCTGCTCAACGCCATCGCGATGGCGGGCTTCCGCGAGCGGGTGGAGGCCCTCGGCTACACGCTCGGCGACCGGACGAAGCACGGCAATTTCGAAGCGGCTGGGCTCACTCGCAACATGTTGATGGCGTTCAGCACGCGCCGTCAGCAGATCCTCGCCAAGGTCGACGAGCTCGGCAACCGAAGCCCGGCTGCGTTCGATGCGGCGACACTGATGACGCGACCCGCCAAGGCGGCCGTCGCGGACCGGGCCGATCTCTACGCCGCCTGGCGAACCAGTGCTGCCGAAGCCGGCATCGATCTCCAGGCGATCATCGCCGGAGCAGACCGACAGGCAAACGTCGAAGCATCGCCATGGTCGCGGCTTGCGGCCTTTGCTGGGCAGACCGCGACCAGGGGCCGGGAGCTTGTCCTTGCCGTGCAGCGCAAGCTCGGGATCGAGAAAGCCGATCCCTACCTGCCACGCTACACCAAGGGGATGAGCGCGTCCGACGTCGCCGCCTCGCACGCCGTTGCGTCTGCAATCCGCCACCTCGAAGAGCGGGAGGCGGCCTTCCTGAAGACCGATATCCTCAAGGCGGCGCTCGACACAGGGCTGCCCGTCGGCATCGACGCCGTCGAGCAAAAGGTCGAGGCGCTGCTCACGTCGGGACGCATCGGCGCGGGTGCCGGACGACGGGCCGACATGGTCACGACCGCGCGCGCGATCGAAACCGAAAGGGCGATGTTGGCGGGTGTCGAGACCGGTCGCGCGGCCGGCAAGATCTATCTCGCCGCCGATCGAGCCGGACCCCTTCTCGATGCCGCGGCGCAGGCGCGCGCTGCGATCATCCTCAATCCGGGGCAGCGCGCCGCCGGCATGATGCTGCTGAGCTCGGACGATCGGATCATCGCGATCCAGGGCGTGGCCGGTGCCGGCAAGAGCAGCGTGCTCGCGCCGGTCGCCGACCTGATACGGGCGGAAGGCAAGCCGGTCCTGGGGCTCGCGGTCCAGAACACTCTCGTGCAGATGCTGCAGCGGGAAACCGGGATCGAATCGATGACGGTTGCGCGCTTCCTGAAGGCGCATGATCGACTCCTCGCGCCCTCCCCTGATCGCACAGGGCTGTCGGCAGCGCGCGCGAGCCTCGGCGGCGCCGCGATCCTCGTCGACGAGGCCTCGATGCTCTCCAACGCCGATCAGCTGAAGCTGGTCAGGCTCGCCAACCTGATCGGTGTCGGGCGATTGGCGTTCGTCGGCGACGCCCGGCAGCTGGGTGCGGTCGATGCCGGCAAGCCCTTCTCCGTCATGCAGCAGGCGGGCGCGCCGACCGCGCAGATGAGCCAGAACCTGCGCGCCCGCGGGGAGGCTGTTCGGACCGCAGCAGCCGCCGCGCAGATCGGTGCCATCGATCGGGCGATGGAAGCTCTCGCACCATACACGATCGAAGCGCCCGAGCGGGCCAGCGCCGAAGCCGCCGAGCGCTGGCTGGCGCTCGATCCCGTCGATCGCGCGCGGACCGCGATCTACGCGTCGGGGCGTCGGCTCCGCGCGGAGGTCAACGAGAAGGTGCAGCAAGGCCTGGTTGAACGCGGCGAGATCGGCCCGGGCAAGCTTGTCCTGACCGTGCTGGATAGGGTCAGCGTCACGAGTGAGGAGCTTCGCCGCCCGCAGACCTATACCGAAGGCATGGTGGTGGAGATCAGTCGCGCTCAATCTGCCCAGCGGCTCCCGCGCGCCCGGGCGACCGTCGAGCAGGTGGATGCCGGAACAGGCACTGTGACCCTGCGCCTCTCGCGCGGCGCCACGCGCACCTTTCGACCCGATCGGTTGCGGATCAGGGCGGGCGAGAGCTCGTTCCAGCTTTTCGAGCCGAAGCGGCTGGAGCTGCACGAGCAGGATCGTATCCGCTGGACCGCCAACGACCATGACCGGAAGCTGTTTAACGCCGATCAGGCGCGGGTCACTGCCATTCTCGATGGTCGGGTGACGCTCGAAACGAGTCAGGGTCACCGGGTCACCTTGAAGCCGGACGACCCGATGCTCCAGCGCCTCGATCTCGCCTACGCGCTCAACGCTCACATGGCGCAGGGGCTGACGTCGGATCGTGGTATCGCGGTCATGGAGACGCGCGACACCAAGCTCGTCAACCAACAGACCTTCCTCGTGACGGTCACGCGATTGCGCGACGCATTGACGCTGGTCGTCGATCGCGCGGACAAGCTCGAGCGTCAGCTTACCCGCAACGCGGGCGGCAAGACGTCCGCGCTGGAGACCAGTGGCGGGCTGAGAATTGGCGCTGCCGATATCGAAAGACAGCGACCAACCGCACCGGAGAAGGTGCCGGACCTCGACCCTGGACGGACCAAGCCGTACGACATCGGCATCTGAACGGCTGCCGCCGTTCATGCGAGTGGACTGACCGCTCGAGGAGGGGCAGTATCGCGGAACGACCTAGGTTGGGACTTTGCTGCCGTTCCTGCCCGGCTAGCTAAACGTCTGTTTTCGACATGAGCCGACGTACGCGCGCTTGGTGAGTTAAGATCGGCTTTCAGCGAGCAATGGCCTACCCGCTGTTGGCGTAATGACCCACAAAAAACAGCCACTCAGAGTCATCTCATCATTGCTTGAAGGCGGTCACTCGTTCATCTTCTTCTGACTGCGGCAGCAACATACTCGACCGAGGTCCGCTAACCTCCACACCTTCCACGACATTTTTTGCGACTTCTTTGTGGCTTCGCCTATCAGAGATAAGCCTCCTTTGATCACAGGAAAGCCGCTTTCATATGAACGGCGGACGAAGTCAGGACATCAACTTACTGACTTGGCTTGACGATCGACCAAGTGCGCTAGCGAGTTCATCAATCGAATAGGGCTTTCGCAGCAGATTGAAGCCTCTCGTTCCCTCCTGGGCGAGCACGTGACTATACCCGCTGGTGAGCACGATTGGCATGGTCGGATAAAGGCGCCGAACATCTTCCGCGAGTTCGATGCCAGATCGACCCGGCATGACGACATCCGTGAACACCGCATCGTAGCGGTCCGGAAATCGGTGGAGTTCCTCGAGCGCGGCCTGAGCGTCTTCGACCCAATGCGATCCATGCCCAAGCTCTGCGAGCGCCTGAGTCGCGAACTCGCCGACCTCCCTGTTGTCCTCGACCACGAGCACACAGGCATGAACAGCGAGCGGAGCCATGTCAGGTCGCTCGTCTTCCGCCAGCGGGCATGCAACGGTAGCCATTGGCAAGAAAAGGACGAAGGTGGTGCCGTGACCGACCTGGCTTTCGACCTGAACATCACCCCGCGACTGCTTGGCGAACCCGAAGACCTGACTCAGGCCAAGTCCCGTGCCGTGGCCGACGCCTTTGGTCGTGAAGAACGGCTCGAAGATGCGGTCGATCTGATCGGCCGCGATGCCGGTGCCGGTATCGGTGACGCAGATGGCCACATGGGGACCCTCCACGGCCGCATGACTTCTGAGCGCCGGGATGCGGTCGGTCCTCCGGACCGTGATGGTCAGCGTGCCTTCACCGTTCATCGCGTCGCGTGCGTTCACCGCCATGTTGACGATCGCCGTGTCGAACTGGCTGGGGTCGGCCATGACCAGCGTGGGCTCGGTCGGCAGATCGTAATCGACGTCGATGCGGGAGCCCGTCAACGTGCCGAGCATCTCCACGAGCGAGGTGACGTTGGCGCCTGCGTCGAACACCTGCGGCTGGAGCGTCTGCCGGCGCGCGAACGCGAGCAGCTGGCCCGTCAGTTTGGTCGCCCGCTCGGCGGTGTCGGCGATCGCGTCGACGTAGCGCGTCCGCTTCTCCGCGCTGAGGTCGGGCCGGCGCAGCAGGTCGATGGACCCCCGGATCACTGTAAGCAGATTGTTGAAGTCGTGCGCGACGCCGCCGGTCAGCTGGCCGATCGCCTCCACCTTCTGCGATTGGCGCAACGCGTCCTCGGTCTGACGCAGCGCGTCCTCGGCTTCGCGAGCCGCGGTCACGTCGCGACCGATGGCGAAGATCTCGTCCTCGTTCGGCGCCGCCACCCAGGAAACCCAGCGGTACGACCCGTCCTTGTGGCGGATCCTCATGACGTAAGCAGGCAGCTCACCGACCTGCGCGACGCCCAGGGCGCGCCTGCTCTGATCCTTGTCGTCGGGATGGGACAGGAAGACCGCGTCCCTACCCACCAGCTCGGCTTCCTCGTAGCCGAGCATGGTCTTCCATGCGGGGTTCAGACGACGGTAGGTCCCGGCCGCGTCCATGACGACGAGCAGGTCCGGCGATGCGGTCCACAACCGTTCCACCTCGGCGGCACGAGCGGCGACCTGACCCGCGAGCTCGTCCGCCTGGTCGCGCAGCTGCCGCTCGATGCTCATGCGCTCGGTCTGGTCGAGCATCGCCCCGATCATGCGGACAGGCCGCCCGGCCTCGTCCCTGATGACGTAGCCGCGATCGCGTATGTCGGCATAGCTGCCGTCCGCCCTGAGGAAGCGGTATTCGTCGGTCCAGTCCGTCGCGCCACCGTCTATGACGGCGTGGATGCTAGCATCAATGCGCGCGCGATCATCCGGATGGATGTGCCCGATCCACCATGCGCCGATCGGCTCGACCTTGGCCAGCTGATACCCGTGCGCCTGCTCGATCGCCTCGTTCCAGGTGACGTGATCGCGGACGAGATCCCAGTCCCAGATCGCGTCGTTCGTCGCCCGGTTCGCCAGTCGCAACCGCTGCGCGGTCTCCGCCAGCTGCGCCTCTGCAATACGGGCTGCGGTCACATCCTGCACCGTGCCGAGCAGGCGGTCCGCTCGACCTTCCACGAAGTAGGTCTGACCGCGTGCCGCGACGTGGCGGAGCCTGCCGTCCTCGATCCCGATGGTGCGGTAGTCCACCTCGAACACGCCGTCCCCGCTCGGATCGAGCGCCGCGTCCACCGCCGCATCGGCGCGCTCGCGATCCTCAGGGTGGACGCCCTTGATGAAGGCCTCCTGGTAGGTGACCGGCGCACCGGGCGGGAGCCCGAACAGAGCACGACATCCGTCGTCCCAGGTCAGCACGCCCTGCTGCACGTCGTAGTTGAACGTGCCGAGACGTGCGGCGGCGGTGATCACTTCCGCATGCCGGTTCGCCTGCCCGAGAGCCTGCCGCGTCTCGTGCTCGCGCGTGACGTCGCGCACGGCCTTGACGAAGCCGGGCTCCTGCGCGCCCTTCAACGGCGTCATCGCCCCATGAGCGTAGAAGCGGGTGCCGTCCTTGCGCAGGTGCCAACGCTCGTCCGAGGCGCGACCTTCGGCCTGCGCCACGGCAAACTCCCGCGCGGGCACGCCTTTCTCTCGATCCTCGGGAGTGAAGAACCGTTCGGCGTTGTGCCCGAGCATCTCGGCCTCGGTCCATCCGAAGATGCGCTCCGCGCCCTTGCTCCAGCTGGTCACGCAGCCGTCCGCGTCCATGGCGATGATCGCGTTGTCGATCGCCGAGTCGACGATCGCGTGGTAGCGCTCCTCGCCCTCGCGGACGCGGCGCTCCGCCTGGTCGAGCGCCATCGCGTTGGTGCGGCTCTCGATCGCCTCGCGGTTCTCGATCAGCTCGACCACCTGCTCGGCCAGAAGCAAGAGCGCCTCCACCTGCGCTTCGTCCAGGCCGCCGGGACGCTGCACCGTATCGATGGCGCACAGGCTGCCGAGCGCCTGCCCGTCGCCCGTCACCAGCGGTGCGCCGGCGTAGAAGCGGAGGTACGGCTCGCCGGTGACCAGCGACATGCCGGCGGTCCGTGGGTCGCCGGCGAGATCCTCGATCTGGAAGACGTCGCGTTGACGGATCGCGAGCGCACAGACCGACGTGTCGAGCGCGGTCTGATCGACCGCGACCCCGCCCTTCGCCTTGAACCACTGCCGATCGACGTCGACGAGACTCACGAGCGCAATGGGCACCCGGCAGATGTTCTGCACCAGCGCCACGATCCGATCGAACCTGCGGTCCGCAGGGGTGTCCAGGATGTCATGGCGACGCAGGGCCGCCAGGCGGTCGGATTCATCGGCTCCGGGCTGTTCGCCAGATGACTGCTGATCGGTCGGCACAGGGTCGAGTCACTGCTTGAGCGGAGGGATGATGGATCGGGATCGCCGCCGCCCCCCGGCTACCGGCGATTTCCGTCACTTAGCAGCAAGACCGGGAGGACGCCATCGGATCGGCCAGAGTCAACGTCTCCGCATCATCTCACCGACCTTGGCGGTCAGCGCTTCAAGCGAGAACGGCTTGGTCAGCAGCTCCATGCCGGGCTCCAGATGACCGTTGCCGACGGCCGCGTTCTCGGCGTAGCCCGTGATGAACAGGACCTTCAGGCCGGGACGCAGGTGGCGCGCCGCATCGGCCACCTGGCGCCCGTTCATCCCGCCGGGCAGCCCGACGTCGGTGATTAGCAGCTCGATCTGGGCTCCGGACTGCAGCACCTTGATGCCGGCCGCACCATCCGCCGCGTTGATGACGGTGTACCCGGCATCGTCCAGGATCTCGTCGATCAGGTGGCGGATCGTCGCTTCGTCGTCCACCACCAGAACCGTACCGCCGCCGGACGCTGCCGTTGCCGACACGGTCTCGTCATCCAGTTCGTCGGGCTCGTCGCCAAGGTGACGTGGCAGGTAGATGCACATGGTCGTGCCAATGCCGACTTCGGAATAGATCCGCACCTGACCGCCGGACTGACGGGCGAAGCCATAGATCATCGAGAGACCGAGACCGGTGCCCTGTCCCAGTGGCTTGGTCGTGAAGAAGGGCTCGAAGGCGCGCTGCACCGTTGCCTCGTCCATGCCGGTTCCCGTGTCCGTGACGCACACCGACAGATACTGCCCCGGCTCCAGGTCGCGCGATCGGGCGGTACGCTCGTCCAGCCACTTGTTGGCCGTCTCGATCGTGATCCGGCCACCCTCGGGCATCGCGTCGCGCGCGTTGATGCAGAGGTTGAGGATCGCGTTCTCGAGCTGACCCGCGTCGATGTTGGCGGTCCACAGCCCACCTGCGCCGACGACCTCCAGCGTGTTGGCGGGACCGATCGTGCGACGGATGAGGTCCTCCATGCCTGCAACGAGCCGGTTCACGTCGACGGGGCGCGGATCGAGCGTCTGGCGGCGGGAGAAGGCGAGCAGTCGCTGCGTCAGCGCGGCGGCGCGGCGACCAGCACCTTGAGCGGCGAGCACGAAGCGGTCGAGATCCTCCAGCCGACCGCTCGTGAGCCGCAGCTGAAGCAGCTCGAGGTTGCCCATCATGCCGGTCAGCAGATTGTTGAAGTCATGCGCCAGGCCACCCGTCAGCTGGCCGACCGCCTGCATCTTCTGCGCCTGCCGCAGCGCGTCCTCCGCGGCGTGCTGCTCGGTCAGATCGCGACCGATTATGTAGAACAAGTCGGAGCCCGCCTCGGGCACCGCCGTCCACATGATCGTCCGTGCAGTGCCGTCGCGTCGCAGCACATGGTCCACGAAGCCGGAGACGACCTCTCCGGCCGACAAGCGGGCAACGACATCGGCGGTTTCCGCATGGTCGGCGGCTTCGATGATCTCGACGAAGGGACGGGACAGCAGTTCCTCCTCCGTCCAGCCGAGAAGCCGCTCCCATGCCGGGTTGACCTGGATGAGGAAGCCGTCGAGCCGTGCCGTCGCCATCAGGTCGTTGGTGAGCTGCCAGACCCGATCGCGCTCGGCTGTCCGCTCCTCCACCCGTTGTTCGAGCAGGCGGTTGGCGGCTTCGAGTTCATCCTGGCTGCGCTTCAACGCCGCATCGGCCAGGACGCGGTCCGTGGTCTCGTTGGTGAGGATGAACAGCCCGACCACCTCCCCCTGTGCATCGAGGATGCGCGAGTAGGAGAAGGTGAACCACGTGTCGGCCTGACCGCGGTCGGTGTCGAGCTTCCACGGCAGATCGGTGAAGCGCTGGCTACGCCCGACGAAGGCGTCGTCGATGATCGGCTTCGCCTGCGCCCAGGCATCGGCCCAGACCTCGTGGAATGGCGCGCCCATGGCCCAAGCCAGCCGCGGCCCGAGCAGCGGGAAGTAGGTCTCGTTGAAGAAGAAGGTGAGCTCGTCCGTGCCCCATGCCAGGATCATGGACTCGGGCGAGTTGAGCACCGTGCTCAGGTTCGACTTCAGGATGTCCGGCCAGGACTCCGGTTGGCCCATCGGGTGACCGGTCCAGTCGCGCTCGACGATCAGGCGAGTGGCCTCGCCCCCGCCCGCCAGGAAGCGCAGATGCTGAGGAAGGCTGTCGGGAGTGCGGTACAGGTCAGAGATCATGATGGTCCGGGCTGTCGGGCAGTATGTCGGCAACGAACGACGGAGGCGGCGATCGGCCTCACTTCGGCCGCGGTTCCTTCAGCGATTGCCCCGACTGGTGCAGCCTGCCGGCACGCTGTGCCGACAAGGCTTCGCACAGCGTGCGCGCGGCGTTGCGGACCTCCTCCTGGACCGCCGTGTCGCGGTCTAGTTCGTCATGGCTGGTGGCGTACGGCTTCCAGTAGCCGATGTAGCGGTCGAGCTCGGCCTCCGTGCCGGCGCTCTCCATGTGCATGAAGCGCATCCAGTCCGTCAGCCCACGACGGACGTTCTCCGCACCTTCGACGTCACCGTGCACCACGACCGAGAACAGTCTGCCTTTCAGATGGCTCGGATAGTCCCAGCCCTTCAGCTCCTCGCGCTTGGCCTCCTTCGCCTCCTTGCCGTGGGTGAGCGACGGATCGGGGTTGCCGCCATCCGCGCAAACCAGCCGATCGATCATCAGCTTCAGCGGCGACGTCGGGCTGTACCAGTTGACCGGCGTGACGATCATGACGCCGTGCGCCTCCACCCAAAGCGGATAGATGTCGTTCATCATGTCCTGCGTCTGGCCGAGGGAGTAGTTCGGATAGCAAGAGCACGGCCAGTGACAGAGCGCCGCGGCGGTCGAGAAGCACGCCTTGCACGGGTGAATGTGCCGTCCGTACTCGGACGCGAGACGGCTGAGATCGAGGAACTCGACTTTGTGGCCGGCGTCCTCCGCGATCTCGCGCGCGAGCTGGACGAGGCGCCACGACTTCGACAATTCGCCGGGAAAGGTGTGTTCCGAGCGCGACGATCCGTTGATCAGCAGGATGCGCAATGGACCGTCCGGATCGTCGTGGCGCGCCTGTGCCGCATCGATCGCGTCCTTCGCCGCGATCCAGTCCACCGCGAGATCGTAGTCCGGATCGGCGTAGCCCGGTCCCGCCTTGCGTGTCTTCGGGCTCTTGCGTTCGTGAAGGTAAGCATCCCACGCGGCGTGCGTGATGCGGTCCAGCTCGGTCTCCAGACTCGCGTACCCGTCATCCTGGTACTGCGAGCGGAACCGGCGCTTGAACTCCGCCTCGTCGAGTCGCGGGCTGTCCGATCCCCTGCGCGGCTCGGGCGTGGCGGCGACGCCCTTCATGTAGTCCGTGACGTCCCTGACCCGCATGCTCGCTCCGACGATCCGTTCAGGAGAGAACGTCGCACTGCTCACTCGGCTCCGCTCCTGGCGCTCGCAGCGCAACACTGAAGCGCTCGCCTGCGCCGGCGCTCGTCATGATGCCACGGACCGAAACAAGCCGAGGGACAGCGTCAGATCGCCGCGGCATCGCTCCGCTCCCCTGCGTCGCTTGCGTCGCCGACGACCAGGCGAGCATATTCTGCTTCGGCAAACCCGTACGTCTCGCCGGCGAATCGTTCGAGCACCTGACGATCGCGCACCATTAGCCGGCCTCGGAATCCCTTCAGCGCGCCTTCGCCCTCGAGCAGATGGAGGGCCTGCGTGATGCTCTCCCGTCTGACGCCCAGCATGACGCCGAGCTCCTCATGCGTGATGACGATCTCGTCGCCGCTCACCCGGTCATGGTAGAGGAGGAACCAGCGCGCGGTTCGACGCTCGACCGGGTGGATCAGGTTGGACACGATCGTGCGCGTCATCTGCGCGGTGAGGCTGCTGGTGTAGCGAAGCAGGACGGTGCGGATACGTTCGCTCGCTGCCATGGCATCGCGAAGATCCGCTGCGGCGATCCTGAGGGCAGTGCCTCGCTCGGCACGCACGACCGCCTCGTGCGGCCAACGATCGTTGCCGAGCAGCAGCGGCCAACCGACGAAGCCCTCCTTGCCGGTCAGCGCCACCGCCAGCCGCTGCCCGGAGTCCAGGACGTCGACGAAGCCGATCACGCCCGCTTCGGGAAAGCAGAGATCCTCGATCGGGTCGCCCGCTCGGGCCAGGACCGCGCCGGGTTCGAGCGGCACTTGCTGGAGACCTGGTGCGAGAAGACGAAAGTCCTCCGGCGCAAGCAGCTGCAGCAGGCGATTGCCGACCTTCTTCTGCAAAGGTGCCTCGGCGCTCGGGACGAGACCCGATGCGATGCCCGCCATTTCAGCTATTAACCCCACCCCTTACCTTCCTTCTTTCCAAATCCGATCGGCAGGAACCGAAGACTTCATGCCTTTCCAAACCGCACGTTGTGTTCGTTTCCTCACGCAACCCGCATCGAGCCCGGCGGTTCGTCCCTGATCACCAGGGGAGAATGCTTAATGTCGTCGAAAGTCGCTTCCGGATCGTGGAAGGCTCTGCTTGCGACCACGCTGATGACGGGAGCCGCCGTCGCGCTTGCCCAGTCGCCGCAGTCGGTCAACGCGCCACCGCCTCCACCCCCGCCGCCCGTCGCTGCGCAGCCCGCGAGACCGGCAGCGGACATGCAGGCCGTACTCGACGCCATGATGGCGCTCGGCGCCAAGCCGATCGAGCAGCTGACGCCGGTGAAGGCCCGCATCCAGCCTACGGCCGCCGACGGCGCCAAGGCCGTGATGCGCAAGCAGGGCGTCTCGACCGCGCCCGATCCGGCCGTCACGACGCAGGACCTCGCCTATGGATCGGACCCGATGCAGTATGCGCGGGTCTACCGTCCCGCCGCGGCACCCGCAGGCGCGCCGATGCCGGTCGTCGTCTACTATCATGGCGGGGGTTGGGTCATCGCCGACGTCAACGTCTACGACGCGACACCGCGGCTCATGGCCAAGCAGCTGAACGCTGTGGTCGTCTCGGTCGAGTACCGTCATGCACCCGAAGCCAAGTTCCCCGCGCAGCACGACGACGCGAGCGCGGCGTATCGCTGGGTTCTGCAGAACGCCGCCTCATGGGGCGGTGACCCGGCGAAGGTGGTGCTCGCGGGCGAGAGCGCGGGCGGCAACCTCGCCGTGGCGACCGCGATCTACGCGCGCGACAACGGACTGACGCAGCCGCTCCACATCCTGTCGGTATACCCGATCGCCAACAGCGACATGGGCCTGCCATCCAAGCGGGACTCGGCGAACGCGAAGCCGCTGAACACGCCCATGCTGAAGTGGTTCGGCTACTACTATTCGACCACGCCGGCCGACCAGCAGGATCCGCGGATCAACCTCGTCAAGGCGAACCTGCGCGGGCTGCCGCCGACGACGATCGTCAACGCGCAGATCGATCCGCTGCGTTCCGACGGCGAGACGCTGGCGCAGGCGATGCGGGGCGCAGGCGTTCGCGTCGAGCAGCGCACTTTCCCGGGCGTGACGCACGAGTTCTTCGGCTTGGGCAAGGTCGTCCGCGGTGCCTACGACGCGGAGAACTACGCCATCGGCCGGGTGAAGGCCTCGCTCGCCAAGTGATCCGAGCCGGCCACGCGGTCCGCGCGGCCGGTCCTCCCGGGAGACCAACATGAAGACCCTGCTGTTTCTCGCTTCCACGCTCGTCGTCGCCGCGCCCGCCGCGGCCCAGGTGATGACCCCTACCGAATTCGTCGCGACTGCGGGCGCAAGCGACCTGTACGAGCGCACCTCCAGCCAGATCGTGCTGGAGAGCACCAAGGATCCCAAGGTGCGGTCCTTCGCGCAGATGATGATCGCGCACCACGCGAAGAGCACCGCCGACGTGAAGGCCGCCGCCGCCAAGTCGCGGGTCAAGGCGCCGTCGCCGCACCTCAATCCGCTCCAGACGGAACTGGTCGCCCAGTTGCGGGCGGAGGCAGGGCCTGCACGCGACATGGCCTATGTCGCGCAGCAGAAGGCATCGCACAATCAGGCGCTGAACGTGCAGCAGGCCTATGCCGCCGAGGGCACCGCACCGGCGCTGAAAACCGCCGCCGGCGCGATCGTGCCGGTGGTCCAGCAGCACATCGAGATGCTGAAGTCGATGTGACCCGGCCGGGCTGCGGCACGGCCGCCGCGGCCCACGTCTCGATGAAGCAACGAAGAACAAGAGGACCACGCAATGACCGCCAGTCCAGTCCGCTACAGCGATGCCGTCGAGAAGCCGATCGACAACGAGGAGCAGGTCCACCGTGACCTGATCGACACCATGCGGTCGATCACGGAGACGACGTCGCAGGACTATGGACATGCGGTCCGCAGCGTTCACGCGAAGGCGCATGGAATCCTGTCGGGCGAGCTGGAGATCGACGGGGCTCTTCCACCCGAACTGGCGCAGGGCCTGTTCGCGGGCGCCGGGCGTTATCGCGTGCTGATGCGCTTCTCGACCAATCCCGGCGATCTCCTGGACGATTCCGTGTCCGCGCCGCGCGGGCTCGCGCTCAAGATCCTCGACGTCGAGGGCGAGCGATTGCCGGACTCGGCCGGCGAGACGACCCAGAACCTCATCCTCGTCAACGCACCCGCGTTCGCCGCGCCCGACGCCAAGGCCTTCCTCGGCAGCCTGAAGCAGCTCGCGGCCACGACCGACAAGGCGGAGTGGGCGAAGAAGCTGCTCTCGGCGACGCTCCGCGGCGTCGAGAACGCCATCGAGGCGGTCGGCGGCAAGAGCGCGATGATCTCGACCATGGGCGGCACACCGATCACCCACCCGCTCGGCGACAGCTATTACAGTCAGGTGCCGTTTCGGTACGGCGACCACATCGCCAAGTTCGCGCTGGTGCCGGTGTCGCCGAACCTGACGCAGCTGACGGGCGACCGGGTGAACACGACCGACCGCCCCGACGCCTTGCGCGAGGTGATCCGGGAGACGATCATCGAGCAGGGCGGGACTTGGGAGCTTCGCGTCCAGCTCAACACCGACCTCGAGAAGATGCCGGTCGAGGACGCCTCGGTCGAGTGGGACGAGGAGAGGAGCCCGTATCGCACCGTCGGCCGGATCACGGTCGAGCCGCAGATGTCGCTCGGAACCGATCTCGCCGGGGTGGTCGACGAGCAGACCTTCTTCAGCCCGTGGCACGGGCTCGCCGCGCACCGACCACTCGGCTCGGTCAACCGGTCGCGGCGGCAGGCCTATGAGATGTCGGCCGAGTTCCGCGCGAAGTTCAACGGCTGCCCCATGCACGATACCGCCGCGTTCCCGACCGCCTGAGGGACGTTCCTATGCCGACGATCACTGCGGGCGACCTCGACTTCGCCTGTTCGCTCCTCGGGCCGGACGACGGTGCGCCCGTCCTGCTGCTCCACGGCTGGCCGGACGACGCCTCGACGTGGGACGCGGTCGCGCCAGTGATCGCTGCCACGGGACGACGGGTGATCGTGCCGACGCTTCGCGGCTTCGGCGACACCCGGTTCCGCGAGGCGGAGGTGCCGCGCACCGGCAACAGCGCGATTCACGCGACGGACATGATCGCCTTGCTGGACGCACTGGGCGTCGAGCGGCTGGCCGTGATCGGCCATGACTGGGGTTCGAACATCGCCGAGGCGCTGGCGGTCGGCTGGCTCGAACGGGTCGAGCGGATCGCGATGCTCGCCACGCCGCCGCGGATCGGCGGCATGCCGACACCGGCATTCCACCAGGCGCAGCTCTACTGGTATCACTGGTTCATGGCGACCGAGCGTGGAGCGCAGGCGGTCCGCGCCGACCCGCATGGCTTCGCGCATATCCACTGGCAGAACTGGGCACCGCCGGGCTGGTTTGACGAGACGACGTTCCGCAAGGTCGCGCGCTCGTTCAACAATCCCGACTGGGTCGACGTTACACTCCACAGCTACAGGTCGCGCTGGGAGAACGCCGCTCCGGACCCGCGCAGCGAGTGGCTCGAGACGAAGATCAAGGCAATGACCAAGCTCTCACTCCCGACCCTGTTCATCAAGGGCCATGTCGACGGAGTCACCGCGCAGGACAGCTTCGCCAAGGTGCCGGCCAAGTTCGACGGACCTTTCGAGATGGTGGGTCTGCCCAGCGTCGGTCATTTTCCGCAGCGTGAGGCTCCAGCGGAGGTGGCCGACCTGCTGGTCGCGTTCCTCGACGGCACGCGGCCATGATCCCTTCCTGCCGCCAGCGGCGAACCACAATGAGGAGAGAGACTGCATGAAACTGCTCGCACTGCTGGCCAGCGTTGCCGGCGTCGCGGTGGCCGTGCCCGCCTTCGGACAATCCCTGACACCCGTCGCTACCTTCGACCATCAGGTGACCGGAGTTGCCGTGAGCGCGGACGGTCGCCGCTTCGTCAACTTTCCCCGCTGGACGGAGGACGCGCCGATCTCGGTGGCCGAAGTCGCGCGGGACGGCTCCCTCAAGGCGTACCCGGACGCGCGCTGGAACGAGTGGCGCAACGCGCGCGCGGGCGAGCTGCCGGTCAACGACCATTTCGTCTGCGTGCAATCGGTCGTGCCCGACGGGCAGGGCAACCTCTGGGTGGTCGACGCCGGTGCGCCCGGCAACGAGAAGATCCTGGAGGGCGCACCCAAGCTGGTGAAGATCAGCCTCGCGACCAACCAGGTCACCAAGGTGATCGCCATACCGGGCGACGTCGCGTTGCAGGGTACCTACCTGAACGACATCCGCTTCTCGCCCGACGGCGGCACCGCCTACATCACCGACAGCGGCACGCGCGGTGCTATCATCATCGTCGACCTGGCGAGTGGGCGGTCGTGGCGCGCTCTCGATGGCAGCCCGACCACGCAGGTCGACAAGACGGTCAAGGTCATGCTCGACGGCAAGCCTCTGCGGCGACCCGACGGTCGCCAACCGATGTTCGCCGCCGACGGCATCGCCATCTCGAACGACGGCCGGACGCTCTACTGGCAGGCGCTGACCGGGCAGACGCTCTACTCGATCGACACAGGCCTGCTGCGCCAGGAGATCGGCGAAAAGGAGCGGCAGCTCGCGGTCAGGACGGTCGCGCGCACCCAGGTGACCGACGGCATCTGGATGAGCAAGGCAGGCACGCTCTACCTGACCTCGCCGACCGACTATTCGGTCAAGCGGCTGAACGGCGCCATCGTGGAGACGGTTCTGACCGACCGCCGGCTGCGCTGGCCCGACACCATGGCCGAGGGCGCGGACGGTACGCTCTACGTGACCGCCAGCCACATCCAGGACTCGATGTGGTTTAAGCCCGGCGCGCCGCCCGCGCTCAGGACCGAGCTCTTCTCCTTCAAACCGACGCGCTGAGGTGCCGATGACCTATCTTAACTACCGTCTCGAGATCGAGCAGCCCGAGGCAGGCGAGCAGGAGACGATAGACGGCATCATCCGCGGCATGACGCAGCAGAGCGAAACGGTGGAGCAGCGCGAGCATCACGCCGTGCGCGCAAGCCATGCCAAGTCGAGCGCGCTGGTCATGGGTATGCTGGAGATTCCCGCTGACCTGCCGCCCGAACTGGCGCAGGGGCTGTTCGCCACCCCCGGGACCCATCCGGTAGCTGTCCGCTTCGCACAGGGTCCTGGTGAGACGCTCGGTGACCGTGTCTCCACCCATCGCGGCATGGCGATCAAGGTCTATGACGTGCCCGGCGAGAAACTGCCCGAGCACAATACCGAGACGCAGGACTTCGTGCTGGCGACCGGCACCACCTTCCCGTCCGGCACCGCCAAGGGCTTCCTCCGCGACGGCACGGTGATCGGCAAATCGTCCGCTCTCCCAGAGGGAGCCAAGAGCGCGGTTTCGTCGGCCGCGCGCAACTTCAATCGCCTGTTGCACGCGGTCGGCACTGAAAGCCCGATGGCCGACTTCTTCGGTCATCCGTTCAGCCATCCGCTCGCCGATCCGTACTTTAGCCAGGCGCCGATCCGCTTCGGCGATCATGTCGCCAAGCTCGGCGCCTTCCCGGCGACGCCGGCCCAGGCCGCGCTCAAGGACTGGCGGCTCGACCCGAAAGAGGACGAGGACGGCTTCCGCCATGCCGCGACCGCCTTCTTCCGCGACAATGAGGTCGTCTTCGAACTGCGGGCGCAGCTCTGGACTGATGCCGACAGGCAGCCGATCGAGGACGCGTCTGTGGACTGGCCAGTGACGGAGAGTCCCTACCGCACGGTCGCTACGATCCGTCTGCCGGCGCAGGACGCCTACAGCGCCGCGCGCCAGCGCTACTTCGACGAGGAGATGACCTTCCGTCCGGCAAACAGCCTGCTTGCGCACCGGCCGCTCGGATCGGTGATGCGGGCGCGGCTGCAAGTCTACCGCGCGCTCGCCGCATTCCGGCAGCACGAGAACGGAGTGACGCCGGCCCGCCAGGCGGACATCGCCGAGGTGCCGGCATAAGCAACTACAGTAGTCCGGCACGCCTCGCCGGTGCCGTCGCGGGCGGATTGATCGCCGGACTGGACATCACCGCCATGCCGATGGCGGGTGAGAGCAAGAGCGGCTGCCATCCGAACTGGCCGACCTCGAAGGGACCGGCGCCGAGCGCGTCGGACTGGCCTTGCCCGCTGCCGACACCGTCTCTGACGCGCGCGAGCAGGCGATCATACAGGGCGGTCACCTGGCCCTGTCGGCGGTCGCGGGCGCCGGCTACGCGACGGCGGTCGACGAGGACGCAGCCCTTACGGCGGTCGACGAGGACGCACCCATTCTGGCAAGTGGGATCGGCTTCAGCCTCGCCTTCTACGCGGTCGCCCACTGGATCGTTGGACCGTTGCTCGGGCTCAAGCAGCCCGAGTGGCGGTCGGATGTGAAAACGATTGCCATGCACACGCTGAACCATGTCGGTTTCGGCCTCGTTACCGCACTCGGCGCCCGCGCCTCATTTAGGATCTGATCGGAGTACGATCCCGTGAAGGCCGTCTACTTCCCTGCCTTCCGGGACCTCGACGAAGCTTGGTGGGACCGGTGTATCGCGCCCGAGTTCGTCCGGCATGATCCCAATCTCGACTTCGAGGTGCGCCGCCCCGGCGGCGTCCGCAAGCTCGGTGCGATGATGCTCGCCGGCTTGTCCGGGATCGGTTTCGCCGGCGCCGTCCGCGTGACCTATTCGCTTCCGATAGCAGCGGGCTCTGCTTCACCAAGTCCACTTGGTTGACCCTCGTGCGTTGCGGTCCGACTGAATGGCAGCGTACCGTGATGGCGGCTTGATAGCGGTCGAGCAACCCGCCACCAGCGTTCTGACGTACTGGCTCGCGGACTACGGGCTGCAGACAGCGCAACAAACGATAGGCAAATCGAAGTGTTGCTGATCTCTGGCCCTGATCTTGGCGATCGGCGGCTTCCGTCAGATCCGGACGTTCGGACCAATACACGTGAACGGCAATATCTGATCGAGACCAGTCGGAGCGTCGCAGCGGCGGCTCAGCGCACACCTGCTAAAGCCCCGGAACGTCGCGGTCGTAAGAGCGTCATCTACAGCATGATGTCGACCCCGACCGATATGACAAGCGTTGTCGATCAGCCGCTGGCACAACATGCACGAACTGCTGCATCTGTCGGAGAGCGAGATGCCATCACCGGCATCTTTCCTCCGGTCACGCCAGACGGTCGCTACATCGTCGCGCGCGGCCGGCTGTGGCGCCGCGCCAACCCGGCACTTGGTAATGCGCGGCGGACGGCACTCATCGCTGAACTGATGGGCGCTCGTAGCGCTGTCGGCGCCGCGCTCCGCAGCCAAGATTCTATAGCGCTCTTGGCAGCCCGTGGCCGGGTTCACGCAGTGAAGGTTGCGCTGGGCGATCGCGGCTCGGTGTGGTGGACCGATGGTGCGCCCGACCAGAACCATCGCCTGGCGCGGAACACCAGTTACAACGATTGATACGCGAGCCTGGAGCGAGACGCATGACCGATGCCGAAGCACTGGGCTTACCATCTGGGGCGTTCGCCAAGGGTGACGGCACGGCTGATCTCGACTTCTACGCGCCCGCCCGACTGGTCACGCATATCGACGAGGAGGCCATTAGGGCCTTGGCCGCGTTCTATGCATCGCAGCTGTACGCAGGTGATCGCGTGCTGGACCTCATGTCGAGTTGGGTCAGCCACCTTCCCGATGATCTCGCAGTCGAGGTGGTCGGCCATGGCATGAACGCCGAGGAGCTGGCGGCCAATCCGCGCCTCCAGCGATGGTTCGTCCAGGATCTCAACCTGGACACCCGCCTGCCCGAGCCTGATCAATCGCTCGACGCGGTGCTGGTGTGCGTGGGCGTGCAATATCTGCAGCATCCGCTGGCTGTCTTCCGCGAGATCAAGCGCCTTCTCGTGCCAGGTGGCCGAGCCATCGCCAGCTTCTCTAACCGCTGCTTTCCGACCAAGGCAGTGGCGATCTGGCGCGCTCTCGACATGAACGGCCAGGCAGCGTTGATCAGGCTCTACCTCGACCGGGCCGGCTTCCAGGACGTCGAGGCGCATCTTCTCGCCGACGGCGCAGCAGGCGATCCCTTGGTCGCTGTTGTCGGACGAGCCTGAGGTCAGCCGAAGTTGATTGCGCCCTCGAGCCCGACGACGTTTCCGGCCATGCCGGGAACCTCTTCAAGCTGTCGGAGTGCCTCGAACCTTCCGCGGTCCTCACGGTAGCGGACAATCTCGAAGCCGTGGCCTTTCAGCTGCGGGACCGCGTCGATCTCCGCTGCCGAAGCCGTGTTGATGTCGATCATGGCCTTGCGCCCCAATGCCTCATCAGCGCACCTCCCGCACCCTCGACCGGATCGGCCCGGGGCAGTGGGACGGCCGCAATACGCGCAAGCGCCGCCTCGTCCGGAGCCTCGCGGCAAATGTCCCAATCCTGATCCTGCGGATAGGCACCAACCAGAAGGAAGTCGCCACTGGCCTTGATCCGGCAATGGCCCGTCCCAGCCGGCAGGACGAGCAGATCACCTGCCGCGACGTGAACCTGTCGACCGCCTTCGCCACCCAGCATCAGTTCAGCCGAACCGCTTGTGCACGCGAGCGCCTCGTGCGCGGTCGAATGATAGTGATGATAGGGATAGACGCCGTCGCGCCAGTCTGGCCGCCATCCATTCTGACACAGCCTTGCCTCGATCGCGTCAGGATCCCCGACCGGCACGACATTTCGCCAGACCAGCACCGGCAGTTCGCTGTTCGGTACCCAGCCGTTAGGTTCAAACGCCCATATCTCCGGCTCGCTCACAGGTTCGCCTGCTCGTCGGTAGAGAGATCTGCATCGGGCGGATAGTAGAGCGCGGCGCATTCCTCACGCAAACACCCGCCTTCGATCACGATATCGTCGCGATACGCGTCCGCGATGAACGACAACGTGTCGACATGCTTCGTTTCGAAGTACATCGCATGGACATCGTCTCGGCCGGCACCGTAGACTACGCGGCCGACCTTCGACCAGATCGATGCCATCGTGCACATGCCGCAGGGTTGCAGCGTCGAGTAGAGGGTTGCGCCCCGCAGCTCCATGTCGCCCGTACCCTCACAGGCCCGACGGATGGCCATCATCTCGGCATGCGCGGTAGCATCAGGCAGTTCCTCGGTCTGGTTGCGCTCACCTGCAATCTCACGGCCAGCAAGGACGATCACCGAGCCGAGCGGCGAGTTCGATGGGTCCGATCCTTTAGAGCGCGCGATCTCGATCGCGCGGCGCATCCAGCGTTCGTCGTCCTGGTTCATGCCGGGCTGAACGCCGCAAGACGGATCCCGGTCCGCCCCTCGCCCTTAGCACTGTGCTCAGGGCTGATGCTGAATCCGAACCTTGACCCGCGCCGCCGATGGCGGGAACATAAAGGGAACGCATGAGTCGATTCTGCCGATGCCTGACGCCGTTACCCGATCCGAGCTTCTATCGCACCAGCGGGACACGATCGCAGACGCGCGTCCGCGTACCACCGCAGCCGTTCCGTTTCTGCTGGACGAGATCGATACCCGCCTTGCCGACGGCGGACTGGACGGCGCGGCCCTGCACGAAACGGCACCCGCCTCTCCGTCTCTCAACGACGAGGCGGCGACGACCCTCTTCACCGCAGGGATTGCCGCCCGGCTTGCGGCAACCGCCGGTTCGCGCGTGCTCTGGGTGGTCAGCCGGTTCGATCTGTACGCCCCCGGTCTCGAGCAGGCGGGACTGCCTCCCGGCCACATCATCTTCGCGGAAGGCCGCGAGGATCGTGACGTGCTGGCGCTGATGGAGGACGGCCTGCGGCAAGGCGGCCTTGCGGCTGTCATCGGCGAGGTTCGGCGCGCCGACATGACCGCAAGCCGGCGTCTTCAGCTCGCCGCCGATGCGGGCAGGACCCCCGCCTTCCTGTCCCGGCGCTGGCGCAAGCAGGGCGTCTGCCCTTTGAGCGAACTCTCCGCGGCGACCACACGCTGGCGGCTGAGCTGCGCTCCGTCCGGCAAGCTTCCCGCCCCCGGCGTCGGCCGGGCTCGCTGGATTGTCGAGCTTGTCCGACAGCGGAACGGCAATCCTTTCTCTCTCCTGGTCGAGGCATGCGATGACACGGGTCGCCTCGCTCTACCTGCCGGCGCTCAGCATCGAGCGGCTCCGGCGGTCAGAGCGACCGCGCGCGCAGCCTGAGGCGCGTGCCACCCCATCCCTGCCCGTCGACGATGACCCTGGCGCCTGCTCGGTGCCACGGGGCGGTCACTGGCGTCCGGGCGCACGCTGGGCGCGTGGCGAAGACCCTGCTCGCGCGGCGATCGCTGCAGAAGCAGGTCGCCTGGCGCTTCACCAGCAACCGACCATGCGCGAGCTTGGGCGGCGATCGGAAGCCGCGGAGCATCCGTTCAGAGGCCGACAGCACACGCCGCTCGCCGCCGCCCCGACGCCATCGCGGCGGGAAGAACCGGCGGCAGCCCCGCTGATCCTCGCAAGCCAGGTCGGCAACAGGCAGTTGATCGCGGCATCGTGTCCGGCCGCACGCGCGCTTGGCCTCGCGCCCGGCATGCCGGTCACTCAGGCGCGCGCGCTTGTTCCAGATCTCGACATCCGTCCGGCCGATTCCGAAGCCGATCAGCAGTTCCTAGAACAGTTCGTCCTTCACGCGAGCCGGCACTGGACACCGACTGCGGCAGTGAGCGGCCCGGACGGGCTATGGCTCGAGCTGACGGGCGTCACGCACCTTCACGGCGGCGAGAAGCGCTTCTGCGAACGCGTGATCAGCTTCTGCCGTCGCCTCCGTCTCACCGCGCGCATCGCAGTGGCAGCGACGCCGGGTGCGGCGCACGCGTTGGCACGGTTCGGTGAGGGTCCCGTCACGCGGATCGAGGTTGGCGATGAGGCCCAGGCGCTCGCAGCCTTACCGCTCGCCAGCCTGCGGCTTGCGCCCGAGGCGCTCGCCGCCGCAACCCGCTTCGGCCTGGAACGGGTCGGAGACCTTCTTCCGCTGCCGCGCGGGCCGCTCGCACGACGGCTGGGGCTCGCCAGTATTCGACGGCTCGACGAGGCGCTCGGACGTCTTGCCGAGCCGATCGTACCGGTGGTGCCCGAAGAGGCACCGGTCGCGACGCTACGACTGCTGGAACCGATCGCCACGGCGGACGCGATTGAGCAGGTGATCGCCGACCTGCTCGGAATGATCGTCGCGCAGCTTCGGGATCGTGGAGCCGGCGCACGATCGCTCGTCCTGCTGCTCGACAGGATCGACGGGAGCGAGCAGCGGCTCGGCGTCGGCACGGTCCGCGCCACCCGCGATCCCGTCCATCTCGCCCACCTCTTCCACCTCCGCATCGAACGCATCGATCCCGGTGGCGGCATCGAGACGATGCGGCTGGTCGCGACCCGGATCGAACCGCTGGATGCAACGCCGGTCGGCGGCATTCTCGCCGGAGATGCTGGCACTGCCGATCTCGCCACGCTCGTCGACCAACTGGCCGGCCGTGCGGGCGCCGAGGCACTCTTCACGATCGGATCGATCGAGAGCGACGTGCCTGAGCGCGCCACCGTCCGCTCGCACCCCCTCGACACACCGCCGGGATGGCCGGCCTGGAAGCGCCCGGTGAAGCTGCTGCGCCGGCCTGAGCCGCTGACCAACGTCATAGCGCTTCTTCCCGATCATCCTCCCCGCCGGTTCACCTGGCGCGGGTCGGTGCACGCGGTCGTGGCAGGGGACGGTCCGGAGCGCATCCACGGCGAGTGGTGGCGCCGCGATGGCGAGGTCTGGGCGGTCCGGGACTATTTCCGCGTCGAAGACGAGAGCGGTGCCCGCTTCTGGCTGTTCCGACGCGGCGACGGCGTGGACGACACGACCGGCGACCTCAGCTGGTACCTGCACGGGCTGTTCGGCTGATGGCTCCGGCAAACTATGTCGAGCTCCAGGTAACGAGCCACTTCTCGTTTCTGCGCGGTGCCTCGTCGCCGGACGAACTGTTCGCGGCCGGCGCCCTGCTCGGGCACAAGGCCTTGGGTGTTGCCGATCTTGGCAGTGTCGCTGGCGTCGTGCGCGCCTGGGAGGCGCAGAAGGCGACCGGCGTCCGCCTGATCGCCGGCAGCCGCGTCAATCTGGACGATGGTCGCTCGCTGCTCCTCTACCCCACGGACCGCGCCGCCTGGTCGCGCCTGAGCCGGCTGCTGACGCTCGGCAAGTCCCGCGCGGGCAAAGGCGGCTGCGCACTTGGCTGGAGCGATGTCGTAACTTGGAGCGAGGGGCTGATCGCCATCCTGCTCCCCGACCTGCCGGGGCAAGTCACCGCTGATCACCTGGCAGAGCTGCGGGCGATCTTCGGCCAACGAGGCTATTGTTCGCTGGCCTTCCGGCGGCGCCCCGACGACGCGATGCGTTTGCACGAGCTTGCATCGCAGGCAGCGGCAGCCGGCGTGCGCGCGGTGGCGACCGGCGACGTGCTGTACCATGCACCCGAGGCCCGGCTCCTGCAGGACGTCGTCACCGCGATTCGCGAAAAGTGCACGGTCGATACGCTCGGACACCGCCGCGAGCGTCATGCCGACCGGCACCTCAAGTCTCCCGACGAGATGGCGCGACGGTTCGCCGCCTTTCCCGACGCGATCGCGGCCACCGAGGCGATCGCGCGCGCCTGCACCTTCGACCTTGGCGAGCTCAGCTACCAGTATCCGCACGAGGAAGTGGTGAAGGGCCTCACGGCTCAAGGAGCGCTGGAGCAGCTCACCCGCGAGGCCGCCGAGCGCATGTTCCCGGACGGCGTGCCGCTCCCCTACCAGAAGCAGATCGCGCACGAGCTGAGACTGGTCGGCGAGCTCGGCTACGCACCCTATTTCCTGACCGTGAACAGCATCGTCGCCGAGAGCCGGCGGCGGGGCATCCTCTGCCAGGGGCGCGGCTCGGCGGCGAACAGCTGCGTCTGCTTCGTGCTCGGCGTCACCTCGATCGACCCGATCAAGCATGAGCTCCTGTTCGAGCGCTTCGTGAGCGGTGAGCGGCGTGAGCCGCCCGATATCGATGTCGACTTCGAGCATGAGCGGCGCGAGGAGATCATCCAGTGGATCTATGAGACATATGGGCGGACCCGTTCGGCGCTGACCGCCGTCGTTACCCGCTACCGCGCGCGCGGCGCGGTGCGCGAGGTCGGCAAGGCGCTCGGTCTGCCCGAGGACCTGACCAAGGCGCTCGCCGGTCTCGTCTGGGGATGGAGCCAGGAAGGCGTCGGCGAGAAACAGGTCAACGAGCTTGGGCTCAACCTGGAGGACCGTCGCCTGCGGCTGGCGCTCGATCTTGCCCGCAAGCTGATCGGCGTGCCTCGTCACCTCTCGCAGCATCCCGGCGGCTTCGTGCTGACCCACGAGCGGCTCGACGACCTCGTCCCGATCGAGCCCGCCGCGATGGTCGACCGGCAGGTCATCGAGTGGGACAAGGATGATATCGACGCCCTCAAGTTCATGAAGGTCGATGTGCTGGGCCTGGGCATGCTCGGCTGCATGAACCGCGCCTTCAACCTGCTGGACGAGGCGAAGGGCGTTCGCGTCGGCATGGCCGACCTGCAGGACGACGACCCTGACGTCTATGCCATGATCCAGAAGGCCGACACGCTCGGCGTCTTCCAGATCGAGAGCCGCGCACAGATGTCGATGCTGCCGCGCATGAAGCCGCAACGCTTCTACGATCTCGTGATCGAGGTCGCGATCGTCAGGCCCGGTCCCATCCAGGGCGACATGGTTCATCCCTATCTGCGCCGGCGCGAGGGCATCGAGAAGCCGGATTACCCACGTCCTGAACTCCGCGCCGTTCTCGAGAAGACGCTCGGGGTCCCGCTCTTCCAGGAGCAGGCCATGAAGGTCGCGATCGTGGGAGCCGGGTTCACCCCGTCGGAGGCCGATCAGCTTCGCCGCGCCATGGCAACCTTCAAGTTCACCGGCGGGGTCAGCCATTTCTACGACAAGCTCGTGGAGGGCATGGTCGCCCGCGGCTACCCGCGCGATTTCGCCGAGCGCACCTTCAAGCAGATCGAGGGCTTCGGCTCCTACGGCTTTCCCGAGAGCCACGCCGCCTCGTTCGCGAAGATCGCCTACGCCTCCTGCTGGATGAAGCATCATCATCCGGACGTCTTCTGCGCAGCCCTGCTCAATGCGCAGCCGATGGGCTTCTACGCGCCTGCTCAGGTGGTCCGCGACGCGCGCGAGCATGGCGTGGAGGTCCGCCCGGCCTGCATCAACGCCAGCCGGTGGGACTGTACGCTGGAACCGGGACGCGGTCGTTATCTGGCTGTCCGCCTGGGGCTCCGCCAGGTTCGCGGCCTGGCCAATGTGCACGGTGCTGCGATCGTCGCTGCCCGCGGCGAGGCGCCGTTCCAGTCGGTCGAGGAGGTCTGGCGACGGGCGGGCGTGCCCCGCGCTGCGATCGAACGATTGGCCGAGGCGGACGCGTTCCAGGTGCTGGGTGAAGATCGGCGCCAGGGCCTGTGGAAAGTGCGCGGGCTCGGAGAGGCTCCCCTCCCCCTCTTCGCGGCTGCCGATGCCCGAGAGGCGGCATTCAGCCCGGAGGGCCTTGAGCCGCTGGTCCCGCTCAAGCCGATGTCGGATGGTCGCGAGGTGGTTGAGGACTACCGCGCGCTCCAGCTTTCGCTGCGCGCCCATCCCCTCGCCTTTCTACGCGACGATCTCGCCCGTCGCGGACTCGTTCGCTGCGCCGATCTCGCCCGCATCAAGGATGGCCGCCATGTCGAGGTCGCCGGCATCATTCTCGTCCGCCAGAAGCCGGGATCCGCCAAGGGCGTGCTGTTCATCACCATCGAAGATGAGTCCGGGATTGCGAACGGCATTCTCTGGCCCGACCGCTTCGAGGCGCAGCGCCGCACCGTCATGTCGGCGGCGATGATCGGCATGAAGGGTCGCGTCCAGAAAGAGGGCGAGGTCATCCACGTCATCTGCGACCGCATCATCGACTATGGCGATCTGCTCGCGAAGGTCGGCCAGATGGACTTCCCGCATTCGACGGGACGCGGTGACGGGGCCCGCCACGCCGGTGCGCCCGATCGCGGCGATGCAGGGTGGCGCCCTGGTCCGCGCGACAGCTACCGGCCACCGCATGCCGCCGGCATGGATCCCGAGGAGGTCGTGCGGGTCAAGACGCGCGACTTTCGGTAAGCCGTGGCGTCGCTGCCGCGCCACCAGCGCGTGATCATCTCGCTGTCGCTCCACATCCTGCGGTCCGCCATGGTGCGATCGGGCGAGATGCGGGTCGATGTCGTCGAAGTCCGGCTCGCGCTCCGCTGCCTGCTCCACCACTGTCCGGAGCGCTGGCCACTCGAGCTCTTCTGGGATGCGGCCAAACAGGACAACGAGATCGGCCGGGCGCAGGGCACGACCGCCGCGTTCAACGGCATCGTCCGGCAGCTACGCCTGGCAGGTCGCCATGAGGACTGAGGCCGACGCACCGCTATCGGATGATGCCGTGGACCATGTCGGGCGACGACTGCGGACACTCGAGCAGTGTGCGCTGCATCGCCGGACCTTTCGCGTGACCTGCCCGGCCTGCGGTCACGTCCGCCGGCTCGACGCAGTTCCCCTATGGTGGCTGTTCGTGAAGCGCGGCTGGGATGATGGTCTGCCCCAGGCGCTTCGCCGGCTCTGCTGCCAGCTCTGTCGGGAACGTGGTCGGGTCGTTCGGCCACAGTTCGTCGTCACCCGCGAACAACCGGAAGGGCCGCAGCCGCCCTATCCCGATCGACACGAATGGAAGAGGGTTGTCTCGCGCTATCGCTCGTGATCGGATGGGCGCATGTGCAACCTGTACAACCTCAAGGTCGAACGCTGGGAGTATCTGGAATATTTCCAGGCCGGCAACGATGCACGCAACGAGCTCGAGGTCACCAAGACCTACGCCGCGCCCGGCAAGCCAGGTTACGTCGTGCGGATCGAAGATGGGAAGCGCGTGCTCAGCACCATGAAGTGGGGCTTTCCCACCCGCAAGCCGCGGAAACGACCGGCGCGCGAAGGCGAGATGCCCTTCCTGCACGACTGGTGGACGAATTGCCGCAATCTATCGAGCAACATGTGGCGACCCTGGCTGCTCAAGCCCGAGCATCGCTGCCTCGTGCCGTTCTCGCGCTTCGCAGAGCCGAAGGCGGTCGCCGATCGGAGCGGGCCGGGTGATACGAACTGGTGGTTCACCGTCTCAGACCAACCCGAACCCTGCTTCGCTGGTGTCTGGAAGGTCGATCAGGACCATGACCGGGTCTACGCCTTCTGCACGACCGAGCCGAACGCGCTGGTTGCACCCAAGCACCCAAAGGCCATGCCAGTGATCCTTATGGCAGAGGATCATGATCGATGGCTTCGTGCACCTGCAGAAGAAGCCCTGCCGCTTGTGTCGGCCTACCCCTCGCAGCTCATGAGCGTAGCGTAGCGTAGCGGCGCAGGCCGTCGCGGAACGATCGAGACGACCTGGCTCGACAGCGTTCGCGTCGCGAAGCGCGCTTGGCCCGAGCTTTCGAGCCATCGCCTGAACGTCCCAGCAACTTCCTCGGTGTTCGGCATAAACACCACGATGCCCTCAGCGATGCACGAGCAGCCGGCATGGTCATCGTGCGCGCGATCGAGCACACTGGTATCGATCTCGCGGGATGGCTGCGACCTGCAAACCCTCGCAGTGGCCCAGCTCCCACACCCGCGCCTGAGGGCTCTCTCAAAGGCCATAAGGTCGCCTTACTGGGTGCACCGCGCGATAGCCTCCTCGCACACCGGCTCGCTGGGCAAGGCGCGCGAGTAGTCGCGTCTGTCGGCACAACGACGACGATGCTCGTGATCAGCAAAGACCAGCCCTACGGTCGTTTTGTCCATGCCAGTCCCGCTTACCGAAAGGCCGAGGAGCTTCGGCAGCTTGGATCCAAGTTGAAGATTGTCGCCGAGCACGAGCTGTTCGTATCAGGGATCGCCTAGCCTAGCGATCGTGGTACCAAAATGTGAAATCGCCCGCGACTGGGGCGCCGTAGATTTGGGAAGCCGTCAAGCGGACCTTGGAGGGAAGCAGGCGCGGTAGGTTTGCACCTGCCTACCTCAAAGGGGTGGAAATATGACAATCGCGCGAGCATACTTTCCTGGCATGTCCGACCCGATCAATGACTCGCTGAGCCAATCGGCTAAGGGTGAGGCTGAATGGCAACGCCGCCCGGCTACGCGCGACGGAACAACCTATTCCGGACTCGATCCTGGAATGCTCAACAGGGAAACGCGCGCTGGCTTCAAGCCTTCCGGTAAACACCCGATTAGTAAGGTGTGGCTCATTGCATTTGCAATCTCAATGCTACTCATCGTGATTTATCTTCTGACGTAAAGTTCACTTTCGCTTACCCCACTCTCGCGTCTCCTTCGCGCCGTCTCGATCCACCTCGACAGCGTCAAGGTTTGTGGAACTCGCAACAGAGGCTTGCTTGCGGTCGACGGTAGACTGCCCTGTTACCAACGCTTCGGCTACATCATACCGAATATCAAGGCCCGGCAACGCAGGCGCTTCTGGAGCACTCTGTTGCGCCTTTGCTACCGATCTTGGATACGCATGCGGACGATCCAGACCACTGTCGTCGACGACCAGGGCTCGCTCTTCAGCCTCTGAGCGGATGCGATCGCCAGCATTCTTGATATATCGGCTGATCAGAAGATCTCTTTCTGCCGCCACGTTGGTATCTGAGCTTGACCAGTCTGCAGCATTGGCTGGGTCAAACCTTTGGTACACGAGAGACGTTGAGGCGATCTCTTCACGAGCAAACCTGAGAAAAGCGTCGCTTGTATTAAGTGCGCCGGTAGCACCGTTCGAGGAGCTGCTGGACCAGCGCTGCTCGATCCGATCTGCCGTTTCGAAGTAACGACGGGCTTCTCGACTCTGAGTGTGAGCGGTGGTCGCAGCCGAGCTAATTCCGGAAGCATTGCTCGCTACGTCTGATCGCGTTGATGTGACGGCTGACCGCTCGAACGCGTCGCGCGTGTGCGACCAGCCTCGATCAGATGACCACGAGGTAAGTGCGTCGGCAATCCGGCTAGCGTCTTTGCTGACCGCTGCGACATCCGTGGAACTCCACCGCTTTGAAGCTCCGGCGGACGCTCCCGCCGAGCCCCCTATCCGCGCGATACCGACCGAGCCGCCGACACTGCCTTCTATGCCAACCGACCCGGTTATGAACTTTTCGGCAGCGATCGTGTCCGCCACCTCGGCCCGAAGGCCGAAGCGGTTCTGCAGCATCTCCGATGCACGATCCACTTCGTTGAAACTTTCGCTAATCGCCGCGCGATCGTCACTGCCATAGCTATTCGATATAGATCGATCATTGCTCACAGCGTGCCGGAACTCTTGAAAGCGGGTCACCGCGTTCGAAGTGCTCTGAACCGCTTGGTTGGACAGCGTTTCTCCACGGCTCCTCGTCTCAGACGCGACCTTCGCGGCCTCCGCAGCAACGGATTGCGTGACCTGCGGCGCGAACGGCAACCGCGAGACAGGGACGTCCAGTAGCTGATTGCCGGCAAAGCTGGTCGCTACCGTGCCGGTGTCGTTGAAAGCACGGGTCTGGGCTGCCCCATAGGTAAAGCTCGGCGCCTGGTTCCACTGATCGTGCTGGCGGGTCTGCACCGTCTGATTGTCGAAGCTGGAGTTCCCTAGCGCGATGTTGCCGGTGGAGGCTTCTCGCGCCGCCTCCTCGGCCGCGTTCTGCGAGGGGTTCAGATAGCTGGTCGCCTGGCTCGAGATCGCCATCGCACCGCGTGCGATACCTCCGGCGAGGAAGGGTATCGAGGCGACCAGATACCCGGCGAGCAGGCCGACGTCGCTGTTCGCCTCTGACATGCCCGTGAAGCTGGCCATGGTGAGACCGGAGCCCCCGCCTGCTCCAGTTACCTCGCCTGCTCCTTTGAACATCATCACCATATGGAGGATGACGTAGAGCGGTCCCCAGGCCGCCAAATAGAAGAAGCCGGTCAGGTAGCCCTTAAGCGCATAGGGTCCGCTTCGCGGCATGAGGAACAAGGGGAAGAGCACCGGGAAGAGAGCGTAGAAGATCACCGTCAGCACGATGTTGAGGATGGGCACCCACTTCATCGCCGCGTGCGCAATCGAGCCGTAGGTGCGCTCGGTCTGGATGTCAGCGCGCGTCTGCGCGTAGACGTCCACGCTTCCTGTTCCGCTCGTGCCGGCGGCGCCGTGCATGGCCTGCTGCATGGCGTTGATCGTGAGCGTCTGGCGCAGGATCTCGCTCGCGGAAGCGGACACGCCGGTAAGATAGCGATAGGCGACCGGCAGGTCGGCAAAGAGCTTGGCCCGGGCGAGGTCCGCCGTCTGCTTGGGGTAGAGCTGCCGCCCGAACACGCGACCGAGATCATCGACCATGCCGTTCCACTGACCGCTAAGCGTCGCATACGCCTCGCGGCAGGTGTGGATGGTCGACGTGACCGCGCCGGATCTGTCGCGCGTCAGGAACCGCTGTGCACGCGCCTGGCTGCCGGGCGCGATTGCGGTCCAGAGATCGGGTGCTTGCGCCAGCGTCTCCATCGAGTAGCGCCCGAGCAGTACGTCATAGAAGACGCATTGCTTGAAATGCTCGTCGAGATTGGCGGCGAACTCGGGATCGTTGATTCTGAGGCTGCGGGTCGCTTCGAACAGGCGCGAGCCGTAGATCATGCCGTTACCGCTATAGTCGAGGTCGCCGGGCAGGCCGAACACCAGCTCGGACGAGCGGACGAGATAGTCGCCGACCTGACTGGTGAAGCTCGCCATCATGGCCAGCCCGAGCGGCACGTTGGCGACCTGCGCCGGTGCCAGGCTCGGGTTGATGCGATCGGTGACGTGCACGTCAAGCCGCGGCACCATCAGCACCATGTACATGAGCGTCGCCTGCAGGAACCAGTGGAGCCAGGCCTTCCAGTCGAGGCTGAACGCGACGATCAGGACCGAGTAGGCCAGTCCCATCACCAGCACGACCTGCAGGAGGCTCTTGTAGCCCCCGGCCCCGGTCCAGGCGGCAACGGCGTTGAGGACGTTGACGATGTACTCGCCACCCCCGATCGTGAAGAGCTCGACCGTGCCCATGCTCTGATTACCCTGGCTTAGTTGAGGCCGCGCGCGGCGACGCCGCGCGACCAGTCGAGCGAGGCCGCCATTCCCGGCGACATCGAGTTGGCGAGCACGTTCTCCAGAAACTGCGTCTTCTGGATGATCGCCATGATGGCGGACACGCGGGCCTGCGTCGTCTGCTGGCGATCGGCCAATGTGGTCCGCGCCGTGTTGATCTGCGCCGTCCAGGTCGCGAGCTTCGCCTCGTCTGCGGCGATGAAGGTCGCCTTGGACTTGCCGACCTCGCTCACCAGCTGATCTAGGATCGCGTAGAGCAGATCGATCGAGGCGATCTCCGCCAGGGTCGAGCGGTCGTCGGTCGAGAGGCCACGCGCATAGGCGGCCTGGACCGTCAGGATCTTGTAGAGTGGGATCGACGAGATCTGGAGCAGCTCCTTCTGCTCAGGACTGATCGCCGTGTCGGTGCGGATGGCCTCGACCATGCCGTCGATCAACGCCGTTACCCGTGGCCGCAGCGCCTTCGCGGTGGGCACCGACAGCGGGCTCAGAGCGGGGTTGAGGCACTGCTCCTCGGTATCGCAATGATAGACCTGCACCCCGCCCGCCGACGTCCCGTCAAGAAGGGCGGTGACCAACGTGGAGGTCGTGTCGCCGGTCAGCGGCTGGAAGCGGCCGGCGTCACTGTCGGTCGGAGGCACGTATATGATCGTGCCGACCATCGTCATCACATACTCGGCGAGGTCGCGATCGAAGCTGCCGCTGGCGTTGAAGAACTTCGACCCGCGGAGCACGTGCCAGGTGTAGTTGCGTGGCACCGCACTGTTCACCGCATCCCACTTGGACGGGTCGGCGCCGTTGATCGTCGAGCTCCGCTCGCCCTTGCTGCCACAGCCATGCTTGGCGGCGGCATAGTCGGAGAAGATGCCGTCGGAGTTGCCGATGGCCTCGCAGATCGCCTTGTCCGCGAGATCGCCCTTCGGCCACACCGACCCGACCAGCGCCTGCGCCGCCTCGCAGCTCGTGATGTTGAGGTTGTTCATGAGCTGCGCCTTCTGGGCGAACTCGTCCATGACCTTCGAGCACTCCGGGCAAACGGTGTCGATCGCGAGCTTGAAGGCGAAGCCGACCGCATTGTTCGCGACCGCCTTCAGCATGGCGACGATCTCGCTGGAGTTGATGAAGCTGAAGCTGCCCGCGAACAGGTCGATGCCACCGCAGCCTGCCCTCGCCGACGGCAGCTGCAGGTTGGCGAGATTGGTCGTCTTCTGCGGGAAGCGCGTCCACACGTTGCCGAGGCTGTAATATCCTGCGGACTGGCCCTGGAACGCGCTGGGACCCGTCACATTGGCTGCGCCGCCGGCCTCGGCCACGAACTTGTCCATCGCCCCACCCACATCGGCTGCCGCCGGCGTAGTCGGCAGCACAAGTGGGACGACAGCGCCCGCAAGCCCGGCCGCGCAGCCGGCGGTCGCGAGGCCGCGAGCAGCGCGGCCGATCGCCACGCGGGCGCGCGCCAGGAGGGAGCAGGCGAGCGCGCGCAGGCGCTCGGAACGGCGCGTCTGGTCAGTAGTCACTGCCGGCCTTTCGCTGGGTCAGGAGGAAGATGCGCTCCATCAGCTCGTCGGCAGCGATGATGCCGTAGCCGATAGGAATGGCGGTGTGGGTGGCGCTGTCGAACAGGACGATCGCGGGGGTGACCTTGGCGGTCAGCCCCATCGCCTGGCGCTGGTTCGTCTCGACGGAGTAGCGCGGGAAGGTCTCCGACGGGCCACCATCCGTCGAGATCGCACGGACCGTCAGGTGGTGCGTGTCGGCGACCGCCTTCACGATCGGCGACATCACCCGGCAGGCACCGCAGCTCTGCGCGAAGAAGTAGAAGAGCCCATAGCGTGCGCCAAGCCGATCGAGTGCCTGGTCGCGCTCGGATTTACGGGCATCCGACCATTGCTGCTTGGCCACCGTGCCGACCGGTCGCTGTAGCGTGTAGTCGAGGTCAGGCGTCTGCCAGAGCGCGCGCTGCCACACGTCGCCGAACAGCGAGGCGCGATCGAGCTGCGCCCGCTGGAAGCGGATGTAGGCGGTGACGTTCTCGGGAGTAGGCTTAAGGATTGCGCGCGCCTTCAGTTCGCGCAGCTCCGCGGTGACCTCCTCGAGCTGCTCCGCGGACGACTTGGCGGGCGGCGGCGGCGGGGTGGCGCTGGGCTCCTCCGCCCGTGGCCGATCGCAGTAGAACCAGGTGCCGAGCTTGCGATCCTGACAGTAGAAGCGATCGCCAGCCTGCACCGAACGAGTCTGATCTGCCCCAGTCTGGGCCTCCGCCGGCACGAGCATCAGCACGGTCGAGGCGATTGCGAGCAGCCGACCACAGAAGTATGGCGCGCTCATCGACCGCCTCCGTTCACGGCATAATAGTCCGCGATCTTGCGCTGCATCGTCTCGACGGTGCCGAGCTCCTCGGGCAGCTTCGCCGCGTCCTGGAACTCGGCATAGACCTCCGAGAAGTCCATGCGGCTGAGATCAAGCCGGGCGAACTCGTCGATGGTGAAGCCTTTGCAGCTCTCCTTCTTGGCGCTCGCCCACGGCTTGTTGATCTGGGGGCGCCCCTGCTCCTGCAGGATACGGCTCAGCTTGGACTCGAAGCAGCAATAAGCCTTCTTCTTGGTGACGCAGATGCCGAACACGCTGTCGGAGCAGTAGCTGCCGACATAGTGACAGAGACCCTGAGCATCGCGCTGGTGCAGCAGCACCTCTTCTCGGTCGCAGCCGAGCGTGACCAACAGCTGCGAATAGGGGATGAGCGGGAAGGCCTTGCCGGCACAGCAGTTGAGGATGCCGAAGACCTTGGAATGGCAGGTCTCCCGCTCGCCCTTGAACAGCGTCAGGTTCGCCGGGTCGAACTCCTTGCCGGCCTGTGAAGCGGCGTTCAGCGCGACGGCGGCGTCCTTGAACTCACCGTTGGGCTGGCGATCGATCGTCTCGCACTCGCCGTTAATGCAGTAGATGTCGCCATCGCAGACATATTGCTTCTCGGGCGCAGGGCCGCCGGGCACGCTGCAGGTGTAGATCCGCTCGCGCGTAGGGCACGGCACCTCGTCGGTCAGGCACTCCTCGCGCGCGAACCGGCAATCCTTGTTGGCCTCAAGCGCGTCGCAGTTCTGCGCCGGCACGGCCTTGTGGCACTCATAGCTGCGCGTCCAAGCCCAGCAGGGTTTGGTCACCGACACGCCGTCGATCACTCGAGTTACCGGATCGCTGGAGGTGCAGGTCTCGGCGGTGCTGGTGCAGCTCGCATCGCCCGCCAAGCCTGCGCAGCCGCTCTCATCGCGCCGTTCGCTGACGCTGCTGCGGACCTCCGTCCCCTTCAGCGTGCCGCCCGCAACCTCGCTATCGCAGAGCAGCTCCGCGACCGGTTCGCCGGGCTCGGTGCAATATCGGTAGGGCGGACGGCCGCCCCCTTGGAGGCAGCGCCCCTCGTGCGAGCCTGTCCGCTGGCAGGACGCCTGCTCGAAGAGGCTGCAATCGTCGACCCGGTTGAAGCCCGCATTGAAGTCGCTGCACCAATAGCGATAGCCGGTGGTGCGCGTCACCGAGACACTCAGCGGGATGGTGCAGCTGGCGGTGCGCTGCTCGAGCGCAACGCCGTCGTTGCAGGTCGCCTCGTAGGTGCCGTCAACGCCGCTCGAAGGCGGCAGCTCACGGCAGCTGCCCTGCCCGCCGCCGACGCTCATGCCGCTGACATAGGTCTTTGGATCATCCGAGATCGTGCGACCTCGCGCGATCGTCGCCTCGATGTCCTCGACGGCGATGCGCGGCCGCTGATCGAGCGAAGACCTGACGGTTGCATAAGCCTGGTTGGTCGAGGCGGCGGACGCGGCCTGACCGGCAATGGCGTCGGGATCGTCGAAGAGGGTCGACTGGCTGGGCGTGCCGCCGAAGCCGGGAACGCGCTCGGCCGTCGGCGCGGTCTTGGCGGCGGTCTGCGCCTTGCCGATCACATCCGAGCCGAACGCCTTGCCCTCGGCACGCGCCGCTTCGGTCTGGCTCTGGCCGGCCGCGCCGCTGCCGAGGCCGACCGCGAAGAAGGCGAGTGCCAGCGCCACGCTGGTGCGCGCGCGGGTCACTGCACGTCCCCGAGCCGGGCGCGATAGACCGCCGAAACGCGCGCAGCGGGTCCACCGCCCCCCGCGAACCTGTCGAGCGCGTAGGCGAGGCTGACATTGCCGGCCATGCGGTCGTGCGGCGGAAGCGCGGTACGGCAGTCGAAGCCGTCGCAAAGGTCGAAGTCGGTAGCAGTCACGACGTAAGCGGGCACCGCTTCGATGCCGAAGGCGCGGAAGAGGCGCGGATCGATGCCGACCGGCGCCTTGACCTCGCCGGTGGGCAGCACCTTGGCGAGCGCCGTCGTGAAGGTCCGTGCGGAGTTGCCCGGCATGCCGCGGAACACGATCACGCCGCCCGCTCGACCGACACCGGCGATCATCGCCTTGAGCGAGGCCGCCGGCATCGACAGGCTGGCGAAGGCGACGAGGCGCGGCGCGTCTTCCGGGGCCATCTGTTTGGCGGACGCGGCGACCATTCCGTCGAAGTCGAAGGTCGCTGCAGGATCAGCAGGTGACGATTTCGACGCGTAACGTGCGGATGCGGCGCGAGCCGACGCGGCGCTTGCCGCCGCCTCCTGGCGCAGCGCCTCACCACGGCGCGCGACCACCTTGGTCAGCGCCTCGGCTTCCTGCGGCGACAGCTTGGCGCGGGCACGGACCTTGGCGAGGTCGAGGCCATCGACGGTCTGGGCGCCCGTCGAGGTGCCGAGGCCGAGCAGCAGGCCGGCCACCGCCGCCGTGCCGATGACAAGGGGAAGACGCCGCCGCATCACAGCACGCAGCAGTTGCGTTTGCGCCAGACGAGATAGCCCATATCTTCTCCGATCGCTGGGTAGACCTGGCCGGCGGACATGAAGGTCGTCGATGCGCCGATCGGCGCGCAGGCGTAGCGACCGCCGGTCTGTGGATTGGGATTGGTGGCCTGGAAGCGATATTGCTGCTTCCGCATCACCGGCATCAGGTAGCTGCCGCACAGCCCCTTGCTGCCCATCGTGCCCCAGGCGACGAGCTCGCGGTGCAGCTTGTAGGCGAAGCGGGCAAGCGCGAGCCGCGAGGCCTGCACATGACCGATCGAGGCGGCGACATTGCCGTTGAGCGGGTACATCGTGCCCTGGCAGCCGGCGCACCAGAAGAGCGGGTCGGTCGGCAGCCTGGCGCTCGCGGCGATGCAGTCGGCCGCGCACGCCGCGAGCGCCAGCGGATTGGCGAACAGCACCGCCTCGGGGTTGATGATCGCGGTGAGCTCGGAGTCCTGCCAGAGCGGATCAACCTCGGTAATGTAGAGGATGTCGATTCCGCCGGTCTCGAGGCAGAGGAAGTCCGCCACGATGTTCATCCAGTAGATGAGCGGATAGGCGTACCAGTGGACATGCCAGCCGCTGGTGTTCTGGGCCTTGCCGCCGACAGCGCTCGGCCCGGCCATGGTCTTGAAGCCGATGTCGAACCCCGGATCGAGCTTGAGCCCGCCGAGATTGACGAAGCACCACGGCTTCATGCTGACGTCGGCCAGCCGCACCGGCTCCCAGAAGCCCATGGCGATTCCGACCCGCAGACCGCAGGCGCAGACCGGCAGAGTGGGATTATCGGTGTCGGGACGACCGGCGAGCGAGGGCCAGATATTGAGGCCGCCGACCGACATCGGGAACAGGCAGCTCCAGCACACATCGGTGATGGGATTGACGAAGCGACCGGTGCACCGCCCCGGCGTTCCCTCGGCGCGAGCCGGCGACGCGAGCGTGAGCCCGAGGATCGCCAGGAGCGCGGCCAGGCCCGCCAGCATCAGGCGCAGCCGACGCCGGACGAGGCTCCGGCGCCGAGCCGACGCGGCGAGCCACTCGCGATTGCTCGTCGCAGTCACTTTCGATCTCCTTTTGTTCCCCGGACCACCAGCTCGCGGACAGCGAGGAGGCGGCCCTGCTGCTCGACCACGGCCGGCACGGCGCGGATGCCGAAATGCCGGGTGAGTGTGCCCTGCTGGTCGAAGTAGAAGCGGCGCTGCTCCGCCTTCATCAGCGCGAAGGGTGAGCCGGCGACTAGGATCAGCTTGGCGCTGAGCGCGGTGGTCGTGGTTCTCGCCCAGGCGACCTGGCTCGCATCGTCGCCGTTGATGAACACGAGGCGCTGGCGCAGCGGCACCGTGTCGAGCGGATTCACGCGCGTTCCCGCCGCGACGATGACCCGGCCGCGGGCATCGCGCAGGTCCTGCCGTACGGTGATCGTCGGATCGAAGCGCCAGCGCCGCTCCTCGGTCGCCGTCTCGATACCCGCTACGGCCGCCGGGCGTCGGACCTTGGCAGCGGTCCGCTCGGCCAGCGCCTGGTTGGCGCGATCGATCTCACCGCTGGCCTGCATGGTCACCAGCCGCTTCTGGATGACGGATAGCAGGTCTGCCTCGATGACGGGGAAAATGGCGCCCTGCTGGCCATAGTCGCGTGCGCTCGCCGGCACGGAAGCGGCGAGGACTGCCACGGCGAGCGGGAGATGGCGCGCGCTCACAGGATCGCCCTTCCGACGCCGATCAGCTGACGCCCGCAGATCCAGCCGATCAGGGCATAGCGGCTGTCGAAGCTGTCCCTGTTCGGCGTCGCCACGAAGTAGCAGCCGCGCGGCACCGTGCCCGTCGGGCCGATGTCGAGCGGCTCGCCGCGCAGCGTCCTCGGCTTGGCGAGCGCGACCGGACGGCCGTTGACGAGGAACAAGCGGCCACGGCGGGTCACTTCGTCACCGCCCACGCCATAGACGATCTTGCCGAACGGCTGGTGCTCGCGTCCAAAATGACGCTCGAGCAAAGCGCTCTCCGGTGGTTCGAAGAACACATAGTCGCCGCGCCGGGGCACACGATGTCGTTCGACCAGGAAGGCCCAGTTCGGCAGGCTGGTGCTCTGGTTGACGAGGAAGACGTGCGTCTCGCTCCAGCTCGCCAGGCCGGCATAGCCGGTGCCCGCGACCGCTATCCCTAGCAGCACGCCCCAGCGCCGCCGTCGTGCAGGCGACCAGAAGCGCGGATCGGTGCGATCAGCGGTCGCCACGCTCGGCCTCCATCGCGCGGGTGACGCGGGTGCGGACCTCGGCGGTCCAATCGTCAACCGAGCGGCCGAGCGTGGCCTCGGAGACGAGGACGGTGGTGCCACCTTTCCCCAGCTCGGCCACCGCCTTGTTGATCGCGGCAAGATAGGTCGCAGTGCGACGGGCGGACTGTTCGGCCGTGCCGCCGTTGCGCGCCTCGGCGGCGACGAAGTCCTCGACCAGCCGTGACAGGCTGACCGACACGATCCGGCGCTGCTGAAGATCGATCAGCGTCCGCGTGGCCCAGGCAGCCCAGAGCAGCGCGGCGGCGATGAGGATGGCGCCGAGCACGCGTGCGACGGGCCAGCCGGCGATGGTGCGCTGGCGAAGCGACGCACGCTCAGCCATGCCGGCCACCACGCGCCAGCTCGCGGCGCAGCTTGCCGGCAAAGGCCGGCAGACGCGCGATGACGAGCACGCCGACGAGGCCCAGGAACAGGGCAAGCAGCTGCCGGTCGAAGTGCGCCCGCGCTGCCGGATCGGCGAACAGATAATGGGTCGACAGGTTCTGCACATGCGCGAAGAACCGCAGCGGGCGCCCGTCCGCGGCGACGATCAGGAAGGCGAGCAGCACGCCGAGCGCGGCCAGCACGGTGCCGGCGACCCATAGGGTAACGCTGAGCCCGATGTGGCAGGCGTCGGCTGCGAGGCGATGTGCGCGGGCGAGCCGGGCCTGCAGAGGGTGCTTGGGATCAGCCATGACGAGGCTCCGGGCGAGAGGGATCGGCGTCGCCGCGCGCGACGGCGTCGATCGCGTCGGCAATCGGTTCGCCCGCCGCGACCCGCCGCTCGATCGCGGCATAGGTGTCGGGCGAGGAGGAGAAGACGGTGGCCGAGAAGCGGTCGAGCACGAGCCTTCCGATGGCCTGACACTCGGGGCCGCGGATGAAGACCTCGGAATATTCCGACCCCGAGCGCTTCAGCGAGCGGATCAAACCTTCGGTCCGGTCGTCCATGTCGAGCCGCGCGGACTTGCGCAGGTCTGCGATCGTCTCCGGCTTCTGCTGAAGCACCAGCATCCAGTCCGAGTTCTCGAGCGCGGCGGTCGCCCCGTCGGACTTGTAAAAGTCGTTGAGCGACTGAGTGGCGGTGCAGAGCGCGCCGCCATATTTGCGCGCGGTGCGGGCATAGGTCTCGACAAAGTCGGACATCGACCCGCCCTTGAGCATGGACCAGGCCTCGTCGATCAGCAGCAGCTTCTTCACCGACCGCGGGCTGCGCGTCATCGCCTGCCCCGTCATGAACATGATCGCGGTCAGGACGACCGAGCGGAGCTCCTCCCGCGTGGCGAGGTCGGACATCTCGAAGACGGTGAAGTCCGCCTCGAGCCGAAGCGTGGCCTCGCCGTTGAAGAACCCGCCATAGGTCCCGCCGGCGCGAAACGGACCCATGGCGATGGCGAGATTGGCAGCGTCCGCGTTGCCAGTGGCTTCGAGCGCATGCGCAACGGCTTCGACCGAGCCAGCCCGGCCCTGCTCTTCCCAGACCCGGTTCACCGCCTGGTCGATCAGGCCGCGCTCGGTGTCGGTGAGCCGATCGACGAAGCGGGCCATCTGGCCCACGATCGCCTTCAGCATCGCCATGCAGTCGAGGCGGTAGTCTTCGTCGTCGGCGACGCGGGTCGCATCGACCATCGAGAACGGATTGAGGCAGAAGCCGCTCGCCAGCGTGAACTCGATGAACCTTCCGCCCTGCAGCCGGCAGCTGTTCATGAAGGAGCGGCCATCGTCGATCACGACGACCTTGGCGCCCGCACCGCACAGGCTCGCGCACATCTCCTGCAGCAGCACCGACTTGCCCGAGCCCGACTTGCCGAGGATCGCGACATTGTGGTTGCCGGCGCCGTTCTCGAACGGCGACCAGAAGAAGGGCTGGCCGCGGCGGCCGAGAAACAGGAGGTGCGGGACCGCGCCGCCGAGATACTCGCCCTGCATCGGTGCGATGTTGGCCGCCGTGGTCGACAGCATCGTGCGCATGCGCCGGCATCGCTCGAGGTCCGCCGCCAGCCCGTCGGCGAGCGTCAGTGGCATCGCCGCGAGCAGGCCCTGCACCTGGAGGAAGCGCTCGTCGGCGAGATCCCAGCCTGCCGCCTTGTAGAGCGACTTGACCATGCGCTCGTTGCGATCGCCATCGCCGACTGGCGAGAAGGTGGTGACACCGTAGAAGGCGCGGACCAGCCGCCTGCCCTCCTGCAGCTGCGCCTGCACCTCGCGCCACTCGGCCGCCTGCTCGCGCAGCTTGGGGACGTAGCGCGCCGACTTGCCCTCGGAGAGGCTGGTCGTGCGCAGGAACTTCATGCCAGCCCTTGTCGAGGCGGCTTCCTGGTCGGGGTAGACGAGGCAGAGGATCGTCGCCGCCGGACATGGGAAACGAAGCTTGTCGGTGAACAGGTCGCCGATCAGCCGCGCCGTCTCCCAGGGCGTCCAGCGCACCGGCATGTTGCGCACGCCGAAGTGCCGAACGTCGAACCGGTCCGGGTAGATCTCGCCGATCTCGGGCGCCTCGCCGTCATGGCCGCCGGTCGGCCGGAACCGCTCGGTCCGCAGCAGCATCCGGCTCTCCTCGACGGTCAGTTCGATGTCGCGGCGGATCGCCTGGTCGGCGATCGGATCGAGCGGGTTGTAGTCGACCGCATCGTCGCCGCTCGCCGTCGTCGGCGAGGTCAGGTCATCGACAAAGGCGATGAGCTCGACCGGATCGACATCGAGCGCGGGCACGTCGAGCGAGCGGAGCACGCCCACCAGACTGTCCCTGACCGCGATCAGCTCCTCCTTGGAGGTGCCGCCGTTCGCGGGCACGCCGACCGACACCAGCAGCTGATGGTGGCGGGCATGGAACGGGGCGGCGCCCGAGCCGCTCGTCCAGACCAGATCGTAGAGGCACTGGGTGCGGGCGCGCGCGATCTGCTCGTAGACGCCGCCGCGGGCGTAGCGGGGCGCGAACCAGGGCGCGATGTTGCGGCTGATCCGTGGTGACGCCCAGTGGACGATCTGCACACAGGCGCCCGCCGGCAGCCCCTCGGAGAGGAACTGCCCGAGCAGGTCGCCGACCCGCTCGTCGGCACCGACCAGCGGCGCGACGTTGAGGATGAAGCCGGAGGAACGCGCGTTGAGGTAGAGCCGGGTGGACGGCTCGTAGACGCGGTACGGCAGGAAGCTCGACAGCATGTCGAGGCCCAGCACCGGCCGCGCACCCTCGCTCTCCTCGGCATCGCCGAAGAGGCCGGTGAGCAGCGAGCCGGTGAACGTCTTGAGCGAGAGGTTCATCGCGGTTGCTCCTCGCCGGCAGGCGCGCTGAACAAGCTGCCGTCCAGGTCGGTCGGCGGCGTCGGCTGGATCGGCCGGGCTCCGAGCCGAGACAGGTTGGGCGTGGCGAGCGCGCGGAGGCGTGCCTGTGCTGCCGCCGCGTCGCCCTGCGGCAGCACCACCTTGCCCGCCGGCAACGCCGGCGGAGTCCCGACGGTCGGTGCGGCAGGCACGTCCTTGGCGGCAGGCACCGCGGCGCCGATCCGGTGCCCGGCGCGCGCGGCTGCGAGCGATGCCGCAGTCGGCGCGCCGGGATCGACCGCGCGGGGCAACGCGGCCGAACTGAAAGGGTGAGGGGCTTGAGCGGGAGTGGTCTCAAGCCCCTCGATCACCGGTGCCGAAGCACCGGCGACCGCCTCGCGCAGGGAGGAAGGGGCGGGACTGCGCGAGATCTCGGAAGAGGAGACAGGGTCGGCGGTGGACGCGAAGGTCCAGGCAGGCTGTTCGACTACGGCATGGACGGTGGCGGCGTCGTGCAGCACGCCCGCCTCGTCGACATGCGCGGGCAGCAGGATGGACAGCATGCGCTCGCCGGTGCGGACGGCGACGCTCCCGCCCCCGCCCGTTCGGGCGGGCTGCCGGTCGACCGCCGCTGCCGCCGCGGCACCCTCCTCGTCGACTTGGCCGATCGCGGCCGCGTCGATCTTGGTCATGGGCGCGCAGGTCCCGGCCGGCGCCCGGCAGGTGAAGTCGCCTTTCACCGTGCCGCCAAGTGTCGTGCAGCCGCCAAGCGTGGCTGCACCGGCGAGGAGCAGCGCCAGATAGAGAGACCGGATCATGCCCGACCTCCCGCCACAAAGGCCTTGAGCTGCTCGGCCGTGTGGAAGCCTTGCAGCACCGCACCGTCGGCGCGGATGATCACCGGCGTGCCGCCGAAGCCGTGCTTGCGGGCGAACGCCTCATTGGCGTCGAGCCCCGACACGTCGCACTTGCGCCCTGCGGCGATCGCCTGGTCGGCATAAGCCGCATGCGCAGCGGCTGCCGGATCGGCCGCGCAGAGCACCGCCTCCGAGAGCTTGCGGCTCTCCGCACCGAAGATCGAGATCGGCCGCTCCTCGACGCGCGCGCCCATGCGGGCGAGCTCGGCCGAGAGCTTACGGCAATAGCCGCAGTGGAAATCGCTGAGCACGACGAGCTTGGGCCCGTTCGCCGGCCCCCAGTGCACCGCCCCGCCTGCCGGAAGCTGGGCGAGGTCGACCTTCGCGGCCGCGGGCGTCGCGGCGGCGGGCTGCGCGTCGTCATCGTCGCGCCGACCCGCCGCACCCGCTGCGAGCATGTCCGGGTTGAGCTCGAGGAGCCGCGTCGCGGTGACGTCGCTCCGCGTCTCCATGTCGTAGAGCCGCCCGATCATGAGGAAGCGCGCGCTCCGGTCGACGTAGAAGAGCGTCGTCCCGGCCACGACCTCGCACAGGCCGCCGAAGCGACTGCAGTCGATCGCGCCGATGCGGGTCTTCGGCAGCCGCAGCTTGAGCGCCTCGCGCACCAAGCCGGTGTCGACGCTGGCGATGGCCGGCGCCGCGGCATGGACGCTCTTGGCGACGACGCCGGCGCCCATGCCGACGACGAGCGACGCCGAGGCCAGCAGGCTCCAGAACGGAATACCTTCCATGCGGCGCATCCTGGCCAGCTCATGGCCAAGACGAGTGTCAGCAGAGATCATTGGGAGTTCCTCACATAGACGCCGTCGAGGAAGACGATCTCGACATCGATGCCGGTCGGCATCTCCACGACTGGCTGATATTGTTCGGCGCGCTCGATCAGATACTTGGACACAGTGTCCGAGGCGTCGGCGACGCCCTGACCGAGACCGCCCTGGACGATGTCGCCGCCGGACAGCTGCTGGCGCTTGCCGTCGACGCCATTGGTGATCCCGGAGAAGACGCTGTTGGCGTTGGCCGAGAAGCCGCGGCCGAAGCCGCCGACAATGCCGGCGATCAGCGCCTGGCTGACGAGACTGCCCTCGCGGCTGACAACGCGGCCGCGCACACCGGTCTTGCCGGCGAAGCTGATGAAGCCCTTGACCTCGCTGACCGCGACCCGCCCGCCGGGCTGGTCGCAGGTCATTTTCTGGAGCTTCACATAAACCTTCTCGGCCGAGAGATCGCCGCGCGCCGCACCGTTAACGACGCAGCCCTGGATGCGCGTCGTGAGCAGCTTGCCGTCCTTGACGACCGAGCGCGCAGGGCCCGTGATCCGAAGCACGACCGGCAGCGGATCGGTCTGGCTGGCGACGCCCGCCGAGGCGTCCACGCCGACGATCACGCGCGCCGGCGCATAGCTGTTGGGCGGCAGGTAGTCGGGACTGTCCTCAATCTCGATCGCAGGCGCAGTCGGCCGACCAGCGCGCAGGCCGGTCTTGGCCGTGCCGGCGCCTTCCGTTGGCCCGCTCGTGAACGAGACGGTCTTCACCTGTCGTTCGGCGCGAGGCGAGAGCGCGGCGCCCTGCGGTCCACCGTTGTTCGGGTCGAGCGGCGATCCCGACGGGATCGACGGATCGCGTGACGCGAGCGGTGCGGGCGGCGGCGCGGCTGCCTGGGTCTGTGCGCGCGTGAGCTCGCCGCGCAGCGTCGTATTCTCCTGCGTCAGCGCGTCGATCGTCTTGGTGCCGTCGGTCTTGAGCGCCTGGTTCTCCGCCGAGAGCGCGTCGAGCCTGGTCTGGACCTCGGGCGCGACCGCCCTGCTTTCCTCGAGCGCCTTCAGCTGGCGCGCCTGCGCATCCAGCCGGTTGCCGTAGATCGCGACGAACTCCTTCTGGCTAAGGTCGCGATTGACGATGCCGTCGGTCTCGATCTTCTGCGGCGCGTCGGCGGCCGGCGTGTGATCGCCGGTGCTGCCGAACACGAACCAGAGCGCGAGCATCGCAGCCGAGCCGCCGCCGCCGAGCAGCAGCATGCGCTGGCGTGCCCGCGTCTTGGCGTTGAGCGCGCCCAAGGGCGTGGCGCTTTCCTGGCCGGAGCCGCCCTGAGGGGTGACAGCCTCGCTCATGCGCCGGCACTCCCGTCGAGCACGACGTAGAGCGTCGTTGCCTGCTGCGGGCCGAGTTCGCGATCGGCGACGCTGACCGCGAGGCTCCCGGCCGGCGTCAGCTGCGCCGGGTCGACCGGGACCGTCTTGGCACCGCGGTTGTCGATCCGCAGCACGCGGCCGGTGAGTGCGCCGCCCCGGTACTCGGCCACGAGGCGTACGCTGAGGTCACCGACGCGCGTCGGTGCTGCGGCGACCTGCCGCATGACATAGCCGTCGGGCGCGCTGTTCGCCGCCATTGCCTGGACGAGGCGCACCGCCGCATCGCGCGGGCCGGTCTTCGCTTCCCAGGCCTGTGCCCGCTCGCCGGCGATCGCCGGGTTCGAGACGAAAATCTGCTCGGCCTCGGGTCCGCCGATCGAGCAGGCGAATTTGTAGACATAGCCCTTGCGGGTGGTGGCGAAGAAGCTCAGCCGACCCGGTGCGAAGCCTTCGGGCACCGACAGGTAGATGTCACCACGGACCGGCTCGTTGGTGACGGTGAAGTCGTTGTACGGGTAGCCGGTCGTGATCTTGCTGACGCTCGCGAAGGCGTCGCCGACCAGGCTGATCCGGGTCAGCTCATGGTTCGAGACCACGCAGTCCACCTGCGCATTGTCGGCAGCCTGACGATATTGGTCGGCCCAGGCCGGCGTCGCGGCGAGAGCGATGGCAGCGCCGATCAGCGCGAGTCCGAGCGGCTTCAGGGTGAGGTCGCGCGGCCGGGTCGTGCCGGCGGCGAAGGTGACCGTGCCCGCCCCGAGCAGGCAGGCGGGTGTCGCGGCGATCATTGGAGCGCCTCCTTGTTCGTGGGGATGAGCGCGAAGCTCGAGAGCGAGAGGCGCAGGCCCGCATAGGTCCAGCCGAACCGGAACCGCTTCTTCTCGCTGGCGATGACCTGACCGCCGACGAAGGTCTTGAGGTCGCCGTCAACGGTCGAACTGAGACCTTTGGGATCGACCGTCAGGCCGGTGATGACGAATGCCTGGCTCAGATCGGAGCCGCGCTGCTCGGTGACGATCTTGACCAGCTCAGCCTTGAGCGCACCGTAGGCGGCGGGATCGGCCACCTTCAGGATCTGCTCCATCCAATAGTCGAGACCGGTCGGCGAGCGGTTGAGCAGCATCAGCGCGACGTCGCGGGTGACGAGCTCGAGATAGTCGGACGAGACGCCCGACGAGCTGATCGCCAGCGGCCGCGTCGAGAGCGGCTGCAGGATGATCTCGCGGTCCCTGGATCCGAGCGCCGTCAACAGCGCGAGGTTGGCCAGGAACGACGCCGCCGCGGCGACGACGAGGACCTTGCGCTGCCGCAGCAGCGATTGGGTGCGCTGGTGCGCGATATCGGATAGCATGGAGCCCCTCCCCTCAGCCGGCGAGCCGGCGGCAGTGGGAGGGCGGCGTCGCACGCAGTCGGACGAAGCTTGCCCCCAGGTACCAGTAGGCCGCGTGGATGATCCAGGAACTGGCCCGGCCAGCCTTGGCCTTGCGAAGCGCGAACCACGCTCCTCCGGCACCCACGAGACCCAGCAGGATGTGCTGGGAGAAGATGCCCCAGGCGAACGGCGCCGCGAGCCCCAGGAATTCGTCCAGGGTCCAAAGGCCGATGAGCTCCGGATCGTCGAGCCGCCGGGGAACAATATACTTGTCCGACATGGTGTGAGCCGCCCTCGCCGCCGCGATCAGATGATCGCGGTCACGGTGGAGGTGACGATCGGCACGCCGGTGCCGACGCCGATGCCGACGGCGACGGGGATCGCCACCTGCCCGAGCGTGAACCGGCCGGACGCCATGCCGATGATGCCGCCGGCCAGGCTGAGCACGGCGATGATCTTGCCGCCGGAGCCCTCCAGAAAGTCGGTGAACTTGGTGAGCGCCGGACCGAAGGTCGTGTCGGCGCCGGCATAGGCGGCGCTCGCCACGGCCATGAGGCCGATCGCGGGAATGAGATAATCGCTGGCCCGGCCGAGGCCGGCACGGGTCAGCGGGAGCTTGAGGCTGTGCATCGAGAGCGTCTCCGAGAAGGTGTTCGCCGCGGCCGCATCCCGACCGCACAGCCACCTTCACGCCGCCTCCGGTCGACGCTCAACGAAAAGGAACATCATAGGAACAAAACAGCTGCGCGGTCGCGGATTCCGCGATCACGGTCGCAGCGATCATGTGAAGTTTCCTAGCAGCCCGCGATGAAGCTCGCGGGGGATCGGCAGGGCGTCGCTGGCCGTGCGACAACACTCGCGAATCGCTCTTGGCTGGGTATCTCCGCTACTTAGGCGTCGCTGCAAGCGCTGAGACGCACAAGACTGCAGACCCTCGTCGGCCGGCACGTGCTAGGATGTTCCTATTTTGTTTTCCTACAGGCTATGCGCTTGGTACGTGGCTGCGAATCGATCCTTGGAGATGGAGTCGTGGCAAGCACGAGCAGTTCCGCAGCCCTGTCGTCGACACCGCTGCACATCATCGTCGGCGACCTGGTCGAGCAGACGGGTCTCAGCCAACGTGACCTCGCCGGCAGGGTCGGCATGTCTAAAGATCAGTTCAGCCGCACTTTGAAGGGCACTCGGCACCTCAGTCTGGATGAGGCCGGCGCGATCCTGGCTGCGGCAGGACTGCCTGCGCGCGGTGCCCTCACGCTTGCGATGTTCGACCGGCGCGATCTTGCCAACGAGTGGTCACGCTCAGGGCTTGCCGCGTTCCTCGAGACGCTTGTCGCGGCGCTGCCGGACGCCCTCGTGGCGGAACTCGGAGCCAGCAGCGACCGCGTCGACCCGCGTTGGGGAACGGCGGTGGCGAAGTTCGTCGCGCAGCGGATCGCCAGCCACATCGACGAACTCATCGAGCGAGAGGAGAAGCTCGGTGAGTTCCGGCCTACCGGCGGAATACGTACTTGAATCTAAACAGATTGCCGCCGCCAGAGAGGCCGCCACACGGAACGGGATTTTGAGGGCGGCACGAACGCTCAACGAGATCACGAAAGCCCATGACAGCCGCAGCTCTCTCGCGCGTCGGAGTGGCCGCGCGTTCCGCCAGGCGCGGGGCGCCACGCCGACGTCCCGCAGCCGCACCGCCCCCGCGCTCAGGCATTATCGCCTCAACGCAAACCGATGGCGCACTTGAATTGCGACACGCGTTGCGCGAGGCGTACATCATGAGGAACCTTGCCATCATCGCGCCACTGCTTGTCGCGTTTGTCGGCGGCAGTGCGGCGGGCAAGTCGTTCCACGATCCCATTCCCGAAGCCTTCCGGGGAACATGGGCACCCGCGGCGGCCGACTGCCGCGACGAGGACGGCGTCAACAAAGTTTTTGTCGATGCCGAGAGCGTCAACTACTACGAGGGCAACGACTACCTTCTGATCGGCGTTTCCTTCTCAGGTTCCATGACAAAGCGGAGCGGCAGCGGCGTCCTCTTCAACGGTCGCTTCACTGGACGCACTGAGGCTAACCTACTGGGCGAAAGCAACATCCGCATGGAGATCGATGACCGCGATGCGAACACGATGTATCGCTACCCAATCGGCGATGATGGTGAGCCAATCGCCGCTCGAGAGGTAAAGGACGTGCGCTGCCCTACGAAATAGTTCGTCGTGATTAATCGTTGAGACATCACTGATCGGCGAGCACAATGGGATCGTTTCGCCCGTCTTAAAGGGCCACTACGATCTTTCGGGGTTTCATGTTCATTACCCGAGCCTTTCAGACGTGCCACAATCAAGTTGAGCCGCAACGACCCAGAAGCCGACGTTCAGGTCGCCTTAGCGATTGCCCGAAACCAGACACTCGTTCACAACCTGAACAATTGGGGTCAGCTGCTCGCGCCGCACCCTAACTGCCGATCGAGGCCGCCGCGCTAATCCGGAGACAATCCACACTTGCGATAGGTTTTCAGAATGCGCAACGTGTCATTGCCGTCGATGATGCAGCAGGTCCGCAAGTTGCCGAACTGCTGGGCGAACGACCGCATCATCGCGCGTACAGGGATCTCGATTAGATGGCAGTGCTGGAGCACAAGGATGTCCGCGGGTTCCGCGTATAGCCTAACCACTTGGTCGCCGTTCTTGCCCAGCTCCGCCAAGGTCATCGGCTTGAACTTCGCCGGCCCTTTGAAGGCACGCCGCCGCGTAAGGCTCGCCGTCGACCTTGAGTGCGGAGGTGAACAGGTCCGACTGCTCGCCGCCCCAGTCTTTGGGCACCTCGCCCTCGCCGATCAGTTCAGCGAAGGCCATTTTGACATGGGCCTCGGGGACGCCGCGCAGCGGCATCAGTGCCGCCTGGGTAGTAGCCCGGGGTACGAGACGGATCTCCTGGAACGCGTCAATCTGGCTTGGATGCAGCTCCAGCCGATTGTGCCAGGAAGCCCCGACGAGACTGCGGCCCCCGTCAGCCCAGCTCACGAAGGGCGTGGCGATCGCCCAGGGTAGTGCCGCCACAACATTGGCGTCGATCGCCGTGACGGCCCCGATCACCAGTAGTTGGGCACGGCGGCCGAGTTCGGTCCAAGCGGAGTTTGCGGTGAAATACTCGTGCGAGAAGCGCACCTCGAGCTTAAGACCTGGCCGGAGCGCGTCGAGCTTGGTGTGGATCAGCGCTTGGGGCGGCGGCTGGCGGCGTTCCATCTTCGCCTTGTGCATCGCGGGCACCCCTCGCGAGTAGAAATCGCCGAAGTGAGTGAAGAAGCTGCCGACCGCCAGCTCGTCCGCGGCGACGAGCTGGCCGAGCGTCGGCGGCTTCGCACGCTCGAGCCAGGCCCCGAGCGCGCGCTCGAGGCCAACGGTTGCCGCCAGTTCCCGCAGGTGCGCTGCGGCCGCATCACGATCGCCGACTCCTCCAAGCATCGGCTCAGCCCCAGTCAGGGACATAAGCCGCCGCCGGTTGAGGTACCAACAGCTCAGGTCGTAATCGGGACGGGACGGGTCGGTCACCAACGACAGCTGCGCCGAAGCATTCCACTCGGCAACGGAAATCGTCCGATCCCGACTTCTTGCCCGGTCGTCGCCTCCCTTATTCTGTGGTGTTCGTGCTCCTCCAGCGGGCCAGAGGGAAATCCGTTTTTGCTAGTCGCCCTCTGCAATGCGCTCGGCTTTCGCCTTCTTGCCCCAGCTGCCGCGGCGGCGTGGCAAGTCTCGGCCTCGCGCCCAATAGCCTAACGTCATAGGGGGGCGTACTCGTCCGGGCCGTCTAAATCGTCACCAGGTCGGCGTAGTCCGTCATGGGACCAATCGAAAGGAATAGCGGCTCGAGCGGCGTTCTCGGCCGGACGCTCGGCCGGAACGCTACGCGGACCTCGCGCTGGTAGCCGTAGCCAAAGTGCTTAGCCATTTCCGGTACGGTGAACTTGGAATAATCTCGATACGGGTCATAATAGATGACCGGGCCCTCCAGCGGCTCCCAATCGGGCAGTCGTCCAAGGAAAGTGGAGATGAGGCGCTGCTTGAAGCGCGTCGGATCCCGGATCACGATGGCGGCGTCCGCATCGAAGTCGGTAGGCATCCGGTAGTGAATGTGTTCGCAAAGGCTAAATAGGAAGTAATCCTGGAATACCAGCGGCAGGACGATGTCGTCATTCTCGAACTCGATGCGGTGCCCCTGGAAATCCATGCCAGTCCGTCCGTCCAGACGCTCGCGCCATGTGGGGATAAAGAAGGTCCGGCTCGTCTCGTCGTCGCGTACTGCATCGGAATGGGCGACGTCGTTATAGAGCCCCGCATTGGCGAGCCGCAGGTCACCCGTCGCCAGCATCGGCTCGAGAAACTGCCGCTTGCCATATTTGACGATGATCGGCGTAGAGGGCGCGACGTAGCCCTCGAACATCTTCACGCCCGAGGACTCGCCGTTCTCGAAATACCTGAATAGCGGCGCGCGCGCCGCGGCAACGACTTCATTCGGCGGCCCGCCAGCCGCCCTGTCCGAGTAGTCTTCCAGCAGGTGGGTGAAGACCTGCATATATTCGTCGGTGCGCGTCATCGGCACCGGCGTCAGCTGCCCCTTGGGGCTCAGCTCCATCGCATTCACGAAGACGTTGCGGAAGCGCTCGGCCACCCGCTCGTCGGGCGCACCCAGGAGGTAGGGTCGGGAGAGATAGTCGAGCCTCCACGTTTCGTGCCGCACCAGGGTACCGGCGACGGCCCGCTCCCGGTACTCGCGACGTCGCTGTTCCACACGCTCCGCCCGCTCGCGCAGCTGATTAAGGGTGACCTTCGGCATGCTCTTCATTTAGTGACTACGTCGGCTGGGGCCACTGCTCGCTAGGCGCGTGCCGATCGCCTCCTCAAGCCGCAAGCCGGTTTGTCGCAGGATTGCGAGTCGCCGCTTGCAAACGGCGCGAGACCAAGAAGTAGTCGTTCGAGATGCTCCGGTTACGTCCGAATACCAGCCGTTCGTCGACATCCACTTGCTTATCTGCACAGCGCGATGGCGAACTGTCTAGCGCTCTGAGGTCGGCCAACAGGGGCGCGGGCGTGCACTCGCGAGCCAATCGCCGGATCGGGCTTTTCGCACTACCCCGCTCGATACCGCAATCGGTCCAGCAGGCTGTTTCGCCGCGCCGCACGCCTTAGAGGGGCAACATGTAGGGAAGTTTGCCGTCATACATACCACATATTGACACAGTGTATGATGTTCCCCTATCGTTCTAAATAGCGGCAGGAGGATTGGCCATGCGCGGCGACTACAGGTTCACAAGTCTCGCATCCGGCTGCGGCGACAGCATCCTGATCGAGGCGCATGACAAGGTCGTGATGGTCGACATCCACTACCGTGCTGCCCGAGCGCAGGACGAGGATGACGACGAGGCGCCCGATTTCGCTCCGGATATCCGCGCCGCCTGCGGGAACGACCATCTGGACGTGTTCGTGTCGACGCACCCCGACAAGGATCACGTCGGCGGCTTCGGCGAGATATTCCACTGCGGCTCGCCGGAGAGCTGGGACAGCGACCCCGAGGATTCCGACCCCAAGATCATCGTGGACGAGATCTGGTGCACGCCATACGGCCTCAATCCCCACTACGTCACCGACCAGTCGAAGCCGATCACCGATGAGATCAAGCGCCGCAATGCCCTCCAGGGCACGGCCGCGGGCGAACGCGCGGGAAACCGGCTGAAGGTCATGGACACTAGCCGGTTCTCAACGGGTGCCATCACCACTGACTTCGAATGGCGACTGCTGGCGCCGACGCCTGCGGAGTGGGACATTCCGAAGACCGCGGAGGGCTGCCCCCCGGCTTCCTCGAACCCGACCAGCCTGGTCATTCAATGGACCATCCGGCGGTTCGGAGGCGAGAACCTGATCCTGACCTGCGGCGACACCTCGGTCGAGGTGCTCGAAAGACTGGAAAAGGATGTTCACCGCAAGAACCCAGGACATCTCGCGTGGCACGTCCTGCTGGCGCCTCATCACTGCTCGCGACGGTCGATCGGCCGGGTGCTCAACGGCGGCTGCAAGGACGAGGAGTTCACCGAGTCCGCCGAGGCGTTGAAGGCGCTCGGCGAGCAGCGTGGCAACGGATACGTCGTGTCGAGCAGCCGGCGCGTTGTGCGGGGCGGCGACACGCCGCCGTCATGGCACGCGAAGCGCCGCTATCTCCGCATCCTCGCCAACGGCGGCGAGATCACGGGTTCTGTCGAAGGCCGCTTCCGCTGCACCGGTGGCAACGGAGCTTCGGACCTTCCGGCCCATGTCGTCTTCAACCTGACCAGCGGCGGTCCAACGCTCGCGCCCGCGAAGGTGCCGGCGACGGTCGGTCTTGGCGGTGCCGGCGCGGCGGTCGGAGGTGGCGGCTCCTATGGCTGACGGCAGCGACGAACCCGTCGATGGCGAGATCGTCGCTGAGCCAGACCTGAGCCAGCTGCTGGAGATCGCGCGCATTTCGCAGTCCGCCGGTGTCGTCGCATCGTCCATCGAACTGCGCCGCCTGGACGAAGGCGAGATATTGACCTTCGACATCAAGACGGAGCCGACGGTCGGGGAACCGGCGGCCGACGTGCGGGAAGTGGAGCGGATACATTTCGTCTACCTTGAGGGCCGCGCCTTCGGTCAAACCGCACCCTACAATGTGCTCTGCGACCGCGAGGACTTTCCCCGCAAGATTGGTCATCTCTGCTCAGGCGAGCCGGGATGCCGAGCGGCGCCCTGCCTGGCGCTGGGCGGCATCCAGCCAATCTACGAGCGCGCCGGCATAGAGGCGATCATGACCCGGCTGCGCGACTTCCTGCGAGACGCGAAGACAGGCACCCTGATGATGGATGGCTGGGAGCCGGTTCCGTTCGGGGTGGGCCAGAAGCTGCGAATGGGCCAGCTCGAGCCACGCACCTTGCAAGAGCATGCGCTCGCCGATCCCGATGCGGGCAGCGCCGTCGGCGTCGCGATCAACTTCGATGACGACGACCGCAAGCAGGTGTCCGTCTTCTCGCAGATCCTCGAGCCGGCGAACGTCCAGGCGGCCATCGGATTCCACAACGAGAAGTTCGACCGAAAGCGGGTCGCCGTCCCTTGGGTGTTCGTCTGGCGCGAACCATCGGCGGTCGAACGGGGCCCGCTATTCGAGGATTGGAGAACGGGCGGCGAGCTGCTGGAGGGCATGAAGGCGATCGGCGTGGATCACGCCTTCGATGCCACGGTCGGCGACCTGTTGCAGAGGGGCGTAGACTTCCGCTGCGTACGACCGCCGCTCTTCGGCAGAGCGATGGTCGTGATCATCGGGGTTTGGCGACCGGCGCCAATCATGAACGCCTTCTTCGGATATTCCGAAGACCAGGCTGCGCGCAGCCTCGAACTGCGAGCGTTCCTCGTGTCGCAGGATTACGACAAGAGCATCCTCGACGCCGATACGCGCATCGAAACGATCGTCGGCGACTACCCGCCGCGACCATCGTTGATGCGCTGGGTCGCGGGTGCGGACCCGCTGCCACCCGTTGCCTTGCTTGGGCACGGCGCCCTGGGCAGCGCGATACACGACAACCTCGCCCGCTCCGGAATGGAGGACGTGCTCGTGTGGGACAAGGATCGCATCCACCCCCACAACCTCGCCCGCCATTCCGCTCGCACAAAAGACGTGTACGCGAATAAGGCCGACCAGGCGAAGCGTCTGACCGACGCGCTCTGGCACGACGAGGGCAAGTCCGAGGCGATCAAGGACGACATTGCGACCGTCGACATCGACGACCTCAAAGCAAGGATAGAGGGTCGGCTCGTCATCGACGCCACTGCCGACGAACAGGTCCGACTTCGAATGGACGAACTGAGGGGCTCGACCGAGGCGACCATCGTCCGGACCGAGATGTACCATGAGGGGCGCCTCGGAATGACGTTCGTCTCGCCGCCGGGCGGGCCCACCATGTCGGACATGATGCTCGCGACGATCGGGCTTGCACCCGACGATCCCGACGTGGCGGGCTGGCTCAACTACGAGGATCGGCATCCGCTGGGCCCTGACCCGCTGCTCTACGGCTTCGGCTGCACCTCGATGACGGTGCACCTGCCCAAGCACGCCGTCGAACAGCACGCGTCGGTTGCGTGCACCGCCATTCTCGGCGATCGGAGCGAAGCCGGCATCCTGCTCAACCCGCTTGACGAGCGGCTCCGGCCGACGGGCTCGCGCTGGGTTCCCATGGAGGCATTCACCGTCCTCCGACCCGCCAGCGTGGACGAGTGGCAGATCCGCGTCTCGCCTTCCGCCATCGCGGCCATGGCCGCGGAGCGCACCGCCGCGGTTCCGGCCGAGACCGGTGGCTATCTCTACGGGAGCTGGGACCCGACGCGTCGGGTGATCACCGTCATCCACGCCTCCCCCCTTCCGCCTGGATCAGAGGCGACCGAGACCAGGCTCGAACTCGGCAAGGCCGGCGGCACCCTCGCGGAGCGCCGGCTGACCCGCCTTGCCCGTGGCCGCGTCTATCTGTGCGGCACCTGGCACAGCCACCCGGACGGATCGGCGCACATGTCGGGCCGCGATGATCGCGCCATGACCGCACACGCTGAGAAGGACGCACCCGATCTGCGCCCGACACTGATGATCATCGTGGCGCAGGACGATGTTCAAGCGCATCTGAGGCTACCGTGATGGCTGACCTGCTCAAGACCGGCATCAACACGAAGTACCTAGCCCCGATCGTCGTGGCCTATGCGGCCGCGGCCGGGTTGCTCGGCATCGACCGAGTGGCGCAGGTACAGACCCTCCTCCAGCATGCCGGCTTCGCGGGAGTCGCCGGCATCGTCATGCTCGTGCTGCAGGAACTCTTCCCCCGATCGGTGAAGGAGGTGCTCGTCTTCTGGCGGCTCCGCGACCGGGTCCCCGGCTGTCGGGCGTTCACGGGGATCGCCCCCAAGGACCCCCGGGTGGACCCGACCGACCTCGCCGTACTGCTTCCGTCGACGCCGATGACGCCGACCGAGCAGAACGCGCTCTGGTACAAGTGGCTGAAGGCGACGGAGAGCGATCCCGCGATCGCGGACAACCACCGGCGCTTCCTCATCCTCCGCGACTGCGCCGTGCTTCTTGCCCTGCTCGCGCTCGTGACGCCCGCACTGTTCGTGTGGACGCCCAGCAGCAACGATCGCATCCTGATGCTCGGCGGCGGGGTGCTGCTCGCCTACATAGTCGTGGCCCTGTCCGCCCGGAACGCGGCCGTCCGTCTGGTCGGGAACGTCGTCGCACGGAAGGTGGGAACGGCATGATGAAGCAGCGTGAAGATCGAAAAAAGCCGTTGGTGAAGATCGAAATTCACGACGTCGATCATGGCGGCTGCACGGTGATCACCGGCCCGGCCGGGCACCGACTGATGCTGGATTGCGGGCTCTGCAGCGATAGGCCGTGGTATCCGTCGATCGCCTACGGCGGCGAGCGCATCGATACGCTGATGCTTATGAACCTCGACGAGGACCACTGCGAGGATCTGCCACATCTTTGGCGTGCCTGCGCGGTGGGCGGACTCGTGACCAACCCCACTGTCGATGCGCGGGCGCTCAGGTCGATGAAGGTGGAATGCGGAATGCGTGCCGGCGTGGCGAAGGCGACGGAGATCCTCGAACGCTTCGGGACCGGGTTCCTGGGCGATTGGTCTCACGACCTGGGCGGGGTCGCCTGGCATGTGTTCTGGAACCGCTATCGGGTCGACTTCACCGACACGAACAACCTCAGTCTGGCCGCATTCGTGCAGTTCGGACCCTTCACGATCCTGTTCGGCGGCGACCTCGAACGTCCGGGCTGGCGCCAGCTGCTGAAGAACCCGGCGTTTCGCGCGAAGCTGGCGACGACGACCGTCTACGTCGCGTCGCACCACGGACGCGAGAATGGCTGCTGCGACGAGATCTTCGACATCTGCCATCCCGAACTCGTCATCTTCTCCGATGGTCGCAAGCAGTACGGCACCCAGGAGACGCGCGACTGGTATGCAAGGCGGACGCGAGGGATTCTCGACTTCGGCAGGCCTGGAGGTCTGCTGGGGCAGCCGCTGCGCAAGGTGATGACCACTCGACGGGACGGCACCATCACGATCGAGGTGGGCACCGACGGCAGGTTCTGGGTGTCGGCAACACGACAGGACAGTGCGCCCGAGCTGTCCGACCTCGTCGCCAGCCTCCTGTCCTTTGGCGAGAACGATACCTATCGCCGCGGATCGGCGCCTCGTTAGCCAGCGCAGCGGGTCCGCCGGAGTGCGGTGCCTAAGCGGACCAGCGAGCGTCCGCTTGTCTGGGCTCGCTGCCCGAGAGCGGCCAGTCCGCTTTCCACCCATCAGACCGTAAGATTGAGAAGCGAAAGAGATCGCGAAGGTTTGAAGCTGCTCGTATAGATCCATCCATGCATCGCCTTCGGCTCATGCTCCTACCCTTTGCACTCATGCTGTGTGCCGGTGCGTCGCCTCAGGCTGCATCCAGTTGCGCGGTGCTCTACGCGAATGATCAACCACCTGCTGTGGTTGATCATAAGAAAGGTAGAAGTACCCGACTGCTGTGCTTCCGCTCCTTTTCGGTCCTTCATTCAGGAGTGACGCGCTCGCCTCTCTATGCCGCCGAAGCGATCACCCGAGACGCTGCGCGGGCGGCGATGGCCTTCGACTATCGTGACAACCGGTTTCATCCGGAGGCGCGTTTACCGCGCGACGAACGGGCTGAACTCGCCGACTATGTCGGCGGCGGGTTCGACCGCGGTCACATGGCTCCGTCCGGGGACATGACCACGCCTGAGAACGACTTCGAGACTTTCAGCCTCGCCAACATGGTCCCGCAGGACGGAGCGCTGAACCGAAGCGGCTGGGCGTCGCTGGAGCAATATGTGCGATCACTCGCGATAACGCTCGGCAGCGTCTTCGTGGTGACCGGTCCGAGCTACGAGACCCGCAAGCTCCGCAGCCTCCGAGGACGGGTGCTCGTTCCCAGGCACGTGTGGAAGGCCGTCTACGTTCCCGGACAGGGCGCGGGCGCCTGGATCGCGACGAATGAGGCACGATCGCGTTGGCGGGTTCTCTCTGTGGCGGCATTGACGGCGCGCACGGGCGTGGACCCTTTCCCTGCCTTGTCCGCCGAGGAGAAGCGCCGCGTGCCAAGATTTCCGCTCTTCGGCGAACCCGAGGATGATCGATCAGGGAGGCAGTAATGATAGAGCCCTTCGCAGACGACGAAACCGCGATGACCATAGCCAGCATGTCAGTAGAGAACGGGAAAACTGCGGTCGTTCTCTCCGGGAATCTCACGATATCCCGGGACCGGGAGGGTCTTGAAGCTGCCAGGAGGTTGAAGGAGTTCGCGGACGCTCTGCTCGCAGCGCTTCAGACGGAAGCTCTACCCGATCGCATCGAGAGAAACGGCGGAGACCCCAGAACGATCGACAATCCCTTCGCGTAGAGCTTGTCGTTGAGACATCTGATTGACCTTCCCATGTCGTTGTCGCCGTTCTAGCCTTCGCTCACAGCGTCGGAGCTCGATGGCGGCCGAGCTGGGGGGGAGGTAAGGGATGGCATCTGCCGTGGGGGCGGTGAGCAGCGATAACCAGTGGTGCCAATCCGCCCGTTCCCAGCTCGGAACGAGACGGAGGAACTTGGCAGGGGGAGTTCTGCACGTTGACGATGCCGGCAGGTTCTTCCTGGCCGACGAGGCGATGCAGGCTCGCCTTGACGCAGACGAACTCGAGAATGGCGACACCGCGTTCCTGGCACGGACCGGTCACCTGCGTCGACCGGGTCTGCAGACGCACGCCGCGACGTTCGCCGCTGCCCGCAGACGCTGCACGGCGAGTCCGTTGGACTACCTCATCCTCGTTCCGACGCTGCGCTGCAATCTCGCTTGTTCCTACTGTCAGGTGTCGAGGGCGGATGTCGGCTCGCGGCGGCACGACTGGTCAGAGGAGACGCTCGACGCCGTGCTGGCCATCGTTCGCGGCCTGGACGCGCGTGCTGTCAAGATCGAGTTCCAGGGCGGCGAGCCCACCCTTCGACCGGACCTGATCCGCAGGGTGATGGAAGCGGTTCCTGCTGGCATCGACGCCACCTTCGTCGTCTGCACGAACCTTCAGGAGGTCGGATCGGATGTGCTGTCCGTCTTCGACCGGGAGGACGTCCAGATCAGCACGTCGCTCGACGGTGCGGCTGCCACGCATGGACGCCAGCGCACGGGCGGGGTCAACCGCACCGACCTCTTTTTCCGAAACCTGGACTTCCTGCTCGATCGCTACGGACCGGGGAAGATCTCCGCACTGCCAACCGTAGATCCCGCTTCGCCTCCCCCCGCCTCCGAGCTGATCGAGGCATTCTCGTCGCGTGGTCTCCACTCGATCTATCTCAGGCCGATCAACTATCAGGGGTTCGCCCGAAAGCGGCATCCCCACGCGCGCGACCTGAACGCGGACTGGCGCAGCTACCACGAGGAGTTCGTGCGCACGCTGATCGCCCGGAACTGGGCCAATCGCACCGTAGTGCTCGAGGAGAGCTATTTCAGCCTGCTGCTGCGGAGGATTTTCCGGCCGGGACAGGATCGTCATGTTGATCTGCGCAACCCCAACCCGGTCGGTCGCGACTACGTCGTGATCGACCACGACGGGCAGGTCTATCCGACCGACGAGGCGCGCATGCTGACCCGGTCGGGCGTGATCGACCTTGCCATTGGAGACGTGGAGCGCGGTTGGGACACGCCAGAGCGCGCGGCGCTGGACGCCACCTCCACGAACGACGGCGATCCACACTGTGAAGCCTGCGCCTACAAGCCCTTCTGCGGCCGGGACCTCGTCGACGACATCGCGCGCTATGGCAGGGTCGACCTGCCGCGGCCGGAAACCGAGTTCTGCCGCCGGCACCTGCACCTGTTCGATCTCGCGTTCGATCTGATCCACTCGCAGGACGAGGCCGTGCTCTACTCTTTGCGACGTTGGCTAGGTCTCGCGGGTGACGACGTTCGGTTGGGAGTGCGGCAATGATTCCGCTCGCGCTCGCCGCCACAAGCGACGCCCAGGCGCCGTTCGTCACGCGCTTGGCCGGAGCGGAACGCAGAAGCCTCGAAGAAAGCCTGTGCATCGCTTCGACGTCTGAAGACAGCCTTTGGAGTGGACCGCACGGGCTGTTGAGGATTGAGCATCCGCGCGAGGCGGTATCCGGCGACATCGTGCTGGTCCGTCCCGCCGAGGGGCGGCTCGACCGGCTTCTTCGATCAGGATCGCGGCACAACTCGCTGCTGGTCACCGAGCAGTGCGACCAACTGTGCGTGATGTGCTCGCAGCCGCCGAAGAAGACGCACGACGTCCGCTTCGACCTTCTGCGAGACGCGTGCCTGCTGGCCGACGCGGGCATGACCATCGGCATAACGGGCGGGGAGCCGACGCTGCATCGCGAGAGGCTGCTCGGCATGATCGAGGAAGTGCTCGTGGCCCGGCCGGACCTATCCTTCCACGTGCTCACCAACGCCCAGCACTTCCGGCGGGAGGACGTTTTCCGCCTAAAGCGTCCGGAGTACGCGAAGGTGGTCTGGGGCATCCCGCTCTACTCGGCCGATGCCCTTACACACGACCTCGTCGTCGGCAAAGTCGGCGCCTACGAGCGGCTGATCGACGGTTTCGCCCACCTGATGCTGGCTGGAGCGCGGATCGAGCTCCGGACGGTGCTGACGCGCGCGACGGTCGATGGCATCGTCGATTTGGCTGACATGGTGGTGCGTGACCTAGCCCATGTCGAGCAGTGGTCACTCATGGGTTTGGAGAACATCGGCTTCGCTCGAAACCGGTGGAGCGAACTGCATGTGGATCTTCGCGACGACTTTGCGCCCATCGGGCACGCGATCGACGTGGCAACGCTCCGCGGCGTACGGGCTAGGCTCTTCAACGTCCCGCTGTGCCACGTGCCGGAACCGTTCCGTCACGCGGCAGTAGCTTCCATTTCCGACTGGAAGCAGCGGTTCGGTGAGGCCTGCTCCACCTGCCGGGCGAAATCCGCCTGCTCGGGCTTTTTCGAATGGCATCCTCCACTCCTCCTCGAAGCGGTGACGCCCCTATGAAGAAGCGCAGGTTCATGATCTCCAGCCTCCTGATGGCGGGCATCGCGCCGCTGCCGCCCCTGCATGCGCAGGACCTCAGTGTGGCGCCGCCCGGCGGCGGACCAGATCCGGACGACGGGCAGTGGGTGCAGCGGTTCGCTCAGGATCACGGCTTTCTCCTGGCGCAGCATCGCTCGCACTCCAGTCACGCCTCGCACAGCAGTCATCGGTCCGGCTCGAGCGGGACCTACCGGGCGCCCGTCTACACGCCGAGAGCGCCTAGCCGACCTCGCACCACGCCCCCGTCGTCGTCCACGCGTTCCGAGTCTCGCAACACCCGGAGCACCCCGGACTCGTCGGTCCTGCCGTCGTCGCCGGCCATCACCGACAACCCTTTCTCCGCATATACTCCGCCCAGCACTGCGACGATCCAGTCGGTCGTCCGGCGCGTGCAGATCGGGTTGCAGGCGCAGGGGTACTATCACGGCGCTCTCGACGGCGTTGTTGGCAAGGAGACCAGGGCGGCGCTGGTTAGATTTCAAACCGATAAGAGCCTGCCCGTGACCGGTACGATCACCCCGGAGGTGCTGGATGCGCTTCGCATACCTGCGCAATAGGTTTGTCACGCACGCGGCCGCTTTGATCGCGGGAGCGGTCATCGCGTGGTTGGCGCTGCCGGTATGGCGAGAAGCGGTGATGCGCTGGAACCAGAGGGATTATGGCCTTCTAGTAGAGCAGTGCGACGGTGCGATGCGCGACCACTACCAGGCTAAGATGCGGGCCGCGGACGAGCCTTCGAGGGACACGGGGCTCGCGCTGCAGGCCGGTGAAGTGGGGCTGATCGTCTGCCAGGACTACGACCTCTACCAGAAGCGGCTGGTCCAGTGGGGGCTGAGGGAGGACGAGCTAGCGCAAATGCGGCTGAAGGCGATCGAAGCGCGGGCGGGCGATCTGGATGAGGTGGTGGGGACCCATGAGATACGCTTCTAACCTGGCGCTCGCCGTTAGTTCCGCCCTGTTCGCAGTCGCCGCCCTGGTCGCCTGCGGTCGGAACGACGGGGGCGACGGATCAGCGGGAGCGGCCTTTACCGATCCGCCGGCAACCGACGCGATGCGGCTCGGAGCGCTTCGGAAGGCGGCGCTCGCCAACGGCTTCGTGAGGTCGGGCGAACTGGCGGTTCCGGTGGTCTCTGCCCGCCACGATGTCGGTCGCCTCATCTTCGCCTCGCCGATCATGAGTCTGAACGGGCGCATCAGCTGCCAAGACTGCCATCTGGACCAGTTCGGCTCAGCGGACGGTCTGCCAAACGCGATCGGCGTCGGTGGTGAGGGCGCGGGCGCCGCGCGCCTGCACAGCGGCGGGCGCATCCTGCCCCGCAACGTGCTCCCATTTTGGGGTCGCGGAAGCCGCGGCTTCGACACGTTCTTCTGGGACGGCCGCGTGCAGCTGGTCGATGGTCACGTCGTGAGCCAGTTCGGCGTTCATGCGCCTTCGACCGATCCGATGATTGTGGCCGCCCATCTTCCATCGGTCGAGGTGCGCGAGATGGTCACCGACACGCCCCAGATCCGCGAGGGACTCATGTCCGAGGACGTGGGTGCGGCGGCCTCGATCCAATCGACGCTCGCCAGCCGCTTCGCCGCCGATCCGGCGATCGGTCCGAAGCTGGCCGCTGCCTACGGCCTGCCGCGCGACCGCGTGTCCTTCCGCGAGGTCACGGATGCGCTCGCCTCGTTCATCCGCTTCAACTTCCGTATAAGGCCGACCAGATTCGAGCGCTTTGTCCACGACGGCGGCCCCCTGTCGCGCCGTGAGATGGCGGGAGGCGTGCTGTTCTACGGGCGCGGCCGCTGCGCGGCCTGTCACGGAGGTCCCTACTTCAGTGACATGAAATTCCACTCGGTGGCGTTCCCACAGGCGGGCTTCGGCAAGAACGGCTTCGGCGTCGACGAGGGTCGCTACAACACCACGCTGAATCCAAAGGACCGCTTCCTTTTCAGGACGCCACCCCTCTACAATGTGGCCAAAACCGCGCCCTACTCGCACTCGGGTTCGGTCGTGCGGCTGGAGGACGCGATCGTCGCGCACTTCGATCCACTGCGCCTCGTCGACACCCGCGAGATGACGGTGCGCGAGCGGTCGGACCTCTACGCAAGGCTGGGTACCGCCTCCCGCGAGACGCTGCCGTCGGCACTCACGGACGAGGAGGTTCGCCAGCTCGCCGCGTTCCTCCGGACGCTCAGCTTCTAGGAGGCGGGATCCGCGCCTTCCGCTTCGGACGGTGCGGTCACCTCGCGATCCATTCCGTTCGCTTGTGGTTCGTCCGCCTGCGGCGCCTCGCCGCCGTCATTCGTGATCGTTTCAAAGCCGTCCATCGGCTTGGCCGACTCGGCGCTCGACACGGTCGGAGCCGTGGTCGGACCCAGGGCTTGGATGGCGGCGTTGACGCGCACCATACGAGCATCAACGTCCGTGTCGCCGGAACCGAACGACTGCCGATACCGATCGACCGCGGACTGTTCGGAGAACCAGAACGCCTCCGCCTGATCGCCCGCTTGGTCAAGCAGGCGCCCCGCGATGCGGTCGAAGGCGAAGCATCGGTCGCGAACGCCGTCCGAGGACCTGGAGGCGAGCGCAGCATAGCAGTTCTCGCTGTATAGCCTGGCGCCGGAGGATCCGAGCGCCTCGACGGATCGCTGGGCGTCGCCGGCAGCGGTTCCGACGACCGTCGGCAGGCTGGGTTCGGCAGGCGGCGTCTTCTCGGCAGGCGGTGGCGACGCGGCCGCCGGCAGCGCAGCCGCCGTTTGCTGCGGAGCGGCGGTAGACGGAGCCTCCTTCGCGTCGGGACGCAACGCGCGCACGAGCAGGAAGACGGCGACGAGCGCGATGGCGACGCCGACCTTGCCGGGGGGACGTGTCACGGGACCGGCGTTCGAGCCCGCGGCCATCAGTCGTCCCTCGTTTGCTCAAGGCTTGGCAGGTGCGTTCGCACAATCAGCGGAGCAGTTTGCGAAGGATCGACCAGAACGAGAATGTAGTCTGATTGTAGACCCGGTTGTACGCCGCCCGCTTCGGGTCGGTCAGCCAGCCGTATCCGCGCGGTGCCTTGAGCCCGAGCGCGTTTCGGACCATCCTTTTGGTCGACGTTCTTGCGGCGATGCTCTTCCGCAGGCTCGGTTTCCGCATTCCGTATTTCATCGGCTGAGGCTATTCCTCCATGCGGCCGAGGACAAGCGTCCCGTCCACAGTGGGGGAATGACATGGCCGACTTGGAGCAAATGCCGTTCGGCGGAGCCGAGTTCGCGGAGAATCCGGAGCCGAGGTGCCCCTGCCTGCTGCTGCTCGACACTTCGAGTTCAATGGGTGGTCGGCCAATCGACGAATTGAACGCCGGCCTCACCGCATTCCGGGACGAGCTGAACGCGGACGCGCTCGCCGCCAAGAGGGTCGAGGTGGGGATCGTAACCTTCGGGCCGGTTCAGGTCGCCACCGAGTTCACCTCCGCCTCGAACTTCTATCCTCCACATCTCGAGGCCAGCGGCGTCACCCCGATGGGAGAGGCGATACGGCGCGGCATTGAACTGCTGCGTGCCCGCAAGGACGAATACCGCGCCAACGGCGTGGCCTACTATCGTCCATGGATCTTTCTGATGACCGATGGTGCGCCGACCGACGTCTGGTCGGGCGCGGCGGACCTCGTCCGCCAGGGGGAGGAGCGCAAGGAGTTCATGTTCTACGCCGCAGGCGTCGAGGGTGCCGACATGGCGACCTTGGGGCAGATCGCCGTGCGAGCTCCGCTGAAGCTGAAGGGCTTGGCGTTCCGCGAGCTGTTCGCCTGGTTGTCCAGCTCGCTCGGTTCGGTCTCGCGATCCAATCCGGGGGAACCGGTTCCGCTCGCCAATCCCGCCGCTCCGAGCGGCTGGGCGGTGGCCGACTGAAGAGCGCATGTGGACCTGGGTCGCGGCATCCGTCCGCGGAACGTCGCACGAGAGGACCGGGACGCGCAGACAGGATGCGTTCCGCTGCTCGCAGGCCGACAACGGTCGAACGCTTGTCGCCGTTGCGTGCGATGGCGCAGGCAGTGCGAGCCGTGGCGGCGAGGGAGCCTCGCTCGTCACCCGGCGTTTGTCACTCGCGGCGCAAGCTCATCTCCGGACTTCGCTCGATCTCCCGTCTGACGAGCTCGTCCGAGATTGGATCGACTCCGTCCGAGACCTGATCGCCGCCGCGGCGGAGCGTCGCGGGCTGCGTCCGCGGGACTTCGCGACCACCCTGATCATGGTCATCGCGAGGGCGGGCCAGACCCTGACGGTCCATGTCGGCGACGGCGCTGCGGTCGGACGGCTGACCGACGATGGACGCTGGGTGTCGCTGAGCTGGCCGGAGAACGGGGAGTTCGCATCTACGACTTTCTTCGTCACGGATGATGTCGGGGTCCGGCTGCGCATTGAGCGGACCGATCGCGATCTCGACCGGATAGCGGTGATGACGGATGGGATCGAACGCCTGGCGCTCGATCTCGCCGGCGGCGTACCGCACGGCCCCTTCTTCCAGGGAATCAGCGAGCCCGTGGCAACGAGCCTAATCGCGGGACGCGATGGTCCGCTGTCCCGCAAGCTGGCGCAGTATCTCTCTTCGGACGCGATCAACACCCGCACGGATGACGACAAGACTCTGATCGTCGCGAGCAGGCGCGGCACGTGACAGCACTCTACATCCGCGGGCGTCCCGTGAGGCTCGGCGAACGGGTTGGTAGAGGCGGCGAAGGCGAGGTCTTCGTCCTGGCGGACCGACCGGATCAGGCGGTCAAGCTCTACAGCAGCCCCGACGACCGCAGGCGCGAGAAGATCGAGGCGATGGTCGCGGCGGGGCTGTCCGCCCGCTCCGACCTGGTCGCCTTCCCGCTTGCCGTGGTCCAAGGGCCAGGCGGCGCGTTCGCGGGCTTCGCGATGCGGCTGGTGCGAGGACACAAGCCCCTCTTCGAGCTCTACGCGCCGGGTGCCCGCAAGGTGGCCTTCCCTGATGTGGACTATCGCTTTCTCGTGCGATCGGCGGCCAACGTGGCCGTGGCCGTAGCCAAGGTGCACGAGGCCGGCGCGGTCGTGGGCGACATCAATCACTCGGGCATCCTCGTCTCAGACAAGGCGACGGCGGCGCTCATAGACGCCGACAGCTTCCAGTTTGGCGAGCGTCACCTCTGCCGCGTCGGCGTGCCAGAATACACTCCTCCCGAACTACAGTCGCGGCGGCTGGACGGCATCGTGAGGACGCCGGAGCACGACGCGTTCGGGCTCGCCGTCGTCATCTTCCAGCTCCTCTTCATGGGACGACACCCCTTCGTCGGCCGTTATCGTGGAAGCGGAGACATGCCTATCGAGCGGGCGATCGCGGAGCACCGCTTCGCCTATTCGGCCAAGGGGCGGAGCGACATGTCGCCGCCGCCCGGGGCCGCCCGTCTGCAGGATTTCCCAGACGAAATCCGCGCCATGTTCGAGGCGGCGTTCGGCGGAAACGCGAGCGCCCGACCGCGTGCTCCGCAGTGGGCCGACGCCCTGCGCCGGCTGGAGGGCAGCCTGTCGCGGTGCTCCACGAACGACATCCACTACTTTCCCAGTGCGGCGGGTGGATGCCCGTGGTGCAGGATGGAGCGCGAATCAGGGATCGTGCTGTTCGTCGCGCCTCTCCCAAAGGGGGCGACGCGATCCGATCCGGGCGCCGCCGGCTTTGATCTTGCCGGCGTCTGGAAGAGCATACAGGCGGTCAGGCTCCCCGCGCTCGACGGGCTGTCCCCTCCTGTGACGCAGACCGCACTGCAACCCAGCAGCGAGGTTGCGGCTTTTGCAGGCGCGGTACGAACCCGGCGTCGCTCAGGTCTTGCTGTGCTGCTCGTGGCGGCGGCGCTGCTCGGCTGGTCGGGCGACTTGTGGCTGCTCTGCCTGCCGCTCGCCTGGTGGGGTTACCATCTCACTTGGCAGGGCGGCTCTGATCTGCGGCGCTTCACCGAACGTCACGGCCGAGCGCGATCTGCATACGATGCAGCGATCGTAGACTGGCGCAAGCGCGTCGGCATTGAGGAAGTCATCGCACGGCGCCGGACGCTTGAGAACGCCAAAACTACCTACGACGGTCTGCCCAGCGAGGAGAAGCGACGGCTGGCGGAACTGACGACCAAGCGCAGGGAAAATCAGTTGCGGCGGCACATGGAAAGTTTTCCGCTTAGGCGCGCAAAGATCCGGGGGATCGGTGCCGGCAAGCTCGCGACGCTGGCGTCCTACGGTATCGACACCGCCGCGCAGGTCAGGCGCGACCGGGTGCTGGCGATCCCAGGCTTCGGTCCCGTCAACTCGCAGGAACTGCTCGCGTGGCGCGCATCGGTGGAGAGCCGCTTCGTCTACAATCCGTCACCGACGCAGCAGGATCGCCAAGACGAGGATAGGGTCCGTCGGGAGATCGCGAACGAGGCCAGCAGGCTACGCGGCGAGCTGTCCGCGGGGGCAGCCGACCTGCGTGCGGCCGGAGCGGTCGTAGAGCGGCGCATGGCCGCGTCGGACTCGATGGTCGATCGGGCTTACCACGATCTTGAGCAGGCACGCATCGACTTGGAAGCCCTAGGCGCAGCAGCTCCGATGATCGCGCCGAGTCCTTCCCCGCTTCGTCGGTTGTAGGCGCGGAGGAGCAACGTGAAGGGCGCCTAGTTCTTCGAACCTAGGGGCAGCCGCGCTAACATGCCCCCGGTGCGGTGGTTCCCCAGGTGCGTCGGGCGGCGCGTTCAGGCGCACGCGCCGGCAAACCCTTTCAAGGATGTGCTTTGGTATTCACCCTGCCGGGGCACTCAAGCGCTCTAAATCGACGTTCGGTACCGATCCCGGCAAAATCTGGACAGGCACTCGCGGTCCAGAGCTTAAGCGTGCTGATATGGAAAGGAGCGCCCGCTTCAGTGCTCAGAATGCGAGGCGCAACTGGCGATCATCGTGCGCAATGTGGCGCCAACGAATATCTGCTTGCTGCGTCACCCGAACAAGCGGCTGCCTGACGAGACGCCGCTAGGAGCGGCTGGACCTTAAACGCCAAGCAGCCGTGTGATCTGCGGCTGGCGCATTCGCTGCGATACTAAGCAGCGCACAATCGCTCTTCTCGATTCACCGCGACAGCTGTCGCGGTCCTCACGCTCGGAGGAATGCCGCCTTCCTTTGAGATGCGACCTGCCGCGAGGGCCTTCGCCGTTGCCGCGACGGCAGGTTCTGAGAGGCGCACCGTGCGTTCCAACGCAGCCTCAAGGCTTCCAATTACGGATGCACGCGACTTACGCTCGAGCTGGAAGGGGTCATCCTGCTGGAGCAGAACATGACCAACGAAGTGCAAACGCCGACTCGACTGATCAGGCTGCCGGAGGTCAAGCTCCGCACCGGGCTTGCTCGGTCTTCGATCTACAGAATGATGGAGGATGGCTGCTTCCCTCGCCCTCGCAAGCTGGGGCCACGCGCCGTCGCGTGGATGGTAAGCGATATCGACCATTGGATCGACAGTCGCCCTTCGAAGCAGGTCCGATAGAACTCGAGGGCAGAGGAAAGAGGGCGTAAGATCGGTGAACTGGAGGCGAACGTGACCGAGTCACTCAGCAAAGCCGCGACACCTCATCTCCCCGCTGGAGGAGGTGTGTTACCTAGAATGTTACCTAGAGCCACTCGGGTGAGGGATGGCCCCTGCTAACCCGTTGAAAAATGGCGCGCCCGGAACGATTCGAACGTCCGACCCTCAGATTCGTAGTCTGATGCTCTATCCAGCTGAGCTACGGGCGCTTGGGAGGCGCTCCTTTAGAAGGGGGTTTCGAGTTGCGCAAGAGCGTTGCGTACACTTTTCTCGCCTCGTAGAGCGCGAAGGGATGAAGCAATTCCTTCCCCTTGCGCTTATGGCAGCCTTGCTGGCCGGATGCGCCGAGCGCGATTATCCCTCGCTGCTGCCGCGATCCGGCGAGCAGCTCGATTTTCGCGAGCCACTCGCCCCGGCGCCAACTCCGGTGACCGCGGACCCCGCGCTCGATTCACGGATCAGCACCGCGCAGGCTGCCGTGAAGGAGGCAGGCGACGCTTTCGATACGGCGAGTGCGCGGGCCGACCGGCTGACCAGCGCCGCCGCGCGCGCGCCGGCCGGCAGCGATGCGTGGCTTGAGGCACAGACCGCCCTTGCCGACCTCGACGCAGCACGCGCGCGGCAGGTTGATGCGCTTACGGATCTGGAACAGCTGGCCTCCGATCGCGCCGTCACGCTCGCCCCGCCTTATCCGGCGCTCGATCGCGCGGTCGAGGCGGCGCAGGCGGCCGCTGAAGCTTCTGCCACACGAATCGCGACGATGCAGCGTCGGCTCGCTCCGGCGAATTGAGCCCGCGTCAGCAAGGGCGAGTGATACGATACGTCAGATGGCGACGCAGCGGGTCGTGCAGGTCGAGCGCGGGATGATCGAAATCACCCGCAGCATCGCGCGACATGCCAAGGCAGATCATCAAGCCCCAGCTCCGCTCATTCGCCGGCACGGTTATCGCCGAGACGCGCGGCCATTCAGTCGTGGCCCAGCCATGATCGAGCGATGCCTCCGCTGCCTCCAGCGCATAGCCCTGCCCCCACGCGGCGCGTGCCAGTCGCCAGCCGATTTCCGGCTCGTCAGCTACCGGCGTACCGGCGGGGCCAGGCTTGATCCCGCAAAACCCTAGAAACGCCCCGTCGGCGCGCCGCTCGATCGCCCAGAAGCAGGTGCCGATCTCGTCAGCGAGCGCGTTCTGCCCCTCGATCACGGCCATGCAATCCGCGCGCGACATCGGCGGCCCGAGAAAGCGCATCACCTCCGCATCCCGCCCCATCGCAAAGAACGGCTCGGCATCCGCATCGCGCCAGCGCCTTAAAAGAAGGCGCGCCGTTTCGATCACGGTCGCTCGATCCGATAGGTTACGGTGTCGCGTAGCGGATCGTCGGCCGCGAAGAGCGGGTGCATGAAGTCCATCGCCGGCAAATGCGACATCCCAAGTCGCTCCATCAGCTTGCGGCTCCTGGCGTTTCGTCGCGCCGTTATCGCAACGATCGCGTCCGCGTCGCCGTTCGTCCAGCCCCAGGCGATGCTCGCCGCAGCCGCCTCGCGCGCATAGCCCGAACCCCAAAAGGGCGCTGCCAGCGTCCAGCCCACCTCGAGCATGCCAGCGATCGGCGTGTCCGGGGCGCCCGGTTTCAGCCCGCAGAACCCGATAGTGGCGCCGCTGTCACGCTGTTCGACGACGAAGAAACCCAACGGATGGTATGATGCGTGGCGTGCCAGCGCCGCATCGCTGTCCTCAGCGCTCTTCAGTGCGCCGAGATCGCCCATCACACGCGGATCGGCCCACATCGCGTGAAGCGGCGCGCGGTCGCGCCCCTCGAAGCGACGCAGAATCAGGCGCTCCGTCTGGATCATGCATTGAGCAACCTTGCCGCATGAGCGGCGTGATAGGTCAGGATGCCCGAACATCCGGCACGACGCATCGCCACAAGAGTCTCGAGCACCAGCGCGTCGCGATCAGCGGCACCCGCCGCCGCCGCCGCCTCGATCATCGCATATTCGCCGGATACCTGATAGGCGAACACCGGCACGCCGAATGTCTCCTTAACCCGCCAGACGATGTCGAGATAGGGCAGGCCCGGTTTCACCATCACGCTGTCGGCCCCCTCCGCAAGGTCCATCCGCACTTCGCGTAGCGCCTCGTCGCCGTTGGCATAGTCCATCTGATAGGTCTTCTTGTCGCCCTTCAGCAGCCCGCGGCTCCCGACAGCATCACGGAACGGGCCATAGAAGGCGCTGGCGTATTTCGCGGCATAGGCCATGATCTGGACATTGACGTGCCCCGCCCCCTCAAGCGCGGCGCGGATCGTGCCGATGCGGCCGTCCATCATGTCCGATGGCGCAATGATATCGGCGCCCGCCGCTGCCTGGTTGAGCGATTGGCCGACAAGCACCTCCACCGTCGCGTCGTTGAGGACATAGCCGGCGGTATCGACCAGCCCGTCATGGCCATGCGCGGTATAGGGATCGAGCGCCACATCGGTCAGGATCCCCACTTCGGGCACCGCATCCTTTATCGCGCGGATCGCGCGGCACATCAGATTGTCGGGGTTGAGCGCCTCGCGCCCGTCATCCGTACGCAGGCTCGCCGGCGTGTTCGGAAAAAGCGCAAGGCACGGAATGCCGAGATCAAGCGCCTCTTTGGCGCGCGCGACGATGCCGTCGACCGACCAACGCGATACGCCCGGCAGGCTTGGGATCGGCTCCTCCACGCCGTGGCCGTCAGTGATGAAAAGGGGCCAGATCAGGTCGGCAGCTGTCAGCAGAGTCTCGCGATGCAGCCGACGGCTCCAGTCGGCTGTACGTGTGCGGCGAAGGCGAAGCGCGGGAAATGGGGCGTGCATAGCGCCATGCGACATGCGCCTTCGCGCCGCGCCGGGCAAGCGTTACGGAGCCGAAACCGATGCTGGTGCGTTCCCCCGCCCATGACCGGGATCAAAAGCGCCGCCCTCATCGTCAACGCCAAATCGCGCAAAGGGCAGAAGCTGTTCAAACGCGCCTGCCGTCGGCTGGACGAATTGCCATTCCCGGTGGACGCGCACGCAGTCGAGAACCCCGAGCATCTGGAGCGAACCGTGCGACGCGCGCTCGCGAAAAAGCCGGACCTGGTGATCCTCGGCGGCGGGGATGGCACCATCAGCGGGCTGGTCGACCTTCTGGTGGGCAAGGATGTGATCCTGGGGGTGCTACCGCTCGGCACCGCCAATTCCTTCGCGCGCACCCTCGGCATCCCGCTCGACATCGATGGAGCGATAGACGTACTCGCCAATGGCAGGCCGCGCCGGATCGACCTCGGCATGATCGATGACGATTATTTCGCCAATTGTGCGGCGATGGGGATCAGCCCGCAGATAGCTGAAACGGTGCCGCATCGGCTGAAGCGCTATTTCGGCCGGGTCGGCTATCTCGGCTGGGCCGCCTATCAGTTCACGCATTTCAAGCCGTTCACGCTGATCGTCGATGACGGCAGCGGCGAGAAGCGCATGCGGGTCGTGGAGGTGCGGATCTCGAATGGCCCGTATCACGGCGGCACCTGGCTGGTGGACGAAGCGAAGGTCGATTCAGGCCAGATCGTGGTTCAGGCCGTCACCGGCCGCTACAAGCGCGGGCTCGTGAAGAACTGGGCAGCCAGCTTCGTCGGGCATGAGTCGCGACATCACGATACGATCAGCTTCACCGGCAAATCCCTGAAAATATCCACCGAGCCGCCGCTGCCGATTTCGATCGACGGCGAAATTCTCGCCCGCACGCCGGTGACGGCACATATTGCCGCAGGGGCGATCGACGTAATGGCGCCGCTGGAGCAGCCTAGACCGCCGGCTTGAAATTACTGCCAGGCTCGATATCGGCATGGCTGCGCTCGGCGACCTGCTCTTCGACCACGAGCAGCCCGCCGCGCCGCCACGGGCCATATAGATAATAAAGCACCGCGAGCAGGAGGTTCATTATCGAGCCCAGCGGAAAGCTCCACCACAAAGCATCCGCGCCCCAGACCGGATCCAGCAACAGCGCAATTCCCAGACGAACCGGAAACATCGAAATCGCCAGAATCACCAGCGGCCCCCACACCGCACCATTTGCGCGAACCGTGCCGAACAGGATCATCGTCGCGCCGAACAGGATCAGGCCCCAGGTGACGATCAGATTGATATGCTGCGCGACGTGCACCGCCGGGCTGCCTGCGCCGATAAACAGGCTAAGCAGCGCACGGTCGAACAGCAGCGCCGCTATGACCATCGTTCCCGTCATCAGCAGATTGAACACCAGGCCCGCGCGCGTGATCCGAGTCACGCGATCCCACCGACCCGCGCCAATATTCTGCGCTGCCATGGCAGAAACCGCCGCGCCGATCGCCATCGCCGGCATCTGCACGTAATTCCATAGTTGCTGGGTGATGCCGTATGCGGCGATCGTATCGATGCCGTGCCGGTTGACCAGCCCGATCATCACCAGCGAAGACGTGGACAGCACCAGCATCTGCGCCCCAATCGGAAGACCTTTGCCAACGATCGTTCGCACCAGCGCTGGATCCGGCAGGATATAGCGTAGTTCCGCTCCTTTGAGACGAAGCGGAAGGTTGCGGGTCTGGATGTGCAGCACCAGCGCCGCCAGCGCGACGACATTGGCGATCAGCGTCGCCAGCGCCGATCCGGCGATGCCGAGCCGGGGAAACGGTCCGACCCCCATGATGAGGAGCGGGTTCAGCCCCGCATTAAGCACCACGCATAGCGCCATGAACCACAAGGGCGTCACCGAATCGCCCGTGCCGCGCAGCCCCATGAACATCAGCACCAGCAGCATCGATGCCGGCAAGGCGAGGAAGATAACCCGAAGATAGGCCAGCGCAGGCACGAACGCGCCCGCCGGCGTGGCGAGCAGGTGGAGAATTTCCGGCGCGAACGCCCAGCCGAGCGCTGCCACCACGATCGCCGTGCCAAGCACCAGCCCGATCGCGGAGCCGAACGCGCGCCGCGCCGCATCCACATCGCGCCGGCCCCAGTTCTGGCCGACCATGATCGTCGCGGCCATGCCGAAGCCGAACACCGCGCCGAACGTCAGGAACATGATGATGTTCGCGTTCGAGGTCGCCGCGAGAGCCCCCTCCCCCAGAAACCGCCCGACCCAGATCGCATTGACCGAGCCGTTGAGCGACTGGAGGATATTCGATGCCAGCGTGGGCAGCGCAAACAGCAGCAGCGCGCGCCCGATCGGCCCGCTCGTGAGGTTACGCGCATGGCCGTGCGGGGCGGCGGGCGGCGCTTGCTTCATGTCCTGATCCGCCACCTGCGCCAGACTCCTCAAGGGCGGAAACGGCGCCGCCTGTCGCCCGTCCTGCTAACGCCGGCCGCGCGCCGGCGAATATCTTATCCTAGCCGCGCCAGCGCCGCCCCGAGCCGCTCTGCCTCGGCGGCCTTCTCCGCATGATCGGCGCGCGCCTTTTCCACCGCTTCCGGCTTGGCCCGCTCAACGAAACTCGGGTTGCCGAGCCGCCCCGCCAGCGCATCCCGTTCCTTCTCCGCCGCCGCGATCGCCTTGGCGAGCCGCGCGCGTTCGGTGTCGAGATCGATCACTTCGCCCAGACCGAGCCGATAGGTCGCCTCATCCACCACGACTTGCGCGCTGCCGCCCGTCACCTCGCCCGGCGCGATCCGCGCGAGGCGGGCGATCGTGGCGGCGTTGCGCTCAAGCCGCGCGCTGGTTTCCGCGCCCGGTTCGGAAACGGCATATGGCAGTCGCGCACCGGGTGGCACATTGAGTTCAGTTCGGCTCGAACGAACATCGCTCACCAGCCGGATCAGCCAATCCACCTCGGCCGCAGCGGCCGGATCGATCGCGCGCGCATCCGGTATGGGCCATTTCGCGACGATCAGTTCATGTTCCCGCGGGCTGAGCGCGTGCCACAGTTCCTCGGTGATGAATGGCATGAACGGATGCAACACCACCAGCACCTGATCGAGCACCCAGCCCGCCACCGCGCGCGTCTCGTCATCGATCTGGCCCTTGATCAGTTCCAGATACCAGTCGCAGAACTGGCTCCACACGAAATGATAGATGGCGTTCGCGGCGGCATCGAAGCGCAGTTCCGCCAGCGCCAGATCGACCGACTGGATCGCCTTCACGCACTCGCCGACGATCCACTTGTTGACCGCCGCGTTCGCCGCGGGCGGCTCCAGCGTCGTCGAGCCGCCGATGCCATTGGCCTGGCAGAAGCGGCTGGCGTTCCACAGCTTGGTCGCGAAGTTGCGATATCCCTCGACGCGCTTCTCGTCCATCTTGATGTCGCGGCCCTGGCTCTCCATCGCCGCCATGAAGAAGCGCAGCGCATCCGCGCCATATTTATCGATCAGCCCGAGCGGATCGACCGTATTGCCCTTCGATTTGGACATCTTCGCGCCATCGGCGGCGCGGACCAGCCCGTGTAGATAAAGCGTGCGGAACGGCACATCCTTCATGAAATGCAGGCCCTGCATCATCATGCGGGCGTCCCAGAAGAACAGGATGTCGAAGCCGGAAATCAGCACGTCATTGGGGTAGCGGCCGTGGAGCGTGGGGTCGGCATCCTCCGGCCAGCCCATCGTGGCGAACGGCCAGAGCGCGGAGGAGAACCAGGTGTCGAGGACGTCGGGGTCGCGATAGATAACCTTACGCTCGGGTAATTCCCCTATCCCCCCCGGCGACCGAAACGCCTTGTCAGCGTCTACGACATCTACCTCGACACCTGCACCGTAATATTCTTGGGCCTGAGCGAGCGCATGATCCTCGGTTTCCGCGACGAAGATTTTTGTGCCGAAACTAAAAGTCCGGACCGCTGGATTTTCGTCTTCCGCTTTAGCGGGCCCAAACCACGCCGGGATGCGGTGCCCCCACCACAATTGCCGCGAGACGCACCACGGCTGGATATTCTCCATCCAGTTGAAATACGTCTTCTCCCACGTCTTCGGCACGATGCGCGTCTTGCCGGAGGTCACCGCCTCGATCGCCGGTTTCGCCAGCGTCGCGGCGTCGACATACCATTGATCCGTCAGCCACGGCTCGATCACCTCGCCGGAGCGGTCTCCATAGGGCGTCTGGATCACGCGATCCTCGATGCGCTCCAGAAAGCCCTCGTCCTCAAGCCGCTGCACCACCTGCTTGCGCGCCTGGAAGCGGTCGATGCCAATCAGGTCCGCCGGGATCAGGTCGTCCGCCACCTGCGTCACCTGCGCCTTGGCATCGAGCATGTTGAGCATGTCGCGCGCCTCGATCCCGGCGCGGCGGCCGACCTCGAAGTCGTTGAAATCATGCCCCGGCGTGATCTTCACGGCGCCCGATCCGAGTTCGGGATCGGCGTGCTCGTCGGGGATGATCGGGATCAGCCGGCCGGTGATCGGCAGCTTCACGCGCTTGTCGATCAGCGCCTTGTACCGCTCATCCTCCGGGTTCACCGCGACGGCCATGTCGGCCAGCATCGTTTCGGGCCGCGTCGTCGCGACCGAGATGAAGCCGCTGCCGTCCTCCAGCGGATAGCGCAGGTGCCAGAACTTGCCCTGAACCTCGCGGGTCTCGACCTCCAGATCGCTGATCGCGGTGCCGAGGCCCGGGTCCCAGTTCACCAGGCGCTTGTCGCGATAGATCAGGCCCTGCCGGTGCAGATCGACGAACACCTTCAGCACCGCCTTGCTGAAGCCCTCGTCCATCGTGAAACGTTCGTTCGCCCAGTCCATCGAGCAGCCGAGGCGGCGGAGCTGGCGCGTGATCGCGCCGCCGCTTTCCGCCTTCCATTCCCACACCTTGGCGACGAAATCCTCACGCGAGAAATTGGTGCGCTTCTCCTGCCGCTCGGCCATCTGGCGCTCGACCACCATCTGCGTCGCAATGCCTGCGTGATCGGTGCCGACCACCCACAAGGCATCCTTGCCCTTCAACCGCGCGTGGCGGACGAGGATATCCTGCAGGGTGTTGTCCAGCGCATGCCCGATGTGCAGCGATCCGGTCACATTGGGCGGCGGGTTGACGATCGTCCAGGGTTCCGCGCCAGGCCGGTCTGGACGGAACAGGCCATTATCCTCCCAATGGCTATACCAGCGGGATTCGATTGCGGCGGGATCAAAGGTCTTGGGCAGTTCGGTCATGCCCCGGCTTTAGCCGGGACACGCCAAAAGAAAAGCCGCGCTATCGCGCGCCGTTCCCTGTCCACTTGCCCATCCAGCCCAGCACCTCGCGATACCATTGCCGCGAATTGCGCGGTTTCAGCACCCAGTGGTTCTCGTTGGGGTTCACTATCAACCGCGAGGGTATATCGCGGCGCTGCAGCGCGGTGAAGGCGGCGAGGCCCTGTGTATAAGGAATGCGGAAATCCTTCTCGCCGGTGATGACGAGCATCGGCGTCTTCCACCTGTCGACGTAATTCACCGGATTCCATTTCTCGAACGCGGCCGGATCCTCGTAATAGGCCTTGCCGCCGTGCTCCCATTCGTCGAACCACAGCTCCTCGGTTTCGTAGGCCATGGCCCGGGCATCGAACACGCCGTCGTGCTGAACGATGCACTTGAAGCGATCGGGCCACTGGCCCTCGATCCAGTTCATCATATAGCCGCCATAAGAGGCGCCAAGCGCGCACGCGTTATTGGCGTCCATCCACGGGAATTTATCCGTCGCGGCGGCGAGGCCCTTCTTCAGATCCTCCAGCGGCCAGCCGCCCCAATTGCTGCGGATCGCATCCGTGAACGCTTGCCCGTAGCCGGTCGAGCCGTGGAAATCGACCGCGACCAGGCCATAACCCGCACCCGCGAACACCGCCGGATTCCAGCGATAGGACCAGCTGTTGTTTGAAGAACCCTGCGGACCGCCGTGCACCATATAAGCGATCGGCGCCTTGCCGGTGATGCCGACCGGCTTCACCGCATAGCCCCACACAGTATCGTTATTCGCGCCCTTGAAGCTGAATCGCGTCACCTCCGGCATATCCACGCCAGCCAGCTTCGCCGCGTTGACGGAGGTCAGGCGTTCCGGAGCACCCGTGCCGGTGATGCGATAGAAATCATCCGGTGCGGTGAGGCTGTTCATCGTCACGATCACGCCGCCCGGCGTGACGCTGACGGAAGAGACATTGCCCTCCTGCGTCAGGCGGGTGAGTTGACCGTTCTGCGCATCGACGCGCCACAGCGGATTTTCCTGCGTGTCCTCCGCCGTGACGTAGAGCGATTTCGAATCGGGCGCCCAGGCGATCGAGCCGACCGAGCGATCCCAGCGTTCGGTGAGCGACACCGTCTTGCCGGAGGCCAGATCGCGAATCGTCAGCACCTGACGGTCCGCCTCATAGCCGGGACGACGCATCGCGAACCACGCCAGCCTGCGCCCATCCGGCGAAACGACCGGCTGATTGTCAGTCGCCTTGTTGGCAACGGTAAGGTTCACCGGCGCGCCGCTGCCATCGGCTGGCACCGCGAAGATATCGAGATTGGTGGACAGCGGCTCGATTCGCCCCGCCTCGCGCATCGCGAGATAGATCGTCCTGCCGTCTGGTGACCAGCTCAGCTCCTCGCCGCCGCCGGAAGGTTTCGAAGGCGTGTCGCCGACCAGCGCACCGACGATCGCTTTGCCATTGCCGGGCGCTCCGGCCGACGAAAGCGGAAGGACGAAAAGTTGCGAGCGCGTGCCGTCCGCCCATGTGTCCCAGTGTCGCACGAAAAGCTGATCGTAGGTTCGTGCTTCGCCGGCGTTCGGGTCTTTCTTTTCCCTGGCCGGCTCGAGCGACGGCGCGCCGGGGCGGCGGTCAGCCCAGACGACGACACGGTCGCCGGTAGGTGCCACCTTGAACCCGCCGAAACCGCCCTTGAAATCGGTGATCCGGCGCGGCGTGCCCCCCGTAACGGGCACAGCCCAGATCGCATCATCGCCACCGCGATCGGACGAGAAATAAACGGTATCGCCGACGATCTGCGGGTTGCTTTCGTTCACCGCCGGATCCGCGACCAGCTTCTCGGGCTGCGCGCCGCGCTTCGTCAGGTCGAGTTTCCAGAGATCAAACCGCCCCTTGTTGGCAGCGAGATCGGTTTCGCGCTGCGACCAGACAAGCCATTTGCCATTGGCGGAAACGGTCGGCGAGCTGACACGCGACAGCATTGTCACGTCGTCGATGGTGAGCGGGCGCGCCGAGGCGGGAACAGCGACGGCAGTGGCGATGGCGAGCAGACTCGCGACGGAAAGCGCTTTCATGCCGCAAAGATAGAGCAGATCGTCTCTTCTGCGACAATCTTTCCGTGCGCGATTCGCGCGGCGATCAGCGGCCGGTGTTCGTGATCTTCGCGATTTCGCGGGCCACGATCGATTCGACTATCACCGGCAGGTTCGAGTCGAGCCAATCGCGCAGCATCGGGCGCAACATCTCGCGCACCAGCCCCTCAAGCGTGCCATCGCTTTCCGGCTCCGGCTTCACCAGCAATCGCGATAATGCGTCGAGCGCGCCGCGCGTGGCATCGGCTGTCTGCTGCGACACAATGGCCTCGCCTTTGCGTATCGGTTGTTCTGGGGGGGCAAAAGAGGCTGTCGCCACTGGCGGCGGTGATTCGGGCACGGTCGGCATGGGATGGCTCAGCTCCAGCACCTCTTCCGGCTCGTTGGCGGGCGGCGGGGGAACGATCGAGGGAACAGGCCGGACCGACGGGCGGCGGGACCGCTGCACACTCTCTCCCTCTTCGGCGATGATCCGTTTGATCGAGGACAGAATGTCCTCCATCGACGGCTCGGCGCTAGCGTCCCCCATACGCGACGTTCCACCATTGCTTCGCGAACGCGCCGGTTTAGCGGTTCGGTGTATGCTCACCTGTGGTTAATGGCGCGCTCCTGTCAACACTTGTATCAAGCTCGGGATCAAGCGGACGGGTGACAGTGGCGTTCTGCGCGGGCACTTTCGCTGTAGTCGGCGAGATTTCCGTGGGCGACGGCGCGCTGCCGAAATCGGAAAAACGGTTTTTCACGGCATTGTAGTTATCGGCCGGGTTGTAGAGCGGTCCGCCATCCAGCCCCAGGTCACGCGCCTCGGCGCGACCCATCGCGGCAAGCAGCGCGAAGCCCGCGACATAGGCGTCGCGTCGCGCCGTCACCAGCGTCACCTGGCTGTTGAGCAATTCCTGTTCGGCATTGAGAATATCCAGGATCGTGCGGTTGCCGACACTGTTTTCGGCGCGGACGCCTTCCAGCGACAGCCGATTCGCGCTCACCGCAGCCTCGGACGACTGGATCACTTCAAGTGCCGAGCGCCAAACGGCAAAAGCGGAGCGCGTCTGCGCGATGACCTGCCGCTCGGCGGCGGTTGTATTCTCGATCGCCTGCGAGCGTAACGCCTGCGCCTGCCTGATCTGTGCGCCGGGGCGCCCACCCTGGAAGATCGGCAGCGACAGATTGAGACCCACCGAGGTGGAGGCACCGCTCTGCCCCACGCCAAGCCCTGTGCCCGCACCCAGCGACCCCAGATAGTTGGTGTAATTCTCGCCAACACCGACGCCGACCGTCGGCAGGCGGCCCGCCTGCGCCACTTTCACATCATAGCGCGTCGCATCGCGCTGCCGGCGGGAAGCGATCAGAGTCGGATTGTCCTGCAGCGCTACATCGACCGCCGCATCGGGCGTTGCTGGAAGATTGGGCAATGGTGGCGGCGGCTCCAGCATTCCCGGCGCGTCACCAACGAACTGGACATAGCTCTCGCGGCTGGAGATCAATGTCGCCTGCGCGCTTTGAAACTGCGCGCGTGCGAGGCTCAATCGCGCCTCGGACTGGGCGACATCGGTGCGGGTCAGATCGCCGACCTGGAAGCGATCCCGCGCCGCCCTCAGATTGGTTTCAAGCACCTTAACGTTCTGCGCGTTCAGGCTGACGATCGCCTCGTCGCGCAACACGTTGTTATAGGCGCTGACGACATTCGTGAAGGTGGTGGCCTCCGTTCCGCGCAGCCCGGCCTGCCCCGCCTCGACACGCGTTTCAGCCGCGCGAACCGAGTTGCGCACGGCACCACCAGAGAAAATCGGAACGTTGAGCGATACGGATCCCTGCCCGATCCGCTCCGGCGTGGTGAAGGAATTACCGGTGCGGATCACATTCTCCGCCACGGATCCTGTCGCGGCCACGCCGGGGCGTCCGGCCGCCCTGGCGATCGGCACGTTCTCATCGGTCGCGCGCTGCTGTGCACGCGCCGCAGTAATCGTGGGGTTGTCGTGATATGCCTTGGCGAGCGCCTCTCGGAGCGTTTCCGCAGAAGCCGGCCCGGCGAGCGTCGCGGCAAGCGCGAGGATGGATGTGTAGCGGCCCACCTTAATACCTCAGAAACTGAACCCGCGCCGCCGCGCGAACCCCGGCAGCACCACCGTTTCGATATCGGCGAAATCCGCGACCCCGAACCCGGTGCCCGTGCGTCGCCCCGTCGCCAGCCGCGTGATGCCGCGATCGATCAGCCCGGTCGCGACCCGTCCCCCTTCGCGGAGTTGCACGATCAGGCTCTGAGGCAATTCTTCCACGGCGCCATCGACAATCATCGCGTCATAGGGCGCACCGGCCGCGTACCCCTGTTCCAGGGGGCCTTCGACCAGCTCGACTGCGGCTGTATCGGCGAGCGCGGCGCGCGCGCGCGCGAGCAGATCGGCGTCACTCTCAACCGCGACGACGTGCGCAACCAAACCGGCGAGCACCGCCGCCGTATATCCGGTCGCAGCCCCTATCAGCAGCACCCGATCGCCAGGAAGCAGCCGCGCCTCTGTCAGCAGCCGGCCAGTCGCGATCGGCAGGTTCGCCGACCGGCCATTGCCGAGAGCGACAGATGTATCGCGATAGGCAAGCGCGGCCGCTTCGGACGGCACGAATTTCTCACGCGCAACCCGCGCCATCGCCGTCACGACGCGCGGATCGTTCACCGCGTTGGGGCGCAGCTGGCTCACCACCATTGCGGTGCGCATCGCCTCGAAATCATTCGTCAAGGTAGTGGTCGCCATCATCAACATGCCCTGTCGCACAACTGTTTTATTCGCGCAATACACTAAAGCGCTCATGCGGCTTGTATCGCGTCCCCGGCGCGAGGCCAACCATTGCGGCGCGCTTGACACGGCGCTGCCGCCGACGCATCAGCCCGCTCCCGCATATCGAGGCCCGATGGCGGAGTGGTGACGCAGAGGACTGCAAATCCTTGCACCCGGGTTCGATTCCCGGTCGGGCCTCCATCTTCCGCCATGAGACCGTGAAACCCGCGCCGTTTGCGGGACGATTGCGCGCGAATCGCGTTGATGCGGCGAGATATCGCGAGTGCCTCGCAATAGCTGTTGCCTGCCGCCGATTGGGTCGCTACGGCAACATCCGTGACCGGCTCCGCTCCCTCTGCCCCAGTAATGCGCCCGCCGCGCCGGCGCGTGCGCACCTGGTGGCTGAAACAGCTTCACACATGGCATTGGGTGAGCGCGGCGGTGTCGCTGATCGGCATGCTGCTGTTCGCGATCACCGGAATCACGCTGAATCATGCCGCGTCGATCGGTGCTTCGCCAGCGGTGCAGCAGCGGTCGGGCGATCTTCCGCCCCCGCTGCGCGCCGCGCTCGCCCATCCGCGAAGCAATGACGCACCGCTGCCGACGCAGGTCGCCACGGCAGTGAAGCATGAGGTCGGCCTCGATCCGATGGCCCGCGCGGGGGAATGGTCCGACAGCGAAGTCTATGTCGCGATGCCGGGCCCGGGTGGCGATGCGTGGGTCAGTATCGATCGCGCGAGCGGCAAGATAACGGCCGAGATCACCGATCGTGGCTGGATTTCCTATCTCAACGATCTTCACAAGGGCCGCAATGCGGGCGACGCATGGTTCTGGTTCATCGATGCCTTCGCCGGCGCCTGCATCCTGTTCACGATCACCGGCCTGTTGTTGCTGCAGCTTCATGCCCGCCATCGCCCGTCGACCTGGCCGCTGGTCGGCGCGGGGCTGGTGATCCCGGGGCTGATTGCCCTGTTCCTGATCCATTGAAAGGATTTTACGATGCGTTCGAGTTCCGCGCTGATGCTGACGCTGGGAGGAGCAATCGTGTCCGCTTCCGCGAACGCGGAAACGATCACCATCACCATTCCGCGGCTGTCGGTCGCGGAATATCACCGGCCCTATGTCGCGATATGGCTCGAGCCGGCAGGCGGCGGCGCGGCGCGAACCCTCGCGGTCTGGTATGACGTCAAGAAGGGCGGCAAGGAGCCGGGCACAAAATGGCTGTCCGACCTGCGTGCCTGGTGGCGCAAGGGGGGGCGCAGCCTGTCGTTGCCCGCGAACGGCGTCAGCGGTGCGACGCGTGCTCCGGGCCAGTATCAGATCCCCCTGCCCGCCGATCTGAAGCCGGGCGCCTATGTGCTCAACGCAGAGGCAGCGCGCGAGACGGGCGGGCGAGAGATCGTATCCGTCCCCCTGACGGTGCCCACCGCGAAAGGCCGCGCGGGTGGCAGCCACGAACTCGGCACGATCGAGGTCCGCTGAGCACGCCTTTCCCGGGAGCATGACCATGAACAAGCTGACAACACGCCTGCTTACCGCCGCCGCGCTGCTCTCTATGCCGGCCGCTCTTTCCGCGCATCGCATGTGGCTGCTGCCGTCGGGCACGGTCTTTTCCGGCACGGACAGCTGGGTGACGGTGGACAATGCGGTATCGAACGACCTGTTTTTCGCCGATCACCAGCCGGGCCGGAACGAATCGATCAAGGTATCGCAGCCGGACGGCACGCCCGGCGCGATCCAGAACGGCGCGACCGGCCGCTATCGCGCTGTATTCGATGTGAAGCTCGACAAGCCGGGCACCTGGAAGATCGGCGCCGAGATGACCGGCTTCATGGGCAGCTTCAAGGCGAATGGCGTGGAGCAGCGTATCGGCCGTCGCGGCCCGCCCCAGCCCGGCGCGCCCGCCCCGCTGACGATCAACGACATTCCGGCGAACGCCACCGACGTGAAGATCGTCGAAACGCTCGGCCGCAACGAGATCTTCGTCACCGCCGGTGAGCCGACGACCACTGTATTCAAGCCGACCGGCAAGGGACTGGAACTCGATCCCGTCACCCACCCGGATGAACTGATATCGGGCGAGGCCGCGCGCTTTCGCTTCCTGATCGACGGCAAGCCGGCGGCAGGAATAAAGGTGACGGTGATCCCCGGCGGCAAGCGCTATCGCGACGCGGAAGGCGCGGTGGAACTGATCACCGGAAATGATGGCATGATGACGTTCAAGTGGCCGGCAGCCGGGATGTACTGGCTCAACGCCACCGCCACCGATGCGCGGACCAGCAACCCGAAGGCGACCGAGCGGCGGATGAGCTACGCGACGACGCTCGAGGTCATGACGCCCTGAGCCACGCGCCTCGCATCGCGCTTCCAGCCGCGATCGATCCGTCGCTTCTTGCAGGCCACGATCGGACGGCGCCGATCGTGACCCTGGAGGGTGCGACGATGGGCACACGCTGGCGCATTCTCGTCTCCGCCCCGCACGGCAGCGACATGCGCGCCGTCGAACGCGCGATCGCCGCGCGACTCGCCGGGCTGGTGGCCGAGATGAGCCATTGGGATGATACGTCGCTGCTGTGCCGCTTCAACCGCGCGCCGCCGGGAACGTGGTTTTCTTTGCCACCGGACTTCGCTTCGGTAATCGCGCGGGCGCTGCTGATCGCCGGCCTCAGCGACGGCGCGTTCGACCCCTCTCTCGGAGCGCTGGTCGATCTGTGGGGCTTCGGGCCACCCGGGCCGCAGCCGGTGCCGATCGACCTCGCGATCGCCGATGCCCGTGATCGCTGCGGCTGGGAGCGGCTGGCATGGGACGCGTCACGGCAAAGCCTCCGTCAGCCGGGCCGGCTGTCGCTCGATCTGTCCGGGATCGCGAAGGGATATGCCGCCGACACGATCACCGATCTGCTTATGGCGCACGGGTTGCGGCACGCGCTGGTCGAGGTGGGGGGCGAGTTGGCCGGGCGCGGCATACGGCCCGATGGGGAACCCTGGTGGGTCGATCTGGAGAATCCGCCGGGGCTCGACCTGCCCCCGCTGCGGATCGCGCTCCACGGCATCGCGGTCGCGACCTCCGGACGGTATGTGCGGGGCGATCACAATATCGATCCGCGCACCGGAAGACCGCCCGCCAATGACGTTATTGCCGCCAGCGTCGTCGCCACCAGCGCGACGGATGCCGATGCCTGGGCGAGCGCGCTCGTGGTGCTGGGCGCGTCTGCCGGCCTTGCCCTCGCCACGCGCCACCACATCGCGGCGCGACTCGTCTTGGATGACGGGGCGGAACGGCTCAGCCCCGCTCTCCACGCGATGCTGGCGGATTAGACCAGCCGGCTCTGCTTCACCGCCGCTTCGATGAAGCTTGCGAACAGCGGATGCGGGTCGAACGGCTTGGATTTCAGTTCCGGGTGGAATTGCACGCCGACGAACCACGGATGATCGGGCCGCTCCACGATCTCGGGGAGCGTGCCGTCCGGCGACATCCCGGAAAACACCAGCCCGCCTTGCTCCATCACATCGCGATAGGCGGTGTTGACCTCGTAGCGATGGCGATGGCGCTCGTGGATCGTCGTGCCCCCATAGATCGAGGCGACGCGGCTGTTCCCACCGAGCGCCGCTTCATACGCGCCAAGCCGCATCGTGCCGCCCAGATCGCCGCTCGCCTCGCGCTTCTCCAGCCCGTCGCGGCCCATCCATTCCGTGATGAGCCCCACCACCGGCTCTTCGGTCGGGCCGAATTCTGTCGAGGAGGCGTCGGCGATCCCGCCGAGATCGCGTACGCCTTCGATACATGCCATCTGCATCCCGAAGCAGATGCCGAAATAAGGAATTTCGCGCTCGCGGGCGAAGCGCACGCTGGCGATCTTGCCCTCCGCACCGCGCTCACCGAATGCGCCCGGGACGAGGATCGCGTGGCACGGCTCAAGATGCGCCGCGATTTCCGAATCGTCGCCCTCGAACAGTTCCGCGTCGATCCAGCGGATGTTCACCTTGACCCGGTTCGCTATGCCGCCATGGACCAGCGCCTCGTTGAGCGATTTGTAGGCATCCTGCAGCCCGACATATTTGCCTACCACGCCAATCGTAACCTCGCCCTCCGGGTTGGTCAGGCGATCGACGATCTCCTTCCAGCGGGTGAGATCCGGCGGCGAAGACGGGGTGATCCCGAAGGCGCGGAGCACCTCCGAATCAAGGCCCTCGGCATGATATTGCAGCGGCACGGCGTAGATGCTCTTGGCGTCAAGCGCCGGGATAACGGCTGATTCGGGCACGTTGCAGAACAACGCGATCTTGGCGCGCTCGCCTGCCGGAAGCGGCTGTTCGCAGCGGCAGACCAGCACATCCGGCTGCACACCGAGCGCCGCCAGCTCGCGCACTGAATGCTGCGTCGGCTTGGTCTTCAGCTCCCCCGCGGCGGCGATATACGGCACCAGGGTGACATGGATCGAAATGGCGTTGCCACGCCCGACCTCGTTCTTGAGCTGACGGATCGATTCGATGAACGGCAGCGATTCGATATCGCCCACCGTGCCGCCGATCTCGCACAGCACGAAATCGAGATCATCCGTCTCCGCCTTGGCGAATTCCTTGATCGCGTCGGTAACGTGCGGAATCACCTGAACAGTGGCGCCGAGGTAATCGCCGCGTCGCTCGCGCTGGATGATCTGCTGATAGATCCGGCCGGAGGTGATGTTGTCGCTCTGGCGCGCCGCCACCCCGGTAAATCGCTCGTAATGGCCGAGATCCAGGTCCGTCTCGGCGCCGTCGTCCGTCACATAGACCTCGCCGTGCTGATACGGGCTCATCGTGCCTGGATCGACATTGAGGTACGGATCGAACTTGCGGATGCGCACGCGATAGCCGCGCGCCTGAAGCAACGCGGCGAGCGATGCCGCCATGAGACCCTTGCCGAGCGAGGAGACCACGCCGCCGGTGATGAAAATGAACCGCGCCATGGGAGTAAACGCTTAGCCTCGAACCAATGAAAACGACAAGCGCCTGCGGACCCGCAGGCACGATAAAATCCGGCAAACGGTGTTCCGCGTCAGTGCGCCAGCGGCACGCCGTTATCGGCCGGCGGCGGCGCGGCGGGCGCGGTGTTAACCGGCTGCTGCGGCTGGGCTGCCGGAGCGTTGACCGGCGCGCGTTGCAGCGAGGTATCGACCGAGGTGGTGCTGCGCGTCGCCGAGATGACAGCAAGTGCGATCGACATGAGCACGAACAACGTGGCCAGCACCGCCGTCGCCCGCGTCAGGAAATCCGCGGCGCCGCGTGCTGACATCAGCCCTGCGGGGCTGCCGCCCGAAGTAAGCCCGCCGCCCTCCGAACGCTGCATCAGGATCACCGTCACCAGGGCGGCGGCGATAATGGCATGGACGACGAGAAGGAAGGTGAACATCTGAATTCCGAAAAACTGGCCTGCGGGCCGACCGCCGGGCACATAGGCGACCACACCGCCAACATCAACCATCGCGAATTCGCGACACCGCTGAAACCACCGCGGCGTTACGGCGTTGAAGCGCCATGGACGTACCCATGTCGACCCCTTCGTACCGGATCGCCCCTGTGCCGAGTTCTTCCAAGCGCACGTTGAGCTCGTGGATGAACACGCTGGTCGATTACGTACGCTCGGGGGAGCCCGATCTGACCAACCGGCAGATGGCACTTCTCATGGTCGTCTATCTATTGCCCGGCCCGCACACGGTTCGCGGTCTTGCCCAGAATCTGAACGTATCGAAACCGGTTGTCACGCGCGCCTTGAACAGGCTGGGTGCGCTCGGCTATCTGCGCCGACAGCGCGACGACAGCGACAAGCGCAACATATTTGTCGCGCAGACATCCGAAGGGGCAGATTTTCTTGGGGAGTTCGGTCAACTCATCGACGATGCAAAGCGGGCTTCCGTCCGGCCAGGCACGCGCGCGGCGGACGTTCGCGCTGACGGGCCGGTCGCGCCCGCTAGATCCGCTGACTAACGCAGTTCGCCCGGATATCGCGGACGTTCGTCTCGCCGAATATGTGTTTGCGCCTCATTACGCCGCTGCCGTGCCGCGCGTTCTCGCGCGCGCGACAAACCTGCGCGCCTCGCGTGCACGCGATTCGGAGGTAATCGCGAAGCTCGCGTCCGGCGAAGCTTTCGAGCTGCTCGATGTGACCGGGGACGACGGATGGGGAATCGCCACCGCGCACGGTCTGGTCGGTTATGTCGACGCCACCCTGCTGGAATCGACGCAGTGAGCGCGAGTGTCTTCATCGATGGCGTGGTCGGCACCACCGGCCTCGAAATCCGCGAGCGGCTCGAGGGGCGGGACGGGCTCTCGCTCGTTCTGCTTGACGAGGCTCGCCGGAAAGATCGCGATGCGCGGCGCGAAGCGTTGAATGATGCGGACTTCGTCATCCTGTGCCTGCCTGACGATGCCGCGCGGGAAGCGGTCCTGATGATCGACAACCCGCGCACCCGCGTGATCGACGCTTCCAGCGCGCACCGGGTCGCGGACGGCTGGACCTACGGCTTTCCCGAGCTTGGCTTCGATGTCGCCAATGCGCGGCTGGTGTCGAACCCCGGCTGCTATCCGACCGGCTTTCTCGCGCTGATCGCGCCGCTGGTCCGCGCCGGGCTGGTGCCGGCAAGCTGGCCGCTGACGGTCAATGCGGTGTCCGGCTATTCGGGCGGCGGCAAGGCGCTGATCGAACGTTTCGAACGCGACGAGACGCTGGCCTATCGCGATTATGGTTTCGGGCTGGCGCACAAGCACCTGCCCGAAATGCAGCGTCATGCCGGCCTCGCGCATGCGCCGATCTTCGCGCCGATGGTGATCCGTGCCCTGCGAGGCATGGTGGTGGAGGTGCCGTTGCCGCTGGCGCTGCTGCCGGCGCGCCCGGATCGCGCAGCGATCGTGGCGGCGCTGTCCGCGGCGTTCGGCGGCAGCCCGATCGTCACCGTCCATGACGACCAGCCCGACGAACTATTGGTGCGCGAAGGCGCTGCGGGAACCGACCGGCTCGATCTGTATGTCTTCGCCGGGCCGGACGATGCGCAGGCCCGCCTCGTCGCGTGCCTGGACAATCTCGGCAAGGGCGCGTCCGGCGCGGCCGTGCAGAATCTGAACCTGATGGCGGGGCTGGACCCGCTGGCGGGCCTTACCCTCTGACCCTTCGGGAAAGATGATGCAGCGTAATCCCGTCTCAAAGCTTCTTCTGTTCGGCGCGACCGGCGATCTGTCGCAGCGGATGCTGTTGCCGTCGCTTTACGGTCTCCACGCGGACAATCTCCTGCCCGAGGATCTGTTGATCACCGGCTCCGCGCGGTCCGATCTGGATGACAAGGGATTTCGCAAATTCGCGAAGGAGGCACTGGACAAATTTTTGCCCGCCGAGCGCAAGGACGGGAAGGCGGTGGCCAGTTTCCTGGATCGGCTGTCGTACCAACCGGCCGACCTTTCGGACCAGAAGACGTTCAAGCCGCTCGCGGAAAAGGTGGGAGACGTGTCGGGCGGGCTCGCCATCTTCCTGTCGACCGCGCCGTCGCTGTTCGAGCCGGCGGTGAACGGGCTGGAAACGGTTGGCCTTGCCGGCGATACGGTGCGGATCGGGCTGGAAAAGCCGCTAGGTTACGATCTCGCCTCCAGCCGCGAGATCAACGATACGGTGGCGCGCGTCTTTCCCGAGGAGCGCATCTTCCGCATCGATCATTATCTGGGCAAGGAAACCGTCCAGAACATTCTGGCGCTGCGGTTCGGCAATTCCCTGTTCGAACCGGTGTGGAATGCGCGCGGGATCGATAACGTCCAGATCACCGTGTCGGAAACGGTCGGTCTGGAGGATCGCGCGAGCTACTATGACGGCGCCGGCGCGCTGCGGGACATGGTGGCGAACCATATCCTCCAGCTTGTCGCGCTCATCGCGATGGAGCCGCCGGCCCGCTATGATACTGGCGCGATCCGTGACGAGAAGGCCAAGGTGTTCCGCTCACTCCGACAGATGAAGCCGGACGAAGTGCCGCAGAACACGGTGATCGGCCAATATACCGGCGGTGCGGTCAAAGGCGAGATCGTCAAGGGTTACGATGAGGAACTCGGAAAGGATTCCAATACCGAGACGTTCGTCGCGGTGAAGGCGCATATCGATAACTGGCGCTGGCAGGGCGTGCCTTTCTACCTGCGTACCGGCAAGCGCCTGCCGGAACGGCATTCCGAGATCGCGATCCAGTTCAAGCCCGTTCCGCATTCGATGTTCACGGGGCGCGGTGGCCTGCTACAGCCTAATATCCTCGTCATCCGGTTGCAGCCGGAAGAATATGTCCAGCTGCTCGTCATGGCGAAGGAACCTGGCCTCGATCGTGACGGCATCCGCCTGCGCGAAGTGCCGCTGAACCTCAGCCTTGACGCGGAATTCGCTGGCACGCGCCGTCGCATCGCCTATGAACGGTTGTTGCTGGACCTTATCGAGGGCGATCAGACGCTGTTCGTTCGGCGCGACGAGGTGGAGGCGCAATGGACGTGGATCGATGCGATCCGCGCCGGCTGGGTCGCCAACGACATGAAGCCGAAACATTATCCAGCCGGAACGTGGGGGCCGTCCGCCGCGATCGCGCTGACCGAGCGGGACGGCGTCACCTGGATCGACGATTGATATTTTGCGGCAAATCCCGCGTTTGGAAGGCATATGAGCGAAGAAATCGAATGGTGGGAATATGACGACGCGGCCGAGATGGCCGATGCCGTCGCTGGAGATATCGGCTTCATCATCGAAAGCGCGATCGATGCGCGCGGCGCGGCGGTGATCGCGCTGGCCGGCGGCAAGACGCCGGTGCCGGTGTATGAAAAGCTCGCCGCGACGAAGCTGGACTGGAAGCGCGTAACGATCGTGCCCACCGACGAGCGCATCGTGCCGCTGGGTGATCCGCTCTCGAACGTCACGATGATCGGCAAGACCTTCATTCCAAAGGGGGCGCGGGTTATTCCGATCGTGCCCAAGGCGGTCGACGATTATAAGGCCGCCGGGCGCTCGGCGGATGCGCTCTTGCAGGATCTGCACTGGCCGCTCGACCTTTGCCTGCTGGGTGTGGGCGCGGACGGGCATACCGCGTCGATCTTTCCGGGTGCCGATTATGATGAGGCGCTGAATGGCCCGCGCGAGCGGCGCGCCCTGGGCGTCATGCCCGATCCGCTGCCATCGGACGCGCCGGTCGCACGCGTCAGCATCTCGCGTCAGGGCATCGTCACGGCGCGCGCGCTGATGATTGCCGTGACGGGCGCGGCAAAGAAGAAGGTGATCGAGGATGCCATCGCGGCGGGCGCTGGTTCCCCTTACCCGATCGGCCGGGTGCTTGCGGATGCGGAACTGCCGGTGGATATCCACTGGGCGCCCTGAGCGGCACGCCGCTCTTCGGGCCAGGATCAATCGTGGGAGCCTGAATGAACCCCGTCGTCAGCGCCGTAACCGATCGCATTGTCGAGCGCAGCCGCGATAGCCGCGCCCGCTATCTTGATCTGCTCGATCGCGAGCGGGAGATGTGGATCGGCCGCCCCTCGCTGGGCTGCGCGAATCTGGCGCATGCCTATGCCGGTACGCCGGAGGATCGCGAGGCGATGAAAGCCGGCGCCGGCATGAACATCGGCATCGTCACCGCCTATAACGACATGCTCTCCGCCCATGCGGTATATTATCGCTACCCGGAACTGATGAAGGTCTGGGCGCGCGAAGTGGGCGCGACGGCCCAGGTTGCCGGCGGCGTTCCGGCGATGTGCGACGGGGTGACGCAGGGCTATCCCGGAATGGAGCTGTCGCTGTTCAGCCGCGACACGATCGCGCTCGCGACCGCCATTGCGCTATCGCACGGCACGTTCGAGGGCGCAGTGCTGCTCGGCATCTGCGACAAGATCGTGCCGGGCCTGTTGATGGGGGCGCTGCGCTTCGGGCATCTGCCGATGCTGCTGGTGCCCGGCGGCCCGATGCCCTCCGGCCTCGCCAACAAGGCGAAGGCGGCGGTGCGCGAACGCTACGCCACCGGCGAATGCGGGCGCGAGGAGCTGCTGGAGGCGGAAATCGCCGCCTATCACGATCAGGGCACGTGCACCTTCTTCGGCACCGCCAACACCAATCAGATGATGATGGAGGTGATGGGGCTGCACATCCCCGGCGCCGCCTTCGTCAATCCCGGCACCCGATTGCGGCAGGAACTTACCCGCGCCGCCGTCCACCGTGTTGCCGGCATCGGCTGGCGCGGCGACGATTATCGCCCGCTCGGGCTTTGCGTCGATGAGCGCGCGATCGTCAACGCGGCGGTCGGGCTGCTGGCGACGGGCGGCTCGACCAATCACCTGCTTCACGTTCCTGCGATCGCCCGCGCGGCGGGAATCGTGATCGACTGGGAGGACTTTGACCGGCTTTCCGGCGCGGTGCCGCTGATCGCGCGCGTCTATCCCAATGGCTCCGCCGATGTGAACGCGTTCGAACAGGCTGGCGGCATGGCCTTCGTGATCCGCGAATTGAGTGCGAGCGGGCATCTGCACGATGATATATTGACGGCGGGCGGCGCTTCCCTGGCGGAAGCCGCACGCAAGCCCGCCCTTGAAAACGACACGCTGATATGGCGCGATCCGGGCGTGAGCGGGGACGATACGATCCTGCGCACGCCCGCCGCGCCCTTTTCCCCCGATGGTGGGATGCGGATCCTTCAGGGCAATATCGGCCGTGCGTGCATCAAGGTTTCGGCGGTCGAGCGCGATCGCTGGATCGTCGAGGCCCCGGCCCGCGTGTTCAGCGATCAGGTCGACGTGCTCGACGCGTTCAGGCGCGGCGAGCTGGAGCGCGATGTCGTGGTCGTCGTGCGTTTTCAGGGTCCGCGCGCGAACGGGATGCCCGAATTGCACAAGCTCACCCCGCCGCTCGGCGTGTTGCAGAACAGGGGCTTTCGTGTCGCGCTCGTCACCGATGGCCGCATGTCCGGCGCGAGCGGCAAGGTGCCCTGCGCGATCCACGTGTCGCCCGAGGCGCTGGGCGGCGGCGCGATCGGGCTGATCCGCGACGGCGACCTGATCCGCGTCGATGCGGTGGCGGGCACGATCGACGCGCTGGTCGATCCGGCGGAATGGCTGGTGCGCGATCATGCTGCCGCCCCGGCCGCGGCAGACGGCTTTGGCCGCGAACTGTTCGGCATGTTCCGCGGCCTGGCCGACGAGGCGGAAAAAGGCGCAAGCGCGATGCTGGCCGGTGCGGGGTTGTAAGCGATGGAGGTCGTCGCAGTAGATATCGGCGGCACCCACGCCCGCTTCGCGATCGCCGAAGTCGCGGACGGGCGCGTCCGGCACCTTGCCGAGCCTGTGACGCTGAAAACCGCCGATCATGCGTCGTTACAGACGGCGTGGCAGGCGTTCGCCGCCGCGCAGCCACGCGCCCTGCCCCCGGCCGCGGCGCTGTCGATCGCCTCGCCGATCACGGGCGACATGATCCGATTGACGAACAACCCCTGGGTGATCCGCCCCTCGCTGATCCCGGCACGGCTGGGCGCGGAAACCTATACCGTCATCAACGATTTCGGCGCGGTTGGCCATGCCGTGGCGCAATTGCCGCCCGATCAGTTCGAGCATCTGTGCGGCCCCGACGAGCCGATCGCCGCGAGCGGCGTGACCACGGTCTGCGGGCCCGGCACCGGGCTTGGCGTGGCGCAGGTGCTGCGCACCACCGATCGCTATCACGTGCTGCCGACGGAGGGCGGGCACATCGATTACGCCCCGCTCGACGGGATTGAGGATGCGCTGGTCAAGCGACTTCGGCATATCTTCACCCGCGTGTCCGCCGAGCGCATCTGCGCCGGCCCCGGCATTGTCGCGATTTACGAGACGCTCGCCGCCATGGAGGGCCGGTCCGCCCCTGAACGAGACGACAAGGCGATCTGGCAGGAAGCGCTGGAGGGCACGGATCCGATCGCGCTGGCGGCGCTCGATCGCTTCTGCCTCGCGCTCGGCGCGGTTGCCGGCGATCTTGCGCTGGCGCATGGGGCGAACAGCGTGGTGATCGCCGGCGGGCTGGGCCTGCGCATCAAGGATCGGTTGCTGCATTCCGGCTTCGCGCACCGCTTTATCGCCAAGGGGCGCTTCCAGTCGATGATGGCGGCCATTCCGGTGAAGCTCATCACCCATCCGCAGCCCGGCCTGTTCGGCGCGGCTGCCGCCTTCGCCCAGGAGCATAGTTGATGCCCACCATCACCGCACCGATCGACGCCATCATGCGCACCAGCGCGGTGATCCCCGTTCTCGTTATCGAAGACGCCGAAGCCGCCCGGCCGCTCGCCGAGGCGCTGGTGGCGGGCGGTCTCCGGGTATTGGAGGTGACGCTGCGGACCCCCGCGGCGCTGGATGCGATCCGCGCGATGAAGGAAGTGCCCGGCGCGATCGTCGGCGCGGGCACCGTGGTCTCAACCGATCAGTTCGAGCAGGTTATGGCCGCGGGGGCCGAGTTCATCGTTTCACCCGGGCTGACGGAGCGACTGGCGCGCCCCATCATCGACAGCGGCTTACCCTTTCTGCCCGGTATCGCGACCGCCGGAGACATCATGCGCGGCCTGGATCTCGGGCTCACCCATTTCAAGTTCTTCCCCGCCGAAACCAGCGGCGGATTGAAGGCGCTGAAGGCGCTGGCGGCGCCCTTTTACCAATGCCGCTTCTGCCCCACCGGCGGCATCACCGAAGCCTCCGCTGCCGATTGGCTCGCGTTCGATCCGGTGCTGTGCGTCGGCGGAAGCTGGGTAACGCCTGCTGGCGCGAGCATGGCGGCGGTGGAGGCGAAAGCACGGGCGGCGAGCGGTTTGCGCTGACACGTGCGGCAGGATGCGCGCGAGCAACGGCGATGACCGGGCTGGCCTTTGTCGGCGCTGCCTTCGCGGAAATCGTCGGCTGCTTCGCTTTCTGGGCCTGGCTGCGCTTGGGAAAGTCGGCTTGGTGGGTGGCCCCGGGCGTGTTGTCGCTCTGCCTGTTCGCCTATCTGCTGACTCTGGTCGAAAGCGCGGCGGCGGGGCGCACCTATGCGGCTTACGGCGGCGTCTATATCGTATCGGCGGTTCTGTGGCTGTGGCTGGCCGAGGGGGTACGGCCCGATCGCTGGGATATGGTGGGTGCCGCCATATGCCTGGTCGGCGCGGCCATCATCTTGTGCGGGCCGCGTGGCTGACCGCCCCTAGCGGCCCGGCAAAAGCCCCGCGTCGCGATAGCTTTGCGCGGTTTGCCGAAGGCCGGCCTCGCTCGCTATGCGCGGCGTCCATAGCGAGGCGGCGGGCCGTTTCGCGGGATCGATCGTCCAGTCTGGATGGCAGAAATAGGCCACGCGGTCGGCGGTCAGCTTTGCACGCTTGCCGCGCAACAGGCCGTCGATGCGCGCGCCCAGCCGCAGCAACGCCGGCGGCAGCGCCAGCGGGTGGACGCGGCGCCCGACCGCCGCACCGATCGCGACCGCGAAATCACGCTGCGTCCAGCCGCCCTCGCGCCCATCGTCCACTTCGTAGATGGTGGCGCTCGCCGGCGTTTCCGCAAGCGCCACAAGCAACCTCGCCAGATCATCGACGTGGATCAGCGACAGCACCCCCCGTGGCGGCGTGATCGCGATGCCGCGGCGTGCGAAACGGAACAGATCGAGCATCTCCATATCGCCCGGCCCATAGATCGCCGGCGGTCGCACCATATCCCAGGCGAGGCCGGACGCGGCGACGATCTCTTCTGCCTGGTGCTTCGACCAGCCATAGATCGAAAGCGCCGGCTCGCGCGCCGACAACGAGGATACATGGACGAAGCGCGTGCCCGGCGGCGTCGCGGCGGCCAGCGTGCGCGTGCCCTCGATGTTGCCGGCGACGAAGCCGGCGCGATCAGGTGAATTCACCACGCCTGCGATATGGATCACCGCATCGGCGCCCGCGACCAGCGCGGCAAGCGCCAACGGCTCATCCAGCGCGCCTGTCAGCCATGTCACCCCGGCCCGCTCCGCCTGCGGCCGGCGGGCGAGCGCGCGAACCTGGTGGCCAGCCTCCAGCGCGCGGCGGATGACATGGCCGCCGACGAAGCCGGTGCCGCCCGTCAGCGCCAGGATCACAACAGCGCCATGTGATTGCGATGAACCAGTGCGGTGCGGGGGGCATAGCCCAGAATGGCCTCCTGCTCGTCGCTGCGCCGGCCGAGCAGGCGCCGGACGTCGGCTGCATCATATTCCGAAAGGCCGCGCGCGATCGCACCGTTCGGCCCGTCGATCGTCACCACATCCCCCCGCGCGAATCGTCCCGAAACGCCCGTGGCGCCTGCGGCGAGCAGGCTGCGCCCCGTCGTCAACGCCTGCGCTGCGCCCTCGTCGACGGTGATAACGCCCTTGGCGGTCAGGCGCCCGGCCAGCCACGCCTTGCGCGCCCGCGCCCGCTTCTCCGGGACGAAAATCGTGTGGCGCGCCGCGGTCGACAATGGCCGCTCGATCCGGCCGGACGCGATCGCCAGCGCCACCCCCGCCCCACCGGCGATCCGCGCGGCCTGAATCTTGGACACCATGCCGCCAGATCCCATGCCTGACGCGGAGCCCGTATCCGCCATCGCCGCCACCTTCGCGTCGATCCGCTCGACCCGCGCGATATGCCGCGCGCCGGGGAGTGCCGGATTGCGATCGTACAGCCCGTCGATATCGGACAGCAGCACCACGCCCTGCGCGCCGGCGGCCTGCGCCACGCGCGCTGCCAGCCGGTCATTGTCGCCGAAGCGGATTTCCTCGGTCGCCACGCTGTCATTCTCGTTGATGATCGGAACGACACCGAGATGCAGCAGCCGCCCGAGCGTCGCGGCGGCATTGAGATAGCGCCGCCGGTCTTCCAGATCGTCCAGCGTCACCAGGATCTGCGCGGCTGTCAGCCCTTCACCGCCGAGCACCTCCGCCCACGTATGCCCAAGCGCGATCTGCCCGGTGGCCGCCGCCGCCTGCGCATCCTCCAGGCTGGCGCGGCCCCCTTTGGCGAGGCCCAGGCGCCGCGCGCCCAGCGCAATAGCGCCAGACGAGACGACCGCTACCTGCTGCCCCGCCCGCGTTCGTTCCGCGATGTCGGCGGCGATGCCCTCGAGCCACGCCCGCCGCACCCCGCCCTCGCCATCGACGAGCAGCGCGGACCCGATCTTCACGACGATCCGTGCACAGGTGTCTGGTGGGAACAGCATCGACGCCCGCGTTAGCGCGTGCCGCCCGCGACGCCAATCACTCGCTTGCGTCGCGCGGGCGATCAGCCTTCGACGCGCTCGAAAAGACCGTTGTCGAAGCCCTCTGTGGCAAGTGCGGCGATCCGCTCGGCAACCACGCGCGGCTCCTTCACCGATGCGGGGTCTTCGCCCGGATAGGCGCGGGCACGCATCTTCGTCCGGGTGGCGCCCGGATCGATGATCGCTGTGCGGATGCGGCTTATCTCGGCAACCTCGTCGCCATACGCCGCGACGAGCGTTTCCATCGCCGCCTTGGACGCGCCATACGCGCCCCAGTAAGCGCGCGGCTTGCGCCCCACCGAAGACGTGATCGCGATCAGCTTGCCGGCTTCGGCGCGCTTCAGCATCGGATCGAACGCCTGGATCAGCGCCACCTGGGCCGAAACGTTGAGCGTCAGCACCGCCGCGAGTTCCTTGGCGTCGATCGCCGGGACCGCCGCGAGCGAGCCGAGCGTGCCGGCGTTGAGCACCATCACGTCCAGCGCCTGCCAGCGCTCCCCCACCGCCGCGGCGAGGCGCGCGATCGCATCGGTTTCGGTCAGATCGAGCGGCGCGATCGTGGCGGAACCGCCTGCGCCGAATATCGCCTCCTCCACCGCCTCAAGCTCCTTCGCCGAACGCGCGGTGATGATGACGTGCGCGCCCCTTTCGGCGAGCGCGACGGCGGTAGCGGCCCCGATCCCGCGGGAGGCACCGGTTACGAGCGCGAGCTTCCCCGCGAGCGGCTTGTTCTGGTCGGTCATAGGTGGCTCAGGCGACGCGTTCTTCGAGCAGCGCGAATTGGTCCACTTCGGCCAGTTCGTCGTGATCGGTCAGCGTGGTTGGATAATCGCCGGTGAAGCAGGCGTCGCAATATTGCGGGCCGCGACGCGCGCGGCCTTCCTCGCCGAGCGCCTTGTAGAGGCCGTCGATCGAGACGAAATCGAGCGAATCCGCGCCGATATATTGCGTCATCGCGGCCAGATCGTGCTTGGCCGCGAGCAGCTTGGCGCGCTCGGGCGTATCGACGCCATAGAAGCAGCTATGCTTGGTCGGCGGGCTCGCGATGCGCATGTGCACCTCGGCCGCGCCAGCCTCGCGCATCATCTGCACGATCTTGACGCTGGTGGTGCCGCGCACGATCGAATCGTCGATCAGCACGACGCGCTTGCCCGCGATCAGCGCGCGATTGGCGTTGTGCTTCAGCTTGACGCCCAGATGCCGCACCTTGTCGCCCGGCTGAATGAAGGTGCGCCCGACGTAATGCGAGCGGATGATGCCCAGTTCGAACGGGATGCCGGATTGCTGCGCGTAGCCGATCGCCGCCGGCACGCCGGAATCCGGCACCGGAATGACCAGATCGGCCTCCACCGGCGATTCGATCGCCAGCTGCGCGCCGATCCCCTTGCGCACCGAATAGACCGAATGATCGCCGACGATCGAATCCGGGCGGGAAAAATAGACCCATTCGAAAATGCACGGCCGCGCCGCCAGCGGGGCGAACGGACGGATCGAGCGCATGTCGGCCCCCTGCACGATCACCAGCTCGCCCGGATCGACCTCGCGGACGAACTCGGCCCCGACCACATCGAGCGCCACCGTTTCCGACGCGAAGATGATCGCATCGCCAAGCTTCCCCATCACGAGCGGGCGAATGCCCAGCGGATCGCGGCAGGCGATCATGCCCTCCGGCGTCATCACGATCAGTGAATAAGCGCCCTCAACCTGCTTCAGCGCATCGATGAAGCGGTCGAGCAGCGAGCGATAGCTGGACGTCGCGACGAGATGAATGATCGTTTCGGTGTCGCTGGTGGACTGGAAGATCGAACCGCGCCGCACCAGTTCGCGACGTATCCGCATCGCATTGGAAATATTGCCGTTATGCGCAATCGCGAACCCGCCTGAAGCGAGATCCGCGTAGAGCGGCTGCACATTGCGCAGCGCGGTTTCGCCGGTGGTGGAATAACGCACATGGCCGCAGGCGACGCCGCCGGGCAGCGCGCGGATCACCTCGTCACGGTCGAAATTCCCCGCGACATGCCCCATCGCGCGATGCGTATGGAATTGCGCGCCATCGAACGAGGTGACCCCCGCCGCTTCCTGGCCCCGGTGCTGGAGCGCGTGCAGCCCCAGCGCGACCAGCGCGGACGCGCTCTCCGCACCGGAGACGCCGAAGATGCCGCACTCTTCGTGCAGATGGTCGTCGTCGAAAGGATGTGTGGTCAGCATGTCCGGCAAAGCTCGCGTCGTGCCGTGCCGCATATAGGGGCTGTCCCGGATTTGTCACGGTGCGATACGGGAGCAAAGCCGGCGCCCGGCGGTTTTCCTCTCATCCCCGCACTGGAGGCCGATATGCCGCGCAAGCACGCACCGCAGATCAAGGACGAGGAAATGTACGAGGCCCTGCGCGAACAGGGCAATTCCGCCGGGAAAGCCGCCCGTATCGCGAATGCCCATGCCGCCGGCACGCTGCATCCGCGCGGCGGAAAGCTGGAGGGGCGGACGAAGGATGATCTCTATCGCGAGGCGCAGAGGATCGGGATCGCCGGCCGGTCGTCGATGTCGAAGGGCGAATTGGTGAAGGCGATCCGCGACCACGGCTGAGGTGGCCGCGGCAGTTACATGTCTCCCCGCGCGCGGCGGATCGCGTACCATTTCTTCACGTTGGCATTATGCTGCTCAAGCGTGTTTGCGAACACATGGCCGCCGGTGCCGTCCGCGACGAAATAGAGCGCGGCGGTCTGCGCCGGATCGAGCACCGCGTCGATCGACGCGCGGCCGGGGTTGGCGATCGGGCCGATCGGCAAGCCGGTTTCGGCATAGGTGTTATAGCCGTTCCTGGCGCGCAACTCGGATTGGAGGATGCGGCGGCCGAGCGGTTTTCCCTTGGTGATCGGATAGATCACCGTCGGATCGGCCTGTAGCGGCATGCCGCGCTTCAGCCGGTTGGCATAGACGGCGGCGACTTCGCGTCGCTCGCCGGGTTTGCCCGTTTCCTTCTCGACGATTGAGGCGAGGACGATCGCCTGCTGCGGCGTCGTGACGGCGATCCCGGGCTTGCGACGTTTCCAGGCGACAGCGAGATAGTCCCGCATCGCTTTCTGCATCCGCGCGACGACCGACGCGCGGGTATCGCCCTTCTGATAGGCGTAGCTGTCCGGCAGGATCGAGCCTTCCGCCGGCACCGGCACATCGCCCACCAGCCCGTCGGCCTTCATCAGCGCTTCGTGCACCAGGATCGACGGATAGCCTTCAGGCACGGGAACGAGCCGCTGGCGCACCTTGCCCTGTTGCAACAGCCCCAGCACGTCCGATGCGCTCGCGCCGGCCGGGATCGCATATTCACCCGCCTTGATCGGCTGCCCATCGCCGAACACCCGCGCATAGACGCGGAAGCGCGAGGCAGACCGGATCGCGCCGGCCTTTTGCAGTTCGGTCGCCGCGCGGGCGAGCGAGGCGCCCTCCGGCACGATCACCGCGACCGGCTTAGCCGCCGGCCCGGCGCCGCTCCAGTCGTGCGCCAGCCAGCCGAGCACGGCAATGCCCAGCAGGGCAAGCAGCAAAGCGGAGCAGCCAAGCCTTTTCATGTCGCTATCGCACCCGCGCCGATCGCAATCAGACGGCCTTCATCACCAGCGACGCGTTGGTGCCGCCGAAGCCGAACGAATTGTTCAGCACCGCGCGCACCTGCCGCTTCTTGGCGACATGCGGGACGAGATCGACGCCCACGCAATTCTCGCTCGGATTGTCGAGGTTCAGCGTCGGCGGCACGATCTGGTCGCGCAGCGCGAGGATGCAGAAGATCGATTCGACCGCGCCCGCGCCGCCGAGCAGATGCCCGATCGCGGATTTGGTGGAGGACATCGAAAGCCCCCCGATCGCATCGCCGAACAGGCGGCGGACCGCGCCCAGCTCCAGCTCGTCGCCGAGCGGGGTGGAGGTGCCGTGGGCGTTGATATAATCGATGTCGGCCAGCGCGAGGCCGCTCTTGCGCATCGCCATCTCCATCGAGCGGAATGCGCCAGACCCTTCGGGATGCGGTGCGGTGACGTGATAGGCATCGCCCGAAAGGCCATAGCCGATCACCTCGGCATAGATCTTCGCGCCGCGCGCCTTGGCCCGCTCATATTCCTCCAGCACGACGACGCCGGCGCCCTCGCCCATGACGAAGCCGTCGCGGTCGCGGTCATAGGGGCGGCTGGCCCTTTCCGGCTCGTCGTTGCGCATGGAAAGCGCCTTGGCCTGCGCGAAGCCGGCGATGCCCAGCGGGCAGATCGCGCCTTCCGCGCCGCCCGCGAGCATTACGTCTGCATCGTCCATCGCGATCATCCGCGCGGCGTCGCCGATCGAATGCGCGCCGGTGGAGCAGGCGGTCACCACCGCATGATTCGGCCCCATCAGCCCGTATTTGATCGAAACCTGGCCGGAGATCAGGTTGATGAGCCGGCCGTGCACGAAATGCGGTGAAACGCGGGTCGGCCCCTTGTTCTCGCACACCAGCGATTCGCTGGCGATGCCGGGCAGCCCACCGATGCCTGCGCCGATCGAGCAGCCGGCGCGAAACCGCTCCGCCTCGCTCATCTCGGTGAGGCCGGCGTCTTCCAGCGCCTGGCCGGCGGCGTCGATGCCGTAGATGATGAACGGATCGACCTGCCGCTGGATCTTGTGATCGACGCGCTTCGAGGGATCGAAGCCATATTCGTGATCGGCCGGCTTCACCTCGCAGGCGATGCGGCATTTCTGATCCGACGCGTCGAAACGGGTGATGAGCCCTGCGCCCGAGCGGGCAGCGATGATATTGGCCCAGGCCGTTTCGACATCGGCCCCCAGCGGGGTGACGAGGCCAAGACCGGTGACGACGACACGACGCATTGCAACTCTCCGAAAAATGACAACAGGCCCAGCCCGTGTGGGGCTGAGCCTGTCGAAACCCTGTCCTGCCAATTCTCCGTCGCCGGTGAAGGGCAGCCCTTCGACAAGCTCAGGGCGATCAGGACAGTCGGGTCTGGATAATCAGCCCCGGTTCAGCCCTTGTGCTCGTCGATATAGGTGATCGCGTCCTTGACGGTCGTGATCTTCTCGGCGGCGTCATCGGGGATTTCCACACCGAATTCTTCCTCGAACGCCATCACCAGCTCGACGATGTCGAGACTGTCGGCACCGAGATCGTCGATGAAGCTTGCATCCTCGGTCACCTTGTCGGCTTCGACGCCGAGATGCTCGACGACGATCTTCTTCACGCGGTCGGCGGTCTCGCTCATTCTCGTGCCCTCATATCGTTGGGTGTTATTGATTCCTGAACGCAGCTAGAACGGCTAGCGGTTCGTGGCAAGCGGTGCTTGATGCCGGGCATCGGGATTGGCGGCCCGGCGCCGTAGCTAGATCATGGCCATCCCGCCGTTAACATGCAGCGTCTGGCCGGTCACATAGCCCGCCTCCTTCGACGCCAGATAGACGACGGCGGCGCCAATGTCTTCCCCCGTGCCCAGATCGCCCGCCGGAATTCTTCCGAGCAACGCGGTTTTCTGCGCTTCGGGCAACACATCGGTCATGGCCGATCGGATGAACCCGGGCGCGACACAGTTCACCGTGATGTTGCGGCTCGCCAGTTCCTGCGCGAGCGCCTTGGACATGCCGACGACACCCGCCTTCGACGCGGCATAATTCGCCTGGCCGGGATTGCCGGTCTGCCCCACGACCGACGTGATCGAGATCACGCGCCCGAAACGCTGCTTCATCATCGGCCTGGCGGCAGCGCGAATCAGGCGAAACGCGGCCTCCAGATTGACCGAGATCACCTGCTGCCACTCCTCGTCCTTCATCCGCATCGCGAGATTGTCGCGCGTGATGCCGGCATTGTTGACGAGGATATCGAGCCGCCCGCCCAGCGCCTCCACGGCGGCGGGCACCAGCGCATCGACCGCCGCCGGATCGGAAAGATCGGCCGGCACCGCTACATGGTCGCCGCCCAGGCTTCCACGAAAAGCGTCGAGCTTTTCGGCATTGGAGCCGGAAACGGCGAGCCGCGCGCCCTGCGCCGCCAGCGCCTGCGCGATGGCCGAGCCGATCCCGCCCGAGGCGCCGGTGACCAGCGCGGTCATGCCTGTTAGGTCGAACATCAATATCTCCGTAAAATCACAGCGCCTTGAGCAGCGCTTCGATATCGTCCATCGACAGGACGCTGATCGCATTGGCGTCCGGCGCGATGCGCTTCACCATCGGGCCGAGCACCTTGCCGCCGAATTCGATGAATGTGCCGACACCCGCTTCCTGCATCGCCAGCACCGATTCGCGCCAGCGGACCATGCCGGTCACCTGCCGCACCAGGCCGGTGCGGATCGTCTCGACATCGCTCACCGCGCGGGCATCGACGTTGCAGTAGAGCGGCACCAGCGGGGCGCTCAGCCGCGCCTCGCCAAGCGCCTTTTCCATGGCGTCGGCGGCAGGCTGCATCAGCGGGCAGTGGAACGGCGCGGAGACGGGGAGCAGCAGGGCGCGCTTGGCCCCGTGCTCTTTCGCGATGGCTATGGCCCGATCGATCGCGTCCTTATGGCCGCTGATGACGACCTGCGAGGGATCGTTGTCATTGGCCACGGTGCAAACCTGCCCCTCGGCGGCGGCGGTGGCGATCGCCTGCGCCTTGTCGAGATCGGCGCCGAGCAGCGCGGCCATCGCCCCCTCACCCACCGGAACCGCGGCCTGCATGGCCTGTCCGCGCAGCTTGAGCAGCCGTGCCGTGGTGGCAAGGTCGAACGTGCCGGCCGCGCACAATGCGCTATATTCGCCCAGCGAATGGCCGGCGGCGAAATCCGCCTTGTCGGCCAGCGAGACCCCGCCCTCGCGTTCCAGCACGCGCAGCGTGGCGATGGCGTTGGCCATGATCGCGGGCTGGGCATTCTCGGTCAGCGTCAGTTCGTCGGCGGGCCCTTCGGCCATGAGCCGGAACAGTTTCTGGCCAAGCGCCTCGTCCACTTCCTCGAACACCTCGCGCGCATGGGCGCTGGCATCGGCGAGCGCCTTGCCCATGCCGACTGACTGGCTCCCCTGCCCCGGAAAGATGAACGCGCGCATGCTGCCTCCTTGATCGAAGCGCGCGGCGTAAGCGCGACAGCGCCGCGCGGTCAACCTTGCGTGCGGACGAGCAGCATTTCGGGGCCGGGCGCAAACATCCGCCGCGCGATCGCATGGGGGACGAGCGCCTCCAGCCCCAGCGCCCGCAGCACCATGCCCAGCCGCGTCGGCGGCGAGGGATAGCGCGCCACGATCACGCCGGACGGCCGGGCGCTCGCCGGAACGACGACCAGCCCGCCGGGCGCGGCGGGGGCGTAACGCAGGTTGGCGAGGTGCGCGAATTCCATCGGATAGTGCGCGCGTCGCACTTCATGCGGGGCGCCCGCCACGATCTCGCGCGGATGACGGCGCGCCGCATCGACCAGCACCTCCATTTCCCAGTGCGGGTGGGCGTTGCCGACACTCATCAGCAACAGATTGCCGCCGATGATCGCGGCGAGCAGCCCGGTGCGCCACGATGCGGAGAGCCGGTCCAGCCATATCGCCACCGTCACCGCGGCGGCAACCGCCGCCAGCGTGAAATAGCGCGGGTTGAGCACCAGCTTGGTGTAGAGCACCGCCACCAGCAGGAAGCTTGCGCCCGCCATCGCCGCCAGCACGAGAAGCCGTTGCCGCGCGGGCTCGCCAAGCCCGCGCGTCGCGCCGAGCATCAGCGCGATCCCGGCCAGCCAGAAGAGCAATCCGAAATCGTCGTTGACCAGCAGCACCAGCAGCGGATCGATCGGCGGCCAGAGCAGGAAATTGCCCTCGAGGTTGGCGGCGCGGTCGATATGCTCGTCGTGGTGGAAGGCGATGGCGTAGCGGCGCAACGGATCGCCCGTCAGCGCATATTGAAACAGCGCCTCCGCGCCGAGCACGAGCACGACGCCAAGCCCCGTCGCGATCAGCACACGGCGCGGAATCGGCCGCCCGATCAGCAGCATCGGCACGAAGGCGAGCAGCGGCAGCACGCTTGTTTCGCGACAGAGGATCGCGATCCCGAAGCACACCCCCGCTCCGCCCCCCTGCCACAGG
>NZ_SCNL01000006.1 GCF_005502745.1 Sphingomonas sp. 3P27F8
CCGCTGCGATCTCCGCTTCCTCGCGCAGCGAAATGAATCCGGCCGGCTGACGCAACCTGACCGCGCGCATCAGCCGCGCCCCCCGGCCCAGTCGCGTGCGCGTGAAGCGATTCGCCCAGCCCGCGCCGACGAAGGTTTCCACCACCTCCGCCACCGCATCGTCCGCCAGTAAAACCTCGGCTGGCAGATGGCTCGCGCCGGCGGTGGCGATGTGCAGGATCTGCACCGGATCGGCGGCGGCCGCGGCGTCAAGGCGCAGCGACCAGCCACGTCCGGCCGCGCGGCGACCGAGCGGATGACCGGACGGCGCGATGTCAACAAGCGCGACGCGATCGAGGACACTGCGCGCCTCATCGAGCACGCCATCGACGAACACGAGCCGCGCGCCCGGCAAATCCAGGAAATCAGCGTCCGGCGCGGCGATCGGCGCGAGCGCGCTCGCCGCTGCAAGCCCGCCCAGATCGGCCCATCGCCATGCCTCCTCCCGGGTGGAGGGAAGATCGAGCACGCTCATGACCGCGCCTTCCGCAGTGCAGCCTGCAACCCTTTGAACAATTCCGGCTTACGCTGGTTGACGCCTGCCGGCGTGACCGCCTGACGCGCAGCGACCGCTTTCAGCGCCAGCATCACGCCGCCTCCGCGCCCGCGCCGAGATAGCCTTCCCGCTCCAGTTCGAGTGCCAGCTCCGGGCCGCCCGAACGGGTGATCCGCCCATCGGCAAGCACATGCACGAAATCCGGGCGAACGTAATCGAGCAGCCGCTGGTAATGCGTGATGAGCAGCACCGCCTTGTCGGCCTTGCGCATAATGCGGTTGATGCCGTCACCCACCACGCGGAGCGCGTCGATGTCGAGGCCGCTGTCCGTCTCGTCGAGGATCGCGAAGCGGGGATCGATGATCCCCATCTGCACCATCTCGTTGCGCTTCTTCTCGCCACCGGAAAAACCGACGTTGACCGGGCGTTTCAGCATCTCCTGATTGAGGCCGAGCGCATCCGCCTCGCCGCGCGCCACTTTCAGAAACTCGCCGCCCGACAAGGGCTTGTCGCCGCGCGCGGTGCGCTGCGCATTGAGGCTCTCGCGCAGGAACTGGACGTTCGACACGCCGGGTATCTCGACCGGATACTGAAATCCCAGGAAAAGCCCGGCGGCCGCCCGCTCATGCGGCGCGAGAGCGAGCAAATCCTGTCCGTCGAACGTCACGGAACCTTCGGTAACCTCATAACCGGGCCGCCCGCCGAGCACATAGCCGAGCGTCGATTTTCCCGCGCCGTTAGGTCCCATGATCGCATGCACCTCTCCCGCGTTCACCGCGAGCGACAGGCCCTTCAGGATCGGCTTGCCGTCGATTTCGGCGTGGAGGTTTTCAATCTTCAGCATGGCTCGGGATTCTTTCAATTCCTGTATTCCACCGGATCACTGCGCCGCCCGACCACGCACGATCGCGGCGACTTTCACTTCAACACAATCTGCAAGCGGCTCGGGCTGGGTCACGCCGCGATCGAAACTGGCGGCGGTCGCCTCGCACGCAGCATGATCGATCTCGGCATCGCCGCTCGAAACACGCGCCTGACACGCCTTCACCTTGCCGCCATCCACCTGCATCGCGATCCGCAGCTTGTGCAGCGCGGCCACGACCACATCGCGCTGCGCAGTCGCCGCGGCATCGGGAACTGCCGCGAGAACCATCGTGGCGAGGAGAATCACCCGACGCTCCCCTCGAGCGAAATCCCCAGCAGTTTCTGCGCCTCGACCGCGAATTCCATGGGGAGTTGTTGCAGCACCTCGCGCGCGAAGCCGTTGACGATCAATGCGACCGCCGCTTCCTGATCCAGCCCGCGCGACATCGCGTAAAAAAGCTGGTCGTCGCTGATCTTGCTTGTGGTCGCCTCATGCTCGATCTGCGCGCTCGGGTTTTTCACCTCGATATAGGGCACGGTATGCGCCCCGCACTGATCGCCGAGCAACAGGCTGTCGCATTGCGTGAAGTTGCGGACCCCCTCCGCCGTCGCCGCCACGCGCACGAGCCCGCGATAGGTATTGTCGCTGTGCCCCGCACTGATCCCCTTCGACACGATCGTGGAACGCGATCCCTTGCCGAGGTGGATCATCTTGGTGCCGGTATCCGCCTGCTGGCGGTTGTTCGTCACCGCAACCGAATAGAATTCGCCCACGCTGTTCTCGCCCGCCAGCACGCAGCTTGGATATTTCCAGGTGATCGCGGAGCCGGTCTCAACCTGCGTCCAGCTAACCTTGCTGTTCCGTCCCTGGCAGAGCGCGCGCTTGGTGACGAAATTATAGATGCCGCCGACGCCGTTCTCGTCGCCGGGATACCAGTTCTGCACGGTGGAATATTTGATCTCGGCATCGTCGAGCGCGACCAGCTCGACCACCGCGGCATGAAGCTGGTTCTCGTCGCGCATCGGCGCGGTACAGCCCTCGAGATAGGAGACATACGCCCCCTTGTCCGCGACGATCAGCGTCCGCTCGAACTGGCCGGTATTCTCCGCATTGATCCGGAAATAGGTGGATAGCTCCATCGGGCACCGCACGCCCTCCGGGATGTAGACGAAGGTGCCGTCGGAAAAGACCGCGCTGTTGAGCGTCGCGAAATAATTGTCATGCTGCGGCACCACCTTGCCCAGCCATTTCTTCACGAGGTCGGGATATTCGCGCACCGCCTCGCTGATCGACAGGAAGATCACGCCCGCCGCCTTCAGTTCCTCGCGGAAGGTCGTGGCGACGGAAACACTGTCGAACACAGCGTCCACCGCGATTTTGCGCGCCCCCTCGACCCCGGCGAGCACTTTCTGCTCCTCGATCGGAATGCCGAGCTTTTCATAGGTGCGACGGATTTCGGGATCGAGTTCGTCGAGCGAGCTGATCGTCTTCTTCTGCTTCGGCTCTGCGTAGTAATAAGCGTCCTGATAATCGATCGGCGGGATATTGAGCTTGGCCCAGTCCGGCGCATCCATCTCCAGCCACTTGGCATAAGCCTTCAGCCGCCAGTCGAGCATCCACTGCGGCTCGCCCTTCTTGGCGGAGATATAGCGCACGATATCCTCGGACAGGCCCTTCGGCGCGAAATCCTGTTCGATCTCGGTCGCGAAGCCCCATTCGTACTTCTTGGAGACGGCCGCGAGCGCCTCGGCGTTCTTCGTAGCCATTATGCCATCACCTCCTGGCGCGAGACCGGCGCCGGCGCGCCGGCGAGGCTCGCCAGCGTCACCCCGGCGAGCGCGCCGCGCACCGCGTTGTTCACGACATTCCAATGCGGCTTCACGCGACAATTCCCTTCGATGGCGCAATCATGATCGCCGACGTCGACACAGGCGGTGAGCGCGATCGGGCCCTCAACCGCCTCGATGATATCCATCAGGCTGATCGTCGCCGGCGGACGGGCGAGGCGAAAGCCGCCGCCGGTCCCACGCGCGCTTTCGATCAGGCCGGCGGCGGACAGGCGGCTGACGAGCTTCTGCGCGGTGGGCAGCGGCACACCCGTTTCCTCGGCCAGAACCGTGGCATTCAGCCGCCCGGCCCCGCCGCAATGGCGCGCGGCGGCGGACATCATCACGACCGCATAATCGGCTAGGCTCGAAAGGCGCATGTTCAGGTCAATCGGATCGATTCATTCCGATTGGCAGATGGTCGCGTTTCGGCGCGAAATCAAGCACCGTCGCGCACGGTCGCCGGGACGATCACGTATTCGAGATGATTGAATGCACCTGGCCACCAAGCGCGAGCCGCTGCGACATGGTGAGTTGCGCCAGATGGTTGGGCTCGGTGCGAAGCTGGCCGGGCGTCAGCCCGGCGAATTGCTTGATTTCCCGGATAAGGTGCGACTGATCGTAGAAGCCTTCCGAGATCAGTTCGTCGAGGGTTGACGTGCCGTTCGCCAGCGCCACCGCCGCGCGAAGCGCGCGATATTTGCGCGCCAGCAGTTTCGGCGGGCCGCCATACAGCGCGTTGCAGCGCCGCTCCACCTGCCGGCGCGAGAGGCCGGTCGCCTCAAGCAGCTCGCAGACATTCGGTGACGGGCTGCCCGCGAGCCACGCGTCGATCTGCCGTGCAAAGGTCAACGCGCCGGTATCCGAGCGATCGATCGACGCGCGCACGAACGCTGCGGCTACGGCCACCTTGTCTTCGGTAGAGTGCGCCGCCCGCATGCGATCGCTTACGCGCCGCACCGCCGAACCGAAGAACGCCTCCCCATCGAGCGCGCGATTCAGCATGGTCGAGGCATCGATCCCCAGCAGCGCCGCCCAGCCGGCAGGCTGGATGCCCATTCCGATCACATCCAGCGGCCCATCGGCCCGGGTCCGCATCGCGCCGCTGGTGGGGCCGACGATATGGACTTCGCCAACCGCCTGTATGCTGCCATCGGGAAACACGTAGGATGCCTCGCGCCCCGACAATCGAAACCTTAGCTGTGCATGATCGGCGCGTTCCACATCCTCGAAAAGCGGGATATCGGCGCGAAAACGATAGAACAGCGTGACATACGGCCGAAGATCCTCGGCTGGCACCACATAGTCCAGCGTAATATCAGCCACGTTTACGCGCCCCGTTTATCGCATGATATTAACGCGTGATCGCAAAGAATAAAAGTGGCCCGGCCGCGTGAGCAGCCGGGCCATTCAGTTGAGAACCCCTGTTGCCAGAAGCTCTTCGGGTCGCGCCATCTTTAGATACTTTTGCCCCCAAAAAGTATTGGATGGATTCGACATATCTTGATGCACTTTCATACAATTAGCGGCGACACCGCAGCCTTCCTCCCAGTATTTCTTACAATTCCTTCATTGATTCAGCCGCTTCGTCGGCATCGAGGCAACGAGGACGCGACCCTCCCGGCGCGGATCATAGCCGCCGTCTATTTTTCCCCCGCGCACGATGACACCCTGCAGGCCCGAGTCCTCGCCCTGGCCCGGCCTCACCACGATGCCGCGTGCCGCAAGGCCCGCCAGCACCGCCGGCGGGAATTTATCGACCTCGCCATTGAACACCTCGCCTCGCGCGACGAGGTTCGGCAGCGCAAGCGCCTCCTGCATCGGCATTCCCCAGTCGATCGACGCGACCATCGCCTTGCCGACATAGGCGAGGATCGCGTTGCCGCCGGCCGAGCCCAGCGCACCGGCGAAGTCGCGCTTCTCGTCAAGCAGGACGAGCGGCGTCATCGAGGAACGCGGGCGCTTCCCCGCGGCGACGGCGTTGGCAGCCGGGCGACCGGTCGCATCGCGCGGGCTGAACGAAAAATCGGTCATCTGGTTGTTGAGGAAAAAGCCGTCGACCATCCGCCCCGACCCGAAGATCGATTCGACGGTCGTCGTCATGGACACCACGTTGCCCCGCGCATCCCCGATCACGAAATGTGACGTGCCGGTCGGCTCCAGCGTCCGGTCCGCGCCGGCGTCCGCATTTGCACCGGGCGGATTGCCCGCCGCCGGTGCCGGCCCGGCACGCTCGCCGATCAGCTTTGCCCGGCCCGCGACATAGGCGCGGTCGAGCATCCCTGTGACCGGTACGGCCACGAACGCCGGATCCCCGACATACCGGTCGCGATCGGCGTACATCAGCCGGCTCGCCTCCGCGAACTGGAACCATGCCTTTGGATCGGACGGGCCGCGCCTGGCGATATCGGTATTGCTCAGCAGCGTAAGCAGCTGCAGCAACCCCACCCCGCTAGACGGGGGCGGCGGCACGCATACGAGATAGACGCGATACGGGCCGCACAGCGCTTCGCGCACGAGCGGACGATAACCGGCTAGATCAGCTAGCGTCATGGCGCCCGGATGCTCGCCCGCGTGAACGCGATCGACGATCGCCCGCGCTGTCCGCCCGGCATAGAGCGCCGCCGGTCCCTCCGCTGCGAGCCGGCGCAGGAAATCGGCATAGGCCGGATTATGCAGACGGTCTCCGGCATGGAGCAGGCCGCCGCCGGGCCGCGCGAAATAGGCCAGCACGTCGGGCGCCGAAGACTGCGGGAACATCGCGCTGGCGAGGAACCGCCCGAGCCGCGGCGACACGATGAATCCGTCACGCGCCGTCCGCTCCGCATCGCCGAACAGATCGCGCCACGGCAGCGCGCCATGCCGCTCGTGAGCGAGCGCCAGCATCTTCATCGCGCCGGGAACCCCGGTGGCGCGACCGCTCAACACCGCAGTGGCGAACGGCAGCGGCCTGCCATTGTCGTCAAGGAACATATCCGGTGTCGCCCCGGCGGGCGCCGTCTCGCGACCGTCGTAGATCGTCACGCGACGCGTTCCGCCATCGTAATAGGTCATGAAGCCACCGCCGCCGACGCCCGAACTCTGCGGCTCGACCAGCGACAGCATCGCCTGCACCGCGATCGCCGCGTCCACCGCGCTGCCCCCGCGCCGCAACACCGCCATTCCCGTCTCCGCCGCCAGCGGATTGGCCGCCGCGACGAAGACCTGCGCGGTCGTCGCCGGCCGCGCGACATCACGCGGCCGCGCGGCGGGCACGGCCGCGCACGATCCGAGCGCGGCGGCGGCGATCGTGGCGAGCAGCGTTCTTGTCAGCTTCATTCCAAGGCTCCCTGCGACCCGTTCATTTCCCGCATTCGTTAACGGGCGATGCCGCGGCCGTCCACGACGGGTGGCCTCACGTGGCGATCGCTTCTAAGCTCGTGGAACAAGACAAGGAGCCTGTAATCGGGCATCCGGGAGAGGATATGCGAACGCTCGAACATTTCCCCAATCTCGTCACCATGTTCTTCACCCGCGCCGCCGAGAAGGGCGATGCGCCGTTCCTGTGGGCGAAACGCGACGGCGCGTGGCAGTCGACAAGCTGGGCGGAGGCCGCGCGGCAGGTCGCAAGCCTCGCCGCCGCATTGAAGGCATCGGGCCTGCGGCCCGGCGACCGCGTGATGCTCGTCAGCGAGAACCGCCCGGAATGGTGCCTATCCGATCTCGCGATCATGGCCGCCGGCTGCATCACGGTGCCCACCTACACCACCAATACCGAGCGCGATCACGCCCATATCATCGAAAATTCCGGCGCGCGCGCGGTGATCGTCTCCAGCCAGAAGCTGGCCGATGTGGTGATGCGCGCCGTGGTGCGCACCACCCACGCCGAGATCGTCATCGGGATCGACAAGCCGCGCATTCGCCAGTCCGGCATCGAATGCCTGGATTGGCATGAGTTGATCGCCAGCCATCCAGCAGACCCTGCGAAGGCCGCCGCCGAGGCGACATTCCAGCGCGAGGATCTGGCCTGCATCATCTACACGTCCGGCACCGGCGGCGCGCCCCGCGGCGTGATGCAGCATCACGGCGCGATCCTGCACAATGTCGCCGGGTGCACGCAGATCATCGCCGAGGATTTCGGCTGGGGCGACGAGGTGTTCCTGTCCTTCCTTCCGCTCTCCCATGCCTATGAACACACCGGCGGACAGCATTTCCCGATCGGTGTGGGTGGGCAGATCTATTATGCCGAGGGGCTGGAGAAGCTCGCCTCGAACATGGAGGAGGTGCGCCCGACGATCATGGTGGTCGTGCCGCGGCTGTTCGAGGTGTTGCGCACGCGCATATCAAAGGCGGTGGAGAAACAGGGCGGGATGAGCCAGAAGCTGCTCGGCATGGCGCTGGATGTCGGCGCCAAGCGCTATGAGCACCGGATGAAGCTGGCCGATCGGCCGAAGGCGCTGCTGGTGGATGCGTTGTTCAAGCCGCGGATCGGCAAGAAATTCGGTGGCCGGATGAAGGCGATGGTGTCGGGGGGCGCACCGCTGACGCCCGAAGTGGGGGTGTTCTTCCAGTCGCTCGGCGTCACCTTCCTGCAAGGCTACGGCCAGACGGAGGCCGCGCCGGTGATCTCGTGCAATCGCCCCGCCGCCGGTCTCAAGATGGATACCGTCGGCCCGCCGATGCCCAATACCGAAGTGGTGATCGCCGAGGATGGCGAGATACTGGTGCGCGGCGAGCTGGTGATGCACGGCTATTGGCGCAACGAGGCGGAAACCGCGCGCGTGCTGCGCGACGGCTGGCTCCACACCGGCGACATCGGCGAGATCGACGAGCGCGGGCGGATCAGGATCACCGATCGCAAGAAGGATCTGATCATCAACGACAAGGGCGACAATGTCGCGCCGCAAAAGGTCGAAGGGCTGCTCACGCTGCAGCCGGAGATCATGCAGGCGATGATCGCCGGGGATCGCAAGCCGCATATGGTCGCGGTGATCGTGCCCGATCCTGAATGGACGCAGGAATGGTGCGCGGCGAACGGCGTGGCTGACAGCCCGTCCGCACTGGCGGAAAACACCGCGTATCGCGCCGCGCTGAGCGATGCGGTGGATCGCACCAACACGGAATTGTCGGTGATCGAGCGCATCCGCCGCTTCATCGTCGCCGACGAGCCGTTCGCCATCGAGAACGAGCAGTTGACGCCGAGCCTGAAGATCCGCCGCCACGTGCTGAAACAGGTCTATGGCGATCGGCTGGAAGCGCTCTACCGCTAGGAAGCTGGAGGCGGCCGGCGCGCGCCGGCCGCCTGCCGTCTTTCGCTATCGCCCGGCGGGGGCGGCGCCCTTGCCGCGCGGCAGCACCGTGAGCGTCCAGTCCTTCTCGGGGCGGAGATATTTTGCCGCCGTCGCCTGCAATGTCTCGGGCGTGATCGCGGCGAGATCGTTGACCATCGTCCCCAGCGCCTCCAGCCGCGCGGGATCGTAGGTGCCGCCGCTCGCCTGGATCAGCCAGAACTGGTTCCCGGACGAAGCGCGCGCGAGATACTGAAGTGTCGGCACCACGGTGCGCCGCAGTTCATCCGCATCGATCGGCTTGGCGGCCAGCTCCGCGGCGATCTCGCGGCTCAGCTTGAAGAACAGATCGACCTTGTCGGGCTGCACCTGCCCGACGGCGATGATCCGCCCGCCCGTGGCCATGCCGAGCGGCCACTGGCTCGACGCCGACGGGCTGTAGCTTGCGCCCGCCACCGAGCGCAGCCGATCGAACAGCCGGTCCGCGAACACCGACGACAGGATGTCGAGCCGTCGCATTTCGGCATGGTCGGCTGCGCCGCCGCCGGTCGGCCAGGCGATGACTGCCGCCGCTTGCGTATCGGGCCCGCCGTGGGTGAGCACCACGGGCTTGTCGTTGTGCGCGGGGAAGGCCACCGGCACGACGGGTGTGGCATCGGGCTTGCGCTTCTTGAGCGCGCCGAACGTCCGCGCCACGGCGGCGATCGCCTCATCCGCCTTCACGTCGCCGAAGACGTCGACCTCGATCGGCCCGCGCGCCATCATCGGCTCCCAGAAGGCACGGAAGTTTTCGGGCGTCAGCGCCTGCACCTCCGTCTGCGCGGGCGTGCCCCAGCGCACGTCGCCATCGCGGATCAGCCGCTCCAGATCGCGGCTGAGCACGCCGTCGGGCGAGGAATCCAGCCCGGGATAGCCGGCCAGCATCGCCGCCTTGGCGCGTGTGACCGGCGCGGCGTCCCAGCGGGGGAAGGCGAGCTTGTCGGCCAGCAGCAGCAGATTGTCGGCATAATCCCCCGGCGTGGACATCGCGTTGAACATGAAAGCATCCTCGGCGATGTCGAGATCCATGCCGATGCGTCGTCCGTTGGTCAGCGCATCAAGATCACCCTGATCGAGATCACCGATTCCCGCAGGTGCGAGCGCCATGTCCCCCGCCCACGCAGGGGTGGGCGTTCTGGCGGGCAAGGTCGAATAGCCGCGCTCGAACCGGACACGCAGGTACACGCGCCCCGTCTCCGACGAGTTGGCATAGAGCAGCAGGCGCACGCCGTTGCTGAAGACGATCTTCTCCAGCCCGGGACTGCCGGCGGGCGCGCGCGATTTCACCTTGCCCGGCTTGCCGAGCTTCGGCAGCCGCGAGAAATCGATGTTCGCCTGATCCTTGCGGCTGCCGACCAGCCCGGACACATCCTCCTTCAGCGCGGCGGCCAGCGCGGCGGGCGTCGCGCCATCGGCGGTGCGCGTGTTGACGATCGCGCGCGTGGCCACTCCCGCGAAGATCCGGCGGGTCGCATCGAGCAGGGCGTCGGGCGTGAACATGCCCTTGTCATGCGCCTGCTTGAGAATGTCATACGACGCTTGCGGCCCTGCCACCGTCTCCCGGATGTCGAGCGCGCCTACCATGTCATCGGCCTGCTTGGCGCCCGCCTCCACACGCGCGGTGCCGACATCGTTGCGCAGCGCCGCGTCGAACTCGGCATATTCGCGCTCGATCTCGGCCTGGGTCGGCGCGGTTGCCATCGCATCCGCGATTACCGCGCGCACGTCCTTCAGCGCGGCGTGCCAGTCATCACCGAGCGGCAGGATGTTGGTGAAGGTCACGTTGGCTGATCGCGAAACGTCATCGAGGCTGACCGAGGCCTGCAGAAAGCTTCCGCCCGCCCGCGCGCGCGTTTCGAGCCGGCGATTGATGACGCGCACCGCGAGGAAATCGATGAAGCGCTTCTGGTTGAAGATGATCGTATCGTCGCGCGCGATCCACGGCCGCACCACCGCCATCGCGACGACCGGCGGCAGCGCCGGCTCCGCGATCGTCGCGGTTTCGGGCGCTCGCGGATCGGGCGTGCCGAAATTCGTGTCGGCGGGATCAGGCCCCTTGCCGCGCCAGTCCCCGAAATTCTTGACGATCAGCTTCGCCGCCACCGCCGGATCGATATCGCCGGAAATGATGACCACCACGCGCGCGGGGCGATACCAGCGATCATGGAATGCCTGGATCGTCGCGGGTGTGGCAGCCTCAAGCGTCTTGATCGAGCCGATCGGCGAGCGATCCGCCAGCGGCTGGTGCGCGAAGAACAGGCCGCGCATCGCGTCGGACCAGCGCACCTGCGGCCCCGGCGCCTCGCGCTGCTCGGCCAGCACGGCGGGCCGCTCGGCGGCGAGCCCCTTATCGTTGATCGCGGGCTCTGCCATCATGCCCGCGAATATCTTGAGGCTTTCGTCCAGCGTGTCGGGCGTCGCCGCCGGCAGATCGAGCTTGTAGACCGTCTGCGTCGGCGTGGTCTGGGCGTTCGAATCCGAGCCAAACGTTGCGCCCAGCCGCTGCCACACGCGCTTCGTCTCGCCGTCGGGCACATATTTCGAGCCGCGGAATGAAAGATGCTCGATCAGATGGGCGAAGCCCTGTTCCGAATCGCGCTCGTTGAGCGAGCCCGCGTCGATCCGCACGCGCACCGCCACCTGCCCCGGCGGCACGCCGTTCTTGCGCACGGCATAGCGCAGCCCGGTGGAGAGCTTGCCGAAATGCCATTGCGGATCGGGTGGGATATCCGATCGCTCGAACAGCCACGGCCTGGTATCCACCGTGACCGGCGCGGGCGTGGCGGCGGGCGCGGCAGCCGCCTGCTTCTTGCGGGGGGCGGCCGGCGCCGGGGCAGCGGCGTTGGCGACAAGGGCGAGGGCGACCAGCGGCGTCGCCACCGCACGCAGAATGAACGACATATGCCGCTTGTACGAAGGCGCAGGCCGAACGGCAACGCCGCCGGCGATAACTTCGTATTTCCCCTTTCACGCCATGTTTTGGACCCGAACCGCGGGTAGCAACCGGCAAAGAGGCTGCGGACCCGTTTGCAGCGGCGCGGCGTTTCCCTGCCGGCAGGGGCCCGGAAAACGCAAGGACTGGACTGGTACGACGTGGATCTCGACGTAAGGCACGCGAACACTGCAATGGGGCATAATTCGGGCAGGCTGGCCGCCGGCGCGATAATGGTGCCCGATCTCAACGTTATTTCCGGCGCCCCCTCCCCCGGCAGCGCGATGCGCGCGGAGCGCGGGCGGCCGCTCATCATCTCGCTCGGCAAACATTTTCGCGGGTTGTTCGACCGGCTGATCGCCACATCCTCGCTGGTTTCGAACGCGCCGGTGCTCGACGTGCGCGATTTCGCCTGGACGCAGATGCTGCGCGAGAACTGGCAGGCGATCCGCGACGAGGCGATGACGGTCGCGCTGCGCGGCAATGCCGCCCCGAGCCTGTCGACCATCTCGCCCGATCACCGGGCGATCGCCGAAGTCGACAAATGGCGCTCCTTCTTCATCTGGGGTTACGGCTATCGCATCGATGAGAATGCGGATCGCTGCCCCCGGACGGCCGCTCTGGTGGAGCAGATCCCGGGGCTGAACTCCGCCTTTTTCTCGATCCTCGCGCCGGGTACGCACATTCCCGATCATCGCGGCGTCACGAAGGGGCTGATCACCTGCCATCTCGGGCTGGTCGTGCCCCGCGACGGCGACGTGCGGATGCGCGTCCACGACCGGATCGTGCGCTGGTCCGAGGGGCAGACGCTGGTGTTCGACGATACCTATCAGCATGAGGTGTGGAACGACACCGAAGGCACCCGGGTGGTTCTGCTGATCCAGTTCGAGCGCCCGCTGCGCAACCCGGGCAAGTGGATCGCCGACACGTTCCTGCGCATCGTCCGCCGCTCTCCCTTCGTCCAGGAGGCGCGCGACAACATCCAGACGTGGAACGCGGCGGTCAAGCAGCTGGACGTGTGAAGCGGGCGTCGAATGCGACGCACCTTGATCCCCGCCTCGCGGACCGCCACATGGGCGGCATGCTGATCGAAACCGAAGCCACGCCAAACCCCGCGACACTCAAGTTCATTCCCGGCCGCGCCGTGATGGACAACGGCACGCGCGACTTCGCGACGCCGGAAGAGGCGGAAGCCTCTCCGCTCGCGACTGCGCTGTTCGATCTGGGCGACGTTACGGGCGTGTTCTTCGGGCGCGATTTCGTTTCGGTAACGGCTGCGCCGGGCGTCGAATGGCACGGGCTAAAGCCCGATGTGCTGGCGATCCTGCTCGACCACTTCACCGCACAGATGCCGCTGTTCCGCGGCCCGTCCGCCGATTTCTCGGTCCCGGCGGCCGAGGAGGAGATCGTCGATAACCCTGCCGACGCCGACATCGTGGCGCAGATTCGCGATCTGATAGACACGCGCGTCCGCCCGGCCGTGGCCAACGATGGCGGCGATATCGTCTATCGCGGGTTCGATCAGGGCAAGGTCTATCTCAAGATGCAGGGCGCGTGCTCCGGTTGCCCCTCGTCCACCGCGACGCTGAAGAACGGCATCGAGCAACTGCTGAAATATTACGTGCCTGAAGTGACCGAGGTGCGCGCGGTCTAACAAAAGCGCGCGATCACTTCCCGATCACGAAATCCTTCAGGCTGCTCACGTCGGTCAGCGCGTCCGGCGTGACGACCACCGTCGCGCCCGGCACGAGCACGCTCTCGATCGCGGCCCGGATCGCGGGGGCCATGTCGATGTCGCCCAGTTGCAGTTCCTCGTCAGGCGTCTGACCGGGCAGCGCGATCCGCGTCCATTTGCGCGCGCCGGAAGCCTCCGTGGTCTGGAGCGAATAGAGATAGGGATGATCGATCTGGCGGTTCACACCCACCGACGCGCGCCCGATGATCCGTCCGCCGCGGATGACGAACAGGGCGCGATCCGTGGTGCTGACGACGATCGAGACGGGGCCGGTGGGAGCGCGCGCCGGCTCCCAGAAGTCGCGCGCGCCGGGTATCGCCTGCCCGCCATTGGCGGCGGCGGCGATCACATCGGCGGCCGGGACGACGGCGGGGAGCGATTCGCGTTTGGTCACCACCACGGTCATCCCCAGCGGGGTAGCGCCATAGAGCATCTCGGCGAATTTGGGCGGCAGCCGGATGCATCCATGCGACGCCGCGTGGCCCGGCAATGCGCCGGCATGAAGGGCGACGCCGTCCCACGTCAGCCGCTGCATGAACGGCATGGGCGCGCTGTTGTAGAGATTGGAATGGTGCACCTTCTCCTTCTGCAGCACGGTGAAGATGCCGGTCGGCGTTTCATGCCCCGCCTTGCCGGAGGAGACGGTGGTGATCGCGATCGGCAGCCCGTTGCGATAGACCACCGCGCGCTGCGTCTCCAGATTGACGACCATCAGGATCGGCCCGGCGGGCGCGGTTTGCGGCGCCCACATATAGTCGCCCGCCTTCAACGCCCTGGCGGCGCGCAGGACGGAGGCATTGTCTAGCGTGGCACGGCCGGTGACGGTTATCGTCCTGGGTTCGGCGGGGGCGGGCTGGGGCGCAATGGCCACGGCGGCGAAGAGGGTAAGCAACGACATGCGCCCCCCTTAGCGCGATTGCCGCGTCGATTGAATCGCGGAATGAACGGCCTGCGTTTGCCGCCGATCGCCACCCGTCCATGAACAAAAGGTGGGGACGCCACCATCCCCCCATGCGCGCGCCTCTTCGATCAGTCTCCCTCAGTCCGCGACCAGCGCTTCCATGCGCTCCAGCGCCTCGGCGAAATCCAGCTTGAAGTCCTGCACGACCTGGCCCGCGCCGCGCACCTGCTCGACAAGGCCGACGCCCTGTCCGACGAAATAGGTGACGAGTTCCCGCGCGGCAGCATCGCCCTTTTCCGCCGCAAGATCGGCCGCGCGGATCGCGGGTTCGCTGATGATCGACTGGAACGGCATCGGCAGCGCACCGGGCGAATCCGGCGCTTCCCACGCATCGGTCCATGCCGAGCGAAGCTGGCGCGAGGGCTTTCCGGTGCGCCCCTTGGAGCGCACGGTATCGCGCGAACTGGCGGCCACCATCTTGTCACGAAACACGTCGGAACACTCGCTTTCCGGCGTGGCGAGCCACACCGATCCCGTCCATGCGCCCGCCGCCCCCATCGCCATCGCCGCCGCCATCTGCCCGCCGGTCATGATCCCGCCCGCCGCAAGGACGGGCACGTCGCCATGCCCCGCCCGATCGAGCGCGCGCACCACTTCCGGGATCAGCACCATCGTGGAAACCTCGCCGCAATGGCCGCCCGCCTCGCCCCCCTGCGCCACGATGATATCGACGCCGGCCGCAACCTGGCGCAGCGCATGTTCCTTCGCCCCCACCAGCGCCGCCACCGGCACGTTATGGGCGCGCCCCATTTCGATCATCGCCCTGGGCGGCACGCCGAGCGCGTTGGCGATCAGCCTGATCGGATGACGAAAGGCGATCTCCAGCATTTCCAGCGCGACATTGGGATCGAACGGCGCGGGCGCGGTGCTGTCCGCGCGCTCTTCCGGGAGCGTGAGGTGATGCCGTCCCGCGAGATCGCGGACGAACGCGCGATGCGCCTCCGGCACCTGCGCCGCGATCGACGCGCGGGTCAGCCCCTTCGCGCCGCCGGTGACGAGATTTTCCGGTATCAGCACGTCCAGCCCATAGGGTTTTCCGTCGACATGCGCGTCGATCCACGCAAGTTCGGCCTCAAGGCTTTCCAGTGTATGCGCCGTCGCGCCGAGCACGCCAAAGCCGCCCGCGCGGCTGACTGCTGCCACGACATCGCGGCAATGGCTGAAAGCAAGCAGCGGAAAATCGATGCCCAGCATCGCGCAGATCGGTGAACGCATCGTGATTCCTCTCCTGTATTTTTCGCCATTGTCGTGGTCATGGCGCCAAAAGGAAAGGCCCGGGTGGCCGCCGTTGCGCGACAAACGAAGCAAAGAACGCGCCAGATCGAGGCGCCGGGTAATGAAATCGCCCGCCACGCTCACTATGATGAAAGGCGCGGGCATGGGGATTTGACCGAGCGATGAACTTTATCGACCGCGCGATGCAGTCACGTCGCGGATTGCTGAAAGCCGGTGGCCTTGCGGCAATCGGGGCCGTCCTGCCAAAAGGCGCGCTCGCCGCGTCGACGCCGTTCGCCGCGCCCCGCGCGGTGAGGCCTGAACTGATGCGCCGCGCGCTGGCCGCGCTAGAGCGCCACGGCGACCGGGTGCAGCGCGACAGGATCGCAATCGTCGATTTCAACGCCCCTTCCGCCCAGCCACGCTTCCATTTTGTCGATATCGCCAGCGGCGCCACCATTTCGAAGCTTGTGGCGCATGGCAGCGGGTCAGATCCGGCGCATACCGGCTTCGTGCACCGCTTTTCGAATGAGGGCGGCTCGAACGCATCCTCAGAGGGCGCTTTTCTCGCCACCGATTATTATAACGGGAAGCACGGCCGGTCACAGCGGCTGATCGGGCTTGACCCCACCAACGACAATGCGCTCGTCCGCGCGATCGTCGTGCATGGGGCATGGTATGCCAATGCGGAGATGATCCGGGCGCGCGGGATGCTCGGGCGCAGCCAGGGATGCTTCGCCGTGGGCGAGAATGAGCTTGCCGAGGTGTTCGAGCGGCTCGGCCCCGGCCGGATGATCTACGCCGCGAAGGTCTGACGCAGCCGCCGCACGCCGCCGACGAAGCGGGAGACGACCAGCTCCTCGAACCCGGCATAGCCAAGCCCAAGATGCGGCGGCCGCACGCTCAGCGCGTCGCCCAAAGTCAACGATCCCGCGCGCAGGCCCGCGCGCGCCACCGCCGCCCACCGCCGCGCCGTTTCCCAGCGGATCAGGCGGATATCCTGCGCGTCGCACGCATGGCGCGCCAGGAAATCCTGTTGCAGCGCGACCATCACTTCACCCAGCCGGCGAAGCGTTGCTCGATCCGGCGGGGGCGCGCGGCCCATCAGATTGGACACGACCAGCGCGGCGGCGTCGTGCGCGCCATCACCGAACAGCTCGGCATAGGAATCCGCCAGCACGCGTGTCGCACTGGCGCTCATCGTATCGACGAAGCGCTGCGAGGCGCCGCCGCCATGCTGGCGATAGATCAGCAGATCGGCATCGATCCGCGCCACCCGGCCCAGCCGCGCGATCCGGTGATAGAGGTCGAAGTCCTCGGCATAGAGCAGTTCGGGCCGGGTGAACGGCTCCAGCCCGCGCGCGATCTGGGCGCGGATCATCACCGATGACCAGACAAGCGGATTCTCGATCCGCAGCAACCATTCCGTCAGCCGCGCCGTGGTATTGGCCGGGTGACGCGGCGCGCGGATCGCGCCGTCTCTCAGCACCGCCGTATCGCTGCCGACGAGCGCCACCTCGGGATGCGCGTCCAGATAGGCGACCTGCCGTGCGAAGCGTTCCGGGCGGCACAGATCGTCCTGATCCAGCGCCGCGACATAGCGTCCGCGTGCCTCGGCGAAGGCGCGGTTGCGGGCGCGGACCGGGCCACCATTTTCCGCCAGCGCGATCACGCGGACGCGCGCATCCGGCCATGCGCGCAGCATTGCGAGCGTGTCGTCGGTAGAACAGTCATCGACGACGATCGCCTCGAAATCGCCCAGCGTCTGGGCGGCGAGGCTCTCCAGCGTCTCCCCGATCAGCGCGGCGCCGTTATACGCCGCCATGATGACGCTGACGGTGGGCGCGTTCACGCGGCGCGGCGGTCCCTGCCCGCCAGCAACTGATCCACGATCATCATGCCCACGTCGTTCTGCCACAGCCACAGGCCGTTGGCCTGCCCGACGAAGCTGGATTCCCCGCCCAGCTTCCCCCACGGCACGAAGCCCGCCGCCAGCCCGATGCCGAAAAGGCCGGGAATCGCCGTGCCGCCGGCATCCACCACGCGGCAATGGCGATCGACCATCGGCCGCCCTTCCTCCGCAGCCAGCCGCAGCGGCGTTCCATCCCGCCGCTCCACCGCCAGCGCGCGCGGGCGATAGCCGAGCGCCGCGATGGCGAGATCGGCGCTCGCGATCACCTCGCGCGCGCGTGCCTCGTCATCGCCGATCCGCATCACCGTGACGCGCGGGTCGGGTTCGCGCCCGTCGACGCGCAGCATCCGCAACACCAGCTCGCGCGCCTCCAGGCGGAAACCGGCGAGGCGATAGACGAAGCCCGAGACGGGGCAGATATCGTCCGGCCCGAAATCGGTGAACCCCTCCGCCTCCGCCGCCTCGACCGAGTGGAAGAACGGGCGCAGCGGGCGGCGGTGCAGCAGCGTGATCGCACCTGCGCCAAGCGGCAGCGCCGGCTGTCGCTTCAGCAGCAGCGCAACCGTGGTGAGCGCGCTGGTCGAGCCGCCGATCACCGCGATGCGCGGTGCGCGCTTGTCGCCGAGCAGGTCGGCGATCTTCTCGAACCCGCCGGTGGAGAGCACGTCGTCGGATTGCACGAGGCGGTGATGCGCCAGGGCTGGCAACGGTGCTCCCGCGACGCTCTGCGCGACCAGCCGGTCGAGCGGCTGGTGCCCGCCCGTCGCGATCACCACGTTGCGCGCGATCCGCTCATGCTCCGCGCCGCTCGCCACATCGCGGACGCGCGCGCGCCACAGGCCATCGTCATCGCGACGGATCGCGATCACCTCGTGCCCGGTCAATACTGTGCCGCCATGTCTGCCGACGAGATCGTGGAGGCGATCCCCCGTCACACGCAGCAGCGGGCCGACTTCCGCGAGCGGCACGCCCAGCGCGTCGCGATACGCCTCCACCGCGCGCGCCGCCGGATGCTCGGCAAGTGCAGCGATCGCCGGATAGGGATTGTCGGCAACCGCGCTGAGGAAGGTCTGCGCGGTTGAATCCGAAGTAATCGCATAGCGCCCGAGCTGCCCCCCGCCGATCGCCATGTCGCGCTCCACCAGCACCATGCCCGGTGCGAGCGTGGCGAGCAGGCCGCGCTTGCTGGCGGCGGTGAGCAGCGCGGTGCCCGCCGGGCCACCCCCGACGATCAGCGTCTCGGCTATCAGAACCGGCGCGCCGGAGGAGACGATACGCGGGCTCGCGCAGGCACGATCCAGCGACGCGACCACGCGCTCGACATCCGCGATCGTCATCGCATCGTGGAGCGGCAACGACAGGATGCGCGCGGCGACATCGTCGGCGATCGGGGTGGGCTCGATCATCGCCACCTCCCGCACCCACGGCTGCTGCCCGATGTGCGGGCTGAAATACTGGCCGGCGCCGATCCCGTCGGCATCCAGCGCCCTCGCGACCCGAACGCGATCCGCGCCGGGCGGCAGGAGCAACTGGAAGAAGCCCAGCGCCTGCGTGCCGCGTGGCGCCGGTTGCGTCGCATAACGCCCGTCGATCGCCTTGCGATAGGCCGCCGCGATCTTATCGCGCGCCGCGCAAGTGCCATCGAACGTATCGAGCTTCGCATTGGCGATCGCGGCAAGCACTTCCGGCAGCTTCGCGTTCAGCCCCGGCACGCTGGCGCTCCGTGCGCCCGCGAAACCGAAATTGGCCATCACCCGCAACCGCTCGATCGTGTCGCGGTCGCCGCAGTGGATCAGCCCCCCTTCCGCGACCGCGAACGGCTTGGTCGCGTGCATCGAGAACACCACCGGAAACGGGGCGCCGGCGCCAAACCCGCGCCCGTCGGCGTCGGTGGTGCCCAGCGAGGCGGCGGCATCGATCACCACCTTCACGTCGTGGCGCTTGGCCAGCCACGCGTATCGCTCCAGATCGATCGCGCGTCCGAAGGCCGCATAGGGCATCAGCGCCGCGATACGCGCGCCATGCTGATGGAGCAGCCGCTCCTCCGCCGCCGCGCAGGCAGTCCAGTCATCGGGATCGATATCGCACACCAGGGGCGTCAGCCCGGCCCACCACGCCGCCTGCGCGGTCGCGGCAAAGGTAAACGCGGGCATCACCGCATAGCGGCCATTCGCGTCCCCCACCGCATCCTTCAGCGCCAGCATCAGGCCCAGCGTCGCATTCGCGACGGTAAGACATGCGCCCTCGCCGCCGAACAGCCGCTCCGCCGCGCGCCCCTCGAAGCGCCGTGCCTCGGGGCCGAAATTGCTGTAGATACCGGATGCCTCGATCCGCTCGAGCGCATCCTTATAGTCGCCGAGGCGCGGCGGATTGGGGACGATCAGGGGCAGGCGCTGCATGAGACGGGCGAATCCTTTCGGCCTCGCTCATGCATCAGCGCGTCCTAAGGAGCGGTTAGCGCCGGTCGAACGCTTCCAGCTCATAGGCGATCGATGCCTCGACCAGCGCGTCCCACAGCGCCGCGATCGTATCCCCCGGCAAGCCGGCGGAGATCGCGGCGTCGCGGGCGTTCGCGATCACCTGCGCCTTGCGTGCCTCGTCGCGCACCGCGCCGCGCTCCGGTTTGATGCGCGCGGCGGCGTCCATATAGTCGAAGCGCCGGCGCAACAGCGCGACAAGTTCGCGATCAACCTGATCGACACCCGCGCGCACCTCCGCCATGGTTGCGCATTGCTGTCCCGGAAGAATGGTCATGACGGCCGCTGTGGCGGGGGAACGCGGGGCTGTCCAGCCGCCGGTGGCGATGAACCGGCGCCGCGCCCGCCGTGCGCGCTGTCGCTGCGACCTGCCGGAACGCGCCTCTCCTTGACTTCGCCCCCGCCCCCCGCTAGGCGCGCGCCTTCGCAATCGGCCCCGTATCCCCGGTGAAGCGGTGGCCCTGCGTTTCCATTCGTGAAGCGTAGAGCGATACCGGGATGAACGTCGTTCGCAGATTGAAGGATAGATCATGTCAAAGCGCAGCAGCGCCAAGTACAAACTCGACCGCCGGATGGGCGAAAACATCTGGGGTCGCCCGAAGAGCCCGGTCAACAAGCGTGAATACGGCCCCGGCCAGCACGGTCAGCGCCGCAAGGGCAAGATGTCCGATTACGGCCTGCAGCTCCGCGCCAAGCAGAAGCTGAAGGGCTATTATGGCGATGTCACGGAAAAGCAGTTCCGCCAGTGCTATGACGAAGCCGCCCGGATGAAGGGCGATACCTCGCAGAACCTGATCGGCCTGCTCGAGCGCCGTCTCGACATGATCGTCTATCGCGCGAAATTCGCGCCGACGATCTTCGCCGCGCGCCAGCTCGTCAGCCACGGTCACGTCTATGTGAACGGCGTGAAGTGCAACATCGCGTCGCGCCGCATCTCGCTCAACGACGAGATCACGCTGGGCAAGAAGGCGCAGGAAATGGCGCTGGTGCTCGAAGCGCAGGGCCTCGCCGAACGCGAAGTGCCGGACTATGTCGCGCAGGACGGCGCCGCCAAGATCACCTTCATCCGCGTGCCGACGCTGGACGAAGTGCCGTATCCGGTGAAGATGGAGCCGAACCTGGTCGTCGAGTTCTACTCGCGCTGATCGATCGGCCCCTGGGCCAGCGAAAGGGCGGCTCCGGCGACGGGGCCGCCCTTTTCGTATCTACAGGCCCAGCGAGGCGCGCAGGAATTTGTCGGCCTTGTCGAGCATCTCCGCCCGCGCGCTCGAATCGTCGAGCTGGTGATCCAGCCCCTTGAACTCCACCAGCTCGACCTTCTTGCCCGCATCGCGCAGCCGGGTTGCCATCAGTCGCGATTCAGCGATGCCCACATTAGCGTCACGATCCCCGTGAAACATCAGAACCGGCGCTTTGATCGCCGCCGCATTGCGCGCTGGCGATCCCTCGCGAATGTGGGGCCCGTTGCCGATGAACCGATCCACCAGGACGAAATTCACGAAGCGCCGTGATTCCTCACGCAAGCTGTCGAGATCGGTGACCGGGGCAATCGCGACGATCGCCTTGAAAAGATCGCCGTCCAGCACCGCGGACTGCAACGCCGCATAGCCACCGTACGACCAGCCGACGATTGCCAGCTTGCCAGGTGCCGCAATGCCCTGCTGCTGCAACCAGCGCCCGCCATCGTTCACGTCGCCGATCGCGGTGCGCCAGGATTGGAAGCCGTTCTTCTCGAACCAGGCTTGCCCATAGCCTGCCGATCCACGGAAATTTGGTTGCAGCACCGCATAGCCGCGCGCGGCGAAAAACTGCGCCAGCCAGTCAAAGCCCCATTCGTCTCGCGCCGCCGGACCGCCATGCGGAAGGACGATCGCCGGCAGGTTCTTTCCGTCACTGCCCGGCGGCAACGTCAGATAGGCCGGTATGACCGTGCCGTCCGCAGCGCGGTAGCTCACGGGCTTCACCGTCGCGAGCGTAAACCCCGACAGTTCGGGTCGCGACGCGGCGACCTCTTCGAGATGACGGTTGGTTTTGTCGTACAGGAAATAGCGTCCGGGATCGTTATCGCTGCTCGCGTGCAACAGGAGCAGCTTCTCGTCCGAGCTGGCATCGACAAAGCGGATCATCGGCAGCTTTGGAATGGCGCGTGAAAGCGAGACCCGCAGTTTCTTCAATTCCGGATCGAAATATTCCGCCTCGCGATGCTCGACGACCCATGATGCGCCGACCACCCTTTGCTGCCGGCCTATCCGGATCAGTTCATCGACATCCACATCCGGGCGCGCCACGAGCATTTCCCGCGTCATGTTGCCATCAAGCGAAACCCGGTAGAGCGCGCGGCGCCCGCTCGCGTTATCAAACCCGTAGACGACGTTGGTCGCCGGATCGACGGCGATCGGCTGAAAACCGGCGCCGCTCGAACCATCGACCTTGAAAGAGCTCAGCCGCTCCCAGGTTTTCTGATCGGCGCGGCGGTAGAAGTAATTGACCGTATCGCCCGAATATCGGTCCACCGCCTCCGGCCGAGAGCCCATGACGCGCACTTTGCCAACGCCATCGCTGATATAGGAAACAACACGCGGCTTGGGCTGCTCGACGATACGCCGGGAAAGCGAGCTGATATCGACCGCGACGACCCCAAGCCCCTCCTTCTGGTTCGCGAGCCGCGTGCCGACCGTCTCTTCGGGCACGAACCCGAGCGCCATCAGCACCGAGCCCGGTTTCCCGTCTGCGGTGAGATCGATCAAATCGCCGCCGAACTGAACGGGGCCAAGTGTCCTGACGCCGCCCTGGTCGGTGATCATCTTATAACCTGTGCCGTCATCCTTGACGCTCGCCAGCCGGGTAAAGCCGAGCAAAAAGCCGGAATCGCCCGCGAGACCGTAAACACTGCATACGAGCCGTTCCGTGCTCGCCCACTGGCACCAGCGAAGCCGCTCGGGCTCGCCACTGCTCTTCAACACCGGTTGCGGCTGCTTCCCGTCGAATTGCGCGACCGTTGCAATCGACATGCGGTTCCCGAGCGGCCGAACGATCGCGATCTTCTTGCCATCGGGAGAAAGGCTGATGTCGGCCACATATTCCCGCGCGCCAAAGGCCTTGGCTTCGCGCGTCGGTTCCGCCAGCGCCGGCGTGGTTGCCAGCAACATGGCGACAAAAGCCAATCTGTTCATCGATACCCCCTTTTTCCCCAGGCCATGCTATCTCCTTGAAAGGCGGATGCAAGTGGCACATTTCGCCGCAAGTCGCAGATGGACACACAGGCCATGCTCAAACTCGTCATCCTCACGGGCGCCGGCATTTCGGCGGAATCCGGCCTTGCCACGTTCCGCGGACCCGGCGGCTTATGGGAGGGGCACCGCGTCGAGGATGTCTGCACGCCCGAGGCGCTGGCGGGAGACGCCGCGCTGGTGCATCGCTTCTATGACGAGCGGCGGGCCGCGTTGGCGCATGTGTCGCCCAATCCCGCGCATCGGGCACTCGCCCGGCTCGATCGCGCATGGCGCGGCGAATTGCTGATCGTCACGCAGAATGTCGACGACCTGCACGAGCGCGCGGGCGCGCGCCGGATGCTTCACATGCACGGAGAACTGAACTCGGCGCTGTGCGCGGCATGTGGGGCGCGCACCGGCTGGCGCGACGATCTGCCGCCCGGCAGCCGGTGCGAGGAATGCTCCGCGCCGATGCTTCGCCCCGACATCGTGTTCTTCGGCGAGATGCCGTATCATATGGACGCGATCGAGCGGGCGCTGTCGGATTGCGACCTGTTCGTCTCGATCGGAACATCGGGTGCGGTCTATCCGGCCGCGAGGTTCGTGCAGACCGCGCGCTATCACGGCGCCGAGACGCTGGAGCTCAACCTGGAACCATCGGCGGGCAGCGCCTGGTTCGCAGAGACGCGGCTCGGCCCGGCATCCGAGCTGGTGCCGGCATGGGTGGACGAGCTGCTTGGCGATCACTCCACCCAGTCGAGCCCGATATCGCGATAGACGCCGCGATCCTCATCCCAGCCGGGCTTCACCTTCACATGCAGGTAAAGGTGCACCGGCCGATCGAGCAGCACCGCCAGTTCGGCACGCGCCTTCGCACCGATCTCGCGGATGCGCGTGCCGCCCTTCCCAAGCACGATCGCGCGCTGCGTCGGGCGCTCGACCAGAATCTGCTGGTGGATCTCCGCCGAGCCGTCCTCGCGATCGAGGAACTTCTCCGTCTCGATCGTGCTGGCATAGGGAAGCTCGGCGTGGAGCTGGAGGTAAAGCTGCTCGCGCGTCACCTCGGCGGCCATCGCGCGCTCGGTCGCGTCCGAGACCTGATCCTCGGGGTAGTGCCACGGCCCCGCCGGCATCGCGCGCGCCAGCGCCCGCTTCAGCTCCGCCACGCCATCGCCGGTGGAGGCGCTGATGAAGAAGGTTTCCGCGAACGGCGCGATCGCGTTGAGCTTCTCGGCGTGGAGGAGGAGACGCGGTTTATCGGCCAGATCGACCTTGTTGAGGATCAGGAAACGCGGCTCCGGGCGATCCGCGATCCGCTCGGCGATCTCCACCACCTTGGGGGCGAGGCCGCCCTTCGCATCGACCACGAAAGCGAGCAGGTCGGCCCCCTCCGTTCCGCCCCATGCCGCCGCGACCATCGCGCGATCGAGCCGGCGCTTGGGATCGAAGATGCCCGGCGTGTCCACCAGCAGCAATTGCGTATCGCCCTCGATCGCGACGCCCATCAGCCGGGTGCGCGTCGTCTGCGCCTTGGGGCTGACGATCGCGACCTTCTGGCCTACCAGCGCATTGACGAGCGTGGATTTGCCGGCGTTGGGCGCGCCGACGACGGCGACAAGGCCACAGCTTTGGGTCATCGTGATCTCACCATTTCGAGCAATGCGCGGGCGGCGGCGGTTTCCGCCTCCTGCTTGCTGCCGCCGTCGGCCAGCGCCTCGGCCAGTTTGGGGATCGCCGCCTTCACGAGGAAGCGCGGCGCATGGCCAGGGCCGGAACGCTCGACCACCTCATAGAGCGGCGGCTTGCGCTGATGCGCGGCGGCCCATTCCTGCAACGCGGATTTGGGGTGCTGCGGCGCGGCGGCGTCGGCGCTGATGCGGTCCCCCCACAGCCGGCGGATCGCGGCGCGCGCCACGTCCAGCCCGGCGTCGCGATAGAGCGCGCCGAGCAACGCCTCCATCACATCGCCGAGCACATTGTCGCTGTCGCTCGCGCCGTCGTCGCGCGCCTGCTTGCCCAGCCGCAAGCGCGCCGGCACGGCCAGCCCGCGCGCCACTTCGGCACAGACCGCGCCGGTAACCAGCGCGTTGTAGCGCTTGGACAACGCGCCCTCCGGCTCCGCGGGGAACAGCTCATACAGCCATTCCGCCATCACCAGCCCGAGCACGCGATCGCCGAGAAACTCGAGCCGTTCGTATGTCGCCCCGGAGCGGCTGCCGTGCGTCAGCGCACGTTCGTAATCGGCGAGATCGGCCGGCCGGTGCCCGAAAATGCCGTCGATCCACCCGGCAAGGTCCGCATCCTGGGTCACGCCGGTCAGAAACCGCCCCCGATCCGGTTGAGCCGCGCGGCGGTGAACCACGTCCACGGCAGGAACCAGTTGGCCGAACCGTCGGTGGACCAGAAGATCACCAGCGCCTTGCCCTCGATATTCTCCATCGGCACGTAGCCGAAGCCGCCCGATGCCTGGCTGAACCGGCTGTCTTCGGAATTGTCGCGATTGTCGCCCATCAGGAAGACGTGTCCGGCGGGCACCGTGAACAATTCGGTGTCGTCGGCGATCGTCTGCCCCATATCCAGCACTTCATAGGAGCGGCCACCCGGCAGCGTTTCGCGGAAGCGCTTGTACCGGCATACCGGCTGGCCGTTCGCCACGTCCTGATATTGCGACTGGCATTTGTCGGCGCCGTAATTGGGCGTGAGCGGCACGATGAAATCGGCGATCGGCTGCTTGGGCACCGGCTGGCCGTTCAGGATCAGCTGGCCCGCGCGCATCTGCACCGTATCGCCCGGCAGGCCGATCACCCGCTTGATGACGTCGTGGTCGTTCGCGGGCGGACCGCGAAACACCACGGTATCGCCGCGCGTCGGCGTGCCGCCGAACAGCCGCCCCGGGATCGGCGGGAAGCCGAACGGCAGCGACCAACGCGAATAGCCGTAATTCCACTTCGACACGAACAGATAGTCGCCGATCAGCAGCCGCGGCAGCATGGATTCAGACGGGATCGAGAACGGCGCGAACAGCAGGCTGCGGAACAGCCACACGATGATCGCGAGCTTCACGAGGAAGCGCAGCGTATCGCCGGATTCGGATTTCTTCCCCACCGATCCGGCGGCGGGCGCCTTGCCGATCGGCTGCGGGATATCGTCGGGCGGGGTGTCCTGGTCGGCCATAGGCGCGGCGTCGCTCAACCCCGCGCCGACGTCAAGCCGCTGGCGTGTGGAACGATGCGGGGGTAACGGCTGTTCGGTCGTTTCCCGGCACAGACAGAAAGACGTGAAACATGGCGGACTGGTCCACGATCGAGGCATTGCCGAAGGCACGGCTGACGCAATTGTTCGCCGATGACGCCGATCGACTGAAACGCTTTTCGCTCGACGTTGCGGGCATGCACTTCGATTTCGCCAAGACGCATCTGACGGCGGAAATGGTCGCCGCCTTCGAAGCACTGGCGAAATCGAGCGATCTGGCCGGCAGGCGAGAGGCGATGTTCGGCGGCGCGCATGTCAACGTCACGGAGGATCGCCCGGTCGAGCACACCGCCGAGCGCGGCGAGGGTAACCCGGAGAGCGTCAATCGTGCGCGGGGCTATCACGCGCGGATGCGGGCGCTGATCGACGCGATCGAGGCGGAGGCATTCGGCCCGGTTCGCCATATCCTTCACGTCGGCATCGGCGGATCGGCGCTGGGGCCGCACCTCTTGGTCGATTCGCTGGGGCGCGATTCGGATCGCTATGACGTGGCGATCGTCTCGAACGTGGACGGGATGGCGCTGGAGGATGTGTTCGACCGTTTCGATCCGGCGGCGACGCTGCTGGTGGTCGCTTCCAAGACGTTCACCACCACCGAGACGCTGATGAACGCCGAAAGCGTGATCGGCTGGATGACCGAGCATAATGTCGAGGATCCCTATGGCCGCGTCATCGCGCTGACGGCCAGCCCCGACAAGGCGATCGAATGGGGCGTGGACGAAACCCGCGTGCTGCCGTTCGGCGAAGGCGTCGGCGGGCGATATTCGCTGTGGTCCTCGATCGGCTTCCCGGCGGCGGTGAAGCTGGGCTGGGATCAGTTCGAGGAACTGCTGGAGGGGGCGGCCGAAATGGATCGCCATTTCCGGCTCGCCGCGCTGCACGAAAACGCCCCCGCCCTCGCCGCCTTCGCGGATCTCTATTACACGCAGGTCCGCCGTGCCGAGACGCGCGCGCCCTTCGCCTATGACGAGCGGCTGCGGCTGCTTCCGAGCTATCTCCAGCAGCTCGAGATGGAATCGAACGGCAAGGGCGTGACGATGGACGGAAAGCCCGTCGCCGGCCCCACCGCCGCGATCACCTGGGGCGGGGTCGGCACGGACGCGCAGCATGCGGTGTTCCAGCTGCTGCATCAGGGCACGCATCTCGTGCCGGTCGAATTTCTCTGCGTCATCGAACCGGGCGATACCTTGCCCGAGGAACATCACCGTCAGTTGCTGCTCAACGCCTTCGCGCAGGGCGCGGCGCTGATGAAGGGCAAGGAGAATCCTGACGATCCGGCCCGTGCCTATCCCGGCGACCGGCCCTCCTCCACCGTGTTGCTCGATCAGCTCGACGCGCGCACATTGGGCGCGCTGATCGCATTCTACGAGCATCGCGTGTTCGTGAACGGCGTCCTGCTCGGCATCAACTCCTTCGATCAGTTCGGGGTGGAACTGGGCAAGGAGATGGCGAAGGCGGCCGCGAAGGGCGGCGGGGATTTCGATCCTTCGACCGACGACCTCATCAAGCGTGCCGGGCTGGGCTGAACGGCCCCGCGCGTCACAGTGATCGGCATTTCCGCCCTTCCGCGCGGCGCTTCCTCCCCATATTGCGGCGGCAAGCATCGCGCGGAGTGAGATTGATGGCCGATTACGACTATGACCTGTTCACGATCGGCGCCGGCTCCGGCGGAACCCGCGCGAGCCGGGTGGCGGCGGCGCATGGCGCGAAGGTTGCGGTGGCGGAGGAATATCGCGTCGGCGGCACCTGCGTCATCCGCGGCTGCGTCCCCAAGAAGCTGCTCGTCTATGGCGCGCATTTCGCCGAGGATCTGAAGGACGCGCGCCGCTTTGGCTGGCAGGTGCCGTCCGAATGCGCGTTCGACTGGAAGACGCTGCAGGCGAATGTGCTGGAGGAGGTGGATCGGATCAACGGCGCCTACACCAGTACGCTCGAATCGAACGGCGCGGAGATCATTCACCAGCGCGCCACCATCACCGGCCCGAACGAGGTGACGCTCGCCGACGGCACGAAGAAAACCGCCAGGACGATCCTGATCGCCACCGGCGCGCGGCCGCATGTGCCCGACTGTCCCGGCCACGAGCACGGCATCACCTCGAACGAGGCGTTCCACCTCGAGGCGATCCCGAAGCGCGTGCTGATCGCGGGCGCGGGCTATATCGCGAACGAGTTCGCCGGGATCTTCCACCAGCTCGGCGCGCACGTGATCGTCATGAACCGCACCAAGGAAATCCTGCGCGGCTACGATCAGCAGATTCGCGACCGGCTGCTCCAGATCAGCATGATGAAGGGCATGGAATTCCGCTTCGATGCGAAGTTCGAGAAGATCGTCAAGGGCGAGGACGGCTGCCTCACCGTCCATATGGGCGGCCATGAGCCGGTGACCGTGGATTGCGTGATGTTCGCCACCGGGCGCGTGCCGAACGTCGAGGGGCTGGGGCTGGAGAACGTCGGCGTCGCGCTGGACGAGAAGAACGCGGTGAAGGTGGACGACCACAGCCGCACCACCTGTCCGTCGATCTACGCGGTCGGCGATGTCACCAACCGCATCCAGCTCACGCCCGTCGCGATCCGCGAGGGGCAGGCGTTCGCCGACAACATGTTCGGCGGCGGGGGCGCGGCGGTGGAATATGACAATGTGCCCAACGCCTGCTTCAGCCACCCGCCGATCGCCGGGGTCGGGATGACCGAGGCGGACGCGCGGACGAAGCTTGGGTCCGTGAAAGTCTATTCGTCCGATTTCCGGCCGATGAAGAATGTGCTCGCCGGGCGGGACGAGCGCGCGCTCTACAAGATGATCTGCGATGGCGACACCGGGCGCGTCGTCGGCATCCACATGATCGGGCCGGACGTGGCGGAGATCATCCAGGCGGCGGCGGTCGCGGTGAAGGCCGGGCTGACGAAGGCGCAGTTCGACGCGACGGTCGCGCTCCATCCCACGATGGCGGAGGAGCTGGTGCTGCTGAAATGACGCCGCGGGGTTGTCTCATCCCCTCCAGGGGCTATGTCGCATCGCAAAACCCGTAGCGAGAAGCGAGCGAGCGATGGCTGACGAATTCGATTATGACGTGCTGGTGATCGGCGCTGGCCCCGGCGGCTATGTCGCGGCGATCCGCGCGGCGCAGCTCGGGCTGAAAACGGCATGCGCGGAATCGCGCGAGACGCTGGGCGGCACCTGCCTCAACGTGGGCTGCATCCCGTCCAAGGCGATGCTGCACGCCAGCGAGTATTTCGATGCGGCCGCCAATGGCGCGATGGCCAAGCTCGGCATCAAGGTGACGCCGGAGCTTGATCTCGATACGATGCATGCGCAGCGCCGGGATGCCGTGAAGCAGCTTACCGGCGGCATCGAATTCCTGTTCAAGAAGAACAAGGTCACCTGGCTCAAGGGCCGCGCCGCGTTCGAGGATGCGCACAAGGTGAAGGTCGGCGATCAGACCGTCACCGCGAAGAACATCGTCATCGCCACCGGCTCGTCGGTCACCCCGCTGCCGGGCGTGACGATCGACCAGAAGGTCGTGGTCGATTCGACCGGGGCGCTCGAGCTGCCCAGGGTGCCCGAGCATATGGTGGTGATCGGCGGCGGCGTGATCGGGCTGGAGCTTGGCTCGGTCTGGCGGCGGCTGGGCGCGAAGGTGACGTGCGTCGAGTTCCTCGACCAGATCCTGCCCGGCTTCGACGGCGAGGTGCGCAAGGAAGCCAACAAGATCTTCAGGAAGCAGGGCATCGAGTTCAAGCTCGGCACCAAGGTGACCGGCGTGACCGTCTCCGGCGACACGGCCACGCTGACGCTGGAGCCCGCCGCCGGTGGCGAGGCGACCACGATCGCGGCGGATTGCGTGCTCGTGTCGATCGGGCGCAAGCCGAACACCGACGGCCTCGGCCTCGATGCGATCGGCCTCGCCCCCAACCAGCGCGGCCAGATCGAGACCGATCACGATTTCCGCACCAAGGTGGCGGGCGTGTGGGCGATCGGCGATGTCATCCCCGGCCCGATGCTCGCCCACAAGGCCGAGGATGAGGGCATCGCCGTGGCCGAGAATATCGCCGGCCAGCACGGTATCGTGAACCACGATGTGATCCCCTCGGTCGTCTATACCTGGCCCGAGATCGCGGGTGTTGGCCTGACCGAGGAAGCGGCGAAGGAGCGCGGCGAGGTGAAGGTCGGCAAGTTCCCGATGATGGCGAACAGCCGCGCCAAGACCAATCACGAGCCGGACGGCTTCGTGAAGATCGTGGCGGACGCCAGGACCGATCGGGTGCTCGGGGTGTGGTGCATCGCCAGCGTCGCGGGCACGATGATCGCGCAGGCCGCGCAGGCGATGGAATTCGGCGCGACCAGCGAGGATATCGCCTACACCTGCCACGCGCATCCGACGCATAGCGAGGCGATCAAGGAAGCGGCGATGGCGGTACGCGGAAAGCCGATTCACATCTGATCGCCAGCGGAGGGTTGTGGGGATCACCCGGCGGCACATGCTTGTCGTGCCGCCGGCGTTAATGTCAGCCCGCGTTACGGCGCACGACGCGTCGTCATCCCGCTATTGCGGCTGCGACGGCGGGTAGCCGCTTTGCTGCGCACACTCCGCCCGCTCGGGATGCTTGCGGCAACGCGCGTCGCGCTTGCGCATCGCGCGCACATAGTTGCGATCGCGCTCGGACGGGCTGGTCGTGCTCCAGTCCACCACCTTGCCGACTGCCTTCACCGGCGCGGTGGCGACGGTGGTGACGGTGCGGACACAGCCGCCCGCGCCGATCAGTGCGAATGCCGCCATCATCGCCGCGCCGGTGCGCCTCATCGTAGGCGCTTCTCCTCCCGCACGCGGTTGCGCGCGGCCACGCCGATCGCCGGGAAATCGGTGAAGAAGCCGTCCAGTCCGCGATGCAGCGCGGCGGCGATCTCCCCGTCGAGATCGCCATGCCCGCGCGGGTTCAGCCCGTCGCGATACGCCGACGGCAGGAAATAATTCTCGGCGCGATACGTCCACGGATGAACGCGCAGCCCCGCCGCATGCGCCGCGCGCACCAGCCCGGTTGGCACCTGCCCGTCCCATACCATCGCCTTGTTCGGCCCGATCCCGAACGCATAGCTGGCGATGTCCCGCATCCCCTCCGGCGTCAGCATCGCCGCATAGCTCGGCGCGGCGCTATCGGCGGGGCCGCCTTCCTTGTCGACAAGCTGGATCAGCCGGATGCCGGTCAGCTTGTGGATGCGCTTCAGGTTCTCGATCTCGAACGACTGGATGAACACCGGCGCGGCGGCGTCATTCCATCCTGCCGCCTGCAACTGGCGCACCAGCCGCTCATCGGTCGGGTGGCCGATCGCGGCGAAATAGGTCGGGTGCTTCGTCTCGGGATAGATGCCCACGTGATGCTTTTTCGCCAGCGCGATGATCTCGGCGAGCGTCGGGATATCGTATTTCCCGTCATATTGCCGGTTGTCGGGGCGCAGCAGCGGCAGGCGCTCCTTAGCGCGCAGCGTCTTCAGCTCGGCGAGCGTGAAATCCTCGACGAACCAGCCGGTCAGCTTCTGCCCGTCGATCGTCTTGGTCGTCTTGCGCGCCGCGAACTCCGGGTGATCCGCCACGTCGGTGGTTTCGGATATCTCGTTCTCGTGGCGGGCGACGAGCACGTCGTCCTTCGTCGGCACCAGATCGGGCTCGATGAAATCCGCCCCCTCCTCGATCGCGCGCTCATAGGAGCCGATCGTATGTTCGGGACGCTCGCCACTGGCGCCGCGATGCGCGATGACGATAGGATCGGATAGCGGCGCGGCCGACTCGGGCATCGGGCGATCCTGCCCGGTTCCGCACGCGGACGCCAGCAACGCCAGCGGGATGAAAGTCATTCGCACGGACACCAACCCAGTCACCCGCGTTATCCTGTCTGCCAATGGAGAGCGAGCCATGCACTTTACGATCAACGGAGCGAGATACGAGGCGGACGTCGATATCCGCACCTCGCTGCTCGATCTGCTGCGCGAGCATCTCGGGCTTACGGGCAGCAAGAAGGGATGTGACCATGGCCAGTGCGGGGCGTGCACGGTGCTGGTCGACGGGCGGCGGATCAATGCGTGTCTCACGCTCGCCGTCATGCATCAGGATGATGACATTACGACGATCGAGGGCATTGGCACGATCGACAATCTTCATCCGTTGCAGGCCGCCTTCATCCGGCATGATGGCTATCAGTGCGGATATTGCACTCCGGGGCAGATCTGCTCGGCGGTGGGGATGCTCGACGAGGTGGCGCGCGGCTGGCCAAGCCACGTCTCCGGCGATCTCTCCGGCCCGGTGCTCGACGATGACGAGATATCGGAGCGGATGAGCGGCAATCTGTGCCGCTGTTCGGCCTATCCCAATATCGTCGATGCGATCCGTGAGGTGCACGCGGCTTCGATCGAAAGGGAGCATGCGGCGTGAGGACGTTCGACTATGCTCGCGCGGAAAGCCCGGAGCAGGCGGTGGCGGCCGGCGGCCGCTTCATCGCCGGCGGCACGAACCTCATCGATCTGATGCGGCTGGAGGTGGAAACGCCGGAGCGCCTGATCGATATCAGCCGCCTCGATCTCGCCAGGATCGAGGATCGCGATGATGGGGGCCTCACGATCGGGGCCTTGGTCACGAACAGCGATCTCGCCGCCGATCCGCGCGTGATCGCGCGGTACGAGGTGTTGAGCCGCGCGTTGCTGGCCGGCGCCTCCGCCCAGCTTCGCAACAAGGCGACGACCGGCGGCAACCTCCTCCAGCGCACCCGCTGCTATTACTTCTACGACACCACCACCCCCTGCAACAAACGCGCACCTGGATCTGGCTGTGACGGGCGCGAGGGCTTCAACCGGATCCATGCCGTTCTGGGCACGAGCGCGGCATGCATCGCCACCCACCCCGGCGATATGCCGGTGGCCATGCGCGCGCTGAACGCCGTGATCGTAACGCGGACACCGGGCGGCGAGCGCCGCCGGCTGCCTATCGCCGATTTCTATCGCCTTCCCGGCAATACGCCGGAGGTAGAAACTTTGCTGCAACCTGGCGAACTGATCACCCATGTCGACTTGCCGCCACCGGTGGAGGACGCGAAGCAGTTGTATCGCAAGGTGCGCGATCGCGCCTCTTATGCCTTCGCACTCGTCTCGCTGGCGGCGGTCGTGAAGGTGAGCGATGGCCGGATCGCGCATGCCGCGCTCGCTTTCGGCGGTGTCGCCCCGTGCCCGTGGCGTGACGCGGCGGTCGAATCCGCGTTGATCGGCAAGCCGCCGACTGCCGAGAATTTCGTCAACGCAGCCGATGTCTTGCTGAAAGATGCGCGTGGATTTGGCCACAATGATTTCAAGATCCCCCTGGCCCGGCGCGTGCTGATCGCCGCCCTCAGGGATTTGACAGCATGACCGACTACAGGATGGATGAAGCCCACCCCGGCCTCGCGCTCGATCGCGGGGTGCAGAACATATTGGGCAAGCCGCTAGACCGAATTGACGGGCCGGTGAAGGTAACAGGCGGCGCCACCTATGCGCTTGAGCATCAGGTCGATCGCATGGCATGGGGCGTCGCGATCACCGCGCCGATTGGCCGGGGCAGGATCACAGCGATCGACACGAAGGCAGCAGAGGGGCTGCCCGGCGTAATCGCGATCTACGCCGGCGACGACGCGCTCCCTCGTCAGACGCCGGTATTCGGACAGGATCAGGCGCAGCGCTACGACGGTACGATCGACAGCTGGGGCGAGGTGATCGGCCTCGCCGTTGCCGAAAGCCTGGAACAGGCGCGCGCCGCCGCCCGCGCGGTTGTGGTGTCGAGTTCGCCAGAGCAGGGAGTTTTTCTGACGAAGGATGGCGAGCCAGACGCGTTCGATCCGCCGTCCGGCGCACTTCTGCCTAACATTGTGAAGGGGGATCTCGACCAGGCGATGCGTGACGCCGCCGTGGCTATCGACGTGGATTATTCCACCCCGCGTCAGGTTCATGCCGCAATGGAACCGCACGGCGCGATCGCCGAATGGCACGATGACAAGCTGACGATGCGGTGTTCGATGCAGATATTTCGTCAAGCGCGTCCCGTGTTGGCCAAATCGCTTGGCATCTCGCCCGACGATATTCGCCTGATCTCACCATTCATCGGTGGCGGCTTTGGCGGAAAAAACGTTAGCGCCGATGCAATACTCGCCGCAGTCGCGGCCAAGCGGCTCGGCCGCCCGGTCAAAGTCGCGCTGGCACGACAACAGATCTTCCATGCCTGCTACGGGCGCTCGGATACCTATCAGCGCATCCGCCTCGCCGCCGATGCAGACGGCCGTCTGCTCGGCTATGGGCAGGACAGCCTGGTCAGCCAGAAGGTGGGCGCGACATCGTTCGAGCCGGTGCCGCTCGGCGCGGTGGCGCTTTATGATGGTGAGCATCGCAGCTTTACGACACGCATCGCGCCGGTGAACCTTGTAGCGCACGGCCCAGTCCGCGCGCCTGGCGAAGCGGTCGGGATGATCGCGCTGGAATGCGCGATGGATGAACTGGCACGCGAACTTGGCCTTGATCCGATCGAGTTGCGCCGCCGCAACGAGCCGGAGAACGATCCTACTTCGGGCAAGCCATTCTCCTCGCGTCGGCTGATCGACTGCTTCGATGAAGGCGCGCGCCGCTTTGGCTGGGGCAAGCGCGAGCGGCGGAGCGAAGGCGAATGGCTCGTCGGCCACGGCGTCGCCACGGCCGCCCGGGTCAATTTCCTTGCCGATTCCAGCGCGAGGGTGACGCTCACGCCGGAAGGGCGCGCGGTGATCGAAACGGACATGACGGATCTCGGCACCGGAACGTACACGATCCTCGCTCAGGTCGCGGGCGAGGCTCTTGGCTTGCCGATGGACCACATCGACGTTCGGCTGGGCGACAGTGAATTTCCCGTTGCGGCAGGCTCGGGCGGGTCGTTCGGCGCTGCTTCCGCGTCCTCATCCGTCGCGCTGGCGTGTGAGGAAATTGCGGAAAAGCTCGCCAAGGCAATGGGCGCCAAGAGCGAGGACGTGACGCTGAAGGACGGCCATGCCATCGCCGGGAACCGCCGCGTCCCGCATGCCGAGTTGGTCGGCGACACGCCGATCGCCGCGATCGGGACGATCCACCCCGGCGCCAATAACCGCCGCTTCTCGCAGGCCACTCACGGCGCGCAATTCTGCGAGGCGTGGGTAAATGCGGTGACCGGCGAAGTGCGCGTCAAGCGAATGCTCGGCGTCTTTGACTGTGGCCGCATCCTCAATCACAAGACCGCGCGCAGCCAGGGAATTGGCGGCATGATCTGGGGCCTCGGCTATGCTCTGCACGAGGAGGTGCATATCGATCCACGCACCGGCGCAATCGTCAATCGCGATTTCGGTGAATACCACATCCCCGCCAACGCCGATGTGCCGCAGATCGAATGCTATTTCGTCGAGGAGATCGATCGGCACGCTAATCCGCTCGGGGCGAAGGGGATCGGCGAGCTTGGCATCTCGGGCGCGGGCGCGGCGGTAGCCAATGCGGTTTTCGACGCATGCGGCGTTCGCGTTCGTGATTTTCCGATCACACCTGACAAACTCCTGCTGGGGCTTCCGCCAATCTGATGGCCGATAATGATTCCGTAATTGCCGCCGCCGAAGCGTGGAAAGGCGCGCCGATGGCAATCGCTACAGTGGTATCCACCTGGGGCTCCGCACCGCGCCCGCGCGGGAGCCACATGCTCGTCCATGCTGACGGCCGGTTCGAGGGATCGGTATCCGGCGGCTGCGTCGAGGGTGATATTCTTGATGCCGCCGCAAGGGTGATCGCCGGCGCGCCGTTCGAACTGAGGCGCTATGGCGTCGCGGATGCGACGGCGTGGGAGGTCGGTTTACCATGTGGTGGCGAGATCGCGGTGATGGTGCAGCCAGTGTCCGAAGCGGGCTTTCCGCCTGAACTGTTCGAGAGCATCCGCAACGCGCGCGTTGCGGGGCAGCCGCTCGACGTCACGACGAACCTTGCCAACGGACGCAGCTGCCCGGGGACGATGACCGGCGGCGACGTTTTCCTCAACCGCTATGATCCGCCACGTCGCCTGCTGATCGTCGGTGCGGTGCAGATCGCGCAGTCTCTCGTCGGGCTGTCGCGAACACTCGGCATCGAAACGGTCGTGATAGACCCGCGCGGCCGCTTTCTTACCGATGAACGCTTCCCCGGCACGACATTGGATGATCGGTGGCCTGACGAAGCGATCGCGGCCTATCGCCCAGGCCCGGCAACCGCCGTGGTGACACTCAGCCACGATCCCAAGATTGACGATCCAGCGCTGATCGCCGCGCTTGAAGCAGGAGCCGGCTATGTCGGCGCGCTCGGCAGCCGGCGCAGCCATGCCGCCCGGCGCGATCGGCTCGCCGCAGCGGGTGCAAGCGAAGAGGCACTCGATCGCATCGACGCGCCGGTCGGGCTGGATATCGGCGCGATCGGCCCATCGGAAATCGCGCTTTCCATTGCCGCTGCGATAATAGGACGTTTCAATGATCGAGGTTGAGAAATCCGTGCTTGTGCTGCTTGCAGCCGGGAAGTCAGAACGGTTCGGCGATGTCGGTAGCAAGCTGGACGAGCTTTTTCTTTCGCGCCCGCTTGGCCTGCATGTCGCGGTGACACTGGAAGACATGCCGTTCATGGAGCGTATCGCGATCGTCGATGGCTGCAAGATCGATTTTTCCGAACACAACTTCACCGTAATCCACAACGAAGATCCCGATCGGGACATGGCGTCGTCGGTCCGTCTTGGCGTGGAGATGGCTAAGGAGCATGGGGCGGAGGCAGTAGTAATAGCGCTTGCGGATATGCCGCGCGTCACTGCGACGCATATTTATCGCCTGTTCGACGCGGCGGGCGGGACGGACGCGGTCGTCGCCTCAAGCAACGGGCGATATCCCTTGCCCCCGGTCCTGTTCGGCTGCGATCGTTTCGACGAAGTGCTGCGCATCACCGGCGACCAGGGCGCGCGCGACATGATCCGCGCCGGTGTCCATGTCGTCACCAACGAACATGAACTTATCGACGTGGATACACCGGAAGAGCTCGAGAACCTCCGCGCGCTGGTTAGTTCTCCCGACGCCCGGCGACCGTAGGAGCGTGCGCCTCCCCGCCGGGAAGGCCGGCAGTCCCTATTCCAGCTCCAGGATCACCTGATCGACCTGCAGGCTTTCGCCGGCCGCGGCGTTGACCGCTTTCACCACAGCCGACTTTTCGGCGCGCAGGATATTTTCCATCTTCATCGCCTCGACCACCGCGAGCGGCTGGCCCGCTTCGACCTTATCGCCCTCCTTCACGTCAAGGCGGACGAGCAGCCCCGGCATCGGCGCGATCAGGAACTTTGACAAATCGGGCGGCACTTTCTCGATAAGGTGCCTCGCGTAGGGCGCAACGCGTGCCGGCAACACGCGAACCTTGTGCGTCGCCCCGCGCGCATTGAGCGTGAACCCGGTGCGGGTGCGAGCGATCTTCACCGTCAGCGGCGCCGTGCCCTCCACGGTGGCGATGCGTTCACCCGGCGCATAGTGGATCTCACCGTCCAGCGGCTGGCCATCGACGGTCACGACATCATCATCGATCGTCACAACGTGATCTAGCTTGTCGATCCGTACCACCCAGTCGGCCGGCGGATCGAGTGGCGCACCGAGTTGCCCGTCCACGCACCGCGCGCGCTCCGCCCAAGCCATCGCAGCATGCGCGGCAACGCCCGCAAGCGTCCGCACGAGGCCATCCGACGCCGGAGCACCGTGGAAACCATCGGGATATTCCTCCGCGATGAATCCAGTGGTGATATTGCCAGAACGGAAGCGCGGATGCTGCATCAGCGCGGAGACGAAATCGAGGTTTGTCCCGGGCCCCTCGATCTCGAACGCGTCGAGCGCGGCGACCTGTTTGTCGATCGCCTCCTCCCGCGTTTTGCCGTGGGTGATGAGTTTGGCAATCATCGGATCATAAAACATGCTGACCTCACCGCCCTCGCGCACACCGTCATCGACGCGTACAACGTCTGAAAACGCTGGCGGATTGTATCGCACGAGCCGCCCGATCGACGGGAGGAAGCCGCGATACGGATCCTCGGCGTAGACGCGGTTCTCGACCGACCAGCCGTTGATCTTCACGTCCTTCTGGCCGAAACCAAGTTTCTCGCCTGCCGCCACGCGGATCATCTGCTCGACCAGATCGAGGCCGGTGATCTCCTCCGTCACCGGATGTTCCACCTGAAGGCGGGTGTTCATTTCGAGGAAGTAGAAACTCTCACCCGTCTTGTCCGCGCCAGAGACGATCAGTTCGACCGTGCCCGCACTGTAATAGCCCACCGCGCGTGACAGCGCGACCGCCTGCTCGCCCATCGCCTTGCGCATCTTGGGCGTGACGAACGGCGACGGTGCTTCCTCGACCACCTTCTGGTGGCGACGCTGCACCGAACATTCACGCTCGTTAAGATAGACGATATTGCCGTGCTGATCGCCGAGCACCTGGATCTCGATATGGCGCGGGCTTTCGATGAACTTCTCGATAAAGACGCGATCGTCGCCGAAGCTGGCGAGCCCCTCGCGCTTGGTCGCCTCGAAGCCCTCGCGCACGTCCTGCTCGCTCCACGCGAGTCGCATGCCCTTGCCGCCGCCGCCGGCCGACGCCTTCATCATCACCGGAAAGCCGATGTCCGTGGCGATCTTAACCGCCTCTTCGGTGTCCGCGATCTCCCCGAGATAGCCGGGGACGACGTTGACGCCGGCCGCCTTGGCGAGCTTCTTCGATTCGATCTTGTCGCCCATCGCAGCGATGGCGTTCGGCGGCGGGCCGACGAAAGCGATGCCTGCGTCCGCGCACGCCTTCGCGAAGCTCTCGCGCTCTGAAAGGAAGCCATAGCCGGGATGAATGCAATCCGCGCCGGTGTCCTTCGCCGCTTTCAGGATCAGGTCCGCCTTGAGATAGCTCTCCGCCGCCGGCGCCGGCCCGAGCCGCACCGCCTCGTCCGCCATCAGCACATGCGGCGCGCGCGCGTCCGCATCCGAATAGACCGCAACGGTGGCGATCCCCATCTTCTTCGCCGTGCGGAATACGCGGCACGCGATCTCGCCACGATTGGCGACAAGGATTTTCTTGAACATCAGAGGTCGTCGCTTCCCTTTGCAGGTCGATATAGAAAAACCAAAACCATGGCGCCCAAAGACAAGACGGCTGATAACCACCAGATTGCCCAGCGCAGATTGTCACGCGCCGAACAGACATCCATCGTGTCAGGGCAGTCGCGCGTAATCATGCCTAGAAACCAGAAGCCGAAAAGAGCTACCCAGAGCGTTCCGCTGAGCAGGCAGCCCTTCGGCTTCACTCAGCCGCCTCGCACACTCGCTGCCGCATCGGCTCTTCTGCCTTCATCGGCCGCACCCCCAGCTTCGCGAACAGCGCGGCGTCGGCGCTGTCGCCGCGGTTGCCGGTGGTGAGCAATTTGTCGCCGGTGAAGATCGAGTTCGCGCCGGCCATGAAGCACAACGCCTGCGTCGCTTCCGCCATGCTCTCGCGCCCCGCCGACAGCCGCACCATGCTCATCGGCATGCTGATGCGCGCGACCGCGACGGTGCGGACGAATTCGATGTCGTCGATCTTCGCGAGCGGGGTATCGGCGAGCATGTCGCCCAGCACCGTGCCCTTCACCGGCACCAGCGCGTTTACCGGCACGCTTTCCGGGTGGCGCGGCAGCGTGGCGAGCGCGTGGACGAAGCCGACGCGATCGGCGCGGGTCTCGCCCATGCCGACGATCCCGCCGCAGCACACGTTGATGCCCGCCTGACGGACGTTCTCCAGCGTTTCCAGCCGCTCGCCGAAGGTGCGCGTGGTGATGACGTCGCCATAACGCTCCGGCGAGGTATCGATATTGTGGTTGTAGTAATCGAGCCCCGCATCGGCCAGCATCGCCGCCTGCGACGGCGTGAGCATACCCAGCGTCATGCAGGTTTCCATGCCCATCTGGCGCACGCCCTTCACCATCTCGACGATGGCGGGCATGTCCTTGTCCTTGGGGTTGCGCCACGCGGCGCCCATGCAGAAGCGCTGCGAGCCGCTGTCCTTCGCCTGCGCCGCCATCTGGAGCACGGCGCGCGGGTCCATCAGCTTGGTCGCCTTAACGCCGCTCTCCGCGCTCGCGGATTGGGAGCAATAGCCGCAATCCTCCGGGCAGCCACCAGTCTTGATCGAGAGCAACGTGCAGAGCTGCACCTCGCCGCCCGCGTGATGCGCGCGGTGGACGGTTTGCGCCTGATACATCAGCTCGTCGAACGGCAGGTCGAAAAGCGCCGCGATCTCCTCGCGCGTCCAGTCGTTACGGGTCATTATCTCGCTCATTCCGCCGCCTCGGCTTCGGGGGGCATATTGTGGCCAAGCAGGCGCAGCACGTCCTCCGCCGCCTTGGTAAGATTGGTGCCGGGACCGAAGATCGCCTGCACCCCGGCATCGTAAAGCGCCTGATAATCCTGCGCCGGGATAACCCCACCCGCCACCACCTTTATATCGGGGCGGCCAGCATCCTTCAGGTGACCGATCAGTTCCGGGATCAGCGTCTTGTGCCCCGCCGCGAGGCTTGAGGCGCCGACCACGTCAACGTCCTTGTCGAGCGCCAGTGCGGCGGCCTCCTGCGGTGTCTGGAATAGCGGGCCGGCCACCACCTCGAAGCCGAGATCACCGAACATCGAGGATACGAGGTTCGCGCCGCGATCGTGCCCGTCCTGCCCCATCTTCGCGACGAAGATGCGAGGCTTGCGGCTCAGCCGGCGTTCGGTCGCCTCGACTCCGCGCAACAAACGCGCCCAACGCTCATCATCCGTATAGGCGCCGCCGTAGATACCCTTAACCGGCGTCGGGACGGTGCCGAAACGGCCGAACACATCCTCCATCGCCGAAGATATCTCGCCCAGCGTCGCGCGTGCGCGCGCCGCCGTGACGGCCAGCTCGAGCAGATTGCCATCGCCCTTGGCGCCGTCGCGCAGCGCATCGAGCGCCGCTTGGCAGGCCGCCTGATCGCGCGTCGCCTTCACCTGGTTGATGCGGCGGATCTGCGCCTCACGCACCGCGTGGTTATCGACATCGAGGATATCGATCGCGTCCTCGTTGGCGAGGCGATATTTGTTGACGCCGACGATCACGTCTTCGCCACGATCGACCCGAGCGGCTCGCCCTGCGGAGGCTTCTTCGATCATCGCCTTGGGCCAGCCCGCGGCTACCGCCTTGGCCATGCCGCCCTCGCGCTCGACCCGCTCGATGATCTCCCAAGCTCCATCGACGAGTTGCTGGGTCAGGCTTTCAACATAATAGGAGCCGCCGAGCGGATCGACGACCTTGGTCATCCCCGTCTCTTCCTGAATCACGATCTGCGTGTTGCGCGCGATCCGGGCGGAGAAATCGGTCGGCAAAGCGATCGCCTCGTCGAGCGCATTGGTGTGCAGCGACTGGGTGCCGCCCAGCATTGCCGCCATCGCCTCAATCGTGGTGCGGATCACGTTGTTGTACGGGTCCTGCTCGGTCAGCGAGACGCCGCTCGTCTGGCAATGCGTGCGCAACATCTTGCTGCGTTCGTCCCTGGCGCCGAGCTTCGTCATCACGCGGTGCCACAGCACGCGCGCCGCGCGCAGCTTCGCCACCTCCATGAAGAAGTTCATGCCGATCGCGAAGAAGAAGCTCAGGCGCCCGGCGAACTTGTCGATATCCAGGCCTGAGGCGACCCCGTATTTCACATATTCCGCGCCATCCGCGATCGTGAACGCCAGCTCCTGAAGCTGCGTCGCGCCGGCCTCCTGCATGTGATAGCCGGAGATCGAGATGCTGTTGAACTTAGGCATCTCGCGGCTGGTGTAGCCGAAAATGTCGGAGATGATCCGCATGCTCGGCTCCGGCGGATAGATATAGGTGTTTCGGACCATGAACTCCTTTAGGATGTCGTTCTGGATGGTGCCGTCGAGCAGCTTGCGCTCGACACCCTGCTCTTCGCCAGCGACGATGAAAAAAGCGAGGATCGGGATCACCGCGCCGTTCATCGTCATAGACACGCTCATCTGATCGAGCGGAATGCCGTCGAACAGGATCTTCATGTCCTCGACAGAATCGATCGCCACGCCGGCCTTGCCGACGTCACCGGTCACGCGCGGGTGATCGCTATCATAGCCGCGATGCGTGGCGAGATCGAATGCGACCGACAGGCCCTTCTGCCCTGCCGCCAGGTTACGGCGATAGAAAGCGTTCGATTCCTCGGCCGTGGAGAAACCGGCGTATTGCCGGATCGTCCACGGCCGCCCGGCGTACATCGACGCGCGCACACCGCGCGCGAATGGCGCGAAGCCCGGCAGGCCCGGATCGACCGTCACATCCTCGGCAGTGTAGAGCGGCTTGACCGCAATCCCCTCCGGCGTCTGCCATGTGAGATCCTTGCCCTTCACCTCCTTGGCGGCGGCGGCGGACCAGTCATCAAGCGTCGGTTTGGTATCGGTCATGTCGCTCCACTCCGGCGCCTTACGCGCCCTTGAACTCAGGCTTGCGCTTCTGCAGAAAGCTCAGGCCGCCCTCGCGCGCGTCCGCCGTGCCGCCGGCGATACGCTGGCCCTCGGCTTCGGCGCGCAGCACCTCGTCGAACGTGCCGTCCAGCGCGGTCATGATGTTGCGGCGCATCGTCGCCAGCGCGACGGTCGGCCCGGCGGCGAGCCGCGTTGCCAGCGCCAGCGCCTCATCCTGCAGGGCCGCATCGTCCACCGCCTTGTAGATCAGCCCCCAGCCTTCCGCCTGCTCCGCGCCGATCCGCTCGCCCAGCATCATCATCTGCGTCGCGCGCGCTTTGCCGATCGCCTTGGTCAACAGCCAGGTCGAGCCGCCATCCGGCACCAAGCCGATGTTGACGAACGCCTGAAGGAAATAGGCGCTTTTGCCCGCGAGTACGAAATCGCCCGCCAGCCCGATCGAGCAACCAACGCCCGCCGCCGGGCCGTTGACCGCCGTCACCACCGGCACCGGCAGCCGCATGATCTGCGACAGCGCGGGGTTATAATAGTTCATGAGCGCTCGGTGGCTGGCATCGCCGCCGCTCACCGCGCTGCCGCTGCCGCGCGCCTGAAGATCGGCGCCGGAGCAGAACGCGCGCCCCGCGCCGGTGATGAGCACCGCGCGCGAACCTTGCAGGTCATAGAGCGCGACAGACAGATCCTCGGCCATCTGCAGCGATGCGGCGTTGAGCCGCTCCGGGCGGTTGAGCGTGACGACAAGGACATCGCCCTTCTTCTCGGTCAGGATCGTTTCGTAATCGGCCATCTTGCTCTCTCCCAAGCGTGTGTCAGTGCGCCTCGTTAGGCGTTTCCATGAGTTCGACGAGCATCCCGCCGAAATCCTTTGGGTGGACGAAGACGATCGGCGTCCCATGCGCGCCGATCCGCGGCTCGCCCAGCACGGTCGCGCCATTCGCCTTCAGATGCGCGACGGCTTCGTGGATGTCGGGCACCTCGAAGCAGACGTGATGCTGCCCGCCCGCCGGGTTCTTCTTCAGGAACCCCGCGATCGGCGAGGCCTCATCATACGGCTCGATCAGCTCGATCTGCGTATTGGGCGCATCGATGAAGCACACCTTCACCCCCTGCGCGGGCAGGTCGAACGGCTCGCCGATCGCCGTCGCGCCGAGCAGAGTGCGATAGGTTTCGATCGACCTGGCGATCGACGGCGTCGCGACGCCGACGTGGTTGAGACGACCTAGTTCCACTCTGCACCTCCAAACCAGTCCGCGCTTCCCAGAGCCGCGACTGCACCCCAGCCAAAACACCAAATGATCGCAAACCAGAATCGCTTTGGTTCAGCAGCGCGGGAGAATGGTCCCCAATCCGAGTATTTCATCGGCAATGGTGCCTGCCCTTCGCGCAAACCTTTCATCCCGCAAAGCACCATCCTCACAGCGATCGCGGCAAGCAAAGCTGCGACGAAGATCATTCCTGCCGTCACAACGGAATGTTGTCATGCTTCTTCCACGGATTCTCCAGCGACTTGCTCCGGAGCTTACGCAGCCCCAGCGCGATCCTTCGCCGCGTGGAGTGTGGCTGGATTACCTCGTCGATGAAGCCTTTCGCCGCCGCCACGAACGGGTTGGCGAAGCGCGCCTCATATTCGCGGGTCTTTTCGGCGATCCCTTCCTCGTTCAGGCCGCGGAAGATGATCTCCACCGCGCCCTTCGCGCCCATCACCGCGATCTCGGCGGTCGGCCAGGCATAATTGAGATCGCCGCGCAGATGCTTGGAGGCCATCACGTCATAGGCGCCGCCATAGGCCTTGCGCGTGATGACGGTGATCTTCGGCACGGTCGCCTCGGCATAGGCGAACAGCAGTTTCGCGCCGTGCTTGATGATGCCGTTATGCTCCTGCGCCGTCCCCGGCAGGAAGCCCGGCACGTCGACGAAGGTGACGATCGGGATATCGAACGCGTCGCAGAAGCGCACGAAGCGTGCCGCCTTCTTGGAGGAGTTGATGTCCAGCACGCCCGCCAGCACCATCGGCTGGTTGGCGACGAACCCTACCGTGCGCCCCTCGATCCGCCCGAAGCCGCAGATGATGTTGCCCGCGTGGCCCGGCTGGATTTCGAAGAAATCGCCCTCGTCCACCACCTTACGGATCAGCTCGTGCATATCGTAAGGCTGGCTGGCGCTGGGCGGGATCAGCGTGTCGAGGCTCTGCTCCAGCCTGTCCCACGGATCGTCGGTGGGCCGCGCCGGCACAGGCGCGCGGTTCGATTCCGGCAGGTAATCCACGAAATCACGCGTCGCGAGCAGCGCCTCGATATCGTCTTCGAATGCATTGTCGGCCACGCTCGTCTTGGTGGTGTGGGTGACAGCGCCGCCAAGCGCCTCCTGCGTCACCACCTCGTTCGTCACTGTCTTCACCACATCCGGGCCGGTGACGAACATGTAGCTCGAATCCTTCACCATGAAGATGAAGTCGGTCATCGCGGGTGAATAGACCGCTCCACCCGCGCACGGCCCCATGATCACGCTGATCTGAGGCACCACCCCCGACGCGAGCACGTTGCGCTGAAACACCTCGGCGTATCCGCCAAGCGAGGCGACGCCTTCCTGGATTCGCGCGCCGCCCGAATCGTTCAGCCCGATCACCGGCGCGCCGACCTTCATCGCCATGTCCATGACCTTGCAGATCTTCTGCGCGTGCCGTTCAGACAGCGATCCACCGAATACCGTGAAATCCTGGCTGAACACGAACACGAGCCGCCCGTTGATCGTGCCCGATCCCGTCACCACGCCGTCACCCGGGAAGACCTGATCCTGCATCCCGAAGTCGACGCAGTTATGCTCGACGAACATGTCGAGCTCTTCGAACGATCCCTCGTCGAGCAACACGTCCACCCGCTCGCGCGCCGTGAGCTTGCCCTTGGCATGCTGCGCATCGATGCGCTTCTGCCCACCACCGAGCCGCGCGGCGGCGCGCTTGCGTTCCAGTTCCTCGATCGTCGACGACATGCGTTTCTCCGGGTGCAACATCCTCTCCTGACGCCGCGCGCAGCGAAGCGCAAATGTGAACTTGCGAAGTTGCGAAAGCCGTTCTTGCGAACTACGACCTATATGCAATGGGTAGGATATACGCCGGACAGCAACTGCGCGCTCTCCGTTTAACCACCGGGCTCAACCAGCGCGCAATGGCTGCGCGGCTCGGGCTGTCGGTAAGCTATCTGTCGCAACTGGAAACCGGCGAGCGGCCTCTGACCGCTGCCGTCAGCACCGCGCTTGCCCGCCATTACCCGCAGGCGCTCGCAGCGATCGAGGGCGAAGCGCCGGCCCGCCGCCTCGCTGCATTGGGAGAGGCGCTGGCCGACCCCGCGCTCGTACCGGTCGATGCGGACGAGGCCTCTCGGCTCGCGGAGGAACGACCTGCGCTTGCCGATCGCATGATCGCGCTCCACGCCGCCAAGCGCGCCGCGGAGGAACGCCTCGCTATCGCCGAGGAATCAATGACCGCCGGCACCGGCGCACGCCTGCCATGGGAAGCTGTGCGGGATTGGTTTCACGAAGCGGGCAATTACGTCGATCCCCTGGATCACGCGGCCGAGCAACTCGCCGAGACGATGGCAGGCGATCTGCTGCAAGGCCTGCACAGCCACAACATTACGCTGGCCACCGACGCCGACGAAGACGCGCCCCTTGCCCGATTCGACGGCGCGGTGTTGACGCTCAACGCCGCGTTGCCGCCGGAAAGTCGGCGCTTCCTTATCGCTCATCGGCTTGCCGCCACCGCCTTTGTGGGCGAAATCGAGATGATCGTCGCCGGCGCCGACGTGCCGGGCCCGGAGGCAGCCCGGCTGCTCGCGATTGGGCTGGCGAACTATGCGGCGGGCGCGCTGGTGATGCCCTACGCCGCCTTTCGCGCCGAGGCGCGTCGGCTGCGGCACGATATCGACCGCCTCTGCCGCCGTTTCGGGGTGAGCTTCGAGCAGGCGTGCCACCGGCTCTCAACCCTCCAGCGCGCGGGCGCGGCGGGGGTTCCGTTCTATTTCTGCCGCGTCGACATGGCCGGCAACATCACCAAGCGCCACTCCGCCACCCGACTGCAATTCGCGCGCTTCGGCGGAGCCTGCCCGCTGTGGCATGTTCATGAGGCGGTCGCGATCCCTGATCGCATCCTGGTGCAGCATGCCGAAACGCCGGATGGTGTGCGTTATATCTCGATGGCCAAGGGGCTGGTGAAGCCCTCTGGCAGCTTTGCGCGCAGCCCGCGCCGCTACGCAGTGGTGCTCGGGTGCGAGGCCACGCACGCCGCTGATTTCGTCTATGCCGATGCCGTGGACCGCGCCCGCGCGCCGACATCGATCGGCATCTCCTGTCGGCTGTGCCCGCGCGATAATTGCGACCAACGCGCCTTTCCACCCACGGACCGCGCGATCGCCGTGGACCCAGCGGTTCGCCGCGTCGTGCCCTACCGGGTCGTTTGAACGGGGACCGCCGCGCGTGATCATCGGCGCCGACTAACGGCGAAGAGCCACCGATCTCGCGACCGGCGGCTCTTCGCTTACGGTGTCGCGCGTTTAAGAGGCGTAAGACACGCTTGTGACAACCTTCTGCCGACGGCGCACTGCGAAGCCGATCGCTCCCATGCCCATTATCATCATCGCCCAGGTGGCGGGCTCCGGGACAGCGGCCGCTATCGGGGAGATAGTCAACTGGCCGTTGCCGAAGAACGGGTTGATGAGGGTGAATGAGCCGGTAAGGAAAGTCGGATTGGCTGGTGACCCGGTAAACAGTGTCGGCGCGTTGAATTGTGTGAAGCCGAGATTGGCGGCATTGATGCTCAGGCTGGCGAATATGCCGTTGCCGAAGCTGATGGTGGATGCCGTTCCGGCCACGCCGCCAAATGTACCCGCAACATCCTTGAACGAAAACTGATCCGATCCAATGAACGTCTGAGAAAAATCGGGCGTCGGATTTGAATCAAGCTGGAACACCGCGGTGCCGGACGGACCGGAGAAATTGAACAGCAGCGGTGCTGCATATCCTGGTGAAGCCATCACGACGATCGCGGCAGCCACACAAAACGCTAGCTTCTTCATACGCTCTCCCTGCCTCTCAACGCCGACCTTGACGGGATGATGGCACGAAGAGTTACGTCCCTCGCCGGCAAAAGATGCATGATAAATTCCGGTTCGGCTCGTCACGCCGTTTTAGATGGCGCACGGGGCTGCCCCCTCACCCGATCACCTCCCGAAGCAACTCCGCATTTATAATCACGATCCGGCCATAACCCCGCCGGATCGCATCGATACGCTCCAGCGCCGCAAGATGCACGTTCGCGATCTTGCGGGAGACGCCGCACATCTCCGCGAGATCGTTTTGGCTCACCAGAAGCTCTCCAGTTCCGCCCAGCGCTAGCAGGCGGGCGGCGATCCGGGCGCGCGGGCCCAGGCCAATCATCTGCGCCGCCAGGCGCACCACCGCATCGAGCTGGCCATAGACAAGCTCGCTCACCGCGCGCCACAACGCCGGGTGATCGGCGGCGATCCGTTCCAGCGCACTGTCCGCGACCAGCAACACCATCGCGCGCGCTGTCGCCCGGGCAGTCACTATTCGCGGTCCCCCGCCCCGTCGCCGTGATTGTCCGAACGCGGTTCCGGCCGGCGCAAGGTTCACAAGCACATCGCGATCCTCGCCGATCGAAGCCTCGATCCGCAGTGCGCCTTCAAGCACCAGCACGATGCCCGTCTCCTCGTCACCCTCACCGTAAACCCACTGCCCCGTGCCGAGGCGCACCACGCGGCCGTCGCGCACCAATGCCGCCTGCAACGGCGCGGGAAGGTGCGCGAACCATAAGCCACGTTTTGCGAGCACTGCGATTTCCATCGCGCGAATGTAACTTACGTCACACTTGGATGCGAGCCGATGCGATAGATCGCGCTCATCCAAGGAGAAGATGCGATGAGCGATGTGCAACTCCGCCCGCTAGCCGATCATGTCGGCGTCGAGGCGCTAGGTGTGGATCTGAACACGATCGACGATGGCGGACTCGACGTGCTCCGCCGTGCAGTTGCCGATCACGGCATCCTGTTCGTGCGCAATCAGCAGCTTTCGCCCGAGCAGCACATTGCGCTGGCGCAGCGCTGGGGCGGAATCGACGTCAACAATTACTTTCCGGCGAACGGCGGTTACCCCGAGATCGCCGAGGTCCGAAAATCGGAGACGCAGACAACCAATATCGGCGGTGGCTGGCACACCGATCACAGCTATGACCAGGTGCCGGCGATGGGCTCGATCCTCCTTGCCCGCGAAACGCCGCCTGCGGGCGGAGACACATTGTTCGCCAGCATGGGTGCCGCCTTCGAATCGCTGTCCGACGGTTTGAAGCAGACGTTGCGTGGGTTGCGCGCCGTCCATTCCGCCGACCATATCTACAGTGCCGACGGCATCTATGCGAAGACCGATCAGGGTGCGGATCTGAAGGGCCATGAGATCCGCACCCGCGCGGTCCATCCGGTGGCGCTGCGCCACCCGCAGACCGGGCGAGAACTGCTTTACGTGAATCCGGCCTTCACGCTGCATTTCGAAGGCTGGACGCGCCAGGAAAGCCTGCCGCTCCTGCAATATCTGTTCAGCGTCGCGATGCGGCCGGAATTCCAGTGCCGCGTACAATGGTCACCAGGGTCGCTGGCGGTATGGGACAATCGCTCGACGTGGCATTGCGCGATGAATGACTACCAGGGGCATCGCCGGCTGATGCACCGCATCACCATATCGGGTGAGGCGCTCGAATAGCGGACCTCGCGTCCAGGCGCGGCCGTCACAACGAATTAAGGTCGATCGCGGCGTGACGGTCGAGCGTGCGCGTCGCTTCCGGCATTGGATATTTCAGTCCTGTCGCGCAGTTGAACAGCACCACGTCCTCATCCTCCTGTACTTCGCCGTCGACCAGCGCCTGTCGATAAGCTGCCAGCGTCGCGCCACCTTCCGGGCAGAGCAGAAGGCCATCCTTGCGCGCGCAATCATCCACCGCCTTGAGTATCGCGGGATCTCCCACCGCCAGCGCCTTGCCACCGCTCTCCCGAACCGCGCGCAGGATCAGAAAATCGCCAATCGCCCGCGGCACGCGGATGCCTGCGGCGACGGTGTGGGCATCCTCCCAGCGGTCGGCATGTTCCTCGCCCGCTTCGAACGCACGAACTATCGGGGCGCAGCCCGCCGCTTGCACCGCATACATGCGAGGCCGCTCCGCCCCGATCCAGCCAAGCTTCTCCAGCTCCTCGAAAGCCTTCCACATACCGATCAGCCCGGTGCCGCCTCCTGTGGGATAGAAGATCGCCTTGGGCAGCCGCCAGCCAAGCTGAGCGGCCAGTTCCAGGCCCATCGTCTTCTTGCCCTCGATCCGATATGGCTCCTTCAGCGTAGAGAAATCGAACCAGTGCCCTTCCGCTGCGCCCTTACCGACGATCGCGCCGCAATCGTCGATCAGGCCGTTGACGCGCCACACCTGCGCGCCCTGCATCGCGATCTCGCGGACGTTCACCTCCGGTGTGTCCTCCGGGCACAAGACAATTGTCTCGATGCCGACCCGCGACGCATAGGCGGCGAGTGCGGCCCCGGCGTTACCGTTGGTCGGCATCGCGATTCGCGAGACGCCAAGCTCTTTCGCCATCACCACGGCCATCACCAGCCCGCGTGCCTTGAAGCTGCCGGTGGGCAACCGCCCCTCGTCCTTCACCAGCACTCTCGCACCGCCGCTACGGCTGATCGGCACCAGCGGCGTCTCAATCTCGCCCAGGCTGACGACATTCTCCGTTCGCCGGACGGGCAAAAGCTCGCGCCAGCGCCACAGATCGGTCTCACGCGCGGCCAGTATTTCGCGCGGGAGCGCCGCCTTGACCGCCTCCAAATCGTAGCGAACGAGTAACGGACGCCCCGCGCGCGACAAGCCATGCAATTGGTCCGCCGCGTACCGCTCACCGGTGATCGAGCATTCCAGGTGCGTAACGAAGGTCGGCCGCTCCGCGACAATATTCTCGTTCATCCGCCGATACCGCGCCGAATCAGTCAGCAGCCCTGGCGACGCCGACCAGCGCCGGGCGGAGCAGCCGGTCCCGGATCATCCAGCCCGATTGCATTTCCTGAACGATCACGCCCGGCTCCGCATCGACCGACGGGATTTCGACCATCGCCTGATGGCGGTTCGGATCAAGCTTCTCGCCCAGCGCATCGATCCGCGTGATGCCATGACGCTGGAACACACTGGAGAGTTCGCGACCGGTCGCCTCCAACCCGGCAATCAACCCCTTGAGCCGCTCGTCCGTGCGCAATTCCTCGGGAATTGCGGCAAGGCCCCGTTCGAGATTATCGCTGACCGAAAGAACATCGCGCGCAAAGTTGGTCGCTGCATAGGCCCGCGCATCGGCGGCGTCCTTCTCGGCCCGGCGGCGAACATTCTGCGTCTCGGCCTGTGCATAGAGCACCTGCTGCTTGGCCTCGGCGAGCGCGCTCTCCAGTTCGGCTGCCCGGTCGTGATCGGCAACCTCGTGCGCCGCTTCCGTCGCATCTTCGTGCAGGTTCTCGGTCGTATTCTCGTCTGTCATTTCATTCCCGTATGTTGGCGGCTCACCCGATCAGGCGGGCAAGCGTTGCAGCCGTGAAATCCACCATGGGCACGACACGCGCGTAGTTCAACCGGGTCGGGCCGATCACCCCTACCACGCCGACGACGCGACCGTCTTGCCCGCGAAACGGTTTGGCGATCACCGACGACCCGGAAAGCGCGAACAACTTCGTCTCGGCCCCGATGAAGATGCGTGTAGCGTCACCGGCGCGCGCCGAATCGAGCAGCGCCGCGATTTCCTGCTTGCCCTCCAGATCATCAAGCAGATCGCGCACCCGTTCGAGGTCGGCTGCGGCGGCATCGTCAAGCAACCGCCCCTGCCCGCGCACGATCAGCACTGGTCTGCGGTCCCCGTCCTCGGTCCACACCGCTATACCGCGCCGAATCAGCGCCTGTGCAGAAGCATCGACGGCGGCCTTCCCGACGGCCAGCTCACGATCCACCCGTGCCTGCGCCTGGGAGAGCGTAAGTCCGGCAAGTGTGGCCGACATGTAATTGCCCGCTTCCACCAGCGCGGGCGGATCGACCCCGGCGGGCAGTTCGATGACGCGATTCTCTACCGCGCCGTCCTCACTCACCAGCACGGCCAGCGCTTGGGTCCGCGACAGGGGAACAAAGCCGATCGAGCGCAACACCTGCTCGTTCTTGGGCACCATCACCAGCCCGGCGCAGGCGGAGAGGCCGGAAAGAGCGGAGGTAGTCGCCGCCAGTGCTTCTTCCACCGGCCCGGCGGCAGCGGCGCGCGCCTCGATGGTTGCCCGTTCCTCCCGGCTCGGCTCCGACACCTGCATCATGCCATCGACGAACAGTCGCAGCCCCAGTTCGGTCGGCATTCGCCCGGCCGACGTATGCGGCGCGGCGAGCAATCCGATCGTCTCGAGCTGCGCCAGCACGCTGCGAATCGACGCCGGCGACAGGTTCAGCCCGGCCTGCGCCAGCGTTCGCGAGCCCACCGGTACACCGCTATCCAGATAACTGTCGACCACGCGGCGAAACACGTCGCGCGCGCGGTCGCTGAGTTCGGTTACGGGCGTGCCGATGGTCATCAAACCCCGATGTAGGGCCGCACAGCCCCCGGCTCAACGGGGGCTGAGGCGCTGGGGTAACAGCAGTCATGTTGAGGAGGCCAGATGGGGCGGGACAGGTTGTAAACCCGACGGAGCGAGACATCTTGTAAGGCAGATGGGGCGAGACCGGTTGTAAACCGGACTGAGCGGGACGGCTTGTAAACCGGACGAGCCGAGACAGGTTGTAAATACGCGGCGATGAATTCCGTTGATCGTCCGCTGCCGTGGTGCGAACGTCAGGAACCCATGACCCGTATCAATCCGACCACAGCGGAAGACACTTCCGCCCGATATACCGATGCGATCGCACGCTTCCTGCGCAGTTGCGCGCCGGTGCGCGACGCCCTGCTGCCGCTGCTTCACGCGTTGCAGCACGAGTTCGGGCATATCGACGACGCAATGATCCCGCCGGTCGCCGCGGCGCTGAACCTCAGCCGGGCGGACGTGTACGGCGTCGTCACCTTCTACCACGATTTCCGGCGCGCACCATCGGGAACGCATCGGATCCGGCTGTGCCGCGCGGAAAGCTGCCAGGCGCGCGGCGGCGCGGCGATCGAACGGCTGATCACCGACCGGCTCGGGCTGCGGATGGGCGAGACGAGCGCGGACGGCCGGGTTTCCATCGAGGCGGTTTATTGCCTGGGCCTGTGCGCCACCGGGCCCAATGCGTTTGTCGATGGCCACCCCGTCTCGCGACTGGATGCGACCAAGATCGGCAGGATCGTCGCGGAGACGCTGGCGTGACGCGCGTTTTTGTCAGTGCCGACATGGCCTCTGTGGCGCTCGGCGCGGACGAAGTGGCGGCGGCCTTGTCGGGACGGGGCGCCAGGGTGATGCGCACCGGCAGCCGTGGCCTGTTCCGTATCGAGCCGCTGGTGGAGGTGGAAACGGCAGCCGGTCGCATCGCCTATGGCCCGGTTCATCCAGACGAGGCGGCTGCGGTACTGGACGGCACGCACCCGAACCGCATCGGCCTGATCGAGGAACATCCCTTCTTCTCGCGGCAGCAGCGTTTCACCTTCTTGCGGTGCGGCGTCATCGATCCGCTGGACCTCGACGATTACGCCGCCCACGGTGGGTGGAGCGCGCTGGACGCGGCGCGCGCGCGATCCCCGCAGGCAGTGGTTGACGAGGTCAAGGAGAGCGGCCTGCGCGGGCGCGGGGGCGCGGGCTTTCCCACCGGCATCAAGTGGCAGACCGTCCTCGATGCCGAGGCAGCCGAGAAATTCATCGTGTGCAACGCCGACGAGGGCGACAGCGGCACCTTCGCCGATCGGATGCTCATGGAGGGCGATCCTTTCTGCCTGATCGAGGGAATGGCGATCGCCGCCCATGCGGTCGGCGCCGGGCGCGGCTTTGTTTACATCCGCTCCGAATATCCGTTCGCGATTCGCACGATGCAGGCGGCGATCATGCGCGCCGCCCCGCGCATCGCACCGCTGGCGCTGGAGGTGCGCGTCGGCGCCGGCGCCTATGTCTGCGGCGAGGAAACCGCGCTGCTCGATTCGATCGAGGGCAAGCGCGGGCAGGTGCGCGCCAAACCGCCGCTGCCCGCGATCGCGGGGCTGTTCGGCAAGCCCACGGTTATCAACAACGTGCTGAGCCTCGCGGCCATACCGTTCATCATCGCACAGGGCGCGGCTGCGTACGCAAAGGCGGGCTTCGGACGCTCGCGCGGAACGATGCCGATCCAGCTTGCCGGCAACGTGCGCAACGGCGGGCTGTTCGAGGCCGGTTTCGGCATCACGCTCGGCGAACTGGTCGAGGAGGTCGGCGGCGGTACGGAAAGCGGCCGCCCGGTGAAGGCAGTGCAGGTCGGCGGCCCGCTCGGCGCCTATTTCCCGCCATCAATGTTTCATCTGCCCTTCGATTACGAAGCGTTCACCGCAGCTGGCGGGCTGATCGGCCATGCCGGGATCACCGTGTTTGACGACACCGCGGATATGGCGCGGATGGCGCGTTTCGCGATGGAATTCTGCGCTCATGAAAGTTGTGGCAAATGCACGCCGTGCCGCATCGGATCGGTACGCGGGATGGAAACGATCGATCGCATCGCAGCCGGTGGACGCGCCGCGCCCGGCACCGTGGAAGCACTGCCGCAAATGCGTAACGCAACGCCACGCGCCCGTTCGCGCGCCGAAGAAATTATGCTGCTGCGCGACCTTTGTGATACGATGAAGTTCGGCTCGCTGTGTGCGCTTGGCGGCTTCACGCCTTATCCCGTGCTAAGCGCGCTGGATCATTTCCCGGAGGATTTCGGCAGCCTTGCGGCGCCGCTGGAGTAAGCTTCATGGCATGGATCGGCGAAATTGACCTTGGCACCAGCCCGCCGGCCGGTAACGGCAACAGTGTAACGCTGTTGATCGACGGTGAGCCCGTGACGGTGCCGGAAGGCACGTCGATCATGCGCGCCGCCGCCTTGCGCGGCACCAATATCCCCAAGCTGTGCGCCACCGACCGGCTGGAGGCGTTTGGATCGTGCCGCCTGTGCCTGGTCGAGATCGACGGCCGCACCGGCTATCCCGCTTCCTGCACCACACCCGCCGGCGAAGGGATGATCGTCCGCACCGAAAGCCCGCGACTGGCAGAGCTGAGACGCGGGGTGATGGAGCTTTACATCTCGGATCACCCGCTCGATTGCCTCACCTGCGCGGCCAACGGCGATTGCGAGCTGCAGGATCAGGCGGGCGCGGTCGGCCTGCGCGACGTGCGCTATGGCTATGACGGCGCGAACCACCTGTCCGCCGACAAGGACGAGAGCAATCCCTATTTCACCTTCGATCCGGCCAAGTGCATCGTCTGCTCGCGTTGCGTGCGCGCTTGCGACGAGGTGCAGGGGACGTTCGCGCTGACGATCGACGGCAGCGGCTTCGGCTCGAAAGTGGCGGCGAGCGCCGACGAGGAATTCATCGCTTCCGAATGCGTTTCATGCGGCGCATGCGTGCAGGCCTGCCCCACGTCCGCACTCATCGAGAAAAGCGTCGCCAGGATCGGCACGCCCGATCGCGCCGTCGTCACCACTTGCGCCTATTGCGGCGTGGGCTGCACGTTTCGTGCGGAGATGCGCGGCGAACAACTGGTTCGCATGGTGCCGTGGAAAGAGGGCAAGGCCAATCACGGGCATAGCTGCGTCAAGGGCCGCTTCGCCTGGGGTTACGCCAATCACCGCGACCGCATCCTGAAGCCGATGATCCGCGCCAGCATCGATCAGCCGTGGCGCGAGGTTTCCTGGGAAGAGGCGATCGCCCACACCGCGCGCGAATTCCGCCGCATCCAGGCCCGATACGGCAAGCGCAGCGTTGGCGGCATCACCTCCTCGCGCTGCACCAACGAGGAGACTTTCCTCGTTCAGAAGCTGATCCGCCAGGGCTTCGGCAACAACAATGTCGATACCTGCGCGCGCGTCTGCCACTCGCCGACAGGCTATGGCCTGAAGACCACCTTCGGCACCTCGGCCGGTACGCAGGACTTCGACAGTGTGATGCAGGCCGACGTCATCATGGTCATCGGCGCCAATCCCACGGATGGACATCCCGTGTTCGCCAGTCGCATGAAGCAGCGGCTGCGGGCCGGCGCGCGGCTGATCGTGGTCGATCCACGCCGGATCGATCTGGTGCGCAGCCCGCATATCGCCGCCGATCATCACCTGCCACTGCGCCCCGGCACCAATGTCGCGGTGCTGACAGCGATGGCGCATGTCGTCGTCTCCGAGGGGCTCGCCGACGAGGCCTTCATCCGCCAGCGCTGCGACTGGGACGCGTATGCCGATTGGGCGGCATTTGTCTCGCAGCCGGATCGCTCACCGGAAGCCACAGAGGCGCTGACCGGCGTTCCCGCCGCGGACCTGCGCGCCGCCGCCCGGCTGTTCGCCAGCGGCGGCAACGGCGCCATCTACTACGGGCTCGGCGTGACAGAGCACAGCCAGGGCTCCTCCACCGTGATGGCGATCGCCAATCTCGCGATGGCGACCGGCAACATCGGGCGCGAGGGTGTCGGCGTAAATCCGTTGCGCGGGCAGAACAACGTCCAGGGGGCATGCGACATGGGCAGCTTCCCGCACGAATATTCCGGCTACCGCCACGTTTCCGATCCGGCCACGCGAACCCTGTTCGAGGATGCGTGGGGCACGTCGCTCGATCCGGAGCCGGGGCTGCGCATCCCCAACATGCTCGATGCGGCGACGGACGGTACGTTCAAGGCGCTATTCGTCCAGGGCGAGGATATCCTGCAATCCGATCCCAATACGCATCACGTCGCGGCGGGCCTCGCCGCGATGGAGTGCGTGGTGGTGCAGGATCTGTTTCTCAACGAGACCGCTAATTACGCCCATGTTTTCCTGCCCGGATCGACCTTTCTGGAAAAGGACGGCACCTTCACCAACGCCGAGCGCCGCATCCAGCGCGTCCGCAAGGTGATGGAGCCGCTCAACGGCCATGGCGATTGGGAAATCGTGCAACTCCTCGCGCGCGCGCTCGGGCTCGACTGGAATTACACCCACCCGTCGCAGATCATGGATGAGATCGCCGCCCTTACACCCACCTTCGCGCGCGTCAGTTACGCCGCGCTGGAGGAACACGGCTCGCTGCAATGGCCAGCGACCGACGACGCGCCGCTCGGCACCCCGACGATGCATCTGGATGGCTTCGTGCGCGGCAAAGGCAGGTTCGTCGTCACCGATTACGTGCCGACCGACGAGAGGACCGGGCCGCGCTTCCCCCTGCTTCTCACCACCGGGCGTATCCTCAGCCAGTATAATGTCGGCGCGCAGACGCGTCGGACCGACAACGTCGCCTGGCATCAGGAGGACCGATTGGAGATCCATCCGCACGACGCGGAGAATCGCGGCTTGCGCGATGGCGATTGGGTAAGCCTTCGCAGTCGCGCGGGCGAAACCACCCTGCGCGCGCTCATCACCGACCGGGTCGCGCCGGGAGTGGTCTATACGACGTTCCACCATCCGGACACGCAGGCCAACGTCATAACCACCGATTATTCCGACTGGGCCACCAACTGCCCGGAATACAAGGTGACGGCGGTGCAGGTTTCCGCGTCGAACGGGCCGAGCGACTGGCAACGCGAATACGCCGATCAGGCCGCCCGCTCGCGCCGGATCGAGGCGGAGGCGGCCGAATGACCTGCGTGATGTCCACAACTGACCGGCTCGTTTACATGGCCAACCAGATCGCACGGAATTTCGCCGTGAGTGGCGAGGACGAGGCGGTCGCCGCGATGCGTGAACATATGCGCCTCTATTGGGATCCGGCCATGCGCCAGCGTATCGCCGCCTGCCTGAAAGAAGATGCCGGCGCTTTCAGCGACATCGCCCGACGGGCGGTGACGGCACTTCCGAACGAGATCGCCCATTCCGCGTCTCAAACGTGATTTAACTTCCGCACGGCGGTTGACCGCCTCCATGCCGCGATGCAGCATCAATCGGCTATGGTCGATCTTCCCCCCATCACCAACAATCCGGACGTGCGCTATCTTGGCCGCGTGCTCGGCGACGTCATCCGCGCACTGGGGGGCGAGCGCCTGTTCGCCGCGACCGAGGCGATCCGGGCCGCCTCGGTCGAGCGGCATCGCGACGGCGGTCCGCCAGTCGATCATCATCTGGAGGCGCTGACTCTCGACGAAACGCTCGATTTCGTGCGCGGCTTCATGCTGTTCTCGATGCTCGCCAACCTTGCGGAAGACCGGCAGGGCGTTACCGCCGAGGAAGGCGCAGACGTGCCCAGCGTGCTCGCGCGACTGGCGACAGAGGGCATCGACAAGGCCGCCGTCTCCGCGTTGCTCGACCGTGCACTGGTTTCGCCGGTGCTGACCGCTCATCCGACCGAAGTGCGCCGCAAGTCGATGATCGATCACCGCAACCGCATCGCGCAACTGATGGCCTATCGTGATCGCGGACTTGAGGTGACGCCGGACGGCGATGTGGTGGACGAGGCGATCGTGCGGCAGGTCGCGCTGCTCTGGGAAACCCGCGTGCTGCGACGCGAGCGGCTCTATGTTGCGGACGAGGTGGAAACCGCGCTCAGCTATCTGCGCGACGTGTTCCTGCCGGTACTGCCGGCGCTCTATCAGCGCTGGGATCGGGCGATGGGCGGGCGCGTCCCCTCGTTCCTGCGCCCCGGAAGCTGGATTGGCGGCGACCGAGACGGCAATCCCTTTGTCACGGCCGAATCGCTGCGCAACGCACTGGCCCGCGCAGCCGAGGCGGTGCTCGTCCATTATCTCGACCAGCTTCACGCTCTTGGCGCGGAGCTTTCCATTTCAGGCGAACTCGCGCCGGTCGACGAGGCGGTGCTGGCGCTGGCCGAACGCAGCGGCGACACGGCGGAGAGCCGCGCCGACGAGCCGTATCGCCGGGCGATTTCAGGGATCTACGCCCGCCTCGCGGCAACGCACCTTGCACTGACCGGAAAATCCGCCCCACGACCGGGAACGCTGCGCGGCGAGCCCTATCCCGATCCGGCCGCCTTCCGTGCCGATCTCGTCGCGCTCGCCCATACGCTCGGCGCGATCGGAGACGGGATGCTTGCCTCCGGCGGGGCGCTCGGGCGGTTGATTCGCGCTGTCGAGGTGTTTGGCTTTCATCTCGCCACGCTTGACATGCGGCAGAACAGCGCGGTCCACGATCGCGTCGTTGCAGAGCTTCTGAAGGTCGCCGACGTATGCGACGATTACCTCTCGCTCGATGAAGATCAGCGCGTCATGCTGTTGCGGCACGAGCTTTCCAGCCCTCGGCCACTCGTCTCTCCTTACGCGCGCTATTCCGACGAAACGCGCTCCGAACTCGCTATCGTCCACGCCGCCGCCGAGGCGCACGCCCGATACGGCGAGGGCGCGATCCGGCAGTATATCGTCTCGATGTCCAAATCCGTATCGGACTTGCTGGAGGTGAACCTGCTGCTCAAGGAGGCAGGGCTTTACCGGCCCGGCAGTCAGCCGGCCGCCGCGATCATGGCGGTGCCGCTGTTCGAGACGATCGAGGATCTCGCGGCTGCGCCAGCGATCATGGCCGAATGGTTCGCGCTGCCGGAGGTGCGCGGGATCGTCGCCGCGCGCGGGCATCAGGAGGTGATGATCGGTTATTCGGATTCGAACAAGGATGGCGGCTATTTGACCTCCACGTGGCAGCTCTCCAAGGCGTCCACCGCGTTGAAGCCGGTATTCGAGGCAGCCGGCGTGGGGATGCAGCTTTTCCACGGGCGCGGCGGCGCGGTGGGGCGCGGCGGTGGCTCCAGCTTCGCGGCGATCCTTGCGCAGCCGCCGGGCACGGTGCAGGGCCGCATCCGCATTACCGAGCAGGGTGAGGTGATCGCCGGAAAATACGGCACGCGCGAGAGCGCCGCGACAAACCTGGAAGCGATGGCATCCGCGACCTTGCTCGCAAGCCTCGAACCGCCGCAACTTTCCAATGCCGAGAACGAGACGTTTGCCCGCGCGATGGATGCGCTGTCAGAGACCGCTTTCCGCGCATACCGTGACCTTGTGTATGGCACGGATGGCTTCACCACCTTCTTTCGTCAGATGACGCCGATCGCCGAAATCTCGGGTCTCAAGATCGGCAGTCGCCCGGCGAGCCGCACCAAAAGCCAGCGGATCGAGGATCTGCGCGCGATCCCCTGGGTGTTCTCCTGGGCGCAGGCACGCGTGATGCTGCCGGGCTGGTATGGCGTCGGCCAGGCGATTGCGGCGTTCGAGGACAAGGCGTTGCTCGCCGAAATGGCCGCAGGCTGGCCGCACTTCGCCGCGACACTGGCGAATATGGAAATGGTGCTGGCGAAATCGGACATGGGGATCGCCGAGCGCTATGCCGGGCTGGTCGAGGACGGGGCGCTCCGCGATCGCATCTTCGGCGCGATCCGCGATGGCTGGCAATCCACCCATGACGGGCTGCTCCAGGCGACTGGTCAATGCCGGCTGCTGGAAAAGCATCCCACGCTCGAATCCTCGATCCGGCTGCGCCTGCCGTATGTCGAGCCGCTGAATCTGCTCCAGATCGAGCTGATGAGGCGCCACCGCGCGGGCGAGAGCGACGAGCGTATCAGTCAGGGAATTCTGCTGTCGATCAACGCCATCGCAACCGCATTGCGCAATTCGGGGTGAGACCGGCAAATTTGTCGAGACGCAACCCTCGCGCCTGATCTACGTTATGCCAGCGATACGATCTATCTCGAAAGGATGCCGACCATGCGCAGAATGATGCTTGCCCTTGGAGCATTGTCGCTCGCGGTTCCCGTTTCCATGAGCTTCCCGACCAGCGATGCGCAGGCCCGGACCTACAAGCACAAATATCGCGGCGTTAAGCGTTGTCGTCGATCGAGCGGCACCACGGGCCTCGTCGCGGGTGGCGTAGGCGGCGCGCTGGTGGGCAGCTCGATCCTGGGGCATGGCGCGCTGGGCACGGTTGCGGGCGCGGCTGGCGGCGCGCTGGCAGGACGGGCGATCGACCGGACGATCACCGCGAAAAAGCGCTGCCGTTATTCTTGATCCGCGACAAACGGCGCCGCCACCTCGCGCCTGACGCGCAGGAGGCGGCCGCTGGCGCGATCGAGCAGCGCCCATGTTGTCACCCCCTCGACCTTCACTCGCTCGTCGGCGCCGGTAAAGACGAAACGGCGGTCAAAACGCGCGCCGCGCGGCTCTCCGGCGACCCATGTTTCGCCGATCACCGCCTCCCCCGGTCCGACATTGCCGCGATAGTCGATCTCGTGCCGCGTCACGACCCAGATATAGGCTTCCTGCTGCTCAGCGGGCGCGACCGCCGCCCAGTGCCGGACGGCCAGTTCCTGTACCCAGCGTACCCACACCGTGTTGTTGACGTGGCCGAGTTCGTCGATGTCTTCGCGCGCGGCGACAAAGGGCAGCGTGAAACGCCTCACGCCTTGCGCCAGTAACGGATGCCAAAGAACAAGCCGGTCGCCACCACGACGCCCGCAAGCACTGCAACCACAGTATGCGTATCGGGCTGGAGCCGCCCGAGGAGCTGCTCAAAGCTGCGGCCGAAGGCATAACCGATCGTCGAAAAGGTAATCCCCCACACGATCGCCGACACGAGATTGACCAGCACGAACAGACGCGCCGCCACATCGGTGGTGCCAATCGCGATCGGACTGATCGTGCGAAAACCATAGATGAACCGAAACGCGAATATGAAGCCGATCGGGTGACGATGGAAAAAGCCGATCGCCTTTGCGAACGCGGGCTTCTGATGCGCCTTGCGCACGATCCGGTGATCGTGGAAGCGCCGGCCGATCAGAAACCAGATCTGGTCCGCCACGAACGACCCGACCGCTGCCGCGATCATCGCGCCCGGCAACGGAAACAGCCCGCGATGTGACAGGATGCCGCCCGCCACGACGACCGTCTCGCCCTCCAACCCGGCGCCAAGCAACAGTGCGGCGAGGCCATATTTGGCCACGATCGCCTCGATCGTCACTGCTCGACGCCCAATTGCCACAGCACGAAGGCATGTTCCTCCGCCGCCTCGTAAAGGCTGTCGAAGCGCCCCGATTTGCCGCCATGCCCCGCGCCCATGTTGGTCTTGAGCAGCAGAACATTGTCATCGGTCTTCGTGGCGCGCAGTTTCGCGCCCCATTTCGCCGGCTCCCAATAGGTGACCCGCGGATCGTTAAGCCCGCCGGAAATGAACAGGGGCGGATACGCTTGCGGCTTCACCTGATCGTAGGGCGAATAGCTGTGGATCAGCTCGAACGCGGCCTTGTCGATGATCGGATTGCCCCATTCCGGCCATTCGCCCGGCGTGAGCGGCAGCGTCTCGTCCAGCATCGTGTTGAGCACGTCGACAAACGGCACATCGGCGATAACCGCGCCCCACAGTTCGGGATCGGAATTCACCACCGCGCCCATCAGTTCGCCACCCGCGGACCGCCCCGCGATCGCGATCCGGCCCGCGCTGGTCCAGCCCTGCGCGATCAGCCCCTTCGCCACATCGACGAAATCGTTGAAAGTGTTGGTGCGCTTTTCCAGTTTCCCGTCACGATACCATTGCTGCCCCAGGTCGTCGCCACCACGGATATGCGCTATCGCGTAAGCAAAGCCACGATCGAGCAGCGAGAGCCGGCCGGTGGAGAAGCCTGGCGCGATCGCGTGACCGTAAGCGCCATAACTGTAAAGATAGAGCGGCCGCGACCCGTCCTTCGGGAAATCGGCCGGAAAGACGATCGACACCGGCACCATCGTGCCGTCGCGCGCGGCGATCTTCAGCCGCTCGGTGCGATATTTCGTGCCATCATAGCCCGAAGGGATTTCCTGCACCTTGAGCACGGTGAGTTCGTCGGCCGCGACGTCATAATCATACACTGTTCCGGGCGTGACCATCGACTCATAGCCGAGCCGCAGGACGGTCTGGTCATATTCGGGATTGTCGCCAAGCCCGGCCGTATAGCTTTCTTCCGGAAACGCGATGCGCCTGCCCTGGGTCGGCGCATCGTAGCGGTGGATCGCAATCTGATCGAGGCCATCCTCGCGCCCCTCCACTACGAAGAAATCGCGATAGCATTCCACTCCCGTCATGTAGAAGCTCGGCGATGGAGCGATCAGTTCGGTCCATTCGCCAGGCGCGCTGATCGGCGCGGTCACCAGTCGCCACATCGGATCGGTGTCATTGGTGTGAATGAACAGGGTGTCGCCATGTGCATCGACATCATATTCACGGCCCGCAAGACGCGGCGCGACCATGATCGGCGCCGCGAACGGATCGTTCGCCGGCAGCAACCGCACCTCGCTCGTCACATGATCGCCAGTCGCGATCATGATCCACTTGCGGTCGCTCGTCTCCGACACGGCGACGCGATAGCCCTCATCATCCTCGTGATAGAGCTCGACATCATCCGCCGGATCGGTGCCGAGACGGTGGAATCGCGCATTGTCCGTGCGCCATTCTTTGTTGGCGAGCCCGTACAGGAAGCCGGCATCGTCCGCCGTCCAGACTATATCGGAGAGCATGCCGGGAATGACGTCCGGCAGATGCTCGCCAGTCACGATATCCTTCACGCGGATCTCGAAGCGCTCCGCGCCTGAATCGTCGATCGCATAGGCAAGTTTGGTGCCGTCGTTCGACACCGCGAACGCGCCCAGCCGAAAATATTCCTTGCCCTGCGCGAGCGCCGGTTCGTCGAGCAGCAATTCGTCCGGGCCGCCGGCGACCGGCCTGCGCCACCACTTTCGATACTGGCCGCCCAGATCAAAACCGGTCCAGTACAACCAGTCGCCGTCCTTTTGCGGAACGGTTTCCTCATCCTCCTTGATGCGCGCCCGCATCTCGGCGTTGATCCGATCGGTCAGCGGCTTCAGCGGCGCCATCACCGCCTCGAAATAGGCATTCTCCGCTTCCAGATATGCGAGCACATCCTTGTCGGTGACATCGGGATAACCGGCATCTTTCAGCCATGCCCAGGGATCTTCGATCGTGATGCCGTGGCGGGTAAATCGGTGCGGGCGGGTTTGGGCGCGGGGCGGAACTGGAAGGCTCATGCGCCCTCCATAACCACCGATCCGATCTTGTCGATGCATCCGCACATCACGATTGCACTTTTTGCAATCTACTCCGCTTAGTTTGCAGTTGCGAAATGACATGCTGCGTCGCACAAGGATCGGGCCTTTCAGGCATCCTCTCCTAAAAACTTTCCAAGGCCGGTCTCGCGACTGGCCTTTCTTTTTGCCTGAAGAGCCTGCAAGCAAAGGTCGCTGAGGCACGCCGAATCAAAATAATGATTTGGAGTGGAGCCGCCGGCAGGACCGGCACCGGCGGAGCAACAGTGCGGGGGATCGAGCGGTCCGCGGATGGCCGTTCTCCCCCGCTTTGTTCTACCGGCGGTTCGCATCCTGCCGATATCGCCCCTTGCGTATTGGGCGAGAAATGCGCGATGCCGGCTCTTCCGTTAATTTAACAGGGACTTGATCGATGGCCGGCGGCTTATTTGCGCTGCTTGACGATATCGCAGTGCTCGCCAAGCTCGCCGCCGCCAGCCTGGATGACGTTGCCGCCGCGGCCGGGAAGGCGGGCGTGAAGGCAGCCGGCGTGGTGATCGACGATACCGCCGTCACGCCGCGCTATGTGGTGGGCCTCTCCCCTTCGCGCGAGCTGCCGATCATCGGCAAGATCGCCCTGGGGTCGCTACGCAACAAACTCATCTTCCTGCTTCCCGCCGCGCTGCTGCTGTCGGCCTTCGCGCCCTGGGCGATCACGCCGATCCTGATGGCGGGCGGCACGTTTCTTTGTTTCGAGGCGACCGAGAAGGTGATTGGCGCGATCACCAGCAAAGCGGACGATAACGACGCCGTCGCAGCCGCAGACGCAAAGCAACTGGAGGACCGCCAGGTTTCCGGCGCGATCCGCACCGATCTGATCCTGTCGGCAGAAATAATGGCGATCGCGCTGTCCACGCTCGATGACCAGTCGCTGGTCAATCAGGCGATCGCGCTCGCGCTGGTCGCGGTGGCCATAACGGCGGGCGTCTATGGCGTGGTCGCGCTGATCGTGAAGATGGACGATATCGGCCTCGCGCTCGCCCGCCGCCCCGGCACTATGACGCAGGCGATCGGGCGCGGGCTGGTATCGGCGATGCCCGTGGTGCTGAGCGCGCTTTCCACGATCGGGATCGCCGCGATGCTGTGGGTCGGCGGACAGATCATCGTCCACGGGCTGGAACAGTTCAGCCTGACGCCCATCCCCGATTGGATTCATCACGCCAGCGAGACGGTGCGGGGAACCGCCGGCGCGTTGGGCGACGCGGCATCCTGGGCCTGCGCGGCCTTCCTATCGGCGATCATCGGCCTTATCGTGGGCGGTATTGTCGCCGGCGTGCTGCATCTTGTCCCCCGTCGGCACTGACCCACGAACGGAAGCCACGCATGTCCACCTATTCCGCCCGACTCGCCGCCCTGCGCGAACAGCTCGCCCGCGAGCGCCTCGGCGGCTTCGTCGTACCGCTGACCGACGAGCATATGAGCGAGTATGTGGGGGCCTATGCGCAGCGGCTGGCGTGGCTCACCGGCTTTCAGGGATCGGCGGGGACAGCGGTGGTGCTGCCTGAAGAGGCCGCCATCTTCACCGACGGGCGTTACACCCTGCAAGTCCGCGAGCAGGTCGATGGCGACGACTGGCAGTTCGTCGGCGTGCCGGAGACGAGCGTGGCGGCCTGGCTCGAGCGGCACGCGGCGGACGGAGCGCGGATCGGATACGATCCGTGGCTCCATACCCGCGCCTGGGTGGACGAGGCTTCAGCCGCGCTCGCGAAGGTGGGTGCAACATTGGTGGCGATGGATACCAACCCGGTCGACGCGGTCTGGCCCGATCGTCCCGCCCCGTCGGACGCCACGCTGGCGGTGCATGACGATGCGCTGGCCGGCCGCTCCTCCGCCGACAAGCGCGCCGCGATCGCCGACTGGCTGGCCGAGCAGCATGCCGACGCGGTCGTGCTGGCAGCGCTCGATTCGACCGCATGGCTACTCAACGTGCGCGGCGCCGACGTATCCCGCACGCCCGTGGCGCTCGCCTACACGATCGTCAACGCGGACGGCACCGCCGACCTGTTCGTCGCGCCCGAGAAGATCACCGATGCTGTGCGCCAGCACCTCGGCAATGCCGTGCGCGTCCATCCTCGCGCTGCTTTCGCCACCGCGCTTGCGACGTTCGCGGGCAAGCGCGTGGCGGTGGATCCAGCGCTCTCGGTCGCGGCGATCCCGCTGGCGATCGAGGCCGGCGGCGGCACGACATTGCCGCTGCGCGACCCGATCGTCATCCCCAAGGCGTGCAAGAATTCCGCCGAGATCGATGGCCACCGCGCCGCCAGCCTGCGCGACGGCGCGGCGCTCACCCGTTTCCTGCGCTGGATATCGATCGAGGCGCTCAAGGGCGGCCAGACCGAGCTTTCCGCCGCCGCCAAGCTGCAAGCGTTTCGCGAGGAAACCGGGCTGCTGAAGGATCTGTCGTTCGACACGATCTCCGCCACCGGCGCGCACGGCGCCAGCCCGCACTATCACGTCACCGCGGAATCGAACGCGCCGATCGAACCCGGCCAGCTCTACCTGATCGATTCCGGCGGCCAATATGCCGACGGCACGACCGACCTGACGCGTGTCGTGCCGATCGGTGCGCCGACAGCCGAGATGCGCGACCGCTTCACCCGTGTGCTCAAGGGCCATATCGCGCTGGCCACCGCAGCCTTTCCGCATGGCACGACCGGGCAGCAACTGGACGCGCTGGCGCGTCTGCCGCTGTGGAAGGCCGGGCTCGATTTCGCGCACGGCACGGGACATGGCGTCGGCAGCTATCTTTCGGTGCATGAAGGCCCGGCGCGCATCGCCAAGCCCAGCTATGGCGGTGGCGGCCCGCAGGAGCCGCTGCGCGCCGGCATGATCCTTTCGAACGAGCCCGGCTATTACAAGGCGGGCGAATACGGCATCCGCATCGAGAATTTGCTGCTGGTGGTCGAGCGCGAATTTGTCGGCGGCGAGGCGCCGATGCTCGCCTTCGAAACGCTGACGCTCGCCCCGATCGATCGCGACCTGATCGATCCGGCGCTGCTCGATCAGGCTGAGCTGGCATGGCTGAACGCCTATCACGCGCGCGTCGCGGAAAGTTTAGGTACGGTGCTGGAGGGCGACGATCGGGCGTGGCTGATCGAGCGTTGCCGACCGCTGAACCATTAGCCGCGCGGCTGGCGACATGCGGGCGATCACTCCACGCCAGTATTGGCCGAGCCGCGGTCGGCCGCAATCGGCACCTCAGTGGCCGATGCAGGCTTGCCACGCGCCTGCTGTTTGCGCTTTTTAAGGTTCGCGCGGAGCTGCTCTGCGAGCCGTGCGGCCCGGCTATCATCATTGTTCGACATGCAATCTGTTAATGCGCCTGCGCCAAAGCCTTGACAATGCCGCCGCCCTCGTCTCTAGGGCGCCTCTCCCTCGGGAAATGCTGCCGTAGCTCAGTGGTAGAGCGCATCCTTGGTAAGGCTGAGGTCGTGAGTTCAATCCTCACCGGCAGCACCATTTTTTCAACAACTTAGTGATTCTCACGCCGCTAGCAGATTGTCCTTGGCAATCGCTTGGCAAGCAGCGGCGTTCAACTACCGCCGTTTTGCTCACAAATTCATATGTTGCATCTTACACGCTCTTCGACCGATAACGGGCCGGTTCCGGACTGGCACGTTTCGGAAGAGCGAAGCCGAAGAGCTGCCGGTCCTGACCCATTCGATTGCCCGGCCGGCTACGACCAGTTCAGGTCTTTCGGTCACCGGTCCACGAACGACCGCTCGTGCCGGAACCGGCCATTCGCCTCCTGTGGAGCGAGCGGGCAGCAACGCGCCTCAACTCAGACGAAGTAGCTCGCGGGCCTGCCGTTCGTCCACGCTTCTTCGAAGCCCCGCCTCGCGCCTTCCACGACGTCCGGTGCTCGGACGATTGTAATGACCTCCCTGGCTGAAGAAGCACCTCCGCGATTGGCGAAGTTCGCTGAGGCATGCCGCTTCGTTGTCGACCACGAACACCTTGGCGTGAAGCCCCTCCACAACCCGTAGCGCGAGCCGTTCTGGGTTGGCCATGCGCAGGATAGGCGCAGCCAACGAGGCTTCCGAGGTCAGGACGCGCACGTCGAGCCTCGACGCGACGAACTCCAGCAGGGCGAGCAGCTCGACCGAGAGATGCGGGGCCGCGACGAGGAGGCTAACCGCAGGCGACCGTGATGGGGAACGCGTTGTCGGCGCCAATCGTGATCAATCCGGACCGAATCCGGAAAGAGGCTTTGACAGTTGCCATTGAGTGCTAATTAAATCGCACAAGTAAGACTCGGGACGCCGTCTGAGGGGAGCGCGCCGATGCCAAGTCCATCCTTTGAATTCGACCCGTTTCCGACCACCCTTTATTCCGCCGAGGACCTTCTCCAAGGGTTCGATCCCGATAAGCCTTCGAGCTATGGAAAGATGCACGACACCCTTATCTACAGGGAGTTCGTGGCAACCGGCGGCGCAGCCTGCACAGACTACCTTACCACGATGGGGAGGGCGCTGCATGACAACGCGATCGGCCAAGCGCTTGCCCAGACAGTGCCGGGGGACCGGATCGTGGCGATCATGGGCGGCCACGCAGGTGCTCGCGGTGACGCGGTATATGAAGACACAGCTAGGCTTGCCTCCCGACTGACGACCGCCGGCTTCACGCTAGCAAGCGGCGGCGGCCCCGGTATCATGGAAGCCACGCACCTCGGCGTGGCCTTCGCCGGCGATCCCGGTCTGGAGGACGCGCTGAAGGAAATCTCCGCTGCGGGCGTACCGCCGGCGATTCCAGCTAATGCTGGACGGCTCGTGCAAGCCGACGGCGCGATCGACACCGCGATTGCCGGCGCGCTCGGCGAGTATCTGGCGCCAGCGGTGCGGATTATGCGCTCGCTCGGTCGAACCGGCGGCATAGGCATCCCGACATGGCTATACGGCCATGAGCCGACCACGCCCTTCGCCTCGTCGATCGCGAAGTATTTCCAGAACAGCATTCGTGAGGACGGACTCCTCGCGCTCGCGACCAATGGAATTATCTACATGCCTGGCGGCGCGGGTACGCTCCAGGAGGTGTTCCAGGACGCGGCCCAGAACTACTACAAGACCTTCCCGACAGGACCGGGCAAAACGGGCGAGTTCAGTCCCATGGTCTTCTTCGGTGATTTCTGGACGACGAAAATCCGCGTCCGTCCGGTATTGAAGGCTCTGTTCGGGAAGCCGGCGAAGGCGCCGGACCGCAACATCGGCAACGAATATGAAGACTGGGTTCGCTTCCTCACAGATCCGGACGAAGTGATCGCCCACCTCGAATCATTCGAGGCGAGGCCTGCGCCAGGCCTTGAGCTGATGAAGGCGAACATTAGCCTTCCGGCGGGCAACCTGCTCGACGACATGTTGCCGGGTACAGTGCTGGTCCCTGCGGCCTCGTGGAACAGCGGGCAACCCTATGTCACTGCCTATCCGGACGGCCCCTGCTATCCTCCGAACCAGCAGTCCAACCTGGCACGCACCAGCCTGACGCCGGTCGGCGGCGCCACCAACGTCCCCGCGTGTGACAACAGCGGCAGCATGAGTGCGATACGATGCGCAGTTCACTGAAGCGTTTTCCGACACCTATCGTCGCTGTCATGATGCTCGGCGCCTGCGCGCATGCGGAGAACTATCGTTGGAGCGAGGACAGCTCGCCCAAGTTCGCCGGCAACCTTAGTCCGCCAGACGGCAGCTCGTTCGGATCGTGGTCGGACCCATCGGTCTCGGTATACAGCTTCGCCAGCCCGGCGACGCCGACCCCCGACGCAAGCCTGCGCGACCTCTCCGATCGCGGCCAAGCCGCGCTAATCTTGGCGATGACTGCGTCGGGTGCGAAACCGGACGACATCCGGGATGCCCTGGCAAAGCCACTGAAAGCGAAGACCGCACCCACCGAGACGCCGGTCGTGACCGAGGGCGTTTTCAAACGGACGCTCGTCGCCAACGTCACCAAAGGCTGGAACGCCCGACCCGGCGACCGCCTCGTCTGGACGTGGGTGTACGTGAAGCCGCTCAACTTCGCCTTCGAGGGATATACGATCGTCGCGACCGATAATCAGGTCCTGAACATCGAGAACGTGACCAACGCCACCACGGCGAGCCTAACGGGGCAGCTCGGGCGGACGACGAGCGGTACCACCGGTTCGACGACCACCGCTCCGCCGGTCGTCAGCACGCTCTCCAACGTTCTCGGTGGCTCGGCGGGTGTATCGGGCTCTGTGGGCAACACCTACACGACGACGGCCGCAATCAATCAGCAATACGTGAAGCTCGGCGCGGACATCGTGCCCGGCGAGTTGCGGATATATCGCGAGAGCGAACGCAACCTGGATGTCGCAGGCAACACGTTGATCGCGCTGAGCCTGCGGATGGATCCGAATAACTATCAGGACGCAGACTTCGTGCAGACCCTGCGCGTGACCGGGCTGAACGTGCTGGACGACAAGCGGGCTTTCCGCTCGGCGGACGAGACAGTCATCGACGTTTCGGTGAACAAGGCCCCGCCGAGGTGCGAACTCAAGGCCGAGGTAACTCTCTTCTACCAGTTCAGGCGTGCCAAGGATGGCCGCAGCTACGTGGAGGGTCAGCAGGACGCGGAGTACTATTCCGCTCAGACCACCACGAAGGCCGTGACCGTCGTGCCGGCGGGCGACATCACGAAGCCCAGCTGGCGGATTTTCTCCAGCGCGAGTACCGTTCCTCTCTACGGACTTACTGTCTTCGACGATTCACTGCCGATCGACTTCGTGTCCTACGAACAGGCCAATGCCTTCGCGGCTTGGCTGAACCATCAGCCGAAGTCCTTTTTCTCGACCGCTACGCCGTCGATCGGCAAGATGGGCCTGAAGCTCATCAGCGGCATTGGGATGAAGGGCAACTGGACACCGATAGTGGCGGGACAGTTCATTGCTCGGCCTTTCAGCCAGCCGCCGGCCGATCTCGCGAAGACATGCCTGAAGATCGACCAGAGCTACGCCGCCACAGCCGCAGCCGTCGCGGCTTCTCAGCCGAGGCCGCAGCCCACACCGGTGCCGCCCAAACGGAAGTGAACCGTCGAAGACTATGGGCAGGGCCTACTCTCTCTGGAAGTGTCATGCGGTGAATTTGCTGATCGCCTCGGGTTCGGTCAGGTCCATTTCCCCATTTCCTGGATGCGGACGGTTGAGCCAAACGTGTGGCAGCGCGAGGATATTCGGCTGATCCGCCGAAAGGTTGGTGAGGCAGGGCGGAGCAGCTAGGCGGGTGCCGAACGAAATCATGGATATGTGGATGCCAGACGAAACCGAAGATCAGTCTTGGTCCGACCGCCGCGAGGCATGGCGTGCACAGGTTGAAGATGCCCGAGATGCCGCAGCGACCGACTACGCACGCATCATTCATTCCGCGTCGTTCCGTCGGTTGCAGGGCAAGACGCAGATCCTCAACCTGGGTGACAGCGACTTCTACCGCAACCGACTGACTCACTCCATCGAGGTGGCGCAGGTCGCAGGCGGCCTTTCTCGGCAAATGCAGAAGGACTTTCGCGACCACCCCGCCGCGGCCTGGATCCCGGACCTGACGCTCATCCAGGCGATTGGAGCGACGCACGATCTTGGCCACCCGCCGTTCGGCCATGGCGGCGAGGTCGCGCTGAACTACTGCATGCGCGGTGACGGCGGCTTTGAAGGCAACGGGCAGACGCTGCGCATCCTCGCGCGGCTGGAGCGCTTTTCCGAATCCGCCGGCTCGAATCTGTCTCGCCGCACGCTTTTGGGTATCCTGAAGTATCCAGCCGCTTTCACGGCGGTGGCGAGCCACGATCCGGATCTACGCCCCCGGCTGCTGAGTGGGACCAGCGTCGTGAACCTGATCGACCGGAAGGCGTGCAAGCCGCCCAAGTGCTATCTCGACACCGAGGCAGACGTGGTTGAGTGGCTTCTGGAACGCTTGCCGACAGCCGATCGTGATCGCTTCATATCCTTTGATCGCGAGGACGGCGGACATGGCAAGACGCGTTATAAGTCGTTCGACTGCAGCATCATGGATTTGGCGGACGACGTCGCTTTCGGCGTTCATGACCTGGAGGACGCCCTCGCAATGGGTCTGATGGACGCGGACGACGTAAGGGCGATGATACCGGAAGCCTCGTGCGGCTGCTTCCTCGACAGCTTGAAGCAACGCTACCCGGCGGAATTCGGCAATGACGTGTACGAGGGGTTCATCGCTGGGCTGAAGGAACACGATCGACGCAAGCGCTTCATCGGCCGAATGGTGGCGCACTTCATCACGAATGTTCGCATCGCCACGGATGAGGCATTCGGGACGCCGCTTCTCCGGTACCGTGCCGAATTGCCGAAAGCCCAGCGCGATTTCCTGAACCAGCTCAAGAAGGCGGTGGCGACCAAGGTCATCCGCAGCGCATCGGTCCAGCATCTTGAATTCAAGGGGCAGAACATGGTGGTCGAAGTGTTCGAGGCGCTGGCGTCGGAACCGAAGGCGCTGCTCCCGGGTCCTACCCTGACCCGGTATGAGGCTTCCGCGGACCCGCAACGGGTGATCTGCGATCACATATCAGGAATGACCGACTCCTTCCTGTTGAAGACCTATGAGCGGCTGTTCAGCCCACGAATGGGATCGGTGTTCGATCGGATCTAGACGGTTGCGGACGATCGTTTGATATGGTCGGTGAAGTCGACCAAGCCGACCCATGTCGTCTTCCTGGTCTGGTGATCGACCGTCGCCATCATTCGGTCGTTCGCGGCTATGCCGGCCTCGAGCGTCGCCGGGTCGATTGCGAGCTTGATGGCGGCCGACAGCAGCGGGTCGCCGAAAAGCGAGACGATGATCTGCGTGTCGGCACCTTGAGGCATCAAGCAGACCAGGTGATCGGTGGCCCCGGCAGTTCCCATGGGGAGCGTCGATCGGATGTTGGGATCGACCCCCGTCAGGAATTTTTCGATTGCGCCGCCGCCCCCTGCGCCACGTACGACCGCCCGCATGCGGCGCGCGTGTTTGCTTCCCGTCCAGTGCCAGCCGAGCGCGAGGTGAGCGAAACCGAAAGCAATCTTGATCAGGCCACGGCGTAGCGCGTCGAGCTCCATCGGAAAACCGACCTTGTACTCCCCGAATTGCTCGCGTTCAGCGGCTGCAATCGATGCAGCGATGTCCATCGGCTGGCCGGTCGTCGGGTCGATGACGCTTTCACCGCGACGCTTCGACTTCGCGGCTATGCCTTCGACGATACCGGTGACCTGACCGTGGTCGCCCACGACGAGAACCTGCTCGCCGTATGTCTCGTGTTGCCGTAGGACGATCGGCTTATGACGGAATGTCGCCGGTTCGTTGTGGGGCCGGACCATGGTGGCTGGCTCGTTGCCGATCGTGCTGGTCGCCGGCAGCGTCAAGTCGGGCACGGTCCTGCCGTGGCCGCGGATCGAATGCGTCTGGCGCAGGATGACGATATACGGCTGGTTGATGCATTCGGCATCCACGGAATCGCCGAGGCTATTGTTGCACCCCACGCACGCGTCATGGGTCGCGAGTCCGTCGCTTCCCCCAAGCGAATATGGGATCGCATGCTCGAGCGAAGGATTGAGCGCGGCCTGCCCGGTCTCTCGCGGGATTAGCGTTTTCGTGCAGTAGATACATCGTTGCATCCGGCAGATGTCGCGACATCTTGCGGAGATTTCAAGTGCGGCATTGGGTTTCATTTGTAAAATTCCGATGCTTTGGTGCCATCGCCCTGAAATCCCTTGGCTAGATCTTGATTCCCTCGGGGGCTGTCCAAGCACGATGCCCGACCCCAAGGTCGAGGCGGCAACCGGACACTGCCCTTAAGCCGGTGACCTTCTGCGCATCCCAAGCGCGGACGAGACCGCCGAGGATATTCCGGTCGACGACGCCGATCGCTGGCCAGCCAAGCAGGGCAGCAGCGGAGAACAGCTCCTCGGGACAAAAGGCGCCACGAAGGAATGAGAATTGGGTTGTCGCCTGGCGCTGATCAAAGGCCAACTCGCGCCAAACTGCTCCCTTTATGCTCCTTTCATGCGAGAGCTCTGTCAATGGCCGACGGATCTGAAGCGGTTACGCTAGCGCTTCTGTCAGTCCGGCTGTTCGAGCAGCCAGCGTGCGACGATTCGCATGAAATCGACGTAGGGAATTTTGTCGGGATCGAATTCGAGCGCGTCGGCGAGTGCGGGAAGGTCACCTAGAAATGCCTCGTAAATGCGCTGCACGCGATCTGCGCTGGGCAACTCCCGCCTGGTTACGTTTGCGAGCCAGTCACGAACTTCGCGCAACGCGCGTATCGGCTCGCCCCCATGCTCATGGATGTCGATGCCGGCGAGGTCCGAGATGAATTTCTGATACCGATATTGCTCGATATCGAGGACCAGGACCCTCTTCGCCTTCTGATGCTTTCCGCCGTAGCGCTTGGCGCCGAGGAAAAGGCCAAGCTCGAGCGGCATGTTGAATCGGGGCAGGTTGTGCTTGTCGTCTAGTTCGGTTCTCGACAGGTCGTGGATCCCATATCGACAATCCTCGATCAGCCTTTCGATCTTGTCGATGCGTGTCTGCCCGCCGTCGTCCAGCTCCCGCGCCGATCGGGGGCGGAAGCCGCAGATGAGGATCGCGACAATAATCGCGCGGAACGACGCGGCAAACTCTGGGTCGAAGGGGCAGTTGATGAAGACGTCATCGGTCGACGTCGCTGCCCGAGCCATCCTATTTCTTCTTGGAAAGGACGCTCTTCACGGCGGCCGTGATCTGCTTATCTGACACGGTCGATTTCTTGGACACGACTGGTGCCAACACGTAGCGGCCCGTGGCGGCGCTCCGCCCCAGGACGACCGGCTTCTTGACTGTCACATTCGTGTTCGTGGTCATGCTCCCAATGTGCGCTCGGCGGGAGACTTCCGCAATCCCTGCTCTGCTATTTCCACGTGGTACCATCAGTGGCGTTGAAGCTGATCGCATCGACGAACGGCCTCAGGATCTCGCTTGGCAGCGCGTATGTGATGGGGAGGCTCACGCCTGCGATGTCTAGGCCACTTGTCACCATGCCTAGGACCGCGCCCGTCTGTGGATCACAGACGACGCCGCCGCTGATCCCACCCAACGCGACGGAACTGATCTGGAACAGCCGTGTCTCCCCCAGTTGAATGGCTGGGCCTATAACCTCTTCGCGTACGGACCGGCCTCGGCGCCGACGCAAGCCCGAGCGTGCGCATGGATTCCCACGCGGCTTCCACGTCTGCGAGATGGCGGTCTTCGATATCGATTGCCGGTTGCTTGATCTCGATGGCCAGTTTTCGCCGGAAATCTTCCAAACCTTCATATTGCCACGGGAAACCGAAGCCCCGCGCTCTGATCGAGCGGCACAGGATCTTGATCGTATGATCCATGTCAAAAGGTCGGACGGTGCTGAGGTCGGCCGGGTCCTCCTTCCCAACTTCATCCACCAGCTTCCCGACGGACGCGACGACCATGGTGTGCTTCCAGAGCGCGGGAAACTTCTGCCGCAGGCTCAGTTCCAGAGCACACATGCTCACAGAGCCATTCGCATCGACGGCGACTCTGCGCTTTTCGTGGAGGAACTTCGGGATCAGCGATTCGATCGATCGACATACGAAGGCCACGCGCCGAGCCATGGCCTCCCCAGCGATTTCGTCCGCCCTGCGCTCTTCGAGGCGGGCGCGGATATCGTTGATCCGTGCACCGATTGTCGGGAAGCGGTTTCTTGCCCCGGCGACGAAGCCGAGGCGTTGCTCGCACTTTCGCGCACTTGATATCCGGTCGCTCTCGACGATCGGAACGTGGTCCTCAGCCGCAATGGCGAGTTCGACGAGATCGAGGACTGCGCCGTATTCCGCCTCGATCAGGTTGTTACTGTTCGGCACATCCAAACCGGCGGCCTTGCAGAGCGCCAATTGCTGCTCGTTGACTGCGCTTCTGAAGAAGGGTCGATAGATGTCGCTTTTGTCACATCCGATCATGAACGTCACCTCGCGGTAGTCCACGTGGCCGCTACTAAGTACGGGAAACCTTTCCTTTCTGAGACCCAGCCAGATTCCGACGTCGACGATGCGGCGTCGCAGGGCGACGCTGTGTTTGGGATTTAAGATCGTCCGCGACGGACAGATCGTAACGACCCCGTGGCGCCGGGCGAGCTCGACGATGCCCTGATTGACCGCTTCGTGGCGGATGACCGGCTCGCGGCACTTCAATACTTCGGCACACGGCTTAATGGCCGGTTGGCCGCCTCGCCAAGGCACCTTCCCGCCGTCGAGCGCAAGGTCGGCGTCCCACATCACCAGTTCGTCCAGCGCGGCGTCGATCTCTTCCTGGCGTATGACGATGTCGTATCCCGCGACCGACTGGCGGAGCGCTTCAAGCTGGTCATCGGTAGCGGTGGGGCGCGCGAACGCGTCGGCGGAACGTACCAGCTTAGGCTGCTCTATCCAGACGGCGGTGTCGATCGTCGCAAGCGCTTCGATCTCTTCCCGGATGCCCGGCAGATATCCTGCGAAACGGGGGATGCCAAGCAACTTCGCGCTCCAGCCGATGTCCAGCTGACCGCGACTATTCCTACGGAGCTTTACCTCGCCGGCGGCGACAGCATCGCGGGCGGCACGGACGGTCAGGAGGTGCAGGTCTTTGGCGGTGACCTTCTTCGTCGGGTCGAAGAAGTCGTCGTCATTGACGGCGGAGCGACCATCCAGGTCGCTCGTCCGGTCTTTTACGATGCAGCCGTCCGTCATGCGAAGGTGCACGTCCGCATGCGAGCCTCTTCCCATGCGAGAAGGTCTGCGACCCTGTAGCGTACCGGTCCATTCTTGGAGGCTTGGATAAACGGTGGCGAATCTATCCCCGACGACCGTCGCTTCTCGAGAAACCCCTTGGCCCGACGCAAAAATACGTTGGCCTCAACGGTCGTGAGGAGACGTTCTCCATCCGTCACCGCCACTGCGCCGGACACCTCAAGCACGACGGCTTGCGGCCTGCGATCAATAGTCGTCCCCCTATGCATGATCGTGCTCCATGAATGTGTAGTGACTTGGCAACTTTCTTTCGCTTGCCATGTGTTACTCCATCCGTCAAGGGATGTTGCCTAACCACTACACATGGAGGTTGCGCTGTCTGGGCTTCAGATTTCTCGGGGCACGCTAGTCAGCACCCTGGCAAAGACGTTCAACGTTCCGCAAACCTCGGGGCGCGGGTCAGATGTGGGGCATAACGGCCTGAACGCTCTGATCGCGCGCATCAGGCAGCTTGGCGCCTTGGGAGTTCCGAGTAAGCCGAGGCCGACCATGAACGCGCATCTGACCTACGGTCTGACCGAGGTGGCCGAGATATCGATGGCCATGGCGTTGATGAACGCGCACATGTCGCCGGCGCTTGCGGCCCGCTACGTGAAAGAGAAGTGGAGTGACCTGGCGACATTGGCGCTTGCTGGGATGCTTAAGGCAATCCCTGGATCGATGCGCGACTCCTACGAAATGCCAACCGGCGGTTCGCTTGCACTGATCGAGGGGAACATATTGCGCACCTTGGGCAATCGTGAGGCACGGGATGGTGTCGACGAGGTGCCGCTAGCGCCTGTCGAACTGTTCAACGACGCAATGCGCCTCGGCATCCGCCTTGCCGAATGCCCGTCTGCGATCGTGCTGAATGCGGGAGACTTCATGTACAAGAACCTCATCTCGCTGCGAGCATTTGCCCCGCCAGACGATGAGCTGCGCCTCATGCTCGACGCGATTCAGAACGCCGCGACCGGCGAAGACTAGACGCACGGTCGGGACATCATCTTATTGGCTGGCGCGATGTCGCCGGGCGGGCCGCCCGACGACACGCGACTTTCAGGCCGCCTTCGCCAATGAGGGTAGCTTGAACGTTTCGCCCCTGCGGCGCTGCTCCGCCCCGATTTCGTTGAGCCGATTGTAGGCTCGTACCATGTCATCCTGCGCGGACTGGAAGTCAGGCGCGGGCGCCTCTTCAAGCCTGCGCAATCGCAATCGATCGTCGAAGCGGAAGCAACCCAAGTTGAAGCCGTCCGGCACGAGCTGCGCACGGCTGCCCCGGTCGCTCATCCAGAGCATGCAGTTCTCGATGATGTGAACCTTCTTCCCGTCCGGCGCGACGAGGCCGATCTGTGGCACGTTCGGCACGTCAGGGGCGTAATGCACCCAGATAACCGGACGGCGGGTCGCGCGGACCCTCGAGGTGAACTGCATCAGTTGCAATGCGTGCGGTTCGGCACCGCTCAGCACCAATTCGACCTTCTCGATGAATTCCGCGTGGCGGCCGGGGCGGCCGGTCAATAGATGGGCGAGCGCGCCCATGAAGTTGGCGACGGCCTCGCGCTGTTGCTGCTGTTCGTTGTCGTTCATTTCTGCTCCTTCTGTCCGGTGCTTCTTTTCCCCTCGCTCTGCGGGGACACTTCATGAGTTTGGAAAAGCCGAGCCTGGGCGGAGCGCGCACGTCGCGCGCATCGCCGCCAGCGGGCGGCCGCCCGAAATGCAGTCCTGAGCGGGAATGAGGGTTCGAAGGGAAAAAGCGGCTCGCGAGCCGCATGTTTACGGAAACTTAGGTTTTGAGCCCGTAGGCTCCGCCGGGGCGTGTCCGAAGCTGAATGTCTTTTCCCTTCTGCCACTTCATTCAACAACTCCTGTTGTTGAAACGCGCGCGCGACGCGGCGGGCCGCTAGTCCACGACTGATCAACCGACGTAACGGTTAGGCCTCGTCGTTACGGGACGGTCAGATCGTAGCTGCGCACTTGTAAGACGGGCCTGATCCGCTAACATTCGCGTTGTGGTCGAGAGGTGCCGATCGGTGGCACCCGGCCTGATGCAAGGAGGACCGCATGAACGACGCAGATCGGCGCGCTGCTGTGCTCGCCGTCATCAAGCTGAAGACCGAGGAGAACACTGCCTCAAGGGAGACCGCGCGCGCGGCTCTCATCGCCGAAGGCATCTACACTAAGGCGGGCAAGCTGCGCGCCCAGTTCCAGGTGCCGAACGAGCGTAAGCGCAAGACCGAGGCGGCTTGAGCCGTCTTACGACGTCCTTCCTTCTCGGCTACCACGGCTGCGACAGGAAGGTGGGCGAGCGCGCGATCGCTGGTGAGTTCGACCTCATTGCCAGCGACAAGAAATACGATTGGCTTGGTCCCGGCGCATATTTCTGGGAATCGGATCCTCGGCGGGCCGCGGAATGGGCGAGCTGGAAGGTCGGCCGCAACCATTACAGACACGGTGCCGTTATCGGCGCGGTCATCGATCTTCGTCACTGCCTTGACCTGACGACGCGCGAGGATGTCGAGGTCTTCAGGAAGGCGCACGAGTCCTTCATCGATCACCAGCAGACGGGCGGACTGGAGGTGCCGGAGAACATCTCTGTGCCGGGCCAACCGGATCAGGACCGTTCGCTGAGATTCCTGGACTGCGCGGTCTTCAAGCATCTTCACGGGCTGTTGGCCGAGGGAAGGGTCGAGCCGTACGATACCGTGCGGGGAATGTTCACGGAGGGGCCGGAGGTCTATCCAGGATGCGGTTTCGCCGAACGGACCCACGTCCAGATTGCGGTTCGCAATCCGAGTTGCGTCGTGGGCCTGTTCTGGCCGCGGGGCGACGCCGCCGCCGCGGTCAGGGATGTGCTAGATCCCAAACCGACGGCGACGACTTGATCGGCGCTGGGGTTGGCCGTCCTCTTCTAGGTCGCGACACCACCGGACCTTTCCGCCGACAAGCCAGAAGTGCGACCTGCAGCCGTCACGAGCCCAAACCGACGGATGGAGCGTAGGCAAGCCAAGCCGATCGACCGACAAGCTCCATCGCGGCTTGACGTTATCGAGCAGCATTACCTCGAGCTGTCGACCGCATCCGCACGGACAGATCATGCCGGCGGACCAGAGCTCGCCATCTTCCCGCGCGACGACGAGAAAGCCATCGGGAAGCGCGGCGGGCAGTTCGTCACCTTCGACGAAGGCCAAGGCGTATTCCTTGTCTCGGGGCCTACGCCCGGCGAGGAGGAGTATCCTCGCCCACGCCCGATCACGCCACTGTGCTAGGTGCGCGCCGACCTGCCTGATGAAAACGATCATCCCGCCTTTCCTAAGGCCGGCAGTCCGAGCGGCGGTTCCACCGCACCGGCGCCGAGGACATGGGAAGCCGCGACGTCGAAGCTACCCTCCGGGAAGGTCTCGTCTTCCATCTCGGCGAGGCGGAACAACGTTCGGGCATAGCGGTCGTTCGGTTCATGCCGGAAGGGGAAGGCTCGGGCGATATACTCGAGCATCGCTGCCGATGCCGCGCGCATGTTGAGCGCGATGACGGCTGGCGCCTCTTCGTGCACGCCCTTGATGTAGCCCTCCGCCACTTCGTCCGCGTGGGCGTTGGGCGCGACCCGCGCGAGGTATTCCGCTCGTAGTGATTCAGGCGTGTAGACCCGCCGGCTTCCTAGGCTCGACCGGCCGGGCTGGACATAGTCGACGCGACCCATGACCTCGGCAACCGCCGGATCGCCGTCCTCGTCCCGCCGCGTGGGAATCGTGACCCCCATGTCGATGAGCGGGATCAGGAACGCCTGAGCGATCAGATCGGCGATCTGTCGTCCCTCGGACGAATCCACGCACGAGAAGATGACATCCGCCTCTGCCGCCGCCTCGATGGCGGCACGGGTAAGGATCGTCTCGGGTATCGCCTCTGCGGTGGCGTCGGGGCGGTATCGCGCGATCGCTTCCGCCAGAACGTCGACCTTCAGACGGGCAGCATCGGCGTCGCCGACCACGGCGTTGAGGATGCGGTTCAGGTTCTTCGTTTCGACGCGATCGAAGTCGATGAGGATGATGCGGCCAAAACCGAGGCGTGCGACCTGCTCGGCCATGATCGAGCCGGTACCAGAAACGCCAATGATGCATGCGCAGCGGCGTTTAAGTGCGGCTTTCATGCCATCTCCAAACGCCATCGATGGCTTGCGGCCACCATCGCCCGGTTCGAAGTGAAGGATATCGTCGCCAGCTACGCGCACGACGAGGTTGTAGCGCTCACCCGCAGCCGTGTGGGCTCGCGCCCGCATCGCGCCGCCCGGCACCATGATAGCCGAACCGATCAGCGCGGGCGTGGCGCCGCACCACCCCGCGAACAGGTGCCGCATGACTTCGGCGTCGCTGACATCATCGGCGTGGGAGAAGGCGAACAGACCACCGGGGTGGGAGTGGACGAGGACAAGCGTCAGGCCTTCTTCTTCGGCCCGCTCCTGCGCGATAGCCAGTCGTGCTCCTGGCCACACGATCATGTCGGGCTCGCGAAGGCGACACTCGTCGTAAGGAACGAGCAGCACGTCGCGCGCGATCAAGTCTCCTTGCGGGCCAGCGCCCGAGCCGCATAGCAGGATCGCAGCCGCCTCGCCGCCGTCGATGGGCAGTAGGTGGGTCGCGAGGCGGGCGTGGAGGATGCCCGACAGCGTCAAGCGGCGGCTCACTTTTCCACCTCACGGGCGAGCGATTCCTCGACGAGCAGCAGGTGGGTGACCACGCTGTCCTTGCCAGGGCGCCAGGGCGCGATCGCGCCGCGATGGCGCGACCAGCGCTGAAAAACGCGACCAGTGATAGTCTCGCTGACCTGGGTCTGCGGGATCGGCTGACCGTCCGTGCGCGCGAGAGCCGGATTGCAGTAGAACATGTCGATCTCGGCCATCGGATAGGCAGTCGGGATCTCGATAGCGACGGTGGTCGTGCCTACGTTGTAGCCCGCCGGAAGTTCGACATCCCGAAGAACGAGCCAACGCCGTCCGGCGTCAATGATGGTCGCCCAGTCGTGTCCATGGGCGGTGAGCCATTCCTCGTCGGTCGGCAGCAGCGCGAAATCGCGATGCCGCGCCGTTGCGACCTCACCGTTGTTGATCTCACGGGGCGTGAGCCGGAGCTTCTCGATGCCCGGTTCGCGGAGATCGATGATGTAGTTGAGATCGACCTGCCTGCGCCCGCTGGCAGACTTCAGGACGATGATCCACGCCGTGTCGGTGTCGAACCCAGCCTTCGTCAGGGCATCACGGACGCTGATTTCGGGGGTGTCGCCCTTGATGGTCACGCCCTGAACGTTCAGCTTCCACTCGTCGGCTTTCGTATAGAAGGTCTCGACGCCGGCATGCTTCAGGTTGACGTCCGTGCCGGGCTCGATGAGCAGATCGGCCTCGTCCTCGCGCTGCAGGTAGATGTGCTGTGCCGGATCGACCGCGGCCAGCGTGCGAAGCGCGTGTTCACTGATGGCGTTAGCGGGCCACTCGATCGAATGGTCGTTGAGAACCAAGCGGAATGTGCGGTCGGTCTTTTCTACGATGAGCTTCGGCGCGGCGATGCCGGTCATATCGACCTGCTCCTCCGGCCGCACCTCTTCGATGTCGCCGCCGGGCAGCCACTGGAGGACGATGTACTCGTTGTGCGGGCTGAGGCCGAGACTCGCGAGAACCTGGCGGCCGGTCGGCGTCGTGTCGGGGACATGCACGCGGCGAAAGACGAGGCTCTCGTCAGAGACGTCGACGACCGTGAAGCGTTCGATGCTGGCGGTATTCTGGGGCTGATCCATGGAGAGAATCCTTTCAAGCTCGGTTTTCGATTGCATTCTTGCAACTGACGACTCATATGAGGTCGAGAGTTGGTAATTGCAAGAGTGAAATTTGATGCCGAATGTCGAATTTAATGCGCGGGCGTTCTATCTCGCGCTCGACGGGGCCCGTGCCGCCAAGGATCTCAACTGGAAGCAGGTGGCGGAGAAGTCAGGTGTCAGTGCGTCGACGCTGACCCGCCTGTCGCAAGGCAAGCGGCCCGACGTCGATAGCATGGCGGCGCTGGTGTCTTGGTCGGGCCTGTCGGCGGATGAGTTCGTTACAGGCGGCCGTGGTCAGCGGCCCGAGGCTCTATCGCAGATCACGAGCCTGTTGAGCGCGGATGCGCGGCTGACAACCGAAAGCCGCGATGCGATGATCGGTATGGTGACCGCCGCCTATCAGCGCATGGCGAAGGTCGACATCAAGAAATAGTTCAGCGCTTGCTGCGCTTACCGGAACCCGTGGGCAGGCTTTGGCCCTGGACGCTCGACATTATCCTCGCGACGTCGCCTGCGAACGCTGTGGTGACGCTTCGCACGACATCGTCCGGCGAGGGCGTGTCCCTTAGGTAGCGTCTCAATTGTTCGTCACGCGACGTCAGCATGGCCAACGTGCGCTCATCGTCGCCTGGCATGTGGATGCTCCTGCTCATTTAACGCGTTTCGCGTAGGAGGGGTTCAGCTCGATGTCGAAGTAGTGCTTTCGTCGAACCCAGATGAATCCTTCGTTACGCGTGAGGACCGCGACGTCGATCGGTCCGCCGACGGTATCGGGGTCGGGCGAGTATCGACGTTTGCGCGACGTGAGTTCGACAAGCGAGTAAGCGAATTCCGCGAGTTCCTTCTTCGACAGGTGGTCGATGACACCGACGACTTCCTGCTCGGAGGCTTCGCTGAGCCCCTCGATCCCTTCCCGGAACCGCTGGAGGGCAGCTTCCTGAAGGGCCTTGCGGGCCGTTCGCGGAAATGTGCGCGGCCGGGAATCCAGTATCTCCCCGACCATCGACATCATGATGCGCTCGAGCCGCTCCTCGGACGACTTGTCGATACCGAAGATGAAACGCTCGACCATGTCGGTCTGGGCGAAAGGCACGACGGCGGCCGTCGCGCCCCGCCGGTCGATGTCGATCACTTGCTCTTTGATCACCCGGAACTCGCCGAAGTAGATCCCATCCCATTCCACGGCGTGCATCGTCGGAAACTGGTCGGCGCTGCCGAAGCCCGCGAATACGAAACCAGTGAACACCTCGGTCCGGATCCGCGACCGCACCAAAGTGAAGATCATCGTATGCAGCTGGGAGCGGAGCGAGGCGTCGACCTCCAACCCGCTCAGGGCAACGTTGATGATGCCGTCGATCACGGCGCCGTAGCGCGAAATGAAATCGGCCTCGCTATGACCATCGAGGAAGCCGTCAATGCGATCGTCCTCGGCCTCGGCCTGGCGCGCTGCGATGGCAGAGCGGACGCGCTCTACGGGATCGACCGCGCGACGCCCACGACCTCGTAGCAACGCCTCGAGCATGGCGTTCACATGCACAGTGCTGAGCTGGTTCAGCTCGGCGGCGACGAGCTGTCGGAGGTGATCGAACTCATCTTCGTCGCTGTGTCCGAAGTTGAGCAGGAACTCGCTGAACTTGGGCCATACCGAGACGAGCCTGTCGAAGGTCCCGGTTGTCTGCTTCTCGCGGAAGTCGCGAACGACGACTTCCAATGGCGCGTTCATGTGATGGGCGTTGTTATAGATCATAAGCCCGACGGGCTGGAATCGCGACAGCTCGAAGATCTTCTCTGCGGAATCGTACATCTTCCGCTGGCCTGGGCTCGCCAACGTGACGACGCTGTCGGCTGCCAATGCCACCGCGGTGCGGTTGAGGAGGCGATCTCAGCGGTCAACGATCACACCTGCAATCTGCTCGCGTCGCCCCATGCAGCACCCCCTTCAAGCAGTCTGGATAATAGAGAGTTGCCGCGCAAGGGGGCGCCGTCTGATACGAGACGGCCCGGCTTGTTCAGTCGTCCGTCCGTGGACGCGCGATGCTGTTGATCGCGCCCTCGACGATACGCCCGAGATCGTTGCTCTTCGTGTCGTGATCATACAGGCAATACAGCAGCCAGACGGCGCGCCACAGATCGCATTTCGGATCCATCCACTCGACGTTCAGGCCCAGCTCTTTCGCTTCGCTAAAGTCGATGACCGCGCCGTGCGAGTTGTATTGCGTTGCCGACGACAGCTTGTTGAGCGTCGTCTGAAGATCCTTGTCATCGAGATCCTTAAGCATGCCTCGGCGCAGGATTTTCTCTGCCAGACCGCGCATCCGCTTGACGTTGGCGTCGGCATAGTCGCGGAGTACCTGGTCCTTTGAAGCGTCGCGGGCGATGAACTCGCAGGGCATCTGCCCGAGCTCGGGAAGCATCATGTGCGGGTCGATCGGCCCGAGCTCGGAATTGACGCCGAGTAGGATCGTCGATGCCGACATCGCGATCACCGTGCCTCCGCTTTTGGCCCAGCTCGGGACGATGACGCGGTAATCATCGACCCGGTGCCGTAGCACGGACACGAACTTTTCGATCGCATCGACGGAGCCACCCGGCGTCTGAATGATCAGATCGACGCTCTTCCCCTCGATGTCCTCGAGGATTTCGGAAAGGTCGTCGGGGTCCGTGTGGTTGATGCCCTCGTTGAGCTGGGCGAAATAGACGATCGCCTCGCGACCGGTCAGCTCCTCAATGTCAGTGATGAGCAGCTGACGTAGGTATCGGTCCTTCTCCTTCGCCCAGTATTTAGATGACTGCGTAGGCGGCAAGGCGGTTCGCGGAAATTGCCCCCGAGCTTTTCGCTGAATTTCGGCCACGGTCGTCCTTGGATCTCTCATTGGGATAGACTGTCGAGCTGCGCAGCGGCGGCTCGCTCTTCGGCACGGGGACTATCGTGGCTTCGTGCCGCGAAGGCGGGTGTTGCTCCCCTGGAAAACGCCTCTCGTTCGCAGCCATCGTCACGCTCCTGTACGTCTGCCCGCCTCGCTCTTCTTGGTCTAACCAAAGAAACGCCTGACGGACCCGACCGTTCATCCCCCATGGATCACGACGACGTCTGCATAACAGACGTGGACTCGAGCCACAATCACCCCAGATCCGCACCCTGCAAGCGGAGAAAAATCCAATTTGGTTCGGCGCCACTGCTTCATCATTTGCGCCTGCGCAACGTCGGAGACGGCCACCGTCCCGACGAGGGGAACGACGTTATCTGGGTCCTACGCAACAGCCACTTGCATATCGAGGTGCGAGGGCACCTTTCACTCATATTTGTGCCGCTTGTCCGTCCGCGAATTGCTTCGCCCAGCAGAAGTTGTTGACCAACTCCATCTGCGGGATCGTGTTGCAGGTTATCTCCATGAGTCTGGGGTTCGCGTAGATTACCGCCAGGCATCGTGCGCGGCTGATGGCGACGTTCAGCCGGTTCTGACTGTAGAGGAACTCGATGTTGCGCGGCAGGTCATCGCCGCTCGATGTCGCCATCGAGATCAGGACGATGGCGGCTTCCTGACCCTGGAACTTATCGACCGTTCCCACACGAGCACCGCCGGGCAGCATACGCTTCAGGAGTTCGACCTGCATGTTGTATGGGCTCACGACCAGGATGTCGGCGACGGTTATCGGATGCTCGACACCATCCTTGTCGCGCCACCGCTGACCGAGGAGCAAGCCGTAGGTGCGCGCGAGGCGATCCGCCTCTGGCTGCGACCGCTGCGTGCACCCAACGCTTTCGACGGTGACGAAGCGAAGCCCCGACGGTGCGATGACGCCAGGTTCCAGGTCGGCCGGCGCGACGAGCGATTGACGCTCGGTGCCGGCCGCAGAAGTGAGCCGGTTGTCGTAAACGGCAGCGGACACGAATTCACAGAGGTCGGGATGCATGCGGCGCGTCTGGGAAAGGAAGACTCCGCGCTCGGGAGGAACCGTCGCATGGTCCTGCAGAACGTGCCTCAGTGCCGATGTCCCGCTCGAGCGAGGATGCGTACCCTTGATAGGCTGTGCCAGTTGCATCTGGTCGCCGACGAGGACGATGTTTCGCGCGCACACACCCGCCGCGACCACGTTAGCGATGCCGAACTGCCCTGCTTCGTCTACGAAGAGGTAATCGAATGCCTGGTCGTGCTCGGGTCGGGCGAACAACCAAGCCGTTCCGGCAACCAGCTGGTGACCGGACGTCACGGCGTCGTTCTTGGTGGTTTCTTCGATCCACCGGCCGGTCCCGAGCTGCTGATCCTCGCGGCTGTTCTTCTTGATGCCGCGTAGGTTTAGGCCGTTCGCTGCGACGAGCGTCTCTACTTCACCGAGCAGTTGGTTGATTGCCTTGTGGCCGTGCGCGGTGATGCCGACACGATAGCCTTGCGCCAGCAAGGCAAGGATCGCGTGAGACGCGGTATAGGTCTTTCCTGCGCCAGGTGGGCCCTGCACAAGCAGGTGGCTCGACTGGAGTGCGTGCAGAGCCTCGATCGTTGCAGGCAGCACTGGCGCATCGTTCGCGATCACGTGCGCGCCCGGTTCACGCCCGCGGAGCGTCGGCAGGTCGCGACGCAGGATCGAAACAACGGCCGAATAGCGATCGAGATCGTTGTCACGAACCGCTTCCGCGAAGCGATAGATGGCCAAGCGGAGATTCTTGTCTGGGACGGGACCCGGTGGGATCAGCGCGGTGCCGGGCGCGATCGCGGCGACGCTCGGACCGAGCTTCAGCTCGATCGTCAGATGATCCTCGTCAATCGACATCACGGTGCCCGAGCGATCCAGCGTACCCGCGCGGACGGGCTCACTCCCCGCCTTCAACTTGAAATCTTGGGCGGGAAAAGTGAACGTGTGGATCACCGATCGCTTTTCTGGCCGCGCCGGGATGTCTGGGTGCGGCGCAAGGCCAGCCAGACATTCGGGATCGTCCAGCAGCGCGTCGTGCGGAAGGTCCTGTCGGGAAAACATCGCCCACCAGTCGGGCTTAGCCTCGCGACCGTGGAATTCGAGCAAGTCCGAGAGTAGCGGTCGCCATGTTTCGCCAGGTTCCTCGGCGGCGAGAAGCGCGACGCTCATCGCGTGCAGCCGCATCTCGACCTCATTGCGCTCCTCGGCTGCTTCCGGCCGCGCTGGCGTGGCGGGTCGTTCGAGCCAAGGCATGCCTTCGCCGCGCATCGAAACCAGCCAGTCCCGACATGCTAGCGTCGAGGCGCAGTCAAAGCGGTTGTATGCTTCGATGTCGTCGAGGAGCCGCTGGTCGCCCAATCGGCGCCATCGCTCATACATGACGATGCTGTCGCCAGCAGTCGTCACCTCTCCGCCACGCGCGTCTTCCAGGTAGAACTTCTCCATGTTCTTGATCGAGTACGCCGGCTCAGAGGTACGGATAGCCTCGCGCACGACCCGATAGAGGTCGACGAGGCGTTGTTGACGGAGGAAATCGTCGATCGCGTTCTCGCGGGTGCCGTGGAACATCGCCAAGCGCTTGAGTGCGGTCTCCTCATAGGCGGCATAGTGATAGATGTGGGCGTCAGGGTATTGTTCGATCCGATCGACCATGAAGTCGACGGCAGCTTGGAAGGCCTGCTTTTCTTCGTCACGGTCATGCGCCCAGAATGCTTGAAACTGCTCTTCACCGTCGTCGACAGTCGTGATGCCGAAAAGATACTCTAGTCCGCCATCGAAGAGCGGATCGCCCTCCATGTCGAAGAACATGTCCCCATCATTCGGGCGCGGCAGTCGGGCTAGCCCACGCCCTGATTCTAGGCCCAGCCGCTCGACGACGCGTTCGCCCGTCTGTCGTTGATGGTCCTGCAGCCGAGCCTGCTCTCTCAAGCGCCACAGCGTTTCAGGCTGGATGCCGTCGACACGGGCTTCCGGCGGCAGCGCCGCCAGAGCGCGAAGGTCAGGAACGTCGGCTGCCTTCAATGCTTCGGCCTGTCCCCGCGTCAGCCCCGCGACGAGACTGAGGTGATCGGCCGCGTCCCACTCGTCCTCGCATCGCTTCACCCAACGACAGTAAGTGCAATGTCCGCACGGAGCGCCTTCGGACGCAGCCGGCGGGTTCGCCGAGAATGCGAGGAAACGGTCTCGCGCGAGCATGAAATAGTGGATCACCGAGTTGGTGCGCACGCTTGCCGTCGAACCATCGCCGAGCACCACGTGCATCGCGTCCGGTTGACGGCCCTGCTCACGCGCGAGGATGTCCGAGTATATGCACATCTGGATCAAATGCTTCGGCTTGGCCGTCCGCGCGAGCTTCGTGTCAGCAACTTCGTAGGAGAAGTCACCGAGCGCTGAAGGTTGCGAGACCTTGAGCGGGAAATCTGAGTAACCCTGCCAAGGCCCGTCGCGGAACGCACCTTGATAGATGACGTCGGCGCCTTCGCGCATGGCTGCCAGCGTACGTGCGGCTTTCTCGTCGACATCGGCGTCGCCGGCGATCTCGACGACTACCTTGCCTTCCCCACGCAACCGCTCAAGATAAGCACGTTCGTGCTCGAAACCCTTTTCCTGAAGAAGCTGGGTCGGCTCGTCGTCCGGCGGAAAGGCGACCCGCTTATCGAGCTGGGCAATGTCGAGCACGGTCGCGTGCGCGCAGCCCAAGAAATTCACTAAGTCGCTAGCAGAATAGATAACCGTGGCGTTTCTGCGTTGCATTTGATTTCCCCTACCGCACTGATTTTCCGTGAGAAACCCACACACGGAAATCAGCGGTAACACACGGAAAGCCCACGCTCAGACTTGGTAAGGCTGAGGTCGTGAGTTCAATCCTCACCGGCAGCACCATTTTTCAGTCGGTTTGGCGGACGATGCTCGCCGACATGGTTCGTGTATCTGCCGCGACCTTACATGCTCGAGGAAAGCTGGCGGGGCGGCGCTGATACATGCGGTGTCCACATCATCGAGCTGGCAGGCTCGATAGCGGCACACCACGTCATTTTTTTTGGCGTAGAGTGTAGCCAAAGGCGAAATGACACCATTGCAGATCAGAAGGCCGCCTCCCACTCCGCAGAAGAAAAGCCGATCAAAAGCCCGCCGGCGAATTCCACAATCGGCCTTTTTATCATTGACGGGTTCGCGACCATCGCCTGAACCGCCGCCTCACCCTCCATCCGCCCCTTAACTTCGTCGGGCAGCTTCCTGTAAGTCGTGCCGAGCCTGTTGAGCACCCGATCCAGCCCGGCTTGCGAGACCCACTGGGCGATCTTGGCCGCGTCCACACCATGTTTCTTATAATCGTGAAAAGTGTACACGACGCCGTGCGCGTCCAGCCAGGCGCGGGCTTTCTTGACGGTGTCGCAGTTCGGGATGCCACAGAGCGTAATCATGGCGCCTCAATCAAGGAAACGGCCGAGCACCGCAACCGGCTGATCCACAAAGCCGAGCGCGCGATAGAAGGCGAGCGCTTCCTCATTTCCGTCACGCACCATCAACTGCAGCTTGGGCGCGCCGCGGTCGCGCAACCACGCTTCCGCCGTTCGCATCAGCGCGCGACCAATGCCGGCACGCCGCGCATCTGGCGCAACCGCAAGATAATAAACCCAGCCGCGATGGCCATCATGCCCCACCATCACGCTGCCGGCGATCGCGCGATCCTCCCGCGCGACGAAGATCGTCGAGGTAGCGCCTGCAAGCGCGAAGGCGATATCGCGCGACGGCGGGTTCCACGGACGCGTCAGACCGCAGGCTGCCCATAACGCGACAAGCTCGGCCTCATCCGCCCCTGTCGCCTCCACGATCATTGCATCTGCTGCTTCGCGAGATCGGCAGCGAAAGCGGCACGCGCTTTCGCGACCATCTCCGGCAACACACCGGCATCTATCAGCGCGCCGCCACGCGCCCGGTTGAGCAAATCGGTCGTCTCGGGATGGAAGGGCAGCACAATATCGGCTTTCACCGTCGCCAGCCGATCGAAAGTGCGGCGAAAATCGGCGACGATTTCGGGATAACGGTGATTGCGGACCAGCCGATTGCCCGCCACCGTGATGCTGCATGCGAACAGCACGTCGCGCAGCACGCCGCCGGCCATGATCCTCATCGACCAGCTTGTGCAGCCCGGCGTATGCCCCGGCGTTGCCACGGCTGTAAGCGTAACACCGCCGAGTTGCACCGCCTCACCGTCGCGGATCCCACGATCGACTGCTGCGGCCGGGAACCGGATAACGCCATAGGTCGTCTCGCCCGGCGGCGTCCCCGTGGTCACTGCATCGCGATCGCCAGCCCCCACCACCAGCCGAGCGCCGGTCGCCTTTTTCAGCGCCGCCAGCCCACCGGCATGGTCGAAATGCGCATGGCTGAGCAGGATCAGCTTCACATCGCGCAGCCTGACGCGCGCCGTGATGCTCTTTTCCAGTCGCGCCACGTTCTCCGCCATCGGCGCATCAATCAGGATCGCACCGGCGCTGGTATGGATCAGATAGGCAGCCAGCCCCTCGGTGCCCACGTAATCGATCGGTCCGATCAGATTAAACGGCTGGATCGGCCGGGTCCAAGCCGGAGGATCACCAGCCGACGCCGGCGCAGCGCCGGTAAGGAGCACGGCGGCGCACAGCGATCCCCGAAAGAAAAGCCTCATTCCCACTCGATCGTGCCGGGCGGCTTCGAGGTGTAGTCGTAGGTTACCCGGTTGATGCCCTTCACCTCGTTGATGATCCGCGTGGTCACGCGGGCGAGGAAGCCGCCGGGGAACTCGAACGCCTGCGCCGTCATGCCGTCGGTGGAGGTTACGGCGCGCAGCGCGAGTACGCTGTCATAGGTCCGCCCGTCCCCCATCACGCCGACTGAGCGCACCGGCAGCAGCACCGCGAACGCTTGCCAGATCGCATCGTAGAGGCCCGCATCACGGATTTCCTCCAGATAGATCGCATCGGCCTTGCGCAGGATATCGCAGCGCTCCTTCGTCACTTCGCCGGGGATCCGGATCGCCAGGCCCGGGCCGGGGAACGGGTGCCGCCCGACGAAGATTTCGGGCAGGCCCAGTTCGCGTCCCAGCGCACGCACCTCGTCCTTGAACAATTCGCGCAGCGGCTCGACCAGCTTCATGTTCATCCGCTCGGGCAGGCCGCCGACATTATGGTGGCTCTTGATCGTCACGGACGGGCCGCCGGTGAAGCTGACGCTCTCGATCACATCGGGATAGAGCGTGCCCTGCGCCAGGAATTCCGCGCCGCCGATCTTCTTGGCCTCCGCCTCGAACACCTCGATGAATGTCTTCCCGATGAACTTGCGTTTCGCCTCCGGGTCGGTGACGCCGGCGAGGCCGTCCATGAACAGCGTCTGCGCCTGCACATGGACCAGCGGGATATTGTACGCACCCCGGAAAAGCCCGACCACCTGCTCCGCTTCTCCCGCGCGCAGGATGCCGCCGTCCACGAAAACGCAGGTAAGCTGATCGCCGATCGCCTCATGGATCAGCACCGCCGCCACCGCGGAATCGACGCCGCCGGAAAGCCCACAGATAACGCGCCCCTTGCCGACCTGCGCGCGAATCTCCTCGATCTTGGCCTGGCGGAACTCCGCCATCGTCCAGTCGCCACGAAGCCCGCAGACGTGGCGCGCGAAATTGGCGATCAGCTTGCCGCCATCGGGCGTATGGACGACTTCCGGGTGAAACTGCATCGCATAGATCCGGCGCGCGTCGTCCGCGATCACCGCATAAGGCGCGCCAGAGCTGGCGGCGACCGGCCGGAAACCCGGGGCGAGCGCGGTGACCTTGTCACCGTGGCTCATCCACACCTGATGCCGCTCGCCCTCGCGCCACACCGCATCGAACAGGGAACAGCGATCGGCGATATCGATGAACGCTTCGCCGAACTCGCCGGAACTTCCTTTTTCCACCGTGCCGCCAAGCTGATGCATCAGCGCCTGCTGGCCGTAGCATATGCCGAACAGCGGCACGCCGGATTCGAGGATCTCCTGCGGGATGCGGGGGCTTCCCTCATCGAGCACCGAGGCGGGGCCGCCCGACAGGATCACCCCCGCCGGCCTCATCCGCGCAAAGGCGGCGGCGGCTGACTGGAACGGCGCGATCTCGCTATAGACCCCCGCCTCGCGCACGCGGCGCGCGATAAGCTGGGTCACCTGGCTGCCGAAATCGACGATGAGGATGCTGTCGGGATGTTCCATGTCGGGCCTGTAGCGATGTGCCGGCGCGCGCGAAAGAGGCCCTGCGCCTCAAACCGCGCGGCGCGTCAGAAACGCTTCCGGCCCTATCCAGCAGGGTAGGGGCGAGTCGCTCGACGCAGATTTCCAGCCGCTCGGTGGAGCTGCCGTGTGCCGCGTCCGAGATCGCCGCAATCGCTGGCAGGTCCGCCGCCCTTATCGAACGCCATGAACCGATCGTCGTCATCGCGCTCCTTCCGCCGGCAACCGACCGCGCCCTGGGCGCCGCGCGGGATCATATCAAGCGGGGCGATCGTGCAGTTCCGCTTTCAACTCGCGGCCATCGGGCGCGCGGTAATATATCTCATAATAGCGCGCCGTCGGGCTGTGCACCCGCTCCACCAGCGTGATACGTTCGCGTGGCGCGATCGCCAGCGCCCGCGCGCGCCAGGCGGGCGAAAGCGCCTCGAACGCGATCGTGCGTTCGAACGCGCCGTGGCCCTCCGGCTCCCACTCCAGCGCCGCCACGCGCCTGCCGCGCCAGTAGAATTGCATTTCGTTCTCCCCGCCCGGCGCGACATGCTCGATCCAGGCGCGGTGCAGGCGCGCGATTTGATCGCCAGACAGCGTGAACATCGCCGCCCCTGCGGCCACCATTGCGCCGTGCCCGATCCGGCGGAACAGCCGCTCGTTGATTAACGGCAGCAGTCGCTTCACCCCGATCGAGGCGAATACTGCCGCTGCCGCGACCAGCAGACCCGCCACCAGCGCGCCGCCAGTCAACAGGCCAAGCCACGCATAAAGTGCGATCTTGAGGATGTGGAGCAGCACCTCGTTCATCGCGCGGGTCGCGACGATCTCGCCCGGCGTGAGCCCGAGCCGCTGATAGGCGCGGTTGAACAGCAGCCCAACCGCGCCGGTGAAGCCCGACAGCAGCCCGGCCACCATTCCGAACAGCGGCAGCAGGCGCGGCGATAGTGCCGACCGCCGCGTCGTCTCGCGCCCACGAAACAGCGCGGGAACATTTGAGAGCAGGAAACAGCCGATGATGAATTCGATATAGGCCGGCTCGAACCGGCTGAGCAGCCATACGCCGAGCGCCGTGGCCGGCAACGCGGCCGGCACGAAGCGGCGGACGACGTCCCAGCGTACTTCCTTGCGAAACAAGGCGATCCGCGACAGCGCGCTCGCGGCCGTTCCGATCGACAAGGCAGCTGGCACCGCCGTGATCGGCACCACCAGGCGCAGGATCGGCACGAGCACCAGCCCGGCACCCCCGCCCGATACTGCGCTGACGAGAAAAGCCGCGAGGGCGGCCAGGAACACGACAACAATCATCACAGCCGGGATAGCGCGTCAATGCGACCGCCACGCGGCATTTATGTCAGCGATTGTTTCCGGCGCGGAAAAGAAAAGGGCCGCTCCCGACAAGGGAACGGCCCGATTCCTGATTTCCGCCGACGTTACACGGCGAGGCTGCGCCTTATGCCGCGGCGTCGAAATCCTCGTCCGTCATCACCGGGCCGGAATCCTGACCCTTGGCGGAAGCGTCGCGGTCCACGAATTCGATGATCGCCATCGGTGAGGCGTCCGACGGGCGGATGCCGGCCTTGATGATACGGGTGTAGCCGCCGTTGCGGCTGGCGTAACGCGGCGCGAGCACGTCGAACAGCTTCACCAGCTGCGCGTCGTCCAGCAGTCGCGCATGCGCCAGGCGACGATTCGAGAGACCGCCCTTCTTGCCCAGCGTGACGAGCTTTTCGATATACGGGCGAAGCTCTTTCGCCTTGGCCACCGTGGTGGTGATCTGCTCGTGCTTGATAAGCGCTGCCGACATGTTGCGGAACAGCGCGATGCGATGTGCCGAGGTGCGCTGAAGCTTACGGCCGCCAACTTTATGACGCATGATATCTTCCTTGTCGTTCGTTCGGGGGCCGTCTTACGGAACCCCAGACCAGGTGGAGGCGTGGTCCACCCCGAATACGCCGCCTCAGACTGGCTGAGGCCCAATAGGAGCCGGTGTGACGACGCGGAGAAGCCGCGCCGCCGGACAGATCAGGCTTTGCCGATCCGCCGGCCAAGGTTATCGCGAGACACGGATTGGCTTGCGCTAATCCGCCGCGATCACCCCATGATTTCCTGTTCGAGCTTCTTCGCCATCTCTTCGATGTTCTCGGGCGGCCAGCCGGGGATTTCCATGCCCAGGCGAAGCCCCATCGACGACAGCACTTCCTTGATCTCGTTCAGCGACTTGCGGCCGAAATTCGGCGTGCGCAGCATCTCCGCCTCGGTCTTGCCGACCAGATCGCCGATATAGATGATATTGTCGTTCTTCAGGCAGTTCGCCGAACGCACCGACAGCTCAAGCTCGTCCACCTTCTTAAGGAGGTAACGGTTGATCTGCTGTGTATCGCCCTGCGGCTCCGCGCCGGCGGCCGGCGCGGCGACACCGATCGGCGCGGACCGCGTAACGGCAGAATCGTCGAAGTGCACGAACAACGCCAGCTGGTCCTGAAGGATGCGCGCGGCATAGGCGAGCGCGTCCTCGGACGTGACCGTACCGTCGGTCTCGATCGACAGCGTCAGCTTATCGTAATCGAGATCCTGGCCAACGCGGGTCGGGTCGACCTTGTAGCTGACCTGGCGAACGGGCGAATACAGCGCATCGACCGGGATCAGCCCGATCGGCGCATCGGCCGGACGATTGGCTATCGCCGGGACATAGCCCTTACCGACATCGGCGGTCAGCTCCATGTTGAGCGTCGCGCCCTCATCGAGATGGCAAATGATGAGATCGGGGTTCATCACCTCGATATCACCGCTGACCGCGATGTCACCCGCAGTGACGGTGGCGGGCCCCGTTGCCGAAAGCTGAAGCCGCTTCGGGCCTTCGCCCTGCATCTTGAGCGCGATCTGCTTCACGTTCAGGACGATATCGGTGACGTCCTCACGGACGCCGGCGAGCGAGCTGAATTCGTGCAGCACGTTCTCGATCTTGATCGACGTGACGGCGGCACCCTGAAGCGAGGAAAGCAGCACGCGGCGCAGCGCATTGCCCAGTGTGAGGCCGAAGCCACGCTCGAGCGGTTCGGCAACGAAGGTCGCCTTGCGCTTCCCGTCGCCGCTCTTCTTCTCGAGCGCGTTGGGCTTCTTCAGTTCCTGCCAGTTCTTTGCGTTGACGGACAAGCTCACGTCCCCTGAAGTTGGGCCGGAACGGGGGCTCGCCCCGGCCTTGGTGCAAAAGACCCCCGGCTCGTCAGCCAGGGGCTACAAGATCAGACGCGGCGACGCTTCGACGGGCGCACGCCATTGTGCGGGATCGAGGTCACATCACGGATCGATGTGATCTGGAAACCGACTGCCTGCAGCGCGCGGAGCGCGGATTCGCGGCCCGAGCCGGGGCCCTTGACCTCGACCTCGAGCGTGCGGACGCCGTGCTCGGCAGCCTTCTTTCCCGCATCTTCGGCTGCGACCTGCGCCGCATACGGGGTCGATTTGCGCGAACCCTTGAAGCCCATCATGCCGGCGGAGGACCAGCTGATCGCATTGCCCTGCGCATCCGTGATGGTGATCATGGTGTTGTTGAAGCTGGCGTTGACGTGGGCCACGCCGGCCGTGATATTCTTGCGTTCGCGCCGACGGAGGCGCTGCGGTGCCTGTGCCATGTGGTATTCCTGACCTTTTCTTTCAATTCGGCGGCCGGGAGGCTGCATGCCTCAACCCTGCCACCGACGGAGCAAGCCGAAGAACCGTCCCTGCGGACGGCTCCCGTGCAGCTTACTTTTTCTTGCCCGCGATCGGCTTCGCCTTGCCCTTGCGGGTGCGCGCATTGGTGTGCGTGCGCTGGCCGCGAACCGGCAGGCCCTTGCGGTGACGCAGGCCACGATAGCAGGCGAGGTCCATGAGCCGCTTGATGTTCATCGCCGTCTCGCGGCGCAGATCGCCCTCCACGGTGTGATCGGCGTCGATCGTCTCACGGATCTGAAGCACTTCCTGATCCGTCAGATCCTGAACGCGCCGCTCCGGGGCGATCGCGAGCTTTTCGATGATCTGCTTGGCCTTGGCCGGGCCGATCCCGTGAATATAGGTGAGCGCGATCACTACGCGCTTGTTGGTCGGGATGTTGACACCCGCAATACGTGCCATGAAACTTGTTCTCCTGTGCTCCACAGGGGCCGGCATGGCTGCCACGGCCCCCATCTCGTCGCATTGACTTCCTAGACGCAGGAAAGCGGCGTACGCAAAAACGCGCCGCCGGTAACCGTTGTTTTGGAAGTACGTGCCACTAAGCCCCGCTGCAAGCCCTGTCAAGCGACGCGCCGAAGCGAGACCTTTGCCAACGGAAAGCCGGCGGGAAGCGAACTTCCCGCCGGCCTCGGTACCCCCGGGAGTTTCGGGTACCGATCTCGCGATCAAACGAAACCTGTTCAAGGAAACCGCGCGAGGGGACACGCGGCCATAGCGCATCAGTTACCGGCGCCCGCCCGTCGCGGGCGTGGCTTCGGCATGACAAATTGTTCATTTAGCCGGAGAGATATCTCCGCCCGAAACGCGCATCGCGCGATTGCACGCGCGAGCCATCGAGTCGCTCATCGCCAGGCGCGCGCTGCGAGCGGCACGATAGGCGGGCATTCACGCCGCCGCGGACGAGATGAGGGGAAGTCCTCGCTCTTCACTGTTGCGGCCCGCCTTAACTAAGGGGGGCCCGCCTCACTTGCCGTCGAGAATCGCCTCGATCGCGGCCGTCACCTGGCCGATGTCGGCCATGCCGTCGACGCGACGAACCAGCCCGCGCGACTCGTAGATCGGAATGATGGGCGCAGTCTTTGCGCGATATTCCGCCATCCGCGTGCGCACCGTCTCCTCGTTGTCGTCGGCACGACGCTTGAAATCATGGCCGCCGCAGACGTCGCACGTCCCGGGAACTTTCGGTTGCTGAAACGTGTCGTGGTATCCCGCACCGCAGGTACCGCACGTGAAACGCCCGACGATCCGCTCTACCAGCGCATCCTCGTCCACGCTCAGTTCGATCACGAAATCGAGGGCACGGTCACGGCCGGCGAGAATGCCATCCAGCGAGTTGGCCTGCGCAGCCGTGCGGGGATACCCGTCAAAGATCGCGCCCTGCGCCTCGCTCATCGATGCCAGCTTATCGTCGATCAGCGCCGAGACGATTTCGTCGGAAACGAGCGCGCCGGAATCCATGATCGCGGCAACCTCGCGCCCCAGCGGCGAATCGACCTTGCGCTTCTCGCGCAGCATGTCGCCGGTGGAAAGCTGCACCATGCCGCGGTCGGCAACCAGCCGCGCCGCCTGAGTCCCCTTGCCCGCGCCCGGCGGCCCCAACAGGATGATGTTCACGCGAACCGTCTCCCCCAATTCCTCAGCGCGATCAGCGCAGGCGGCCGCCCTTCAGCTTCGCCTTCTTGATAAGATCGCCATACTGGTGCGCCAGCAGGTGCGACTGGATCTGCGTTACCGTATCCATCGTCACGTTGACGACGATCAAAAGGCTGGTGCCGCCAAGATAAAAGGGAATTGACAGCGCCGAGACCAGATATTCCGGGAGCAGGCAGATGATCGTCAGATAAGCCGCCCCGATCACCGTGATGCGCGTGAGCACATAGTCGAAATACTGTTCGGTGTTCTTGCCGGGGCGAATGCCGGGAATGAACCCGCCATAGCGCTTCAGGTTTTCCGCCGTCTCCTCCGGGTTGAACTGTACCGCGGTGTAGAAGAACGAGAAGAAGATGATGCCCGCGCCATAAAGAAGCATGTAAACCGGCGAGCCGTGCTGCAGATACTGGTTGAGGCTGATGATGACATCGCCCCACCAGCTTTCGCCAGACACGCGATTGCCGGCGAACTGCGTGATCGTCAGCGGCATCAGCAGCAGCGACGATGCGAAGATCGGCGGGATCACGCCGGCGGTGTTGAGCTTGAGCGGCAGATGGCTACGCTCAGCCTGCATCCCGCGCTGCGTCTGTCGCTTGGGATATTGGATCAGAATGCGGCGCTGCGCGCGTTCCATGAAGCAAATGAACAGCACAAGCAGCATGACCGCAACGACGATGCCGATCAGCTTCACCGGATCGAGACTGCCCGAACGGCCGCCCTCCAGCAGGTTGAACAGCGTAGTGGGCAGATGCGCGACGATGCCGGCCATGATGATGAGCGAAACGCCATTGCCGATACCGCGGCTGGTGATCTGCTCACCCAGCCACATCAGGAACATCGTGCCGCCGATCAGCGAGATGACCGCCGCGACGCGAAACATCATGCCTGGCTGGATCACCGCCTGCACGCCCTGGTTTGCGCCCAGCGCCTCGAGCCCGACCGCGATGAAATAGCCCTGGACCGCCGTGAGCAATACCGTGCCATAACGCGTATATTGATTGAGTTTCTTGCGCCCGCTCTCGCCCTCTTTCTTGATCGCGGCGAGCTGCGGCGACAGCGACGTCGCGAGCTGCACCACGATCGAGGCAGTGATATATGGCATCACGCCGAGCGCGATCAGCGACATGCGCGTCAGCGCGCCGCCGGAGAAGGTGTTGAAGAAATCGAGCACCCCGCCACGCGTCTGCTGGCTGAGCAGCCCCAGCGCGGTCGGATCGATGCCCGGGAGCGGCACATAGCTCAACATGCGGAAGACGATCAGCGCGCCGATCGTGAACCACAGCCTCTTCTTGAGGTCGGTCGCCTTCGCGAATTTCGCGAGACTGATGCTTTGCGCCATCTGGTCGGCTGCGGATGCCATCGTGCGTGGATGCCTTCGGATACGAAAAACGGCGGAGTAGGTGCTGATGCCCCCGCCCCGCCGCTCATATAGTCATGCTCGAAGGCTTGTCTAACCCGGCGAGCAAATTCCGCCCTGGCCGATCGGCCGGGGCGGCATTCGAGACTTACTTCGCGGTCTTCGCGGCAATCTTCGCCGCGCGGACAGTGCCCTTCTTGGCCTTCGCCTTTTCGGCTGCCGGCACGATCTCCGGCACCGTGACCGAGCCACCCGCCTTCTCGACCGCTTCGCGCGCCGAGGCCGAGACGCCGGCGACGGTGAAGTTCAGCTTCGCCGTCAGCTCGCCCTTGGCAAGCAGACGGACCCCGTCCTTGCCGCCACGCGCCAGGCCGGCCGCCTTGAGCGCCGCGTGATCCACGTCGGTGCCGGTCAGCTTGCCCGCGTCGACCGCCTTCTGGATCGCGCCCAGATTCACCGTGGCATAATCCTTGGCGAAGATGTTGTTGAAGCCGCGCTTCGGCAGCCGCATGTGGAGCGGCATCTGGCCACCCTCGAAGCCGGCGATCGATACGCCTTCGCGGCTCTTCTGGCCCTTCTGGCCACGACCGGCGGTCTTGCCCTTGCCGGAGCCGATGCCACGGCCAACACGCATACGGCGATGGCGGGCGCCTTCGTTGTCGCGGAGTTCGTTCAGTTTCATATCGTGCACTCGCTTTCGCTTTTGTCGCGCGGACGGAAATAAGGAAGGGGGCGCGTTAGCCCCCTTCCGCAAATTTGTCACTATCGGCCCGACGGCGAAGGCATTGTCTGCACCGGCCTTCGCGTTACTGCGGGTCGGGCCGGATTTTGCCTGTGCGCCGTAGGATCCGACCGGATCATGCCGCGGTGCCGGATAGTGCCGTGGCGCCGCCTTTCAGCTTCGGCCTCCCCGAAGCGGCTGATCCCGATATAGCGTCAGCCCTCCTGGACTTCCACCATGTGCTGCACCTTACGGATCATGCCGCGGACTTCAGGCGAGTCCTCCAGCTCCGATACGCGGTGCATCTTGTTGAGCCCGAGCCCGACCAAAGTCGCGCGCTGGTCCTTGGTGCGACGGATCGGCGATCCGGTCTGCTTCACCTTGATCTTCGCCATGCCGGGTTACTCCGTGACGGCCGCGGCTTCGGCAGCGGCGGTCTGCGCATCAGCGCCATGCCCGCGACCGAGCAGGTCGGCGATCTTCTTGCCACGGCGCTGCGCGACCGACTTCGGCGAAGTCTGGCTGCCCAATGCCTCGAACGTGGCGCGGATCATGTTGTAGGGGTTTGACGTACCGATCGACTTGGTCACCACGTCGTGGACGCCCAGGCTCTCGAACACGGCGCGCATCGGGCCGCCCGCGATGATCCCGGTGCCCTGCGGCGCCGAACGGACGGTGACACGACCGGCACCGAAATGACCGTTGCCGTCATGGTGCAGCGTGCGGCCTTCCTTGAGCGCGACACGAACCATGTGCTTCTTGGCCGAGGCGGTCGCCTTCGAGATCGCCTCAGGCACCTCGCGGGCCTTGCCATGGCCGAAGCCGACACGGCCCTTGCCATCACCCACGACAACCAGCGCCGCGAAGCCGAAGCGCTTGCCGCCCTTCACCGTCTTGGACACGCGGTTGATATGGACGAGCTTCTCGATCAGCTCCTCGCCACCATCCTCGTTGTTGTTCCGCCGATCGTCGCGACGACCACGGTTGCCGTCACGGCCGCCACGGCCGCGATCGCCACCGCCACCGCCGCGGCCGCCACGCGCTCCACGGCCGCGCGGGGCCTCGCTGGCGCCACCGGACGCCGCTTCAGGAGCGGTCGCGGTCGCCTGAACCTCGGTGTTGTTCTCGTCAGCCATGTCTTAGAACTCCAGTCCGGCTTCGCGCGCGGCTTCCGCCAGCGCCTTCACCCGGCCGTGAAACAGGAAGCCGCCACGGTCGAATACGACCTGCGTAACGCCTGCGGCCTTCGCCGCCTCGGCAACGCGCTTGCCCACTTCGGTCGCGGCCGCGACGGTCGCGGTCTTGCCCTCGTGGCCGGCGAGCGTCGAGGCCGACGCGAGCGTGCGGCCCGCCTCGTCGTCGATCACCTGGGCATAGATGTGCTTGCCCGAACGATGCACCGAAAGGCGCGGACGAACGCCGGCGCGTGCGCGCAGCGCCGTGCGATTGCGGCGACGCCGCTTCTCGAAAAGCGAAAGGCCCTTGGTCACTTCTTCTTCCCTTCCTTACGGAAGATGTACTCGCCGTCGTACTTGATGCCCTTGCCCTTGTACGGCTCGGGCTTACGCCAGCGGCGGATCTCTGCGGCGAGCTGGCCAACCTTCTGCTTGTCGGCACCCGAAATCTCGACCGTCGTGTTATCCGGGGTCTTGACCTCAAGACCTTCCGGCACGTCGATGTCGACATCGTGGCTGTAGCCGAGCTGCAGCTTCAGCTTCCGGCCCTGCGCGTTGGCACGATAGCCGACGCCGGTGATGAGCAGCTTCTTGGTGAACCCATCGGTGACGCCCGTGACGAGGTTCTGCACCAGGGTACGCTGCATGCCCCAGAAGGCGCGCGCGCGCTTGGTGTCGTTCGCCGGCTGCACCGAGATGCCGTCCGCCTGAACGTCGTAGGTCACGTCGTCGGCGAGCGCGAGCGAAAGGGTGCCCTTGGGGCCCTTCACGCTCAGCGTGCCGTCAGCGATGTTAGCGGTCACGCCCGAAGGGATCGCGACCGGCTTCTTGCCGATGCGGCTCATCAGAACACCTCCGCCAGCACTTCGCCACCGACATTCTGCTCGCGCGCTTCCGCGTCGGAGAGAACGCCGCGCGGCGTCGATACGATCGTGATGCCCAGGCCGTTCATCACACGCGGCAGGTCGTTCGACCCGCTATAGATGCGGCGGCCCGGCTTCGAGACGCGCGCGACGTGCTTGATCGCCGGCTGGCCCTCGAAATACTTGAGTTCGATACGGACGCCCTTGGCGGGCCCCATGTCTTCCTCGCTGTAGCCACGGATATAGCCTTCGCGCTGAAGCACGTCGAGCACGCGGACGCGCAGCTTCGACGCCGGCGAAAGGACACTGTCCTTGCGCGCGCGCTGGCCGTTGCGGATGCGGGTGAGCAGGTCACCCAGGGGATCGGTCACTGCCATTGTTCGTGATCCTTACCAGCTCGACTTCGTGACGCCGGGAATAAGGCCCTTGTTGGCCAATTCACGCAGCTGCACGCGGCAGAGACGGAACTTACGATAATATGCGCGCGGGCGGCCGGTGATCTCGCAGCGGTTACGCACCCGGGTCGGGTTAGAATTGCGCGGCAGTTCGGCCATCTTCAGGCGCGCGATGAGACGCTCGGTCTCATCGAGCGACTTGTCGTTCGCCTTCGCCTTCAGCGCTGCAAGCTTGCCGGCATATTGCTTCACCAGCTTCTTGCGGCGCTCGTTCTTGTTAACGGAACTCAGTTTCGCCATGGACTTAAGCTCTCTCGTTCAAAAATTACGCGGGGCGCTCACGCGGCCTGCTTTTCTTCGATCTGGACATCCTGCGGGAACGGGAAGCCGAACAGGCGAAGCAGCTCGCGCGCCTCGTCGTCGGTCTTCGCGGTCGTCGCGACGATGATGTCCATGCCACGCACCTTGTCGATGCGGTCATAGTTGATTTCCGGGAATACGAGCTGCTCCTTCAGACCGCAGGCGTAATTGCCGCGGCCGTCGAAGCTCTTCGGGTTCAGCCCGCGGAAGTCGCGAACGCGCGGCAGCGCGATCGTGACGAAGCGATCGAGGAATTCGTACATGCGCTCGCGACGCAGCGTGACCTTAACGCCGATCGGCATGCCCTCGCGCAGCTTGAACTGCGCGATCGACTTCTTCGCCTTGGTGATCACCGGCTTCTGGCCCGCGATCAGCTCCATCTCCGAAGCGGCCTGTTCGACGCGCTTCTTGTCCTGGGTCGCCTCGCCGACGCCCATGTTGATGACGATCTTGTCGATCCGCGGAACTTCAAGCGCGTTCTTGTAGCCGAACTTCTCGGTCATCGCCTTCGCGATGGTGTCGTCATACAGCTTGCGCAGACGCGGGGTGTACGCATCAGCCATCGATCTTCTCCCCGGACTTCACGGCCACGCGGACCTTCTTGCCGTCCTTCACCTCGAAACGGACGCGCGTCGGCTTGCCGTCGGCGGTTACGTGCGCCACCTTCGAGATGTGCAGCGGCGCTTCCGTGCGCTCCAGGCCGCCCTGCGGGTTGGTCTGGCTCGGCTTGCGGTGACGGGTGGCGACGTTGACGCCTTCGACAACGACCTTGCCGCCCTTTGGCATCGCGAGGGTTACGGTGCCGGTCTTGCCCTTGTCCTTGCCGGACAGGACGATCACGCGATCACCCTTCTTGATCTTCGCGGCGGCCATTACAGCACCTCCGGCGCAAGGCTGATGATCTTCATGTGCTTCTTGGCACGCAGTTCGCGCACCACCGGGCCGAAGATACGGGTGCCGATCGGCTCCTCGTTCTTGTTGACCAGCACGGCCGCATTCGAATCGAAACGGATGGTCGAGCCGTCCGCGCGATGAATGTCCTTCGCGGTGCGAACGATGACGGCGCGATGCACGTCACCCTTCTTCACCTTGCCACGCGGCTGTGCTTCCTTGATCGACACCACGATGATGTCGCCCACGCTGGCCGTGCGGCGCTTAGAGCCGCCCAGCACCTTGATGCACTGCACCCGCTTCGCGCCGCTGTTGTCAGCGACGTCGAGATTGGATTGCATCTGGATCATCGATCCGCTTCCTTCTCGGTTATGGCACTGGATACCGACCCAGCGCCGCCTTCAAATCCAAACCCCATCAAGAGGCGAACGGTTTACGCCGCGACGTCGCCATCGACATCGACCTGAGCCGGCGTCGCGCGGGCATTGACCCGATCGACCACCTTCCAGGTCTTCAGCCTGGAGATCGGCGCGGTCTCTTCGATCCGCACGGTCTCGCCAGTCTTGAACTCGTTCGCCTCGTCATGGGCGTGATACTTCTTCGAGCGGCGAATGATCTTGCCGTAGAGCGGGTGCTTGACCTTGCGCTCCACGTTCACGACCACCGTCTTTTCGCCCTTGTCCGAGACGATCACCCCGGTCAGCACGCGCTTCGGCATGTCTCTCGTCCTCTTACTTGGCCGCTGCGGCGACGCGAGCCGCCTGCAGGGTCTTGATACGGGCGATGTCCTTGCGGACCTCGCGCACGCGGCTGGGCTTCTCGAGCTGATTGGTCGCCGCCTGGAAGCGCAGGTTGAACTGCTCGCGCTTCAGGTTGCCCAGCGCTTCGCCGAGCTGGTCGTCGGTCTGCCCGATGAAATCAGTCTTCTTTGCCATCTCATTCGCCTCCGAGGTGCGACGTGTCGCCGAGGCGCGCCACGACCTTGGTCTTGATCGGGAGCTTCATCGCCGCGCGTTCAAACGCCTCGGCGGCGAGCGCGCCCGGTACACCATCCAGCTCGAACAGGATGCGGCCCGGCTTCACCCGCGCCGCCCAGAATTCGGGCGAACCCTTGCCCGAGCCCATGCGGACTTCGGCGGGCTTTGACGAAACCGGCACATCCGGGAAGATGCGGATCCACAAACGCCCCTGGCGCTTGATGTGACGCGTGATCGCGCGGCGGGCCGCCTCGATCTGACGCGCGGTGATCCGCTCCGGCTCGAGCGCCTTGAGGCCATAGGCCCCGAAGTTCAGCGCGGTGCCGCCCTTGGCGTCGCCGTGGATACGGCCCTTGAACGCCTTGCGGAATTTGGTGCGCTTTGGTTGCAGCACGTTCTTTACTCCTTAGCGGCGGTCATCGCGCGCGGGGCGCACGCCGGAGGTCTGAGCCTCCATCATCAGCCGGTCGGTGGCCATCGGATCATGGCCGAGGATCTCGCCCTTGAAGATCCACACCTTGACGCCGCACACCCCATAAGCGGTATGGGCCTCGGCCTCGGCATAATCCATATTCGCGCGCAGCGTATGCAGCGGCACGCGACCCTCGCGATAGCTTTCCGAACGCGCGATCTCGGCGCCGCCGAGACGGCCGCCGCACTGCACGCGGATGCCGTCGGCACCCAGGCGCATCGCGGACTGCACCGCGCGCTTCATCGCACGGCGGAACGCGATACGGCGCTCGAGCTGGTCGGCGATGCCCTGCGCAACGAGCTTGGCATCCACTTCCGGCTTGCGGATCTCGACGATGTTCAGACTGACATCGGATGAAGTCATCGCACCCAGGGTGCGACGGAGCTTCTCGATGTCCGAGCCCTTCTTGCCGATAATGACGCCGGGGCGCGCAGCATAGATCGAGATGCGGCACAGCTTGGCCGGACGCTCGATCACCACCTTCGAAATCGCGGCCTGCGGCAGCGCCTTCATGATGTACTTGCGGATCTTTAGATCCTCAAGCAGCAGGCGGCCATAGTCCGCGCCTTCGGCGTACCAGCGGCTGTCCCACGTGCGGTTGATCTGCAGGCGCAGACCGATCGGGTTGCTCTTGTGACCCATTACGCTTCTTCCTGCTCGCGCACGACGATCCGCAGCCGCGAGAACGGCTTGAGAATACGGGTGGACTTGCCGCGGCCGCGCGTGGCGAACCGCTTCATGGTGATCGACTTGCCAACCGATGCCTCGGATACGACGAGCGCGTCGACATCGAGGTTGTGGTTGTTCTCGGCATTGGCGATCGCGGATGCAAGCACCTTGCGCGCGTCGACCGCCATCGCCTTCTTGGAGAAGGCGAGGATGTTCATCGCGTCACCGACCTTGCGGCCACGGATCAGGCCCGCGACGAGGTTCAGCTTCTGGGCCGAGCCACGGATCTGCGTGCCGACCGAGAGCGCTTCCTTCTCGCCGACCTTGCGGGGGGATGCAGGCTTGCTCATCAGCGCTTGCCCTTCTTGTCAGCCGCGTGACCAGGAAAATACCGGGTCGGTGCGAACTCGCCGAGCTTCATGCCGACCATGTCCTCGTTGACCGAGACCGGCACGAACTTGCGGCCGTTGTAAACGTTGAACGTAAGCCCGACGAACGTCGGCAGGATCGTCGAACGACGCGACCAGGTCTTGATCGGGCCGGCACGGGTGCCGGCGTCCTGTGCGGTTTCTGCCTTCTTGAGCAGATGCAGGTCCACGAACGGACCCTTCCAGACGGAGCGCGCCATTACTTCTTCCTCGCGTGACGGCTGCGGATGATCATCTTGTCAGTCGCCTTGTTGTGGCGCGTGCGGGCGCCCTTCGTCGGCTTGCCCCACGGGGTGACCGGGTGACGGCCGCCCGAGGTGCGGCCTTCGCCGCCGCCGTGCGGGTGATCGACCGGGTTTTTCGCGACACCGCGGGTAAGCGGGCGCTTGCCCATCCAGCGGCTACGACCGGCCTTGCCGAAATTCTGGTTCTGGTTGTCGGGGTTCGAAACCGCGCCCACCGTCGCCATGCAATCGCTGCGGATATAGCGCTGCTCGCCGGAGTTCAGACGAACGATCACCATGCCCTTGTCGCGGCCGACGACCTGCACATAGGTGCCGGCCGACCGCGCGATCTGACCGCCCTTGCCCGGCTTCATCTCCACATTGTGGACGATGGTGCCGACGGGCATCTGGCCCAGCTCCATGGCATTGCCCGGCTTCACGTCGGTCTTCCTGCCGGCAACGACCTTGTCGCCGACGCCGAGGCGCTGCGGCGCGATGATGTAAGCCACCTCGCCGTCCGCATACTTCACCAATGCGATGAAGGCCGTACGGTTCGGGTCATACTCGAGCCGCTCGACAGTGCCGTCGACGTCCCACTTGCGGCGCTTGAAATCGATCAGACGATAGCGCTGCTTGTGGCCGCCCGCGATACCGCGCGAGGTGACATGACCCTTGTTGTTGCGGCCGCCAGACTTGGTCTTGCCCTCGGTGAGAGCCTTGACCGGACGCCCCTTGTAGAGCGCCGAGCGATCAACCAGGATCAGGCCACGAACGCCCGGGCTGGTCGGATTATAATGCTTGAGTGCCATTACGCCTTGGCCCCCTCGGTCACGTCGATCGACTGCCCATCCTTGAGCGTGACGATCGCCTTCTTCATGTCGGACCGCTGATAGGGAGCACCCTTCCAGCGCTTGGTCTTGCCCTTCTGGACGATCGTGTTCACGCCCACGACGCTGACGTCGAAGATCGCTTCCACAGCCGCCTTGATCTCCGGCTTGGAGGCGTCTCGCGCCACCTTGAACACGACCGCGTTCTGCTCGGAGAGAAGGGTGGACTTCTCGGTGATGTGCGGCGCGACGATCACGTCATAATGACGGTTGTCGATCGCCTTGGTCGGCTTCTTAGCCATTGAAGCGCGCCTCCAGCTTCTCGACCGCAGCGCGGGTGATAACCAGCGTGTCGGCCTTGATGATGTCATAGACGTTGGCGCCGACGGCCGGGAGCAAGTCCACGCCCGGCAGATTGCGCGCCGAACGGAAGCCCTCGCCAGCATCGCCGTCGATAACGAGCGTCCGCTTGCCGACGCCGAGCGTCTCGAAATGCCCCTTGAGCTCCTTAGTCTTGCTGACCTGGAAAGCATCGAGGACGATCAGCGAACCGGCCTTTGCGTGGCTCGAAAGAGCCATCTTCAGGCCCAGCGCGCGGATCTTCTTGTTCAGCGACGGATTGAAGTCGCGGACGCGAGCGCCGTGCGCCTTGCCGCCGCCGATGAACACCGGGGCGCGGCGATCACCGTGACGGGCGACACCGCCGCCCTTCTGGCGACCGAGCTTCTTGCCCGACCGCGCGACGTCCGCACGCTCGCGGGTGCCGCGCGCGGTGCCACGACGCTTCTCGAGCTGCCAGGTGACGACACGATGCAGAATGTCGGCACGCGGATCGACGCCGAAAACCTCGTCCGAAAGCTCAACGTCCGCGGCATTCGCCTTGGCGTCGAAGGAGGATACCTTGATCTTCACTTATCAGCCCTCCTGGCCGTCGGTCGCTTCGGGCGCGACCGAGGTCTCGGCCGGCGTATCCGCAGCGGTGTTGCTGTTGGCGGCCTTCAGGCCGGCTGGCAGCGGGGCATCGGCATGACGCGGCTCTTTCACCGCGTCCTTGACGAAGAGCCAGCCGCCCTTCGAACCGGGCACCGAACCCTTGACGAAGATCAGGCCGCGCTCCGCATCGGTGCCGACGATCTCGAGATTCTGCTGGGTGCGGTTCTTGTCACCCATGTGGCCCGCCATCTTCTTGTTCTTGAAGACGCGGCCCGGATCCTGGCGGTTACCCGTCGAACCGTGGGAGCGGTGAGACACTGACACGCCGTGCGTAGCGCGCAGACCGCCGAAGTTCCAGCGCTTCATGGCGCCCGCAAAGCCCTTGCCCTGCGTGCGGCCCTGGATATCGACGTACTGGCCCGTGACGAAGTGATCGGCAGAAAGCTCCGCGCCGACGTCGAGGAGGTTATCCTCGGTCACGCGGAATTCGTGCACGATCGCCTTCGGCTCCACCTCGGCCTTGCCGAAATGGCCGCGTTGCGGCTTGGCGACATTCTTGGCCTTGGCGCTGCCTGCGCCAAGCTGGACGGCGGTATAACCGTCCCGATTTTTTTCGCGACGGGCGACGACCTGAAGCGCCTCGATCTGCAGGACGGTAACCGGCACGTGGCGGCCGTCGTCCTGGAACAGGCGGGTCATCCCCATTTTCTTCGCGATCACGCCAGTACGCATGATCTACACACTCCTTACAGAGGCACCCGCGGGCCCATCCCACAGGTGCTTGTGATCGCCTCCAGGAGAGGCAATCGATACAACCCGGATATACGAAACGTGCCCCCGTCCCGGGCTGGCGCCTTCCGGAGGAAAGCATGACGGGAGACGCTGTCCCGGAGGGCGAGCCCGCCGGCGGTATCTCTTGTCTGTCAGTCGCCCCGCATCGGCGGGGTTTCCAAACACGTTACCGGAAATCCGGGAACGACAAACCCGCGGGACTCGGTGTCCACCGCGGGGAGGCCGGCCATTACGCCAGCTTGATCTCTACGTCAACGCCCGCTGCGAGATCGAGCTTCATCAGCGCGTCGACCGTCTGCGGAGTGGGCTGCACGATGTCGAGCATGCGCTTGTAGGTGCGCACCTCGAATTGCTCGCGGCTCTTCTTGTCGATGTGGGGACCACGGTTGACCGTGAACTTCTCGATGCGGGTGGGGAGCGGGATCGGACCGCGGATAAGCGCGCCGGTACGTCGGGCGGTGTCGGCGATGTCGCCGGTCGCCTGATCGAGCACGCGATGATCGAACGCCTTCAGGCGGATGCGGATGTTGCTGTCCATATTCCCTACCGATGCGAAAGAGCGGGGCGACTCAACCGTGCCTCCATCCCTGAGGGGATGACGAATCGGCGGCCACCTCTTGCTGTTTTCAACCCAAACCGAAGGCGCGGCTCATATCCACGCCCTCACAAAAAGGCAACCGCCCGACTCACCTTATTGGCGAGCCGGGCGGCTGTTTCGCGATAAATCGCTTACTTGTCGATCGCGCTGACCACGCCGGCGCCGACGGTACGGCCACCTTCGCGGATCGTGAAGCGCTGGCCGACGTCCATGGCGATCGGCGCGATGAGCTTGATGCCCAGCGCGACATTGTCGCCCGGCATCACCATCTCGGTGCCCTCAGGCAGCTCGACGGTGCCGGTCACGTCCGTGGTACGGAAGTAGAACTGCGGACGATAGTTGGCGAAGAACGGCGTGTGACGGCCACCTTCGTCCTTCGACAGCACATACACTTCCGACTTGAAGTCCGTGTGCGGCTTGATCGAGCCGGGCTTGCAGAGCACCTGGCCGCGCTCGACCTCGTCGCGCGCAACGCCGCGGATAAGCGCGCCGACGTTGTCGCCCGCCTGGCCCTGATCGAGCAGCTTGCGGAACATCTCGACGCCGGTGACGGTGGTCTTGCGGACCTCAGGGTGGATGCCGACGATCTCGACTTCCTCACCGACCTTCACGATGCCCGTTTCGACGCGGCCGGTGACGACCGTGCCACGACCCGAAATCGAGAACACGTCCTCGATCGGCATCATGAACGGCTTGTCGAGCGGACGCTCCGGCTGCGGGATATAATCGTCAACCGACTGCATCAGCTCGAGCACGGCATCCTTGCCGAGCTTGTCGTTCGAGCCGCTGAGCGCGCAGGTCGCCGAGCCCTTGATGATCGGAATGTCGTCGCCCGGGAATTCATACGAGCTCAGCAGCTCGCGAACTTCCAGCTCGACCAGCTCGAGGATTTCCTCGTCGTCGACCAGATCGACCTTGTTCATAAACACGACCATCGCCGGAACGCCGACCTGACGGGCAAGCAGGATGTGCTCGCGGGTCTGCGGCATCGGGCCGTCGGTGGCGGACACGACGAGGATCGCGCCGTCCATCTGCGCCGCACCGGTGATCATGTTCTTCACATAATCGGCGTGGCCGGGGCAATCGACGTGCGCATAGTGACGCTTTTCGGTCTCATACTCGACGTGCGCGGTCGAGATCGTGATGCCGCGCTCGCGCTCTTCCGGTGCCTTGTCGATGTTCGCGAAATCGACCGCCGCGTTGCCGGCGACGTTATCCGCCAGCACCTTGGTGATCGCAGCAGTCAGCGAGGTCTTGCCATGGTCGACGTGACCGATGGTGCCGATGTTCAGGTGCGGCTTGGTCCGCTCAAACTTAGCCTTAGCCATTGATTCCCTACCTTCTGGATTTCCGTGTGAGCCGCACGAGGACTCGCCGTGAAGGCGGCCCCATAGCGACTGTTTTCACCCTTTGCCAGCCCCTCCCCGGCCCGGTGCCGCACGCGACGTCCGGAACATGGGGACAGGCCAGGCCTTACGCCAGCTTTGCCTTCACTTCGTCGGCGACGTTCTGCGGCACTTCGTCGTAATGCGAGAACTGCATCGAATAGCTCGCGCGGCCCTGCGTGAAGGACCGAAGCTGATTCACGTAACCGAACATGTTCGCCAGCGGGACCATCGCGGTCACTGCCTGGGCATTGCCGCGCGTGTCCGTGCCCTGGATCTGGCCGCGCCGGCTGTTCATGTCGCCGATCACGTCGCCGAGATAATCCTCCGGCGTCACGACCTCAACCTTCATCACCGGCTCAAGGAGGGTGATGCCGGCCTTCTGAGCCGCTTCACGCATCGCCCCACGCGCGCAGATTTCAAACGCGAGCGCCGACGAGTCGACATCGTGATAGGCACCGTCCGTCAGATGCACCTCAAAGTCGATGATCGGGAAGCCGATCAGCGAACCTGTCTCGGCCGTCTCGCGGAAGCCCTTCTCGACCGACGGGATGTATTCCCGCGGAATGTTACCGCCCTTAACCTCGTCGAAGAACTGATAGCCCGAGCCACGCTCGCCCGGGATCACCGTCACCTTCACACGGCCGAACTGGCCCGAGCCGCCCGACTGCTTCTTGTGCGTGTAGTCGATATCGACCTTCTTCTTGAGATATTCGCGATACGCCACCTGCGGCGCGCCGACGTTAGCCTCGACCTTGAACTCGCGCTTCATGCGATCGACGAGAATTTCGAGGTGAAGTTCGCCCATCCCCTTGATGATCGTCTGGCCCGATTCGTGATCGGTCGAAACGCGGAACGAGGGATCCTCGGCGGCCAGGCGGTTGAGCGCGATGCCCATCTTCTCCTGGTCAGCCTTGGTCTTCGGCTCAACCGACAGCTCGATCACCGGCTCGGGGAACTCCATCCGCTCAAGAATGATCGGATGCGCAGGATCGCACAGCGTATCACCTGTCGTCGTTTCCTTGAGGCCCGCGATCGCGACGATGTCGCCCGCGCGTGCCTCATCGATGTCCTCACGCGAGTTCGCGTGCATGAGGAGCATGCGTCCGATCTTTTCCTTCTTGTCCTTCACCGAATTCAGGTAGCCGCCCTTTGTGAGGACGCCCGAATAAATGCGCGCGAAGGTGAGCGAGCCGACGAACGGATCGTTCATGATCTTGAACGCCAGCGCCGAGAACGGAGCCTCGTCCGACGACGGGCGCTCGTCCGGCGTTTCGCCGTCGAGCTTGACGCCCTTGATCGCGGGCACGTCCAGCGGGCTTGGCAGAAAGTCCACCACGGCATCGAGCAGCGGCTGCACGCCTTTGTTCTTGAACGCCGAGCCGCACACAACCGGCACGAACGACATGTTCAGCGTGCCCTTGCGGATCAGCTTCTTCAGCGTGGCGGCGTCGGGCTCGTTGCCCTCCAGATACGCCTCCATCGCGTCATCGTCCTGCTCGACGGCCAACTCGATCAGGTCGTTGCGATACTTCGCCGCCTTCTCGACCATGTCGTCAGGAATCGGCTGATATTCGAATTTCGCGCCAAGCGATTCTTCGAGCCAGATGATCGCGCGATTTTCGACCAGATCGACGAGGCCCTTGAAGCCGCCTTCCATGCCGATCGGGAGATAAAGGACTGCCGGCTTCGCGCCCAGGCGATCGATGATCGACTGCACGCAGAAATAGAAATCAGCGCCAGTGCGGTCGAGCTTGTTCACGAAGCACATCCGCGGCACACCATACTTGTCGGCCTGACGCCACACCGTTTCCGACTGCGGCTCAACGCCGGCAACGCCGTCAAAACACGCGACCGCACCGTCGAGGACGCGCAGCGAACGCTCCACCTCGATGGTGAAATCGACGTGGCCGGGCGTGTCGATGATGTTGATGAGATGCTCGGGGCCGTTGCCCTCCTCGGCCTTCCACTTGCACGTCGTCGCAGCGGACGTGATCGTGATCCCGCGCTCCTGCTCCTGCTCCATCCAGTCCATCGTCGCGGTGCCCTCATGCACTTCGCCGATTTTATAGGACTTGCCGGTGTAATAGAGGATGCGCTCGGTCGTCGTCGTCTTGCCGGCGTCGATGTGCGCCATGATGCCGATATTGCGATAACGGTCGAGCGAATGGCTGCGGGCCATGATCGTAGGTTCCTTGAGCATGCGGGAAGCCGGCCGATCCGGCTCCCCGCGATATAGGGTTTGTTCTTACCAGCGGTAGTGGCTGAAAGCGCGGTTCGCCTCGGCCATACGATGGGTATCTTCGCGCTTCTTGACCGCGTTGCCGCGATTGTTCGAAGCGTCGAGCAGTTCGCCGGAAAGACGCGCCGCCATCGTATTCTCGCTGCGGCCGCGCGCGGCGGAGATCAGCCAGCGGATCGCCAGCGCCTGCGCACGCTCGGGACGAACCTCGACCGGCACCTGATAGGTCGCACCGCCGACGCGGCGGCTGCGGACTTCGATGCCCGGCTTGATGTTGGCGAGCGCTTCATGGAACACGCCGAGCGGATCCTTCTTCGCGCGGGTCTCCACGGTTTCGAGCGCACCGTAAACGATGCCTTCGGCGACGGACTTCTTGCCGTCCAGCATCACCGAATTCATGAACTTCGACAGAACCTCATCACCAAATTTGGGATCAGGCAGGATTTCCCGCTTCTCGGGACGACGACGACGCGCCATTTGGAATTCCTTTTTAGATCAACCGAGCCGTTTCAGGCCCGAAATCCTGGCCACGCATTTCCTGGCGCCAGAATATATCCGCGCGGACGCTCCGCGCCCGCTGGCTTACTTCGGCCGCTTCGCACCGTACTTGGAGCGCGACTGCTTGCGATCCTTGACGCCCTGCGTATCGAGCACGCCGCGCAGCACATGATAGCGCACGCCCGGAAGGTCGCGCACACGGCCGCCGCGAATCAGCACCACCGAGTGCTCCTGCAGGTTGTGCCCCTCGCCCGGAATGTAGCTGATCACTTCGCGCTGGTTGGTCAGGCGGACCTTTGCAACCTTGCGCAATGCCGAGTTCGGCTTCTTCGGGGTCGTGGTGTAAACGCGGGTGCAAACGCCGCGCTTCTGCGGATTCTGTTCCATCGCAGGGACCTTGCTCTTGGCCTTCTGCGGATCGCGGCCCTTGCGGACCAACTGGTTGATCGTCGGCATTGAAGCCTTCACCTTTCAATCGGTTACTTTGCTGGAGCCTTCACAAGCTTACGGAATACGAAAAGGACCATGGGGCGGTCGCGCGCGACCTTCCCGGCCCTTCAAGCATCCAGCAATGTTCAAGCGTGTCTGAAGGGCATAAAACCCCACGAACGGGCGCGCCTATACGCGCGCTGCGCATCCTGGTCAATGCCGGGCAGGGGCCGCAGCTCGGACAAGGGACTCGTTTTCATCCCAGCATCTCGAGATACGTCTGCGGTGGCGGCGGCAAAACCAGCCGCGCCGCGATCGCCGGCACGCAGGCTGTGAGCACCAGGGCCGCACCGAGCCCCAGGCGGCGGCGGTTGAACGCCGGCCAGCCGACGACGACGCCGATCGCCGCCGCTATCATCATCCACAGATGATAGCGCAGGTCGGACGCGATGCTTACCACCGCGAAGCTCGCCTCGCCCGCAAGCGCGGAAACGAACAGCGCCCGCGCAACCTGCGCGGCGCGGGTCTGCGCCCCGGTAAGCGCTAGCAGTCCCGCAAGCGCCAGCGCTGTCCAGGCGAACGGCCATCCCAGCGGCGTTTCCACGAGATAGCCGCCAAGCCGCTGCCAGCCCCGCGCCGTAGCCCCCGGCGACTCGAGTCCGAGATCGTTGCGCTCGCTCGCCACTGTCGGCGCTGCACCCGGCCATCGATACGGCACCAGCCAGCGCTCGGTGGAATTGAGATGCGTCATGCGATGGCCGGCGTAGGCGACCGGATGGGCGAGAATCGCCCTTAGCCAAAGCCCGTTCAGCCGCGCGACCGGCATCCTCGCCAGTTCCGCGATGTCCCTCCCGCACGGCCCGGATTCGGCAAGCGGATCCCAGAAAAACGGCTTCGAACACCCGCGAGCGCGAATATCGGCGACCGCCGGCGGCGCAAGGCCGGTCAGCGCGTCCGGAACGCGAGCGGCGATGGCAGCGATATCGAAGATCGGCTGCGTGCGGGTAACACCGCTATCGCGCGCGCCGAGCAATTGATGATTGACGAGCGGCGAGAGAAGAAGCGTCGCCGCGACCCCGCCGACCACTGCCCCCAGACGCCAGCGCCAGCCGAGCGGCAGCAGCATCGCGACCAGCGGCACGACGGCGAAAGCCGCATTGGCGCGAACCAGCACCGCATAAAGCAACAGTATCGCAGCGGCTGTCCACTCCAGCGCGCGGAGCGTTCGCCCGTCGAGCCGGGCGGCGGCGATGATGCCGGTCGCCGCGAGCAGCGCGCCGGTCATCTGCGCATCTTTCAGCACCACCACCTGCCAGCCGAGAAAGGGCGGGAGGATCGCGATGACGCCGAGCAGCAGCGACGCGCGTAAACGTCCCGCACGCGCCAGCGCCAGCGCCAGCAACGCGAAACCGAGCCAATAACAACCGACCTGTGCGACGAACAGCGGTGCCTGCCCGCCTCCAAGCGGCGCCATCACCTGCCACAGCCGCGCCATCGCCGGTGGATGCCAGTCGTCGAATGTGCCCGACAGCACCTGCCGATATTGCACCAGCGTGTCGTACATCGCGAAGCCGGGAGCGAAGACGACGAGCGTCAGCATCCAGCCCGCAAGCATCCCCCCGCCGACCGCCCGGATCGCGCGGCCGTGAAGGGATCTGTCGGGCATATCAGATATGCAGCGCCCGGCCGTAGGCGGCCAGCACGCTTTCGTGCATCATCTCGGACAAGGTGGGATGCGGGAAAACCGTTTCGGTCAATTCCGCTTCGGTCGTCTCCAGCGTCTTGCCGATCGTATAGCCCTGGATCAGCTCGGTCACCTCGGCGCCGATCATGTGCGCGCCAAGCAGTTCGCCGGTCTTGGCGTCGAACACGGTCTTGATGAAACCCTCGGGCTCGCCCAGCGCGATCGCCTTGCCATTGCCGATGAACGGAAAGTTGCCGACCTTCAGCTCGTATCCCGCTTCCTTCGCCTTCGCCTCGGTCAGGCCGACGCTGGCGATCTGCGGATGGCAATAAGTGCAGGCGGGGATATTGAGCGGGTCCATCGCGTGTGGATGCTTGCCCGCCATCGCCTCGACAGCGATCACGCCCTCGTGACTTGCCTTGTGCGCTAGCCACGGCGGCGCGGTAATATCGCCGATCGCCCATAGCCCGTCGATATTGGTGCGGCACGACGCGTCGGTCTTGAGAAAGCCGCGCTCGTCCATCGCGACGCCCAGTTCCTTCAGCCCGATATTCTCAGTGTTGGGCACGATGCCCACCGCGACGATGACATGGCTGAACTCGGCGACCGATTCCTTACCCGCTTTGTCCTTCAGCGTCGCCTTTACACCATTGGCGCCCGCGTCGATCCTGCTCACGCCTGCGCCAGTCATGATCGTCATACCCTGCTTCTTGAGCGCCTTCTCAAGGAAGCTGGAAACGTCCGCATCCTCGACCGGCACGATCCGGTCGAGCATCTCCACCACGGTCACTTCCGCGCCGAGATCGTTGTAGAAGCTTGCGAACTCGATCCCGATCGCGCCCGATCCGATCACCAGCAGCTTTTTCGGCATATCCGCGGGCGTCATCGCGTGGCGATAGGTCCAGATACGTTTGCCGTCCGCCTTGGCGAAGGGCAGGTCGCGCGCCCGCGCGCCGGTGGCGAGGATGACGTTCTTCGCGGCCAGCTCGGTCTTCTTGCCATCCTTGTCCGTGACGATCAGCCTGCCTTTCCCGGCCAGCTTCCCCTCGCCCATGTGAACGGCGATCTTGTTTTTCTTCATCAGGTGGGTCACGCCCTGATTGAGTTGCCTCGCCACCCCGCGCGAGCGCTTCACCACCGCATCGAGATCGGCGGAAATCTTCTCGGCGACCAGCCCATAGTCCTTCGCATGCCGCATCTGGTGAAACACCTCGGCAGAGCGCAGCAGCGCCTTGGTGGGGATGCAGCCCCAGTTGAGGCAGATGCCGCCGAGCAGTTCCCGCTCTACGATCGCTGTCTTCAGCCCGAGCTGTGCCGCGCGGATCGCCGCGACATAGCCGCCCGGACCGGAGCCGAGGACGACAAGGTCATAAGTATCAGCCATTCATTCTTCTCGCATACCGCCTTCGCGCAACCACGCGCGGCGGATTTCATAAAGGCTCATCGCGATGACGGCGGCCATTGTGGCGAAGCCGACCGGCCAGATCGTCGCCGCGCCCTGTGGATAGGACCACGCGCCCGCCCAGAAGATCAGCGCGGTCAGGCCCAGCGCGGCCAACAGCCAAAGCAATTCCAGGATCATCGCCCGCCTCATTTCAGGCAAGCATCCCGAGCGGGTTCTCGACCAGCGTCTTGAAAGCCTGCATCAGCTCGGCCCCATCGGCGCCATCGATGGCACGATGGTCGAAGCTTCCCGTCGCCGACATCACAGTGGCGATGCCAAGCGCGTCGTCAATCACATAAGGACGTTTCTCGCCTGCGCCGACCGCCAGGATCATGCCCTGCGGCGGATTGATGACCGCCTCGAACTGCTTGATCCCGTACATCCCCATGTTGCTGAGCGAGGCAGTGCCGCCGGTGAACTCCTCCGGCTTCAGCTTCTTTTCCCGCGCGCGCGACGCGAGATCCTTCATCCGTGTCGAGATCGAGGATAGCGATGCGGTGTCGGCCTCGGTGATAACCGGGGTGATGAGCCCTTCCGGTGTCGAGACCGCAACCGAGATGTCCGCGCGGTGAAAGCTTACGAGCTGATCCGGCGTGAACATCACGTTGCACTTCGGCACCTGCACCAGTGCGACCGCCAGCGCCTTTATCATCAGATCGTTGACCGACAGCTTCACGCCGCGCTTTTCAAGGCTGGCGTTCAATTCGCTGCGCAACGCGAGCAGCTTATCGAGGCGGACGTCCACCGTGAGGTAGATGTGCGGCACCTGCTGCTTCGATTCGGTCAGGCGGCGCGCGATCGTCTTGCGCATGTTGCTGAGCTTGGTGGTGTCGTGCGGAATATCCGGCACCTGCGACGGGGCGGCAGAGGGCGGCGCGGCGGCAGCGACACCGGCGGCCGCGGCAGCCACACCAGGCTTCGCATCCTCGACATCCGACTTCACGATCCGGCCGTTCGGGCCGGAACCGGCGACACCCGAAAGATCGACGCCCTTCTGCTGCGCGATCCGTCGCGCCAGCGGACTGGCCTTTACGCGATCGCCATCATCGCGCGGCGGAGCCACCGGCCTGGCAGGCGCTGGCGCTGCCGACGCAGCTTTCGCAGGCTCCGCTTTTGCGCGCCCCGGCTCCTCCTTCCTGGGAGCAGCCGCTTCCTTCTTCGGCGCGGGCTTGGGCGTGGAAACCTCGCCATCGGCCGAAAGCAACATGATAACCTCGCCGACCTTCACGCCGTCCGTTCCCTCGCCGACGACGATCTTCTCGACTGTCCCCTCATCGACCGCCTCGAATTCCATCGTCGCCTTGTCGGTTTCGATCTCGGCCATCAGATCGCCGGCCTTCACCGTGTCGCCCTCCTTCACCAGCCATTTGGCAAGCGTGCCCTCCTCCATCGTCGGTGAGAGCGCGGGCATCTTGATCTCGATCGGCATTCAATTCCCCGGGGAGCGGTGGGCTGTATCGTCCGTCTCTCGCGCCGCACCCTTGCGCGGTCAAGCCCACAGGCAGATAACCGAGCGCATTGGGGGGCATTGCAAATGCGCATTTATCTGACCGTGATCGACGATACGCCGGAGGCGGAGATCGCGTTGCGCTTCGCCGCGCGCCGTGCGGTCAAGACCGGCGGCGGCGTGGAGATCCTGGCGCTGGTGCCGAAGCAGGAGTTCATCGCCTTCGGTGGCGTGCAGGCGACGATCGAGGAGGAAGCGCGGCTTCACGCCGAGGGTCTGGTGGCCAAGGCAGCCGGCACGCTGATCGAGGAATCTGGCCTGCGCCCTTCGATAACCGTTCGGCAAGGCGACGGCCCGAAAATCATCGGCGAGATGATCGCCGCGAATCCCGGCATTGCGGCGCTGGTGCTCGGCGCCGCCAGCAGCGGCGCGCCTGGCCCGCTCGTGGCGCATTTTGCCGGCAACCTCGGGGCTTTGCCTGTCCCGCTGATGATTATCCCAGGCACCCTCGATCGCGAAGCGATCGACCGGCTGAGCTGACCGCCCCGCCGGTCGCGCCCTGTTTACTGCTTGCGGATCAGGAAACTGCCCTTCGATCCGTCACGCGGATCCGTCCACGCGCCTTCCATCGTGGTGCCGTCGGCGTTCAACGTATAAGTCGCCACTTGCACAACCTTGCCCTGCCGCATGTCGGTGAGTTTCAGCACATTGGGGGCGGGTTGCTCTGCCCGCGTCACCGTTTTCCCCGGATCGCCGACATTAGGCACATAATCGCCGCCGATTTTGGCATCGAGCGTTTCGCCGACGCCGGTCACGAGATGCAGCCGGTCGCCATCCAGCTTGATCGTCATGGTGATGGCGTTGTCGCTGATCGCAGTCGCCATATTATCCTGCTTCCACGCCCCGGAAACCGCATGCGCGCCTGATACTGGCGCACCGACGCGGGCCAGCGACGTGGTCATGTCCACCTTGCTGCCGGTGGCATTATTGGTGTTGGTGGCTTTGTTGGTGAGCGTATTGCCATCGGCGGATACTGTCTGCTCATTCTCCGCGATCAGCTTTCCACCCTTCCGGAACTTGTAGCTGACGGTTTTCGGATCGACGACCTTCACCGCGATCTCATCCCAATAGGGCCTGTCCTTTACCGCATGGAAGGCACCGTCGGCCTTCACCGAATAAGGCGGCAGACATGTCTTGCAGTCATAGACGCCGTTGCGCACGGAAAATTCTTCCGGCTTCGCCTCCATCTTGGTGGAGGTTGGATCACCCTTCCAGGTGCCGTCGAACGGGCTGGCGGCGTTGGCGGGGGTTGCAAGCATCATGGCGCTGACGAGCAGCGCGGCGGAAATCCTGTTCATGCAAAGCGGTTCCCTGTGCAAATTGGAGACAAACGCTGACACGCGACCGCTATTTTGTTGCGTTTGCTATACTTTCCTTTCGGGTGAGTCAAAGATGAAACGGTCGGCTCTTGCGTCCGCAAACCTGGCGCGCCACGCTTGCGCGATGCGTTTCCCTTGTCTCCTCGCCGCCCTCGGCATCGTCATCGTCACCCCAGCCTCCGCCCGTGACGCTCCCGCACCCCAGCAGCTGCGCGGCACGGTGGACAAGCTCGTTTCCTTCGGCACGCGTCATTCGCTCTCCTCCTCCAGCGATTCGAAGCGCGGCATCGGCGCGGCGCGCAACTGGGTGGCAGGCGAATTCGCGGCACTGTCGCGTAAATGCGGCGGCTGCATCACGGTAGAGCGGCTGTCGCGCCGGTTCACCGGCCCGCGCGCGCCGGATGGCGTGATGATCGAGGATGTGCTCGGTATCCAGAAAGGCAGCGACCCCAACCGCTATGTCATCGTCGGCGGCCATATCGACAGCCGCGTGTCCGATGTGATGAACGCCACCGCCGACGCCCCCGGCGCGAACGACGATGCCTCTGGCGTGGCGCTGGTGCTGGAGGCCGCGCGCATCCTTTCCAGGGAGAAGTTCGCCGCCAACATTGTCTACGTGGCCTTCTCCGGTGAGGAGCAGGGGCTGTGGGGCGCGACGCTGCTCGCAGAAACCGCCAAGGCGCGGGGCTGGCAGATCGACGCGATGCTCAACAACGATATCGTCGGCAACTCGATCGGGCAGGACGGCGTGAAGGTTGCGGATCACGTCCGCGTATTTTCGGAAGGCATACGGTCGAGTGAAACGCTTGCCGAGCAGATCGAACGTCGCGCGATCGGCGGCGAGGATGACGGTCCAAGCCGCGCGCTGGCCAAGGCGATCCAGCGCATCGCCAGCGACATGCCGGGCGGCTTCGCGGCATTCGTCGATCGACGGCCGGACCGCTTCGGACGCGGCGGCGATCATGAGCCGTTCCTGCGAGAGGGCTACCCCGCCGTGCGCTTCACCGTCGGCGCGGAGAATTGGGACCGGCAGCATCAGGATCTGCGCACCGAAAACGGCCGCGTGTACGGCGATACGGTCGACGGCATGGACTTTGATTATCTCGCGAAGGTTACCGCGATCAATGTCGCGACACTGGCGCAACTGGCAGCGGCGCCCGCCGCACCGGGGGGCGTCACGCTCGCCGGCGCACTCGGTCGCGACACGACGGTCAAATGGTCGCCATCGCCCGGTGCGCGTGGCTACCGCGTCCACTGGCGCCGCGCCGATCAGCAGGACTGGACCAATACCCGGGACCTGACCGGCGCAACATCGATCGTCCTTAAGGATGTACCGGTGGACGACAATTTCGTCGGCGTTTCAGCCATCGGCGCCGATGGTTCAGAAAGCGTGATTACCTTCGGCGGGCGTTCGACAGCGAAATAGAGCGAAATGAAATGCGCCTGCTCCTGTCGATTGTCTGACTCTTCGTTTCAATCCTCGTTCATCAAACGTGCGCCATAGAGCGCAAACGGGAGTGAATGCCTCGACGGAAGGAATTCACATGAAGTCGTTACGTATTGCGATGATCGGCTGCTCGCTGGCAGCCGTAATCGGGCTAAGTCCGGCAGCCTCGGCGGAAACCCGCTGGGCACGGCATCATCCGCGGCAGCACGAAGTGCTGCGTCGCGAACATCACCAGATCGCGCGGATAAATCGCGAGCGGCGCGAGGGTGAAATCACTGGTGCACAGGCGCGCGCCGATCGCTCCGCAGATCGCGCGATCGCGCGTCAGGACTACGCCGATGCGCGCGCCAACGGCGGCTATATCACCAAGGCGCAACAGCGCCAGCTTAACGCCGAAGAGAACGCGCAGAGCCGTACGATCGGCAAGTGACGGAAGCGCGCCGCGTCTGGCTCAGGCGCGGCGCGTCTATCGCCGATGTCGCTTGCGGCGGTGGAGCGGCCGCTTCGCAGGCGTACGGGTATAGGTCACCACCTGGTCTGACACCCCCACCTTTGGGGCGCTCTGTATCGTTACGGTGGTGACGGTTGGGGCGGGGTAGTAATAGCCGTCGGCGTAATAGCCGGGGGTGGGGCCCACGGTGCTCGTCGTGACCACGGTGGCGCCGTTTGGCGCGCGCGTCACGACCGGCGGCGGGAGCGGCTGTGCGGGCGGGGGCATATCGTGACGCCCCCAGTTTACGCCACCGACCGAATCGAAGACGCGGCCGTAAGTGTCGATCAACACCGCATCGTCATAATAGCGCGACCAACGATAGCCGTAAGGCGGCTCCGGCAGGCCACGTCCGGCCCAATCGGCGACATACCAGTCCGGCGCGACCCAATAAGGCGGAAGCTTGCGTCCTCGTACCGGACGGCGATAGGCGGCCCAGCCGCCCGGTGCGCGCGCGCCGCCTGACCAGCGCTCGCCGCCGCCATCGCGCCACCGCGCGCCACCCGGCGCCGGCGCGACGACCGGCGGCGCCACGACGGGCGGCGGCGGCGCGGTGCGCGAGACGGGCGGCGCATCCTGCCATGTCACGCCCGGCGCACCCGTGGGCGCCACGTCCACGCGTTGCGCATTCGCCGGCCCACAGGCCCCAAACAGCGCCAGGGCGGCGGCAGGCGCGATCAGCGTGCGCATGATTATTCTCCCTGTTCTCCGGGATCTGACCGCCCGGCAATCCAATGCGGTCTGTTACCACCGCGCCAGGGGAGTCTCCAGCGCGAGGGCTGTCCCGAAACGGATCAGGCGAGACGCCCGGCGATCAGCGCGACCAGCGCCTCGCATCCGGCGGCATCATCCGCATCGAAGCGCCCCGCGTTCGGACTGTCGAGATCGAGCACCCCGATCAGGCGACCATCTGCCGCCAAGATCGGAATGACCAGTTCGGACGCGCTCGTCGCGTCGCAGGCGATGTGACCGGGAAAGGCATGGACATCGGCGACAAGCTGGGTTCGCCGCGTTTCGGCAGCCGCGCCGCAGACGCCCCTGCCCACCGCGATGCGGATGCACGCGGGCTTGCCCTGAAACGGCCCGAGCACCAGCTCGCCGTCCACCATACGATAGAAACCCGCCCAGTTCAGATCGGGCAGATACTGCCACAGCAGCGCAGCGGCATTGGCCATATTGGCGATGGCATCCGGCTCATCGCTGGTAAGCGCATCAAGTGCTGCGGCGAGTTCGCGATAAAGCTCCGCCTTGGATCCGGCGGCGATGTCGAATTGATACATTCACCCGATCTAGGACGCCTTAGCGATTAGTCCAGCCGCACCTTGCCGCGCGCGGCCTTGATCGTGCCGCGTCCCTTCTTTTCGTCCACCCGTCGAGCCTTGGCGGCGCGGCTCGGCTTGGTCTTGACGCGGCGCGCCTCACGCTCCTCCGCGCGGGCGAGCAATTCCGCGAGCCGCTCGCGCGCGTCCGCGCGGTTCGCCTCCTGCGTACGATAGCGCCGCGCGGTGAGCATCAACACGCCAGCCGCGCTCAGCCGAGAACCGGCAAGCACCTTCAGCCGCCGGAACGTCTCCGGGTGCAATCCGAGCCGATAGACATCGACCCGAAGCTGGCAGGCCGTGGCGACCTTGTTGACATTCTGGCCGCCTGGCCCGGTCGCGGCGAGGAAGCGTTCCTCGAGCGCCTCGTCAGGCACCCGGATCATCGAAACCGACCTTGGCGAAGCGCTCTGGCCAGGGCGCGGTCGCGATCACATCCGCCTTGCCCGCGCGCGGCACGATCAATTCGGCCGCATGGAGCATCATTCCGGCGGGATGCGCCGCGCCATAGGTGGGATCGCCGGTGACGGCATGGCCCAGCCCTTCGAGCGCATGAACACGAATCTGATGGGTCCGCCCGGTCGCCGGGCGAAACTCGATCAGCGCGCGGCCATGCTGCACATCAAGCAGGCGCCACGCGGTGCGGGCACTTTTACCCTTCGGATCGCCGGTCATCCGCCAGCCCTGTTCGCGCGTCGATACCTTGCCAAGCGAGAGATCGATCTCACCCGCCTCCCCCTCCGGTACGCCATCGAGCACCGCGATATAGCGCTTGGCCACCATGCCCGCCTCGAACGCCTGCTGGAGCCGCGCATGCGCCTTGGGATTGCGCGACAGCAGCAGGCAGCCGCTGGTGTCACGATCGAGCCGGTGCACCGCGTGTGGCCATCGGCGAAATCCGAACGTCAGGTTCGCGAGGTGATTCTCCAGGCTGATCGCGCCATCGCGCGGCCGGTCGACCGGCAGGCCGGCGGGCTTGTCGATCACCAACGCCTCGCCGTCGAGGAAGAGCACACGGTCGCCAAGCATGACACGCCCCTTGCCACCAGCCGTGCGCGGAGGCCAGAGAAACACGCATGATTCTGCGCGCACTGCTCCCGATCCTGCTGTTGCTGGCCGCTCCCGTCGCGGCGCAGGTTTGTGGCGGGGCGAGCGCGGACGTTGCGGCCGACGGTCGGGCGCTGGGCCATTTGCCCTATGGCGACGTGGCGGATCGCGATCTCGTCACCGCGACACCGGGGGTGGCGGTAGCCGGTGCGTGCCGGCTGCGGCCCGAGGCGATGGCCGCGCTCCAGCGGCTGCTTGCGGCGGCGGCGGGCGATCCGGCGGTGCAGGGCCAGCTTTACGCATTGTCTTGCCATCGTTCGATCGCATCGCAGGAGGCGACCTTCTGCAAGCCGCGCGCCGAAGCCAATGATGGCGACCGCTCGATATCGGTCGCGCCGCCCGGGCACAGCGAGCATGGCACCGGCTTTGCGCTCGATTTCACGGTGCGGCCGGCAGACGGCTGCCGCGATGCGGAGGCATGCATGGCGGCCAAGCCCGCTTTCCGCTGGTTGCGCGACAATGCGCCACGCTTCGGCTTCGAGCTGTCGTTTCCGCCCGGGAACATCCAGCAGGTGAAGTGGGAACCGTGGCACTGGCGCTGGGTGGGAATTAGCAATACCGAGCCTGGCGCAGCCCGCGCGCGCTTTATCTTCGCACAGGCGCGCCGCCGCTTTCCGGCTGATCCCGCGATCGCCGATCCACCCCCGCCGCCACCGGTAGTGATCGCGCCGCCTCCACCGCCCGCCCCCACGCCGGTCGTGGAAACCATGAGCCGAAAGAAGCGTCAGGCGAAGGAATAGGCGTCCATCGCCAGCACGCCATAGGTATAGCTTTGATGTAGCCGCGTCGCTGTCGCGCCCGCTCCGCCGGCGCCGAGCGCGGCGTGGAGCGGCAACAGGTGATCGGGTGTCGGATGGTTGCGAAGGCCATGCGGTCCGATCGCGATCGCCTCCAAAACCGACGCCGTATCGCCCGCCGCGAGCCGGTCTGCCATCCACTCCGCGAACTCGCTCGCCCACGCGGGCGTGGCCGCGTCGGGCGAACGCCGCGCGGCGAACACCTCGCGCAAATTGTGCGTCAGATTGCCCGAACCGATCACCAGCACGTTTTCCGCGCGGAGCGGCGCGAGCGCCAGGCCGACACGGTAATGCCATTCGGCGCTGTGGGCGCTGCTGATGGAAAGCTGCACGACGGGGATGTCGGCCGCCGGCCAGCCCAGCAGCAGCGGCACCCACGCGCCGTGATCGAAGCCGCGCACCGGATCGGCACGCACCGGTATCCCGGCATGCTCCACCAGCGCCGCCACCCGCGCGGCCAGATCTGGCGCGCCCGGTGCGGGGTAGCGCAGCCGGTAAAGCTCCTCCGGGAATCCACCGAAATCGTGCACTGTCCCCGGACGCGCGGCGGTCGTCACCATCGCGCCGGGCATGTCGTAATGTGCGGAGACGACCAGGATCGCATCCGGGCGTGGAAGCATCCCGCCCAGCCCGCTCAGGAAGTCACGCGCCGCGCATGGCTCCGCCACGATCATCGGCGAACCATGCGAGACGAAGAGAGCAGGCTGGGCGGTCACGCCTTCTATGCCGTCAGCTTGGCGGCGGTTTCCGCGATGCGGCGGCCCTGATAGCGCGCGCCGGAAAGCTCCTCCTCGCCGGGCTGGCGGCTGCCGTCGCCCCCGGCCAGCGTTGTCGCGCCATACGGCGATCCGCCGCGCACCTTGTCGACGCCCATCTGCTCGGAGAAGCCGTAATCGAGGCCCACGATGGTCATGCCCTGATGAAGCAGGTTGGTGATGATCGAGAACAATGTGGTTTCCTGGCCACCATGCTGGCTGGCGGTCGAGGTGAACGCACCGCCGACCTTGCCGACCAGCGCACCGCGCATCCAGACGCCGCCGGTCGTATCCCAGAACGCCGCCATCTGGCTCGACATCCGGCCAAAACGCGTCGGCGCACCCACGACGATGGCGTCGTAATCGGCCAGCGCATCCGGTCCCTCGATCACCGGATGGGCCGTATCAGTCTTGAAATGGGCGGCCTGGACGACTTCCGGCGGCGCGGTTTCGGGCACGCGGCGGATATCCACCTGCGCGCCCGCCGACCGCGCGCCCTCCGCGACCGCATCGGCCATCTGCTCCAGATGGCCATAGGATGAATAATAAAGAACGAGCACCTTGGTCATAGCATTGCTCCGTCGTGGACAAATGGGTGCCGCCCGGCGGGGAACCGGGCGGCCGGGGGAACGGCGATTATTCGGAATCCACCAGCACGAGCTCAGCGTCTTCCTGCGCGCTGATCGTGAAGGTGCGGCCGCCCGAGAGCGCCGCGCCATCGCGCGCCTCAACGGCCTCACCGTCGATCGTGATGCTCCCGGTGGCGGGAACGAGATAAGCGTGGCGGCCCTCGCCCAGATCATAGGCAATAGTCTCGCCCGCCTTCAGCGTCGCGCCCAGCACACGGGCATCCGCACGGATCGGCAGGGCATCCACATCTTCCGCAAACCCGCTGGCCAGCGTGACGAACCGGCCGGAACGATCGCCCTTGGGAAACGGCTTCGCCCCCCAACTCGGGCTGCCGCCTTCGGCGCGCGGCATGATCCAGATCTGGAAGAGCGTGGTCGGCTCATCCTCGAGATTGTACTCGGCGTGGCGAACGCCCGTTCCGGCACTCATCACCTGCACATCGCCGGCCCCGGTGCGGCCGCGATTTCCCATCGAATCCTGATGCGTGATCGCGCCGGTGCGCACGTAGGTGATAATTTCCATATCGCGATGCGGATGGGGCGGAAAACCGTTCTGCGGCGCGATCGTGTCATCGTTCCAGACGCGGATCGCGCCCCATCCCATGCGGGCCGGATCGTAATAGTCCGCGAAGGAAAAATGATGGCGCGCGTCAAGCCAGCCGTGATTGGCGTGGCCCAGGCTGTCGAACCGGCGACGATCGATTTCGCCGGATTTCATGATCGTGTCGGTCATGCAAACCTCCATTGCTTGACCGGGAGATAGGTCGGCGCGATGATCGCGAAAATGGAAACGTTTGAAACGGATTGTTTCCAAATGTGGAGTTTTTGATGCGACTTCCCGATCTCGAAGGCTGGGCGACCTTCGCCACCGTGGCGGATCACGGGTCGTTCAGCGCCGCCGCCATCGCAATCGGCGTGTCCAAGGCGACGGTATCCAAGACAGTCGCGCGGCTTGAGACAGCGCTCGGCCAGTCACTTTTTCACCGCACCTCCCGCCGGTTGACGCTCACCGAGGCCGGCAAGCCGCTCGCCGATCGCGCCCGGCGGATGCTCGCGGAGGCGATCGCAGCGGAAGAGGCCGCGCATGATGCCGCCTCCGCGCCCGAGGGGCGTGTCAGGCTGGCGGCGCCGATGACGTTCGGCGTCACGCATATCGCGCCCTTGATCGCCGAATTCCTTGGCCGGCATCCGGGGATCGAAATCGAGCTGGCGCTTTCCGACGCGCGGGTCGACATCGTGGCGGAGGGGTTTGACGTGGCGCTGCGTATCGCCGACCTGCCTGACAGCTCGCTGCGCGCTCGGCGGCTGTGCACGATCGCCAGCTATATCGTCGCGGCGCCGGTCTATCTGGAACGGCACGGCACGCCGAATCACCCCGGCGAGCTTGGGGAGCACCGTCTGCTCGGCTACACCAACATCACCGGCCCATGGCGCTTTCGCGGCGCTGGCGGCGCGGAAGTGGCGGTGCGCGCCGAAGGACCGCTCGCGGCGAACAGCGGGGAGGCGCTGATGCCGGCGCTGATCGGAGGCCTTGGCATCGCCCGGCTGCCGGATTTCATCCTCGGCGATACGCTCAGGGACGGCCTGCTGGTAGAAATCCTGTCGGACTGGCGGCCTGCCGCGGTCGGCCTGCACCTCATGACCCCACCCAGCGCGTTGCGGCCGGCGCGCGTCGAGGCACTGATCGACTTCCTTTCCGAGCGACTGCGCGACTGAATCGACGCGAAGGCGGCTTGATCTGTCATTTTCCGGGAGTATGAGCCGCGCGACCGGGTCAATCACGACTCGATCACAGGACACTGCAACCCAATGCCCCGTTCAAGCCAGTCAACCGGCGACGGAGACAGTAGAAGCGTCGCTTCGCTGCATCCGATCGCCACTGGCCCGGTGGCGGTTCGCATCGGTCGGCGCATAGCCTGACCGCGCGATCCTCCTTCGGGCGTTCGAAAAACCCGATGGAGGTCGCAATGACCGGAAAGCCGTTTTACGCGGCGGCCACAGGCTGCCTTTTCATGTTTGCGCTTCCTGCTTTCGCGCAGGCGGCGGATCAGCCCGCACAGGACTGGGCGATCCACGGCCAGGCGACCCTTGTCGTGCAGGGCGTCGGCGGATTTGCATCCCCGTATGGGGGCGCGAACAGCCTCGCCCCACGGCAGGTGAAGGAAACCGTCGACGCCACGGCGTTCATCGGCGCGCGCCCCTGGAAGGGCGCGGAGCTGTGGGCGAATCCGGAAATGGACCAGGGCTTCGGGCTTTCGAACACGCTGGGTGTGGCCGGCTTCCCCAGCGCGGAAGCCTATAAGGTCGGACGCGCGAGCCCCTATTTCCGGCTTCAGCGCCTGTTCGTTCGCCAGACGATCGGGCTGGGCGGCGCGCGCGAGAATGTGGCGCCGGGCGCGAATCAGCTCGGCGGGATGCGCGATGTGGATCGCATCGTCATCACCGCAGGCAAGTTCGGCGTGGGCGACGTGTTTGACACCAACGCCTATGCCCACGATCCGCGCGGCGATTTCCTGAATTGGGCGGCGGTCGATGCCGGTACGTTCGATTACGCCGCGGATGCCTGGGGCTATTCGACCGGCATCGCCGCTGAGCTTTATCGCGGGGCATGGGCGCTGCGGATCGGGGGGTTCAATCTTTCGAAGGTGCCCAACGGCGAGACGCTGGAACGCGATTTCAGCCAGTATCAGATCGATGCCGAAATCGAGCATCGCCACGCCATCGCGGGCCATCCGGGCGCCGTGCGCGTGACATTATTCCGCAATCGCGGACGTTTCAGCCGCTTCGACGATGCGCTCGCGCTCGCCCAGGCGACTGGCAATCCGCTCGATCCGGCGCTGACGAGGCGGCCGATGACGCGGATCGGGGTGCATTTCAATCTGGAGCAGGAGCTCACCAGCGATCTCGGCCTGTTCGCGCGCGCCGGCATCGCGGACGGGGCGATCGAGCCCTACGATTTCACCGATATCGATCGGAGCGCGCAGATCGGCGCGGTGCTGCGCGGATCGCGCTGGCGGCGCAAGGATGACCGGATAGGGCTGGCGCTGATCGCGAACGGCATTTCGGCGGCGCATCGTCGTTATCTCGATGCCGGCGGGATCGGCGTGCTGATCGGCGACGGGCGTCTGCCGCATGCCGGGGCGGAGCAGATCGCGGAACTGTTCTACGCCGCCCGGATCACGCCGGCGCTGGAGGCGACGATCGACGCGCAGCATATCGCCAATCCCGGCTACAATCGCGACCGCGGGCCCGCGAATGTGCTGGCGCTCCGGCTTCATGCGGCGTTCTGACTTGCCACCAACCGACAACTCGGTCGTTAAGTGTGCCGATGCGTGACGATCCCCTGCTAGCCGAAGAGCAGCCGGTGCCCCCCGGCGTTGCCAATCCCAGCCCGCTGATGCTCGGCGGCGGGCTGATCGCGGGCGCGATCGTCCTTGCGCTGGTGATCGGGACGCTGATTGCGCGCCATCCGTTCGGCTTCGATCGCGCGATTATCGTCACGGTGCATGAGGCGGGGCCGGCATGGCTGCGTCATGCGATGATCGACGTGACCGCGCTGGGCGGCGGCACCGTGCTGACGCTGGTGGTGGCGGCGACGGCGGGACTGCTGCTGGTGCGTCGCTTGTGGCTCACCGCCGCGCTGGTGGTGGTGGCGACGACGCTAGGCTCGATCGCGGTCGACGTGCTCAAGTCAATCTTCGGTCGCGTCCGCCCCGAGATCGTGGATCACGTCGTCGCGGCGAGCGGCTACAGCTTTCCAAGCGGCCACGCGGCGAACAGTGCGATCGTGTATCTCACCATTGCGACACTGGTGACGCAGGTGACACGCGGCCACGCCACCCGGCGTTATATCGCCGTGGTCGCGGGCCTGCTTGTCGCGACCATCGGGCTGAGCCGCATTTACCTTGGCGTCCACTGGCCGTCGGATGTGCTGGCCGGGTGGAGCTTCGGCACGCTCTGGGCGCTGGGCTGGTGGTCGATCGGCGCGAAGGCGCGGATGAGCTTAATCCACCAGCGCCAGTAACCGCTGCGCCGCTTTCAGGTGCGGCGCGTCGATCATCCTGCCGTCGAGCTGAAGCACCCCGGCTCCCGGATTTGCCGCGAAAGCGTTCACCACCGCGCGAGCATGCGCAATCTCATCGGCGCTCGGCGTGAATGCCGTGTTGATAACTGCGATCTGGCTCGGGTGGATCGCCATCATGCCGGTAAATCCATCGCGACGCGCGCGCGCGGCATAAGCGGCCAGCCCGTCGAGATCGCGGAAATCGGGATAGACCGTCTCGATCGCCGGAACGCCGGCCGCATGGGCGCCGAACAGGGTGAGCGCACGCACCACCTTATATGGGTCGGTATAGCTGCCGTCCGCTTCCCGGCTGCTGGCCGCGCCGATCGCCGCGGGCAGATCCTCCGCCCCCCAGGTGAGCCCGGCGAGCCGCGCGCCAGCGTAGCTGCCGAGCGTGAAGACGGCCCGCGGCGTTTCGCTCGCGATCGGCAAGATCGCATAATCGCCCGGCAGCCGCGCGGTCAGATCGTCGATCGACGTGCTTCCCTCCGCCTTGGGAAGCGTGATCCCCGCCAGCGGCAGCCCGGCAACAGCGGCAAGGTCATCCGCTGCCAACGCCGAATCGAGCGGGTTGATGCGCACGAACAACGCCGGCCCGCCCGGCTTGCGCCCGACGAACGCGCGAACGGCATCGCGGGCAATCGCCTTGTTGGCGAGCGACACGGAATCCTCCAGATCGAGGATCAGCGCATCCGCGCCAAGCCCCAGTGCCTTTTCCATGCGTTCCGGCCGGTCCCCCGGCACGAATAACAGCGACCGCAATCTCATTTGCCCAATTCCGCCAGTTTCCGTTCCCATGCCAAGGCATCGCGAACGATCCCGTCGAGATCGTCGCGCCTGGGACGCCACGGCAGCGCCGCCAGGATCGCGCGATTGTCGGCCACCAGCTCGGCGGGATCGCCCGCGCGTCGCTCCTCGAAGCGGCGTTCGATCGACACATTCGTCACGCGATCGACCGCATCGAGCACCTCGAGCACCGAAAAGCCCCGGCCGTAGCCGCAGTTCAGCGTGTGGCTCTCGCCCGGCCTGTCCACGAGCAGGCGCAGGGCCGCAACATGGGCGTCCGCCAGATCGGAAACGTGGATATAATCCCGCACGCCCGTGCCGTCACGGGTCCGGAAATCCGTGCCGAACACCCCGACATGCCCGCGCTTGCCCGTCGCCGCCTCCACCGCGATCTTGATAAGATGCGTCGCGCCAACCGTCGATTGCCCGCTGCGCTGCTGCGGGTCCGCGCCGGCGACGTTGAAATAGCGCAGCGCGCAGTAATTGACCGGATGCGCCGCCGCCACGTCGCGCAGCATCGCCTCCGTCATCAGCTTCGACATGCCATAGGGGTTGATCGGCACGGTCGGATCGCCTTCCGCCACGGGCACCTTCTCCGGCGTGCCGTAGGTCGCCGCCGTGGAGGAAAAGATGAAATGCGGCACGCCCTCCGCCACCGCGCTTTCGATCAGGCTGCGAGAAGCCGCGGTGTTGTTGCGGTAATATTTGAGCGGATCGCTCACCGACTCGGGCACCACCACCGATCCGGCGAAGTGCATGATCGCACGAACGCGATGATCGCGGATCACGTCGCGCACGCGGGCATCCTCCACCGCCATCTCGACCAGCGAAGCGCGCGCATCGACGGCCCAGGCAAAGCCGGTGACGAGATTGTCGATCACCACCACCTCATATCCCGCATCCAGCAGCGCGAGCACGGCATGGCTCCCGATATAGCCCGCGCCGCCCGTCACCATCACCTTGCCGTCGAAAGTCATGTGCTGCTCCTTTGCGCGCGCGTTAGCGGCTTACTACATTGGCCGCAAAGGAGACCTCATCCATGACCGAATATGCAACACTCGCCGGCGGCTGCTTCTGGTGCACGGAGGCCGTGTTCAAGGACGTGATCGGCGTGGAATCGGTGGAGAGCGGCTATATCGGCGGCACTGTTCCAAATCCCACGTACAAGCAGGTGTGCGGCGGCGAGACCGGGCATGCCGAGGCGATCCGCGTGGGATTCGATCCGGCGCAACTCCGCTATGGCGACCTGCTCGACATCTTTTTCGCGACCCACGATCCGACCCAGCTCAACCGGCAGGGCAATGACGTGGGAACGCAATATCGCTCCGCCATCTTTCCGGCGAACAACTTGCAGGAGGAACAGGCCAACGAAGCGATCGCGCGCGCGCAGGCCGATCATGCCAAGCCGATCGTGACGACGATCGAATATGCGGACGAATGGTGGCCGGCCGAGGGCTATCACCAGGACTATTGGGAGGGCGAAGGCCAGCGCAATCCCTATTGCCTCGCGGTGATCCCGCCGAAGCTTCAGAAACTGCGCAAGAGCTTCGCGGCGCGGACCAGGGCGGCGGCTGACGCCTGAGCCGCCAGCGGGCCGGTCAGCGCGTGGCGGCCGGCCCCAGCTCCTTGCGCATCCTCACCATTGGCACCGGCGCGCCACCGCGATCGTCGCTGATCGCCTCGATCGGGCGATAGCCGGCGGCCAGATATAATGGCTGTCCGCTCATCGTGGCCATAAGCTCCACCGCCTGGAAACCCGCCTCTGCCGCCGCGCGCTCGCAACGGGCGAGGATGAGCCGTCCGACGCCGCGTCGGGCGAAACCGGGATGGGTATACATCGCCCGCACCCGCGCTGCGTCGCGCGCCGGATCAAGCAGGCGCGGTTCGCGCAGCGATCCGCTGTGATCTCCGCCATACAGCGTGGCGCGCCGGCTCCACCCGCCGCAGCCGGCAAGCACACCCGCCTCTTCCACGATAAAATAGGTTCGGTCGGCGACGAGCTGCGTATCCAGTCCCATCACCGCCCGGCTCGCGACGATCTGCTCGCTGGAAAGGAAAGCGCGCTGCAACGTGTCGATCGCGTTCGCCATCAGGGCGCGCACCGCGGGCAGATCCTCCTCGAGGGCGAGGCGCAGGGCGAAGCTCATCCCGGTCGCTCAGCGATGCGCGGCGCGGCGCAGACGGTCGTTGATCGCGGCGCCGATCCCGGCCTCCGGCACGGGCGCCACCGCGATCCGGGCGCGGCCGCTCGCATCGGCGCGATGCAGCGCATCGAATAGCCGCGCCGCCGCCTCCACCGGATCGCCGGAGGCCGACAAGGTATCGTCCCCCGCCACCTCGCCGAAGCCGATCAGCCACTCGCCGGCCTCAGCCAAGGTCGCGTTGAGCCGCAGCGGCTTGGCCGGGGCATAATGGGTCGCCATCTGGCCCGGGGCGATGACCTTCCCGCCCGCGTCGGCCAGCGGCAAGCCCAAGTCCTCGCCGCTGATCGGGCCGGGGCGGAGAATGCGCTGGCCCATCACGATTGTCGATTCCACTCCGGCGGCACAAGCCCCATCATCGAGGATCAAAGGCACCCGATCGCCAAGGCTGGCCGCCACATGCGCCGCGCGGGTCGGGCTGATCGCATTGCTTGCGTTGGCGGAAGGTGCGGCGAGCGGCTTGCCCGTCGCCTCGAGCAGCGACCGGATCGCGCGATGCGCCGGGACACGCAGCGCAATCGTGCCGAGCCCGGCGGTAACGAGCGAGGCGATCCCGGCATCCGCGCGCGATGGCAGCACCAATGTCAGTGGCCCTGGCCACCAGCGCACCGCGAGCGCGCGCGCGGCATCGTCGAAAACCGCGATCCGCTCCGCTGCCGCAAGATCGAGAACGTGCACGATCAGCGGATTGAAGCTTGGCCGCCCCTTCGCGGCATAAATGCGCGCCACGCCCGCCGGGTTCGTCGCGTCGGCGGCGAGACCGTAAACCGTTTCGGTCGGCACGCCGACGACCCCGCCCCGCGCGATTTCGGCCGCAGCTTCCGCGATCGCCGCGGAACCGTAAGGTCTGACGCCGGGGTGTTGAGCAACCATAGGGATTGGCTATAGCGGCGCGCGAGGAGATAGAAATGCCCTTCACCGCGCCTACCGCCGAACAACGCTTCACCCTCGACCACATCGTCCGCCTCGATGAGCTGGCCTCGGCCGACAAATTCGCCGCCGCCTCGAACGATGTGATCGACGCGGTGCTTGAGGGGATCGGCCAGTTTGCCGCCGGCGAATGGGCGCCGCTCGCCCGTGCAGGCGATACGGTGGGTGCGAAATGGACGCCGGAAGGCGTGGTGATGCCGGCGGGCTATCCCGAAGCGTATCGCGCCTTCGTGGACGGTGGCTGGGGCACGATCGGCGCGCCGGAGGAGTTTGGCGGTCAGGGCCTGCCCTTCGCGATCCAGACAGCGGTGCTGGAAACGCTGGGGACCGCGAACATGGGCTTCGCGCTTTGCCCGATCCTGACGGTCGGTGCGATCGAGGCGCTGACGCATCACGGCTCCCCGGAGCAGCAGGCCGCCTATCTCCCGCGCCTGACGACCGGCGAGTGGACCGGAACGATGAACCTTACCGAGCCGCAGGCTGGCAGCGATGTCGGCGCGCTCAGGACGATGGCTACTCCTCGCGAAGACGGCGGGTGGTCGATCAAAGGGACGAAGATCTACATCTCCTTCGGCGATCACGACATGGCGGACAATATCGTCCATCTCGTGCTCGCCCGCACGCCGGGTGCGCCGGAGGGGACGCGCGGCATATCGCTGTTCCTCGTGCCGAAATACCGGCTCGATGCCGATGGCAACCCGGGCGCGTTCAATGACGTCCGCGTCGTCTCGATCGAGCACAAGATGGGGCTGCATGCCTCGCCCACCTGCGTGCTCTCCTTCGGCGATCACGACGATTGCATCGGTCATCTGATCGGGCCGGTGAACGGCGGGATGCGAGCGATGTTCACGATGATGAACAACGCCCGCCTCAACGTCGGCCTGCAAGGCGTGCAGGTGGCTGAAGGCGCGACGCAAAAGGCGGCCGACTATGCCCGCGAGCGGATCCAGGGCGTGCGCAACGGCCAGCCCACCGCGATCATCGAATTTCCCGACGTGCGCCGGATGCTGATGCGGATGAAGGCGCAGACGCTCGCTGCGCGCGCGCTCGTCTATTACGCCGCAGGTCAGGTCGATCGTGCCGGGCTGGGCGATACGGCGGCGAAGGACCGGCTGGAACTCGTCACTCCGCTCGCAAAAGCGCACGCCACCGACATCGGCAATGAAGTGGCCAGCCTGGGCGTGCAGATCCACGGCGGCATGGGCTTCATCGAGGAAACCGGCGCCGCGCAATATTTCCGCGAGGCGCGCATCACCCCGATCTACGAGGGAACGAACGGCATCCAGGCCGCCGATCTGGTCGGGCGAAAGCTGGCCTTGTCGAACGGCGGCGCCTTCGCCAGCCTCATTGCCGACATTCGCGCGGAGGCGGAAGATGCCCGCCTCATCGCGCTGGTCAATGCCTGCGAGGCGATCGGTCGGCGGCTTCAGACCGCCGATGCCGACGATCGGCTGGCGGCAAGCTACCCCTTCCTCACCATGCTGTCGATTGCGACATCGGGGTGGCTGGTCGAGCGGCTGGCCCGCAAAAGCGCGGATGATGCGCCGGGCCGAACGCGCCGCGCTATCGCCGATTTCTACGTCGCGCAGATCGTACCTGAAGCAACCGGTCTGATCGCGGCCGCCGAAGCGGACGCACGCGCGCTGTACGCGCTGGACGCGACCGCTTTCTGAATAACGCGTCGTTCAGCCGATCCGTGCGTTATGGCGCGGTGAACTGGACGATCGCCGCGCCGGAAAACCGCTCCCGCCTCGTCGCCGCTTTGGCGGCGGCGAGCGTGCAGCTATTGCTGATCTGGCTGCTGGTGACGGGCCTGACGGTGCATATCCCGCGCGTGATCGAGCGGAGCATGGCCGTCTTCGGCGTATTGCCTGAACCACCACCGCCGCCGCCTGAACGCGTCCCCCCGCCGCCACGCCATCACAGCGCCGCAAAGGGCAGCCCTTCGCCGCCGAATCTGCGCTCCCAGGCCACGCCCGTCGCCGCGCCGACCCCGGTGATCCAGATCCCCGTTCCGCCGGTGATGGTAACCGCGCCAAAGCCTTTTGTCGGCGCGCAGGCGACTACTGGCGCCAGCGACGTCGCCGGTCCCGGCACGGGCGCAGGCGGCCAAGGCAACGGCTATGGCGGCGGCGGCGATGGCGACGGCGGCACTGGCCCACGCTGGCGGAGCGGTCGGCTAAAGGATTCCGATTATCCTCCCGATGCGGGTCGCGCCGGCGTCAATGGCACGGTCGCGGTGCGTTATCTGGTCGACGCCACCGGCCATGTCACCGAATGCGATGTCACCCGCACGAGCGGCAGCCGCGCGCTGGACGATACCACCTGTGCCCTGATCCAGAAGCGCTTCCGCTTCTCCCCCGCGCGCGATGGACGCGGAAAGCCGGTGCCGGCGTGGATTGTCGAAAATCATAGCTGGGTGATCGAACGCGATCCGACGCCGCCGGATGAGGAGGAGCGAAAACCGTGAATTCCTCGTCCGGCGGAAAATCGATCGGATCGGCTCGCCGGGACTGAGCGGCAAGCCCTATCGTCTGGTCCCTCGTGGGAGAGGTAGCGACCGGCCGCCGGTCGCCACGCCTGACGGAACGCCTATGCCCGCTCCGCCATCAGATCGCCAATGTCGAGCCCCAGCAGCTCGATATGCTCCCTGATACGAGGCCAGTGGTTCTGCACGAACGAATCCCGCTCAGCGACGCGCAGGCGCTCCCCCGCGCCCGGCAGGACGAACATCCCCACCCCGCGCCGCACCTCGACATAGCCACCGTCCTGAAAGCTCTGATAGGCCTTTGCGACCGTCAGCGGGTTCGCGCCGTGCTCGGCAGCGAGTGCGCGGACTGAGGGAAGCTGGTCGCCCGCACGGAAATCTCCGCGCAGGATACTGGCAGCGATCGTCGCGCGCAGGCGAATATAGACCGGGCTGTCCTCGTTGCTTAACGCTGTCATGCTGCCTTAATACAGCAAGTGAGGCAAAAAGCGAGTCCTAACCCCGCCAGTGGCTGATGACGGCGGCGGGATCGGGGCGCGGCCGCTCTTCCAGCGGCTTGCCCGGCGTACCGATGAAGACGAACCCCGCGATCCGCTCCGGCGCGGTGCCGAAAGCATCGCGCACCTGATCGGAGAAAGCCGCCCAGCCGGTCAGCCAGCCAGCGGCAAAGCCCATGGCGTGCGCGGCGTGAAGCAGGTTCATGCATGCCGCCCCGGCCGAAAGTTCCTGCTCCCAAAGCGGGATGGCGCTCTCCATGCGCGGCGACGAGAGTATCACCACCAGCGCGGGCGCCTGCGCGGCGAACTGCTCCAGCGCATCGATCTCGATCCGTTTCGCCTCGGGCCGCTCGGCGCGATACGCATCGGTGATGACACGCGCGAGCGCAGCGCGCTGGTCCGCCGCGACGATGACGAAGCGCCATGGCGCGAGCTTGCCGTGATCGGGCGTACGCGCGGCGATGACGCACATCTCCTCAAGCTGCGCGCGATCAGGGCCGGGCGCGACGAGAGCACGCGGCTTCCCGGATCGGCGGGTCGCGAGCAGTGAAAGCGGCGTGGAGCGATCGTTGAACATCACCATCGCCTCTAACCACCTCACGCGGATATTTACAGTGCGCGCTTTCCCGCTAGTTTCCGCTGCAACGAAATTTCCAGGGAAGTTAGCGCAAATGGTGGACACCCCGACGGCGGATACGCCGCGCGAGCCGGACATCTCTCATGTCAATCCGGCTGCGGAGGGAACATGGTTCGGCCATCCGAAGCCTTTGTTCTGGCTGTTCGGCACCGAAATGTGGGAGCGTTTCGGCTATTATGGGATGCGGGCGCTGCTGACGCTCTACCTCACCAAGCATTTCGTGCTTGGCGATCGCGCCTCCACGGGCCTCTACGGCGGATATACCGCTCTGGTCTATCTCACCCCACTGGTCGGCGGGCTGCTGGCCGATCAGTATCTCGGCTCGAAGCGCGCGGTGCGCTTCGGCGCGCTGATGATGGCCGTGGGCTATTTCACCCTCGCCTTCGGCGGATCGCCCGCCAAACCGTATCAGATCATCGACGGCCAACGTTACGAGGTGGTCGTGGAGAATTTCCGCGACGCACCGTCCAGCGCTCCTAACGAGTCGCGCCACCTTATCTACGGTGGGCAGAAGCTGACGATGCACGGCAACGATGATGGCAGCCTGTCGCTCAACGCGGCGGATGGCCATGAGGTGCGCCGCGTTCCAGCCGGCAGCTTCACCGAAGCGGCTGACCGGAGCCCGATGGTGATGGTCGTCCTGCTGCTCGCGCTGTCGCTGGTGTCGGTCGGCAACGGCTTCTTCAAACCCAATATATCGACGATGGTCGGCGAGCTCTACACAAAGGGCGATCGCCGCCGCGACGCGGGCTTCACCATCTTCTACATGGGGATCAACACCGGATCGATCCTCGGCCAGTTCCTGTGCGCCGCGTTCGCCGATACGATCGGCTGGCCCGCCGGGCTCGGCCTCGCCGGAGTCGCGATGGTGATTTCGTTCCTCATGATTACCTTCCATGGCGGCCGGCTTGACGCTTATGGCAATCCGCCGAAGCGCGAAGGGCCCGATCGCGCCATCCTGATCTACGCCCTCGCGATCCTCGCGGTGCCGATGTTCTATTTCCTGTTCCAGAATCTGATGACTACCGAGGCGGCCGCGCCCGGCGCTGGCTTCATCGGCTATCTCGCCACGCTGCCGCTGATGGGAAAGTTGCTGTTCGGCACTTTCCTCGTCTCGGTGCCGGCGATCCTCATCTGGTCGTTCGCGAAGGGCAGCCGGAAGGAGGGTGAGATGATGCTCGCCGCGATGGTGCTGATCGTCTTCAACGTGGTGTTCTGGACGCTGTTTGAACAGGCCGGATCGAGCCTCACGCTGTTCGCCGACCGCAACACCGACCGCAGTGTGTTCGGCCTGTTCACGCTTTCGGCCCCGCAGACGCAGAACTTCAACCCCGTCTCGATCGTGCTGCTCGCGCCGGTGATGAGCGCCCTGTGGGGCTGGCTGTCGCGGCGCGGGCGCGAGCCTTCGATCCCGATCAAGTTCGCGATCGCGCTCATGGGCGTCGGCGGCGGTTTTCTGTTCCTCGTATGGGGCGCATCCTTCGCGGGGCCGGATTTCAAGGTCGGCCTGTGGTGGCTCGGCGGGCTTTATGTGATCCATTCGCTCGCCGAACTGTGCATCTCGCCGGTCGGCCTCAGCATGATTACCAAATTGTCGATCGCGCGTGTCGTGGGGTTGATGATGGGCGTGTGGTTCCTTTCGATCTCGGTGGCGCAATATGTCGCGGGCGTGGTGGCGCAGTTCGCCAGCGTGGAAACCGTTGGCGGCCAGGTCACCAACCTCAAGGTCAGCCTGGACACCTACACGCACACGTTCACCACGATCGCACTGATCGCGATCGGACTTGGCATTCTGCTGTTCCTGCTTTCGTGGCCGCTCAAGAAGTGGATGCACGGCGTGCAATAGGCTTCAACAACAGGAGGGATTGATGGACAATGTAGCGGTGGCTGCGGCCGCCTTCGTGGGAAGTCATTTCCTTCTGTCGCACCCGTTGCGCGCCCCGATCGCCGCGCGGATCGGTGAGCGTGGCTTTCTCGGCATCTACAGCGTTGTCGCCTTCGCGACATTGATCTGGCTGGCACTCGCCTATCGCACGGCGCCGACCGGGCCATTGCTGTGGCCGGCGAGCGATGCGATCTGGGTGATCGCGAGCCTGGTGATGCTCGCCGCGAGCGTATTGCTGATGGGCTCGCTGATCCGCAATCCGGCAATGCCCGAGGCAAAGACCGACACCGTGCCAGTCGCGCGCGGCGTATTCGCGATCACGCGCCACCCGATGATGTGGGCATTCGCGTTATGGGGCGTGGTTCACATCCTGGTTTATCCGGAGCGCTCGAACATCATCGTCGCGGTCGCGATCATCACGCTGGCACTTGTCGGTGCCGCGATGCAGGATCGCAAGAAGGAGGCGCTGCAGCCCGAGTTCTGGCGCGAATGGGAACGGCGCACGAGCTATTGGCCGTTTGCCGCCATCGCCTCCGGCCGGGCGAAGCTGGGTGGCCTCGGCACACACGCACTCATCGGTGGCCTTGTCGTCTGGCTTTTTGCGACCTGGGCGCATATTCCGCTTTCGGGATGGCGCGCCGGCATCTGGCACTGGATAAGCTGACACCGGCGGGCATAGCGATTGCGCATGGAAAGCTGGGTTTTTCCATGGTGGTCGCGAAATGATAAACGGGGAGAGAGGGTGTAGATGCTTGGTCTGATGCAGCACGGCGCGCTTACGGTAGATAAGTTCCTCGGTCACGCTGCAGCCTGGCATAGCGCGCGCGAAGTCATATCGCGCGACGCCGCCGGGATCGTGTCCCGCAGCAACTATGGCGAGATCCATGCCCTGGCGAAGCGCGTGTCGAGCGGGCTCGCCCGCGCCGGCATCCGCCCCGGCGATCGCGTCGCGACGATGGGCTGGAACTCCGCCCGCCACTTCGCGGTATGGTATGGCGCGGCGAACATGGGCGCGGTGCTGCACACGCTGAATCCGCGGCTTTTCCTCGAACAGATCGCCTATATCGCCAGTCACGCCGGCGACCGCATTCTTTTCGCCGATCCCGCCTGTGCCGAGCTGGTCGGCCAGTTGCTGCCGCAGGCGCCGACGATCGAGCATGTCATCTTCCTGTGCGGCGCCGCGGCGCTGCCGAAGACCGATTATGCCGCCACCGCGTTTGAGGATTGGGTGGCGGGCGAACCGGCCGAATTCACCTGGGGCGGATTTGACGAGAAGGCGGCCTGCGGGCTTTGCTACACATCGGGCACCACGGGCAATCCGAAGGGCGTGCTCTATAGCCATCGCTCAAACTATCTTCATGCGCTGATGACGCTGCAAACCGATGGGCTGGCGCTGTCCGCGCGTGATTCGGTGCTGATGGTGGTGCCTATGTATCACGCCAACGCGTGGGGCATGGTCTATTCGGCGCCCGCCGCCGGGGCGAAGCTCGTGCTGCCCGGGGCGAGGATGGACGGCGAATCGCTTGTCGATCTGATCGAGCAGGAAGGCGTCACCTTTTCCTCCGCCGTTCCCACGATCTGGCAGGGCGTGCTGCATTATTTGAAAGCCAGCGGCCGCGGGCTGGGGGGCCTGAAGCGTGTCGTGATCGGCGGTTCGGCGGTGCCGGAATCGCTGGTTCGCGGTTTCCGCGACGGCTATGGCGTCGAGGTGATCCAGGGCTGGGGCATGACCGAAACCTCTCCGCTGGCCACCATTTCCACCCCTTCGGCAGCGGTCGCGGCGATGCCGGCTGACGAGCAGGTTCAATATACGATCAAGCAGGGCCGGCTGATGCCCGGACTTGAGCTGAAACTCACCGATGACGAGGGCAATCGCCTGCCTTATGACGGCAGGACGCCGGGCCGCCTGATGATCAAGGGTCCGACGATCGTATCGGGGTATTTCGGTGGCGACGGCGGCGATGTGCTGGACGAGGAAGGCTTTTTCGATACGGGCGACGTCTCGACGATCGACGCGCAGGGCTACATGCAGATCACCGATCGTGCGAAGGACGTGGTGAAATCCGGCGGCGAATGGATCAGCTCGATCGAGATCGAGAATATCGCCACGGGCCACCCCGCCGTCGCGATCGCCGCGGTCATCGGCGTTGCGCATCCGAAATGGGATGAGCGCCCGATCCTGCTGTGCCAGCTCAAGCCGGGCGCCAGCGCGGCGCGCGACGATCTCACCGCTTTCCTCCACGGCAAGATCGCCAGCTGGTGGATGCCCGACGACGTGCTGTTCGTTGACGAGATCCCGCTCGGCGCGACGGGCAAGATCGACAAGAAGCTCCTTCGCCAGCAGATGACCGGCTATACGCTGCCGTTCGAAATCGAGCGATGAGGCGATCGTCTCGGCACCTTGCTCGATAATCGTGAAGTTGCGCCGGCGTCAAAGCGGCCTATCGCCTCCACGATCAGGAACAGGAGCAGATGCCCCATGGGACGTATGATGAAGCGTGGAATGCTGGCCGCTGCCATCTGCCTCGGTGTTCTGCCACCTGCGGCGTGGGCGCAGGATTATTCCGCCCGGGTTACGCGGATTCTGCGCACGACGCCGCTGATCGACGGGCACAACGACTGGCCGGAAGCGCTCGCGGATCGGGAGGGCGAGAAGCGCTGGACCATGGATTTGCGCGATCTTTCGCGGGTCGGGGGCGAGCCTTACGACACCGATATCGTTCGCTTGCGCAAGGGAATGATCGGCGGACAGTTCTGGTCGGTCTATGTCTCCGCCGATCTGCCGGGCAAGGAGCAGGTGGAAAAGACGCTGGAGCAGATCGATCTCGTCAGGTCGATCGTCGCTCGTTACCCGGAGACGTTCGCGCTGGCGCGCACCGCCGCCGACGTGCGCCGTGCCCATGCTTCGGGCAGGATCGCTTCCATGATGGGGGTGGAGGGCGGCGGCCAGATCGACGGCAATCTGTCGATCTTGCGCGCTTATGCCACGCTCGGCGCGGGCTACCTCACGCTCACGCACGCGCGCACGATCGAATGGGCGGATTCGGCCACCGACGATCCGAAGCATAACGGCCTGACCCCGTTCGGCCGGCAGGTGGTGCACGAGCTCAATCGGCTGGGGATGCTGGTGGATCTGTCGCACGTCAGCGAGGCGACGATGCGCGACGCGCTCGCGGAGACAAAGGCGCCGGTGATCTTTTCCCATTCCGGCGCGCGCGCGATCAACGATCATCCCCGCAACGTATCCGACGACGTTCTCCGGCTGGTCGCCGCGAACGGTGGCGTGGTCATGGTCGATTTCGCACCGGGCTATGTTTCGGACAGGAACCGCCGGTGGGCGGCAGATGCGGCTGCCGAGAAGATCCGGCTCAACTCTCCACCCTATCGTGGCCTTTATATCGGCCAGCCGGACAAGGCCGCAGCCGCCTATGCAGCGTGGCTGAAAGAGCATCCAGAACCGATTGTCACCCTGAAAGAGGTCGCCGATCATATCGATCATGTCGCCAGGATCGCGGGCAAGGCGAGCGTCGGTATCGGATCGGATTTCGACGGAGTTGGCCATCCGCTGCCGGATGGCCTTGGCGACGTGTCGGCCTATCCGGCGCTGCTTGCCGAGATGTTGCGCCGCGGATGGTCCGATGCGGAGGTCGCAGGGCTGGCCGGCGAAAATGTGCTGCGCGTAATGGAGCGTACGGAGCAGGTCGCCAAGTCGATGCAATAGCGTCCGTCGCCCGCAACAGATTGGCGATCGCTCGCGCCGGGCCGGAACGCAATCCTTCTGGAGACATTCCCGCCTCTCGCGATATGCTGCGCGCGACAAAAGGGGGCTGATTTGGCGAGACGGCGTGGGTGGAAGCAAGTTGCGCGGATGATCGCGGTTGTCGCGATGGCCAGTGCCGGGCCGGCGGCCGCACGCGACGGCATGGTCGCGTTGACGTTCGACGATCTGCCGGCGCTCACGATCCTGCCCGATCAGGCCTATGTCGACGATCTTAACGCAAACCTGCTGGCTAAGCTGAAACGCCACCATTTTCCCGCGACCGGCTTCGTCAACGAAAGCAAGATCAGCGATCTGACGCCCGACCATCAGATCGAAAACCTCAGGCACTGGCTCGATGCCGGAATGTCGCTCGGCAACCACACCTATTCGCATGGCTCGCCCAATACGCTCGGCGCGGACGGCTATATCGCGGATATAGCGCACGGCGAGCAGGTGACGCGCCCGATGCTGAAAGCGCGAGGACAGAAGCTTCGCTGGTTTCGCCATCCCTATCTCGAAACGGGCTTTCCGGCGGCAGTGCGCAACCGGATCGACGCGTGGCTCGGCACGCACGGCTACCGGATCGCGCCCGTAACCATCGATGCCGAGGATTGGGAATTCGCCGAGCCTTATGACGATGCGATCGCCCGGCGCGATGTCGCGAAACAGGAGCAGATCCGCAAAGCCTATCTCGATTATACCGCGATCCGCATCCGCTGGTCACAGGCCAGCGCACGTGTGTTGTTCGGGCGCGATATCGCGCATGTCATGCTGCTGCACTGCACGCGCCTGAACGCGGACACGCTGGACGAACTTGCCGGTCTGCTTCGCCAGGCGCATCTGCGCCCGGTCACGCTGGATCGGGCGATGCGCGATCCTGCCTATCGCACCCGCGACACCTATGCCGAGAAGGACGGCATCACCTGGCTCGAACGCTGGGCGCTGACGATGCACAAGACGCTGCCCGAAGCGGGCGACGAGGATCCTCCCGCGCAAATCCAGGCGGAATATGATCGCGTCGACAACGATCGGGTTTCGCATCCCGATCAGTGATTGCCCGTGCCATGCCACGTCGGGCGTTGCCGTCCGCGCACGTTCACCATCGCCCCGGGGCAACGAGCGCTACTGCGCCGAAGCGGGACGATCCTGACGGACAGGCGTGATGGCGTCCGCAACATGATTGCGCGCGATCCGGTGCTCGCCCGTTCCGCCCTGACAACGCCCCGCCCCATGCGGGCGGGTTCGTCATCTGGCGCCGGGCGGGCGTATGTGCGGACCGACGCACACTGGCGCGTTGCCACGACCGCGCCTCGCCCCTAGAGCCGGCGACAAATCCGGCATCAACGCCGCACAGGGAGGGGATGGCATGGGCATCGGCATCGAAAAGGCGCTGGAGATCGCCGACCGCGTGGAAGCGTTCGTGCGCGACGTCGTCGTTCCCTATGAGCGCGACACGCGCCGCGACCATCATGACGCGCCGACCGACGAGCTGGTCATGGAAATGCGCGAGAAGGCGCGCGCGGCGGGCGTGCTGACGCCGCACATCCTGCCGGACGGCAGCCATCTCTCGCAGCGCGAAACGGCGATCGTGCTGGAGCGCACCGGCCTTTCCCCGCTCGGCCCGCTCGCCTGCAACACCGGGGCGCCCGACGAGGGCAATATGTATCTGCTCGGCAAGGTCGGCAGCCCGGAGATCAAGGAGCGCTTCCTGACTCCGCTGGTCGAGGGTCGCGCACGGTCCGCCTTCTTCATGACCGAACCGGCGGCGGAGGGCGGCGCAGGTTCCGACCCGTCGATGATGCAGACCACGTGCCGGCCGGACGGCAACCATTGGGTCATCAACGGGCGCAAGGCTTTCATCACCGGGGCGCATGGCGCGAAGGTCGGTATCGTCATGGCGAAGGCCGAGGAGGGAGCCTGCATGTTCCTCGTCGATCTGCCGGACCCGGCGATCAGAATCGAGCGCGTACCGAACACGATCGACAGCTCGATGCCGGGCGGCCATGCGACGATCCTGATCGACAATCTTCGCGTGCCGGCGGACCAGATGCTTGGCCATGCGGGCGACGGCTTCAAATACGCACAGATCCGCCTTTCGCCCGCGCGGCTGTCGCACTGCATGCGCTGGTATGGCGCCTGCGTGCGCGCCAACGAGATCGCGACCGACTATGCGAACCGTCGGCACGCGTTCGGCAAGCCGCTGATCGATCACGAGGGCGTCGGCTTCATGCTCGCGGACAACATGATCGACCTGAAACAGGCCGAGCTGATGATAGACTGGTGTGCCGGCGTGCTGGACACCGGCGCGCTCGGCACGGCGGAAAGCTCGATCGCCAAGGTCGCGGTGTCGGAGGCGCTGATGCGGATCGCGGATCGCTGCGTACAGGTCATGGGCGGCAGCGGCGTCACCAGCGACACGATCGTCGAGCAGGTGTTCCGCGAGGTTCGCGCATTCCGCATCTATGACGGCCCCACCGAGGTTCACAAATGGAGCCTCGCGAAAAAGGTGAAGCGGGACTGGAAGGCGGCGCAGGCGAGCTGAGCGCCGCGCCGCTTCAGATCAGTTGCAGATCGCGCGGCTTGGCCCCGGGGAACAGGCCTGCCAGCCGGTCCGCGCCAAGCCCGTATTGCCGCGCGACCAGCCCGCCGATCAGCGCGCGATAGTCGTTCAGCACCGGCAGGTCGCGCCCCTGGTTGAGCGTCGCCTGAGACAGCGCGACCTGTTCGCCCGCCAGCCTGCCGCCGGATACGCCGCCACCGAGCACCCAATAGATGCTGCCGTGGCCGTGATCGGTGCCGCGATTGCCGTTCTCGCGGAAGGTGCGGCCGAATTCTGACACCACCACCACCGTGGTGCTGCGCCATTTCTCCGGGCCGATCGCCTGCGCGAACGCGGCCAGCCCGCGCCCCAGCTCGCCGATACGATCGGCGAGATAGCCGGTCGCGCCGCCCTGGTTGACGTGCGTATCCCATCCGCCGACATCGACGAAGGCAAGGTTGAACTGATCGCGCATCAGCGTGCCGATGCGGCTCGCGGACAGCGCGAAACCCTTGGCGCTTACCGCGCCGCGGCTCGCCGCCTTCATCTCGTCATCCAGCGTGCGATAGACTGTATCGCGCACCTCGAACCCTTCCGCCACCGATCGCGACAAGGCCGGCTGCTGCGCGTACATCCCCTCGATCAGCTTCGCCTGGCGCTGGTCGATCGGCTTGCCGACATTGGCGAGTGCCAGGTTCGGCACCGGCGACGCGCCGCCCCGGAAGCACAGCGGCAGTTGATCGGTGAAGGCGATCGGCTTGTCCCCGCGCCCCAATATCGCCGCCAGCCGCGCCATGAAGCCGGAGCCATAATCGCGATGGCCGCCGATCGGCTGGCCCAGTTCGATCGTATCCTGCGTCTCGAAATGGCTGCGGCTCATGTCGTCGGTGCCGGCGAAGGGAACGAACGCGATCTGGCGCTGCTGCCACAGCGGCAGGATGCTGTCCTTCAGCGCGGGATGCAGGCTCCAGCTCGCATCGAGCGGCAACGGTGCTTTGGGATCGTTGGGATCGGGCTTGCCGAGCGCGATCGTCGGGCGCGCCTCGCGATAGAAATCGCTCCCGCTCGGCACGACGATATTGGTCGCGTCATAGGCGCCGCGCAGGAAGACGACGAGCAGCCTGCTCCCGGCCTGCGGCGCGGCGAAGGCGCGGCCCGCCACCACAAGCGGCGCGAACGCGGCGGCGCCGACCAGAAGGTCGCGGCGGTGAAGATGCGGCATCATGGCAAGCTCCGTTATCGGTGCATGAATTCGGGGGAGGACAGGAACAGCGCGTTCCACTCCTGCGGCGATCCGGCCTGCGACAGCGCGGCGCGCGTCGGCGCGGCCAGCATATCCTGCAAACCGTTGAAATAGAGCGCGTTCTGCAATTGCGGAAACGCGGGCAGTTCCGCATTGGCATCCGGCGCGCGAAACAGGCCATACGCGCCGCCGCCGACCTGCTTGGCGATATCGAACCGCGTCGCCATCTGGCCCGGGCCGGACCACGCCGCCGACTTCATGTCATAGCCGTCCGGCGTCTCGTGGTTGTAGAGCCCCTGCCCCATGCGATTGAGCCAGTTGTTGATCGGCTGCGCGTTCAGGATCACGCGATCGCCATAAGTCAGCCGCACCGCCGACAGCGCGAAATGCATCGGATCCTTGAACGTTTTGCCGAGCGAGGCGGCGAATTCCGGCGCGCGGATCATCGTGCGCATCACCTGGGCGATATCGCCGTGCGAGCGCTGGAACGTCTGCGCCATGCGGTCGATCACCCCCGGCGGCGGCGCATCGCCCATGAAATAGGTCGCGATCTGCGTTGAGACATGGCGCGCGGTGGCTGGCGCGGCGGCGATCAGATCGAGCGCCTGCTCGACCTCGTCGAATCCCGATCCGCGAATCGTGTGGCCAAGGAAGTGCTTCTCGCCGAAATCATGGCGTGCCGGATTGAACTCGAACAGGCCGGCGCGGAGATAGAGCGGCTGGAGCTGTGGGCGCAGCCGGGGCGCATCGTGATTCACATTCACCCCCACCCCGGTGAGGATCCGCGCCAGTTCCTGCACGTCCTGCTGGGTATAGCCGGAGCCGACCCCGAGCGTGTGAAGCTCCATGATCTCGCGCGCGTAATTCTCGTTGATCTTGCCGGCGGCGTTCTGGTCGTTATCCAGATAGCGCAGCATTGCCGGGTGCCGCAGCGTCGCTTCCAGCAGATCGCGGAAGCGGCCAAGCGCGTGTTCGCGGATCGTATCCTCGTAATCGCCGATCATCGCGCGGATGTCGCGCTTCTGCGCATGGACGTTGAAATGGTTGAACCAGAACCACGTCATCTGCTCGCGCACCTGATCGGGCGCGTAGAGATCGCGAAGGATCGAGCGTGTGCGCGCCTCGTTGGCAAGGTCGCCCATGCTTTTCTGATAGGCTTCCTTGGCGGCCTTGCTCTGATCCGGGTTGGTGAGCGCATTGGCATCGCGCTGCATCGCCTGCTGCTCGACGACGATCTGCGCGACCGGCATGCGGCTGATCCGCATCTGCGCGAGCTGCGCGGCGGCCTGCGGCGGGAGCGCGGCGGGGGGCATGGCGAGTTGCGCATCCAGCCAGCGATCACTGCCCGGCCCGTCCGCGGCGCTGAGATCGGCGGCCGTCGCGCCCCACGTCAGCCGGTTCGCCCAGGCGATCCGGGCAGCGGGCGCAGGCGCTGCCGCAGCCGGCATCGCCGATCCCAGCAAGGCCGCCATCATGGTCAGCCGCGTCGCGCCCCGTTGTATCATCCTGCCTGCCATCCCAGCCGCGCCTCCGTATCGACGATCGACCACGGCATGGGCCTGCGTGGCTGAACCTATACTGTCGCTCGCATGAACAAACCGTCATGTGTCAGTAATTTACGCCCACGCGCGGGATTGACGCCCCGCCCCCGCCGGGTGTTAGCTGCCGCGATGTTCACCGATCGTCGCCATTTCCTCGCCGGCACCGCAGCCTCGGGTCTGCTCGCCGCCGCCCCGCTCCGCGCCGCGCCCGCCTCCACGCCGCTCACGGCGCTGTTCGATCAGCTCGTGCAGGAGCAGCTTCGCCGCAGCCCGGAAAGCGCGACGCAGCTCGGGCTGGACACCGGGGCGAACGCCGATCTGCGCGCGAAGCTTTCCGATCAGTCAGCGGCCGGCATCGCGCAGGCGCGCGCGCTTGCGAAGGCGCAACTGAAGCGGCTCGAGGCGATCGACCGCACCGCGCTCGGCCCGGAGCAACGGATCGATCTCGACTGTATCCTTTACACGCGGCGCTCGGCAGTGGCGGTGCAGGCGTTCGATTTCGGCGGCTCGTCCTACGGCCCCAGCCCCTATGTCGTATCGCAACTTTCGGGCGTGTATCAATCGGTGCCCGATTTCCTCGATACCAAGCACAAGATCGAAAGCGCGGGCGATGCCGACGCCTATCTCCAGCGGCTCCAGGCATTCGGCCGCGAGATCGACAACCAGACGGAACGGATGCGCCACGATACCGGCATCGGAGTCGTCCCGCCCGATTTCATCCTGGATCTGGCGATCGGGCAGATGGGCAAGACAGCCGTGCCGGCGAAGGACGCGCTGGTCGTACAGTCGATCGCGCGCCGCGCCGCCGCCAGGGGGCTGGGCGACAGCTACGCCGGGAACGCCACGCGTATCTATGACGCCAGCGTGCTCCCGGCGCTGAACCGGCAGCTCGCCGTGCTGCGCGATCTGCGCACGCGCGCGACGCACGACGCCGGCGTGTGGAAACTGCCGCAGGGCTCCGCCTTCTACCCTGTGGCGCTGAAGGCGACGACGACGGCGAGCATGTCGCCGGAGGAAGTGCACAAGTTCGGGCTGGATCAGGCCGCGATGATCTCCGCGCGGCTTGACGCGGAACTGAAGAAGCAGGGCTATACCAGGGGCGGTGTCGGCGAGCGGGTCGCCGCGCTCTATCGCAATGCGGATCAGCTTTACCCCGATACAGATGCGGGCAAGAAGGATGCGATCGCTTATTGCAACGATCGGCTCGCCGCGATCAGGGCGCGTTTGCCCGAGGTGTTCGAGCGTATCCCGCCCTACAGCTTCGAGGTGCGCCGTGTGCCGGTGCAGACCGAGGCCGGTGCGGCGGCCGCATTCAGCCAGTCGCCCGCGATCGACGGATCGCGCCCCGGCCTCGTCTATTTCAACCTCAAGGATTCGGCGGACTGGCCGAAGTTCTGCCTCGCGACGACCGTTTATCATGAGGGGCTGCCGGGGCATCAGCTCGAAGGCGTGCTCGCGCTGTCGAACAAGGATCTGCCGCTGATCCGCAAGATCAACGGCTTCTCCGGATATGGCGAGGGCTGGGCACTGTATTCGGAGCAGCTTGCCGACGAAATCGGCATGTATGATGACGATCCGCTCGGGCGCATCGGCTATCTCAAGTTCATGCTGTTCCGCGCCAATCGCTGCGTGGTGGATACCGGCATCCATCACCTGCGCTGGTCGCGCGAACAGGGCATTCAGCGGTTCGTGGAGCAGGAGGGCGAGACGCAGGGCTTCGCGGCGCGCGAGGTGGAGCGTTATTGCGTCAACCCCGGCCAGGCGGCGAGCTACAAGATCGGCCATTCGGTGTTCACCGACGTGCGCGAACGGGCGAAGGCGAAAGCCGGCGCGCGGTTCGATCTCAAGGGGTATCACAGCGCGGTGCTGCGATACGGTCGGGTGCCGCTGGATGTGTTGCGCCAGATCGGGGACGGCTGGATCGCGACGCTCTGACAAGGTTTGACTGATCCGCTTCCGCCGTGCGGCGGGAGTGGGCATGGGGCGGCTGCCCTCGACGGCCGGTCCCGGTTGCCGCTTCACCGCCTGTCAGCAGGCCGCCGGCCTGTCCGATGTGCAGCCGTTCCAGTTGCCGCCGATAGCCTGCACCAATGCGATCGCGGACGTCTGCTGATTGACGACCGCCTGAATCTGCGTTTGCTGCGCGCTCAGCGCGGTCGTCTGCGCGACGATCACCTGCCCGTAATCCACGATGCCGCCGAGATACTGGTTGGTGATCGTCCGCTCCGCCTTCACCGCCGCCGTGGCGGCCTCGGCGCGGCTGCGCGTCACGTCGGCGAGCACGCGCACGCCCGCGAGATTGTCTTCCACCTGCTGGAAGGCGGTAAGCGCCGTCTGGCGGTAGGTCGCGACCGCCTGATCATATTGCGCGCGTGCCTGAAGCACCTGTCCACGCCGCGCACCGAAATCGAGCAGCGTCATCAATCCGTTCAGCCCGAACGACCACAGGCTGGTGGCTGCCGAGAACAGCTGGTTCACGGCGCTCCCGCTCGTCCCCGCATTGCCCGTCAGCGTGACGGTCGGGAAATAGGCGCTGCGCTGGATGCCGATATTGGCATTGGCCGCCGCCACCCGGCGCTCCGCCGCCGCCACGTCCGGCCGCCGCTGTAGCAGGGTCGAGGGCACGACGCCCGGCACGGCGGGCACGACGGGTTGCCATGCGACGGCGGGGATCGAGAAGGTGGATGGATTTTCTCCGACCAGCACGGCGATCGCATGTTCGAGCACCGCGCGCTGCTGATCCAGCGTCTGGCGCGAGGCGAGCGCATTGCTGAGCGTCGTCTGCGCCTGATAAACGTTCGAGCTGGCGACGGTGCCGGCCTTGTACTGATTCGTCGTGATGGTCAGCGCGCGCCGATAATCCTTGATCGTCGCGTCGAGCAGCACCCGCTGCGCGTCGATCCCGCGCAGATCGACATAGTTGGTCGCCACCTCCCCCTGTGCCGACAAGGTGGCGTTGGCGAGATCACCTGCGGTGGCCTGCGCCGTCGCCTTCGCCTGCGATACGGCGTTGCCAAGCCTGCCCCACAGATCCGGCTCCCAGCTTCCCCCGATGCTCAGCGAAAAGCGCGAGCCGGAAGTGGTGACGGTGCCGCCCGTACCGAGATTGGATGCGGTGCCGCCGGAAAAGGCGCCCGAATGCTGCCCGCTGGCGGAGCCGGTGATCGTCGGGAACAAGGCCGAACGCTGCACCAGCACCAGCGCGCGCGCCGCCTCATAAGCCGCGCGGGAGGCGGCGACATTCTGATTGGTGACTTCCACCTTGCGCTCCAGCGCGTCGAGCGCCGGATCGTTGAACAAATTCCACCACGCGCCGCGCGGGGCGGCGTCGCCGGGATTCGCGGCCGCCCAGCCCGGCGCTTCCTTGAACGATGACGGGATCGCGACCGTCGTGGGCGGACGATAGGCCGGAGCGAGATTGCACCCCGCGAGGAGCAGGGCCGGAACGACAGGCAGGACGCGCTTCATGCGGGGGCTCCGGGAGCAAGCGGAATGTCGCCGTGACGCGCCAGTGCGCGCTCCTGCGCGCCGTTGCGGCGCCGGAAGCGATCGAGGGCCAGATAGACGACAGGGGTGGTCAACAGGGTGATGAGCTGGCTGGCGACCAGCCCGCCGAAGATCGCGATGCCGAGCGGGCGGCGCAGCTCCGCGCCATCGCCGAATCCGATCGCCAGCGGCAGCGCGCCCAGCGCCGCCGCCAGCGTCGTCATCAGGATCGGGCGAAACCGCAGAAGCGAGGCCTCGCGCACCGCCGCCAGCGGCGCCAGGCCCCGGCCGCGCTCCGCTTCCAGCGCAAAATCGATAATCATGATCGCATTCTTTTTCACGATGCCGATCAGCAGGATGATGCCGATCAGCGCTATCACGTCGAACTGCCCGCCGGTCACGATCAGCGCGATCATCGCGCCCACCCCGGCGGACGGCAGCGTGGAAAGCGCCGTCAACGGATGGATCGCGCTTTCATAGAGGATTCCGAGCACGATGTAGATCGCGAGCAGCGCGGCGACGATCAGCAGCGGCATCGATCCGGTCGATTGCGCGAACACCTTGGCGGTGCCGCCGAACTCGCCATGCACGGTTGCTGGCAATGCGAGCCCCCCCTGAACCTGCGCGATCAGTTGCGACGCCTGTCCGAGCGACACGCCGGGCGGAAGGTTGAACGAAACGGTTGCGGATGGCTCGCCATCTGAATGGCTGACGGCCGCGTTGGTGGAGCCGGTCGACCAGGTCGCGATGGCCGATAGCGGCGCCATCGTGCGTGCCGCCGTGCTCACCGCGCTGCCGCCAGCCACCGCAGATCCCCCCGCCCCGGTGCCACCGGCGCCGGGCGTGGTGGCGGTCGTGCTCGCGGTCGCCGTCGTGGCACTCGTGTTATTGGCGGCAGCGCTGGTGCCATCAGCGGCGGTGGGCGCCTGCGCGACCGGCGTTGCCGGAGCCGCAGCGTTCACCGGGGGGGTGAGCGGCAGATAGATATTGGCCAGCGACGCGGGCGATCCGTTGAACTGGCGCGCCGCCTCCATCACGACATGATACTGGTTCAGCCCGGAGTAGATATTCGCCACCTGTCGCTGGCCGAACGCGTCGTAAAGCGTCGCATCGATCGCCTGCATCGTCACGCCGAGCCGGGCGGCCGCGTCGCGATCCACCTCGACAAAGGCGTTGGCGCCCGCATCCTGCTGATCGATATCCACGTCGGTGATGAGATCAGGGTGCTTCTTCAGCGCATCGACCAGCTTCTGCCCGGCCGCCTTGAGCACATCGGGGTCGTCGGCCTTCAGCGTATATTGATAGGTGCTGTTGGTCTGTCGCCCGCCGACCATCAGATCCTGCACCGGATTGAGGAACAGGCTCACCCCGCTCACCCGCGCCAGCTTCGGGCGGAGCCGCGCGATCACGTCCTGCACCGGGGGGCGCTGGTCGCGCGGCTTGAGCGTTGCGAACATGAAGCCGCCGCCCGCGCGCGATCCGCCCGTGAAGGCCACCACCGTCGCCACCGCCGGATCGCTTTTCACGATCCGGGTGATACGCGTCAGCTTGTCCTGCATGTCGGTGAACGAGATGCTTTGATCGGCGCGCAGCCCGCCCATCAGGCCGCCGGTATCCTGTTGCGGAAAGAACCCCTTCGGCGCGACGGCGATGAGATAGACGTTGAGCGCCACCGTGCCCGCCAGCAGCAGCAGCACCGCCCCGCGATTGGCGAGCGCCCAGTCGAGCGAGCGTTCGTAGCGCGCCTGTGCCCAGTCGAAGCCATGCCGCGCCCAGCGCATCACCCGGGCCTCGCTCTCCTCGTTACGCAGCACGCGCGAGGCGAGCATCGGCGTAGTGGTGAGCGACACCACGAGGCTTATCATCACCGCGATCGACATGGTGAGCGCGAATTCGCGAAACAGCCGCCCGACCAGCCCGCCCATGAAGATCAGCGGAACGAACACGGCGATCAGGCTGAGCGAGATCGACAGCACCGTGAAGCCCACCTCGCGCGCGCCAGTGAGCGCGGCGTCGAACGGCTTCATCCCCGCCTCGATATGGCGGCTGATATTTTCCACAACCACGATCGCATCGTCCACGACGAAGCCGGTCGCGACCGTCAGCGCCATCAGCGAGAGATTGTCGAGCGTGAAACCGGCGAGATACATCACGCCGATCGTGCCGAGCAGCGAGGCGATCACTGCCGCCGCCGGGATCAGCGTCGCGCGCCAGCTTCGCAGAAACAGGCTGACCACCAGCACCACCAGCAGCGTCGCGATCAGCAGGGTCACCTCCACCTCGCGCAGCGAGGCCCGGATCGTGAGCGTGCGGTCGCTGGCCACATCGAGGTGGATATCCGATGGCACGGCGGCGCGCAGCGCGGGAAGCTGCGCCTTCAGCGCATCCACCACCTGCACGATATTGGCGCCCGGCTGCCGGCTGATGATGACCGGCACCGCGCGCTTGCCGTTGAACAGGCCCATCGTGCGGATATCTTCCGGCCCGTCCTCGACGCTGGCGATATCGGAGAGGCGCACCGCCGCGCCGTTGCGCCATGCGATCACCGTGCCGCGATAATCCGCCGCGTGCAGGCCCGGCTGGTTGGAATAGACCTGCCAGCTCATGCCGCGCGCATCGAGCACGCCGCGCGGGCGGTTCGCGCTTTCGGATTGCAGCGCGGTGCGCACATCCTCCAGCGCGATGCCATATTGCGACAGCGCGAGCGGGTTCACCTCGATACGCACGGACGGCAGCGCCGCACCGCCCAGCTCGACATTGCCAACGCCCTGCACCTGAAGCAGCTTCTGCTGCACCACCGTGGAAACCGCGTCGTAGATTTCGGACGGGCTACGCGTGGGCGATGTCAGGGCGAGGATCAGGATCGGCGCTTCCGCCGGGTTCGCCTTGCGATAGCTGGGATTGGTCTTGAGCGTGGCGGGAAGATCCGCGCGCGAGGCGTTGATCGCCGCCTGCACGTCGCGCGCCGCCCCGTCGATATCGCGCGAAAGATCGAATTGCAGCGTGATCGACGACGATCCGACGCCTGAACGCGATGTCATCTCCGAAACCCCGGCGATCGTGCCGAGATGCCGTTCGAGCGGCGCGGCGACGCTGGAGGCCATCGTCGAGGGGCTCGCGCCGGGCAGGCTCGCCTGCACCTGGATCGTCGGCAGATCCACCGCCGGCAGCGGTGCCACCGGCAACATGAAGAAAGCGCCGATTCCCGCCAGCATGATGCCGATGGTGAGGAGGATCGTTCCCACCGGCCGCCGGATGAAAGGCGCGGAAATGTTCACGCGGGCAATGTCTCGCGGGATGGACGGCGGCGAATGCGCCAGCCGCGCTCGCGCCATTCCTCCAGCCCCAGGAAGATCACAGGGGTGGTGAACAGCGTGAGCACCTGGCTGAAGATCAGCCCGCCCGCGATCGCGATGCCGAGCGGCTGACGCAGCTCATGCCCCATGCCCCCGCCGAAGATCAGCGGGATCGCCGCAAACAGCGCCGCGAACGTCGTCATCATGATCGGGCGGAAACGCAACAGCGCCGCCTGCCGGATCGCGTGCTGCGCATCGGCGCCATGCTCGCGCATCGCGTCCAGCGCGAAATCGATCATCATGATCGCATTCTTCTTCACGATGCCGATCAGCAGCACGATGCCGATGATCCCGATCACGCCAAGCCCCGATCCCGTCAGCCACAGAAACAGCAACGCACCGATGCCTGCCGAGGGCAGGGTGGAAAGGATGGTGATCGGGTGGACGAAGCTCTCATAGAGCACGCCCAGCACGATATAGACCACCACGATCGCCGCCAGGATCAGCCACAGCTCGTTCGAGAGGGAGGATTTGAACGCGCTCGCAGCGCCGGTGAAGTTGGTGGAAAGCGCACTCGGCAGGTTGATCTGCTGCTCGGCGTTTTCGATCGCCGTGACCGCGCTGCCCAGCGACACGCCGGGGGCCAGATCGAAGCCGATCGTCGCTGCCGGGAACTGCGCCTCGCGCGCTACCACCAGCGGCGCTGCGGCGGTGCGGATCGTCGCGACGGCGGACAGCGGAACGCTGGTCCCGCCCGACAGCGGGATCCGCAGATCGCCCAGCGCCTGCGGATCGGTCACGCTGCCCGGCTGCGCCTCCAGGATGACGCGGTTCTGGCTGGACTGCGTGTAGATCGTCGAAACGATGCGCTGGCCGAATGCGTCGTACAGCGCGTTGTCGATCGCGAGCGCGCTCAGCCCCAGCCGCCCGGCGGTATCGCGGTTGATGTCCACCACCACCGCGCTGCCGTTCGCCAGCACGTTAGAGGTGACGTTGCGCAGATGGCGGTCGTTCTTGAGCGCGGCGGCGAGCTTCGCGCCCCATTCGTCCACCTGCGCCTCGTCCGCGCCCTGAAGCGAGAAACGATAGGCATTGACGCCGGTGGAGGTGTCGATCGTCAGATCCTGCACCGGGCGAAAGTAGGTGCGCACCCCCGCCACTCCCCCCGCCGCCTTTTCCAGCGAGGAGATCACATCGCCCAGATTTCCGCGATCCCCTTGCGCCTTGAGGTTCACCACCATCCGCCCCTGCGACAGCGTGCTGTTCTGCCCGTCCACCCCGACCGCCGAACTGAGGCTCTCGACCGCCGGATCGGCGAGCAGCGCGCGCGCCACCTGCTGCTGGAGACCGGCCATCCGCGCGTAGCCGATATCCTGCGCCGCACTCGTCGTAACCGCGATCTGGCCGGTATCCTGCTCGGGAAACAGGTTTTTCGGGATGACGTAGAACAGGATCGCGGTGATGACGAGCGTGCCCGCGAACACGAGCATCGTCAGCGTGCCGCGCAGCATCACCCAGTCGAGCGCGCTCGCATAGCGGTTCGCCAGCCGGTCGAACCAGTCGCGGGTCACCTGCGAGACGCGATATTGCCGCTCCTCATGCTCCGGCTTCAGCCAGCGCGCGGAAAGCATCGGCACCAGCGTGAGCGCCACCACCGCCGAAAGGAGGATAGTCACCGCCAGCGTCACCGCGAATTCGCGGAACAGGCGGCCGACCACATCGCCCATGAACAACAGCGGGATCAGCACCGCGATCAGGCTGACGGTAAGCGAGATGATCGTGAAGCCGATCTCGCTCGCGCCCTTCAGCGCCGCCTCGAACGGACGCATCCCTTCCTCGATATGGCGCGCGATATTCTCCAGCACCACGATCGCGTCATCGACGACGAAGCCCGATGCGATCGTCAGCGACATCAAGGTGAGGTTGTTGATCGAAAAGCCGAGGAAATACATCGCCGCGAACGCGCCGACCAGCGACAGCGGCACGGAGATGCTGGCGATCACCGTCGCGCGCAGCGATCCCAGGAACAGGAAGATCACCAGCGTCACCAGCAGCACCGCAAGCACCAGTTCCAGCTTCACGTCCGCCACGGAAGAGCGGATGCCGGTGGTGCGATCGGTGAGCACCGTCACATGAACGTCGGCGGGAAGCTGGGCCTCCAGATCGGGGAGCGCGGCCTGGATCGCATCGACCGTGCCGATCACGTTCGCGCCCGGCTGGCGCTGAACGTCGATCACCACCGCGGGCTTGCCGTTCATCCACGCGCCGAGCCGCACGTTCTCGGTCGCCTGCACGACCTTGGCGACATCGGACAGGCGCACCGGCGCGCCATTGGCGAAAGCGATGACGAGGCTGCTGTAGCTCGCCGCATCGGCAAGCTGATCGTTGGCATCGATCGTCCAGCTCTTGGTCGGCCCGTCGAAACTGCCCTTCGCCGCGTTCGCGTTGGCATTGCCGATCGCGGTGCGGATCGTTTCCAGCGACAGCCCGCGCGCGGCGAGCGCGGCGACATTCGCCTGGATGCGCACCGCCGGGCGCTGGCCGCCGGACATGGAAACGAGGCCGACACCGGAAACCTGCGCGATCTTGTTCGAGAACTGCCGCTCGACGATCCCCTGCACTTCGCCCAGCGGGCGCGTGGCAGACGTGACGCCGAGCGACAGGATCGGCGCGTCTGCCGGATTGACCTTGGCATAGATCGGCGGCGCGGGCAGATCGGCGGGCAGCAGCGTGTTCGCCGCATTGATCGCCGCCTGCACCTCCTGCTCCGCGATATCGAGCGACAGGTCGAGCCGGAATTGCAGCGTGATGACCGACGCGCCGGAGGAGGATGTGGACGTCATCCGCGTCAGCCCCGGCATCTGGCCGAACTGCCGCTCCAGCGGAGAGGTGACGGTCAGCGCCATCACGTCCGGGCTGGCGCCGGGATAGAGGGTGGAGACCTGTATCGTGGGGTAGTCGACCTCGGGCAACGCGGAGAGCGGTAGCGAGCGATAGGCGACGAGCCCCGCAAGCAGGATGGCCACCATCAGCAGCGTCGTCGCGACCGGACGCATGATGAACGCGCGCGATGGCCCGCCGGGGGCCTCCCGCGGCGCAGGCGCGGCGGACGCGGCCCTATCGGTCATCCGGCCTGGTTGCCCTGGCCGCGATGCTGCCGCCCCTGCCCCGCGCCCGAGCCGCCACGCCTGCCGCCCGCGCCGGGGCCGCCCTTGTCGCCGGGCAGGCGCACGGCCGAGCCGTCCTCAAGCCCGTCCGCCCCCTCTGTCACCACCGTCGCGCCCGCCTGCAACCCGGATAGGATCGCGACCTTGCCATTGCTGCTGGCGCCGATCTTCACCGGCACCAGCTTCACCGTGCGGTCCTTCTGCAGCACGAACACGAAGTCGCCGGGCGCGCCGTGCCGCACCGCGCCGACCGGCACCGTGACGACGTCGCGCAGCGTGTTCACCAGCATCGATATGTTGACGAACTGGTTTGGGAACAGCGCGTTGCCGCCATTGTCGAAGCGCGCCTTCGCCTTCACCGTGCCCGTGGTGGTGTCCACCTGATTGTCGAACGTCAGGAAACGGCCGCTGGCGAGACTGTGATTGTCGTTCTGGTCGCGCGCGTCGACCGGCAGGCCGGCGCCGCTGCCGGCGGCGTGTCCGATCGTCGAGAGCTGTGTCTGCGGGAGCGAGAACCCGACGTCGATCGGATCGAGCTGCGTCACCACGACGATGCCGTTGGTGTCCGACGGCGTCAGGTAATTGCCGATATCGACCTGGCGGATGCCGGCGCGGCCGGTGATCGGGGATTTGACGGAGGTATAGTTGAGGTTGAGCTCCGCGGTGCCGATCGCGGCGCGATCAGCGGCGACAGTGCCGGTCAGCTGGCGAACGGTGGCCCGCTGGGTATCGACCTGCTGGGCGGCGATCGAATCCTGCTTCAACAGCGTCTCGTATCGATTGAGATCGACCTGCGCGCCGGCAAGCTGCGCCTGATCGCGCGCCAGGTTGGCCTTCGCCTGCGCCAGCGCCAGCTGGTATGGGCGCGCATCGATCTGCGCCAGCACCTGCCCCTGACGCACCATCTGCCCGTCCTTGAAGAACAGCTTGAACAAGGTGCCGGCGAGCTGGGCGCGCACCGTCGCGGTGACGATCGGCTGCACGGTGCCGAGGGCGGTGACGCTGACCGGGATGTCCGTCAGCGTCGCCTTGCCGACCGATACCGCCGCCGCCGGGCGCCCGCCGCTGCGGTTGCCGCCGCTCTTGGCGATGCGATTCGCGCCGAACGCGATCAGCGCGAGGACCGCGACGATCACGGCGACGATCAGCCACGTCCGGCGACGCGGCGGCTGTTCATAGGCCTGCGTTTGAGACGCGGGGAGCGGATCGTGTTCGTCGACCATGCGCGTCCTTCGTTCCTGTTCTTCGGCGGCGGCTGTTGGCTGTCGCACAACACCGGATATGCCGCCTTTGTGCCTTCGCCTTTCGTGATCCTTACGTTTGCCCGTCCGCGTCAAGCCGTAATTCGTCGATCACGTCGCGAAATGCCTGGCCGGTCGGCGATAGCGACGCGCCATGGATCAGCCACAGCCGGCTGGCGATCGGCGCCATCAGCCGGCGATAAACCACATTCTCCAGATGCAGCCGCTCCAGCGACCGTGCGAGGATCGTCGCGCCGAAGCCCGCCGCCACCAGCCCGAGCAGGGTGGCGAAGCTGCTCGCCTCATGCGCGATATCCGGCTCGAACCCCGCCTCGTGGCACAGGCGGAAGAAATGCTCGTTGAAGCCGGCGCCCAGCGGGGAGGCATAGAGCACGAGAGGCACGCCCGCGAGGTCCGCGATCGTGGGATCTTCCGCGCGATCTGCCAGCGGATGACCGGCGCGCATCGCCACCACCATATCCTCGTTGACGATGCAGCGCGCGTCGGTGCCGGGCGGCAACACGGGAGGTTCCGCACTACGCACCAGCACGATATCCAGCCCGCCGCGTCGCAATTCCTCGATCTGCTCGTCACGGCCGAGTTCGCGCAGCGTCAGCTCGACATCGGGATGCGTCTCGCGGAAGCGGTACAGCGCAGAGGCGACGAGCGGGGTAAACGGCCCGGAGGATGTGAAACCGACCTGCAGCCGTCCAAGCTCGCCGCGGCGTGCAAGCCGCGCCGTCTCGATCGCGTGATCGGCCTGCGCCAGCGTCTGCCGCGCCTCCGGCAGGAACAGTTCGCCCGCCTCGGTCAGCCGAACCCGCCGGCTGGTGCGATCGAACAGGCGCACGCCCAGCTCATCCTCCAGCGCGCGGATCTGCTGGCTGAGCGGGGGCTGGGAGATGCCGAGCCGCTGCGCCGCCCGCCCGAAATGCATCTCCTCCGCCACGCACAGGAAATATCGCAGGTGGCGCAGGTCCATCGATCAAGTCTCACAACGTATCAATCGAGCCATATTATATATTAGACGCGACCCAACCAAGAGCGCATTGGCGCGCCTCGGTGAACGAACGCTGCTGTCCGACCGGGCGGGCAGGCGCGGCGTTCGCCGTTTTTCGGGGAGAGGCGTTTTATCCGCCGGTCGGCGTCAGGCCGATACGGCGCATGCGAGAGTTTTGAATGATCGGCATCGTCAGGATCGCGCTCACCCGGCCGCTGACCTTCATCGTGATGGCCATATTGATCGCGATCGTCGGCACGATGGCGGCATTTCGCACGCCGGTGGACATTTTCCCGAATATCAGGGTGCCGGTGATCGCGGTGGCGTGGACGTATTCCGGCCTTGCGCCGGAGGATATGTCGAACCGCATCATCACCTCCTACGAACGCACGCTGACGACCACGGTCAACGATATCGAGCACATCGAAAGCCAGTCGCTTCAGGGCATCGGCGTGGTGAAAATCTATTTCCAGCCCGGCGCCGATATCCGCACCGCGACCGCGCAGGTAACGTCGATCTCCCAATCGGTGCTGAGACAGCTTCCACCGGGCACCACGCCGCCGCTGATCCTGAACTACAGCGCCTCCACCGTGCCGATCCTGCAACTCGCCCTGTCGGGCAAGGGGCTGTCCGAGCAGCAATTGTTCGATATGGGGCAGAACCAGATCCGCCCCCAGCTCGTCACCGTCCCCGGCCTGGCGATGCCCTATCCTTCCGGCGGCAAGCAGCGGCAGGTGCAGATCGATCTCGATCCGCTGGCGCTGCAATCGAAAGGGCTGTCTGCGCAGGACGTCGCCAACGCGGTCGCGGCGCAGAACCAGATCAACCCGGCAGGCTTCGTCAAGATCGGGCCGACGCAATATAGCGTGCGGCTCAACAACGCGCCCAGCTCCATCGACGCGCTGAACGACCTGCCGGTGAAGGTCGTCAACGGCGCCACGATCTATATGCGGGACGTGGCCCACGTCCGCGACGGCAACGGCCCGCAGACCAATATCGTGCACGTCGAGGGCAAGCGTTCGGTGCTGCTCACGATCCTGAAGAACGGCACCACCTCGACGCTGGCGATCGTCGAGGGGACGAAGCAGGCGCTGCCGCGTATCGCCGCGACGTTGCCCGATACGCTGAAGATCCTGCCGATCGGCGATCAGTCGATCTTCGTGAAGGGCGCGGTGAAGGGCGTCGTGCAGGAAGGCGCGATCGCGGCCGGCCTGACCAGCCTGATGATCCTGCTGTTCCTCGGATCGTGGCGATCGACGATCATCATCGCGATCTCGATCCCGCTCGCGATCCTGGCCGCGATCGCGGCGCTGGCGGCGTTTGGTCAGACGCTGAACGTGATGACGCTTGGCGGGCTGGCGCTGGCGGTCGGCATTCTCGTGGACGACGCCACGGTGACGATCGAAAGCATCGAATGGCATCTCGAACAGGGCAAGGGCGTCACGGAGGCGATCATGGACGGCGCGGCGCAGATCGTCACGCCGGCGTTCGTTTCGCTGCTATGCATCTGTATCGTGTTCGTGCCGATGTTCTTCCTGCCGGGCGTCGCGGGTTTCCTGTTCGTGCCGATGGCGCTGTCCGTCGTCTTTTCGATGATCGCCTCGTTCATCCTTTCCCGCACGCTCGTGCCGACGATGGCGATGTTCCTTCTGAAGCCGCACCGGATGGGCGAGGACGCGCATCTCGCCGGCAACGCGCGCTCGCGCAATCCGCTGGTGCGTTTCCAGCGCGGGTTCGAGCATCAATTCTCTCGCGCGCGCGCCGCTTATGGCGGGATGCTCGGACGGGCGCTGGGCGCGCGCAAGCCGTTCCTGATCGGCTTTCTCGCGATAGTGCTGGTGTCGTTCGGGCTGTTCCCGTGGCTGGGCAGCAATTTCTTCCCCAGTGTCGATTCGGGGCAGATCGCGATGCATGTGCGCATGCCGATGGGCATGCGGATCGAGGATACCGCCGCCGGTTTCGATCGCATCGGCCGCGCGATGCGAGAGGTGATCCCGGCGGACGAACTCGGCTCGATCGCGGACAATATCGGCCTGCCGGTCAGTTCGCTCAACACCGTCTATAACAACAGCGGCACGATCGGCCCTCAGGACGGCGATATCCTCGTCACGCTGAAGGACGGGCATCGGCCGACCGATGCGATCGTCGCCACGCTGCGGCGGGAGCTGCCGCGCCGGTTCCCCGGCGTCACCTTTTCGTTCCTGCCCGCCGACATCACCAGCCAGATCCTGAATTTCGGCGCGCCCGCGCCGATCGACGTGCAGGTTTCGGGCAAGGATCTGGCCGCCAACCGCGCCTATGCGGCGAAGCTGCTCGCGAAGATGGCGACGATTCCCGGGCTGGCGGATGCGCGCATCCAGCAGCCGGGTCGCTCGCCCCAGCTCGACGTGGACGTCGATCGCTCGCGCATCGGCCAATATGGGCTGAACGAACGTGACGTCACCAACAGTCTTTCCGCCTCGCTCGCGGGCACGGCTCAGTCTGCGCCGGTGTTCTTCGTCGATCCGAAATCGGGCGTTTCCTATCCGGTAATCGCGCAGGCGCCCGAATATCTGGTCGGGTCGATGAGCGATCTTGGCAACGTGCCCATCTCGGGCGCCGCCGGCAGCGCCGTGCAGCAATTGGGCGGGCTGGCGGATATCCGTCGGTCGAATACGCTGCCGGTCGTGTCGCATTACAATATCCAGCCGGTCGTCGATATCTACGCCTCGATCCAGGGGCGCGATCTCGGCGCGATCTCTGGCGACGTGCAGCGTGCGATCAAGTCGCTGGAGAAGGAGCTGCCGAAAGGCGCGCTGGTCACGGTGCGCGGGCAATATGCGACGATGAACACCGCTTTCTCTGGCCTCGGCTTCGGGCTCGCCGGGGCGATCGTGCTGATCTATCTGCTGATCGTGGTGAACTTCCAGAGCTGGCTCGATCCGTTCGTCATCATCACCGCGCTTCCCGCGGCACTCGCCGGGATCGTGTGGATGCTGTTCACCACCGGCACCACGCTGTCGGTGCCGGCATTGACGGGCGCGATCATGTGCATGGGGGTTGCGACGGCCAATTCGATCCTCGTCATCAGCTTTGCGCGCGAGCGGCTGGATGCGCTGGGCGATGCGACGCAGGCGGCGCTGGAGGCGGGGATGGTCCGCTTCCGCCCGGTGCTGATGACGGCGCTCGCCATGATTATCGGCATGGGGCCGATGGCGCTCGGCCTCGGCGACGGCGGGGAGCAGAACGCCCCGCTCGGCCGCGCCGTGATCGGCGGTTTGCTCTTTGCCACGATCGCCACGCTGTTCTTCGTACCCACCGTCTTCGCGCTCGCGCATCGAAAGCGCGCGGGCGCGACCCGGCAACCCACCGTCGAGATGCACCCCGCCCATGGCTGATATGTCCGATACGCCCCCGCCGCCCGCCGCCGGCCCCAGCCCGCGCACCCTGAAGCGCGTCGGCATCGTCGCCGCTATTACCGCAGTAGCAATAGCCGCCACCGGCATCGCCAGCCGGATAAGCGCTACGGGGGACCTGAAGCAGGTTTCGAGCAACGCGGCTATTCCCACGGTCGCGATCGTTCGCCCGGCGCGCGGCGGGGAGGGGGCGGCGCTGGTGCTGCCGGGCAACGTGCAGGCGCTCAACAGCGCGGCGATCTATGCGCGGACCAACGGCTACGTCCGCCGCTGGCTGGCAGATATCGGGGATCACGTGCACGCCGGCCAGCCGCTAGCGATCCTCGACGCCCCGGAGGTCGACCAGCAACTCGCCCAGGCGAGTGCGGATTATCAGACCGCCCTCGCCAACCAGAAGCTCGCCGCCACTACGGCGCAACGGTGGAATACGATGCTGGCGAAAGACGCGGTATCGCGGCAGGAGACAGACGAGAAGGCGGGCGATCTCGCCGCCAAGTCAGCACTCGCCAATGCCGCGCTCGCCAACGTCCGCCGGTTGCGCGCATTACAAGGCTTCACCCGCCTGTATGCGCCGTTCAACGGCGTAGTGACGAGCCGTGCCGCACAGATCGGGCAGCTCGTCGTCGCGGGCAACGCCGCATCGCAGGCGCTGTTCACTGTATCGGACGCCAGCCGCGTGCGTGTATTCGTGCGGGTGCCGCAGGGTGCGTCGGCGGCAGTCCATCCAGGAATGACGGCGACCCTTTCACTGCCCGAATACCCCCGCCGCAGCTTCCCCGCGACGATGACCCGCAGCGCGCAGGCGGTGGACGCGCAATCTGGCGCTGTGCTGGTGGAACTTCAGGCGCCTAACCCAGACGGCGCGCTCAAGCCGGGCGCGTTCGCGCAGGTTTCGTTCAGCACCGGCCCCGGCAGTGGCAACACGCTGAGCCTGCCAGGCAGCACGATCATCTATGGCAATGATGGGCCGACGGTCGCCACGGTGGATGCGCGCGGGCGCGTGACGGTGAAGCCCGTCACCATCGCACGCGACGAGGGCAAGACGGTGACGATCGCACAGGGCGTGGCCGCCTCCGATCGCGTGGTTGATACGCCGCCGGATGCGATCCGCACCGGGGATCACGTGCGTGTGCAGGGCGCCGGCCATGCCGTGTAAGCAGTTGCACGCCAAGGCGCCGCTGCTGCTGCTGTCGCTGGCCGGTTGCTCGATGGCTCCGGCCTATCGCCCGCCGGCGATCGCTACGCCCGCCGCCTATAAGGAAGTGCCGGGCTGGGCCGCGGCAAACCCGCAGGATATCGCGCCACGCGGCGACTGGTGGATCGCGTTCAACGATCCCGTGCTCAACGATCTGGAAACGCGCGCCATCCAGGCCGCGCCCTCGCTGGCGGCGGCGCTGGCACGATACGACGCGGCCCGCGCAGCGGCGCGAGTCAGCACCGCCGATCTGTTCCCCACGATCGGTGCCGAAGGGCAGGCAGGACGGCAGCGGCTTTCGGCAAACCGCCCGCTCGGCAACAGCACCGCGCAAACCTACGACAACTATGTCGTCGGCGCGTCCCTCGATTACGAGATCGACCTGTGGGGGCGCGTACGCAACAACGTGAAGGCAGCGCGCGCCGATGCACAGGCCAGCGCGGGCGATCTCGCATCGGCGCGGCTCAGCCTGCAAGCATCGGTCGCGGATGCCTATGCGCGGCTGCGCGGGCTCGATACCGAAGCCGATCTGCTGCGCCGCTCGGTCGACGCGTTCACACGCGCTTATGACCTGACCGCGACACGCCACGACGGCGGCATCGCCTCGGGCGTAGACGTTAACCGCGCCCGCACGGTGCTGGCCAACGCGCGGGCGCAGATTTCGGCGGTCGCCAACCAGCGCGCGGCGACGGAGCATGAGATCGCCGCGCTGATCGGCGTTGTCGCTTCCGACTTTGCGATTACGCCGCATATCCAGCAGCCGGGCGCCTTCGCCGTCCCGGCCGCAGCGCCATCGACGCTGCTCGAAAGGCGGCCCGACATCGCGGCGGCCGAGCGGCGGATGTATGGTGCGAACGCCCGAATCGGTGTGGCGCGCGCGGCCTGGTTTCCGTCGCTCTCGCTCGGACTTTCCGGCGGATGGCAGACAATCGGACCGTCGCTGCTTTCCACGCCCAGCACCTTCTGGGGGCTTGGGCCGCTGTCGGCGGTGGCGACTTTGTTCGACGGGGGCCGCCGAAGCGCGCAAATCAAGCTCTCGCGCGCGCAATATGACGAAGCCGCGGCGAATTATCGGGATACCGTGCTTGCCGCGTTCCGCCAGGTGGAGGATGCGCTCGCCGCGACCCGCCACCTGGCGACCCAGGCGGTGGAGCAGCGCGACGCCGCTAACGCAGCGCAGCGCACCAGCGATCTGGCACTGACCCGCTATCACGACGGCGCCGCCGACTATCTGGAGGTCGTCACCGCGCAGACCGAAGCGCTCGATTCCGAGCGGGCGCTGATCGCGGTCGAAACCAGCCGGATGCGCGCCAGCATCGCGTTGGTGAAGGCGCTGGGCGGCGCGCCGGTCGCCTGACGTTACGATTCTCGCGGTTTCGCTGCCGGAGCCGCTTCGTCGCCCCACCCACCGCCAAGCGAGAGGAACAGTTGCGCTTGCGCATCAGCCAGCGATGCCTGTGCCGCTGCCAGCGTAACCTCGGCGTTGGCTAGCGTCGCCTGCGCGCTCAGCAGGCTGAGAAAATCGCCGCGGCCGAAGCGGAACAGCTTGTTCGCCTGCGCGGTCGCGACCGCGGCGCTGTCACGCGCACGGCGGAGCGCAGCGACCTGATCGCGCCCGCGCGCAAAGGCGGATAGCGCCGTCTCAACGTCGCGCAGCGCGCCCAGCACCGTGCCATCGAACATGGCCAGCGCCGCATCGGCATTGGCGCCGGCCTGCGCGATCTGCGCACGGGCGATCCGGCGGTTCGGAAAGCTCCAGCTTAACAGGGGGCCGAGGCTGAAATTGAGGTCCTGATGCTCGCCCAGCGCGCTCAACGGGCCGGTATAACCGATCGAACCGCCGATGCTGATCTGTGGATAGAGCGCCGCGGTGGCAACGCCGACCCTCGCGGTGGCAGCGGCCAGCCGTCGCTCGGCCGCGCGTATATCCGGCCGGCGGCGCAGCAACGCCGCTCCGTCGCCGACGGGGAGCGGCCCGACGATCGCGGGGAGCACGGCGCAACGTTCGACAGTTCGGGAATAGTCGGCAGGTGGCTTTCCGGTTAGCGCGGCGAGTTGATAGAGCGCGGCCTGCCGCGCGGCGACCAACGCCGGGACGAGCGCTTCGCTCTGCTCCATCGCTGCGCGGGCACGCGTCGTATCGAAGGCGGTGCCGCGGCCGCCCTTTTGCAACCGTTGCGTCGCGCCAAACGTCTGCCGCTGGATGCCGATCACGCGCGTCGCCGCCGCGATGCGCATATTCGCGGCGCAGACGGCAAGATAGGCGCGCGTCGCAGTGGCCGCGACCGTTACGCGGACCTGATCGCGCACCGCCGCGACCGCCTCCGCATCGGCGCGCGACGCTTCGATCGTGCGGCGGATGCGGCCTGCCAGATCCAGTGGCAATGCGCCTCCGATCGTCGCGCTGTAGGTCGCCTCTCCCGTCGGGGGCAGTTCGGTCGCGTAGGGCCGTGCCAGCGCCACGCCCGCATCGATCGACGTTTGCACGGTGCGCCCGGCAAGCGCCTGATCGACCACGGCGGTCGCGGCGCGCAGGTTCGCGTCGGCGAGGCGCAGATCGGTGTTGGCCGCGAGCGCGTCCGTCACCACGATATCGAGCGCGGGATCGCGATAGAGCCGCCACCAGCGATCGGGCAGCGGTGCATCTGCGAACGCCGGATCGTGTGCGGCGTCGAATTTGCCCTGTGCCGCGGGCGCGTCGACGACCGCACGATCCGGCCGGTGATAGTCCGGCCCCGCGACGCAGCCAGTCAACAATGCCGCAATCGCAAGTGCGCGTCGTTTCACGTCTTCGGCTCCGTATGCGGCACGATCGTGACAGTCGCCGAGCGACCCGAGACGAGACGCAAATCGGCGGGCACCTTGTCCAGCCTGATCCGAACCGGAATGCGCTGCGCCAGTCGCACCCAGTTGAAGGTCGGATTCACATTGGGCAGCAGGTTGCCGGTGTTGGTGAGTTCGCTGTCGCTGATCCCGGCGGAAATACTCTCGACATGGCCCCATACCATGCGATCGTCGCCCATCAGCTTGATGTGCGCCTTGTCACCGACGCGGATGCTGCCGAGTTTGGTCTCTTCGAAATAGGCCTCGACACGCAGGCTTTCACGATCGATCAGCGCCATTGCCTGCTGGCCCGCCGCGACGAAATCGCCGCGGTGCAGATCAAGATTGGTCACCGTACCCGCGACGGACGCCTTGATGTTGGTGCGGGCAAGATTGAGGCGCGCGCCATCTGCCTGCGCCTCGGCCTGGGCGAGCGCGGCCTGCGCGGTCGCGACATGTGCGACATTCTGCTCATGCACCTCCGTCGCGACGAGATTGCCGAGCGCTAGATCGCGATTCACCTCGCGCCGCGCCTGCCCAAGCGTCGCGCGCGCGGACTGGATCGCGGCATTAGCCTGTTCAAGCGCCAACGCATAACGCGGACGATCGACGACGAACAGCAGGTCACCGGGATTGACCTGCTGATTGTCTCGCACACGTACTTCGGTGACGAGTCCGCCGACATCAGGCGTGACGCGCACCACATCGGCACGCACCCGCCCGTCGCGGGTCCAGGGATCTACCTCGTACCGCCGCCACAACCACAACGCGATCAATGTCGCGATCGCCACCAGTACGAGCGTCGCGGCGAGACGACCTAAGGGGGCGAAGTAGCGGTTCATGGCAGCGGTGCATCCGGTACGAAGAGAATAACGAGCAGGCCTAGCACGATGACGTAAAGCGCCACGTCAACGAGCGGGCGATAGGCGATCAAACGATACGCGCCGATCAACCCGAGCAAACGCGTCAGCACCGCAGTTAACACCAGCGCCGCGATCGCCAGCAGAAGCAGGCCCGGCATATAGACGCCGGCGATGCTGATCTCGCCGCTCATGCCGCCGCCATCGCGCAATATGCCGGGGCAGCCGGAAACAGATTGCGTCGCAAGCCGGTCAGCGCGAGCACGGCGCGGCGTCGCACATCACCGTCTTCGGCATGGGAGAACACCTGCATCGCCTGATCGATTCCCTCCAGCAGCGCAGGATCATCGCGGGGTGGCTGATCGAGCCGCCGTTCGGCATAGTGACGCGCAACGCCGCGCAGCACCGGCGTGATCAACGCCGCCGACGCGCCACCCGCATCGATCCGCAGATCGCGAAGCTGGCCGACCGTAACACCAACGCGCAGATCCTGCAGCGCATCGAGCATCGGGCGGCCGGAATCCTCTCCGATCGCTGCTAGCCGGGGCGCGAGCAGGCCAATCCGGTCGAGCATCTTGCTCACCCATCCGGTGACGTCGGGGCGGCCCGGCAGGTCGCTGCGCCGTGCAAGATCCCGCCAGCCGGCAACGATGATGCGCGCTGCGCTGCGCTCCGCGCCGACGACCTGAAACAGCCCCACGGTCACTGCGGCGAACCCCGTCCCGATGATCTGCGCCAGAGATCCGTTGGCAAAGGCGGCGAAATCGGCGGCGTAATGGTCGTTCAAGCCAACGATATTGATGAAGCCAAGTATAACCCCGGTGGTGACGAGCGATGCTTTCGGCATCGTCTGAAAGGTCCCTACCAGCAACAGCACCGGCGCCAGCACGGCCACCAGCGTGACGAAATCCGTGACCCGGGGCAGCACCGCGAAGGCATAGATCGCAGCCAGCCCGACGCCAATGATCGTGCCCCACAGGAACGATAGGATCATCGGGCGCGGATCGTCGCTCGCGCCGAACAGCGCACAGGCGACGCCAGATATCAGTACCGCGCCGGCGCCATCGGCCCAGCCAGTGCCGATCCAGAAGGCCGAGCCGATCAGGATCGTCGCCGTCGTGCCCAGCGCCGCTCTCAGTGCGGCCGGGCGATCGCGGTGAAAGGTGCGGCGTGTCGTCTGCGCAAGCATTTCGGTGACGACCGGGCTTATCGCGCGCCGGCTGGGCGAACGCATCTGGTCCCGCAGATCGCGCACCGCATGATGCGCGTCGATCAGCTCTGCCGCGCGCCCCGCGAAGCTCAGCAGCAATGCGTCTTTCCATTGCAGCGGCGCGGCGGCGGTCGGTTCGAGAGCGCGAGCTTCGGCGACAAGCGCTGACGTGATCTCCGCGCGCGCACGTACGTCCTGGGGCGGCATCGTGAGCCAAGCGCTGATGCGGCCGATCAGCGCCTCGGCGGCGTCGGGCAGCGCCCCGATCGCGCGCAGCTGAGCGATGCGGTCCTCAGTCGCGCTTGCCAGCGGCAGGATCAGCGACAATTGATCCTGAAACGCCCGCACCGTGCGCACGCGCGGCAGGAAGCGCGCGGTGTCGAACGGCAGATGTATGGAAAGCTGATGCAGTTCGTTGATGTCGAGCACCAGCCGCCGCCGATCCCTGTCGAGCGATCCGTCTTGCGCCTCGCCCAGCGCGTCACGGGTCCAGCGTTCGACATCGCCGAGGATCGCATCGATCCGAGTTACCAACTGGCGCGTCACGGTCTGCGGCAGGATCACCGCGTGCACCAAGCTTCCGCAAACGATACCGAGCGAAATCTCCTGCACGCGCAGAATTGCGGTGGTGAAGATCGCGCCGGGCGCTTCAACGCTCGGAAAGCCGATGATGCTTGCGGTGTAGCCGGCGAGCAGAAAAAGATAGCTGCGCGGCGTGCGGTCCTGAAGCGCGATATAGAGGCAAAGGCCTAGCCACAACGCGAGCCCAAGCGAAAGCAATTCGGGCGCGTTGACCAGATTGGGCACCAGCACCACCGCCGCAACGGCGCCCAGCACCGTGCCGATCAGCCGGAACACCGCCTTGGATACAGCGGCGCCCGCGAGCGGCTGCGCGACGATATAGGCGGTGGCGACCGCCCAGTAAGGCCGTGTCAGCCCAATCCGCAGCGCGATCCAATACGCGAGCATCGCGCCCACAAAGCATTTTACCGAGAAGAGTGCGGCATTGAGGCCCCAACGCTGGGTCAAGACACAGCCCCCGTCATGGCGATCGCGATGACGATCACGATTTCGGAAACCAGCGACAAACGCAACCTCGAACGGATAACGACAGTGACTCTGTCACGCTTCCGGTTAGTCAAAATGACAGCGACGAGCGAGCCGTTTTTTGCACCGCACAATTCACGATGGTGCTGGGATCGAGCACATCCGCCTCTTGCGCGGCGGCGTGCGAAGGCTCACCCATGCCGCCATGCCCGTAATGGGCGAATCTTTTCGAGGATAGGTTTGATGGCAACCCGTTTTCTTTTTGCATCGATGCTGCTCGCCAGCGCCGCCGGCATCGCCGCTCCGGCGCTGGCGCAGGGCGGCAATCCGTTCGCCGCGCCCAGCACGCTGCCGTTCCAGGCGCCGCGTTTCGACATCATCAAGGACGGCGATTATCAGCCGGCGTTCGAAGCGGCGATGAAGGATCATCTGGCGGAGATCGCCAAGATCGCCGACAATCCCGCCGCACCGACCTTCGACAACACAATAACCGCGCTGGAGAAATCTGGCCGGATGCTGGACCGCGTGAGCCTCGCGTTTTTTGGCGTGGTGGGCGCCAACACAAACGAAACGCTCGACAAGGTGCAGGAAGCCGTCGCGCCGAAACTGTCGCAGCATCAGGACGCGATCAACCTGAACCCCAGGCTTTTCGCACGCGTGAAGACGCTGTGGGACAAGCGTGCCGCGCTGAAGCTGACGGGCGAACAGGCGCAAGTCCTGAAGGTCTATTATGACGGGTTCGTTCACGCGGGCGCGCAATTGTCGGCGGCCGATCAGACGACGCTCAAGGATTACAACACCCGTCTCGCCAGCCTGGAAACGAGCTTCCAGCAGAAGCTGCTGGCCGCCGCGAAGGCCGGTGCGCTGGTCGTGGACGACAAGGCGAAGCTCGCCGGGCTGGACGAAGGCGCGATCGGCGCGGCGGCCGCCGCCGCCAAGGGCCGCAACCTCGACGGCAAGTGGCTGATCCCGCTCCAGAACACCACGCAGCAGCCGAGCCTCGAGGACATGACCGATCGCGCGACGCGCGAGGCGCTGTTTATGAACGGCTGGACGCGCACCGAAAAGGGCGACGCCAACGATACCCGTCCGCTGATCCAGCAGATCGCTCAGCTCCGCGCCGAAAAGGCGAAGCTTCTCGGCTATCCCAACTGGGCGGCCTACACGCTATACGATCAGATGGCGCGCACGCCCGAGGCGGCATCCGCCTTCATGCGTCAGCTCGCCGCCGCCACTGCTCCGGCACAGAGGCGCGACGCAGCCGAATTGCAGGCGCAGATCAATGCTACCGGCGGCAAATTCCAGCTAAAGCCGTGGGACTGGGATCATTATGCCGCGCAGGTGCGCAAGGCGAAGTACGATCTCGATCAGAACGAGATCAAGCCGTATTTCGAGCTGACCCGCGTGCTGGAGGACGGGGTTTTCTACGCTGCCAACCAGCTTTACGGCCTGACGTTCAAGAAGCGCAGCGACATTCCCGTCTATCAGCCTGACGTCACCGTTTACACCGTTTACGACAAGGACGGGTCCGAACTCGGCCTGATGTATTTCGATTATTTCAAGCGCGACAACAAGAATGGCGGCGCGTGGATGTCGAACTTCGTCAATCAGTCCAAGCTGCTCGGCACCAAGCCGGTGGTATATAACGTCGCCAACCTGCCAAAGCCCGCCGCCGGTCAGCCTGCGCTCATCAGCTCGGACGACGTGACGACGATGTTCCATGAGTTCGGCCACGCGCTGCATGGCTTGTTCGCGAACCAGACCTATCCGGCGGTATCGGGCACGAATGTAGCGCGCGATTTCGTGGAGTTCCCGTCGCAGTTCAACGAGCATTGGGCGTGGGATCCCAAGGTGCTCGCGAACTACGCCAAGGATTATCGCACCGGAAAGCCGATGCCCGCCGCGCTGGTGGACAAGATCAAGAAAGCGGCCAACTTCAACCAGGGCTATGCACTGGGCGAGGTGATCGCCGCCGCGATGCTCGATATCGACTGGCATTCGTTGCCTGCGGGATCACCCAAGCAGGATGTCGACCAATTCGAGGCGAAATCGCTCGCCGCGACCGGGCTCGACACCACGGATGTGCCGCCGCGCTATCGCAGCAGCTATTTCCTGCACATCTGGTCGAACGGCTATTCGGCCGGATATTATGCGTATCTGTGGACGCAAATGCTGGAGCATGACGCCTTTCACTGGTTCAAGGACCATGGCGGCCTCACCCGTGAGAACGGCCAGCGGTTCCGCGACATGGTTCTCAGCAAGGGCCATACCGAGGATTATGGCCCGATGTTCAAGGCATTCTACGGCAAGGACCCTGATGTAGGCCCGATGCTGGAAGAACACGGCCTGACGATGCCTGCCAAGTAAGCCGCCGCATACGAAAAAGGGGCCGCCGGCAATCTCGCCGCCTGCCCCTTTTTTTAGTCGCGGGTGACGCGCGACTTCGGATCAATTCCGAGGATCGGTAAGCCGCTCCTCAGGTTCCTCGTCGTTGAGGATGCGCAACGCCGCCCCGTCGATATCGTCATACTGTCCGGTGCGGACCGCCCAGAAGAACGCGGCCAGACCGAAAAGCCCCAGCAGCAACGCGATCGGAATCAGAATGCCGACCGTGTTCACCGCGCCGCGTTCCGCAGTCGCATGGCGTTCGCCACGACGATCAGCGACGAGCCGGACATTGCGAGCGCTGCGACCAGCGGCGTGACGAGACCCGCGATCGCGAGCGGCACCGCGAGCAGGTTGTATCCGATCGCCAGCGCAAAATTCTGCGCGACGATCCGCATGGTGCGGCGCGCGGCGGAAACCGCGATCGGCACCGGGGCCAGCCGGTCGCCGAGAAACACCAGATCGGCGGCCATCTGGCCGACGTCGCTGGCGGTCGCCGGGGCCATCGAGACAAAGGCGGCCTTCAGCGCCGGGCCGTCGTTAATTCCGTCACCGACCATCAATACGCGATGCCCAGCGTCCTCGCTCGCGCGGACCATCGCATATTTGTCCTGTGGGGTGAGGCGCGCGTGGCCGGGAATGGCGAGCCGGGCAACCAGCGCATCGACCACGCCTGCCGTGTCTCCCGAAAGAATCTCGGGGGCAAGCCCCTGCGCGGCCAAGCGCATGACCGCTGCCGCGGCGTCCGCGCGCGGCTGATCGGCGACCCCGATCGACCACGCGGGATGTCCGTCGATACGAAAGACGATTGAGGCGTTATCGCCCGCGGGCCCAGCCCAGCCTGGCCGACCCAGCCGCGCCTCGACGCCGCCCGCTGTACCCCGCATGCCAAACCCCGCCTCCTCAACCACGTCCTCAACCAATGCAACCGGCTCGTCCGCAAGCGCCGACGCCACCGCGAGCGCGCTCGGATGGCGGCTGGCGCGGGCGAGCGCGTGCAGGATTGCGCGGTCGGCGGGGGCCGCAGGCAGGCCGCCCCGCACCTCGGGCCGCCCGAGCGTGATTGTCCCGGTCTTGTCGAGCAGCGCGATATCCGCCTGCGCGAGCCGTTCCAGCGCGGACCCGTCCTTTACCAGCACGCCAGCACGCATCAGCGCGCCGGCCGCAACCACCTGCGCCACCGGCACCGCCAGCCCAAGCGCGCAAGGACAGGTGATGATGAGCACCGCCACCGCATTGGTAAGAGCGGTGTGCCAGCCCGCCCCGAAAGCCAGCCAGCCCGCCAGTGTCAGCGCCGCCAGCGTGTGGACAGCAGGCGCATAAAGCCGGGAGGCGCGGTCAGCGATCCGCATATGCCGCGATTTTGCCTGACCCGCGCTTTCCATCAGCCGCGCGATATCGGCGATCGTGGTTGCCGCTCCCGCACGCGTCACCTTAACGGTCAGCGGTGCGGAAAGGTTGATCGTGCCGGCCAGCACTTCAGCGCCCGGCGCCACGGGCTCGGCCATGCTCTCCCCGGTGACGAGCGACCGATCGACCGCACTCACGCCGTCCTCCACCACGCCATCGGCGGCGATGCGCTCGCCGGCGGCAACCAGCATCCGCATCCCCGGCGAGAGCTCCGCGATGACGCGGCGCTGATGCGCGCCATCCCGCGCGATCACGGTCGCCTCGGCGGGCAGGCGGCGGAGCAGCGCATCCACCCCGCCGCGCGCACGATCGCGCATGACGCTATCCAGGAAGCGGCCGCCGAGCAGAAAAAACAGCAGCATCACCACGCCGTCGAAATACGCATGCGCGCCGCCAAGCACCGTTTCGTACAGGCTCATCGCGACGGTGACGAGCACCCCGATAGAAATCGGCACGTCCATATTGGTGCGTCCGCGCCGCAGCGCGCTCCACGCGCTCGCGAAGAAGATGCGGCCCGAATATGCAACGGTGGGCAGCGCGATCAGCGCCGAGAGCCAATGGAATAACTGCCGCGTCGCGCCGTCCGCGCCGGACCAGATCGACACCGACAGCAGCATCACGTTCATCATCGCGAAGCCGGCGACCGCAAGCGCCAGCACCAGCCGGCGCGATTCGCTGCGGGTGATATCTGCTGTATCGCCGGCGAAGGTGTGGGCGGTGAAGCCGAGATCGGCAATAGCGGCCACCAGCGCATCCTCACCGAGCTCGTCCAGATGATCGACGCGCACCTGCCGGTTCGTGAAGTTCACCCGCGCCGCTGCCACGCCCGGGAGCGCCACCAGCCCATGCTCCAGCTTGGAGATGCAACCGGCGCAGCGCAGCCCTTGGACCACGAAGGTCGATGCGGCGAGCGATCGCGCCGGTGCCTGCGGACGGGCGGCGGCAGTCATATCCGCACCTCGTCCTCGAAGCGCAGCCGCTGGGTTCCGCGCAGGCCGATGATCTCGATCAGCCAGCGCCCCGACGGCAACATCTGATCCGCGACATAGCGCGCGCTCGCCGCATCCCAGTGGAGCGTCAGCACGCGATCCGGCAGGCGGCCGAGCGGGTGGCGTGCCGTGGCTGTGAGCCGAACGTCAGGCGCAGGCACGCCGCGCCGGGTGAGCGATACGGAGAGCCGGTTTGCCGCACCCGTGGTATCGGCGCGCCAGCCGGCGTTCACTTGCGCGCGCGCCTCTGCGAGCCAGCGATCGTAATGCTGACTGGCGACGTAGCTGTTTTCCACCACCTCGCCGCCAAATGTGCTGATCGCGAACCGCGCCATCATCACGTTCACCGCTATCACCACGCCGAAGAAGGCGACGAGGATCATTGTCATGTGCCGGCCGGTGAAGGTGCGCGTCATCGGTTGCTCTCCGGGCGTTCGAAATAGCTGGTGTCGTCCGCACTTTCGGGTGGTGAATCGAGCGTCGTGGCGATGAAGCGCACGTCGCTGCGCGTCGCCCCTGCGGCTGGCGCGGCGACAAAAAGCTGCGCTTTGGCGACGCGATCCGCCGGAACGGTGATTGTCACCGATTTTCCCGCCGTGTCGCGCGCGCCGCCCTCCTTCCATAGTGCCGCGTCAATGCCTGACAGCGTCACCACGAAGGTGCGCGCGCGGCCCTCCATGTTGCTGAGCTTCACGGTGTAGGTGTTGCGGATAGCGCCGTCGGAAAGTCGCACCCAGAGCGGATTTCGCGTCTGGAGCACGCTCATCCCGATGTGCGTGCGCGTGCCGAGCGCGAACAGCATGCCACAGCCGACGCCCAGCCAGATCAGGAAATAGGCGATCGTGCGCATGCGCAGCAGCCGCTTGAGCGGTGACACGGGCGCTTCGCCGGCCGCCGCGCGCCTCATGTCCGCCTCGGTCGTATAGCCGATCAGGTGCGGCTCGCGGCCGACCTTCGCCATGATCTCGTCACACGAATCGATGCACAGGCCGCAGGTGATGCAGCCGATCTGCGGCCCTTCGCGGATATCGATCCCGGTAGGGCAAACCGCGATGCAGGCACCACAATCGATGCAGTCGCCGGCCTTTTCCCCCTGCGCCAGTCGAACGAGCGCGGGTGCCGGGGCGCCCGGCTCCGCCTGCGCGCGTTTCAGGCCGTGGGTGCGCGGCTCGCCACGCCAGTGCTTGTAGGTGACCGCAAGCGACTTCTCGTCCATCATGGCGGACTGGATGCGCGGCCACGGACACATATAGATGCACACCTGCTCGCGCATCAGCCCGCCGAGCGTGAAGGTGGTGAAGGTGAGAATTCCGACCGTCGAATAGGCGACGAACGGCGCGCTGCCCTTCATGAATTCGCGCGCCAGCGCCGGCGCATCGGCGAAGTAGAATATCCATGCGCCCCCGGTGGCGGCAGCGATGAGTAGCCAAACCAGGAACTTGGCCACGCGCTTGGCGATCTTCTCCGCGCCCCAGGGCGCGCGATCGAGCCTGATCTGCGCATTGCGATCGCCCTCGATCGCGCGTTCAACGTGGACGAACAGGTCGGTCCATACCGTCTGCGGGCAGGCATAGCCGCACCACGCGCGGCCAACCGCGGACGTGACGAGGAACAGCCCCACCGCCGCCATGACCAGCAGCCCGACGACATAGTAGAATTCGTTCGGCCAGATTTCGATCGCGAACATGTAGAAGCGGCGATGCGCGAGATCGACCAGCACCGCCTGGCTGGGCGCGAACGCGCCGCGATTCCAGCGCAGCCATGGCGTGACGTAATAGATCAGCAGCGTCACGGCCATGATCGCCCATTTCAGGCGCCGGAACGTACCCGACACGCGGCGCGGAAACACCTTGCGCCGCGCCTCGAAAAAGCGCGGCGTGGGGTTTTCGAAGGCGTCAGCGGCGGGCATTCGCGTCCGCCGCCGCCGCCATCATCGAACGGTTCATCTCGCCGCCGCCGAGCGAATGGACATAGGCAGCGAGCATCTTGATCGTCACGGGATCGAGCCGCCGTCCCCAGGCCGGCATGATGCCAAACCGCGCGTTGGTGACGGTATGCACCAGCGTGTCGCGATCCCCGCCATAGAGCCAGATCGCGTCGGTCAGGTTCGGCGCACCCAGCGTGCGATCACCCTTCGCATCCGGCCCGTGGCAGACGGCGCAATTGGCGGCGAACAATGCCTTGCCCCGTTTCGCCGCGACGCTCGCGGCCTCCTGATGCGAAACGTAGCGGACATAGGACACCGCATCCTCGACCTCGCCGGGGGTCAGCATGCCGTCACGCCCGAATGCCGGCATCTGAGACATGCGCGTCTGATCGTCGCCGGGTTGGCGGATGCCATGCGTGATCGTCTGCTGGATCGCCCGGAGATCGCCGCCCCACAGCCAGTCGTCGTCGTTCAGGTTGGGATAGCCCTTGCTCCCCGCCGCGCCCGAGCCATGGCATTGCACGCAATGCACCTTGAAGGCGGAACGCCCGCCCTCCACCGCCGCCGCGAGCAGCTTCGGATCGCCGGGAAGCTGCTCGATCGGCGTGCGTGCGAGCGCTGCGAGGATCGGCGCGCGACGGGCGTTCTCCTTTGCGGTATCGTGTGCGAGATCGGCTCGGCTCGACCAGCCCCACAGCCCCGGTGTCGCCCGGTGAAGCAATGGCACGGCGGGGTAAACGATCGCATAGCCGATCGCGAACACGATCGTGGCGTAGAAGATCAGCAGCCACCAGCGCGGCATCGGCGTGTCGAGTTCCTCGATCCCATCCCACTCGTGCCCGACCGTGCTGGTGCCGGTGGCATGATCGATGCGCTTGTTCTCAGCCATGATCGTTCTCGTCGAAGATGCTGTTGGCGGCGCGGCGGTTCGCCTCGCGGTTGTGCGGCAGGAAGGCCCAGCCGATCAGTACGACAAACACGCCGGTCATCACGATCAGCCCGTAGCTGTCGGCCAGGTGCCGCAGCGTTTCGTAGCTCATTGCGCCGCCTCCCGGGCCTGCGCCGACCTGTAGTCGACCTGCGTGCCAAGCCCCTGGAGATAGGCGATCAGCGCATCCATCTCGGTGATCCGCCCCGGATCGCCATCAAAATCGCGCGCCTGCACCCTGGGGTAGCGTTTCGCGAGGCCGGCGGTGTCGCCCTCGCCGAAGCCCTGCGTCCGTGCGTCCTCGTCAGCCTTGGCGATATCCTCGTCGGTGTACGGCACGCCCACCTTGCGCAGCGCGGCGAGATCGTCGCCCAGCCGGCTGGTGTCCAGGTTGTGCTCGGCGAGGAAGGCGTATTTCGGCATGATCGATTCCGGCACCACGGCCCGCGGATCTTTCAGGTGCTGGACGTGCCATTCGTCGGAATAGCGGCCGCCGACGCGCGCCAGATCGGGGCCGGTACGTTCCGATCCCCATTGAAACGGGTGGTCGTACATGCTCTCCGCGGCGAGGCTGTAATGCCCGTAACGCTCCACCTCGTCGCGGAACGGGCGGATCATCTGGCTGTGGCAGCCATAGCAGCCCTCGCGGATGTAGATGTTCCGGCCCGCCAGTTCGAGCGGCGTGTAGGGTCGCACACCGTCGACATGCTTCACGGTCGTCTCGATCCAGAACAGTGGCGCGATCTCCACGATGCCGCCGATCGCGACCACCGCGAGCGCGAGTAAGCCCAGCAGTGTGACGTTGCGTTCGATCTTCTTGTGGCGATTTGCCCAGCTAGCCATGGCGCAGCCTTTCCTTATCGAGCGAGGGCGGGAGCAAGTGGACGGTCGCGCTCGGGATCGAAGGCGGCGGCGGTCATCGGTGCTTCGGCGCGAAGCCTGCCGCGCACCGTCATCCACACGTTCCACACCATGAAGAAGGCGCCGGTGATATAGAGCAGGCCGCCCAGCGTGCGGATCAGGTAATAGGGATGGAGCGCCGCCACGACCTCGGCAAAGGAATAGACGAGGTAGCCGTCATCCCCATATTCGCGCCACATCAGCCCCTGCGTAATGCCTGCGACCCACATCGAGGAGGCGTAGAGAACGATGCCCAAAGTCGCGCACCAGAAGTGCCAGTTGACCATGCGCAGCGAATACAGCCGCTCACGCCCCCACAATCGCGGCGTCATGAAATAGATCGCGCCGAACGTAATCATCCCGTTCCAGCCGAGCGCCCCGGAATGGACGTGGCCGATCGTCCAGTTGGTGTAATGCGAGAGCGAGTTGACGGTCTTCACCGACATCATCGGCCCCTCGAACGTGCTCATGCCGTAGAAGGCGAGCGCGAACACCATCATGCGGATGATCGGATCGGTGCGGATCTTGTCCCACGCGCCGTTCAGCGTCATCAGGCCGTTTATCATGCCGCCCCAGCTCGGCATCCACAGCATCACCGAGAACACCATTCCGAGCGTCTGCGCCCAATCCGGCAGCGCGGTGTAGTGCAGATGGTGCGGACCGGCCCAGATGTAGAGGAAGATCAGCGACCAGAAATGGACGATCGACAGGCGATAACTGTAGATCGGCCGCTCCGCCTGCTTCGGCACGAAATAATACATCATGCCCAGGAAGCCGGCGGTCAGGAAGAATCCCACCGCATTGTGGCCGTACCACCATTGCGTCAGCGCATCCTGAACGCCGGAAAAGGCGGAATAGGATTTGGAGCCGACAAGGCTGACCGGCATCGACAGATTGTTGACGATGTGAAGCATCGCGATCGTGATGATGAACGCGAGATAGAACCAGTTGGCGACATAGATGTGCGGTTCCGAACGGCGCACGATCGTGCCGGCGAATACCGCGAGATACGCGACCCACACGATCGTCAGCCAGATATCGACATACCATTCGGGCTCCGCATATTCGCGGCCCTCGGTGATGCCCATGACGTAGCCGCTCGCGGCCAGCACGATGAATAGCTGATAGCCCCAGAACACGAAATTCGCGAGGTTCGGCCAGAACAGGCGCGCGCGACATGTGCGCTGCACGACATAGAAACTCGTTGCCAGCAGGGCATTTCCACCAAAGGCGAAGATCACCGCGGAGGTATGGAGCGGCCGAATGCGACCGAAATTGACGAACGGCGCGAAATTGAGCTGTGGAAAGGTTAGCTGCGCGGCGATCAGCACGCCGACAAGGAACCCGACGACGCCCCAGAAGACCGTCGCGATCACGCCCCAGCGAATCACGTCGTCATAATAGCTGCCCGCCATCGCGGGCGAAACGCGCGGTCCCATGCCGTCGCGCGCCTTGGCCCCCAGCCCGCGCACCGCGACGAAAAAAGCTGCGACGGCCGCGATGCCCATATGGATCGCGAATCCACCATCCACCGCCGTGGCCGATGCCAGCAACGCCAGCAGCGCGATGAACAGCCACCCGGCGGAGGCGCTGATATCCTTTGCCATTCGGTACACCTCGTTGCGGAAGGATGGCGCGGCCGCCCGTTCCCGTGCCGGCCGGCCGCGCCCCCCTCCCGTATTCCGGAAAGATGCCGATCACCCCCCGGCGTCCGGCCTGTCGATCTTGCGGGGTGCGAGCCCGGTCGCCTTGATCCGCGTCAAAGGCGCAATAATTCAGGCAGGTTCATCGTCCCCGCACGGGCAATCCGCCCCGGCGCGCTTGCGCGGCGCGCAGCTATGGCAGCCCCACATGCCATCATCGCGCGCTGGGCGCTTCTGCCGATCGAACGGAATGGTGATTGCATGGCCGGGCTGGCCGCAGATCGCGATCGCCATCCCCGGCATCGGCATGAAGGCATGCAACGGAACGGCGGCAAACCCGATCACCGCCGCGCCCACCAACGCCCGCGCCGGCAGATTACACTGCACTGCTGAACCGTGTCGCGCTTTGCTGGCGATAGGGGTCGATCGTCGCGGCGATCGCGCGTGCATAGGGTAGCGCTTCGGGCATGAGCGTCACCCGCGTGCCGCTCCAGCCGATCAGCCGCTCCGCCGCGAACGGCCGGAGACGTGCACGCACCCCGGCGAGATCCGGCAATCCGGCGAGATCGGCGCTGCCCCGGCACAGCAACTGCTCGATCGCCACGCCGCGCCGCCGGTCGAGCGCGTCGCGCCGGATTCCGCGCGCCGCCGCGAACTGGCCGTTGGCGATCCGCAAGTGATAGCGGCCGGCATTCTTCTCGTTCTGGAGCAGCGCGCCGGAAAAACTGCTGATCGCCGAAACGCCCACGCCGATCAGCACGTCCGCCGGATCGTCGGTAAAGCCCTGGAAATTCCGCCGCAGCCGGCCCCGCCGCTCGGCCACCGCCAATTCATCCGCCGGGCGCGCGAAATGGTCAAATCCGATAGCCTGCCAGCCGTCATCCAGCAGCCGCAGCTGCGCCGCCTCCGCCTGACGGAAGCGTGCCTCCGGCCCTGGCAATGCTGCCGTATCGATGCGGCGCTGGCGTGGGATAAGATGGGGCACGTGGGCATATCCGAACACCGCTAACCGGTCCGGCGCCATGTCGAGCGCGGTGTCGATCGTCTCGATCAGCATGGACACGTCCTGCGCCGGCAGGCCATACATTAGATCATAGTTGATCGAGCGCACGCCGCTGGCGCGCAAGCGCGCGGTGACGTCAGCGATCAATGCACGCGGCTGGATCCGGCCGATCGCGGCCTGAAGCGCGGGGGCGAAGGTCTGCACACCAAGGCTCGCGCGCGCGATCCCCACCGTCGCGAACACGTCATCCCAAGCCGGCGCGAAGTGGCGAGGGTCCAGCTCGACCGAAACGGAGGCCTCCGGGCAGGCAAAGGCCCGACGCACCTGAGCCAGCAGCAGCGCGAACTGCGCCGGCTCCAGCGCGTTGGGGCTGCCGCCCCCGAATGCGATCCGGCCGATGCGCCCGCGCCCGCCGAGCCGCCGCGCGACCAGCTCCACCTCCTCGCTCAGCCGCTGGAGATATGCGCCGATCCGTGCCGCGCGGTTCGCGGCGCCGGTATTGCACCCGCAGTACCAGCAGATTTCATGGCAATAAGGTATGTGGAGATACAGCGACATCGCCGCATCCGGCGCAACGCCCGCCAGCGCCTCCTCCATATCGCGCGCACCCATTTCGCCGAATTCTGCGGCAGTGGGGAAACTGGTGTAACGCGGCACCGGCGTCGCCAGCAGCTCGGGATGATAGGTCCACATGCTGATCCGGCTATCGCGGATCCCGGCTCCGGTATTTGACCGCCGTCAAGCCGGCAGCGCGACCGCCACGATCGCGCCACCGGCGCGGTGCAGAAAGCAATGCGAGGCCCCGCCGGCAGAAGTCGCGATGGGCGGTTCGCCGGAAAGATCGGTCTCGATCGCCTGCGGCTCGGCGATGTCCGCGCGGCCGAAGCGCTTGGCGTGCGCTTCCTTGAGCGTCCATCTGGCCAGTCGGTCGCCGCCTTCCCGCAGTTCGCGCGCGCTGAACAGATCGGCCGGAGGCGCGCATTGGTCGAGCGGCTCGATATCGACGCCGACCGGCACGCGGGCGAGCGCGATGGCGCACCAGCCATGCTGGCCAGCCATACTGATGTACCAGCCTGCCGGCGAGATTATGCCAAGCGCGCCGAAACAGGATCGTGATAGAATAATTCCATCCGGATGTACTTCAGCCACCGCAGCCAGCAGCGCCCGCGAGATCCGTCGCCGCGCCGCACCCCATTCGGCGTGCGGACGATGCGCGAGATCGGCGAGGTCGTCCGTCGTCAGCGCGGCGCGGGCGACCAGCGGGCTGGCTGCATCCAGCCGGCCATGCCAGACAAGGGCGGTATCCGGAGGAAGCGCGGGAATCGCGCCGCCCGCCGCCGCCCACATCACCTGGGTCATCCGCCGCGCGCGAGGCGGGCGGGCGAGCCTTCCCATGAAGTGCCGCGGGGCAGATATTCGCCCTTCATCACCACCGAAAGATCGCCAAGCTGCGCGTCCTCCCCGATCTCGGCATCGTAGAGCACGATCGCATAGGAGCCGATCGTCGCACGATCGTTAACAGTCACGCCGCTCACTTTCATCACGCGATCCTCGAACAGATGCGTCTGGAGCCCGGCGAAATCATTAAGCGCCACATCGTCACCGATCGTCACCAGATCGTGCTCGGTAAGGTCTGTCGTATCGAGATAGCAGCGCCGCCCGATCCTGCACCCCATCAGCCGCAGGTAGGCCGGCAGCCATGGCGTGCCCCGCAGCGGCTCCAGCAGATTGGGCACGGCAAGGTTTTCGTACGTCGCCGTCACCAGTTCGGTTCGCCAGACGAAGGTGCTCCACAATGGCTGCGTGGTCTGCCTGTAGCGCCCCATCACCAGCCATTTGAGTGCCACCACCGTCAGCCCGCAGGCCAGCGCAAAGCCGACGTAGAGGAACGGGAAGGCGACGAGCACGAGGTAGCCACCATTACGCATGTCGTCGATCTCGCCCACCGCCGATAGCAAGAGACTGAAGAACACGATGAACAAGGTCAGCGACAGCGTGACCCGAATCGCCTCGATCGACAAGCGCTTGGCCACCAGCTTCGGCCCGGGATTGAAGCGCGCGCCCTCGTCGAACAGCCCCACCGTCTGGCGTACCGGCAGCGAGATCGGCGGGGAGCCGAACCAGGTGCCGTCCGCACGCGCCGCCGCGCCATCGGCCGGCGGCTTGGACAGCACGCCGATCAGCACGCCGTCGCCGATCGTGGCGCCGGTGGGGAGCAGCGCGGAATTGCCGATGAAGGTGCGACGGCCGATCTTCGTATGCGCCAGCCGGATCGCGCCCGGCTCCACCCGCGCCGCGCCGAACAACACCGCATCGGCGATGAAGCTTTCCGGCCCGATATCGACGAGATCGGGCACGATCGCGGCCGCGGTGGAAATTTCCGCGCGCCGCCCCACCTTCACGCCAAGCGCGCGATACCAGGGGATGACATAGAGCGTCGCGTAGATCGGGTGCAGCAGCCGCAGCGCCAGATCGTTCACCTGCTGGACGAACCAGAAGCGCACGTAGAACCAGCTATCCATGCGATACGCACCCGGGCGGACGCGGCCCAGGAACAGCCGTTTGGCGATCACCGTCAGCACGCACATCAGGATCACATAGGTGGTCGCCAGCACGGGCGAGAGCATCAGATAGGTGTAGCTTTCGCTGCGCCAGTCGATCTCGATCATCGCGATGAGCCCCGGTGCGATCGGGACGATCGCCACCAGCGGCAGGATCAGCGCGGCCAGCGTGAGCGCAAGGCCGACGAGCAAGCGCCGCACGGCGCCACCGCGCGGGCGCGGCTCCCAGACGATGCCGCTTTCGATGCGCGCGGCGGGCGATCCGCTCCAGCGCTCATGGGCTGGGATATGCTCGCCGACGGGCAGCGCGGAAAGATCCTCCAGCGCGGCCCCCTCGCCGATCACACTGTCGCGCCCTACCACCGCCATCGATCCGACAAAGGCTCCGCGCCCGATTTCCGCCCGACCGAGCCGCAACAGCCCGCGCTCGACCGAACTGGTCGCGAGCATCGCGTAATCGCTGACGATCGCGCCCTCGCCGATCGTCACCAGATCGGCCACGTCGATATTGCCACGCCCGATGAAGGCATCGCTTCCGACCTTCGCGCCGAGCAGCCGGTAATAAGTGCGGATGAGCGGCGTGCCCGCCAGATACGGCGTCGCGATCACCTCCGAAAAGCGGCGGACGAACCACCAGCGGAAATAATAGCTGCCCCACAGCGGATAATCACCAGCGCGAAAGCGCCCGATCACCAGCCATTTTACGATGATCGACGCGAACATCGCCAGCGGCGGGATGAACATGAAGGCAAGGCCGCTCAGCATCAGCGCCGTCACGCGATCGACCTGATCGGCGAGCCGGGTGTAGGCGACATAGGGGAAAAACCATTGCAGGCCCGCGATCGTGAAGATCGGGATCAGCGCGATGGTCTGCGCCAGCCCACACAGCCAGCGCTTCCACGCCGCGATCCGGTGGAACGGCGGCGCATCCGCCGATTGCTCCGGCGCGGCCTGCTCCAGCCGGGCGGCGAGCGCGCGGATGCTGGGTGCGGCATAGAGATCCTGGATCGACACGCCCGCCAGCCCCGGCGCCTTGCGGATCGCGGAGACGAGCCGCGCGGCTTTCAGCGAATGGCCGCCGAGATCCTCGAACAGATCGTCGGTCACCGACACTTTCTGCGGCGCGAAGGACTCCGTCCAGATGGCGTGCAGCGTCGCCTCCAGCGGCGTCGCGGGCGCGATCGTCTCGCGATCGGCGACGGGAGCGAGCGTTGGGCGTTGCAGCGCCTTGCGATCGACCTTGCCCGAAGCGGGGAGCGTCGGCAGCGCGTCGAGCAACTGATAGCCGGCCGGGCGCATGTAATTGGGCAACCGATCGCGCACCCGCCCGCGCACCGTCTCCAGATCGACGCTCGCGCCGCCGCGCGGAACGATGAAACAGGCGAGAAACTCCGCGCCGTCGTCATCACGGAACAGGTGGACAACGGCCTGCGCGATCGTGGGATCGTCGGCAATCACGGCTTCGATCTCGGCCAGTTCGACGCGGAAACCACGGATCTTCACCTGCGTATCGATGCGACCGATGAAATCGATATCCCCCACCGCGTCGAGCCGCACGAGATCGCCCGACCGATATACCAGCACCGGGGCGCCCTCCGGCCCGTCGAACGGGGTGTGGACGAACTTCTCGCCGGTAAGATCAGGGCGATTGACATAGCCTGCGCCGACCCCGGGGCCACCGATCACCAGCTCGCCCTCGGCGCCGGCCGGGACCGGCCATAGCTTTTCGTCAACGATCCACGCGGTATAGCCGGGCAGCGGCCGCCCGATCGTGACGCGGCGGCCGGGCTGCACCTCCGTCCAGGTGGCCGTCACCGTGGTTTCGGTCGGGCCATAGGTGTTGAGCATCCGAAGCCCCGGCCGCGCCCAGCGCTCGACGAGGTCCGGCGGGCATGCCTCGCCGCCAAGGTTGAGCAGGCGCAGCGTCGGCATGGCCGTTTCCACCAGGCTGAGCAGCGAGGGCACGACGTGCCACACCGTCACCCCCTCGGCGGCCAGCACGATCGCCATGTCCGGGCCGGCGGTGGCGAGCGCCTCCGATGCGACGAGCAACTCCCCTCCGACGAAGAAGGCGCTCCACATCGTTTCCACCGACATGTCGAAGGCAAGGCTGAAGCCGCCGAACACGCGATCGGATTCGTCCAGCGCGAGGATCGCGCATTCCGAGCGGACGAGGTGGCAGGCGTTGCGATGCGTTATCATCACGCCCTTGGGGCGCCCCGTCGTCCCCGAGGTGTAGATGATATAGGCCAGGTCGTCGGGCGTCGCGCCGGTCTCCGTGCGCTCCGGCGGATAGGCGGCAGCAGCGGCGAGATCGCCCAGCATCATATCCACCGCCAGCGTGCGGACCGGCATCGCCGCCGCCCGCTCGCTTTCGGTGATGACCAGCACCGCGCCGCTATCGCTGGCGATGTAGTCTATCCGATCCTGCGGGTAGGCCCAGTCGACGGGCACATAGCAGGCACCGCACCACAAGGTGCCGAGGATCGCCATGTATTGATCCAGCCCGCGCGGCAGGCAGATCACCACGCGGTCGCCGCGCCCGACGCCAAGATCGCGAAGCTGGCGCGCGAAACGCCACGCGCGATCGCGCAGTTCGCTATAGGTCAGCGCGGTGCGGCGGCTGCTCTCGGGATCGACATCGATCTGCCGCACCGCGCAGTTCGCGGCGAATTTCTTGCACGCGTTGTCGAAAATCTCGTGGAGCAGCTCATCGCGCGCATAGGGCTCGTCCTCCCGAAGCGCCGGGGAGGGCGCGATCGGCGCGAAGATTGTGGGAGCGATTTCGGTTACGGTGGCCATGCCCCTAACTGCGCGATTTCGCGCGCATTTGCCACCCGTGCGTCAGTCGAACGCGGCGTCTCGCGCCCCGATCGTCACCGCGAGCGGGGAGAGGCCGGCAATAGTGACCTCGAGCCGGTCGCCGGGTATGACCGCGCCGACGCCGGCGGGCGTGCCGGTGTAGATCAGATCACCCGGCAACAGCGGCTCCAGCCGCGACAGATGCGCGATCACCTCGGCCGGCCGCCAGATCATGTCGGCCACGTCGCCGCACTGGCGCGTCTCGCCATTTAGCGTCAGCCGGATCTCGCCCGAGCCGACATGACCGCTTTCGCTGACCCGCCGCAACGACCCGATCGGCGCCGAGCAGGCGAAATTCTTCGCGGTGTCCCACGGTCTGCCCTTGTCCTTGGCGCGTGCCTGAAGATCGCGTCGCGTCATGTCCAGCCCGGCGGCGTAGCCATAGACGAGATCGAGCGCCCGCCCCGGCGCAACCGCCGCGCCGCCCTTGCCGATCGCGACGACCAGTTCTGCCTCGTAATGGAGATCGGCCGTCGCCGGGGGATAAGCGATCGTGCCGCCGCCCGGCACCAGCGCCTGCGCGAACTTGTAGAAGAAGAACGGCGGCTCTCGATCGGGATCGCTGCCCATCTCGCGCGCATGATCGGCATAGTTGCGGCCGACGCAGAAGATCCGTCCAGCCGGAAAGCGTTCATCGCAGTCGTCCACCGCGATCATCGGCAGCATGGGCGGATCGAACGGGGTGGACATGAATCGTGTTCCTGGATGGCGTGATGCCTACGTGCGTATCGCCTGCCGCCTGCGCAAGCCCGCGTTTCAGGCGGGAAGCAAGGTAGCGCGCAATCGCAGCAGCCCCTCCGCCAATACCGTGATCTCGGCGTCGCCCAGCGAACCGGCGAACACCGACGCGGACAGCGCGAAGCCGGGTGAGATGCCGGCGATCGGCACCGCGACTGTACAGATGCCACGGTGCGCGAAGCCATGATCGAGCGCGAACCCGCGTTCGGCGGCCGCCTTCACCTGCGCGGCATAGTCGTCGAACGACAGCGGCGTCTGCCAGCGCACGGCGTGATAGCGCCGCGCGAGTTCCTGCTCGTCTATCCTCTCCTCGGCCGCGAGCGCGCGCCCCACCGCGCCGCCACCGAGCGGTTGCCGCTGGCCGTCCGCCAGCGCGACGCGCAGCCCGGACTTGCTCTCCGCCCGTGTGACCAGGCCGACGCGCTCGCGCGCGATCACCTTCCACAAGGCGACCGCCGCGTCATTGGCCTCGGCAAGCTTCGCCATATGCGGCCGCGCGCGCTCCGCCAGCGCGCGTGCGCTATCGTTGCGCAGCGCATCGCTGGACGCCCAGGCGCGCGTCAGGCGATAGTGTTTCGTCCGCGCGTCCCGCTCGATCGCCCCCTCGGCCAGCAGGGTTTTCAGCAGGTTGAAACAGGTCGACGGGCTGAGCCCGGCGATCCGGGCGATATCGGAGAGTGACATGGGATTGGTTTCGGCGAGCAAGCGCAAAATCGCGAAAGCCTGCGAAACGGAGCGCACCGGAGACGTCATCGCCCAGAATTAGTTTTCACAATGATGAAAATCAATTCTCAATATTGAAGAATTTCGAAAGTCGGATTATCGCCCCCACATCGACCCGGGAGAGAAAATGTGAACCGCATTCTTGAAGGAAAGGTCGTCGCGATCACCGGCGCCGGGCGCGGCATCGGGCGCGAGATCGCGCTGCTGTGCGCGCGGGAGGGTGCCGCGGTGGTCGTCAACGATCCCGGCGTGGCGCAGGGCGGCGACGGCGCGGACAGGGGCCCCGCCGAAACGACGGCGGCGGATATCGTCGCGGCGGGCGGGAAGGCTTGTGCCAACCTCGCCGATGTCGCCGATCCCAAGGCGGCGGCATCGGTCATCGAGGATGCCGTCCAGCGCTTCGGCCGGGTCGACGCGGTGGTGAACAACGCCGGCATCCTGCGCGACACGATCTGGCACAAGATGAGCTACGAGGACTGGACGAGCGTCATCGATGTCAACCTCACCGGCGCATTCAACGTATCAAAGGCCGCGACGCCCTATTTTCGCGAACAGCAATCGGGCAGCTTCATCCATTTCACCTCCACCAGCGGGCTGATCGGCAATCTGGGGCAGGCAAACTATTCGGCAGCGAAACTGGGGCTGGTCGCGATGTCGCAGTCGATCGCGCTCGACATGGCGCGGGTCGGCGTGCGATCCAATTGCATCGCCCCTTTCGCGTGGAGCCGCATGACTGCCTCCATCCCCGCCGAGACGCCCGAACAGAAGCAGCGCGTCGAACGGATGCAATCGATGAGCGCTGACAAGATCGCCCCGCTCGTCGCCTATCTAGCATCCGATCGATCGGTTGACGTGACGAACCAGATCTTCTCGGTGCGTCGCAACGAGATCATGCTGTTCTCCAAGCCACGCCCGATCCGTTCCATGGTGAAGGTCGAGGGCTGGACGGCGGAGAGCATCGCCGATGAGCTGATCCCGGCCTTCCGCTCCAGCTTCGCCCGCGCCGACGAGGTTTCGGCACACGTTTTCCCTTACGATCCGGTTTGAGGATATCGCCATGAGCAACACCAACCCCGGCATGGACGCGGAGGTCTTCGAGCAGTTCATCGAGCAGCTTCACCGCTATGTGCGCGATCGACTGATCCCGGCCGAGCGCGCGATCATCGAGAGCGACGAGATTCCCGCCGATATTCTCGCCGAGATGCGCGATATGGGTCTGTTCGGGCTGACCATGCCCGAGAAATTCGGCGGCGCGGGAATGAACGTCAGCCAATATGTGCGGACGATCCACACGCTGAGCTATGCGATGCCCGCGTTCCGCTCGATCATCTCGATCAACATCGGCATGTTCTGCTCCGCCTTGAAGAACGGCGGGACGGCGGCGCAAAAGGCCGAGTGGCTGCCGCGCGTCGCGGCGGGCGAGATCGCCTGTTTCGGGCTGACCGAGCCCGGATCGGGATCGGATTCCGCCGGGCTGCAGACGAGCGCCGTCAAGACCGATACCGGCTGGGTGCTGAACGGCACGAAACGCTACATCACCAATTCGCCCCACGCGAAGGTCGGCCTCATCATGGCGCGGACCGGCAAAGAGAATTTGCCCAAGAACGCGCACGTCTCCGCCTTCATCGTGCCGATGGAGGCGCCGGGCGTGTCGATCGGCAAGTCCGACAAGAAGATGGGCCAGTCCGGCAGCCATATCGCCGATATCATCCTCGAAGATGTCCACGTCACCGATGACGCGCTGCTTGGCGGGGAACTCGGCAAGGGCTTTGTTTACGCCATGATGAGCCTGGACAACGGGCGCGTGTCGGTCGGCGCGGCGGCCACCGCTTATGCCCGCCGCGCGCTCGACAGCGCGATCCGCTACGCCACCGAACGCAAGGCGTTTGGCGAGCCGATCGCCAATTTCCAGCTCATCCAGCAGATGCTCGCCGACAGCGAGATCGAGATCTACGCCGCAGAAACGATGATGGCGGACGTCACGCGCCGCGCCGATGCGGGGGAGAACGTGCTGCGCAAGGCGGCGGCGTTCAAGGTGTTCGCCTCCGAAATGTGCGGCCGCGTGGTTGATCGCTGCGTACAGGTTTATGGCGGGGCGGGGTATCTTGCGGAATATGATGCCGAGCGCTTCTTCCGCGATGCGCGCATCTACCGCATCTACGAGGGGACGACGCAGATCCTCCAGCTCCAGATCGCCAAGCACATGCTGCGCGAATTCAACGCACAGGGCTGAGCGGCGGTGTACGATCTGCTTGGCGGCCTGTCGGTGATCGAGGCATCGTCCTTCGTCGCATCGCCGACTGCCGGGCTGTATTGCGCGCAGATGGGGGCGGAGGTGATCCGCGTCGATCAGATTGGCGGTGGCCCGGATTTCCGCCGCTGGCCGGTCACGGCGAACGATGACTCGCTCTATTGGGAAAACCTCAACCGCGCGAAGAAATCGGTCGCGCTCGATCTCGCCCGGCCGGAGGGGCGCGAATTGTTGCAGGCGCTGATCCGCGTGACCGGGCAGGTCATCACCAATTTTCCGGTGAAGGGCTTCATGGCGCATGACGTGCTGGCGCAGGAACGGGCCGATCTCATCACCGTTCGCGTGATGGGCTGGGCGGATGGCACCCCGGCACTGGACTATACCGTCAACAATTCGGTCGGTTATCCGCTGCTCACCGGCACGGGGCCAGAGCCCGTCAACCATGTGTTGCCGGCATGGGATCTGCTGAGCGGGGCCTATGCCGCCTTCGCGTTGCTCGCCGCGCTGCGACGCCGCGCGGAAACAGGCAACGGCGGGGAGATCCGCATTCCGCTCTCGGATGTCGCCATCGGCACGGTCGCCAATCTCGGCAGCCTGGCGGAGGTGATGTACGAGGGGCATGACCGGCCCCGGCTGGGGAATACGGTATACGGGCTGTTCGGGCGCGATTTCGTCACCGCCGATGGCGTGCGGACCATGATCGTCGTCGTCACGCCACGGCAATGGGCGAACCTGATTGCCGCGCTCGGCCTGGAAGAGGCGGTCGCGGCGGCGGAAGCGCGGCTGGGTGTATCGTTCGCTACCGATGACGGGCTGCGCTTCGATCATCGCGACGCGCTGTTTCCGCTATTCGAGCAGGCGGTCGGGGCGCGCGCGCACGCCGATCTCGCCGCCGCGTTCGATGCTGGCGGTGTGGTCCATTCGGCGTACCGCAGCATGTCCGAAGCGGTGCGGGATCCCGCCCTGGTGGCGGACAATCCGATCTTCGGCGTGGCCGAAAACCCGAGCGGCATCGTCTATCCTGCCGCCGGCGCCTTCGCCACCGTGCCGCAGCTCGATCGTCAGCCGCCGCGCCCCGCGCCCCGCAACGGCCAGCATACCGAGCAGGTGCTGGCTGAACGACTGTCGCTCTCATCGGGCGAGATCGCCCGTCTCATCGACTCCCGCATCATAGGAATTGCCCAATGACCCAGCGCCGTGCCGCCATCGTCGCCCCGATCCGTACCGCCGTCGGCAAGTTCGGCGGCGCCCTCGCCGATCTGAATGCCGGGCAGCTTGGTGCGGTGATTCTCAAGTCGCTGATCGAGCGGACGAAGATCGATCCGGCGCGGGTGGACGACGTGGTTTTCTCGCAAGGCTATGGCAATGCCGAGGCTCCCGCGATCGGCCACTGGTCCTGGCTCGCCGCGGGTCTGCCGATCGATGTGCCGGGCTATCAGCTCGATCGGCGCTGCGGCTCCGGGCTGCAGGCGGTTATCAATGCCGCGATGATGGTGCAGACCGGCATGAGCGACGTGGTAGTCGCGGGCGGCGTCGAGAGCATGTCGAACGTCGAATATTATACCACCGAGGGCCGGCGCGGCACCCGCGCGGGCGGGCTGATGCTGCATGATCGCCTCACCCGCGGGCGGCTGATGTCGCAGCCGATCGAGCGGTTCGGCGTCATCAGCGGGATGATCGAGACGGCCGAAAACCTCGCGCGCGATTACGGCATTTCGCGCGAGGCGGCCGATGCCTATGCCGTCCGCTCGCACCAGCGCGCCGCTGCGGCATGGGCCAACGGCTTGTTCGATGACGAACTCGTTCCCGTTCCGGTGCCGCAGCGCAAGGGCGATCCGGTGATCTTCGCGCATGACGAAGGGTATCGCGCCGATGCCAGCCTGGCGACGCTGGGCGCGCTGAAGCCGCTGGAGGCGAAGGCGATCCCGGGCGCGATCGTCACTGCCGGCAACGCCAGCCAGCAGAATGACGCCGCCGCCGCCTGTCTCGTCGTCGCGGAGGACAAGCTGGAAGAGCTGGGGCTGGAGCCGATCGCCTGGTTCCACAGCGCCGCCGCCGCGGGTTGCGACCCCGCGCGCATGGGGATCGGCCCGGTGCCGGCGGTCGAGCGATTGTTCGCCCGCAACGGCCTGGGCTGGGGCGATATCGATCTCGTCGAGCTGAACGAAGCGTTCGCGCCGCAGGTGCTGGCCGTGCTCAAGGGCTGGGGCTGGTCGGAGGACGACAGCCGCAACGAGATCCTCAACGTCAACGGCTCCGGCATTTCGCTGGGCCATCCGATCGGCGCGACCGGCGGTCGCATCCTCGCCAATCTCACCCGCGAGCTGCAACGCCGCGACGGGCGCTACGGTCTAGAAACCATGTGCATCGGCGGCGGACAAGGGATAGCAGCGATCTTCGAACGCGCCGCCTGAGCGCTAACCGGAGAGGACATGATGGACGACTGGAGCGCGTGGACCGGCCGCAGCGACACACAGACCGACCGGGTGGATCTGGGCGCCGTGACACGCTGGTGCGCGACGCTCGATCGCGCCATCCCGCATGATGGCTCGGTGCCGGTTGGCTACCATTGGTGCCTGTGCCTCCCCGATGCGCCCACCGCGATGCTGAGCCCGGACGGGCATCCGCGCCGTGATCTCGGCACGCGCAGCTTCCTTCCCCCTGTAACGTTGCCACGCCGGATGTGGGCATCGAGCCGGATGGAATTCGCCAGGCCGCTGCGCGTCGATGACAGGGTGACGCGGCAATCACGTATCCTGTCGGTGTCGCAGAAGCACGGGGCGTCCGGCGAGCTCGTCTTCGTCGATGTCGCGCACGATGTGCTCGCTGACGGCGTGCTTGCGGTGCGAGAGGTGCAGTCGATCGTCTATCGCGAGGCCGCGGCCAAGGATGCGCCGCCGGCTCCCCCGCCTGCCGGGGCCGGCAGGTTCGATGCGGCGGCATGGGGCACGGTACGCACGATCGCGCCATCGCCAGCGTTGTTGTTCCGCTATTCGGCGCTCACCTTCAACAGCCATCGCATCCACTACGATCTAGCTTATGCCACATCGAAAGAGGGATATCGCGGGCTGGTGGTGCAGGCGCCGCTCACGGCGACCTTGTTGCTGGAGCTGGCGCGGCGCGAGCTTGGCGATCATGCCCTGCGCACGTTCTCCTTCCGCGGCATTTCACCCGCGATCGCGAGCGAGACGCTGCATCTGGCGATGAAGAGCGATGGCGAAGGGATCGAACTGGGCGCGTTCGCCGCCGATGGCCGGCGCGTGATGCAGGCGCGCGCCGAGCGCTGATCTCAGCGCGCAGGCGTACCGCGTTTGCGGACGACGCGGCGATAGAAACTCCGCAGCAACACCAGCACCGCGACCGCCACGACAACGACCATGACGGCCACCGCGATCGCCGCCCACGGGCTGGCGAAGGCGGTAAGCAGCAGCCCGGTGGTGGCAATGTCTCCACCGGTTGACAGGGCGATATTCGAGAACGGCTCCGGGCTGGCATTGGCCACCGCCCGGGTGCCGGCCTTTGCACCATGCGTCAGTAACGCCGCGCCGCCGCCGAGCAACACCGCGATAACCTGCCACGTCGGATCGCCGGGATCGACGATGGCGAGCGCGAGCAGCGCCCCGCCGACCGGGCGGATCAGCGTGTGGACGGAATCCCACGCGCTATCGATCCACATCACCTTGTCCGCGAAGAATTCGGCCACCGCGCCGACGCCCGCGACAGCGATCACCCAGGGATTGGCAAACACATCCAGCGCATGGAGATGGGCCGGCATCGCGATCCAGCCGAAATGCATCGCAAGCCCCGTGACGAACACGCAGACATACAGGCGCCATCCGCTCAACAGGCTGACGCTTGCCGCCAGCCCAAGGATGCCCGCCGCTGTCATTGCAGTATCCTAACAGTCATCCACGCCGGGCGCACCCTCGATCAGGCATCGGACGCAACCGGCGCGAGCGGCACCTTTACGGTGAAGGTGCTGCCCGCGCCCGGCCCGCCACTTTCCACCGCGATGGTTCCCTCGTGCAGTGCGACGAGCTGCTTCACCAGCGCCAGCCCGATGCCAAGTCCACCCTGCGCGCGGATGCGGTGATCCTCGACCTGCTCGAATATCTGGAAGATGCGCGACTGCATCTCGATCGGAATCCCGATCCCCGTGTCGGCCACGACGATCTCCGCATGGCTCGCATCGCAACGCACCTTCAGCGCGACCGCACCGCCGGGCGGGGTGTATTTCGCGGCATTGATCAGCAGATTGCCGATGACCTGCGCCAGCCGCGTGTGATCGGCGATCAGCCACACCGGCGACGGCGGCAGTTCCTCGCTGAATTCCAGTTCGCTCGCCTCGAAGCCCTGCCGGCTCATCTCAACGGCGGTTCTGACCACCTCGCACAGGTCGATCCGCTCGCGCTGGAGCGATATCTTGCCCTCGCTTATCCGCGAGATATCGAGAAGATCCTCGATGAGGCGCGAAAGGTGCGTGAGCTGCCGCCCCATCTGCTCGCGGATCGCGGCGGTATGCTCGCCGGTGTCGCGGCGATTGAGCAGGTGCAGGCCGCCGCTCAGCGCCGCCACCGGGTTGCGCAGTTCATGCCCCAGCATCGCGAGAAACTCGTCCTTGCGGCGATCGGCATCGCGCAGTGCCGCGGTCAGCGCCTCGAGTTGGTCGCGCTTCTCGGCGAGCCGCCGCCGCTGGCGGTAGAGATCGAAGAAGATCCGCGCCTTGCTGCGCAGTATATCCGGCTCGATCGGCTTCTGGATGAAATCAACCGCGCCAGCCTCATAGCCGCGAAAGCGGCGCTGCTGGTCGGCGCTCCCCGCCGTCACGAAGATGATCGGGATATGCCGGGTCCGCTCGTTGCCGCGCATGAATTCGGCCAGCTCGAACCCGTCCATGCCCGGCATCTGAACATCGAGCAGCGCCAGCGCGACATCATGGTGCAACAGCAGCTCGAGCGCCGCCTCCCCCGATCGCGCTTTCAGCACGGTCACATCATCGCCACGCAGCAACGCCTCCAGCGAAAGGAGATTGCCTTCCAGATCATCGACCAGGAGAAAATTAACCCGCTCCATCAAGCCTCTTAAATTCCTCCGAAATCAAGCAAACAGGACGCGATCGCGTCGAGAGACAATGGCCGTGCGGCGGGGCATTCGTGCAGCGCCGCCGCCGGCATTGTTGATGCGGTGGCGGTCGCCGGATCCTCCACCATCACGATGCCGCCGGCCTCGGCCACCGCCGCCAATCCGCGCGCGCCATCCTGATTGGCGCCGGTAAGCACCACGCCAGCCAGCGCGGGACCATAAGCGTCCGCGGCGCTTTCGAACAGCACATCGATCGAGGGCCGGGAATAGAGCACCGGATCGTCGGCCGACAACGACAGCGTGCGATCGCCCTCCACCAGCAGGTGATAGTCGGGCGGCGCGAAATAGACCTTGCCCGCCGCGACCGGCTCCTTGTCCTCCGCCTCGCACACGTCGATGCGGCATTTCGATCGGAACAACGCCGCGAGAACATTGCGCCGGTCCGAGGGCACATGCACCACCACGATCACCGCGAGTGGATAATCGACCGGCAGACGCGGCAGGATCGCGGACAGCGCCTCCACCGCGCCGGCGGAAGCGCCGATCACCACCGCCTCGATCCGTGCGGCGCTCACGGCTCGCGTCTCTGGTAGATTTTCTCGTCGCGCACGAAATCGGTGAAAGAGCCCGCGTGCTCGGAGAAACGCAGGCTCTCCTTCGCGCCCAGCCCGAGAAAGCCGTTGCGTGCCAGGGACTCGCGGAACAGCCCGATCGCGCGGTTCTGCAGCGGGCGATCGAAATAGATCAGCACGTTGCGGCAGGAGATCAGGTGCATCTCCGCGAATACCGCATCGGTGACGAGGCTGTGGTCGGAGAATACGACGCGATCGCGCAGCGTCTTGTCGAACGCCGCCGCGCCATAGGCCGTGCTGTAATAATCGGAGAGCGAGGTCTTTCCGCCGGATTTCTGATGGTTTTCGGTGAACGCCTTGATCCGGTCCAGGGAATAGATGCCGCTCGATGCGATCTTCAGCGCCTCCGGGTTGATGTCGGTTGCGTAGAACAGCGTTCGTTCCTCAAGCCCCTCCTCGCGGAACAGGATCACGAAGGAATAAAGCTCCTCGCCGCTGCTGCACCCCGCAATCCAGATCCGCAGCGAGGGATAGGTGCGCAGGTGCGGCACCACCTTTTCGCGGAGCGCACGGAAATAGAGCGGATCGCGAAACATCTCGCTCACCTGCACCGTGAGATAACCGAGCAGCGTCGTCAGCATCGCCGGCTCGTGAAGCAGCGCCTCCTGCATGGCGGAGAAATTGCGGAAGCCGAGCTGCTCGCGCGCCTGCCGCAGCCGCCGCTTGACCGATGCGCGCGCGTAGTTGCGAAAATCATAATGATATCGCCGGAACAGCGCATCGAGCAGCAGCTCGATCTCGATATCCTCGATCTCGTCGCGCATCGGCGGCGGCCTAGCGCGGCATCCAGACGCGGACGAGCGAGAGCAGCTTGTCCACGTCCAGCGGCTTGGCCATGTAATCGTTCGCGCCCGCCTCGATGCAGCGTTCCTGATCGTCGGGCATCGCCTTGGCGGTGAGGGTGATGATCGGCAGCTTGCGCCAGCGCTCGTCGTCGCGGATCGCGCGCGTCGCGGTTAGGCCGTCCATCACCGGCATCATCACGTCCATCAGCACCAGATCGATCGCCGCGGCCGGGTCGGCGGATGCCTTTTCGAGCGCGTCGAGCGCCTCCTGCCCGTTGCGCGCGATCTCCACCCGCGCGCCGCGCGGTTCGAGGATGTTGGTCAGCGAATAGACGTTGCGCACGTCATCCTCGACGATGAGGATACGGCGCCCTTCCAGAATGGCGTCGCGGCTGCGCGCCTTCTGGATCATTTTCTGCTGTTCGAGCGGCAGGTCGTTGACCACCTGATGAAGGAACAGCGAAACTTCGTCGAGCAGCCGCTCGGGGGAACGCGCGCCCTTGATAATGATCGAATCCGAATAGCGGCGCAGGCGCTGCTCCTCGTCAGGCGAAAGATCGCGCCCGGTATAGACGATCACCGGCGGGAAGGCGTGCGTGCCATCCGCGCTCAGCGTCTCCAGCAGCGAGAAGCCGGTCGCGTCGGGCAGCGACAGATCGAGCACCATGCAATCGAACGTCTGCTGCTCCAGCCGCTCCAGGCATTCTGCCGCCGTGCCCGCGCCGACTGTCTCCACCTCGCCCGACGACAGGAGCTTTGCCACCGCATCTCGCTGGCGCGCGTCGTCCTCGACGATCAGCACGCGCCGCACGGTGCGGGTCAGCGTGGAGGCCAGCGATTCCAGCACCCCGGCCAGATCCTCGCGCTTCACCGGCTTCTTGAGATAGCCGATCGCACCGAGCGACAGCGCGGTCTGCGTATGATCGCTGCCGGATACCACGTGAACCGGGATATGCCGCGTCGCCACGTCCCGCTTCAGCCGGTCAAGCACCGCCAGGCCGGACTGATCGGGCAGCCCCACGTCGAGGACGACCGCGCTTGGCCGGTGGCTCCGTGCCAGCGCGAGCGCCTCTTCCGCAGTGCCGGCGACGAGCGTCTGGAAGCCCATCTCGCGCGATAGATCGCGGACGATCCCGGCGAATGTGGTATCGTCTTCCACAACCAGCAGGATGCGGCGCGCGTCGGCCAGCTGATCGCGATCGTCCTCGATGCGTCGCGGGCGCACGGCGACGCGCGGTAGTGACGACGTGTCAACGCGAGCCGGGGCGGCCGGTGCGGCAACAGGCGCCGCGGGCTCGCGCGGCGCGACGTGCGCGGGATCATAGGTGGACGGGATCGTGACGGTGAAGGTGCTGCCCTCGCCCTCCGCGCTGGTCAGTGTGATAGCGCCCCCGAGCAGCCGCGCCAGCTCACGCGAGATCGAAAGGCCAAGGCCGGTGCCGCCGTATTTCCGGCTGATCGTGCCATCGGCCTGCTGGAACGCCTCGAAGATGCTGCGCTGATGCTCCGCGGTGATGCCGATGCCGGTATCGGTGACGGCGAGCGCGATCCGATCATCCGCGACGCGATCGATCGACACCCGCACGCTGCCGGTCTCGGTGAACTTGAACGCATTGGAGAGCAGGTTCTTCAGGATCTGCTCCAGCCGCTGCCGATCGGTATCGATCGTCGGCGGGCAATCCGGCGCGATGACGATATCGAGCGCCAGTCCCTTCTCGTCGGCGACCGGCTGGAACAACGCACGCAGGTCTTTCGCCAGCCGTTCCATTTCCACCGTTTCCGGCTGCACCTGAACATGCCCCGCCTCGATCTTCGACAGATCGAGGATGTCGTTGATGAGGCCGAGCAGATCATTCCCCGACGAATGGATCGTGCGGGCGTAATTCACCTGCTCGTCGGAGAGATTGTCGTCAGGGTTGTCGCCGAGCAGCTTGGAGAGGATCAGCAACGAATTGAGCGGCGTGCGCAGTTCGTGCGACATGTTGGCGAGGAAATCGGACTTGTACTGGCTGGCCTGTTCCAGTTCGCGCGCCTTCAGCTCCACTGCGGCATTGGAAAGCGCGAGCTTGTCGCGCTGCACCTCAAGCCGCTGCGCCTGTTCCTCGAGCTGGACGTTGGTCTGCTCAAGTTCCGCCTGTTGCTGCTCCAGTCGCGTCTGCGATTCGCGCAGCGCGCGCCCCTGCTCTTCCAGTTCCTCGTTCGAAACGCGCAGTTCCTCGCTCTGGACCTGCATTTCCTCGGACTGGCGCTGCGTTTCCTCCAGCAGGTTCTGCAATTCCGCGCGATACCGGGCAGAGCGCAGGGCGACGCCCAGCGGCCCCGCCACTTCGCCAAGCAGTTCCAGCGTGCGATCGTCGATCGGGCGCAGGAAGCCGAGTTCGATCACGCCCTGCACAAGGCCATCGGCAGCCGCGGGCGCAATGGCGAGATGACGCGGGCGATCGCGCCCCAGCGCCGAGCCGATCGTCAGATAACCATCCGGCACATCGCCGATCACCACCGACGCGCCATCCACCGCGACCTGTCCGAGCAATCCTTCGCCGCGTGAAAACGCTTCGACGATCGTGGCGTCGGGCGGCACGCCATAGGTCGAGACGCGGCGATAATTGCTGCCGTCGCCGATAAACACCGCGCCCGCCTGCGCATCCAGGAAGCGCACCAGAAATGCCAGGATATTGTCGCCGATCTGCGCGGTGCCGAGATCGCCGATCACGGCCGACGCCAGTCCCACCTGCCCGGACTGGAGCCAATCCCGCCGCGCCCGCGCCAGTGCGGCGCGGCGGATCAGAACCCCGATGAACAGCGTCAGCGCCACCCCGACGATACAGGTAATGAGGATGCTGAGCCGTGCCACCTGATACGCCGCGTCCATCGCCACGACGCCTTCGCGCCGCAGCCGCGTTTCTTCCTGCAGCATCACCTCGAGCTGCTCGCGGATCGCATCCATCTCCGCCTTGCCGCGATCGCTGTTGACGATCGCGATAGCCGGCGCGGCGCCCTGCGTGCGGCGAACGTCGATCGTCTCTTTCAGCTCGGCGAATTTGCTGCGGATATGGCGCCGCAGGGCCACCAGCCGCGCCGTTTCGATGGGGTTGCCTGCGGTGAGTGAGGCGATGTGGTCGATGCGGCCGTCCAGCCCCGCGACCGCGTCGCGATAGGGTTCCAGATAGCGTTCGTTGCCGGTCAACAGATAACCGCGCTGCCCCGTTTCGGCATCCTGCACGACGGAAAGCAGATCGTCGATCGAGCGGATGATCGTATGCGACTTCTGAAGCTGCACCGCATCGTCTGAAAGTCCCCGCACGTTGAAGAAGGCGATGGCGCCGGTGGCGATGAAGAACAGGATCATCACCGCGAGCCCCAGCGCAGTGCGGGCGTCCAGGCCGGATTTCGAAACCGGCGTTGGCCGCTGGGTCGCGTTCGTCATCTGCATCCGGGCGTTCTGCGCCGAAGAGCCATCGGCATGCAACGTGCGGCATAGAGAAATCGCCGCTTATGGCAAGAAAGCGGGGATTGGAACGCAGGCGATATAACCTGGGTTAAGACGATTGCCCGGTCTGCCGGCGCGCGCGCCAGCGGTCGTACAGCCGCACGGCGCAGATCACGGCCCCGATCGTCAGCACCGGCCCGATGTCGAAACGCGCGCGATTATTCTCCCACACGTCGAACGAACTGGAGATCGCGATCACCCACCCGCCCAGCAGCAGGAGAACCGCCTCGATCGCCAGCGCGGGCGCCATGTTTGCTAAGGCGCGGGCGCGCAGCAGCGCGATCAGCCGCACGCAGACGGAAACGCCGAACGCGACGAACAGCAGCAACCCGGCGAGCGCGGTCAACGATATCTGCATCAGCGGCGCCGCAGTGCGCGCCGGATCGTCGGTCCGGCCAAGCCACGCCGCCGGCTGAAGCCCGACGATCGCGTTGGCGGCACGCTCCCATGGCGCGATCACCGCACGGTTCCGCTCCAGGCCCTTGAACTCGCTCGGCGGTCGGTTGAAATGGTAGAGCGAGGTCGCGAGCACCCCGGCGAAACCGCCCGGGTCGGCCGCCAGCCCCACCATCGCGTCACGTGTGCGCGCGGCACCGATTTTCGTGTACAGGATGTGGTTCCAGTTATCCTCACCGGTCGATTTGCGCAGGTTGTCGAGGCTTGGCTCGCCAGTCGGCGGGATCGGCGGCAGCATCGCGAGATACACCGGCGGCGGCGAGAAGCCCTGCACCACGGCGAAGCGCGACAGCCGCCCGTCCCGGATCATCGCCACGCGCGTGGCGAGCGGAAGGCGATCGACCGTGGTGTGATCGACGTTGAGCGGCGCCCAGCTGCTGAGCGCCGTGGAGCCGAAAACCACGACGTTCTTCAGCATCACCGCGCCGATCGCCATCGCGGGCAATGCCGCCGCCAGCGCCACCCGCCGCCGAAGCCCCGCGCCGGCCAGCAGGGCGATCGCAAGCACCGCGACGAACAGCGCCGGATGAATCATCGAACGCAGCAACGTCGTCGTCGCCAGCGCCGCGAAGCCGAAGAACAGCCAGCCTGCCGAGCGGCGCGCCAGCCCGGCATGGATTCCCCACAGCGCCATGCACAGCAGCCACGGCACCAGCCCGTCATAATAAAGCTTCTGGGAAAACAGGAGCACGGCGGGTGACACGCACAGCCATGCCGCCACGATGAAGGCGAGCCGCGGGCGGCCCGTCAGATCGCGCACGAGCGCCTGGACCGCAAGAATCCCGCCCAGCGTCACGATCGCGTAGATCACGCCGATCACCCACGGAAATCCCGCCGGCCCCGCCCGAAGCGCCAGGCCGATCATCAGGTTGAACAACGGCGGCTGGCTGTGAAGATACCAGAGCGTGCGCCACAGATGCTCCCGCAGCAGCGCAAGGTCCGCGATCTGCATCCAGCTCGTCAGATTGTCCGCATCGAAGCGTTGGCCAAGCGCCAGAACGATAAGCCGCACCGCGACGAACAATGCGGCAACGATCAACGCCGCCCGCGCATGGCCGCTGCGCACTTCCCCCTGAATTGCCATCGATCTTCACTCCCGTTCGCAGCCATCGCTAGCCGCCCAACGGTAAAAGCCGTGATAATCTCGACTTTTGGCGGTCTGCCAGCGCCGGAACCGCATCATGCGCGCGGATCGGCAGGCGCCTGCGCGCCAATCGGTTTTCGACATGCGGTTCGTGGCTGGAATTCCCGCCACGGCTCGCCTATAGGCTCGGCGAAGTCGATCCTTTTGGCCATTTAAGCGCCAATCGGCACGCGGGTGTGGCGGAATTGGTAGACGCAGCGGACTCAAAATCCGCCGTTGGCAACAACTTGTCGGTTCGAGTCCGACCACCCGTACCATTGCCGGGCGCTACCCGGCGGAATTTCCGTGGCGGCGGCCGACTCCCCTGACGCAACCTGTGGGCGCGGGCCGTCCCCCGGCCTCCCCGTCTGGCCGGGCGCGCGATCGGCAGGCGATCCCATCCCTGGCGCGCGGCATCGCCCTCAGCTGTTGGCGAGGATCGCTTCCAGCACCTCCCGAAAGCCGGCTTCCACACCAGCGCGGGCGCGATGCCGGCCTCCGGATACCAATTGCTCGCCGCGCCGCCACACGCCGTCGATCGCGCCGCGGCCTGCCGCGAAGATCAGCGAATCGAGCAACGCATCATCGTCGCGGGCGAGCAACGCCGGATGCGCTGCATCGAGCGATACGATGTCTGCGGCATTGCCCGGCGCCAGCGCCGCCGATGCGCCGAGCGCCTGTGCACCTCCCGCCAGCGCCGACGCCAACAGGGCGCGCCCGGTCGATCGCGTGCGGTCGCTGGCCAGCGCGTTGCGCAGCCGCCGCGTCAGCCGCTGACCATATTCGAGGACGCGCACCTCCTCCGTCATATCGATCAGCACGTTCGAATCCGAGCCGATGCCGATCCGGCCGCCGGCGGCCAGATATTCGGCGGCCGGAAAGATCCCGTCGCCCAGATTGGCCTCGGTGATCGGGCACAGTCCGGCCACCGCGCCGCTGCGCGCCAGCGCCAGTGTCTCGGCTTCGGTCATGTGCGTGGCATGGACGAGGCACCAGCGATCATCGACGGGCGCATTGCCCAGCAGCCATTGCACCGGCGTCGCGCCGCTCCATGCGAGGCAGTCTTCCACCTCGCGGACCTGCTCGGCGATGTGGATGTGGATCGGCGCGTCCCCGGCGAGACGCTCGAGCAGCGCGAGTTGCTCGGGCGTCACTGCGCGCAGGCTGTGCGGAGCGATGCCGACACGCGCGTCTGACAACGGCCGCGCGGCGGAACGGCTCTCGTCCAGCAATCGCGCGTAGCCGTCGATGTCGTGCAGAAAACGGCGCTGCCCCTCGATCGGCGCCGCCCCGCCGAAGCCGCCGTGCGCGTAGAATACGGGCAGCAGGGTCAGCCCGATGCCGGTTTCCGCCGCCGCCGCGACGATCGCTTCCGCCATCGCCGCCCGATTCGCATAGGGCGCGCCCGCCGGATCATGATGAAGGTAGTGAAATTCGCCGACCCGGGTGAAGCCGGTCTCCAGCATCTCGACATAGGCCATCGCCGCGATCGCCGCGAGTTGGTCCGGCGTCAGCCGGTCCGCGAACCGATACATCACGGCGCGCCACGTCCAGAAGCTGTCGGCGCTCTCGCCGCGCGACTCCGCCAGTCCCGCCATGCCGCGCTGAAACGCGTGGCTGTGGAGGTTCGGCATGCCCGGCAGCGCGATCGCATTGCGGGAATCGCCGGCGCGTGGCGCCACGCCCACATCGATCGCCGCCAGCGTTCCGTTCGCGATCGCGACGCGCACATCGCGCGCCCAGCCGGCCGGCAGCAGCGCGCGCGCGAAATGAAGGACCGTTTCCGTCTGCCGCATCACGCCATCCCTTACCCGCCGTTATGTCTATACATTACGCCTGCAAGGTTCAATGGCGGGTCTGGCGACGGTACTGGCACGCTCCGCCGCAGATCTCCCCGCGATTTGCGTGGAGCGGCCCGAGCGGCGTGCAAGATCATGCCGGCCGCGGATTCACTCGCCGCTCAGTCGCGCCAGCTTTTCGGTTTTCTGTCGCTCGTGCGCCTTGCTGAGCATCACGCTGCAGGTCAGCCTCGCGCGCTCGGCAACCCGCTCGAGGCATTGGCCCGCATAGTCCGGCGAAAGCGGTGCGACGATCGAATCGAGATGCTCGTGCTCCACGGTTTCGAACGAGAAGATCGTTTCGAGATAGGTGTCGAATGCCTCGCGCATCCCCTCCCATTGCCCGCGCTCCGCCAGCCACGGCAGCGTCGCGCCGGAGGTGGTGAGCAGCACGAACTGTTTGTTCTGCAGTGTCTCGCTCGGGCGGTCGTGCCGGATCGCGGTGGCGGTGAGCCCGGCGCCCAGCACGCGATCGATATAGCCGACGATGATCGCCGGCGGCATCCCGAACCAGATCGGATAGACGAGCGTGATGGCGCCCGCGTCGCCCACCAGCGCCAGTTCCTGCCGCACGTCCGGCGAGAGGTGAAAGTCCGCGGCCTCGGGGCGTTCTTCCGCGCGAAGCAGCGGATCGAAGCCGGTTCGATAAAGATCGCGGATGGTGACGGACTGGCCGCATTCGCGCACGGCATCGGCATAAGCGGCGGCGACCGCGTGGTTGAAGCTTGCCTCGGCGGGATGCGCCAGAACGACGAGGTGGTGAAGATCGGCCGGCGTCACATTGACCATCGATTTTCTCCTCCACCCCTGTCTAGCGCATCGCCGCGCGATGCTCCAATCCAATCGCGCGAGGCGCCGGCGAGCCGGGGGTTGCGCGGGCGTTGCCGACAAACAGGGTGGCACTCGCATGGGCGGGCGCTTAGGTGCTCGGCGATGAACGCATCGGTCAACAGACGCTGGTGGATACTGGTGCGGCGCTACGGCCCGGCATCGGCGCGGGGCCGCCGCCGCATCGCGATGGGCACCGGCGCGATCTCGATCGGGCTGGCCGCGCTGCTGTTCGCCAGGCTGGCGGACGCGGCGAACGGCACCTTCCTCGCCCTCACCCATGCGTACTGGTGGGCGCCCCTGATCCTCACCCCGCTCGGCTTTGCGGGCATCGCGTGGACCACGCGGCGTTTCGCGCCGGAAACCGCCGGGTCCGGAATACCGCAGGTCATCGCGGCGGCGCACGATCCGTCGCGTGCCGAGAAATTGCTGCTGTCGCTGAAGGCGGCGCTGATGAAGGGCGTCTTCACGATCGCCGCGCTGCTTTGTGGCGGATCGGTGGGGCGCGAAGGCCCGACAGTGCAGATATCGGCGGCGATTCTGGCCTTCCACCACCGGATATTCCGGGTGCCGATGCGCGCCTCGATGATTATCGCCGGCGGTGCAGCGGGCGTCGCCGCCGCCTTCAACACGCCACTGGCCGGCGTGACCTTCGCGATCGAGGAACTGGCCGACGCGTACGAACAGCGCGTCGCGCTGCTTGTGATGACGACGATCCTGATCGCCGGCATGGTCAGCCTGGGTCTGTCGGGCGACTATATCTATTTCGGCGCGGTAGGCGAAACGATGAACGCCGGCGCGGTGCTGCGAATCGCGCCCGTCGCGGGCATTCTCGGCGGGCTGACAGGTGGCCTGTTCGCGCGCGCGCTGCTCGGCATGGGCGCCGCGCGCGCGCGCTGGCTTCCGTTTCTGAGCGGCCGCCCCATCCTGTGGGCGCTGGGCTGCGGCATGCTGGTGGCGCTGCTGGGCGTCGCGACGGGATTGACGTGGGGCACCGGCTATTCGGCGGCGCGCGCGATCATCGATGGAACCAATGCGCCGTACTGGTTCGGCCCGGCCAAGTTCGCGACGACGCTGGCGACGGCGTCATCGGGCCTGCCCGGCGGCATCTTCGCACCGTCTCTTGCGACTGGCGCCGGTCTTGGTGCGCTACTCCGCCCGCTCTTCCCGGGCGAGCCGGGCGGTGCTGTCGTCTTGCTCGGAATGGTCGCCTATTTCACCGGCGTCGTTCGCGCGCCGCTGACCGCGGTGATCATCATCGTCGAGGCCACCGCCAGCCGCGGGCTGATCCTGCCATTGTTCTTCGCGGCGCTGATCGCGCACGCCGTTTCGGCGCTGGTTTGCAAGGAACGCCTGTATCACGGGCTCGCGCGGCCATGGAAAGCCGCACTGTCTTCGGCCGCGCAACGCTGATCCTCGCCCTGATGGCCGCGCCGGACGGATCGGGCCGGCTGGCGTTGTCCGAATTACATCGACGCGTTCCGGCGCGGGTTCGCCCGCTCGCCACGCACGGCCTGTGCGGCGGCTTGCCGTCTGGTCAGGTGAACGGCCTCAGTCTGTCGCGGTAGCGAGCAGCACCGGGTCGATCTCGCGATCGAACGCGATACCGGCGCGGCCCTGAGTCTGCCAGGCGACTCGCCCTGCGACCCAGCCGATACCGGCCAGTTCCACCTCGACCGGGGCATCGGGCGCCAGCGGGCGGGGTAGTTCCGCCATCAGCCCGCCGGGAGACAGGTTGCGGACGCTCACCTTGATCGCGCGCTTCGCGTCGCCCATGCGCAGCCTCGCACCGAGCTGGACGCTCGCGCGCCCGCGCTCACCGCCATCGCCGCCGCCGGCCGAGACCGCGTCGGCAAATTCGTTCTTGCCGAGATGCTTCATGACCACGTCAATTAGCCGTCAAATCTTGCCGAATTGCCAACATCCTCATCGGCCGTTCCTCGATCTTGACGTTATCAGTCCTCGCGCGAGACCTTTTCCTGCCGTTCGTGACGCTCCTGCGCCTCGACGGTCATCGTCGCGATCGGCCGTGCCTCCAGCCGGCCCAGGCTAATCGGCTCACCCGTCACTTCGCAATAGCCATATTCGCCGTCGTCGATGCGGCGCAGCGCCGCCTCGATCTTCGCGATCAGCTTGCGCTGGCGATCGCGGGTGCGCAATTCGATCGACCAGTCGGTTTCGCTGGAGGCGCGATCGTTCAGATCGGCCTCGCGCATGGAATCGACCTGAAGCTGCGACAGCGTGCCCTGCGCCTCCCGCAGGATCGCCTCTTTCCAGTCGAGCAGCTTGGCGCGGAAATACGCCCGCTGCCGCTCGCCCATGAACGGTTCGTCGGGGCTCGGCCGGTAACCGCCGCCGTCATTGGCCGCGTCGTGGCCATCGTCGCCCTTGCCCGTTCGATCGTACGCCGTCGCCATCGATCTTCTCCCCGCCGGTGCCGGCGATTTGTGCCGCCGTGCACTGTCAGAGCGCGCCTATAATCACGCACGGAGGAGCAAACAAGCGACCACGGCAACTGAAACTGTGGATCATCTTCTTGAGCCGCTTTGCCTTTCCCGCGGCTGAACCCCGCAGGGTGCGAGATGCCCGTCGCGCGGCCAAATACTGTCTCGGAATGAAACGGCTGGCGGCCGGACGCTGCTTTTATTGGATAGTGTTGCGTCGGGGCATGCGTAATCGTGGTAAATGATATTGCGCTTAAATCTTTGTTTTGCACTTGTCCGGTAGCGGCAGTGCGAGACGCGATGGGACAGCGGCGGGAGTACGTCGCCGAAAGAGACAAGAGAGACGAACCATGTCTGTGCGGATGGCCTTGGCAAAACTCGCGGCGGTAGCCGCCAGTGGCGCAATAGTTGGCGGGGGCGCGGTGCATGTGGCGGAAAGCTCCAAGCCGCGCACCGAATTCAGCAAGAAGCGCATCGCGAAGAAGCCTGTCCGGCGCCCCGTCGAGCGCGTCGCCGCGCGGACCCGGTTGCGCCCGGCCCCGCGCACCTGCGAACCCACGGTCGTCACGGTCTCCACCCAGTCGCCGCCGGTCCCGCTGCCGCCCGCGCCTGAAATGCTGGCCAGCACCGGCCCGTCCGCGCCGCCCGCGATCATCGGTGGCGGATTCGGGGGTGGATTTGGCGGCGGCTTCTTCGCCGGCGGTTTCTTCGGCGGCAGCGGCGGCGGATCGAGCGGAATCGTCGTTTCCTCCACGTCGAGCTCCAGCGGCGGATCGACCAGCTCGAGCGGCGGCTCCACGTCAAGCTCGACTTCCTCGGGCGGATCGAGCGGCAACGTCTCGTCCTCGACCGGCGGATCCTCCTCGTCGACATCCACCGGCGGGGTGAGCAGCACTTCGTCCACGTCGAGCGGCAACGTGAGCAGCACGTCCTCCAGCGGGAACGTCAGCAGCACCTCATCGTCGAGCGGCAACGTATCCTCGTCGTCCAGCGGGAATGTCTCCTCGTCGTCGAGCGGGAACGTGTCCTCATCCACCTCGACCTCGTCGAGCTCGAGCGGCAACGTCTCGACCTCGACCAGCTCCAGCTCGAACGGGTCGAGCACGTCGACATCGTCGTCCACTTCCAGCTCGTCCTATGGCTCCAGTTCGAAGGGGTGGAGCTCGAACGGCGGCTGGTCGTCCAACGGCGGGTGGAGCTCGAACGGCGGGCATCACGGCAGCAGCGGGTCGAGCAGCGGCAATCCCACGCCCGTTCCCGCCCCGCCGATGGTGTTGCTGTTCGGCGCCGCGGCAGCCGGGCTGGTCGCGCGTCGTCGCCTGGCGCGCAAGGCGGCCGCAGCCGCCTGACCGGCGTCAGGCCGCCGCGATCGCGCGCTCGATATCCGCGACCGTATGCCCGGTGAGATCGCTGGCGATCTCTCCCCCCAGGCGCTCGCTTACCGCCTTGTGATAATGCTTGCGCAACTCGCCGAGCGTGCGCGGCGGCGCGATGACGATCAGCGACTCATAATCGTTAGACAGCGCGCGGGTGCGAAGCATGTCCGCCGCTTCGGCAGCGAATTTATCCTCCGCGAGCTGATGATAATCGGTTTCGCTATACGCGCTGCGACCCCAGCCGACGCTTGAAAACGAGCGGCCGGGGCGGTCCGATCCCTGCTCGTGCGCGGCCGGATTGTCCTGCTCGCGATGCTGTTCGACGACGAGATTGGGGTGCGGCACGTCGCCCTCATTGCGCAGCAGCAGCATCTTGCGGCCATCGGCGACGAGGATGAGCGCGTTGTGCGAAAGATGCATGGCCGGGTCTCCTGGCTGGTGAAGCGGATATCGTCTGCCTGCAACGCGGGGAGGCGCACCCGGGTTGCCTCCCCCCGCCGCCGCCGTCATAGCGCGGGGATGCACGATATCCGCCTGATCCGAGAGCATCCGTCCGATTTCGACGCCGCGATGGCGAAGCGCGGCAAAGGGGCCGAGAGCGCCGTCATCCTCGAACTAGATCGTCGCCGCCGCGAGCTTATCACCGAGCTTCAGACCGGGCAGGCGCGGCGCAACGATGCGTCGAAGGCGATCGGCGCGGCCAAGGCGGCGAAGGACGAGGCGACCGCATCGGCGCTGATGGCCGAAGTCACCGCGCTCAAGCAACGCCTGCCCGAACTGGAGGCGGAGGAAGCGCGGCTGGGTGGCGAGCTGGACGATCTGCTCGCCGCTCTGCCCAATATCCCGCTACCCGATGTGCCGCAGGGCGCGGACGAAAACGATAACGCGCTGGTGCACGAGCGCGGCACGCGGCCGGAATTCGCCTTCGCGGCGAAGGAGCATGATGCGATCGGCCCGGCGCTGGGGCTGGATTTCGAGACCGGGGCGCTGATCGCCGGCGCACGCTTCACGCTTGTGCGCGGGCAGATGGCGCGGCTGGCGCGCGCGCTCGGCCAGTTCGGGCTGGATACGCTGACCCGCGAGCACGGCTATGAGGAAGTCTCGCCGCCGCTGCTCGTGAAAAGCGAGGCGATGTTCGGCACCGGGCAGCTCCCGAAGTTCGCCGAGGATCTGTTCGAGACCACCGACGGCCGCTGGCTGATTCCCACCGCCGAGGTCAGCCTGACCAATATCGTGCGCGAGAAGATCCTCGCCGCGGAGGAACTGCCGCTGCGCTTCACCGCGCTCACACCCTGCTTCCGTTCGGAAGCGGGCGCGGCGGGGCGCGACACGCGCGGCTTCATCCGCCAGCATCAGTTCGAGAAGGCGGAGATGGTCTCGATCGTCACCCCCGATCAGTCCGAGGCCGAGCATGAGCGGATGACAGCGGCGGCGGAGGACGTGCTGACCCGGCTCGCCCTGCCCTTCCGCCGGATGAAGCTGTGCACCGGCGATATGGGCTTCACCGCCGCGCGCACATACGATCTGGAGGTGTGGCTGCCGGGCCAGGGGCGCTATCGCGAGATTTCGTCCTGCTCCACGTGCACCGATTTCCAGGCGCGCCGCATGAACGCCCGGTTCCGGCCGGAGGGCGAAAAGGCGACGCGCTTCGTCCATACGCTCAACGGCTCGGGGCTGGTCGTCGGGCGGATGATCGTCGCGATCCTGGAGAATTATCAGCAGGAGGATGGATCGGTATCGGTGCCGGACGTGCTTCAGCCCTATCTCGGCGGCATCGACCGCCTGGAACCGCGCTGACATGCGCATCCTGCTCACCAATGACGATGGCATCCACGCGCCGGGCCTGAAGGTGCTGGAACGGATCGCGCGGGCGCTTTCCGACGATATCTGGATCGCGGCGCCGGCGGAGGAGCAATCGGGCGCGGGTCGCTCGCTCACCCTGTCTCGCCCGTTGCGCGTGCGCCAGTTCGATGCGCGGCGCTTCGCGGTGGCGGGCACGCCGACCGATGCGGTGATGATGGCGCTGGCGCAACTGATGCCGGAAAGGCCGGACCTGATCCTGTCGGGCGTCAATCGCGGCGCCAATCTTGCCGAGGACGTGATGTATTCCGGCACCGTCGCGGCGGCGATGGAGGGGGCGCTCGCCGGCATCCCCGCGATCGCGCTGAGCCAGCGTTACGGCGATACCGGCATGGGCGACGAAGTGTCCTTCGCCGCCGCCGATGCGTGGGGCGAACGCGTGCTGCGCCCCGTGCTCGATCGTCCCTGGGTGCCGGGAACCATGGTGAACATAAATTTCCCGCCGGTCGCCGCCGACGCGGTGAAGGGCGTGCGGGTGGTGCGGCAGGGAATGCGCGATTACGGGCGCGCACGGTTCGAGCGGCGCGACGATCCGCGCGGCTTTCCCTATTACTGGCTCTCGCTCGGGCGTATCGAACACGCGCTGGAGGCGGGCACCGATCTTGCCGCCGTGGCCGAGGGGTATGTCACCGTCACGCCGCTGCATCTGGACCTGACGCACGATGCCTCGCTACAAGCGCTGGGCGACGCCTATCTGTAAACGGAGGATCGGGATGCGGCAGCGGCTGAGCGCATTGGCGACCTGCCTGTTGCTCGGCGCCTGCATCCCGCAGGTGGACGCGCCCCGCCGCGCCGCGCCGCCGCCGCCGCCGTCGTCGCCGCCACGTTATCAGCCGGTGCCGCGTTCGGCCCCGCGGCCCGATCGGGTCGAGCAGCTTCCCGCCCCGCGGCCGGCATGGGAAACGCGCGGGGCGCAAACCGACGCGCGCTATGTGGCGGCGCAAACCTATGTCGTGCGCCCCGGCGATACGCTCAGCGCTATCGAGGATCGCACCGGCGCGGCCGCCCCGGTGATCGCGTCCGCCAATGGCCTGTCCGCGCCTTATGTCATCCGCACCGGGCAACGGCTGACGATCCCGCCCGGCCGCTATTATCTCGTACGCCAGGGCCAGACCGGCATCGCGATCGCGCGGGCCTATGGCATTGAATGGTCTAGGATCGTCGCGGCCAACAACCTGACGGAGCCCTATGTGCTGCGCGCCGGGCAGCGCATCCTCATACCCGGTGGCGAGCGTCCGGTCAGCGCCGCTGAGCGCGCCGCCGCGTTCAGGCTCGACATCGACGATATCATCACCGGCGGCGAACCGGCGATCGCGGAGAATCAGCGCCCCGCCCCGCCCTCCACCACGCCGCGGCGCGTGCTCCCCGCGAGCGCCGCCATCGCCGCCCCGCTGGCAGCCCCGGGCCGCTTCCTCTGGCCGGTCGACGGCCAGGTCGTGAAGCGCTTTGGCGCGGGCGCGAGCGGGGAGCGCAACGACGGGATCAACATCGCCGTCCCGCTCGGCACGCCGATCCGCGCGGCGGCCGATGGCACGGTCGCCTATGTCGGCGACGCGATCACCTCGATGGGCGGGCTGGTTATCATCAAGCATGGCGAGGGGTGGACCAGCGTGTACGGCCACGCCTCCAGGCTGCTGGTGCAGCGCGGGCAGGCGGTGAGGAAAGGGCAGACGGTCGCACTCTCCGGCGCGACGGGATATGCCGATCGGCCGGAAGTGCATTTCGAGCTGCGCCGCGGGCGCGGGCCGGTCGATCCGCTGACGCAATTGCCGCGCGGGTGAGGTGCGTGTAACGCGCGTCGCATTATGACCGAGCTGAAGTCCGACCTGCTCCGCCTGCTTTCCGAGCGCGGCTATGTCCACCAGATGACCGACGCGGCCGCGCTCGATGCGCTGGCGCGGAAGCAGGTGGTGCCGGGCTATATCGGCTTCGATCCCACCGCGCCCTCACTGCACGTTGGCAGTCTCGTGCAGATCATGCTGCTGCGTCGCCTGCAACAGACCGGGCACAAGCCGATCGTGCTGATGGGCGGGGGCACCGGCAAGATCGGAGATCCGAGCTTCAAGGACGAAGCGCGCAAGATGCTCGCCGAGGAGGGGATCGCGGCCAACGTCGCCTCGATCAAACGCATCTTCGAACGCTTCCTGACATTCGGCGATGGCGCATCTGATGCGATCATGCTCGACAATGCCGAGTGGCTGGACGCGCTCGAGTACATTCCCTTCCTGCGCGAAGTGGGGCAGCATTTCTCGGTCAACCGGATGCTGTCGTTCGATTCGGTGAAGCTGCGGCTCGATCGGGAGCAATCGCTGAGCTTCCTCGAATTCAATTACATGATCCTGCAGGCCTATGACTTCCGCGAACTGGCGCAGCGGCAAGGATGCAGGCTCCAGATGGGCGGCAGCGACCAGTGGGGCAATATCGTCAACGGCGTCGAGCTGGCGCGGCGCATGGACGGCACCGAAGTGTTCGGCGTGACGACGCCGCTCATCACCACCGCCGACGGCGGCAAGATGGGCAAGACGATGGCCGGCGCCGTGTGGCTGCACGAGGACCAGCTGCCGCATTTCGATTACTGGCAGTTCTGGCGCAACACCGACGACCGCGATGTCGGGCGCTTTCTCCGGCTGTTCACCGATCTTCCGCTGGACGAGATCGCGCGGCTGGAGGCGCTGGAGGGGGCGGAGATCAACGCGGCCAAGATCGTGCTCGCCAATGAGGCGACCGAGATGTGCCGCGGGCGCGAGGCGGCGGAGCAATCCGCGGAAACGGCGCGCCGTACCTTCGAGGAAGGTACGGGGGGTGATGCGCTGCCAACTTTCGCCGCATCCGGCGCGGTGCCGCTCGTGGACGCGCTCGTCGGGCTCGGCTTCTGTGCATCGAAGGGCGAAGCGCGGCGACTCATCAAGCAGGGCGGCGCGCGCGTTTCCGGCGAGAAGGTGTCCGACGAGGGCGCCAGCATCACGCCTGGCGACGAGCCGATCCGTATCTCCGCCGGCAAGAAGCATCACGGCCTGCTCGTCGCCGGCTAGTGGCGCAACCCGCGATAGGCAATGCAGTGTTGACCATTTCCGTTGGCGATCGCTTCACGCGGCGACCGTAGCCCCTTGAGGTGACGGATAAGGGGATAACGCGTGTCTGTATCTCATGCCGTGTGGAACGGTTTTGACGCGCGCGGCGAGTTGCGCGACAGCGTCTACCATCGCGCCGGCGCGACCCTAGATAACGGCGCGGCGTTGCCGCTGCTGATCGTCAACATCTCCCCGTCGGGCCTGATGGCACGCAGCACCGAGCCGCTGGCGCCCGGCGCAACGCTGGCGATCGCGCTGCCGGTGGTCGGGCGCGTTCGGGCGGAGGTGCGCTGGGCGCTAGGCGGCAGGGTGGGGTGTCAGCTTGAGCGGTCGATTCCGTCGTCGCGCTATTATGAGATGCTGGCCGCGCTGACGCGCTGACGTCCCGAAAGCGCGGCATCGAGCGCGTCGCGGTCGAGCTTCCCCTCCCAGCGCGACACCACCACCGTGGCCACCGCGTTGCCGATAAAATTGGTGAGGCTGCGGCATTCGCTCATGAAGCGATCGACGCCGAGGATCAGCGCCATGCCGGCGACCGGAACCGCTGGCACGATCGAGAGCGTGGCGGCAAGCGTGATGAACCCCGCGCCGGTCACCCCCGCCGCGCCCTTCGACGATAGCATCGCCACCCCGAGCAACAGTAACTGGTGCCCGAGCGTCAGGTGCACGTCACACGCCTGCGCGATGAACAGCGCGGCGAGCGTCATGTAGATATTCGTCCCGTCGAGGTTGAAGCTGTAACCGGTCGGAACGACCAGCCCGACCACCGATTTGGGGCAGCCGGCGCGCTCCATCTTCTCGATCAGCAGCGGCAACGCGCTTTCGGACGACGAAGTGCCGAGCACCAGCAGCAGTTCCGCCTTCAGATAGCCGATGAGGCGCAGGATCGAGAAGCCGCACAGCCTCGCTACCGCGCCGAGCACCAGAAGCACGAATAGCAGCGCGGTGAGATAGAAGGTGCCGACCAGCGCGGCGAGATTGGCGAGCGTGCCGACACCGTACTTGCCGATGGTGAACGCCATCGCCCCGAACGCGCCGATCGGGGCCGCTTTCATGAGTATCGCGACGACGCGGAACACTGCCGCCGACACATCCTCCAGCAAGGCGATGACGCGCTCGCCGCGCTCGCCGATCGTCGCCAGCCCGATGCCGAACAGGATCGCGATGAACAGCGTCTGGAGGATGTTCCCCTCCGTCAGCGCGGACAGGAAGCTTTCCGGAATGATCGACATCAGAAAGCCGGTGATGCTCGTCTCATGCGCCTTGGCGGCATAATCGGCGACCTTGCCGGCATCGAGCGTGGCCGGATCGATGTGCAGCCCCGCGCCCGGCCGCACGACATTGGCGACGATCAGTCCGACGATCAGCGCCACGGTGGAAAACGTGATGAAATAGGCGAACGCCTTGCCCGCGACGCGCCCCACGGCGCGCAGATCGCGCATCCCGGCGATTCCGGTAACGATGGTGAGGAAGATCACCGGGGCGATGATCATCTTAACGAGCTTGATGAACCCGTCGCCGATCGGCTTCATCGCCTCGCCAGTCGCGGGCCAGAAATGACCCAGCATCACGCCCAGCGCGATCGCGATCAGCACCTGGAGATAAAGATGCGCATACCACGGCCGCGGCGCCTCGGGCGGCGCATCATGCGGTATCGCGATCATCCAGGTTCCTTCCTTCGCCGGTTTCGCGCTTTCTTATGCGCAAGCAGCAGGCAGCGGAATCCCTCTCGCCGCAACTAGCCGATCTTCGCGACGCCCAGCTCCGGTATATCGATCGCGGGGCAGCGGTTCATCACCACCTTTAGCCCGGCCGCCTCCGCCCGCGCGGCGGCGGCCTCGTCGATCACCCCCAATTGCATCCATACCGAGCGCGCACCGGCCGCGATTGCTTCGTCCACCGCCGCACCGGCGGCGTCCGAACGGCGGAAGATATCGACCATGTCGATAGGTTCGCCGATCTGCGCCAGATCGCGAAACACGAATTCACCGTGAATATGCTCACCGGTTATCTGTGGGTTGACTGGGATCACACGATAGCCGTGGCTCTGGAGCAGCGCCATGACACGATAGGACGGGCGATCGGGGCGATCGGACGCGCCGATCATCGCGATCGTCCGTGTCTCTTCGAGCAGCGCCTTGATCGCGGCGGGATCGTTCAGCGGCAAGGGCTGAGCCTTTCTGGAAAACTGGTCCGCTCGTGCCGGCGGCGTCAGGCGCGCCAGCACGACCGGTGCGCAATTAACTCACGGAACGCCCATCGGTTTCCAGCCAATGCGCGACCTGTTCTGCAATAGGTCGGAAGATCCGATCAGCCGGGTTGGCGGCGGGCGGATCGCCCGCATCAGAGGCGCTGCGGATGGCGATGTCCAGCGGAATGCGCCCGAGGAAGGGAACTCCCCGCGCGCGCGCCGCCGCCTCCGCCCCGCCGCTGCCGAACGGATCGGATATCTCGCCGCAATGCGGGCAGGCGTAGCCGGCCATATTCTCGATCACGCCGATGATCGGCACGCCCGTCTGCTCGAACAGATCGATCGCCCGGATCGCATCGATCAAGGCGAGATCCTGCGGCGTGCAGACGATCACCGCGCCGGCCGGGCGATGCTTCTGCACCATCGTCAACTGCACGTCGCCGGTGCCGGGCGGAAGATCGATCACCAGCGTATCGGCGACGCCCCACTCGGCGTCCATCAACTGCCCCAGCGCGCCAGCCGCCATCGGCCCGCGCCACGCCAGCGCCTTGCCTGGCGCCACAAGCTGCCCCATCGACAGCAGCGGGACGCCATATGGGGTCGCAACCGGCAGCAGCACCTTGTCCCTCGCCTCGGGCCGCGTGCCCTCGACGGCCATCAGGCGCGGCTGCGACGGGCCATAGATATCGGCATCGACCAGCCCGACCCGTCGCCCCAGCGCCGAAAGCGCGATCGCGAGATTGGCGGACACGGTGGATTTGCCCACACCGCCCTTGCCGCTTGCCACCGCGATCGACCGACGGTGGACGCGCTCCGCGGTCACGACGACGCGCACCTCGCGCCCGGGCGCGGTCGCCGCCATCTTCACTGCAGCCTCCATGGCATCGCGTGCTTTGGCATCAAGCCCGGTCGCATCAAGCACCACGCCGACGCGCGCGCCATCCACCTTCACCGTGGCACGGGCGCCCGCCACCGCGGCCACCGCCGCCTTCACGTCATTATCGTCCATAACCGCGCCGATACGATCGAAGTGCGCGCTTGGCACTGTTTTTCGCGGATTCGATTCTTATAAGGGGTGCATGATGACCTTTCCGCGCTGGTTCCGGCGCCAACCCATCCTGATGAGCGAAACACCCGGCAGCCCCTGGGGGCCGGGCGACGACGACGGCAAGAGCGGGCCGCGCAATCCCTGGGCAGTGCCGCCGGGGGGCCGCAAGGCGGCCTCCAAGCCGACCGCGCTCGATGAATTCCTGCGGCGTGCGCGCGGCGGCGGCAACGGCAGCGGCCCGCAGCTTCCGCCGGGGGTCAATGCGCGCAACCTGTGGCTGATCGGCACGGGGCTGATCCTCGCGCTGTGGGTGGTTTTCACCTCGGTCCATCAGATCGGGCCGCAGCAGCGCGGCGTTGTCACTTATTTCGGCCGTTATTCGGGCATTCTCGAGCCGGGCATCCGGCTAACCCTGCCGGCGCCGATCGTCGAGGTGGACAAGGTGGACGTGGAACAGGTGCGCAACGACGATTTCCCGCGCGACGGCGGCGAGAACGTGCTTACCGAGGACCGCAACATCATCGATCTCGCCTACACGGTGCGCTGGCGGGTGGAGAATCCTCGCGACTTCGTGTTCGAGATCAAGGATCCGGAGGAAACCGTCCGCGCCACCGCCGAGAGCGCGATGCGGGCCGTGGTCGCCACCACCAAGATGACCGATGCGATCGGCTCTGGCCGCACCACGATCGAGGCGCGCGTCGCCCGTGCGATGCAGCAGATCCTCGACGCTTATCAGGCCGGGGTGCGCGTACAGGGCGTCTCGATCAAGCAGGCCTCCGCGCCGGCCAGCCTGGTGGATGACTTCAACGCCGTCACCGCCGCCCAGCAGGAGGCGGTCGCGAACCTCAACAACGCCCGCTCCTATTCGCAGCAGGTCATCGCCCATGCCCAGGGCGAGGCGGCGCAGTTCGACAAGGTCTATGAACAATACAAGCTCGCGCCCGAGGTGACGCGCCGACGGATGTATTACGAGACGATGGAAGCCGTGCTGGGCAAGACCGACAAGGTCATCGTCGAGACGCCGGGCATCGCGCCATGGGTGCCGCTGGACAAGCTGCGCAAGCTGCCGGACAATGCGCCGGCCCAGCCCGCCGCGCAGCAGGGGGGCCAGAAGTGAGCCCTGCCCGCAATCCCGTCGCGATCGGTTTCGCCGCGCTTGCCGTCGTCATCGCTGCCGCCGCGACCTTCGCCATCATTCCCGAAACGAAACAGGCGGTGATCCTGCGTTTCGAGAATCCGGTCGTCACCTACAATCAGTGGCAGCCGGGTCAGGTGATCGGGCGCAATACCGGGGCGGGCCTGATCGCGCGCATCCCGTTCATCGACAAGGTCGTGTGGGTGGACAAGCGCGTGCTCGACGCCGATCTCGACAACACGCTCGTGCTGTCGACCGATCAGCTGCGGCTGAACGTGGATGCGTTCGCCCGTTTCCGCATCGTCGATCCGCTCAAGGCCGTGACATCGACCGGCTCGACATCGGCGACCGAGGAGCGCGTCGCCGATCAGCTCCGCCCGCTGCTCGGCACGGCGCTGCGCAACGAACTGGGCAAGGTGCCGTTCGCGTCGCTGCTCACGCCGGAGCGCAGCAAGGTGATGGACGCGATCCAGGAATCGCTGCAGCGCAACGCGCGGCAATATGGCGTGCAGATCGTCGATGTGCGGATCAAGCACGCCGATCTGCCGGAAGGCAGCCCGCTGGAAAGCGCGTTGCAGTCGATGCGCACCGCGCGACAGCAGGAAGCGAACACGATCCGCGCGCAAGGGCAGAAGCAGGCGCAGATCGTCCGCGCCGATGCGGATGCGACGGCCGCCAAAGTCTATGCCGAAGCATTCAGCAAGGATGCGGATTTCTATAACTTCTATCGCGCGATGCAGTCCTACCGCCGCACGTTCGGCGCGGACAGCGGGCCGCCGCCGGAAGGCTCGACGACGATCCTGATGTCGCGAGACAACGCCTATCTGAAGGAATTCGAGGGTCGCGGGAAATGATTGTGAGGGCCGGGAATTTGCCCGGCTTTCGGATCGTTCATATTCAATCGTCGTTCATCGGCGAAATGCCATTGAAACGCACCCGTCTATCGCCGGGTGATTGAGAGGAACATGAAGACCGTGCGCTACGCTTACGCCCTTACTGGCGCTCTCCTTCTCGGCGGCACCGCCGCCTCGCTTGCATTGCAGCATCCCGCCACCGCCGCACAGGTGGCGCAGAACGAGCCCGGGACGATCAACGCCGGTGCCCCGCGCGCCGGCGCGCCGATGAGCTTCGCCGACATGGTCGCTAAGCTCCAGCCGGCCGTCGTCAACATTTCCACCGATCAGAAAGTGACCGTGCAGCAGCCCGCGAACCCGTTCGCCGGCACGCCCTTTGGCGACCTGTTCGGCCAGTTCGGCGGCGGCAACGGCGGCGGCCGTGGCGGCGCGCCGGTCACGCGCGAGGCGCAGTCGCTCGGCTCCGGCTTCATCATTTCGCCCGACGGCTATATCGTCACGAACAATCACGTCGTCGCGGCGGGGATGCGCGGAGCGGTCGTCACGTCGATCCGCGTGACGCTGCCCGATCGGAAGGAATATGTCGCCAAGCTGATCGGGCGCGACACCGCCTCCGATCTCGCGCTGCTAAAGATCACCGCGCCAGGGCCGCTACCGTATGTGAAATGGGGCGATTCGGCGCATGCGCGCGTCGGGGACTGGGTGTTGGCGATCGGCAATCCGTTCGGCCTTGGCGGCACGGTTACAGCCGGCATCATCTCCGCCGTCCATCGCGTCACCGGCCAGGGGGGCGCCAATGATCGCTTCATCCAGACCGATGCGTCGATCAACCAGGGCAATTCCGGCGGCCCGATGTTCGACATGAACGGCAATGTGATCGGCATCAATTCGCAGATCTTCTCGCAGTCGGGCGGCAATATCGGCATCGGGTTCGCGATTCCGGCCGAGGAAGCGCGCCCGATCATCGATACGCTCATGAAAGGCGGCTCGGTGAAGCGCGGCTATCTCGGCGTCGGCATCCAGCCGGTGACCGACGATATCGCCGCGGCGCTCGGCTTGGCGAAGAATTCGGGCGAGATCATCGGCCGCGTCGAGCCGAACGGGCCAGCGGCGAAGGCGGGCATCCGCGCGGGCGATGTGGTGACCAAGGTGAACGGCAATGCCGTCACCCCCGATACGACGCTGTCGTATCTGATCGCCAATGTGGCGCCCGGCTCCACCGCCAGGCTCGACATCATCCGTGATGGCAAGCCCATGTCGATCACCGCCAATGTCACCACTCGTCCGCCGGAGGATCAGCTCGCCGCCACCGCCGGCAATGGCGACGATTTCTCCGCCGACGACGATGGCGATCAGGGTGGCGATCAGGCAACCACGCCGAGCAACGCGATCGGCCTTACCGTGCAAACGCTGACTCCGGCGATCGCGCGCCAGGTGGGCGTCGATTCGACGGTGCAGGGCGTGGTCGTGAGCCAGGTCGATCCGGCGAGCGATGCCGGGCAGAAGCTTCGTCGTGGCGATGTGATCTCCGCGATCAACGGCACGCCGGTGCGCGCCCCCGCCGATCTGGCGCGTGGCGTGCAGGCGGCGAAGGCAGCCGGGCGGCCGCAGGTGCTGCTGATGGTCAACCGCGCGCGCGGACAGAGCGGCTTCGTGCCGGTCAAGATCAAGTAAGCCGCATCCGATCGAAACGAAGGGGGCGCCGCACGTTCATCGCGCGGCGCCCTTTTCGTGCCCGGCGTGGACGTATAGGCTTCATGCTCGTCAACGAGTTTCCGGGGGAATGGGCATGACCGACGGCATCCTGATCGGCGCGGGCAGCGGCGGGGCCGCCCCGCAACTGCTTCAATTGAAGCGCGCGAACCGCCACGGCCTGATCGCGGGGGCGACCGGAACGGGCAAGACCGTGACCGTCCAGGGCATTATCGAGGGCTTTTCCGCGCAGGGCGTCCCCTGCTTCGTCGCGGACGTTAAGGGCGATCTTTCCGGCATCGCCATGGCCGGATCGCCCCAGGCCAAAACGCATGAGGCCTTCGCCCAGCGCGCGGCGGACATCGGCCTGACCGACTGGCATTATGCCGACAACCCCGTGCAGTTCTGGGATCTCTATGGCGAACAGGGCCATCCGATCCGCACCACCGTAAGCGAGATGGGCCCGCTGCTGCTGGCGCGCCTCATGGATCTCAACGAGGTGCAGGAGGGCGTGCTGACGATCGCCTTCCACGTCGCCGACAAGGAAGGGCTGCTGCTGCTCGACCTCGACGACCTGCAATCCATGCTCGCCAACTGCGCCGATCGCGCGGACGAATTGACCACGACCTACGGCAACGTTTCGAAGCAGTCGGTCGGCGCGATCCAGCGTTCGCTTCTCCAGCTCCGCAGTCAGGGTGGCGAACATTTCTTCGGCGAACCGGCGCTGGAGATGGACGATTTCATCCGCACCGATGACAGGGGCCGGGGCGTCGTCAACATCCTGGCCGCCGACAAGCTCATGGCCAGCCCGAAGCTCTATTCCACTTTCCTGCTGTGGCTGATGAGCGAGCTGTTCGAGCATCTCCCCGAAGTGGGCGATCCCGACAAGCCGAAACTGTGCTTCTTCTTCGACGAGGCGCACCTGCTGTTCGACGAGGCGCCCAAGGCCCTGCTGGAGAAGATCGAGCAGGTCGTGCGGCTGATCCGGTCGAAGGGTGTCGGCGTATATTTCATCACGCAGAACCCGATCGACGTCCCCGATACGATCGCGGGCCAGCTCGGCAATCGCGTGCAGCATGCATTGCGCGCCTTCACGCCGCGCGATCAGGCAGCGGTAAAGGCCGCGGCGCAGACGTTTCGCGCCAATCCCGGAGTTGATGTCGCCACTGCGATCACCGAGCTTAAAGTGGGCGAGGCCCTGGTCTCGCTGCTCCAGGCCGATGGCGCGCCATCCCCGGTCGAGCGCACGCTGATCCGCCCGCCCGCAAGCCGGGTCGGCCCGATCTCGCCAGTCGAACGCGGCGTATTGATCCAGACCGACGCGGTCGGCACGAAATACGATACGCTCGTCAACCGCGAATCGGCGCACGAACTGCTCGCTGCGAAAACCGCCGAGGCCGCCGCCGCCGCTTCCGCCGCACGCGCTCAGGACGATGCGGAAAAAGCCGCCGCGCTTCAGGCGAAGCAGGATGCGCAGGCCGCAAAGGAAGCCGAACGCGCCCGCATCGCTGCGGAGCGCGAAGCCGCCAGTTCGCCCTGGAACAAGGCGATCACCTCGGCAACGCGCGCGGCGAGTTCCTCGATCGGGCGGCAGGTGGCGAACGAGATCGGCAAGCAGGTGTTCGGCGGCCGCAGCCGCTCGTCCTCGAGCGGCGGGCTGGTCGGCAGCGTCTTGCGCGGCGTGCTCGGCGGATTGTTCCGCGGCTGAAGGAAGAAGCTACGCGACCCGATCGGGCTGCGCGGCGATGAGCGCGACGATGAACTGCCGCACCTCGCCCTCGATCGGCGTGGGGCGGCCGGTCGGCAGGTGCACGTGGACGCTCACCATGTCGATCACCGTGCACAGCTCGCCGCGCTGGTTGGTAAGCTCGATTCTTTTGACGAGACTGGAATTGCCAAGGCTCTCGATCTTCACCGATGCCTCGATCGTATCACCCAGCACAAGCGGACTGAGATAATCCACCGTCGCGCGACGAACGTGGAATTCGGTATCGTGCCAGACAGTGCCGAGCACCTCGCCGATCCCGGTCCACTCCCAATAATCGGTGATCGCCACATCCGCATATTCGAGATAGCGGGAGTTGAACACCACCCGCTGCCCGTCGATCTCGGCGTAGCGGACCTTGAAACGGGTGGAGAAAGCGAAGCCGGGACGAGTCATGCGGCCGCGATGGCGTCGCGGCGCGCGCGCGTCAAGCGGCGAGGTGCCCCGCCCGCTGGGCGATCGCTATTTACCGATGTGCCGAATAATCCCGGTAAAAGAACATTGCGGCTAATTGGCTTTCTTCGATATGCCAGCTCGCGGCATATCGACCGGTCGGGGGCGTTGTTAAACATGAGACTGTTGGCACCTTTTGTGATCTTTCTCCTCTCGATGGGGGCCACCACCCCGGCATCCTCGACGGTGGCGGGCGATTTTTGCGCGCGGCTGGCAGCTAACAGCGGCATCAGTCAGGCTGCGACAGGTGGCGAGCCCACTTCCTGGACGGTAAGCGCCCTGAACTTCGGGCAACGCTTCCTCGTTGGCGGCACGGCCGCAACCGGGGTCGGCGTGCTTCCGGTCGAGCCTTCGACGGTAGAAGACTACCGACGGCTCGAGGACATGTGCCTGCCAGAGAAAAAAGGCGCCATTTGCAAGCTGGTCGGGCCGGTCATTTTCAAATTCATCTGGAAGGGTCGCAAGATCATCACACCAGTGGAAACTGGCGAGCGCGCGACCGTTTCGGTTGCTGGAATCAAGGCGACGTGCCGATCCGAGCCTAAACAATAAGGCATGGTAACAAGCTTGTTACGCGTTGCGACTGCTCTCAATCCCTGGGTCGCAGCGGCGCGACGGCTTCACGAGCACAGTCTCCCGCCGATCAGAACACCAGCTTCGCACCGACGAGCGCCAGCGTCACGGCGAGGATCGGCACCAGCACCCGATCCGACACCCGGCTGGCCACCAGGCTCCCGATCACGATGCCGGGCACCGACCCGGCGAGCAGCGAGACCAGCAGCGACAAATCCACCGCACCGAGCGAGAGATGCCCCAGGCCGGCGATCAGCGTCAGTGGCACGGCATGGGCGATATCGGAGCCGACGAGCCGCTTCACCTCCAGCCGGGGATAGAGCACCAGCAGCGCCGTCATGCCCAACGCGCCCGCGCCGACCGAGGTGAGCGAGACGAGCGCGCCCAGCACCGCCCCGAGCAACACCGTCAGCGCCGCGATCCGGCCTTCGTTCACCCGCGCGAACCGCGGCGCGAGCCGCGTGACGATCCGCTCGCGAAACAGGATCGCGACCGCCGTCAGCAGCAGCGCGCTGCCCAGGATCGTGGCGACCATCTGCCCCGCGTCGCGCGAACCGCGCATGAAATGATCGAGAACGAACAACGTCGCGATCGTCGCAGGCACGCTGCCGGTGGCGAGGCGACGCACCACGCGCCAGTCCACCGTTCCGCGCCAGCCGTGGACGACGGTGCCGACCGTCTTGGTGGCCGACGCATAGAGCAGGTCCGTCCCCACCGCCGTCACCGGATGGAATCCGAAGACGAGCACCAGCAGCGGCGTCATCAACGATCCGCCGCCGACGCCGGTCAGGCCGACGAGCAGGCCCACCAGCACCCCGGCCAGCGAATAGAAGGGATTATAGACGATCGACATGCGCGCGCCCGCTCAACCGAAGCGGCGAACGGTCGCGTGACCGTCAGCGGATCGCGCCATCAGCCGGCGGTACGCGCAGGCGTGTTCACGCCCATCATCTGCAGGTAGCGCTTCACGTTGCGCGCCGCCTGCCGCAACCGTTGCTCATTCTCGACCATCGCGATCCGCACATAACCCTCGCCGTTCTCGCCGTAGCCAACACCTGGCGCAACCGCGACCTTGGCGTGAGTCAGCAATTGTTTGGAGAACTCAAGGCTACCTAGGTGGGCCAGGGCTGGCGGCAGCGGTGCCCAGGCGAACATCGACGCGCGCGGCGACGGAATTTCCCATCCGGCGCGCCCGAAGCTCTCCACCAGCACATCACGGCGCTTGTGGTAAAGCTGACGGTTCTTCTCGACGATGTCCTGCGGCCCGTTGAGCGCGGCGCAGGCGGCCGCCTGGATCGGGGTGAACGCGCCATAATCGAGATAGGATTTCACGCGCGACATCGCCGCGATCAGCTTCCTGTTGCCGACTGCGAAGCCGATCCGCCAGCCTGCCATCGAATAGGTCTTGCTGAGCGAGGTGAATTCGATCGCGACATCCTTCGCGCCCGGCACCTGCAGGATCGAGGGCGTGGGATTGCCGTCGTAATAAAGCTCCGAATAGGCGAGGTCCGAGAGGATCCACACCTGATTGTCGCGCGCCCAGGCAACCAGACGCTCGTAGAAGGCGAGGTCCACCGTTTCAGCCGTCGGGTTCGACGGATAGTTCACGACCAGCACCGAGGGGCGCGGCACGGTATAGGCCATCGCCCGTTCCAGGCTTTCGAAATAATGCTCGTCCGGCGTGGTGGGCACCGCGCGGATCGTCGCGCCGGCGATGATGAAACCGAAGGTGTGGATCGGATAGGACGGGTTCGGCGCGAGCACCACGTCGCCGGGCGCCGTTATCGCGGTGGCGAGGCTGGCCAGCCCCTCCTTCGATCCCATGGTTACGACCACTTCGCTCTCGGGATCGACATCGACGCCGAAGCGGCGGGCGTAATAATTGGCCTGCGCGCGGCGCAGCCCCGGAATCCCCTTGGACTGGGAATAGCCGTGCGCGCCCGGCTTCTGCGCGACTTCGCACAGTTTCTCGATCACGTGCGCGGGCGGGGGCAGATCGGGATTGCCCATGCCAAGGTCGATAATGTCCTCTCCCCCCGCGCGCGCCTGTGCCCGCATCGCATTCACCTCGGCGATAACGTAGGGCGGCAGACGCTTCATGCGGTAGAATTCGTCGGACATCATGGCTCCTTTCGACAGCCGCATCCTATCGCGTCTGGAAGCCGGGTGACAGTGCCGCCTGCTAGGCCGGTGCAAATAGCTGCTATCTCCCTGTCGTAACGCTGCTAGGCTAAGGCCCAGCCACCCCAGCGGCGCGCGCCGCTCAAGGAGAGGTCGATGCCAGAGTTTGAATCGCCTACCCTCGCCGACATGCAGCGCTGGACCTGGGTGCTCGGGCGTGCCCAGCAGATGATGCTCGAACAGGGGCTGGCGACGATGCGGCCGGGCGATGGTGCCGCGGCCATGCCGGGGATGCCGATCGTTCCCGGCTTCAACGATCCCGAGACGCTGGCGCGCGCATCCGATTTCTGGCGTGACAGCCTGTCGTTGTGGCAACGCTTCCTCAATCCCGGCTCCGACGCACCCGAGGCAGCGGACAATCATGCGCGCGACAGGCGGTTCAAGGCGGAGGCGTGGCGAGACAATCCGCTGTTCGCATGGATTCGCGACAGTTACTTCCTGATCGCCGATCACATGCTGAAGAACGTCGACGCGATGACCGGGCTCGAGCCGGCGCAGAAGGAACAGTTGCGCTTCGCCGCCAAGGGCTTCGTCGATGCGATGAGCCCGAGCAACTTCGCACTGACCAACCCGGAAGTGATCGAAAAGACGATCGAGACCGGCGGCGAGAACCTGCTCAAGGGCCTTCAGCACATGCTGGCGGACATGGCGCGCGGGCAACTGACCCACACTGATAGCAACGCGTTCGAGATCGGGCGAAACCTGGCCGCGACGCCCGGCAAGGTGGTGAAGCGCACCCCGCTGTACGAACTGATCCAGTATACGCCGACGACTGATAAGGTGCTCGCCACGCCGCTGGTGATCTTTCCGCCGTGGATCAACCGTTACTACATCCTCGATCTGACGCCGGAGAAAAGCTTCATCCGCTGGTGCGTCGATCAGGGCATAACGGTGTTCGTGGTGTCGTGGAAATCCGCCGACACCTCGATGGCCGACGTGATGTGGGACGATTATGTCGCGGCCCAGATCAGCGCGATCGATGCGGTATGCGATGCGCTGGACGTGCCCGATGTTCACGTGATCGGTTATTGCGTCGCGGGCACCACGCTCGCCGCGACACTGGCGCTGCTCGCCGCGCGGGAGCAGGCGGACAAGGTGGCGAGCGCCACCTATTTCACCGCGCAGGTCGATTTCTCGCGCGCGGGCGACCTCCTCAATTTCGTCACCGACGATCAGCTCGCGATGATCGCCAGCTTGTCGCCGGACGGGTTCCTCGACGGGCGCTACATGGCGCTGACGTTCAATCTGCTGCGCGGGCGCGATCTGATCTGGAACTATGTCACCAACAATTACCTGCTGGGGCATGATTACGCGCCGTTCGATCTGTTGCACTGGAACGGCGACACCACCAACCTGCCGGCGAAATGGCATCTGAGCTATCTCACCGATCTCTACCGCGACAATCTGCTGGTAAAGCCCGGCGCGCTCTCGATCGACGGCACGCCGCTTGATCTCACCCGCGTCAAGACGCCGAGCTATATCCAGGCCGGGCGCGAGGATCATATCGCCCCGGCGGAAAGCGTGTGGAAGATGACGCGGATATTTGCCGGGCCGCTCAGGTTCGTGCTCGCCGGCTCCGGGCACATCGCCGGCGTGGTCAATCCGCCGGCACAGCAAAAATACCAATATTGGACCAACGACGCTGACGTCGAAACGCTCGAGGAGTTCGTCGCGGGGGCGAGCGAAACTAGGGGAAGCTGGTGGCCCGACTGGCTCGGCTGGCTCCGCTCTATCGACGCGGCCGAGATCGATGCGCGCGGCGCCCGCATTCCCGGCAAGGGCAGGCTGGCGGCGATCGAGGACGCGCCAGGCACCTATGTCAGAGCAAGATAAGGCTGCTTTCGCAACGCCATGAGCGGCGCATGTCACTTTTGTTGCGCCGCACAATAATTCTTGCAAATCGCGCACATCGCCATTATGTTGCAACGCAGCAAGATGGAGTCGTGTAGATGACTGACACTGCCGCGAAGACCCGGCCGACGCCCAAGGCAGCGGTTGCATCCGCCGCGCCGGCCACCGAGGTCGTCGCGAACAAGGTCGAGGCGCCCGCCGCCACCGCGTCCACACCGGTGCAATCGCCGGCCGCGACCACCCTGACGAAGCCTGTCGCGGCGGCGCCGGTCGCCAAGAAGGCTGAATCGCGGGGTGCGATCATCGCCGCTCCAACCACGAAACCGACCCCGGCGGCTCCCCGTCCGGCGGTCAAGCCGGTCGCCAAGAAGCCGGCACTCCGGGCGGCGCCTGTCGCCACGCCCAAACGTCCTGCCGCCAAGCTGGCGACCACCGCAAAGGAACCGAAAATGGTCGAGAACCTCAAGACTGTCACCGACAAGACCCAGGCCTATTTCACCGACGCCAACGAGCGCGCCAAGGGCGCCCTCGAAAAGAGCGTGAAGGCGTTCGAGGAAGCCAACGCTTTCCAGAAGGGCAATATCGAAGCGCTCGTCGAATCGTCGAAGATCGCCGCCAAGGGCGCCGAAAAGCTCGGCCAGGACGCCGCTGCCTATGCCAAGAGCTCGTACGAGAAGGCGAACGAGGCGTTCAGGGCGATGTCGAGCGTGAAGTCGCCGACCGATCTTTTCAAGCTGCAGAGCGATTTCGTCCGCGCCTCGTTTGACGCGTTCGTTGCCGAAACCTCGCGCTCGACCGAAGCCGCGCTGAAGCTGGCCGGTGAAATCGCGCAGCCGCTGTCGAACCGGTTCGCGCTCGCCGCGGAAAAGGTCAAGGCAGCAGCCTGAGCGGTCAGTGGCGCGCGCCTGCCGCGTGCCATGGCCCGATATGAATGAGAAGGGCGGCCGCGCGATGCGGTCGCCCTTTCTATTTCCCCGGTTGTTTTGCCGCACCGCACGTTGCACCCTTGCCCTGCGCACTATCGATGCCATATTTTACATCGAAC
>NZ_SCNL01000007.1 GCF_005502745.1 Sphingomonas sp. 3P27F8
CGGTTGTAGGGGGGCTGGCGAGCGTCTCGCCCTTTGACCATTCATAAGCGATCAGGATTACCGCCTGTGCAAGGTTGAGGCTGCCGAATTCCGGGTTGATCGGCACGGTCAGGATCGTCCGCGCCAGCGCGACGTCATCGGTTTCCAAGCCGGAGCGCTCGGGGCCGAACAGGATCGCCGATCGCTCGCCAGCGCTTCGTATCGCGAGCGCCGCCGCTTCCGGTGTCCTTACCGGCTTGGTGACGCCTCGCTTGCGCACCGTCGTGGCATAAACATGCGCGCAATCGGCGACGGCGTCTGCAACGCTCTCAAACACACGTGCCTGCTCCAGCACGATATCAGCCCCGGAAGCCGCTGGCCCGGCAAGCGGATTGGGCCAGCCATCACGCGGGGAGACCAGCCGCATCTCCGTCAGACCGAAATTGAGCATCGCGCGCGCCGCCTTACCGATGTTCTCAGCGAGTTGCGGCCGGACCAGGACGATGATGGGGGGCGGCGGTGCACTCATCCGCGCCCGATCTCCTCGACGGAGCCGGCGAATTCCTCGAAATCGCGGGCCTCGTTGAAATCGCGATAGACCGAGGCAAAGCGGATATAGGCGACGGAATCGAGACCCTTCAGCCCCTCCATCACCATTTCGCCGATTCGCTTCGAGGTGACCTCACCGTCACCGCTAGTCTCCAGCTGCCGCTGGATGCCGGATACGAGCCGCTCGATCGCGATCCCATCGATCGGCCGCTTGCGCGCGGCGATGCCGATCGAGCGGATCAGCTTCTCGCGTTCGAAAGGCTCGCGCCGCTCTTGGCTTTTTACCACTACCAGTTCGCGTAGCTGGATGCGCTCGAATGTCGTGAAGCGGGCCGCGCAGCCTTCGCACTGGCGCCGGCGACGGATCGCCGTGCCGTCGTCGGTCGGGCGACTGTCCTTCACTTGACTCGCATCATGGCCGCAGAACGGGCAGCGCATTTCGTTTCAATCCTTGTAACGCGTAAGGAAAAGCCCACTCAGCGCCCGCATTTCCCATAGCTCGCGCGATGTGGAAAGCGGGCGGCGGAGTGGGCCGTCGCCAGTCAGTCAGATGATGGCGCGATCAAGCCTTGTCGCGACGCGCGTAAGCGACGCCCGCGCCCACGATAGCGCCCAGCACGGGGCCGACAAACGGCAACGGGATCGCAACCACAGCGCCGATCGCGCCATATTTTGCCATCTTCTTACCCAGGCCTGGCGTGTTTTTCACATTGCTTTGCACTTCGTCGATCTTCGACATGTCGTTCCTCACTGATAGACGGGAAAACGAGCGCACAACGCACGAACTCGTTCCCTAACACGCGCCTCAATCTGTGCGTCGCCAGACTCTCCGTTTTTGGCAAGACCATCCAGCACATCGGCGACCATGTTGCCGATGTCCCGAAATTCCGCCGTGCCAAAGCCGCGCGTCGTACCCGCGGGCGAGCCGACCCGGATGCCACTCGTCTTCATCGGCGGCAGCGGATCGTTCGGGATGCCGTTCTTGTTACAGGTGATGCCCGCGCGCTCTAGCGCCTCATCCGCGTCCTTGCCCGTCACGCCCAGCGGGGTGAGATCCACCAGCGCCAGATGCGTATCGGTGCCCCCGGACACGATACGCGCGCCACGCTCGGCGAGGGTGGAGGCGAGGACTTTGGCGTTAGAGATAATAGCGGCGGCGTAGGTCTTGAACTCGGGCCGCAGCGCTTCGCCGAACGCGACGGCTTTCGCCGCGATCACATGCATCAGCGGGCCGCCCTGAAGGCCGGGGAAGACCGCCGAGTTGATCTTCTTCGCGATCGCCTCGTCATCGGTGAGCACCATGCCGCCGCGCGGGCCCCGCAACGTCTTGTGCGTGGTGGTCGTCACGACATGGGCATGCCCAAACGGCGTGGGGTGAACCCCGCCCGCAACCAGCCCGGCGAAATGCGCCATATCGACCATGAACAACGCCCCCACCTCGTCCGCGATCGCGCGGAAGCGGGCGAAATCGATGTGACGCGGATAGGCGGAGCCGCCGGTAATGATGAGCTTCGGCCGGTGCTCGCGCGCCAGCGCCTCGACCTGATCGTAATCGATCAGATGCGTATCGGGCTTCACGCCATATTGGACGGCGTTGAACCATTTGCCGGACATCGCCGCCTTCGCGCCATGCGTGAGATGCCCGCCCGCATCGAGGCTGAGCCCCATGATCGTATCGCCCGGCCTGGTGAGCGCCAGCATCACCGCACCGTTCGCCTGCGCGCCGGAATGCGGCTGGACATTCGCAAAGCCGCAGCCGAACAGCGCCTTCGCGCGCTCGATCGCCAGCTGCTCCACCTCGTCGGAGGGGTGACAGCCCTGATAATAACGCTTGCCGGGATAGCCTTCCGCATATTTGTTCGTGAAGACGCTGCCCTGCGCCTCCAGCACCGCCTTCGAGACGATATTCTCGGAGGCGATCAGCTCGATCTGGGTCTGCTCGCGCTCTAGTTCATGCGCGACACCCTCGAACACCGCGGGATCCGCATCGGCCAGGCCCCGCGTGAAGAAGCCATCGGGCTGCACATCGGTGAGATTGGCGGGATTCGTGCTCATGCTGGCTCCTTCATGGATAGCTTGTCGACGCGATGCTGGTGGCGACCGCCCTCGAACCCGGTCGCGAGAAAGGCTTCGAGGCACGCCTTGGCCATTTCCGGCCCGATCAGGCGCGCGCCCATCGCAATGGCGTTGGCGTCGTTGTGGGTCCGCGCGAGCGCCGCCGACAGCGGCTCGCTGACCAAGGCACAGCGGCACGCCGGATTGCGGTTCGCCGCGATCGAGATGCCGATGCCGGACCCGCACAGCGCGACGCCGCGCTCGACGCGGCCATCGGCCAGCGCGGCGGCGACGGCATAGCCATAATCGGGATAATCGACGCTCGCGCCGCCATCCGTGCCGAGATCGAGCACTTCATGCCCCTCCGCGCGCAGCCATTCGGCGAGCAGGGTCTTCAGCTCGACGGCGGCGTGATCGGATGCAATGGCGATGCGCATCGGCGACGCTTTCCTGGGAGGCGATGGACGGATGCCCGCGCCTTTAACCCCGCCGCCGCGCGAATGCCACCGTTGAAGCCAGGCTTTCTCCTCAGCCGCGCCGCCAGACCATCATTTCTCCGCCCGCCGCCACCGTCCCGCCGCTGCCGACCGGCTCGTTCGCGCCATCGGTGAGGAAGGCGATCGTCGCCGCATCCTCGCCGGGCACATGCGCCAGCGTCCGGTTGCCATCGGGGAGCCGCGCGACGACGACGCCCGATCCGGGGCGCCCGTCACGCGCGTAGAAAACGGTATAGGTTTCGATCGTGGCCGGCCCGGCATAATCCTTCACCAGTTCGGGAACCGGCCCGCGCGCGGCATCCGCCTCCGCCTGACAATCGAACGCATGCGCCTCGCCCGCGCCGGGCAACGGCTCGACACCCAGCACGATCGCATGATTATGCGTCGCGAAGCCACCGTTCGCGAAGAGCAGCCCCGTGCGCCCGTCGCCCGCGCGCAGCGAATCGACCATCTCGGCCACCGCGTGGCTCATGTAATTGCCGATCGGGCCGCCGCCGAACGTCAGCCCGCCGAACACGGTCGCGGGTTTTTCGAGCGGCCAGCCGATCACGCGCCGCGCCATTTTCGGCACGCAGGGGAAACACGAATACAGCTCGGCGAGATCGAGATCACCGGCCGTCACCCCGTTCCATTCGAGCGTGCGCTTCAGGCACACTTCCATGCTCGGCGACTTGTCATAGCGATCGCGCGCCATGAAATCGTCCGCCTCATGCGCCGCCGCGCCGCGCCCGACATGGATGATCCGCCCCTCCGGCACGCCGCGCCGGCGCGCTTCGGCAAGGCTGGTGACGATGAAGCCGGCGCCCTGATTGACGCTCGAATTGGCGACCATCAGCTTGGTGTACGGGAAAGCGATCGGGCGGTTCTCCGCGGTCGGCTCGATCACCTCGTCCACGCTTTTCGGCGCATGAATCCACGCCGCCGGGGTGCTTGCGGCCACGGCGCTGAAACGCGACCAGATCTCGCCGGATTCGCGCTGCCCTTCGGCCAGCGTCTGCCCGTAAGCGGCGCGCCCGGCGTTCTCGTACAGCGGATAGACATCGACCGGCGCGGCAAGGCCGTGGATCTGGCGATAGCCCGGCGCTCGCCCCTTCGCGAGATTGCGGATCGGATTCTGATCCGCCACCGCCGTCTTCGCCGCCAGCGCGGCGCGCTGGCTGGCGGTGCGCAGCGCCTCGCCGCCCGTGACGACCGCGATCTTCACATCGCCGGTCGCGATGCGATTGGCGGCCTCGTTGAGCAGCAATATCGGGCTGTCGCCGTTCGGCCCGACCGATTCATACACGATTCGCGCCGCCGATCCGATCCGGTCCGCCACCTTCTGCGCCAGCGGATTATCCTGCCGGAAGCTGATCTGCTGCACCACCGCGACCGAGCCGGCATCCGCCAGCCAGCCGCCGCCGGCATCGCGATCCGCCTCCTCCAGCGCGGCGACCATCAGGCCGAGCGAATCGCGCCCCTGCATCGGGTCCGCCGGGCGGTCGCTGACCTGCCCGACGCCAACGATCACCGCGACGCGTTCCGGATCAGCCGCCACCTCAGCGCGCCTTCCATACCGGCGCGCGCTTCTCGGCGAACGCCTTCGGCCCCTCGCGCGAATCCTCGCTGGTGAACACGACGATCGTCTCCTTGCGGTTCTGCGCCCAGGCGGCTTCCTCGCGCGCCACCTTGCCGTCCGCGATGCCCTGCGCCATCCGCTTCGACGCCTGCACGGAGAGCGGCGCGTTGACCGCGATGCGCTCGGCGAGCGCGAAGGCCGCATCGAGCAGCCCCTCGCGCGGGGCGACCGCGTTGACGAGGCCGAGCTCCAGCGCGCGCTGCGCGGAAATCGGATCGCCCGTCAGGATCATCTCCATCGCGATCTTCTTCGGCAGCTGCTCCGGCAGGCGGAACACGCCACCCGCCGCCGCGAACAGCCCGCGCTTCGGCTCGGGCAGGCCGAACCGCGCGTCATCCACCGCCACCGCAAGATCGCACGCGAGCGTAATCTCCAGCCCGCCGCCCAGCGCGGTGCCGTTGACGCACGCGATCACCGGCTTGGAGATCGCGTGGCTGACGATCCCGGCGAAGCCCCAGGCCTGCTTGGCCTTGTCATCCGGCGCGAGGCTCTCGCCCCGCGACAGCGCGACCAGATCGGCGCCGGCGCAAAAGGATTTGTCGCCCGCCCCGGTGACGATCACGCAGCGGATCTCGGGATCCTTGTCGGCCGCCTCCAGCGCATCCCCCACGCCTTCGTGCACGAAGCGGTTCACCGCGTTGCGCGCCTCGGGGCGGTTGATCGTGACAAGCATCACATTGCCGCGCGTTTCAACCGTCACGGCGTCATTGCCAAGAGCGCTCATATCCTCTCCTTCAAGCTGCCTGTTCGATGATCCTGTCGCCGAGAAGCGCGGCGACCGCATCCTCCTCCAGCCCGAGCCAGTCCGCCACCACCGCCGCGCTGTCCTCCCCGATGCGGGGCGCGGGGCGCTGATCGGGATCGGGCAGCCCGCCGGATCGCGCCGGCCGCCCCTCGACCAGAAAGGGCGCGTCGATCAGCGGATGCCGCGCCTCGCGGAAGGTGCCGAGCGCGCGATATTGCGGGCTGGCCGGTATATCGACGACGCGCACCATCATCCCGGCGGGGATGCCTGCCGCCTGGAGCGTCGCCGCCACCTCGTCGGGCGCGCGGGTGGCCGCCCATCGCTCCGCCGCCGCGCGATCGCTGCCGCCGGTCAACGCGGCGAGCGCCGCGCGATCCGCGCCATCCCGCAGCGTCACCGCGCACCATTCGTCGTCCCCCGCGCAGGCGATCAGCCAGTCCTCGCTCGTGGCGCCAGGCTCTATCGACAGACCGGCGGCAGCGGCGGCGAGCCCGGCGATCTCCGCCGCCTTCTCGCCCAGCATCACCTCCGCCTGGCTCAGGCTGGCGCTGCCGCCGCGCCCGGTGCGCATCCGCCGGATGAGCAGCGCCAGCACCGCGCACGTCCCGATCCGCGCCGCGACATGATCCGGATAGACGGTGACCGCATCGGAAAAACTTTCCGGCTCGCCGGGATAGGTCCATTGCTTCGTAAGCCCCGCCGCGCAGCGCACCAGCGGCCCATAGCCGAGCCGGGCGGACCACGGCCCGGTCGGGCCGAAGGCGGAACTGTCCACCGTCACCAGCCGCGGGTTCGCCGCCGCCAGCGTCTCGCGATCGAAGCCGAGCGCGGCGAGCGTGCCGGGCTTGAAATTGGACGCCAGCACGTCGGCCTGGCGCACGAGATCGAGAAACAGCGCCTTGCCGCGCGCGGAGCGCAGATCGATCGACAGCCCGCGCTTGTTGCGGTGCCCGGCGGCGAAGGTGAGCGATACCGCCGCATCGTCGCGCGACTGGCGCTGACCATCGGGGAAGGCGCCGTTCTCGACCTTCACCACCTCCGCGCCCATATCGCCGAGCAATCGCCCCGTCTCGCCACCGACGACGATCACCCCCATGTCGAGCACGCGAATGCCGGCGAGCGGCGCGTCCGCCGGCGCCGGCGCCGCGAACACCGGCCGCGCGCCCCCGAACCGCGCGCTGCCGCCCGCCTCCGGGACGCCGCCGGTTATGCCTGCGCGCACGCCATCGATCTCCACCGCGCCGTTCGGAAACGGGAGGCGCAGGCCCGGCGCGATCTCCACCGGCGCGAACGCCTCACGCGCGATCATCTGGGGGGTTTCGATCGCCTCCGCCACATCGAGCAGCGCGGCGGCGGGCACGCCATGCGCCTCCGCCTCCGCCTCGATCTCGGCCCGCGTCTTCGGCGCGAGGAAGCGCACGAACGCCTCCCTCAACGCCGCCGAGCGATAGCGCGTGACGAGCTTTTCCCACTCCGCGCCGGCGAACGCCGCCGGCTCGCCCATCCATTTGAACATGCCGCGCCACTGCCGCGGCGCCAGCACGCACAGCCGCACGAAACCGTCGGCGCAGCGGAAGATCGGGTAGCGATGGCGCTCGTCCGTGCGGGTGCGCGCCATCTTCCACAAGGGGACACCCGATTGCGCGCTGCCCGACAGGCCGTAGCCGGGATCGAGCGCCTGCATCGCCGCCTCCAGCAGCGCAATATCGAGCCGGTCGCCCCTGCCGGTACGCAACCGCGCGATGAACGCCGCGAGCGCCAGATAGGCGATCTGTGGCGCCGCCGTCTGAAACGTCAGTTCACCGGGCGGCAGCAGCGGCGGCCGCCCCGGCAGCCCGGAGCGCGAGAGCCCGCCGGTCAGCGCATGCAGCACCGCGTCGCTCGCCTGCCAGTCCTTCCACGGGCCGTTCTCGCCGAAATCGCTGATCGAAACCACCACCAGCGCCGGGTTCGCCGCCCGCACCGCCTCCACATCGAGCCCGGGCAGCCGCGCTTCGAGCAATATGTCGGCGTCACGAGCCAGATCGAGCAACCGCGCCGCATCGCCCGGAAGATCGATCGTCGCGACCCTTTTGCCGAGATTGGCGGCGGCGAAACCGAGCGCGATGCCGCCCGCCTTCGGGCCGGTCAGGCGATCCGCGCCGCCCCCGCGCGGCTCGATGCGGATCACGTCGGCACCCAGCTCGCGCAGGAAACGGCCGATCGCCCCGAGCGGCCCCGGCACCGCATCGATCACGCGCACGCCCGCGAGCGGCAGGTCCGCCGGCGTCATGACGGCAACACCAGCTCGCGGCGCGCCGCGCTGCGCAGATAGAAATCGACGAATCCGGTTTCGTCGCCACCCGCCGCCGCGACACGATCGTGCGCCGCGATCAACGCATCCGAGAGCGCCGCCCAGCGCGCATCGAGCGCGGTGAGCGTCATCGCGGTGTCGCCGTCGACAGCGTCGCCGAGCAGCGCCCGCATCTCCGCTATGTCGGCAAGGCGCCAGGCTGCCGCCTTCTCCGCTTCCTGCGCGGCGAGCAGCGCCAGCGCGCCCGTGCCGCCGAGCGTGGCGGCGCCGAACGCGTCCCCCGCGCCGATCGCCTGCGCCATGCCGCTGGCGATGACCCCTGCCCCGATCAGCACATGGCCGAGCTGGCTCTGCGCCTCGCCCGACGGATCGGGCGTGATGCCGCGCCCGGCGAGCGCCGCGGCGATCACCGCATCCTGTCGCCGCCCGACATACCACCCCGACAGCCCGAGCACGGGATCGCTGTGCCCACCATCGACGAACTCGCGAAAAGCGGAGAGCCAGATCGCCGCGCCCTTCACCGAATTGAACATCAGCCACCAATCGAGCGCCGCCCGATCGACCTCCAGCCCGCTCGCTGCGCGCCAGATCTCGAGCGCGCGCTCCTGCGAGACCATGCCGCATGCGCTGCCGGCCTGGAAATGATCCCAGATCGGATTGAGCGCCCAGCCGAGATCTTCCAGCGGATCGCCCAGATGCGCCATCTCCCAATCGAACATCGCGAGCATCCGCCCCGCGCCGTCATGCATCATGTTGCCGGAACGATAATCGCCGTGAACGAGCGCGATGCGCTGCGCGGGCGGCGGGGGATTGGCGCGCAGCCAGCGGATCGCGGCGCGCACGATCGGCTGCGGCAGGAACGCATCCTCGCCGATCACGCCTTCCCAGTAATCGAGCGCGATGCGCCAGCATTCGCCCGGCGCCGGGGCGGGAAGGTGCGCCGCGATCGGCGTGCCCGCCGTATCGAGCGCCGCAAGCCGCCCCAGGCCGGTGAAGAACTGCTCGCCAAGCGCCGCCGCGTGATCGCCGAATCCGGCCCGGTCGAACGGGCTTATCACCTGCCCGTCGTCGATCCGCTCCATCAGGAAGAACGGCCGCTCCAGCTCCGCCCCGTCACGCTCCAGCGCCACCGCGCCGGGAACGGGCAGAACGCCCGCCGCGCTCTGATACGCGCGAAACTCGGTTTCGCTTTCGGTTTCGATCAGCCCGGCTTTCGGCTCGCGCCGCAGGATCAGCCGTCGCCGGTCGCCATCGACGAACGCGTCGAAACGATAGGTTTCGCGGCTCGCCCCGCCGGGAATGCGCGCCAGATCGCGGATCACCACCTGCGTGCCCCACACCCGCGACAGATACGCCTCGATCTGCGGGCCGATCATCGGGCGGCATCCAGCATGTCGCGGAAGCCGGATGGTGCATGCGGCCCGATCACCAGTTGCTCGAGCACGCCCTTGCCGCGCGTCACCGTGCCGTCCGGCGCGGTCATCGTCACGCCGACGACCGCCTGGATGTGCAGATGGTGCGGCAGCATCGGATCGAGCTCGGCCGGCACGAAATCCTCGCGTTCCACCGTCACCGCCTCGCCATGATGGCGGCCATGCGCCCAGGTGGGGTGGCCATAGCCAAGGCCGAGCATCTGGAAGGTCGGCCCGATATCGAACGCGACCCTGGTTTCGCCCCGCTCGTCGCGCAGCGACAGCGACGCGCCCGCCGCGTGGCGCGTGCCCTTGCGCCAGTCGATCGCGTAATCCGCCGTTTCGTAATGATGCTCGTCATCCGGGCCGCCCCCTTCGGGCCGCCACGTCGCGCGCCGGTTCCAGAAGCGGCCGTGCGCGTCGTCGTTGGTGTGGCAGTAAAGTTCGCCGCCCTCCATCGCGCACGGGCTCCACAGCCAGAAGAACTGCGGCGCGATCGGCGGGCTGGCGGGCTGCGCATCGGGCGCGCCGATCGGGCGCACGCCCCACGAGCGGTCTCGCGTGCCGAGCCAGCCGTCCACGTCGATCCGCCGGCCGTCCACCTCGATCCAGCCGGTGTAGCGCCCGTTCTGCGTCAGCCGCGTCACATCCATCAGCACGCGCGGGCCGTTGCGGCGCGTGAAGCGCGGCTCCTCCAGCGGAAAGGCGCGGCCGGTGAAGGTGATGTCGGCGCGGATCCGCTCATCGGGCGCATCCACCGTGAGGCGCAGCGCCTTGAGCGGCTCGATCACCTCGATCGCGATCGGGCCGACCGTCGTATCCATCCGCTCCATGCCGAGGCCACGGCTGGCATGCAGATTCACCTGGCGCCCGTCGATCAGCACGCAGAAGGCGGCATCGATCACGTTGATATGCGGATAGACGCCCAGCGCGGCGGCGAAGAAGCCATCCTGCCCCGGTTCCGGTGCATAGCCGTTGAAGAAATAGCGATCGTAGAAATTGCGATCCGTACCCGCATAGGCGACCGGCTCCGCCGTCTGGTGGATCGGATAATCATCGCCCTTGGTAAGCACCATGCCCGCTCTCCTTCAGGGGTCGCGTTCTATCGACGTCGCCCCCGGTTGGACCAGCGGCGGCGGCGCTGTCAATCAAACAATAACAGAAGTTATGCCGCCAGACGCCGCGCCGCCGGCGCACCTCTCGCACCACGCACCAACCGCCCGGGAAGCGCCCCGGTGGGCTCGCCATCGCGATAGGTGATCTGGCCCGCCACGATCGTCGCGACATAGCCGCGCGCGCGCTGCATCAGCCGCCGCCCGCCGGCCGGAAGGTCGTGGATCACCTCCGGCGCCAGCAATGTGAGATTGTCGTAATCGATCACGTTCAGATCCGCGCGCAGCCCCGGCAGGATCATGCCGCGATCGCCCAGGCCGACCAGCGCCGCCGTATCCGCCGCCTGCTGCTTCACCACGAACGGCAGCGACAGTTTCGGCCCGCGCACGCGATCCCGCGTCCAGTGCGTCAGCAGCGAGGTGGGGAAGCTGCCGTCGCAGATCATGCCCACATGTGCGCCGCCATCGGACAGACCGGGCACCGTATCGCGATGCATCATCATCTCGTAGGAAGCATCGAGCGAGCCGTAGCCATAGCTCAGGAACGGCAGATAGAGGATGCCGCGCCCGTCGTTCGAGAGCAGATGATCGAGCGCCACTTCCTTGGGATCGCGCCCCTGCGCCGCGGCGATGGCGGCGATCGTGTGATCCGGCGTCGGCTCGTAATCGGGGCTGTCGGCTCCCAGCGGATACATGCCGCTCCATGCCGCGAAATTGGCCGATCCGAATGGCCCGCGCGGGCTCGGCGCCTCGGCGACGAGCCTCGCGCGCAACGCGGGATCGCGCAGCCGCGCGACCTGCTCCGCGATCGGCAGCCCCGCGATGTCGCGATAGCTCTGGTGCGCGCTGAACGGATTGACCGTGAGATCCAGCCCGAACAGCACACCCACGGCGCGCGCGCTGACCTGCGCCTTCATCGGCAGCCCGGCATCCACCGCCTGCTCCAGCGCAGCGAGGATCAGGCGATAGGAATCGGGCGCCTGATGGCTCTGCGCGAGGCTGAAGCTGAGCGGGCGGCCCGATTTCTCGACGATCCGGCGGAACATCGCGAATTCGCCCGCGGCATCCGGGTGAAAATCGCTGACGAGTTGCAACACGCCCGCGCCGCGCCCGCCGTTTGCGGCGGCAAGCCCCATCGCGATGCCGGTCAGCTCATCCTCCTCCGCCGTCAGCGTGGGGGTGGGCTCGCCGGCCTTGGTGCGGTGGTTCAGCGTGCGACTGGTCGAGAAGCCGAGCGCGCCAGCCTCCACCGCCTCACGCGCGATCGCCGCCATCCGCGCGATATCGTCCGCCGTCGCCGGCTCGCGCGCCACGCCGCGTTCGCGCATCACGTTCACCCGCACCGCCGCGTGTGGCAGTTGCGTCGCGACGTCGAGATCGAAGCGGCGCTGCGCCAGCGCATCGAGATAATCGGGGAAGCTCTGCCAGTTCCATGGCAGGCCGGCGGTGAGCACCGGATAGGGCAGATCCTCCACCCCCTCCATAAGATACACCAGCCGGTCGCGATCTTCCGGCAGGCACGGCGCGAAGCCGACGCCGCAATTGCCCTGCACGATCGTGGTGACGCCATGCCACGACGAGGGCTGGAGCCGCTCGTCCCACGTCGCCTGCCCGTCATAATGGGTGTGCACATCGACGAAGCCGGGGGTGACGATCCTGCCGCGCGCGTCGATCTCCTCGCGCCCGCGCCCCGCGACCCGGCCGACCACGGCGATCGCGCCCCCGGCCACCGCGATGTCCGCCTCGAACGGTTCGCCGCCCGATCCGTCGACGATCGTGCCGCCGCGAATCACCAGATCCCAGGCTGCTTCAGCCATCGCATCTCTCCTCGATTTTCCGGGAGGGTGCGTCCGCCGATCCGCTAAGTCAAATGTGTTAGCGGCCGTCGGTCAGCGCTGCACCAGCGGCGCGAAGCGGGCGACCTGCTTGCCGATCATCCGCAATTGCTCCACCACCGCCGGATCGCTCGCGCCGCCGGTGTCGTCGAATTTGGTGACCTGGCTGTTGATCGCGGCCGCGAACGGCGTCGGCCAACCCCGCAGCGCGTGGACGATCGAGCGCAGCGCCGCGATCGTCGAGCCGGTCGCCTGCCAGCCATAAGCGGTGGCGATCAGGCCAACCGGCATATCGGCGAGATACGGGCGCGCCTCGTCGCGCGCGGTTTCCTCCAGCAGGTCGAGCGCGTTCTTGACCAGGCCGGAAATGCTGCCGTGATAGCCGGGGCTGGCGATGATCATCGCCGACGCCTGCCGCACGGCCTCGACGAACTCGCGCTCCTCCGCCGTCCGCTCGGGATTGCGCGGGTCGTACAGCGGCAGCTTCGCCAAATCCGCGCCGTCGAACATCCGCGTGCGGAACCCCGCCTCGCACGCCGCGCCAAGCGCGATGCGCAACGCCCGTTCGGTGGAGGATACGCCGCCCGTCGTTCCGCCGATCCCCACCACAAGCGGGCGATCGTCCCCGCTTGCTGCTTTCGCTTCCGTCGCCATCGGGCTAAGCCCTTCGCATACGCCGGCCCCTTGCGGCAACTGTCTTATTGAAGTAATACGCCAATGGCCGACCGCCACGACGACGATATGATCCCCGATCCCCACGATACAGGCCGCCTGCGCTACAACCACGCACCCGCGGCGCCACGCGCGCCGCTGCCGGCGTTCGACGCCTGGCAGGACGGGCCGACGGAGCCACCGCCGGAGCCGCCGGTCGCGCCGCACGGGCGCGGGCGCAATATCGGCCGCTGGCTGGTGCGCGGCCTCGCCGGGCTGATCGTCCTCCTCGTCATCGCGATCGCGTGGCTGGCGGTGACGGCGCCGCTTTCCCGCTCGCTCAAGCCGCCGACGCCGCCCTCGATCACGCTCACCGCGTCGGACGGCACGCCGATCGCGCGGCGCGGCGCGATCATCGGCGCCCCCGTCGATGCCGCGAAACTGCCGCCGCATGTGCGCGAGGCATTCATCGCGATCGAGGACCGGCGCTTCTATTCGCACTGGGGGATCGATCCGCGCGGCATCGCCCGCGCCGCCTGGGCCAATGTCGGCCATGGCGGGGTGCGGCAGGGCGGCAGCACGATCACGCAACAGCTCGCCAAGAACGCCTTCCTCGATTCGGATCGCACCGCCGCGCGCAAGCTGCGCGAGGTGATGATCGCGTTCTGGCTGGAAGCGTGGCTGACCAAGGACGAGATACTCTCGCGCTACCTGTCGAACGTCTATTTCGGCGATAACGTCTATGGGCTGACGGCGGCGGCCAAACACTATTTCGGGCGCGCGCCGGACAAGCTGAACGTGGGGCAGGCGGCGATGCTCGCGGGGCTGGTCAAGGCGCCGTCGCGGCTCGCGCCCACCAGCAATCTCGATGGCGCGCAATCGCGCGAGATGGTGGTGGTGGGGGCGATGGTCGATGCCGGCTTCCTCACGAAGGCGGAGGGTGATGCCGTCCAGCCGCAGCGCGTGCTGGCGAAGCGGCCGGAGCAGCTTCCCAGCGGCACCTATTTCGCCGATTGGGTGCTGCCCGAGGCGCGCGATCAGGCGGGCGAGATCCGCAACGAGGCCGTCATCCGCACCACGCTCGATCGCGATCTCCAGCGCACGGCCGAGCGCGTGATCCGGCAGGCCGGGCTCCGCCAGGCGCAGGCCGCGCTGGTGGCGATGACGCGCACCGGCGAGGTCGTCGCGATGGTCGGCGGCCGCGATTACGCCAAAAGCCCGTTCAACCGCGCGACGCAGGCGCGGCGCCAGCCCGGCTCCACCTTCAAGCTGTTCGTCTATCTCGCCGCGATGCGCGCCGGGATGACCCCGGAAACCGAGGTCGATGATTCGCCCGTCGAGATCGCGGGGTGGAAACCGAAGAACGACACCAACGACTATCTCGGCAGGATACCGCTGCGCCGCGCGTTCCAGCGTTCGTCGAACGTCGTCGCGGCGCGGGTTACCGAGCAGGTCGGCGTGAAGAACGTGATCCGCGCGGCGCGCGATCTCGGCATCTCCACCCCGATCGCCAATGAGGCGACGATCTCGCTCGGCACGTCGGAAGTGTCGTTGCTCGAACTTACCGCCGCATTCGCCGGGGTCGCCGACGGACGCTATCCGGTTCAGGCGCGCGGGCTGAAGGACAATAGCGAAAAGCCGTGGTACGCCTCGCTCACCGGCGGCCAGAAAACGATGCCGTCGACCATTCACGACGAAATGCTGGAGCTGCTCGCCGCCTCGATGCGCGGCACCGGGCGCGCCGCCGCACTCTCCGTTCCGGCCTATGGCAAGACCGGCACATCGCAGAGCGGGCGCGATGCTTGGTTCATCGGCTTCGCGGGCGATCTGGTCGTCGGCGTGTGGATCGGCAATGATGACAACACGCCGAATCCGGGGCTGCACGGCGGCGGCATCCCCGCGCAGATCTGGCGCAACTTCATGGTTTCCGCGCTCGATCTGAAACCGGTGGTGAAGGCGCCGCCGCCCGAGGAGATCGATCCCGAGGCGGTGATCGACGACGTGGCGGATAATGTGCTCGCTCCGGTCGCAGGCCAGATACAGGGCCAGGTGCAGGGCGTGCAGGGGCAGCTCAAGGGGCTTGGGATCGATCTGAAGGTGGGACAGGACGGGTCGATCGTGGTCAACCGGGCGCGCGACAACACGCCGCCGCCGCCGCGCCGCGAGGAGCGCGCGCCGCCGCCCGAGGCACCCCCGCGCGACTGAAACCGGCACGGCCGACCCAGCTTCTGATCCAAGCGGGAGAATCGGGTCGACAGCGACGCGCCGAACGGTAGAGCGGGCGTGCCCGGGTCACACGCACGCGCGGATGATCGCAGGCCAGCCACAGCAGCATTAGAGGCGAACCTGATGAGCGACGCGATCCGGCCAAACTCCACCCGCGCCGCGATCCTCATTCCATTCGCCATCGTCACGGTGATCTGGGGCTCGACCTGGCTCGTCATCCGCGATCAGCTCAATATCGTTCCGCCGAGCTGGTCGGTCACCTATCGCTTCCTCACCGCCGGCATCGCGATGCTGATATGGGCGCTCATCAAACGCGAGCGTTTCGATTTCGGCGCGCGCGGCTGGGGCTTCGCGGCGGCGCTTGGCACGGGGCAGTTCGTGCTCAACTTCAACTTCGTCTATCGCGCCGAACAGCACATCACCTCCGGCCTGGTCGCCGTGGTGTTCGCGCTGCTGCTGGTGCCCAATGCCGCGTTCGGGCGCATCTTCCTCGGCCAGAGGCTCGGGCGCCAGCTGATCCTGGGATCGGGCGTCGCGATCGCCGGCGTCGTGCTGCTGTTCATCAATGAGGCGCGCAACGCCCCGCATGGATCCGGCGCGCCGATCATCGGAATCGCGCTCACCTGCTGCGCGGTCCTGGCCGCCTCCAGCGCCAATGTGATGCAGGCGACGGAGCTGGCGCGCCGCTATCCGATGATCGCCACGCTCGCGGCGGCGATGCTGATCGGCGCAGGGCTGGATGCGATCTGGGCGTGGGCGACGGTGGGGCCGCCGGTGTTCGAATGGCGCGCCGGCTATATCGCGGGCGTCCTCTACCTGGGGCTGGCAGGCTCGGCGCTCGCCTTTCCGCTCTATTTCACCGTGATCCGCGCGATCGGCCCGGCGAAGGCGGCATATTCCAGCGTGACCGTGCCGGTGATCGCGATGCTGCTGTCCACCGTTTTCGAGGGCTATCGCTGGTCGCCGCTGGCGATCGGCGGCGGGCTGCTCGCAGCCGTCGGCCTGGTCATCGCGCTTACCGCGCGCAGGCCGGCGCGGTAATCGGGATAAAACGGCACCCAGCCGAGCAGGCGCTTCGCCTTGCCATTCGCCACCCGCCGGTTCTCCGCGTAGAAACCGCGCGCCGCCGGCGACAGCGCGTCCGGCGAAACGAACGGCGGGGGCGGCATGCCGAGCAGCCGGGCGGCATAGTCGATCACGTCATTCTGGCTGACGGGCAGATCGTCGGCGAGGTTATACGCGCCGGGCGGCCCATCGAACCCGGCGATGACGCCGCTGGCGATATCATCGACATGCACGCGGCTGAACACCTGCCCCGCAAGGGCCACGCGATGCGCCGTTCCCGCGCGGACGCGATCCAGCGGCGAACGACCCGGCCCGTAGATCCCCGGGAGACGGAATACGCGCGCGTCGCGCGCCAGCCACGCCGCATCCGCAGCGGCCCGCGCCCCGCGCCGGCCGCCGCCGATCGGCGCGGTCTCGTCCACCCATCCGCCGCGCGTATCGCCATAGACGCCGGTCGAGGAGAGATACCCCAGGGTGCGCCCGCCGATCACATCGCCATAATGCGACAACACCGGATCGCCACCGGCTTCGTCCGGCGGCACGCTCGACAGCACGTGCGTCGCCGCCGCGACGCCGGCGCGCACCGCGTCCACATCGCCGAAGCGGATCGTGCCGTCGCGGCCGTCGCGCGTCGTCCCCAGCACGGGCCAGCCCCCCGCCGCGACGATCGCGCGCGCGGCGTAGCCGAGGCCGAACACGAACAGCCGGCTCACGACGCCATCGGCCCTTTGAAGAGCGTCCCGAAATAATCGCCCCTGTTCCACACGGGCCGCGCATCGGCATCGGCGATCTCGCGCGCGATGCGATAGTTGGCATCGACGAAACGCACCGCCTGATCCCACATGATCGGCAGGGCAAGATCATCCGACGGCTTGTGATAATGTCGCGACATGAACGTGGCCGTCGCGTCCTTGCCCGGCCCCTTTGGCCCCGGCCACAGAAACGCCGCGGGAATACCGCGCCGCACGAAATTGAAATGATCCGATCGCACGAAGATCGCATCGTCCGGCATCGGATCGGGCGAGACGGTTACGCCGATCGCGGCGGCCGCGCGCGCGATCACCGGGCCCAGCGTCGATCGATCGCCGCCGAACGCCACCAGATCCTCGAACCTGTAAGTGAGGATCGACATGTCGAGGTTCACGTTGGCGACGATATCGCCGCGTGCCCCGGCCGGATGCGTCGTGAACCAGGCGCTGCCGATCAGCCCCTTTTCCTCGGCGGTGAAGGCCACGAACATGATCGTCCGGCGCGGCGCCCTTTCCCGGAAGCGCTTCGCCTCCTCGATCAGGCTGGCGATGCCGATCGCATCATCGAGCGCGCCGTTGTTGATCGTATCCCCGTTCGCATCGGGCGCGGTGACGCCGATATGATCGAGATGCGCCGACAGAACCACCACCTCCTTGCCAAGCACCGGATCGGTACCTGGCAGCACGCCGACCACATTGGATGATTGCGCCTTGTCGAATGCGCTCGCCGTCTCGATCGCGAGCGTGCCCGGCAGCGATTGCGGCGCGTAATGCGGGATCTTCTTCGTCGCCTCCCTTGCGAGCGCCGCCCAGTTCATCCGCGCGCCGGCGAACAGCTTCGCCGCCCCCGCTTCGCTGAAGGTGGCGACGATCGGGATCGGGCTGGACTGATGGCCGGCGCCATCCGCCTCGGCATAGACCATGCGCGGCTTCGCGGTGCTATCAAATGTCTGCCTTGCCGCGCCGCCCGGCATTTTGAGCTGGATCACGCCGACCGCGCCCCGCGCGGCAGCCGCCGCGGCCTTGACGTCGATGTCGCCCAGATACGCGCGTTCCTCCGCGTTCAGCATGCGCGGCGCACCGGGAAGTACCGCGACGATCTTGCCCTTCAGATCGAGCCCGGCGAAATCGTTGCGCCCATTGCTGCCACCCGCGACGCCATAGCCCGCGAACACCACCGGCGCCTCCAGCGATACCGCCGCGCGGGCGGGATCGGGCAAGGCGGCATAGTCGGTGCCCGCGACCAGTGTTTCGCGCTTGTCGCCGACGGCGCGCACGACGCGGCTTTTCCCCGTGGTGCGATAGCTGACCAGCGGCACCGCCTGGAGATAGCCGCCATCGTCGCCCCCCGGCCGCAGGCCTGCCGCGTAGAACCGCGCGGCGACATATTGCGCGGCGATATCATATTCGCCGCTCCCCGCCTCACGCCCCTTCATCGCGTCGGAGGCGAGAAACATCACATGGGCCTTGATCGCCGCCTGATCGGGCGGCAGCGGCGCGTCGTTCGCGGCGGTTGGCGCATCCTGTGCGATGGTGACTGTCGACAGCGGAACAAACGCGATCAGGCCCGCGCGAGCCAGCAGGGAGAAAACTCTCATACAGGGGGCGGACTATCATTCCCCCGCGCCTGCGCAAGGTTTCGATGGAACCACCGATCTTCCGGGCTATATTTCCCGCATGATCGACGCACAGACCGCCGCCGCCCTCCCCGCCGTCACGCGGCGCGAGGATTACCGCCCGCCCGCGTGGCTGGTGCCGGAAGTGGCGCTCGATTTCGATCTCGATCCCGAGCGGACGATCGTGAAGGCGCGCTTCCGCGTCACCCGCAACGGGGTGCATGGCGATCCGCTGCGGCTCGACGGCGCGGGCCAGGCCCCGCTGGCGGTGCTGGTGGATGGCGTTGCGGTCAATGACTGGCGGCGGGAGGGCGACGATCTCGTCATCCCGCTGACCGGCGCAGTGCATGTGATCGAAACGGAGGTGGAGATCGCCCCCGCGCACAACACCCAGCTGATGGGGCTCTATTCCTCCGGCGGCAATCTGTGCACGCAATGCGAGGCGGAAGGATTCCGCCGTATCACCTATTTCCCCGATCGCCCCGATGTGCTCGCCACCTATCGTGTGCGGATGACCGCGGACAAGGCACGCTTTCCGGTGCTGCTGGCGAACGGCGATCCGATCGCGTCGGGCGATCTTCCGGATGGCAGGCACTGGGCCGAATGGCACGATCCCTATCCCAAGCCGACGTATCTGTTCGCGCTGGTGGCAGGCGATCTGGCGGTCAACCGGGGCACGTTCGTGACGCAATCGGGGCGCGAGGTGGCGCTGGGCATCTGGGTGCGCGCCGCCGATCTGTCCCGCACCGATCATGCGCTCGATGCGCTCAAGACCGCGATGGCGTGGGACGAGCGCGTCTATGGCCGCGAATATGATCTCGACGTGTTCAACATCGTCGCCGTGGACGATTTCAACTTCGGCGCGATGGAGAACAAGGGGCTGAACATCTTCAACAGCCGCTATGTCCTCGCCGATCCCGACACCGCGACCGATTACGATTACGACGCGATCGCCGCCGTGGTGGCGCACGAATATTTCCACAACTGGTCCGGCAACCGCGTGACCTGCCGGGACTGGTTCCAGCTTTCGCTGAAGGAAGGCTTCACCGTCTATCGCGACCAGAGCTTCTCGGCCGATCAGGGCTCACCCGCGGTGAAGCGGATCGAGGATGTGCGCGGCCTGCGCGCCAGCCAGTTCCCGGAGGATTCCGGGCCGCTCGCGCATCCCGTGCGCCCCGAAAGCTATATCGAGATATCCAATTTCTACACCGCGACGATCTACAACAAGGGCGCCGAGCTGATCCGCATGATGGCGACGATCCTCGGCCCGGCGAAATTCCGCGCGGCGACCGACCTGTATTTCGCGCGGTTCGACGGGACGGCGGCAACCTGCGAGAATTTCGTCGCCTGCATGGAAGAGGCGGGCAACGTCGATCTCTCGCGTTTCCGCCTGTGGTATTCGCAGGCCGGCACCCCGCGCATCTCGGCGAGCATCGCGCAGGACGGGGGCCGGGCCACGCTGCGGCTCGCGCAGCATGTCCCGCCGACGCCGGGCCAGCGCGACAAGCAGCCGATGGTGCTGCCACTGAAGCTGCGGCTGTTCGGCGCGGAAACCGGCCGGCCGCTGACCGACGAACGGCTCGTGCTGCTTGAATCGACCGCGGAGACGATCGTGTTCGATGGCATCGGAGAGCGCCCGGTGCTGTCGGTCAATCGCGGCTTTTCCGCGCCGGTCGTCATCGAAAGCGATCGCACCGCCGCCGATCTCGCTTTCCTCTCCGCGCATGATGACGATCCCTTCGCCCGGTACGAGGCGATGCAGCAGCTCATGCTCGACACGCTCGTCGCCGCGACGGTGGAAAGGCGCGCGGATCACACGGCGGTGATCCGCGCGGTGGCGAACACGCTCGCCAACGCGGGACTCGACCGCGCCTTCGTGGCGGAGGCGGTGCTCCTGCCGTCCGAAAGCTTCGTCGGCGATCAGCTCGCCACCGTCGATCCCGATGCGATCTTCGCCGCGCGTGAGGCGCTGCGCCGCGATATCGGCACCGCGCTCGCCGCCGAATGGCGTGCCGCCTATGAAGCGGCCGGCGACGAGCCTTATGCCTACAACCCCGACGCCAAGGGCCGCCGCCGGCTGCGCAACGTCGCGCTCAATTATATCGCGGCGAGCGGCGCGACGGATGCCGCCTCCATCGCCTTCCGCCAGTTCGAAGCCGCCGATAACATGACGGACCGGCAGGCCGCACTCACCACCCTGGTGAACAGCGACTGGGACGAGCGCGAGGCGGCGCTCGACGTGTTCCACCACCGCTACGCCGACAATCCGCTGGTGCTCGACAAATGGTTCCAGACGCAGGCCTTGTCGAGTCGCGCCGATACGCCGGGGGCGGTGGCGCTGCTTGCCGAGCATCCCGATTTCACGCTCACCAATCCCAATCGGGCGCGCAGCCTGATCGGCGCATTCAGCGTCAACCAGCGCGCCTTCCATACGGCGGGCGGCCACGGCTATCGCTTCGTTGCCGATCAGCTCATCGCGCTGGACCGGATCAACCCGCAGACCGCCGCCAAGCTGCTGCCGCCGCTCGGCCGCTGGCGCCGTTTCGACACCGATCGCGCCGCCGCGATGAAGGCCGAGCTTGAGCGGATCGTCGGCACGCCGGGCCTGTCAAAGGATCTGTTCGAGCAGGCATCGAGAAGCCTGGAGGGCTAGAACAGCCGCCCGCCGTTCGGCACGGTCGCGCTCGGGCCGACCAGCATGACCTTGCCGTCCACGTCGGGGAAACCGAGCGTCAGCACCTCGCTCATCATCGGGCCGATCTGGCGCGGCGGGAAATTGACGACGGCGGCGATCTGCCGCCCGACGAGCATATCGGGCGTATAATGGTCGGTGATCTGCGCGGACGATCTGCGCACGCCCAGCGTCGGGCCGAAATCGATGCTCAGCCTGAAGGCGGGCTTGCGCGCCTCCGGGAAGGGATCGACCGCCACGATCGTGCCCACGCGGATATCGACCTTCAGGAAATCGTCGAAGCCGATCATGGCGGCGGCATCCGCCGCCGGATCATGGTTGAGATGCATCAGAAATCCGGGTTCTCGTAATAGGATGGCGGCTCGATGCCGCGCATCCGCTCCGCCAGCAGCGGGCGGAAGCTTCGGCGGCTCTTGAACGCGGAATACCATGCCTTGGCATGGGTATGCCCGCTCCAGTCGATCCCGCCGAGATAATCAGCCACCGAAATCTGCGCGGCGGCGGCAAGATCGGCGAGGCTGATCGTCGCGCCGGCCATCCATTTGCGGTGATCGAGCAGGAAATCGATATAATCGAGGTGCCCGATCGCGGACTTCATCGCTTCGCGCAGCCGCGACGCATCGGGCGAGGCGCGATGGACGATCCGCTTTATCATCCGCTCCTGCAACAGCGGCCCGGTGACGTCACGATAGAAATGCGCGTCGAACCATGTCACCAGCCGGCGGATTTCGGCGCGATTGGCGGCGGTGCCGTTTATCATCTGCGCCTTGTCGACCGTTTCCTCGAAATATTCGCAGATGCCCATCGAATCGATCAGCAGGATATTGCGCGTCGGATCGGCCATCACCGGCGTCTGCCCGGCCGGGTTCATATCCATGAATTCGTCGCGGCGCGCCCAAGGTTCCTCGGGCACGAGTTCGTAGCCGACGTCCTTCTCGTTGAGCAGCGCGCGAACCTTGCGGGTGAACGGACACAAGGTGAATTGGTAGAGCTGCCACATGCGCCCATCCATAAGCCGAGCGACGCCGGTGCGGCAACGCCGCTCGACGCGGAATTTCTGGCGGTCGGCGCGCGATCGCGATCGCTATGCCGACCGCCGCGGTTTACTCCGCCGCCTCCAGCACCTCATTGTCGTCCAGCGGGTGCGACAGGCGGCTCAGCATCTCCTTCGGCACGACCTGCCAGAAGTGGCCCGCGACGCGATCCCAATCCTCGAGGATGCCGCGCGACCATTTGCTGTCGGTGACCCGCGCATGCTCGCGGATCAGATTCTGGAGCACGCTCTGCCAGTGCAACGCGGCGATCCGCTGCCACACGATGTTTTCCGGGTTGGCGCGGCGCGCGAACGTGCCGGCGGGATCATAGATGAACGCCATCCCCCCGGTCATTCCGGCGCCGAAATTCGCGCCGACCTCCCCCAGCACGACCGCGACGCCGCCGGTCATATATTCGCAGCCGTTCGCGCCGCAGCCCTCGACCACCACGGTCGCGCCCGAATTGCGCACCGCGAAGCGCTCGCCCGCCTGCCCCGCCGCGAACAGGCGCCCGGAGGTGGCACCGTACAGCACGGTATTGCCGATGATCGTGTTGTCCTGACTGGCAAGCGGCGAGGACACCGCCGGCCGCACCACGATCACCCCGCCCGACAGGCCCTTGCCGACATAATCATTGGCATCGCCGAACACCTCGAGCGTCACGCCCTTCACCAGGAACGCGCCCAGGCTCTGACCGGCCGATCCGCGCAGCCGGATCGTGACATGATCGTCGTTGAGCGTATCCATGCCGAAGCGCGCGGTGATCTCGCTCGACAGCCGGGTGCCCACCGCGCGGTGCGTGTTGCGCACCGAATAGGTGAGCTGCATCTTTTCCCCGCGCGAGAACACGGCCGCCGCATCCTTCAGGATCTGCGCGTCGAGGCTGTCGGGCACTTCGTTGCGGAACGTCTTGAGGCTGAAGCGCCGCTCGTCGTCCGCCGCGTCCACCTTGGCCAGGATCGGATTGAGATCGAGATCGTCGAGATGCTCCGCGCCGCGATTCACCTGGCGCAGCAGCTCCGTGCGCCCGATGATCTCGTCAAGGCTGCGCACGCCCAGCCGCGCCAGGATGTCGCGCACCTCCTCGGCGATGAAGGTCATCAGGTTGATGACCTTCTCCGGCGTTCCGACGAACTTCTGGCGGAGCGCCTCGTCCTGCGTGCAGACGCCGACCGGGCAGGTGTTAGAATGGCATTGCCGCACCATGATGCAGCCCATCGCCACCAGCGACAATGTGCCGATGCCGAACTCCTCCGCGCCGAGGATCGCGGCGATCACGATATCGCGCCCCGTCTTGAGGCCGCCGTCGGTGCGCAGTTTCACGCGGCCGCGCAGGCCATTGAGGGTCAGCACCTGATTGACTTCGGACAGCCCCATCTCCCACGGCGTGCCCGCATATTTGATGCTGGTCTGCGGGCTCGCGCCCGTGCCGCCGACATGGCCGGCGACGAGGATCACGTCCGCATGCGCCTTCGCCACGCCGGCCGCGACCGTGCCGATGCCGGCCGACGAAACCAGCTTCACGCACACGCGCGCGCGTGGATTGATCTGCTTCAGGTCGTAGATGAGCTGCGCCAGATCCTCGATCGAATAGATATCGTGGTGCGGCGGCGGCGAGATCAGCGTCACACCCGGAGTTGCGTGGCGCAACTTCGCGATGAACTCGGTCACCTTGAAACCCGGCAGCTGCCCGCCCTCGCCGGGCTTGGCCCCCTGCGCGACCTTGATCTCGATCTCCTCGCAGGCGTTGAGATATTCGGCCGTCACGCCGAACCGCCCGCTCGCGATCTGCTTGATGACCGAATTGGCGTTGTCGCCATTGGCATAGGGCGTGTAGCGCGCCTTGTCCTCGCCGCCCTCGCCCGACACCGCCTTGGCCCCGATCCGGTTCATCGCGATCGCCAGCGTCTCGTGCGCCTCCGGGCTGAGCGCGCCCAGCGACATGCCCGGCGTCACGAAGCGCTTGCGGATTTCCGTGATCGGCTCCACCTGATCGACCGGCAGCCCTTCGGACGGGAAGTTGAACTGCAACAGATCCCGCAGGTAGATCGCCGGCAGATCGGATACGCCGCGCGAAAACTGTAGATAGGTGGAATAGCTGTCGGTCGACACCGACGTCTGCAACAGGTGCATCAGCTGCGCCGAATAGGCGTGCGGCTCGCCCGTATGCCGCTGGCGATAGAAACCGCCGATCGGCAGGTTGACCACCGCCTCGTCGAACGCCGCTGCGTGCCGCTCGGTCGCGTTGACATGGAGCGAGGCATAGCCCTCGCCCGAAATCTTCGCCGGCATCCCGGGGAACAGATCGTTGACGAGCGCGCGGGACAGGCCCACCGCCTCGAAATTATAGCCGCCGCGATAGCTGGAGATCACCGCGATCCCCATCTTCGACATGATCTTGAGCAGCCCTTCCTCGATCGCGGTGCGATGCCGCTCCAGGCATTGCTCCAGCGGCAGTTCGCCGAACAGCCCGCGTGCGTGACGATCCGCGATCGCGGCCTCGGAGAGATAGGCGTTCACCGTCGTCGCGCCGACGCCGATCAGCACCGCGTAATAATGCGTGTCGAGGCATTCCGCGGTTCGGACGTTGATCGACGCATAGGAGCGCAGCCCGCGCCGCACGAGATGCGTGTGCACCGCCGCCGCCGCCAGCACGCCGGGGATGGCGACATGCTCCGGCCCGATATGTTCATCGGTCAGGAACAACTCGCTGCGCCCCTCGCGCACCGCCTGTTCCGCCTGGTTGCGGATGCGCTGGATCGCGGCGCGCAGCCTTTCCGGGCCGCCGTTCGCCTCGAACGTACAGTCGATCTCTGCCGCCGCGCCGCCGAAATATGCCTTGAGCCGCCCCCAGGCAGCCGACGTGAGCACGGGCGAATCCATCACCAGCACGCGCTCGCGCCGATCCTCGGTATCGAGGATATTGGCAAGATTGCCGAACCGCGTCTTGAGCGACATCACGTAGCGTTCGCGCAGCGAATCGATCGGCGGGTTCGTCACCTGCGAGAAATTCTGCCGGAAGAACTGGCTGATGAGGCGCGGCTTGTCCGAGATGACGGCGAGCGGCGTATCGTCGCCCATCGATCCGATCGCCTCCTTGGCGGTTTCGACCATCGGCGCGAGGATCAGCTCCATATCCTCCAGCGTCTGCCCCGCCGCGACCTGACGCCGCGCCAGCTCCGCGCGATCATAACGCGGCACGCTGTCCGCAGGCGCGGGCGGCAGATCGCCCAGCGTGGCGAAATTGCCGATCATGGCGGCATAATCCTGCTCGCCGGCGATGCGATCCTTGATCTCGCGATCGTGATAGACGCGGCCCTCGGCCAGATCGACCGCCACCATCTGCCCCGGCCCCAGCCGGCCCTTGGCGGTGATCGTCGATTCGGGCACCACGACCATCCCGCTTTCGGAGCCGACGATCAGCAGGCCGTCGGCCGTCTCGGTATAGCGCAGCGGGCGCAGCGCGTTACGGTCCATGCCCGCCACGGCCCAGCGGCCGTCGGTCATCGCCAAGGCGGCCGGGCCGTCCCAAGGCTCCATCACGCTGGCGAGATACTGGTACATGGAGGCATGCGCCGGGGGCACATCCTCCTCGCCGACCTGCCACGCCTCCGGCACCAGCATCAGCTTGGCGGTCGGCGCATCGCGGCCGGAGCGGCAGATCGCCTCGAACGTCGCATCGAGCGCGGCGGTATCGCTCGCGCCCGCGGGGATCACCGGCTTGATATCCTCGGAATGCTCGCCGAACGCGATCGATGCCATGCGGATCTCGTGGCTGAGCATCCAGTTCTTGTTGCCGCGGATCGTGTTGATCTCGCCGTTATGCGCCAAACAGCGGAACGGCTGCGCCAGCCACCATTGCGGGAACGTGTTGGTGGAATAACGCTGGTGGAAGATCGCGACGCGGCTCTCGAAGCGCTTGTCGACAAGGTCCGGGTAGAAAACCGACAGGCTTTCGGCAAGGAACAGGCCCTTGTAGATGATCGATCGGCAGGAGAGCGAGCAGATGTAGAAGCCCTGGATCTGCGCCGCGATCACGCGCTTCTCGATCCGCCGGCGGATGAGATAGAGGTTCTTCTCGAACTCGGCGGCATCCACGTCGTCGGGCATCGGGCCGGCGATCATGATCTGCTCGATCTCGGGCCGCGTCTCCTGCGCCTTGCGCCCGATCACCGACACATCGACCGGCACCTGCCGCCAGCCATAGATCGTGTAGCCCGCTTCGATGATCGCGCTTTCCACGATCGTGCGGCACGTTTCCTGCGCCCCGAGATCGGTGCGCGGAAGGAAGATCATCCCCACCGCCAGCCGGTTCGGCTGCACCTTGTGCCCGCCCGCCGCGATCGCATCGTCGAAAAAGCGGATCGGCAGATCGACATGCAACCCCGCGCCGTCTCCGGTCTTGCCGTCGGCATCCACCGCGCCGCGATGCCACACCGCCTTGAGCGCATCGATCGCCGACTGCACGACGCGGCGCGACGGCCGCCCGTCAGTGGCGGCGACGAGCCCCACGCCGCACGCGTCGGATTCGAACTCCGGGCGATACATCCCATGGGTGGCGAGATAGGTGCGCTGGTCGGTCATGAGTTCTTGTTCCGGTCTTCGGGCAACATTTCCTGGCGGATGCGTTCGAAGGCGTGCTTGCCGGCATCGGCCCCGGCCACGCCGCCCAATTCCCGGCCGGCGGCGCCCATCCTGGCCTGGATTTCCGGCATCAGCCTGAGCGCTTTCGCGCCCGCGCCGCTAGCATAGAACGCCGCGATCGCGTTGAGCTCGTCGGTGGTGAACGCCGCCGCATATTCGGTGGCCGCCCGCGCCATATAGGCGGGGTACTGTCGTTTGATCGCGACCATGAACTCCTGCGACAGGATCGCGATCATCCGGTCGTGATTCTCGGGCGCGCGGGAATTGAGCGTGTCGATGATGCCCTTGCTGGCCGGATTGCTGGCCATTTCGCCGATCACGGCCTTCGCGAAAATCGGCGCGAGCTGGATGAACGTTCGATCCAGCGTCGCCTCGACGCCCATCTGCTTCAACAGCCGCTCCGCAGCGGCCTGACGCGCGGGATCCGGCGCGGCGACCGGCGTCGCGGCGGGCTGCGCCGCCGCAATCGCGGGCACGCCAGCCACTGCGAGCGCGAGCAGTGCGCGCAACATCATGCCGCCACCTTTTCGCGCGCGGCCTTCGCCTTCAGCCACTTGTGCATATTGGCCGAGACATCGCGGCCATCGCGGATCGCCCAGACCACAAGGCTTGCGCCCCGCACGATGTCCCCGGCCGCGAATACGCCGTCGAGGCTGGTCATCAGCGTCTTTCCGTCCACCAGCACGGTGCCCCAGCGCGTCACGCCCAGCTCGGGCGCGCCCCACAGCCGCGGCAGTTCCTCCGCGTCGAAGCCCAGCGCCTTGATGACGAGATCGGCCGGAAACGACATCTCACCGCCCGGATCGATCTCCGGCGCGCGCCGCCCGCTGGCATCCGCCGCGCCCAGCCGCATCCGGCTGGCGCGCACGCTCGTCACCCGCTCGCCATCGAACGCCAGCGGCGCGGAGAGCCATACGAATTCCACGCCCTCCTCTTCGGCGTTGGCCACCTCGCGCTGGCTGCCGGGCATATTGGCGCGATCGCGGCGATACAGGCATTTGACGCTCTTCGCGCCCTGCCGGATCGCGGTTCGCACGCAATCCATCGCGGTATCGCCGCCGCCGACCACCACCACATGCTTGCCCGCCGCATCGAGGCTGCCGTCGTCGAACGCGGGCACGACATCTCCGAAGCTCTTGCGGTTCGACGCGGTGAGATAGTCGAGCGCCTCCAGCACGCCGCCCGCGCCGCTGCCCGGCACATCGATCGCGCGCGCGCGGTACACGCCGGTCGCGATCAGGATGGCGTCATGCCGCTTGCGCAGATCGTCGAGCGTCGCATCGCGGCCCACCTCGAACCCCTGATGAAAGACGATGCCGCCCGCGCGCAGCCGTTCGACGCGGCGCATCACGACCGGTTTCTCCAGCTTGAAGCCGGGAATGCCGTAAGTCAGCAGACCGCCGGCGCGATCATAGCGATCGTAGACATGCACCTCATAGCCATAGCCGCGCAGATATTCCGCCGCCGCCAGACCCGCAGGCCCCGCGCCGATCACGCCCACCGACTGGCCGCGCGCCGGCCCGGGCTTCAGCGGCTCGACCCAGCCCTCCTCCCAGGCGGTGTCGGTGATGAATTTCTCGACCGATCCGATCGTCACCGCGCCATGGCCGGAGAATTCGATCACGCAATTGCCCTCGCACAGCCGATCCTGCGGACAGATGCGGCCGCAGATTTCCGGCATGGTCGAGGTGCTGTTGCTCAGTTCATAGGCTTCCTTGAGCCGGCCTTCAGCGGTCAGGCGCAGCCAATCTGGAATGTGATTGTGAAGTGGGCAGTGCACCGAACAATAAGGCACGCCGCATTGCGAGCAGCGCGACGCCTGATCTTCCGCCGTGGGCACGGCATAGCGATCCGCGATCTCGCGAAAGTCCGCCGCGCGCGCCTCCGCGTCGCGCTTGCCAGGATAGGATTGCGCCGTCCCGACGAATCGAAGCATCTTTTCCGCTGCCATAAATCCTCCGCCACATGCGTTCTCACACGCACGCCAGGACAACAAGGCAGCATTACTGACTTAAACGGTAAATTGTCGCACCCGCGGCTCCACGCCTCGTAGAAATTGCGGCGTTTTAGTCCCGTATCGGTACTATCGTAGCGAAAGCGCGGCCAATGCCACGACACCGGCAATTATCCGATACCAGGCGAACGGCTGAAAACCATGTTTCGTCACCACCGACATGAACCACCGCACCACGACGATCGCGACCAGAAACGACACGACAAAGCCGATCGCGATCGATCCGAGATGATCGGCGCTCAGTTCATGCCGCGCCTTCCACAGCGTCAGCGTCGTCGCGCCGAGCATCGTCGGGATCGCCAGGAAGAAGCTGTATTCCGCCGCTATCTCCCGGCTCACTCCCATCGCGCGCGCGCCCATGATCGTCGCGCCCGAGCGGCTGACCCCCGGGATCATCGCCAAGCATTGCAACACCCCGATGGCCAGCGCCGTGCGCCATGACATCGCTTCTACCGACCCGGTCCGCACGGGCGGCGCGACACGCTCGATGAAGAGGATCGCGATACCGCCCACGATCAGCGCAATCGCCACCACGAGCGGCGCGATCACCGGCGCCTCCAGCACCGCCTTGATCGCCTTGTAGGCGATCGCACCCACCACGGCGGCCGGCAGAAAGCCTAGCGCCACGTTGCGGGTGAAGGCGATGGCGGCCGGATCACGCCGCGCCAGCCCATGCGCGACGTTGACGAAACGGCGCCAGAACAGCACCACCACGGCGAGAATCGCGCCAAGCTGGATAACGATGTCGAACACCGCGTCCGCCTCCGGCAGCCCCAGCAGCGAGCCGGCGAGGATAAGGTGCCCCGTCGAGGATACGGGCAGAAATTCGGTCACACCCTCGACGATCCCCAGCAGGATCACGATCAGCAGGTCGTTCATGAGCAATCCTTGGGTCCGCCCGTGAACGGGCGCGGGTGGATCAGGCTTTGGCGATCGCGGCGAATCGCCCGGCGCGGCGATAACGCACCAGCCACGCGGGAGCGACCGCCGCCAGCGGGGTGGGCGTCACGCCCAGCGCGGCCAGCCCCTCGGCATCCGGCGCAACCACCGTATCGTGCTGCAACAGCTTCCACTGATCCATCGTGATCGGCGCGCCGGGCAGGAAGCCGAGCGACGCGAGCGCCTGGCCGGCAATATCGGGCAGCGCCGGCAGCGCGCGATCGCGCCCGATTTCCCGCGCGATCCAGCGGTGCAGTTCGGCCATGGTGAGCACATCGGGGCCGCCGAGTTCATATGTCCGCCCGCCGAACGTGGCCGGGGCGCCTAACGCGGCCACCACCGCCGTCGCCACATCGCCGACGAATACCGGCTGGAAGCGCACGCCAGCGCGCAGCACCGGAACGATCGGCAGCGCGGCGATCAATCCGGCGAACCGGTTGATGAACTGATCCTCGCGGCCGAACACTGTCGCCGGGCGCAAGATCGTCGCCGCCGGGAACGCCGCGCGCACCGCCGCTTCCGCCTCGCCCTTGGTGCTCGCGTAGCGCGACGACGCCCCGGCATCCGCGCCGATCGCCGAGATATGCACCAGCGAGACCGCGCCGGCCTTCGCCGCCGCCTCCGCCACCGCCCGCGCACCATCGACATGAATCCGCCTGAGATCGCCCGTGAAGCTGCCGACGAGATTCACGACATGATCCGCGCCGGCGATCGCGCGCATTATCGTATCGGACCTGGTCACGTCGGCCGCGACAAACTGCGTCTGCCCCAATCCGCCGAGGGGCTTGAGAAACCAGGCGTCGCGGGGATCGCGCCCGGCCACGCGAACGCGTGCGCCCGCCGCCAGCAGCGCCTGCGCGACGTAGCGGCCAATGAAGCCTCCGCCGCCAACGAGCGTGACCAATCTGTCCTTCATGCGCGAGCCGTCCAATGCGATTGTTCGATCATCCGCGCCTACCTCCCTCGCGCACCCGTTGACAAGGCCACGCGGTCTCCCCTAGAGGCGCCGGCCTACCCCGTGCCCAGATGGCGGAATTGGTAGACGCACCAGCTTCAGGTGCTGGCGCTCGCAAGGGCGTGGAGGTTCGAGTCCTCTTCTGGGCACCACTTCCGGTCAAAGATGGGCACCGCGCCCTCGAGGCGCGGGACGCCGCTGGTGACGCCGTTCGCCAACGCCGCTCGCGGACCATAGATGAGAATCTTGTCCGTCGCGACGGTGACGTCGGATACCAGCATTCGCAGGTAAGCGGTCCGCAAGGTCGGATCGTCGTCAACGGCCCTACCGAGGCGTTCAATCACTTTGCGCAGGACGCGAACTTCAACCGCGGCGGCTATCGCCTGCTCGAGGACGAGTGGGCGAGGGACAAGCGTGCTGGAAGAGCTGTGACGGTGAAGATCGTTCCACAAGTCAGCAGCGCTTCCGTGCGGCCATCGACGATTAATGTTTGGTGGACCGTCGATGGCAAGACAAAGAGCCTAAGATTTCCCAACGAACGACCGGAGAAGCGCCGTGGCGGAAACTGAATCGGAGCGTCTGCTGAACGAGATTGGTCGATTACTGATGGAGGATAGCGACTATCCCTCGGAACCCACGCTACTCTATGCGCAACTTGATCATAACATGATTGGCGAATCGATCTTCAAGGAACTCGGCAATCAGCTGCTCTATCGGTGGCCCGCAAACGAGCGCTTGCCCTACGCGCTTCTCGAATTGTGGGAAGCACAGGACGGGCGGGATCGGTGGTCGGAACTGGAATATGTGATGCGCGACGGTCTATTCGAAGTGGCGTATTTCTATCCGGACGAAATCGATCCCCGGGAAGATGTGATCGAACGCCGGGAACGTGCGCTGCGGCGGCATTTCGGAAAGAAGCAGATCGTCTACCCGCCCCTGCCCTTGGAGGACGAAGCTCAAAACTACGAAGTATAGGTCATGTCCTGTCGGGCGTTCGGCGCGGAATTGATATTCTCCAATGATTTGAGTGCCCAGCTTTGTCCCCTGTGGGGCACCACACTCATGTAGGCGAGCCTCATAGCGGACAGAGCTGGGCACGCGGGCCTTGTGAGGACGCCCCAGCTCCGCTTGACTTGTTGTAAAATGTTGCTCAAATGTTCTAGCCGCAATGGTAGCGGGGCGGCATGAACGAGGCATCACGCGATAGGAAATCGAGCGCTTTTTCATGGTGGCTGCGAACAGGAAAGCTACCACCAGCGGTCAATCCTGACGATATCGAACTCAAATTCAACCCATGGCACGATCCGGCCGACGGTCGGTTCACCTTTGCTGGTGCGGGACGCCATTATGGTGCCGGCGGGACTGATACGGCCAGCGGGGCGAGCAGTCGCACGTCCGCCCGCGCCGGCGCCACGCCTGCTTCAGTGGGCCGCAGCAAGTCGCAGACCGCGACACGGTCGAAACCGGAAACATCGCGTGCCAGGCCACCGGCGAGTGACGCCCACAGGCCAGTGAGGCCCATGTCATCCCCTGTGCAACCCAGAGGTATTGAAGGAGGACGGCCGGGTAACCAGCCGAACCCCGTTACCGAATTCGTCGGTGGCGTAGGTGAAGGCCTTCACGAAGTCGGAAGAGAAGCGGTGGCGGGAGTCCGCGCTGCGCTGACGACGAATCCGGTGACCACCGTTCGCAACACCGGTCGCGGTATAGCGGCTATGATCGATGCTGCGATTGCTGCCGAGGATACCCCCGCCCGTATACAGGTTTCGCGTGCGGCAAGCGCAGTCGCCGACGCCTCGGCGCGGGATCTCGGTCGTGCCACCGCGACGGTCGCCGGGAACGTTGCGCTGACGGCAGCGCCAGGGGCGGCGCTCTCGAAAGCAGCCGCATTGCGCCGACTTCGCATGGCGAGGCCGCGAACGACCTTCGATCCGCCGCAGATCGGCTGGGTGAAGGAGACGACCAGGTCGCAAAAGCCTTGGAAGGCTTACAACGATGCTGCGACGGGCGCCCAACCCGGTCGGGCGCCGACGTTGATGCGGACGATGGCGGACGGATCGAAGCGGCCGGTCAAGTTCGATGGAATCCAAGGCGATTATGTGATCGACCGGAAGTGGTCGGTCGTTGATAGGGCTAGGGCGCGAGCTCAGATCTTGCGGCAGTCGCAGGTGTTGGCAGAACACCGCCTGATTGGAACGTGGGAGGTCCCCACGCCTGTCGAGAAGCTCAAGGCACTGAAGCTGCTCAAGAAGATGAACATAACGAATATCCACGTAAAGGTCGTCAAGCCATGATTGCCATGCAGATTGCGAGCATTATTGCGGAATATGTCGTGTTTCTCGAACTCACCGATGAGGAGGAATTGAACCTCGACACCGCCGTGAAGATGATGGAGGCTCTCGGCAGCCATCTCGAGGAGCTGGACAAGGAATTTCTTCGCGAACTGGTGGATGCGTTTCCTGTTATAGCGGAGGAATACAGCGGCGAGGCGCAGGAGGTCGTGCGCAATATCGCATACAGCTTCTACCTTGAGGAGGCGCTCGCAGCCGACGATCCTGTCAGGTTAGCCGAATTGGAGGCACTGCGCGACGCGAGGGACTGAACGCCGGCTGGAATTTTAAAAACCGCGTGATCATGGCTTCGTCTATCTCTTTCATCGGCGACTGATCGAAATTCTCCAATGATCTGAGCGCCCAGCTTTGTCCCCCGTAGGGCACCATTTCTCCTGCGCTAAGCGGTTGAGATTGATCGAAACGTGGGCGATATATTCGCCGATCATCCGGTGGGCCATCGGTTCAACAATGCGAGTGACCTCTTCTTTGGCTACTTCCTCAGCCTTTTCCCTCGTCAGCCCGCGTAAAGCCCAAAAGCCGTATAAGGCCGCAATAGCGAACATTGTTTGGAAAACGGTTAGAAAAACCGCAATGTGGTCGTAGTTAGGTGCGCCACGCTCTCTCCACAATATGAGCAGGCCCGCTGACCTTAGACGCGGAAGCTCCCTCCTCGCCAACACGCACGACGGCCTAACAACGCTACACCGATAACTCCGCCCGCTCGTGGTCTGCAAGCACGCGCGAAGCCTACCTACCTGCTCGCCAGTGTAGAGGCTGTCTCCACCTACAAGCTGTTCCCCATTCATCGGCGGCGACTCGAAGCACTGATTTACAAGGTGTTCGCACCCGCGCAAATCGATCTCATCATCACCGATCGCTTCGGCATCCCGTCAAGCCGGGCGAGTGGTTCCTCGCGCCTTCGGCGTGACCCCGCGTGCCGAGCACGATCGCTGTTCTCCATGTAGCACGACAAGGTGACCTCTTCGAAGTGATGCTGTCGGCCGCTGCCAACCTGATGATGGGGGGCAGCCTCGACGAGAACGGCGAGCTGACATGCCGCGCGTGCCGGAAACCTGCCCGTCTTTGCGCGCTCGAACGCCCCGGTTTTCCGCCGATCCGGCACCGCGCTTCCGATCGTTTCAGAACCAGTTGGTTGGGAAGGGGACCTTAACCGCCGAGGCGGTAATCTGAGGAGCGATAGCAGGAGCCCCGGCCAGCATGTGGAATGACGACAATGCCATCTACGACGATGGCGAATGGATCACTTGGACCGAGATCAACTCCCACCTCGAACGGTTAGAGTTCGAAGCCCGCTTCCCGGACCTCGAAGCCGATCTGGTGCCGATCTTCCAGAGCCTGCTTTCCACGGCGCAGGATTACTACGAACTGACCGGGCGGCACCTTCAGGTCTATGGCGATATCGGCGAGCTATACGGCGTCATCACGCACGGGCTGAAGCTGCACCGCAATTACGCCCAAGGGTCGGACGGGAAGATCGGCAACCACTTCGTCGAGGTGAAGACCATCACGCCGTTCAAGAGCAACGATGTCGTCGCCCTCAACCTCAAGCGCAACTTCAGCAAGGTGCTGGTCGTGAAGATCGGCGCCGACTTCGAGGTCAGGGGGAAGCTCATCGACCGGAAGGCGTTGCCCAAGGCCAAGGGCGACCGGCTTAAGATATCGTGGGATCAGTTCGAGCAGGCCGACACCGCCTGAACGTCACCGCGCTCGGTCGATCGGCAACTACAATTGGTTGCCCTTCCAGATGGGAATGCGGTTGGCATTCAAGATCGGTGTGCGTGCCATGTTGCCTCCGTGGGTGAGGACACGGGGGTGGTGCCAGATCAAAATTATCACACTCACTGAACTACTCGACCCGTTCCGAAACCTAAGCGAGTCCTCCGGGAATGACCAGCGCATCGCCCGCTACCCCCGCGACTCGCAAGACAGCCAGACCACCGCGAACCAGCGTCGAGAACTCATGGTCGTCGCCGAGCGGCTTGGTCACCGACCCCGGTATCAGCAGCTTGAACGGACGTGACAGGCGCCCCGGCTACGATGCGCTGATGAAGGCTGTGGCGCGGCGCGAGCTCGACATGGTGGCAAGCAGGGCCGTGGACCGGCGCGGGCGCTACCTCCAGAACCTCGTCACCCCCTCACCGCGATCAACGCCAAGGGGGGGGGACCTCTATCTCACCAGCAGGCGCTCGACACCAGCACGCCCAGCGGACGCGCCATGTTCGGCATGCTGTCGGTGTTCGCCGGCTTCGAGCGATCCACAGATCCACAAATGAAGACAGGGGCCGCAGCCCCCGTCTCGATTTGGTGCAATTCAGATTGCTTGTTAACAACCAGACCTGCGATTTCTGAGCCACAAATCTTTCAGAAATCACAGGCGGTGTCAACCAGCTCAGAAATCGACCGGTCTGGTCGCAACATAATGCGATTGCGGCAGCTTGCTTCCTCATAGCAACGGCTTTCCTGTTTTACGATGTAAAAATAATCGCTTTATAGGAATTGATTTTAGCCCTGGCCCCCGGCAACCTGATGATGCGAAATGGATTGGTTCGGTTTCGCTGGAGGCCCGATCTGGAGCCTGGACGGGCGTATGCTTGCCCAGGCTCCAGATCGGCAGGGAGGGAATACAATGGCGACGCGGCTTGGCCTGGACATCGGCACCAACAGCATCGGCTGGTGCCTCTTCCTTCTTGATGAACATGGCAATCCAAAGGGCATCCAAGACATCGGTGTCCGCATTTTCTCGGACGGGCGCGATCCCAAGTCAGGGGCATCGCTCGCGGTTGACCGGCGCAATGCGCGGGCGATGAGGCGGCGGCGTGATCGCTACGTTCGGCGCCGGTCGGCGTTGCTGCAAGCCCTCGTCGATACCGGCCTGATGCCCACCGATGCTCAGGATGCCAAGGCGCTGGTCGGGTGCGACCCTTATGCTCTGCGCGCGGCAGCACTGGATGAAGCATTGAATCCCCACCAGTTGGGCCGAGCACTGTTCCATCTCAACCAAAGGCGAGGTTTCAAATCGAACCGTAAGGCGGAGCGCAAAGCGGGGGATGATAAGGAGGGCGGCAAGATTGCGAGCGGTGCGAAGGCGCTCGATCAGGCGATGCATGATGCAGGCGCGCGCACTTATGGAGAGTTTCTGGCTGGCAGGGATGCGAAACGTGTTCGGATTCGCACGGATGGAGACGGCTACGACTTTTACCCCGAACGCCGCCATCTGGAAGCTGAGTTCGATGCAATCTGGGCAGCACAGGCCACACATCATCCCGCGCTGCTGACCGATGCTGTGCGCGACCGGTTACGGCGCATCATCTTTTTCCAGCGCCCACTGAAGGCGCCGAAGGTGGGCAACTGCACCTTTTTCCACGAGGAAGAGCGCCTGCCCAAGGCCCATCCGCTATTTCAGGAAAGGCGGCTGTATGAAGAGGTCAATCAACTCGAAATTACCAAAGCCGGCGCACCATCGCGCAAGCTGTCGCTTGATCAGCGTGACAAGATCATTCTCAAACTCAAATCGGCAAAGACGACAAGCTTTTCAGGCCTGGCCAAACTGCTGAAGCTCGCCGATGATGAGAGTTTCAACAAGGCTAGCGAAAACCGCACTGGCCTTGTCGGCGATGAAATCTTTGCCTCGTTCAGTGATAAAAAATGCTTTGGCGATCGCTGGGCGCATCTCGAGCCGGGTGTGCAATGGTCGATCGTCAAAGCCGTAGCAGAAGAGGAAGACCCTGTTCGCCTGCACGATTGGTTGATGTCCACGCATGGTGTCACCGTTGAACAGGCCGAAGCCATCGGCCGCGTACGCTTGCCCGAAGGGCATGGGCGGCTGGGCGAAACTGCCAGTCGGAAGATTCTCGCTGAGCTCAAAAAGGAAGTCGTCACATTCGACCAGGCGGCGAAGCTTGGGATCGACCGCAAGCACAGCAATTTCGACACAGGCGAAGTCTTGCTCCATCTGCCCTATTATGGCGAAATTCTCTCGCGCGAGATTCCGCCCGGGACGCTAAATTCGGATGACATCGACGAAATTCGCTGGGGCAAGATCACTAATCCTACCGTGCATATCGGACTAGGCCAGCTTCGCCGCTTGCTCAATGCTATCATCAATGTGCATGGCCGCCCCGATCAAATCGTCGTCGAACTGGCGCGCGAACTGAAGCTTAGTGAAAAAGACAAGGCCGAACACAATAAGCGCATTGGTGCGAACACGCGTGCGGCGGAAGCCCGGTCGAGGAAACTGCTGGAAAGCAATCAGCGCGATAGTGGTTCCAACCGGGCGCTCCTGAAGCTGTGGGAAGATCTCAATCCGAACAATCCGCTCGACCGGTGCTGCCCATTTTGCGGACGTCACATCGGGCAACTGGCGCTGTTCTCGGAGGAAACCGAGATTGAACACATCATACCCTATTCCCGCTCCTTTGATGACAGCGTCGCAAACAAAGTCATCGCCCATCGCAGTTGCAACCGCGAAAAGGGCAACAAGACCCCGTGGGAAGCATGGGGGCATACCGATCAGTGGGCGATCATCGCCGAGCAAGTGGCCCGGCTCCACAAATCGAAGCAGTGGCGCTTTGCTCCTGACGCAATGAAGCGCTTCGATCAAGAGGGCGACTTTATTGCGCGTCAACTGACCGACACGCAATATCTGTCGCGGATGGCACGGACCTACCTTTCGAGCCTTTATCCCAACAATGCCGGTGTTTATGTAATACCCGGTCGGATGACCGCGATGCTGAGACGGCTGTGGGGATTGAACGAGTTGCTGCCCGACCACAATTACGTCGAGAATCCTCATAGTGGTGCGCCCAAAAATCGCCTCGATCATCGCCATCATGCGATTGATGCGGCCGTGGTTGGGGTTACGACACGCGGCCTGTTGAACGAAATTTCGAAGGCGGCCGGCCGCGCAGAAGATCAGAATCTCGACAAGCTTTTTGTCGACCTGCCAAAACCGTGGGCATCATTTCGCGAAGACCTGCGTGACTCGCTTGCGCGCGTAGTTGTCAGCCACAAGGCCGATCATGGCCGCAAGGGCGTTCCCGCGAAGAGCAGGGATGCCACTGCCGCGCGCCTGCACAACGACACTGCATATGGGCTGACAGGCCTGACCAGCGACAGCGGCTTGCCGATTGTCGTACACCGCGTGCCCCTGCTCAGCCTCAAGCCGGCAGACCTCACCGATCCCATTCGCATCCCGGACGCGGCCTTGCAGCGGGCACTGTGGGAAGCGACGGAAGGCAAGTCGGGCAAAGAGTTTGAGGCGGCGCTTGTCAGGTTTTCAAAGTCAGATCCTGTATTCAAGGGTATCCGGCATGTGAGAGTGCGGGAGGCGTTGAAGATCATCCCGATCCGTGACGCTTCCGGCAATGCTTTTAAGGCTTATAAGGGCGATGCCAATGCCCGATATGATGTGTGGCGCATGCCTGACGGGAAGTGGGTATCAAGCTGGAAGGACAGGGACGGCAAATCGCATTCTGGAATTGTATCAATGTTTGACGCGCACCAGAGCATCCAGCCCGAACAGCGCCCCCACCCGGCGGCGAAGAGAGTTTTAAGTCTGCGCCAAAACGACTTGATTGCGGTTGAACCGCAAGGTCAGCCGCGCAAGATTATGCGGGTGGTGAAATTTTCCGGTGGAGGGCAGATTACATTTGCAGAACATCAGGAAGCAGGACCATTGAAAGCGCGAGACGCAACTTCTCCGGCTACTGATCCTTTCAAATATTTCTATTCTTCTGCTGGCGGCTTGCAAAAAGCCAAAGCCCGGCAGATTCGTATCGACGAACTTGGTCGTATCTTTGATCCAGGACCGCGGTAACCGTTCATTATCCATGATATGTCAGTCTTAATTTTCGAAGGACTGGCCATGGATCGTATTGTCGATATTGCTACCGATGATTTGCACCTGTCCGCGTATCGCGGATTTCTGGTTGTCAGCCTTGGTCGTCGGGAACAGGGCCGCGTAGCGCTCGACGATATTCAAGCCATCATCGTTCATGCCCATGGCGTAACCTGGACGACAAGTTTGGTGGTGGCCCTCGCCGAACGCGGCGCGATTATGGTGATGTGCGCGGCCAATCATTCTCCGGTGGCCATCATTTCTCCCGTTGACGGTCACCATGCACAGGCAGCCCGGATGCGAGCGCAATGGGAAGCGCCACGCCCCATGTTCAAGCAGCTCTGGCAAAAGATCATCGTGGGAAAGATCACGATGCAAGCGTCGCTGTTAACGGCTCAAGGCAAAGCTGAAGCCAATGCGCTAATGCTTATGGCACGGCGCGTCCGCTCTGGCGATACGAACAATCTTGAAGCTCAGGCTGCGCGCAAATACTGGCCTGCGCTGATGGGTAAAGAATTTCGCCGCGATCAAAACGCTGACGGTGCCAACGCCCTGCTGAATTATGGCTACACCGTCATGCGATCATGCGTTGCACGGTCGATCATCGGGTCCGGGCTGCACCCTGCAATTGGCCTGCATCACCACAATCGGCTTAACGGCTTCGCGCTGGCTGACGATCTTGTGGAACCGTTTCGCCCCCTGGTTGACGGGCTGGTCCGGCGGATGATCGACGAAGGTATCGAAGCCGTCACTCCCGAAGCAAAACAGCGGCTAGCCCGGCTGATCGGGCATGATTTGCGGCTGGGCGGGGCTATTTCGCCTGTGTCTGTGGCGACCCAACGCCTCGCTCAATCGCTTGCGAGGAGTTTCGAAGAACGCAAATCGGCACTCGCCCTGTTCGATCCGCCTGACGCCCTTGACTGGGCGTCGCTTGGGCAGCCGGTCGGGATTGAAGCATGAACCTGAGTGGATACCGGCTAATGTGGATATTCGTCATGTTCGACCTGCCCGTGGACACAAAGGAACATGCGCGGGAAGCGACCAAATTTCGTGAGTTTTTGCTCGACGAAGGCTTTGAGATGAGCCAGTTTTCGATCTATGCCCGATTTTGCAATGGCAAAGAACATTATGAGACTTACCTTCGGCGAATCGAGGCGCATCTTCCCGAACGCGGGGAGATTCATGTGCTCAATTTTACCGACAAACAGTATGAAAACATCATCCGGTTTTCGAGTCAGAGCCGCCAACGGCAACGAAAAAATCCGGATCAGCTCGCCATGTTCTGACGATTCATCGCGTTTTTGCGATGACAGATGGGGCTTCTTCCAGTCTCAATTCAACTGGTTAGGCACCCATCGGTCATAGCATTTCAGAAATCGCGGTCCAGCTGCAACGTTGCAGCCGTGCTGATCGTGCAGGCTGCGGTCATAGCATTTCAGAAATCGCGGTCCAGCTGCAACTAGACCCACGTGTCGCCGAAGACCCACGTGGTCATAGCATTTCAGAAATCGCGGTCCAGCTGCAACCTCGCGCGCTGCACCCTGCATTTCCCGGCGTCATAGCATTTCAGAAATCGCGGTCCAGCTGCAACCGTGATCGCGCGCGGCGCGGACACGACAACGGTCATAGCATTTCAGAAATCGCGGTCCAGCTGCAACCGAAGCAGGGCTGGGCGCGTCGGAAGGGGAGTCATAGCATTTCAGAAATCGCGGTCCAGCTGCAACGCTACCCCCGTCAGGCCGATTGCTTTCGAGTCATAGCATTTCAGAAATCGCGGTCCAGCTGCAACTGTGTCCCATGCTTATGCTATAACAGGCGCGTCATAGCATTTCAGAAATCGCGGTCCAGCTGCAACGCGATTGCTGGCTGTGCTGATGCTGGGGGGGGTCATAGCATTTCAGAAATCGCGGTCCAGCTGCAACACCGTAGCGAACTGCCCGCCCAGCTCGCCCGTCATAGCATTTCAGAAATCGCGGTCCAGCTGCAACGATGCCAGCCATGTCGCGATCGACGTGGACGTCATAGCATTTCAGAAATCGCGGTCCAGCTGCAACGCCAGAGCACCTCAAACGATTTGTAGGTTCGTCATAGCATTTCAGAAATCGCGGTCCAGCTGCAACCCGCGACAGAATAACCCCTCGCCGGAAATTGTCATAGCATTTCAGAAATCGCGGTCCAGCTGCAACTACACGCGGCTTGCAGAGTTTCTCGCCACGTCATAGCATTTCAGAAATCGCGGTCCAGCTGCAACTGCTAACACAGGGCGCGCTTTCCGGCGCCCGTCATAGCATTTCAGAAATCGCGGTCCAGCTGCAACGCTACCTTGACTTTGTGGCCGACCAGCTCGTCATAGCATTTCAGAAATCGCGGTCCAGCTGCAACCCAGGCGCGACCTCGGTCGTGATGCGCACGGTCATAGCATTTCAGAAATCGCGGTCCAGCTGCAACCATCTTTATCCGCTCAATCTTTCTTCCGGTGTCATAGCATTTCAGAAATCGCGGTCCAGCTGCAACTGAACAGCAATGTTGCGCTCCACGGCGTGGGTCATAGCATTTCAGAAAGCGCGGTCCAGCTGCAACTGCCCGGTCAGCGGTGTCGTCTCGCTGTTCGCCACCGTGGCGCGAAGCGCATCCAGGCGGTCGCTCCACCACATTTCCATTCGCGTCTTCCGTTAACTCGCCCGGTGCAGGTCGCGCTGATCGCGTTCTGATCCTGGTGCCGAGCGCACACTAGATGACGTCGGGCGCCTACCGCTCGCTCCCGTCCCGTGGCGAGCTGGCCGTCGAGCTGGATAGCCGTTGGGAACCGATAATGATAAGAACTATGGGTAATCCAGGCTAAGGGTGGTCATGAAAATCAGCGCGCGCAATCAGATCTCCGGCACGATAGTTTCGGTCACGCCGGGGGCCGTCAACGGCTCGATCAAGGTCGATATCGGAGGCGGCACCATCGTCACCGCGAGCATCACCGAGGAAGCGATCGCCGAACTCGGCCTGGCGCCCGGCGAGATCGTCACCGTCATCATCAAGGCCAGCGACGTGATGATCGGCAAGTAGATGAAGCTCGGCCCCCTCTGGCTGAAGATCCAGATCGCGGCTGGCGATGCCCTGGCGATGGGGCCAGGGAAGGCCGACCTGCTGGAGGCGATCATCGCCGAAGGTTCGATCAGCGGCGCCGGTCGTGCGCTCGGGATGAGCTATCGTCGCGCCTGGCTGCTGGTCGACGAGATGAACCGGTGCTTCGAGCCGGTCCTGGTCGAGACGCTCAAGGGCGGCGGTCGGGAGCGCGGGGCAAAAGTCAGCGCGACCGGCCTCGCGGTTCTCGAAGCCTATCGCGAGATGGAGCGCGAGGCCGCAGCTATCGCCCAACGCCCTGCCTATAGCCGCCTGCTCGGACATCTCCGTGACGGTCCAGTTGCCAAAAACTGAGCGCGATCCGATCGGAAGGCCAGCGCCAAATCTCTATATACGGCCAAATACGACCTCGATATACGCCCAAACATAATGCGGCCGCAGGGACCGCGAACAGGGGTGTTCATCGATGTCGAAGCGGTTCTCAATGCTGCTCTGCGCCACAGTCGTGCCTGCGTTCAGCGCTCCGGCGCTCGCTCAGACCGGCCCGACGGAGGTGGCGCCATCCGCCTCCGATAAAGCAGCCGCCGCCGGCCTTCCCGAAGTCATCGTCACGGCGCGACGCCGGGCGGAGGATGCGCAGCGCGTGCCCGCAGCCCTGTCGGTGGTGGGCGGCGCGCTCATCGACCAGAGTTATACGGTCAACACGCAGGGCCTGACGGCGCTGATCCCGACGCTGAACTACAGCTCGGCCAACCCGCGCAACACCGCGTTTACGATCCGCGGCCTCGGTTCGAGCGTCGTCGCGGTCAGTCAGGCGAACGACGGGCTGGAGCCGGGCGTCGGCTTCTATGTCGATCAGGTCTACCATGCCCGCCCCGCGACCGCCGCGTTCGACTTTGCCGATATCGAGCAAGTCGAGGAATTGCGCGGACCGCAGGGAACGCTGTTCGGCAAGAACACGACCGCCGGCGCGCTTAACATCACCACCCGTGCGCCGAGCTTTACGCGCGAAGGCTTCGCCGAGCTATCCTATGGCAATTATAATTACGTCCAGGCGAAGGGATGGGCATCGGGACCGATCACCGACACCATCGCCTATCGCATCTCCGGTGTGTCGACCCGGCGAGACGGCGTGCTAGACAATGTCCGCACCGGCCGTGCGGCCAATACGCTGGGCACACAGGCGGCGCGCGGGCAATTGCTGTTCAAGCCCGACGACACGATCCAGATGCGCGTCATCGCCGACTTCACCAATTTTCAGGCCTATTGCTGTACGCAGGTCTATCTGCGCACCGGCACGTCGTTGCGCGCGCCCTCGCGCCAGTTCGGCGGACCGGCCGGCCTTGCGGCGCAGTTCGGTTACGCGCCGCCCAGCACCAATCCTTACGACCGCAAGACCGATATCGACGGGCCGCTCGGCGTCGACACCAACGAGGGCGGGGTCAGCGCGATCACCGACTGGAACCTCGGGCCGGTGACCCTGACGTCGGTGACGGCGTGGCGCTTCTGGAACTGGGATGCGGAGAACGACCGCGACTATACCGGCTTGCCCGTCCAGCTGTCGCAGCACATCCCGTCACGGCAGGATCAGTATAGTCAGGAGCTGCGGCTCGCGTCGAACGGCGCGGGGCCGCTGTCCTATGTCGTCGGCCTCTACGGCTTCCGTCAGCGGCTCACCGGGCGACCGATCAGCATCTATGGCCCGGCTGCCGCCCGCTATCTGATCGGCACTACCGTCGTCACCGGTACCGCGCCGAACCAGGTGACGACGGCGGTGCCGTCCAACTTGCTCGACGGCTACGGACAGGACGGCCGCACCGACTTTCGCAGCCTCAGCTACGCGGCGTTCGGCGAGGTCAATTACCGCTTCCTCGACCGCCTGACCGCGACTGTCGGCCTGCGCTACACGCAGGAGGAGAAGGACGGCTATTACGATACGACCGTCTCAGGTGGTCCGGCGACGACCAACGCCGCGCTCATCAACGCGCGTCTCGGCGTGCTGCGCCCGCAAAGCTATGAGGCGCATAACAGCGACGGAAGCTTGTCGGGGCGCGGCAACTTGGCCTGGCAGGTCAGCGACACGACGATGGCCTATGCGAGCTATGCGCGCGGGTTCAAATCGGGCGGGATCAACATGTCGGGCCTGCCGCTCGACAGCAACAATCAGCCCGCGCTGGCGACCGCCGTGGTGCGGCCCGAGCGCAACGAAACCTATGAGATCGGGCTGAAGAACACCTTGTTCGACAACCGGCTGATCTTCAACATCGACGGCTTCTACACCAAGGTCCACGACTTCCAGGCGACCGTAGTGGAGAACTCGCTGACCCAGACGGTGCAGCTGCGCGGTTATCTCTCCAACATCCCGGAGGTGACGGTGAAGGGGATTGAGGCAGACGTGACCGCACTGATCCTGCCGGGGCTCAGCGTGCGAACCAACTTCGCCTATTCTGATGGGAAATATACAAACTATCCCGCTGGCCCGTGCCCGCTGGAGGTGCAGACCGCCGCGACCACCCGTTGCAGCCTGACGGGGCGCAGTCTCGCGTCACTACCGCGCTTCGCGATCACCGCGGGGCTGGATTACCAGCGGCCGCTGGGCAGCGGGCAGGTGTTCGTCCACATCGACACCGCCTCGCGCAGCGGCTTCAACGGCGATCCCAGCCTGTCGCGCTTCACCTATATCCGCGCCTACAACCTGACCAACGCCAATATCGGCTACCGATTCGCCGATGGGTTGGAACTGATCGTCTGGGCACGCAATCTGCTCGACGCCGATTACATCCAGAACCTGACGATCCAGGCCGGCAATTCCGGCCTGATCGTCGGCACACCAAGCGATCCGCGCACCATCGGCGGAACGATCCGCTTCCGCATGTGATGTGCAGCCCTCGCCCATCACGAAAACCGATCATGCCACCGGATTCGCCACATCATCCGATGCCGGTGAAGGCCGTAGCGGCTCGGGCGCCCTCCGGCACCATTTTTGCCGTCCGGCAGCGTTCACGAACGTCCGATAATCGACTAATATAAAATCGTTTTTCTAATTTGTCCGGCGAGGCTTGGGTTGGTTCGCCCGCAGACAGCCCACATCTGTGTCTTGGGTTCATCACGGGGGCGACCGTTGGTATCGGTGACGGCGTGGCACCTCATGCGCGGTGTCCGCGACAGGTGGCGGACGAGCGCCGAGCCGGCGACCAGATAAGTCGGCGCGCGGGACCATCAAATGGTTTGCCGCATTGGCATTTCACCTCATCGAAACGGGCCCCCGTTGCCACGAGAGAGCGATTTTGCTAGCGCCGCGCCCGGTGATATTGAGTTCCGCCACATCCACACGGCAATACCTATGTCTCGTCACAAACTCTTTTCAATCGCTTTATGCGACGCGCAGGCGAACATGGGATAATAGTGGAATAATAGAACGTGTCATTTAGAGTATCGACGATGAGTAAATCGTTCTATTCAGCCTTGTCTTCCCGCAGAATTGCGTAGGATTGGCTCGTGAATTTTACCTTCATTCAAGGACCGGGCAGTCGGTTTTTGCGTCTGCGCTATCAGCTCGCGGGCGCTTTCATCGCGATATTTATTCCCTATCTTCTGATCGTGCTGACCAGCTCGCCAGAGTCTGTGAGTATCTATCTGCTGACTAAAACCCTTTTCTTCAGTATGTTAGCCACAATTCTGGGAGTCATTCTCTTTCGCAGCCTTAGCCAATATCCCGGCGTGGAAGCGAATGCCTATACGCTGCCTTCCTTCGGAATTTCTTTCGGGTTACTGCTTGCGATTCTGATCCTGGCGCGGTTTCCCTACAGCCGAATGCTGCTGTTTAGCAGTTTCGGCCTAATCATTATCTGGTTCATGTTCGTCAATACTATTGCGAACCGCCGGAGAATTCTGACTATTGGTGTCGTGCCCGGCGGCGATCATGAACTTATACTGGGCGTGGAGGGCGTTCGCTGGATTCTGCTCGATGCGCCGGAGCTGGATACCGCCGCCATCCACGCGGTCACAGCAGACCTCAGGATCGATCTGGCGCCCGAATGGGACAGGTGGCTCGCGGATTGCGCATTGCTGGGTATACCGGTCTACCATACCAAACACTTAGCGGAATCGCTTACCGGGATGGTCCAGTTGGAGCATCTGTCTGAAAACAGCTTCGGCACGCTCGCCCCTGTCTCGGCGTTCATGACGATAAAGCATCTGATGGACTGGTTGGTCGCGGCGATCGCCATGCTCTTCCTCCTGCCGCTCATGGCAGCCCTTTGCATCGCGGTTCGGCTGGATTCGCCCGGGCCCGCGATCTTCCGCCAGACACGCATGGGATATCGAGGCGTACCATTCACGGTATACAAGTTTCGCACGATGCACGCCGCGCCGACGGGTGCATCCACACTCCATGCAGCTAAAACGCAATCGGAAGATTCCCGGATCACTCGCATTGGAAGCTTCCTGCGCCGCAGCCGAATCGATGAGCTACCGCAGATCGTGAATATCCTGAAGGGCGAGATGAGCTGGATCGGTCCCCGCCCGGAGGCACGAATTCTCTCTGAATGGTATGAGGGAGAAATTCCGTTCTATCGTTATCGTCATATCGTCCGCCCCGGGATTACGGGGTGGGCTCAGGTCAATCAGGGGCATGTTGCGGAGGTCGATGAGGTTAGAAACAAGCTTTTTTTCGATTTCTATTATATCAAGAACTATTCGCCGTGGATCGATCTCCTGATCGTCTCGAAGACGGTTCAGACCGTATTGACCGGCTTCGGCGCCAAGTGAGCAGGCGCTCCGACATCCCCCAACGGCCCGGCCGCCAGTGATACCGGCTTGGCGAACATGGGTGGAACCAGGCGTGCCGCCCCTGGCGAGAAACCTCATTTGGGAAACATTCTTCGTCCATGCCAAAAGGGGGGTCGATTTCGAGGCGCATCTTCCATGGCATGCGGCCCCCTCAACCCGTTCCGTCCTCCTTTCAGACGCGCGCGGCAACCTGGTCGCGACGGCGATCGTACGTCCGGCGCGACAGACCGGCGTTGCAATGGTCGGCTTCGTCTGTGTGGACGAACCATTCCGGGGCGGCGGCACCGGCCGCGATCTCATCGCGGCGGTCAATGCCTTCACCGACGCGGCGGACTATCGGGCGTCGCTGTTATGGACCGGATTCCCGGGAATCTATACGCGAAGCGGATATGACGTGATCGGCCGGGATGCGTTCGTTCGGATTTCCCGTCGTGGGATCGGGGAAGACTTTGCGCACACCCACGCCAGTTCGAAATGGCCCGGGCCCTGTGACGGCGAAGGTCTGCCCGCCTTCGCGGTGTCGGCGCATCGGTTGTGTACCGAAAGAGCGAAACTGATCGTAGCGGAAGGTCCGCGCGGCGTGACGCTCCTAGACTGGCAGGGCTCTCCAGCGGAGGTTCTGGCAATCATGGAGGCGGAGGGCCATGCCGTCTGGAACGTCAATCTTTCTGCCCCCGACCACTTTCTGGAAGCGATCCCGGCGGATCGATACGCTATCGAATGTCGTGAGGGGGCCGCCACCATGGCACGCTTCACAGAAGCCGTGTTTCCGATTGATTATGTGCCCATAGCCGAACGCATCTAAAGGAACGCTCTATGTCGGGACCCCTCCTGCCGATCGTGAAGGTCCGCATGCCGCCGGCTGATCGGCTCGTGCCAATGCTTGAGGACGTTCTTTACGGCGGCATGCTGGCGGAAGGCGAGCATGTGTACGAGTTCGAGCGGCGTTTTGCCGCGCATTTCGGACTGCCAGAGATTCTCGGGTTCAGCAGTGGTACGGCCGCCCTGCATGTCGCGCTTCTGAGTTGCGGCGTCGAGCCGGGAGATGAAGTCGTTACGACATCGATGACCGCAGAACCGACTAATACGACCATCCTGCAAACCGGGGCAATCCCCGTCTTTGCCGATGTCGAACCGGACAGCGGCAATCTCGATCCCCGATCCGTCGAAGCCTGTATCGGGCCGCGCACGCGTGCGATTCTGGTGGTTCATTATGCGGGCTATCCAGCCCGGTTGAACGCATTACGCGAGATTGCCGATCGGCACGACGTCGCATTAATCGAGGACTGCGCCCACGCGCTCGGCGCGCGCTATGCCGGCCAGGCGATCGGCACGATCGGCGATGCCGCGATCTTCTCGTTCCAGGCGATCAAGCACATGACGACGGTAGATGGGGGGGCGCTGGTGCTTCGCGATCCTAGCCGGATCCGCGACGCGCGCAAACTGCGCTGGTTCGGCCTGGAAAAGGGTGTGCCGCGCACCGAGGTCGATATCACGCGCGCGGGCTACAAGTACAACATGACAAACGTGGCGGGCGCGATCGGCCTGCGCCAGCTTGACAGTATCGACGCCGCCATAGACCGGCATAAGGAGAATGGCCGCTTCTTCGACACGGCGGTCGCTGGCGTGCCTGGCCTTGCCTGCGTCGGGATTGAACAGGCCAGCGAGCCGAGCTATTGGATCTACACGCTCTTGGCCGAAGACTCCGACGCGGTCGAACGCCGGTTGGCCGAAATCGGCGTTGCCGCATCCAAGCTGCATCGCCCGAACCATCTGCATTCGGTGTTCGCACCCTATCGACGTCCGTTGCCGGGACTAGAGGAATTCTATCGCCGGCTGGTACACATCCCATGCGGCTGGTGGGTCACCGACGAGGATCGGGCCCGCATTGCTGATGCCTTGCGCCAGGTATAGACCATGACGATCGCGCTCTTCGATTGTCGCGTGGACGATGTAGCTGCCCGCGCCCTTGATCCACTGTGGCGCAGTGGGCGGCTGGCATCGGGCCCCGCAGTGCCGGCCCTCGAGCAACGGCTCGGCGCCTATGTCGGCGATCGAGCCGTCGCTGCGATGAGCGACATGACCCAGGCACTAGCAATGGCGCTGCGCCTGGCGGGCGTCGGGGCGGGCGACGAGGTCATCACGCTGGCGATGAACTGCATGTCATCGAACAGCGCGATCGCGCTTGTCGGCGCCACGCCGGTATGGGTGGATGTAGATCCGGACACGGGCAGCATCGACATCGCCGATCTCGCCGCCTGTTTCACCGAACGGATACGCGCGGTCGTCGTCTACCATCTGGCCGGCTATATCGGCGACCTGGATGCCGTACGCTCCTTGTGCGACGCCGCCGGCGTACCGCTGATCGAGGATGCAAACGCTGCGCTGGGCGCCGAATGGCGCGGACGGCGTGCCGGTACGATCGGCGATTTCGCCGTATTCTCTTTCTACGCCAACCGACAGGTCAACGGCATAGAGGGTGCCGCGCTTGTCTGCGCGCGGGAGGAGGACGCCGCGCGAGTACGAATATTGCGGCGCTTTGGTATTGATACGGCACGGTTCCGGACCCCGGACGGGGAGATCGATCCGGCGCTCGATGTCGCGGAGATCGGCGTTGCGTCGTCGCTGACCAATGTCAACGCAACGCTTGCCGATCACGCGATGAACGACCTCGACGCGCGTCTCGCCCGCAACCGGAGCAATGTCGAACGGCTGTCCGCCGAATTGGCCGATGTCCCCGGTTTGCGCTTCGTTGCCGAGCTCCAGGGCGCAAGAGGCGTCTTCTGGGTGGCGCTGGTTCGCAGCACCACGCGCGACCGTTTGATGACCGGCCTCAAGTCCGCCGGGATCCAATGTTCCAGACTGCATCAGCGCAACGATGTCTACACCGGCTTCCATGCGAACAGGCGGAATCTGCCCGGCACGACGATGCTCGAAAAGGAGATGCTTGCACTTCCTTGCGGGTGGTGGTTGTCGCACGATGAACTTGATCGGATCGTCGCGGCGGTTCGCCAGAGCGCGCAACGGACGTGATTCACCTCGCCGGATGCAAGCATCCGGCAATTTTCGTGACCATGCCCGTCCAAGGGCGAAGGGAAGATTTCATGCTTGACGGCAAGACCTTGATGATTACCGGCGGAACGGGCTCCTTTGGAACGACCGTTCTGGGACGGTTTGTCGAAACCGGCGTCCGCCAGATCATCGTCTTCTCTCGGGACGAGAAGAAGCAAGAGGATTTGCGGCTGGCGCTGAAAAGCCCGAAGGTGCGTTTCGTCATCGGCGATACCCGCGATCCGCAATCGATCGACACGGCCATGCGCGGCGTGGATTTCGTGTTCCACGCGGCTGCGCTCAAACAGGTTCCGTCGTGCGAATTTTACCCGATGGAGGCGGTGCGCACGAACGTGACCGGCACCGACAACGTGATCCGCGCGGCGATCGCAAACGGGGTACACCGCCTCGTGCTTCTCAGCACCGACAAGGCCGTCTATCCGATCAACGCAATGGGCATATCCAAGGCGATGGCCGAAAAGGTACTCGTATCGCATGCGCGGGCGATGCACGCCGACGGTCCGGTCTTGTGTGCAACCCGTTACGGTAACGTCATGGCCTCCCGCGGATCGGTTATCCCGTTGTTCATCGAACGCATCAAGGCCGGGCAGCCGATGATGATTACCGATCCCGCCATGACGCGGTTCATGATGTCGCTCGAGGATTCGGTCGACCTTGTTCTGCACGCCTTTCGAAACGGAGAGCAGGGTGACATCTTCGTCCAGAAAGCGCCGGCCTGCACCATCGAAACGCTGTCGATCGCGCTCAGCGAGCTGTTCAATGTCCCGCTCAATACCGGCATCCTGGGCACGCGGCATGGAGAGAAGCTTTACGAGACGCTCGTCTCGCGCGAGGAAATGGCCAAGGCAGACGATATGGGCCGCTATTGGCGGGTGCCGGCAGACAACCGAGATCTCAACTACGAACTGTTCATTTCAGAAGGGTCGCAGGCGTTGAACCAGATCGACGACTACACCTCGCACAATACAAACCGGCTTGATGTAGCGCAAACCAAGCAGCTTCTGCTGACACTGCCACATGTTCAGGCCGCACTGCGGCGCTGACGTCGGCGCTGCCGATCCCCATGAGCCGTTCGCGCAGTAGTCACGGATTTGCCATTCTCGCGGATTTCGTATCGCTTTTCGCGGGGCGAGTCGGCGGAATTCTCGTCACTCTGTTCTTCATCCCGCAATACAACCGGCTGCTTGGTGCCGATGCGTTCGGCGCGATCGCGGTGGTCCTGTCGCTCCAAGCCTTCTTCCTGATGTCAGATCTGGGCTTAGCGACGCTCATCAGCCGGGATACCGCGGTCGCGCGGGACAATCCGGCGGCACTGGCTGCGGTGGCGTGGACGCGGCGGCGGGCGGAAGTGATCCTGGCGGTGCTAGCGCTGGGCGTGTTGGCGGTGGCGATCTCGCTGCCGCTGGCCGGGGCGCCGGTGCCGTGGTCTTTAACGGCCGGCGTTAACGCGGGTTTGATCGCGATCCTAATGGTGCTGCTGGTAGGCACCAACATCGTCCAATTGAGCCTGAACGCACTCGGTCTTTACCGCGCCGGCGCGGGAATTTCAGTGGCAGGCGCGCTTGCGCGCGGCGCGGCGACCGTCATCGTTTTGCGGTCGATGCCGAGCTTTTCGGCGCTTCTCCAGGTCCAGGTTGCAATGGCCACGGTCCACTTCGTCCTAGCGCGTTGGGTGCTGGAGCGCGGCTGCGCGGCGAGTACTGATGGCGAGCGGTTGCTGAATTTGCCGGAGATGATGCGGTTAATGCGGCGCTGCACGCCGCTCGTACTTTACACGCTGGGCGGCGCGGCAGCGGTCAATCTCGACAAGTCGATCGTCAGCGCCTTCATCTCGCTTAAGATTGCCGGCACCTATTTCCTGGCGACCACCTATGCGCTCGTGCCGGTGGGCATCCTTTCGGGACCGATCAACAGCTATTTTGCCCCGCGCGTAGCCCATGCGCGACACGCCGGGGACAGCGTCCGCGAATATCGCCTGGCACTCACGTTCCAGCTTGTGCTCATGTGCATCGTGGTCGGGCCATCGCTTAGCCTGGCGTTCCAGATGTCGGACTGGCTGATGCTCTGGCTGCATGATGCTGCTCAGGTGAACAGGATAATGATCATCGCGCCGATCCTGCTGGCCGGCGGCGCCTTGTCCGCCACGGGCTATTACCCGACCACCTATCTGATCGCGGCCGAGGACAACGGATATCTCGCGCGTTTGTCTATTGTGGCAGCGATCGGGGTTTTGATCGCGACGCCATTTTTCGCAGCGCATCACGATCTTGTCGGGGTGGCGTGGAGCTATTGCGCTTTCTACGCGGCCGGCTTCGTTGGGCTTTGGCTGCGCCTTGCCAGCAGAATTGGCTGGGGAGCGATGGCCCGCTTTCTGGCAATCGCGTATCTTATGCCGATGCTGGTTATCACACTCGCTTATCTCTCGCTTCATGCGGTCGCGGCGGCCTTCGCGGTTCCGGCCCCGCTGGCCCTGCTCGGACCGATGGCTGTTGCCAGTGCTGTGGGAATGCTGGCATGCGCAGCCGTGTTTCTGCGCGAGCGCAATCGTCCGGGCTGGGCGGCACAGAAGGAAATCCCGTGACGCTGATCACTATTGTCATCCCCACCCACAACCGTCAGGTCTATGCCGCAGAGGCGGTGCGCAAGATCATTGCGGTGCTGCCCAGCGCGCAGATCATCGTTAGCGATACCAGCGCCGACGACAGGTTGCGCGCGATGCTGCCGGCAGAGACGGTCGAATATGTACGGCCCGATCGGCCGATGGACGTCGTATCGCATTTCGAGTTTGCGCTGGCTGGCGCCCGCGGTCGGTACGTGATGTTCATCGGGGATGATGACTGCATAGGGCCCGGGCTTGAGAAGATTGCCCAATGGGCGGACCGTTGCGGTGTCGACGCGGTCGTTAGCTACGGCGATTCCTTCCTCGCCAACTATTTCTGGCCCGGCGTGCGATCGCGCTTCTATGGCAACGGTTATGCAAGCCGACTGTTCGTGCGGCCATTCACGGGCACGGCGAGGCGGATAGACGCCGTCGCAGCCCTTCGCCGGACCTTGCGCGATTTGGGATCGGGGCTCGGCAACATGCCCCGTGTCTATCACGGCCTGGTTTCGCGCGCGCTGATCGATAAGGTGAAGGCACGTTATGGAACCCTGTTCGGTGGGGTGACCCCGGATATTTACAGTGCCGCCCTGATTAGCGACCAAGCGGCGAACGTCTGGCAGGTCGACTATCCCTTTTGCCTGCCGGGTGGCTCGCCCAGCAGCACCGCTGGCACCGGCGCGGCGGGCACCGACTTGACTTCGCTCGCGGAGCACCCGCACACGGCCGCCTTCGCGGATCTGCGATGGGATCCTGCGCTCCCCGCCTTCTACGCGCCCCACAACGTCTGGGCCTATTCGCTCAAAAAGGCGGTGGACCGGATCGAACGGACCGATCTGCGCCCCAACCTTGCCCGCGTTTATGCGGTGTCTCTACTGCGCCATCGTCGGCAGCGTGCGAAAATCCTCGCAGCGCGTAGCAGCAGCGCGTCGCCTTGGTTGGCAATAACATGGGAAATTGCGCGTGAACTGGTCTTCCAGACCCGCCGCTACGCTATACGGCTGACAGCGCCCAAGGCGGGCGGTACGGCTATTCGCTTTGACGACCTGCCTGACATTTCAGCCGCCTATGATCGTCTGGAGCAGTATATCGCCGATCGGGGGATCGTACTGAAACTGCCGGACTGCGCGAGCGCGCGGGAACCGGCACCGGGAACGATCCGCAACGAACAGCCCCGTTCGCTGGCAGCAGCGCGGTGATATCGCCAACGTCACCCGACCCGGTTGGGAGGACTGCGGGAGCAAACAGCCGTCCCGACCGCTACGGGGGAGCGATTGCTTTATGCGCGCTGTTGCTCATCATCGCGATGCCTTTTCTGGCACTGTTCGCGTTCGATGCATCATCGACGATGCCGGGCTTATTGGGTGCCTGCACCATCATCCTGGGCGCCGGCGCCTTGGGATTCTACGCGATGACGGGGGGGCGGTACTGGGCGATAATACTGACGACTACTGTGATCGCGGTTTTCGTGATCCTGTTTCAAAGCCTGGTCGTATCACTGTTCGTAGCAATGGACGTACAACGCGTAGCGGGCTCTGTTGTCGCGGCCATTGTTGTCGTCATTACTGGCTATCTGATGCGCCTCATTCTGCAACAGACGGCGCCTGCATCCCTCGATCGGGTGCTGACAGGCATCTGCATTGCCTTCGTGACGGTCGGCGTCCTTTCGATCCTGGGCATCCAGCCGCTAAAATCGGATTACAGCAAGCCAATCTTTCCATTCACGGAGCCATCGCACTTCGCGCTGAGTTTCTCGCCCTTCCTGATCTATCAGTGCGTACGGTCGTCGTTGCCGGTTCGGCTAGCGTGGCTTGCAATTGCGCTGTTGCTGGCCCTGTTGCTTCAGAGTCTCTCGCTAGTCGTCGCCGTCGGGTTGGCGGCGGCATGCTGCCTGTCGTTCTCGCTGCTGGCGGGCGCACTGGTCGGCCTCAGCGCCGTAATCGGCTATCTCGACATCAGCTATTTCACCGATCGCTTGGATTTCTCGGTGAACACCACGAACGTGTCCACTCTAGTCTACATCCAGGGACTTGAGTTGGTCGAAGCCGGCTTACGCAAGACCGCCGGGTTAGGCATCGGTTTCCAGCAGCTCGGCGTCGTGCCACTCAACGTGCCGACCAGCGATCTGATCTACAGCATCAACGGTGACGACGCCAATCTGCGCGACGGCGGCTTTACCGCCGCGAAGCTTATAGCCGAACTGGGCTTTGTAGGCATCGGGCTGATTGCGGTCTATCTCTATGCACTCGTGAAGGCGGTGCTCGCGCTACGAGCCTTGTCAAGCGGGCTACCGGGGTCGGCGCAGGAGCGTTTTGCTCTTTCTGTCATTGCGGGTCTTTCCATCGAACTGTTCGTGCGCGGGGGAGGTTATTTTACCGGCACGATGGTTCTGATGGTGCCCGCTTCGCTCATGGCGCTGGAGCATGGTTATCTGCGAATCCGGCGCGCCGCGGTCAGGCGCCTTCTCCCATGAAGGTATCGCGGCGTGATACCTTGTTAGGGCTGTCCGGATTGGCGGCCGGCGCTCGCGGCGACAGTTTGGTATTCGCCGAAGCGCCGGCCCCTTCTACCCAAGGCAGCGATTACGCCGACCTGCAGCGCCGCTATGACGCGATCGCGGCGGCGGGCGGGGGTACGTTGCGGCTTCCAGCGGGCGTTCATAACGTCACGCTCGTCATGCATTCGCGCGTGGTGCATCTGTGCGGAGCGGGGCGAAACGCGACGATCCTTGTTCCCCGCAATCCCGACTTGCCGGTATTCCAGCAGCGCTATGCCACCGCAGGCTGGGACGCGGTGACAATCTCGGACCTCACGATCAAGGGATCGGGCAAGGGCACGGCGCTGGATTATGGCGACACGGCAGCGGATCGTTTCACCGGCCGAACCATCCTACGCAATGTAAGGTTCACGGGCTTTTCGATCTGCGTCCGGCGGTCATCGGGCAATATCGGGCTGTACCTAGAAGGCTGCCAGTTCGACGCGGCCGATTATCATATTTGGGGGCAGAGCTTCCGGGGAGCCGACGGGCTCATCATGCACGATGGCGTGCTGAGTGCGCGGGATTGCCATTTCCAGGAAGCGGCCAAGGCAGTGCTGTACGTCGACAGTTCTGTCCCTGGATCGGGTCAGATCACATTCGATACCTGCACCTTTGAGAGCAACCCCGGCTTCGTCTTCGTGTTCGCGCGGTTCGAAAGCCGCGACGGGGTGCCCGGCATCAGCGTGCGATCGTGCTGGAACGAGAACAATGCGACCGGCGGATCTTCCCACGGCATCCAGCTCGCCGGCAAGTATCGATCCCCCGCCTTCCTGTTTGCCGATCGCGTCGGCCTGATCGAATTCAGCGATACGCCGCCGGGGGCGATGGTGCTGCTTGGCGACACCAGCGTCGTCACCCGGTCATGCGCGCTCGATATGCTTGACGTCGTGGAAGCGAGCCCGGCTGCCACCCTAACCCATTACGACGCCCGCATTTTCGGCGACAGGGTTGTTCCGGGTCTGACCCGCAGCCTGACGAACGCCAATCAGAAGAATTTTGGCCCGACCGGCGCCATCTTCCGCTTGCCGCATCGCATCGGTATCGTCCGTCCCCGGATCGACGGCGCTCATGCGGTCGGGACGTGCGCCGCGCCAATGAATGTCGAGGGCAAGCGCAGGGTACTCAGTCGCAGTGTTCCCGACGCGATCCTACCGGGACTTGCCGCCAGCCAGCAACTCGATCTCGTGGCCGGCGACGCAGGGTATGTGGCCACGATCGCCGTCCCCGCGCCCGCTTATCTCGCCTGGACCTTCAGCTATCGCCGGATTTCAGGTGCGCCTGTAGAGTTCGTGATCGCCGGCCGTGCCGGAATCTCTACTCAGACAACGCTTGACGCGGACGCCTGGACAACGATCGGCGGTGTCGCTTTCATCGACCGTCCGCTCGATCAGATTGGTTTTCTTATCCGAAGCGCGGGCCCGGCATCCATACGCATCGGCGGCTACCAGCTCATCTGTTTTCCTAGCCGAATGGCGGCGACGGAGATGCTGAACGACGGACTGTTCCGGGATCAGCCTGTTTAACGGCCGTCGCGGTCAGACCTTCTCATCGGGACGGCGCCTCACCGGGGTAGGCTTTGCGGGCACCCCGGCCAGCATGCAGTTTTCAGGGGTCGATTTGTTGACGACGGCGTTGGCCGCGATGACGCAGCCGTTTCCGATCACGATATCGCCGATGATCTTGGCACCCGACGCAATCAAGACATGGTCCCCCACCACTGGGCGGGCATCATAGCTGAACATGATATCCTTCGCGCCGATGGTAACCTGATGGTAGATGACGGCATGATGCCCGATCGACATCGCGCCGATCACCGTGCCCGACGCGTGTGGCATGTAAAAATGCGGGCCAATCTCGCAATTAGACGCGATCTCGATGCCGAAAAGGAAGAAATTCACCCACGTCAGTATCTTGGCCAACGGTACCATTCGCTTTTCGTGCAACCAGCGTGAAAGCCGGTATATCCCGACTGGCGAGCAGCGCGGAACCAGAAAGTTCCGCCAAAGATGATAAACGCGAACTTCTTTCCCCACACGTCCGGTATAGAAATAGTGACGTTCCAAATCGGATTTGAGAAGATAGACCAAGCCGGTCATGGTAACTCCGCCGATGCCGTCACAACGAGTTTTCTAGGACGTTGTCTATCCACCCTGGGAGGCTGTACTTGTACTGGATCACCCCTGGCAACGCGCGATAGGGCGTCTTGAGAAAATCCTCCGGGATCGCGGGATCCGCCCGGTCGATGATGTGAATGTTCTGCGGATCATAAAAGTCATAATCTCTGATATGACTGTTCGTCGTGATCAGCTTCTTGCTCGCGCCAACGGCCTCGAACGTCCGCATGGTAAGCCCGGTCTGATGCGGATGCTCCATGTCGACAATCGCGCGCGATCTTGCGAAGGTTTGCTGCACGGTCGGAAACGGCAACGGCTCATATCTGAAATCGTCGTACTTCGCGTTCCTGAACGCCGGGTTGATCGCCTTCTGCGCATAGAAGACCCATGGCGCCTGAAGAAACAGATACCAGAACCGCGGCACGTCCGGCGCGAGCCCTTTGTTGATCGTCGAGATAATGTGGAACCGATCCGAATGCGCAGTGCCGATAAAACTCAGATCATATTTCGGCGCGCCATCACTTGGCTCGAAGCCGGGAGCAAAGAACAGCGGCAGCAGCCGCATCCCGTAACGCTGCGCGGCATCCGGATCGAACGTTACGCATTCGTCGAAGAAAGGCAGGATTTCCTGCGCCTTCGGCTTGTTGCGCATCGAATCCCAGATGTAGAACAGGAAGCGCGCGGATGGCATGCGCGCGCGCATCTCCTTCAGGAGTCCGTTCGACAGGGTCTGCCCGTTGACCACGAACACCAGATCATATTGCCGGTTACCGAACTCGGCCAGCTTGCGCCGGTAGAAGCGGTCAGCGAACCGCATGACAGCGGCACGTGAATAGCGCGTGATCGCGGTCATCAGCGGCGTGTTGAAGGGGCGGTCCGGAAGGTAATCGACCTCCGCCCCTCGCGCTCGAAGTTCCGCCATGATCTGCTGCTCATAGCCGAAATAGCGCACGGAAAAAAAAAGGATGCGCTTGCCCGCAAGCGAACCGGCGCGCTCCCGCGCAAGGAAATTCTGCATGTCTGCCACGCCGGTCAGGCACCCATCAGCTTGCGCGCGCGCAGTTCGGCCGCGGCCTGTTCCAGCCTGTCCTCGTGTACCGGCTGCTCTCCTGCCCATGCGCAGAAGCGCGTCAGCCCCTCCACGAGCGTCACCCTTGGCTCGAAACCCAACAGGCTGCGCGCCCGAGTCAGATCGGCGAAGCAATGGCGAATATCGCCGACGCGGTACTGGCCCGTTACCTGCACGGGTACGCGGAAACCGCCCGATTTGAGCAGCTGGTCGACGAGATCGAGAACGGTTGTCGGCGCGCCTGCGCCCAGGTTCATCGTGGCGCCGTCCGGCAGGTCGGCGTCCAGCGCCGCGACCAGTCCATCGACAATATCCTCAATATGGATGAAATCGCGGGATTCCAGTCCGTCCTCGTAGACCGGGATCGTCATTCCCTGCCGTGCGCGGTTGAAGAAGATCGAGATAATGCCGGTATAGGGATTCTGCAGCGATTGCCCTTCGCCATAGACGTTCTGGAACCGGAAGATGACGGGCTTGAACCCCAGCGCGGGGCCAGCCGCACGTAGTAGTAGTTCCTGGGACGCCTTGGTCGCCGCGTAGATCGATCCGGGGGAAAACGGCAGGTCTTCCGGTGTCGGCACGGCGGTGAGAGGCGTGCCGTTTGCGGAGCGCGGCTCCCACAGATTGTCCGCCAGCTGGGCTGGCGAGCGCGGCATGGGCTGGACGAGCATATCGGGGCGATCGGGCGCAACATAGGCCCCCTCGCCGTACACGCTGCGGCTCGAGGCCAGGATAACCCTACCGGGCTTGCGATCAGCCGAAGCAATGGCTTCGATCAACGCCGCGGTACCGAGTTCGTTGACGGCGACATAGTCCTGCACCCGGTACATCGACTGGGCGGTGCCGGTCTCCGCGGCTAGGTGGTAGATCGCGTCGCACCCATCGACCAGTTCGGAATGCCGCGCGAGGTCGCGAACGTCGAGCCGTACGACGTCCGCACCGGCGGGCGGTATGACAACAGGCAGCGCGCCGTGGATCTGGGGCGTCAGACTATCGACCAGAACCACCTCATGGCCCAGTTCCTGCAGTTTCTTTCCAAGCGCCTGGCCGATGAAACCTAAGCCGCCCGTCACCATGATCTTCATCGACAACCCTTCACTTACATCTGTCGTGCCGAAACGGATCCGGCACGCTGATCACTGTCGAGCCGAGCATCCCTAGATGAGCATCCCCCGACACGTAAATCCTTGTCTTTACAGCCCATCGGTGAGGTAGCGCCAAAGCGACGGCCAATCCTTCATGAACGGCTGTTCCGGTTCGGGAGTCACATTGCCTTGAGGTTCCCACGCGCCAGCTGCAATTCGCGCGATCGCGTCACGCCAGGCGCAGGGATCGTCGACCGCCACAAAGCTTACGGCATCGTAGTTTCCGACTGTTTCGTGAGCATAGGGCAAGTCTGCCACCAGTAGTGGTTTGCCGAAACCCTTGGCTTCGGTGATCGGGAGGCCCCAAGTCTCGAGGCGCGACGGGAAGAGGACGACGTCGCACTGTTCATATTCGGCGGTCATGCGCACGCGATCCTGCCGGCCGATCAGGCTGATGCCGGCAACATCGCCATATTGCCGGGCAAGGTGGGCGGCCCATCTGTTCTCGGTTCCATCCATGGTAAGTCGCAGATCGACAAGCGGTATCAGCTCTGCCGGAAGTCTGTGCACCGCCTCGCACAGGATTTCGATATTCTTGAAGACACGGGGAAGCGCAGGATAGAGCAGCCGAAGCGGCGCGTCCCGCGTCGCCATCCGCAACCGCTGCGGGACCGCGGGTTCGTCTTCACTCGTCACGGCCTGCTTGGCGGGGCGCGCGACCACGACGCGGGGATGCCCGACTTCGCGGCGAAATGCGTCGCGTAGCCATGATTGCTGGACGATGACCGCGTAATTTCTGTTTATGAGAACCTTGTACAGCCTCAGATACAGGATGTTGAACAGAAAGAACTTTATATCGAACCTGGCTTCCTTCAGACTCGCTTTGTAGAAAGGCGACGGGTTGTGACAATATACCGCTTGGCGCCGCGCCTCTACATTCGGCGTCATATCGTGAAGCGATAGCCACAGGTCCGGCATCATCTGTCGAGACAGTTTGCCAAACTCTCGCCATTCCAGCCGCAGGCGCGAAAGCCAGCTGCGCTTCGATTGCGGGAACGCGATCGTGCGAATGCGCGGATTGGCGACCAGCGCTTCGTCATGAACAAGCGCCGTGATTGTCCACTCGGGGCCAAGTGTGTCGGCCGCGCTATCGAGAGCATCGATCAGGACGGTCAGCGGGCCACCTTCGCTGAAATTCACGGCAGAGACAACCAGATGTCGCGTCGTCATTGCTTTTCCCGCCAGACTCCTGAGGCGAACACGATCCGCTGGAAATCGATCTGATGCGCGGCGACAGCGCCTACCGTGCGATCCGCAGGCGGGCAAGGCGTATGCGCAGAACGCGGCTTCGCAGAAGCTGCATTCAACGCGGGCAAAAGCAGGATGGCTGCGCAGGAACCAATGGCCGCTCGATGTCCTGATGCTTAGGTTAGACCGACCTTACCGTCGTCCGCCGGGAGGCGAATCTCGAGATGGCCACGCTCGATGCCGTGTTGATCACCGATATCCAGCCCAGGGATTGCAGGTTGCCGATCCGGCGCCCGCATATGCGTGCCTCCTGGCCATCGGCGATCCCGGTGCGGGTGATCCGCCAAGAGCGCCCATTACATAAGAACCGCTGCACAGTTCCGGCATGCGGCGCCTCGAACGTGGATTTGTCGCTTGAACAGTGCCGAGGCACTCGTGTCCGCGGCAACCACAAGTTAGACTGGGGCAATGCAATCGTTGAGCCTTGATGCCGGTGCGCACCTCCAACACCCTGTTGCCGGCCTGTGGCCATGAGCCGTCGGCCTGCTTCGGCATTGCGCGCGTTCCTGAGCGGCGAAACGGCAGGAGGCTTCGTACTGATCGCGGCCGCCGGACTGGCCATGGTCGCGGCGAACATGCCGGCAACCGCAGGCTCGTATGCGCGCATGCTGCATGCCGAAACCGGGCCAACGCTGTCGACGGCGCTAGGCCCGATGACGGTGCATCTGTGGATCAACGATGCGCTGATGGCGCTGTTTTTCCTGCTCGTCGGACTGGAGATCAAGCGCGAGTTCGTCGACGGGCGGCTGGCGCGCGCCGATCAGCGGCGGCTGCCGTTCATCGCCGCCGCCGCCGGCATGGCAGTGCCTGCGCTAGTCTATCTGCTGGTGGTGGGTGACAACAGCGGCCTTCAGCGCGGCTGGGCGATTCCGGCGGCGACCGATATCGCCTTCGCCATCGGCGTGATGGCGATGCTGGGCAAGCGCGTGCCGCCCGCACTCAAGCTGTTGCTCACAACTGTCGCGATCGTTGACGACATGGGGGCGGTAGCGATCATCGCACTCGCTTATACCGAGGAGATTAGGGCGCTGGCGCTGATCGGCGCAGCGCTGGCGCTGGTGGTGCTGTATGTCATGAACCGACGCGGCGTGCATAAGCTCTGGCCGTACCTGTTCGCCGGTTTGGCGCTGTGGCTTTTTGTGCTGCAATCTGGCGTTCACGCAACAGTCGCCGGGGTGTTGACCGCCATGTTCATCCCGGTAGTGCCAACGCCCGGTGCGCCCGACGCGCCGGAATCACCGCTCCACCGCCTGGAACATGCGCTCAGCCCATGGGTGGCGCTGGTGATCGTCCCACTGTTTGCCTTTGCCAATGCCGGCGTCTCGTTGGGCGGTGTCGGCTGGAGCGTGTTGGCGCAGCCGGTGGTGCTGGGTGTTTCGCTCGGGCTGTTTCTGGGCAAGCAATTCGGCGTATTCGGCGGTATCTGGTGCGCGGTGCGCCTCGGCATCGCGAAGCGGCCGGGCGGGGTGAGCTGGCTGCAGATCTACGGCATGGCGCTGCTGGCCGGTATAGGCTTCACCATGAGCCTGTTCATCGGCGACCTGGCTTTCCCCGGCGATGGCGCGCTGGTGGAAGAGGTCAAGATAGGTGTGCTGGCCGGATCGTTGCTTTCGGCGGTCACCGGGTTCGCGGCGCTGGCGCTGGCCGGCCGCTCACGCGCCTGACGTGGAATCGTCCCTCCGGCCTTTGAAGCCCTGCGCTACAACAAACCACTCGACGCTGCCCTTGCGGCTGGCGGGCGGCTTCGCGTGTTTCACGGAGGTGAAGTGGCGCTTCATCTCCGCCACCAACGCGGAATCCGCGCCGCCCGCGAACACCTTCGAAACGAAGGTGCCGCCCGGCGCCAGCACCTCGATCGCGAAGGCGAACGCGGTTTCGACCAGCGCCATCGTGCGCAATGCGTCGGTCTGCGGATGCCCGACGGTATTCGCCGCCATATCGGAAAGCACGATATCGGGCGCGCCGCCCAGCGCGTCCATGAGCATCGCGGGTGCGGCATCGTCCATGAAATCATGCTGGAAGATCGTCACCCCATCGATCGGATCGACCGGCAACAGGTCAATCCCCACCACGGCGGCTTTGGGGGCCATCCGCCGCACCACCTGGCTCCAGCCGCCCGGTGCGATGCCCAGGTCGACGACGCGCTTCGCGCCCTTCAGGATACCGAAACGCTCGTCCAGCTCGGTCAGCTTGTAGGCGGCGCGGCTGCGATAGCCTTCCGCCTTCGCACGATGGACGTAAGGATCGTTGAGCTGCCGTTCCAGCCAGCGTGTCGATTGCGCGCTGCGGTTTCGGGCGGTGCGTACGCGCTGACGCAGCCCGGAGCCACCGCGCGTCATCGGCCAGCCGCCATCAGCCTGCGCAATATGCCCTCGCGGATACCGCGATCCGCCACCCCGATCCGTTCGGCCGGCCACAGATCGAGGATCGTCTCGAGGATCGCACAGCCCGCCACGACCAGATCGGCCCGTTCGCGGCCGATGCAAGGCAGGGCCGCCCGTTCCGCCGGGGACATATGGGCAAGACTGTTGGACACGTCGCGCATCGCGTGCGCCGGCGCGATCAGCCCGTCAACCGCCGCGCGATCATAGCGATCGAGCCCCAGGTGGACAGAGGCGAGGGTCGTCACCGTGCCCGATGTGCCCAGCAACCGATGCTCCCCTGCCCCCCTCGGCAACCGCTGCGCGAACGGCGCAAAGCTTTCGCGCACCAGCGCGCGCATCCGCTCATAGGTGGCGGCCCGGCCTGCTGCGCCTTCGGCCACTGCAACGCTTTCAGTCAGAGAAACGACGCCCCACGGCGCGGAATGCCAGTCCAGCACGGTGGGAACGGTGGCGGTCGTGTCGATCAGCACCAGTTCGGTCGATCCGCCGCCGATGTCGAACACCAGTGCGGGGCCGTCTCCGGGCTCCAGCAGCACGTGGCAGCCGAGCACCGCCAGTCGCGCTTCCTCCTCCGCCGAGATGATATGGAGTTGGATCCCCGTTTCCGAGCGCACGCGCGCGATGAATTCGGCCCCGTTCGATGCACGCCGGCACGCCTCGGTCGCCACGGAACGTGCAAGTGCGACGTTGCGGCGACTCAGCTTGTCGGCGCAAACGCGCAGCGCGGCGAGGGTGCGATCGATCGCCGCGTCGGAAAGCCGCCCACTGCTCGCCAGTCCTTCGCCGAGCCGAACGATGCGCGAGAAAGCGTCCACCACCGCAAACCCATCGCCCTGCGGCCGCGCGATCAGCAGCCGGCAATTGTTGGTGCCGAGATCGAGCGCCGCGTAATGACGCGCGAAACCGGTGCGGGGCCGCGCTGGAGTGGTAGCCGTTCGACCGGGACCCTGCCCCTGCCGGTGCGGCAAGCTGGCGGAAAAGTCGCCCATTGCCGTTACTTTCTATTCTGTTCTGCCGCCACGAAACTTCTGCTTCGCCCGGTGCTTGGACCTGAGGCTACAGATTCGTGACCGGCCCGGCAAGCCACGCTTGACCACACCCCCCGTTCCGGCCTAGAGGCGCCCCCCTGTTGCCCGATCGTCTAACGGCAAGACTACGGACTCTGACTCCGTCAATCGTGGTTCGAATCCACGTCGGGCATCCACCTTTCCCTCGCCCCGCGCGCTGCTCAAAGCCTTAATCGCACGCGCGGCACGGCGCCCGCTGATCCTGATCGCTCTGGCAACGCTCGCCTCCGGGCTGACCCTTATATTACACGGAGCCGCTGCGTATCGGGCCGGACGCCACGACCCGCTGTTCGGCCGTGGCCAGCCAATGCGATTCTAGCTATTGCCCAGCGCAACGATGTGATCGAGCACTGCCGGGTGCAGCGGCTTCGCGAAGGCGCAGCCGTAACGGAATTTGTCCCGCCATGCGACGACCGCTTCCAATCCTGCGAGGCCAGGCAGCGTCAGCCACACGGTCTGCCCCGGCCACAGAGTGAAGCTGGTTTGCGCGCGGAAGCCGGTGGTGGACAGATCGACCACATCGATCTCGAAACGCGTCGTGCCGCGGTCGCGCAGATGCGCGCGCATCTTCACCGCCTTGCGCAACGCGCGGCGGCTGTCCTCGCCGTCTTGGGGTACAGGTAGCGACACGGCTCGATCCATCATCCTATTATGGGAGGCCAATGGTTACCAATCGGCAAACGAATCTTTTCGTTTCGTCGCAGCGCGCAAAGCCGTTTCGCGTCGTTTCAGTTTCTGTTTCAGTGAGATAGGATGTGAGGCGAGGATGAAGCCAAAACTTACCGCGCCGTGCTTCGTGCCGACTGCGTGATGCAACCGATGCGCCTGAACAATCCGCTTCATGTAGCGGGATTTCGGCAGGTAGCCGGTGGAGACGCGGCGATGGACGATCACATCATGAAATCCGAAATAGATCGCACCATAACCAGCAATGCCGGCGCCTACCCATGCCCAGCCCTGCCACCAGCCGAGCTGCGTACCGCCGAGAAGGAGTATTATCGAAGGCACGGCGAATATCACGCCATACAGGTCGTTCAGTTCGAACCGTCCGGTGCGCACGCGATGGTGGCTTTCGTGAAGGAACCAGCCCGGCCCATGCATCACCCAGCGGTGCATCACATAGGCAAAGCCCTCCATCCCGGAGACGGTAACCAGAAACAGGAGCGGGCCGAACCACCATTGCATTGCGCGGGATATAGCCATGACGGGCGCGTCTCGCTACGTCGCACCGCATCATGACAGACGATATCCGCACCGCAGCCCTAGAATCCAAGGCATGGCCGTTCGAGGAAGCACGCCGGCTCCTCAAGCGCTGGCCGGAAGGAAAGCCGGGCGGCGAGGCGATCATCTTCGAAACCGGATACGGGCCATCGGGTCTGCCGCATATCGGCACCTTCAATGAGGTGCTCCGCACGACGATGGTGCGCAATGCCTTTCACGCGCTATCTGACCAGCGGACGCGGCTGATCGCCTTCTCCGACGATATGGATGGCCTGCGCAAGGTGCCGGATAATGTGCCCAATCAGGCGATGTTGGCGGAACATCTCGGCAAGCCGCTGACCGAAGTGCCCGACCCATTCGGCACGCATGAGAGCTTCGCACATCACAATAATGCGATGCTGCGCGCGTTCCTCGATCGCTACGGATTCGATTACGAATTCGCCTCCTCCACCGATTATTACACCGCTGGTCGCTTCGACGAGCAGCTTCGTAATGTGCTGCGCAATTACGACGCAATCATGGCCGTGATGCTGCCGACGCTGCGCGGCGAACGCCAGGCGACATATTCGCCGGTGCTGCCGATCAGCCCGAAATCGGGCATCGTGCTTCAGGTGCCGGTAGAGGTGGTCGACGCGGAAGCCGGCCTGATCCGTTTCGCCGATGAGGGCGAAGTGATTGAGCAGTCGATCCTGGGCGGAGGGGCGAAGCTGCAGTGGAAGCCTGACTGGGGGATGCGCTGGGCGGCGCTGGGCGTCGATTACGAGATGCACGGCAAGGATCTTATCGATTCCGCCGCGCTCGGCGGACGCATCTGCCAGATTCTGGGTGGGCGGAAACCGGAAACCTTGGTGTATGAGCTTTTTCTCGATGAGAATGGCGAGAAAATTTCCAAGTCCAAGGGCAACGGGCTGAGCCTGGAGCAATGGCTGACCTACGGCCCGGAAGAATCCGTCGCCTTTTACGCTTATCGCGAGCCGAAAAAGGCGAAGCAGCTCCACATGGGCGTAATTCCGCGCGCGGTGGACGAATACTGGCAGTTCCGCACCAATTATGCCGGGCAGGGGATCAAGGAGCGGCTCGGCAATCCTGTTCACCATATTCACGACGGCAAGCTGCCGGAAGGCAAGTTGCCGGTAACGTTCGGGCTGCTGCTCAACCTTGTCGGCGTGATGGGGGAGGCATCGCCCGAGCAGGTGTGGGGCTATCTCGAAAATTATGTTCCTGATGCCTCGCCCGCGCAATATCCGGAGCTCGATCGCCTGATCGGCTATGCGCTCGCCTATCACCGCGATTTCATCGCGCCGACGCTAAAGCGCCGCGCGCCGGAAGGTGCGGAAGTGGACGGCCTCAAAAGGCTTGATGCTGCGCTCGCTGCATTGCCAGCGGATGCAACCGCCGAGGATATCCAGAACCACGTTTACGAAATCGGCAAGACCGGCGGGTTCCCGGAACTGCGCGACTGGTTCAAGGCGCTATACGAGACACTGCTCGGATCCAGCCAGGGGCCGCGAATGGGGAGTTTTATCAGGCTCTATGGCATCGCGAACAGCCGCGAATTGATCGCAGAGGCGCTGGCGCGTTCCCGCGGCAACCTGCCGATGGGCGAGGAAACCGACAAGGCGCGTTCGTAACGCCTCTCCTGTCCCCGGCGCGCGATCGTGCGGATCGTTTGGACGGACAGCGTCCATTCCAGCGTGCAATCGCGCTATCGTCAGCCAGACGACATCGCGGATCCGCTCTGCGCCCGAATCAGTCGAACAGGCTGGATACGCTCGATTCATCGGCAATACGGCGGATCGCCTCTGCGAGCAGCGGCGCGATGGTCAGATGGCGTATGCGGTTGGCGCCGGCGATCGCCTCCTGGTTGCCGATCGAATCGGTAATCACCAATTCGCGCAACGCCGAACCCTCCACCCGCGCCACTGCACCGCCGGAAAGCACGCCGTGCGTGACGTAGGCGACTACATCCTCTGCCCCGGACTCCTTCAGCGCGGCAGCCGCATTGCAGAGGGTGCCCGCGGAATCGACGATATCGTCGATCAGGATGCAGAAGCGCCCCTCCACGTCGCCGATGATGTTCATCACCTCGGATTCGCCGGCCCGCTCGCGCCGCTTGTCGACGATCGCCAGCGGCGCATTGTCGAGCCGCTTCGCAAGCGCGCGTGCACGCACGACGCCGCCGACATCGGGGGAGACCACCATCAGGTTCTTGTCACCAAACCGTGCATGGATATCCGCCGACATCACCGGCGCAGCGAACAGGTTGTCTGTCGGGATGTCGAAAAAGCCCTGAATTTGTCCAGCGTGCAGATCGGCGGAAAGCACACGATCCGCCCCCGCGGTCGTAACGAGGTTCGCGACGAGCTTGGCGGAAATTGGCGTACGGGGGCCGGGCTTCCGATCCTGCCGCGCGTAGCCGAAATAGGGTATTACGGCTGTGATACGCTTCGCCGACGCGCGTTTCAGCGCATCGATGCAGATCAGCAATTCCATGAGATTGTCGTTGGCGGGGAAACTGGTCGACTGGATAACGAACACGTCCTCGCCGCGCACGTTCTCGCGGATTTCGACGAATATCTCGTCATCGGCGAAGCGACGCACCAGCGCCTCGGTCAACGGTAGTTCGAGATAGGCGGCGATGTCACGCGCCAGCGGCAAGTTCGAATTACCCGTCATCAGTTTCATGCGTCGCGCCCCTTCGCCGAATCGCGCCGCCTTACTGCCGGGGGCTGGCGAGGGAAAGAGCAAGCGCCTAAGCGGGCGCGCATGACCGTCATTACCCGCTTCGCGCCGTCGCCCACCGGGCGGTTGCATGTCGGCAACATCCGCACCGCGCTGCATAACTGGCTGTTCGCCCAGGCGAACCGTGGCACATTCATGCTCCGTATAGACGATACGGACGAAGAGCGCAGCGCAGCGCATTTCATCACTTCGATCCGCGCCGATCTGGCATGGCTTGGCCTGACCCCCGTAAAGGAAGAGCGACAGTCAGCGCGCTACGCGCTTTACCAACGCCAATTCGATACGCTGGTGGCCGCCGGACGTATCTATCCTGCCTATGAGAGCGCGCAGGAGCTTGAGCTGAAGCGCAAGATCCAGCGCGGCCGCGGCCTTCCCCCCGTATATGACAGGGCCGCGCTGAACCTGACGCCGGAAGATCGCGCGACGCTGGAAGCGGAGGGCGTGCAGCCGCACTGGCGCTTCCGGCTCGACCATAGTGCCCCAATCGAGTGGCACGATCTGATCCGTGGCCCGCAGCATTTCGATCCAGCGACGATGAGCGATCCTGTCGTGCGCCGTGCCAATGGCTCGTGGCTCTATATGCTGCCCTCCGTAATCGACGATATCGATATGGGGATTACCCATGTGGTACGCGGCGAGGATCATGTCTCCAACACCGCGCTGCAAATCCAGATGTTCGACGCGCTCGGCGCCCCCCCGCCCTCGTTCGCGCATGAGGCCCTGCTTACGGGCAGCGAGGGCAAGCTTTCCAAGCGGCTCGGCAGCGTCGGCGTCGATCAGTTCCGCGCGGCGGGCATCGAACCGCAGGCGATACGTGCGCTTCTGGCGCGACTGGGAACCAGCGATCCGGTGGAGCCGATCCAGGACATCGCGACGCTGATCGCGGGATTCGATTTCTCGCATTTCGGCCGTGCGCCGGCGCGTTTTGACGAAAGCGAACTCGCGCAACTCAATGCGCGCATCATTCATGAGCTTCCGTTCGCGACCGTCGCGGATCGATTGCCCGATGGCATGACCGAAGCCGCATGGCAGGCCGTGCGGCCGAACCTCACCGCTGTCGCGGAGGCGGCCGAATGGTGGCAGGTAATCGAAGGGCCGATCCCCACGATAGAGAAGGGCGAGGACACCGCCTATCTCGCCGAGGCTGCCGCTGTCGCGGCAATGATCGATTGGGATGCAGATCCCTGGCACTCACTAACCAACCGGCTCAAGGAAACCACCGGGCGAAAGGGAAGACAGTTGTTTCTGCCACTCCGCCGCGCGCTGACCGGCCGCGACCACGGCCCAGACATGGCCGCCCTGCTCCCGCTGATCGGTCGCGATCGCACACTTTATCGTCTCTCTGGAACGTAGCCTGAAACGCGCGCCATCTCAGGGGCAAGGGGCATGTGTTGTTATAAAGTCTCTTTCGATCGACTTAGATACGTTGTATCATCCCCGAACCGGGCAAACCGGGCTGGAGAGTAGTCGAAAGGAGCAGGCCTATGTACGCGGATCGTTATGTTCGCTCGCGCGGGATCAATCCGGGCAGCCTCGCCTTCGCCATCGGGCTCAATGCAGCGATCATGGCCGGGATGGTAATATCAGTGCCGGCGTTCAAGAAAACTGTCGAAAAGCACTTCACCGCGATCAACATCCCGATTGACGAGCCGCCTCCACCCGAACCATTGCCGCAACCCGAAACCAAGACGGTGCATCAACCGAAATCGCAACCACGGCCTATCGACCGCAGCGATCCGGTAGCGCGCACGACAACGCTCGAGCCCTACTACCCGCCCTTTCCGCCGCTAGCGAACAGCGGGGCCGGCACCGAAACCGGCATCGAAAAGATCATCGATCCGCCCGCAAAGTCGCCGGTGATGATCGATGCCAGCGCAGATCCGCGCTTCGCGCGCGAATTTCAGCCCGAGTATCCCGCCGGCGAACGTCGGCTCGGCAATGAAGGAAAGGTGGAAGTGCGCGTCCTGGTCGGTGTCGACGGCCGTGTGAAGCTGGTCGAGCGTATTTCCGCCGCGAGCGAGGCGTTCTGGCTGGCGACGGAGCGGCAAGCGCTGCGCCGCTGGCGCTTCCGCCCAGCGACCCGGGATGGCGTGGCGATCGAATCATGGCGCACGATGACGGTGCGGTTCGAGATGGCTTCCTGAGTCGATTGCGCGTGGGGCTGGCCACGACCGCCCCGCGCGCCTATCTTGCCGGGATGCAATTCCTCGCCCGTATGTCGCCGCTCCGCGCGCTGCGAGACCTTCGGTTGTTTCTGCATCAGCGACAACCGCACGAACTCGGCTTTCTGCTGCTGGCGATACTGATCACCGGATTTTTCATCTTCGCGTTCGCGAAGGATTCGCATGTGGAAAAGGTGTACAAGCCAGACATCATCTACGTGCAGCAGTGGCGGCTCGATCGCAGCGAGGCCGAGATTCTGGCTCAACAAAAGATCGATCAGGCGAAGAAGGATCAGGAACAGGCCGCGCTCGAGAAAGAGCAAGCCAAGACGCGAGCCGAGTTCCAGCGGCTTGACGACAAAATGAAACGCTGGGGCCTCTGACCTCCGCTATCGACCAGCGCTGGATGGCATCCGCACTCGCACTGTCGGCGCGGGTCCATGGACGCACCTCGCCGAATCCCAACGTCGGCTGCGTCATCGTGTCGAACGGCCGAGTTGCCGGGCGCGGCTGGACCCAGCCGGGCGGTCGTCCGCACGCCGAAGCAATGGCGCTGGCGGAGGCGGGCGAGGCAGCGCGTGGCGCGACCGCCTATGTCACGCTGGAGCCTTGCGCGCATCAATCATCACGTGGCCCGGCCTGCGCAAACCTGTTGATCGCGGCGGGGATCGCGCGCGTGGTTTCCGCAATGGGTGATCCCGATCCGCGCACCAATGGTGCCGGGTTCGCCCGGCTTGCGGCAGCGGGGGTCGCCGTTACGAACGGCATCTGCGCCGACGAAGCGCGGCACGCTATGGCCGGCTTTCTTATCCGCCGTGCATCGCGGCGTCCGCAGGTGACGCTAAAACTCGCCACGTCGCTCGACGGGTGCATCGCGCTGGCAGATGGAGAAAGCCGCTGGATCACCGGTTCCGAATCGCGCGCCCACGCGCATCTTGAACGCGCCCGCCACGAGGCCATCCTGATCGGGCGCGGAACATGGGATACCGATCGGCCCAGTCTCAACGTGCGACTGCCCGGGCTTGAGGAACGCGCCCCAAGGCGCGTGATTCTTTCCAAACAAATAGTCGACGCGCCCGGTTGTATTGTCATCGCTCAGCCCGCGGACATCGCCACGCTCCCCGGCGATCATCTGTTGATCGAGGGCGGCGCGGGCGCGGCATCCGCCTTCCTGAGGGCGGACCTTGTCGATCGCTTGCTTTTGTACCGCGCGCCAATCCTGATCGGCGCGGGCCGCCCGGCGATCGGGGACCTGGGCTTGCAGAATCTCGCCAGCGCGCATGGCCGCTGGCGCCTGACCGACGCACGCATGCTTGGCAGCGACCGGCTCGAGGCATATGAGCGCCAGCGATAACAGGACAACGAATTCACATGTTCACCGGGATCGTAACCGACATCGGCACCATCAGCGCGGTGGAATCGCGCGGCGATCTGCGCGTAATCGTCGATACCGCTTATGACACGACCGGAATCGATCTCGGCGCATCCATCTCCTGCTCCGGCGTGTGCCTGACGGTGATAGACAAGGGCCCGGGCTGGTTCGCGGTCGATGTTTCGGGCGAGACCGCCAGCCGTACTGCGCAGGGCCAATGGAGCGCGGGCCGCCGCCTCAATCTCGAGCGCGCAATGAAGCTTGGAGACGAGCTCGGCGGACATATCGTGACGGGTCATGTCGATGGCGTTGCGGAGGTGATCGGCATCTGCCCGGAAGGCGATTCGCGCCGCATCGGATTCCGCATCACCTCGGATATTGCGCCGTTTCTCGCCAGCAAGGGATCGGTCACGGTCGATGGCGTGTCGCTGACGGTCAACGCGGTCTCGGATCAGGACGACGGCAGCACCCATTTCTCGATCAACCTCATCCCGCATACCCAGACTGTGACGACGCTGGGCGGTCTCACTCCGGGGCAGGCGGTCAACATCGAGATCGATGTCCTCGCCCGTTACATGCAACGAATGGAGCATTATCGTGTCAAAGCCGGCTGAACTCGCGCGCCTGCGCCACGCCTTCCTCTCCTCCCCCGAGGAGATTATCGAGGAGGCGAAGAACGGCCGCATGTTCATTCTCGTCGATGACGAGGATCGCGAGAATGAGGGCGATCTCGTCATTCCGGCGCAGATGGCGACGCCGGAAAAGGTGAACTTCATGGCCAGGCATGGCCGCGGGCTGATCTGCCTCGCGCTCACCAAATCTCGCGTCGATCAGCTCGGCCTTGATCTGATGAGCCGTCATAACGGCACGCGGCACGAAACCGCCTTCACCGTTTCCATCGAGGCGCGCGACGGTGTTACCACCGGCATCTCCGCCGCCGATCGCGCGCGCACGATCGCTGTAGCGATCGACGCGTCCAAGAGCCGTGAGGAGATCGTGACGCCGGGCCACGTCTTCCCGTTAGTGGCGCGCGACGGTGGCGTGCTGGTTCGCGCTGGCCACACGGAGGCGGCGGTCGATGTTTCGCGACTGGCCGGCCTCAACCCGTCGGGCGTGATCTGTGAGATCATGAACGACGACGGGACGATGTCTCGAATGGACGATCTCGTCTCTTTTGCGCAACTCCACAACCTCAGGATCGGGACGATCCGCGACCTTATCGCCTACCGCCGTCGCTACGATCATCTGGTCGAAAAACAAGCGGAAATGACATTCGAATCGCGCTGGGGCGGCACGTGGCGCGGCCTCACCTTTTTCAACAAGGCGACCGGCGACGAGACGATCGCCTTGGTAAAAGGCCGTATTGACCCGACCAAGCCCACGCTGGTGCGGATGCACACCGCCAGCTTCTTCGTCGATATGTTCGGCGAGCAATCCGACCGTGCCGACATGCTTTCGCGCTCGATGGAAATGATCGCGGAAGAGGGCGCGGGGGTGATCGTTGTCATCAACCGCCCGATGAAGGGCGCGGTCACGCGCTTCATCAGGGCGCGCGCCGATGGCAAGGTCGCCGGTGAGCCCGAGATTGACGAACTGCGCGATTACGGCGTCGGCGCGCAGATCCTTGCGGAGCTTGGTGTGGAAGAGATGGTGCTGCTTACCAACTCTCACCACGCATTGATCGGGCTGGAGGGCTATGGCCTGTCGATCGTCGCCGAACGCTCGATCACCGGCACCGGCACCGGCACTGCCTGAATCTCACGGCAACAGGAAAATCACACATGGCGCGCATTCTCATCGTCGAAGCCCGCTTCTACGATCACCTCAACGACATGCTGATTGCCGGCGCGCGCGCAGCGATCGAGAGCGCCGGGCATCAGGCGGAAGTCGTCACAGTGCCTGGCGCGCTCGAGGTGCCCGGTGCAATTGCTATGGCGGCCGAGTCGGGGCGTTATGACGGCTATGTCGCGCTCGGCGTGGTCATCCGTGGCGAAACCTACCATTTCGAGATCGTCTCGAACGAGAGCGCGCGTGGCATCATGGCGCTGACGATGGACGGCCTTCCGATCGGCAACGGCATCCTGACGACCGAGAATGAGGAACAGGCGATCCGCCGCGCCGATCCGGCCCAGCTCGACAAGGGTGGCGGCGCGGCCCAAGCGGCGCTCGCGATGCTTCAATTGCGCGAACAATTCAGCTGACATGGCGATCGAGCCTCCAGCGCCGCGTTATCGTATGTGGAGCGCGGGCCGTGGCTAGAAGTGATCGATACGCGGGCATCCCGTTCGCCGCCGACTGGTCAAACTGTGCTGGCGTCGATCGCTCGGCATGACCTCGGCGTCGGGCTCGCCGCAGGCCCATCTTTCACAACAATGCGCCGTTACGACGCCAAGGCACGACGGAAAATTCAACTCGATGCGGCGGGCGCCGCCACCTTCGACCGCGGGCGCCTGATCGCGTTTGCGGCAAGATGATCTGGTTAGTTGCGGTGATCTGGCAGCTTGCGCTCTCGGTGCTGGCGCTGTTGCTGTTCGCCCGCAACGGCGTGCCCGCCTGGCCCCGCAGACGCATCAAAGCCTGGCGGGGCCGGTACGTGCGCTGCCCGCGCGTCGCTTCCGTAACGGAAGCGACGCGCGAAGGCGTTCAGGCGACCGAGGCTTCCAGTGCCGGGTAGTCAACATAACCCTCCGGCCCCGGCTGATAGAAGGTTTTCGGATTCGGGGTGTTGAGCGGTGCGCCAAGCTGGAATCGTTCGACCAGATCAGGATTGGCAATGAACAGCCGCCCCCAGCTTATCGCATCGGCGACGCCGGAATCGAGATCGGCCTGCGCTGAAACAGGGGTGTAATCCTGAATGAGCACCAGCGGCTGCCGGAAGGCCTCTCGGATCTTCGGGCTAAGCTTGGGTACATTCGTGCTGCCAAAGGTGCCGTCGGGCGCCTGCTCACGCAATTCCAGAAAGGCGATTCCAAGCGCATCTAGCGCACGCACCGCTGGCAGAAATACTTTTTCAGGAGCGCTGTCGTCAGCGCCTTGCGATTCGCCATTGGCCGACAAGCGGACAGAAGTGCGGCCGGCGCCGATTTCCGCCACCACGCGCTCGGCCGCTTCCCGCAACAGCCGAATGCGGTTTTCAGGCGCGCCGCCATATTCGTCCTCGCGCAGATTGGTGCCGTCGCGCAGGAACTGATCGATGAAATAGCCATTCGCGGCATGGATCTGCACCCCGTCGAACCCTGCCGAGATGGCATTGCGCGCGGCAGCGGCATAATCGTCCAGCGTCTGGCGGATGTCATCCAGCGTCGCCGCACGCGGCTGGTCGTACGGGTTTTTCTCCGGCACGGCGTACGGCGCGCGCAATGTGGAGGAAGATAGAGACTGCAAGCCGGTCACGTCTGGCCGTGCCAGGCGGCCCATGTGCCACAGCTGTGCTATAATCCGTCCGCCCGCGCTATGTACTGCTTCCGTAACAGGCTTCCACGCTTCGACCTGCTCCTCGGTCCAGAGGCCCGGCGCGTTCGGCCAGCCAAGACCCTGCCGGCTAATTCCAGTCGCCTCGCTGATGATAAGACCGGCGCTGGCGCGCTGGCGATAATATTCTATCATCAATTCGGTTGGCACATGATCGCTAGTGGCGCGCGTACGGGTCAGTGGCGCCATGATAATACGGTTGGGCGCGTGGATCGCGCCGAGTGCGATGGGATCGAACAAAGTGGGCATATTTCCCCTTTCGGTTGCTCATTGCTACCTGACGGGACGGACATAGGCAGTTACACCGCGCTATGCATCAAGCCACTACCCCAAGAAAAGCTATCCTTGGCGCAAGCAACCCCACACTCGCGTTCCTTGCCCTCATAGCCGGCAACGTGGCGCTCGCATTCGGGCCGTGGTTCGTCCGGATGACCGACGTTGGTCCGGTCGCGGCAGGATTCTGGCGTATCGCATTGGCTGCGCCGCTGCTGCTGTTGCTCGCAGGGATGACCGGGAGTCGCCCGTTCGCGGAGGCGAAGGGGCTTTGGTGGGTGCTGGGAGGATCCGGGCTGCTATTCGCAGGCGATCTCGGCGCTTGGCACCTCGGTATCCACCATACCAAGCTCGCGAATGCCACCCTGTTGGGCAATTGCGCCTCGCTGATCTATCCGATCTACGGCTTCGTCGTCGCCCGTGCGTGGCCAGCCCGCAGACAGGGCGCCGCACTGGTGATAGCGCTGGTCGGCGCGGTGGTATTGATGGGGCGTTCGGCGCAGGTGTCGCCGCAGAATTTGCTCGGCGATCTGCTATGCGTGGTCGCGGGCGTCCTTTACGCTGGCTATTTCATTTTGATGGCGCGGGCACGGGTGACAATGCTGCCGCTCCCGGCGCTGGCGCTTTCCTCGATCGCCGCTATCCCGCCCCTGTTGATAGCATCGATCGCCCTGGGCGAGAAAGTGATGCCCGGAAGCTGGACCCCACTCGTCACGCTGGCGCTCGCCAGCCAGGTGCTTGGCCAGGGATTGATGATCTATGCGCTGGGTGCGCTCAGCCCGCTGGTCATCGGGCTTGCGCTGCTCGTCCAGCCAATCGTCGCCGCTGCGATCGGTTGGAGCGTCTATAATGAGCGGCTTGCCTTGCCTGACCTTGTCGGCGCGTTGCTGATCGCCGTCGCGCTGGTACTGGTGCGCCGTTCGCCGCGCAGTGATAGGAAGGCTGCATGACCGATCAGACCGACGCCACCCTCGACGAGATCCGTATCGCGCTGGCGCTGCCGATTGCCGCCAATGCCGCGTTCGACGGCTGGGGGGCAGCAGCACGAGATCTTGCTGCCGATTCGCATGAGGTCGACCGAGACATCGCGGCGCTAGCACTGCCCGACGCGCCAGCGATGATCGACGCCTGGTTCGCCGCCATCGACGCGACGATGCTGGCGCAGGTTCCGGTCGAGCGATGCAGCGCGATGAAAATCCGCGAGCGGATCGCGGCGCTCGTCGGCGCAAGGATCGACGCCATTGCGCCACATCGCGAATCGCTGCGACGCGCCTTGGCCATTCTTGCGTTGCCTCAAAACATCGTTCTGGGCACGCGGCTCGGCTGGCGCGCCGCAGATACGATCTGGCGCGCGGCGGGCGATAGCGCCACCGATTACAATCATTATACCAAGCGCTCGATCCTGCTCGGCGTCTATGCCGCAACGATGACGGTACTGCTGGACGACGACAGTGAAGGCCAGGTCGAAACACGCGCCTTCCTCGCCCGTCGGATCGAGGGGATCATGCGGTTCGAAAAGGCGAAGTCCGGCTTTATCCGGCGCACCCGGCATCGGCCCAGTCTATCACGCTTTATCGGCAGACTTCGCTATCCGGTCGCTTGACCTGAAAGGCAATTGATAATCGTTCGCAGCATCGTTAGATCGTAGCCGTGCTCGCGTCCGTTCCCAGCCTCGAATCGCTGCCGCTGCGTCATCGCGGAACGATCGCTGCGATCGCATGGGATCGGCTGGCGGCACCAGAAGCGCGGCGGCTGCGTGAGCTTGGTTTTGACGAGGGCGTCAATGTCGAGGTGCTCCATCGCGCGACTCTCGGGCGTGGGCCGATCGCCTGCCGCATCGGGCGAATGACGGTGGCGCTGCGCCGTTCTGTCGCAGCCGCGATCACCGTTAGCCTCGGATAATGACGACGCTCCCGCTTGTCGCGCTGGTCGGCAATCCCAATGCCGGCAAGAGCGCCCTTTTTAACGCCTTGACCGGCGCGCGGCAAAAGGTGGGCAACTACCCCGGCGTGACCGTCGAGCGGCATTCCGGGCGGCTCGCGCTCGATGACGGCCGCCCGATCGAGCTGGTCGATCTGCCGGGTGCGTACAGTCTCGAGCCATCGTCGCCGGACGAGCGCGTCACTCGCGACGTGGTGACCGGAACGCAAGCCGGCGAGCGGCTGCCTGACGCACTGATCGTGGTGGTGGACGCTGCCAACCTCGACAATCACCTGCGCTTCACGCTGCAGCTCGTCGCACTCGGCCTGCCGGTCGTGGTGGCGCTTAACATGATCGATCTTGCAGAGCGCGACGGGCTCACACTCGATCCTGCGGTGCTTGCACGCGAACTGGGCGTTCCCGTCGTGCCTACGGTGGCGGTGCGCAAACGTGGGCTCGACGCGCTGCGCCGGGAATTGACGCTGGCGATCGATGAAAGTGCAGCCATCGTGTTGCGTCCTTCCGACGGCCGCGTGGAGGAGGATATCGCCGCGCTCCAGCGCCGTGCGAGGGCGATCTCGGCCGGAGCAACGCTCAGCGAGACGCCGGTGCGCCGCTGGACACACCTGCTCGATGCAGTTGCATTGCATCCGGTCGCGGGGCCGATCTTGCTGCTGACATTGCTGTTCATCATGTTCCAGGCGGTGTTCAGCTGGTCTGAAGCGCCGATCAGCCTGATCGAGGATGCGTTCAAGGCGCTGGAAGCTTGGGTCACCTCGCTGATGCCAAACGGCATCCTGCGCTCGCTGATTACCGACGGGGTGATCGCTGGAGTTGGCGCGGTTGTGGTGTTCCTTCCACAAATCCTGATCCTGTTCCTGTTCATCCTGGTGCTGGAGGCGACCGGCTACATGGTTCGCGCCGCGTTCCTGATGGACCGGCTGATGGCCAGCGTCGGGCTATCCGGTCGCGCTTTCATCCCGCTGCTTTCCAGCTTCGCCTGCGCGGTGCCCGGTATCATGGCGACGCGCACGATCGATGACGAAAAGGACAGGCTGACCACGATCCTGATCGCACCGCTGATGACCTGCTCGGCACGGTTGCCGGTATATACGATCATCATCGGCGCGTTCATTCCTAACACCCGGATACTGCCATTCGTGGGGTTGCAGGGGCTGGTGCTGCTGGGGCTGTATTTGATGGGTATCGTCGGCGCTTTCTGCGCTGCGCTGCTGCTTCGCCGGACAGTTACGAAGGGCTCGTCATCCGGCTTCATGATGGAAATGCCGAAATATCAGTGGCCACGCGCCGGTGACGTGTTGCTCGGGCTGTGGAGCCGTGCCGCGATCTTTCTCAAGCGTGCCGGCACGATCATCGCGCTGACAACCGTTATCCTATGGGCTTTGCTGAGTTTCCCCCGCGCACCCGAAGGTCAAAGCCAGGTCGATCATTCGATCGCCGGCCGCATCGCGAGCGGGGTCGAGGTGGTCGTGAAGCCGATCGGCTTCAACCGCGACATCGCGCTGGCGCTGATCCCGGCGATGGCGGCGCGTGAAGTCGCGGTATCGGCGATCGGCACCGTCTATGCCGTGGACGATGCGGAATCGGACAAGGGCAAGGGCACGATCGTGGAGAATCTGCGCCGTCGTTGGTCGCTGCCGACCGCGCTCGCTTTCCTGATGTGGTTTGTATTCGCCCCGCAGTGCATCTCCACGATCGCCGTCACCCGTCGGGAAACGAATGGGTGGAAATGGCCACTCTTCATGATTGGCTATCTCTTCGCCGCCGCCTACATCATGGCAGGAATCACATACTGGCTCGCGGTTGCCGCGGGTCTCTGAGGGGCTCAAATGGCAGGCAGCGTCAACAAGGTAATTCTCGTCGGTAACCTGGGGCGGGATCCCGAATCACGCACGTTTCAGAATGGCGGGAAGGTTGTGAACCTGCGCATTGCCACCTCCGAGACGTGGAAGGATCGCAACAGTGGCGAGCGCAAGGAACGCACCGAGTGGCATTCTGTCGCGATTTTCAATGAAGGTCTCGCCAACGTTGCCGAGCGCTTTCTGCGCAAGGGATCGAAGGTCTATATCGAGGGGCAGCTTCAGACGCGTAAGTGGCAGGACCAGCAAGGTCAGGACCGCTATTCGACCGAAATCGTGCTGCAAGGCTTCAACAGCGTGCTGACGATGCTCGATGGCGCGGCAGGTGCCGGCGGTGCGGCGGCCGGTGGCGGCGGCGGCCGAGACGACTGGGGCGGCGCGAACGATTTCGGCAGCGCCTCGTCAAGTGGCGCCGCAGGGAACAAAGGCGGCGGTGGCGGTTTCGGACAGAGCCGTGGCGGCTTCGCAGAAGACCTCGACGACGATGTTCCGTTCTAAGGAGGCCCGTGTCCGCCATCGCTGATTCCATGCTGGACGAAGTAGCCCGCGCTCGCGCCATGGCCCTCTACGATGTTGCCGGCGCGCGGGACGAGGGGCTCCTGGATGATCTGGTGCGCTTCGCCGGCCAGTTGTGCGATGAGCCGGTCGCGCTTGTCAGTGTGGTGGAAGAGCATTTCCAGCGCATTATTTCGCGCGTGGGGACGGATCTCACCGAAACGCCGCGCAGTCAGTCTTTCTGCGCATATGCGATGTACGGGCACCAGGTAATGGAGGTGCCTGACGCGCGGGACGACAAGCGCTTCGCTGATAATCCACTGGTTACGGGCGCACCCCATATCCGCTTCTACGCAGGGGCTCCGCTCGTTACCGCCGAGGGCCTGGCGCTGGGCGCGCTGTGCGTGATCGACAACAAGCCGCGCGCGGGCCTTACGGCGCTCCAGCGGGAAGGGATGACGATAGCCGCATCCGCCGCGCTGGGCCGGCTGGTCGAACGCCGGACCGCCCGCGAGGCAGAAGGCGCCCGCGCGGCGCTTGAGGACAGCGAGATCCGTTTCCGCACCCTCGCGGACACGATGCCGCAGATGGTCTGGTCGACTTTACCCGACGGCTACCACGATTATTACAACGCCCGTTGGTACGAGTTCACCGGCATGCCCGAAGGCTCTACCGATGGCGAGGAGTGGAACGGCATGTTCCACCCGGACGATCAGGAGCGTGCGTGGGATAAGTGGCGTTACAGCCTCAAAACCGGCGACCCCTATCAGATCGAATATCGTTTGCGACGTTCGGACGGAACGTACCGCTGGGTTTTGGGCCGCGCGCTGCCGATCCGTGACGGGAGCGGCAATATTTTTCGATGGTTCGGCACTTGCACCGACATCCATGAGCAAAAGCTCGCGCTCGAGGAGCGGGAAATCGTCAGCCAGGAACTGTCCCATCGGATAAAGAACATTTTTTCGGTCGTCTCCGGACTGATCCAGCTAACAGCGCGCACGCGGCCCGAATTCGCTCCCGCCGCCCGCGATCTGCGGGAGCGCGTAACGGCGCTGGGTCGCGCGCACGACTTTATCCGCCCTCATAGCGCCAATTCGCGGCCATCACCTCAGATCGACAGCCTGCAAGCGTTGCTGTGGCAGTTGTTCGAACCCTACCAGGTCGGAGACAATGTCCGCATCGCGATCGCAGGGGGCGAGGTGGCGATCGACGATCGCGCAGCCACACCGATCGCGCTGCTATTTCACGAACTCGCCACTAACGCCGCCAAATACGGCGCGTTGTCACGCAATGACGGCAGCATCGCCCTTGATATTGATTCCGACAACGGGACAACCACCCTAGTCTGGCGCGAAAGCGGCGGCCCGATTATCAAGGCGCCAGAGAATGCTGGCGGCTTTGGAAGTCAACTGATCGAACTTAGCGCTGTCCGCCAGCTTGGCGGTAGTGTTCGCCGTGATTGGCGCCCGGAGGGCCTGGTAGTGGAAATCGCCGTGCCGAGCGCGGCGCTCAGTCGCGCGGCGTAAAGCAGACGAAATCGTGATTGGCTCGATTGACCCCGTCGATCGCCATTGCGGCGGCGGCGCGGATTGCCTCTTCACTGAAAGGTTTGCGGATATAGCCCAGCGCAGCGCTTTCGTTTACGATCTGTGACGGATTGGCGGTGACGAATACCACCTTCACGCCATAATCACGCGCGATGCGCTCCGCGATCGTCGGGCCGGTCGCGCCATCGCGCAGGTTGATATCGACAAAAGCGGCGCAGCAGGTAGGCGCGGCAGCAAGCGCCTCCGTAGCATCGGCAGCGATCGCGCCGACTTCGTAGCCCGCGTCAACCAATATACGCTCAAGATCGAGCGCGACGAAGATTTCGTCCTCGACGATCAGCGCGGTCTTGCTCATTTCCTAATCCAGATCATAGCGATGTAACTTAACAGGCGTCGCGCCCGCCGGTTCCCCGCAACAAAAAGACAGCATGCTCAGCGAGCGCATTTGCCGCCGCCGATGTGGTTTTTCGACCACGTGACAGGAACCACGCGCCTTCCACTGCGATACCGTGCTCGCGAAGATAGGCGCGGAAATCGTCGATCGTCAGATGGTGGATATTCGGCGTGTCGTACCACCGCTCCGGCAGCAGCCGCGTCACCGGCATCCGGCCGCCCCATAACAGCGATAGCCGCACCCGCCAGTGCGCGAAATTGGGGAAGCTGACAAAGGCGCGCTGCCCGATCCGCAGCAACTCACCCAGCACTTTGTCCGGCGCGCGACAGGTCTGCAACGTCTGGCTGAGGATAGCGTAATCAAAGCTGCGCGAAGGGTAGTCGGCGAGATCGGTGTCCGCGTCGCCCTGAATTACCGAAAGCCCGCGACCCACCGCGCTGGCGACATTGCCGGCATTTAGCTCCAGCCCGCGCGCATCGACGCCTTTCGTATCGCGAAGTGCTGCCATCAGCAGGCCATCGCCGCATCCAATATCCAGAACCCGCGAGTCCCGCGCGACATGATCGGCAATCACCGCCAGATCCGGACGAAGCAGGATCATGCCGCACCCCTCATGAAGCCGGCAACGACACGATAGAGCTCTGGCGCGTCCAGCAAAAAGGCATCGTGGCCATAAGGACTGGACAGTTCCATGAAGCTCACCCGGGCACCGGCGGCGTTTAGAGCATGGACGATAGCGCGCGATTCGCGGGTAGGGTAAAGCCAGTCGGTATCGAAGCTGACGAGGCAGAAACGCGATTTGCTCGTGCGGAAAGCGCTGGCGAGCAGGCCTCCATGCTCCTCCGCCAGATCGAAATAATCCATCGCGCGGGTGATGTAGAGATACGAGTTGGCGTCGAACCGATCGACGAAGCTCAGCCCCTGATGGCGCAGATAGCTCTCAACCTGAAAATCGGCATCGAAACCGAAAGACTTCGCGTCGCGGGCTTGTAGCCTACGGCCGAACTTTTCCGTCAGTCCCGCTTCGGAAAGATAGGTGATATGCGCCGCCATCCTCGCCACTGCGAGGCCGGCGGCTGGTTGTGTGCTGCGATAATAGTCGCCGCCGTTCCAGTTCGGATCGGCCATCACCGCCTGGCGCCCGACTTCGTGGAAGGCGATGTTCTGCGCCGAATGGCGCGCCGCCGACGCGATCGCGACGACCGCCTCCACGCGATCGGGGAAGGTTGCCGCCCATGACAGCGCCTGCATGCCCCCCATCGAGCCGCCGACCACCGCGTTCAGCCGCCGCACGCCGAGATGATCGAGCAGCATCGCCTGCGCCCGCACCATATCGCGGATCGTGATGACGGGAAACGCCATCGCATATTCACGGCCGGTCGCCGGATCGATCGTCGCCGGCCCCGAGGAGCCCATGCACGAGCCGAGCACGTTGGCGCACACCACGAACATCCGGTCGGTATCGATCGGCCGCCCCGGCCCCACCATCGCCGTCCACCACCCCGGCTTGCCGGTGCGCGGATGCGGCGAGGCGACATATTGGTCCATCGTCAGCGCGTGGCAGACCAGCACCGCATTGCCGCCATCGGGCGCCAGCGTTCCATAGGTTTCGTATGATATCTCGACGGGCGTCAGTATCCCGCCGCCATCGAGCCTCAGCGGCCCGGGCAGCGCGACATGGCGCCCCGCGCCGAAACGCGGATCATGAGCACCATTCTGACTGGAATTCATCACGGACATTGCACGCCGTCACTGCGTCCATCTCAGGCCATTGACAACCTTTCTCCGTCATCCGGGCATCGCCGACCACAATTCGACCGGGGGAGTTCACCGCTGGCGACACGCGGCGGACCAGCCGGAGACTGCAACTATCGCAGCCTTGCGGTGCCACCCTGAAGCGGTTGCCGAAACAAGGGTGACGGATGCGCGAGCGGCGCGGCATTGCGAAGCCCGTGGGGATCGCTATTGCCGCCACCATGACGAATGCACCCGTTCCCAAGCCGTGGATCATGGAGATCGCGCCCTATATTCCGGGCCGTTCCACCACCGACGACGGCCGCAAGGTGGCCAAGCTCTCGTCGAACGAGAACCCGCTGGGCACCAGCCCCAAGGCGCGCGCCGCCTTTGCCAGCGCCACGACCAGCCTGGAGCGTTATCCCGATGCGAGCGCCACCGAGCTGCGCGATACGCTGGCGTCCAGGCATGGCCTCGATCCGGCCCGAATCATCTACGGCAACGGATCCGACGAGGTGCTGCATCTCGCCGCCGGCGCCTTTGCCGGGCCGGGCGACGAGGTGATCTACGTCAATTACGGCTTCTCGGTCTATCCGATCGCCACCCGGCGCGTCGGCGCGACGCCGGTAGTGGCGCCGGACAAGGATTATGCGACCGACGTGGACGCGATCCTCGCGGCGGTGACCGATCGCACGCGGATCGTTTTCGTCGCCAACCCGAACAATCCCACCGGCACCTATGCCCCGCGCGCCGACATCGAGCGGCTGCACGCCGGGCTGCGCCCCGATATCCTGCTCGTGCTCGATCACGCATATGCCGAATATATCGACGGTGACGACGATGACGGCGGGATGGCGCTGGCGGAGCGCGCGCCGAACGTGCTCGTCACGCGCACCTTCTCGAAGATGTATGGCCTCGCCGCCGAGCGGATCGGCTGGGGCTATGCCGCGCCGGCGATCATCGAGGCGATGCACCGCATCCGCCTGCCCTTCTCGATCACCATCGCGGGCACCGCGGCGGCAGTCGCGGCGGTGGGCGACAGCGATTTCGTCGCCCATACGAAGGCGCATAACGCCAAATGGCGCGCGTGGTTCGCAAGCGAGATCGCCAAGCTCGGCAATGCCGGGCTACGCGCGGTGCCGAGCCAGGCGAACTTCATCCTCGTGCTGTTCGAAGGCGCGTTGACCGCCGAGGCGGCGTACAAGGGGCTGATGGACGCCGGCTATATCGTGCGCTGGCTGCCCGGGCAGGGCCTGCCGCACGGCTTGCGCATCACGATCGGCACCGAGGACGAGACGAAGGGCGTGGTCGCCGCGCTGCGTCGGCTGACGGGCGCGGGCTGATGCTGCCTTTCGCACGCGTCACCATCATCGGGCTGGGGCTGATCGGCTCATCGGTGGCGCGCGCGGTGCGCCAGGCGATGCCGACGGTGCGGCTGACCGGGCATGATGCGAGCGCGGCGGTGCGCGAGGCGGTGCGCCGGCTCGGTCTGGTCGACGACGTGACCGATACGCCCGGCGCCGCCGTGACCGATGCCGACCTCGTCATCCTGTGCGTGCCGGTCGGCGTGATGGGGGCGGTCGCCGCCGAGATCGCGGCAGACCTTCCCGCCGATGCGATCGTCAGCGACGTGGGCTCGAGCAAGGAGTTCGTCGCCCGGGCGCTGACCGAGGCATTGCCCGACGCGATCATCGTTCCCGCCCATCCGGTCGCGGGAACGGAAAAGAGCGGGCCGGAAGCCGGCTTCGCTTCGCTGTTTCATGGCCGCTGGTGCATCGTCACCCCGCTGCCGGGCGGCGATCCGGTCGCGGCGGAGCGCGTGGCGGAATTCTGGCGACGGCTCGGCAGCGATGTCGAGACGATGGCCCCCGAGCATCATGACCGCGTACTGGCGATCACGAGCCACCTGCCACACCTGATCGCCTACACGATCGTGGGCACCGCCAACGATCTCGCCGAGGTCACCGAATCCGAGGTTATCAAATTCTCGGCCGGCGGCTTCCGCGATTTCACCCGCATCGCCGCCTCCGACCCGACGATGTGGCGCGACGTGTTCCTCAGCAACAAGGAAGCGGTGCTGGAAATGCTCCAGCGCTTCAGCGAGGATCTGTCACAGTTGCAGCGCGCGATCCGCTGGGGCGATGGCGACACCTTGTTCAACCATTTCGCCCAGACCCGCGCGATCCGCCGCTCGATCGTCGATCAGGGGCAGGATGACGCCGCCGCCGATTTCGGCCGGAAGCACGGCTGAGGCGCATCACGCGTCCAGCGCGTTGATCGCTTCCCACACGCGCCGCTCGGCCTCTTCACGCGGCAAGCCGGGCGGGATCACCGCGCCGATGCGGAAAGTGACGATGCCGGGATGCTTCGCGCCTTTTTTCGGCAGCAACAGGCCGCTGTTGGTGGCGATCGGGACCACCGGCAGATCGAGCGCCTTGTAAAGGCCCGCGAACCCGGAGCGCAGCGGCGGCTTCTCGCCCGGCGGCACGCGCGTTCCTTCGGGATAGACGATCACCGAGCGGCCGGATGCCTTCGCCGCCGCCCCGTCGCGCATCAGCTGGCGCAGCGCCTTCGTCGAAGCGTCGCGGTCGACCACGATCGACCCGTAGAGCGTGGTCGCCCAGCCCCACAGCGGGATGCGCATCAGTTCGCGCTTCAGCACCATCGCCGGGCTGCCGAGGATCAGTTGCAGTTCCACGGTCTCGTACATCGCCTGATGCTTGGCGACGTAGAGCACCTGCCCGCCCGGTATCTCGCCCTCCACCCGGCTGCGGATGCCGAGGATCGCCCGCATCGCCCAGCGGTGAACCCGCGCCCAGCAATCCGCATAGACGATCACCACGCGCTGCCCGCCAAGCGCGGCGAGCGGCACGCCGAGCACGATCGGCACCGATATCGCATAGAATATGACGCGAAACGCGATCGTCCTCAGCCAGTCGCTCATCGCCCGATCCCCAGCCACAGCACAACGCGCCGCAGAATGAGCTTGTTGAATTCGTTCACCAATTGCCCCAGCCGCGGCTCGGTCGGCACGCCATCCGGCACGATCGTCACATTGTCGTCGAGCGCCGCATCCAGCTCCATCCGCGCGCGCGCCATATGCCAGTCGGACGTCACCAGCCGCACCGATCGATAGCGATGCTCGCGTACCCAGGTGGCGGTTTCCTCCGCGTTCGAGCGGGTATCCACCGCCTGCCGCCCGAGATCGACACAGCAGTCGATCGCCGGCGCGTGCCCGAACGCGGCGGCCAGATCGCGTTTGGCAACGCCAGGGGCAACCCCGGTGACGAGCATCCGCCGCGCGCGCTTTTCCTCGATCAGCGTCAGCCCGCGCGCGATCCGCCCCGCCCCGCCGGTCGGCACGACGATCGCGTCGGTGCGCGCGACGGCGGACGGCTGCGCGAGGAGCAGCGTGAAGGTCGCGAATCCCAGCCCCCAGACGACGGCGGCGAACCCGATCAGCCGCCCGATCACAGGATGCGCCTCAGCGCGCGCGTGACGGCCCAACGCGCCGCCATCATCGCCACCAGCACGAACCCGAGCGGCAACAGCGCCAGCGCGGCCCAGCCGCCGATACCCAGCCCCGCCCCGCCGAGCAGCTCCGAGCCAAGCCCCCCCACGCGCGATCCGATCAGCGCGACCAGCACGAGCGCCAGCACGCCGCCCACCAGCCCGCCGATCAGTGCATCGCGCGCGATCCGGCGCTGAAACAGCCGCGCCACCTGCACATCGGTGGCGCCCAGCATGTGCATCACCTCGATCGTTGCGCGATGTGCATCGAGCCCGGCGCGCGCGGCGAGCACCACCACCGTGGCAGTCGCGGTCGCCATCAGCGCGACCAGCCCCGCGCCAAGCCACGTCGCGAAGGACAGCATATCGCCGACCGAGGCCATCCAGCTCGCATGCGCATCGATGCGCGCCGCCGGCGCCACCCCACCGATAGCGGCGCGCACCCGCGCCAGCGTGGCCGCCGTCCCGTCTGCCAGGTCCACGTCGATCATCACCGGTAGTGGCAGCGAGGGATCGGCGCCGTCAGATCCCAGCCACGGCCGCAGCAGCTCGGCCAGCGCGGCGCGGCTCACGGGCGACACCCGCGTCACCCCGGGCGTCGCGCGCAACCGCGCGGCGACCCGCATCGCCTGCGCCTCGCGCGTCGCCGGCGCGCCGCTGGTGAGCTGCACGGTCAGCCGGCCGCCAAGCGAGCGCTCCAGCGTGGTCGCCGCGTTGCGCGTCGCCAGCCCCATCGCCGCGGCCAGCACCGTCAGGAACAGCATGATCGCGATCACCCACGTCATGGCGCGCCCGTCTCGCGCGTCGTCCAGCAATCGCGCGGTTGCATTCGCCATCGCTATGTCCGCCTTGCGGGGGGATGGCGCAGGGCGCCGGTCGGATCCTGCAACTGCCCCTTGTCGAGCCGCATCATCTGGGCATCGGGCACACGATTGAGCAAGTGGATGTCGTGCGTCGCGACCAGCACGGTCGTGCCCAGCCGGTTGAGCGAATCGAACAGCAGCAACAGGCGATCCGCCATGTCCGGATCGACGTTGCCGGTCGGCTCGTCGGCGACCAGTATTTCAGGTCGCCCGATCACCGCGCGCGCGATCGCGACGCGCTGCTGCTCCCCGCCGGACAGGGTCGCCGGGCGTGCCGCGCCGCGATCGCCCAGCCCGACCCATGCGAGCATTTCGTTGACGGGGCCGACGACGTCCGCTTCGGGCACACCCGCGACGCGCAGGGGCAAGGCGATATTGTCGGCGATCGACAGATGCGGGATCAGCCGGAAATCCTGAAACACCACGCCGATGCGGCGGCGAAAGCCCGGCAGGCGGCTGCGCGGCATCGTTACCGCATCCTCGCCGAACAGGCGGATGATGCCCCGGCTCGGCCGCTGCGCCAGATAAAGCAGCTTGAGCAGCGACGTCTTCCCCGCCCCGCTCGCCCCGGTGAGAAAATAGAATGCGCCGCTCGCCAGCGTGAACGTGAGGTCCGACAGCGTTTCCTGGCCGGTGCCATAGCGCAGCCCCACATTCTCGAACTGCACGATATTCGCCATCGCGGCGTCTTCCGCCTCACCCCACACCAAGGCAATCGCCATCGCACGAGCGGGGGCACCGCTTCAAGGCCGGTGCGCGATCCTGCACTCATCGCTTGCCAGCTGGTCCCCGGACATGCTTAGATTCATGGATTCAAGCCCCGTGCGAGCAATTGTCGCGACATGATCCTCGAATGCCCCGAATGCCGCACACGCTATCTCGTCCCCGACAGTGCGATCGGGGTTTCGGGCAGAGTCGTGCGATGCGCCAATTGCCGGCATAGCTGGTTTCAGGACGCAGACGCGCGCGCGATCGAGGCGATGCCGACCGAGACGCCTGCCGAGCCCGCGCCGCCGCCCGCCGCCCCTTCTTCCGCCGCACCGGCGCCAGCCGATGCGCCGGTTGTCCTCGCGCCCGCAGAGCCGCCGGTCGAAAGCGCGCCGAAACCCGCGGCAGACGTAGATTATGACGCATTCGCGCATCGCCCGCCGTTTCGCCCGCGGCGCAACCATTCACGTCGCTGGACGATCGCCGCCGTCGCGGCGGGGCTGTTGATGCTGGTGGCGGTCGCGGCGATCATCTGGATGAGCGCGCCGGGGCTGGCGCAACAGCTCGGCCTGTCATTCGGCCCGGCGGAATCACCGCTGCGGCTGGTCGACAATCCGATCGAGCGGCGCGAGATGGCCAATGGCAGCGAATTGTTCGCAGTGAGCGGCAAGGTGCTGAACCCGTCGGGAGACCGCCAGCGCGTGCCCGATATCCGCGCCGATCTGCGCGATGCGCAGGGCCGCATCGTCTTCAGCTGGACGATCACGCCGCAGCAGCGCTCGCTCGGCCCGAAGGGATCGATCGATTTCAATTCGGCGAAGCTGGACGTGCCCGCCAATTCGAAGCGGCTGGAGCTGAGCTTCGTCGGCGAAAACGGCAAATAGCGGCGCGAGCCGGCCTTCGCGGCGCGATCGGCAATACAGGCATTGCCAGCCCCGAAAGGCTTTGCTAGGGGCGCCGTCCTGCCAATCGCCGGGCCAGCCCGGTGAATATCACGTGCGGTCGTGGCGGAATTGGTAGACGCGCAACGTTGAGGTCGTTGTGTCCGAAAGGACGTGGAAGTTCGAGTCTTCTCGACCGCACCACTTTGGCTGATCGGCGGGATCATCCCCCTGCCACGCCGAAGTTCATGCTGAAAACGCCGGGAACAGACCTGATTGCCGCCGGCGAATCGAAAGATCGGCAGCTGCCGGCGGCGCATGGATCTCACGACCGAAAACGGGCGCATTGACAGCTATTAACCTTAATCGCCCGAACTGGTGCATTCTGGCAACGCTTTTGTAAGTCTGCGCACCCGGAATTTGTCGCATTCCGGGACATTCGCGGCTATGCGGCGAATATCCGGCTCAAACGTTAGTGTTTTCGACTGATAAATAGAGCGAGGGGGCGGTTCGAAGGCAGGCGTATGAAGATCGGCAAGATGCGTAAATTGCTGGTGATCCTTGGAGTGCTGGTCGCGACCGGCACCGGCACGGGCTATGTGGTGAACGGGAAAGCCGGGCTGGACAGTTTCGGAAAGGCCAGCGCGGCCGTTGTCAACGCGATCGCCGATCCGCTCTCCGTGCTCAGCGATCGCTCTCCCGGCGATCGGGCGGCTGGCGCTCTGACGCAGACCAAGCCGGCGCGCGAACGCGAACTCGCCAGCAGTCGGACCCGCGCGGCCCCGCCAGGCTCGCCGACGGAACGCGTGCTGACCTCGCTGCGCGAGCGCCCGCTGGTCGGCGAACCTGATGCGCAGCCGATTCCGTTCAACAATACCGCGGTTCCCGATCTGGCACCGTCCCCGACCGCCCAGGTGCTCGGCCCGACGCAGACGCCGGGCGGCACGAACATCCTGCCGATCCCCCCCGTCAACAACGGCGGTGGCGGCGGCGGCGGTGGCAGCGGGATCATCGTCACGCCGACGCCGACTCCTACCGGAAGCCCCACCCCGCCCGTGACGCCGGTGCCCGAACCGGCCACATGGGCGATGCTGCTGGCCGGCTTCTTCGGGATCGGCATCGCGATGCGGCGGCGCGTTCGCGCTGCGGCGCCACTCGCGGGGGGCTAGCGCGTCCACCCGCCCATGCGGCATATCCTGCTGGCGCTGACCCTGACCGTCGCACTGGCAAGTTGCCAGGACGCGGAGCCTGACCGCATCGCGCAGCCGGTGAAGCGCGTCGAGACCGGACCGCGCATCTGGTATCCCGTCGGGCAATATCCGGCACTCGCGCTTCCCGATGGCGAAACCCGCCAGGTGAAGAGCCTGCTGAACGTGCGCCAATCGATGCAGTTCGGCGATTATGTGTGGAACGAGCAGCACGTGCCGGCAACCGGGCAGACGTGGGTGCGCGTGGATCTCGCTCGCCAATTGCTGTCGGTATTTCGCGATGGGCATGAAATCGGTTCGGCCGTGATCCTCTACGGCACCGATGGCAAGCCGACGCCGAGCGGCGTCTTTCCGATCCTGGAAAAGCAGCAGGAGCACCGCTCCACGCTCTACGATGCCGAGATGCCCTATATGCTTCGCCTCACCGGGGATGGGGTGGCTGTGCATGCCAGCAATGTGCGGCGCGGCTCCGCGACCCATGGCTGCATCGGCGTGCCCCGCTCTTTCGCGGCGCTGCTTTTCGCCGCGGTGCGGCGCGGGGATATCGTGGCTATCATGCCGCCCTCCGCGGGGCCATTGCCGAAACATAGTTAGCCTAAAACTAACCAGCCCTTTCAATCGCCTGCTGACCTGCGCGTGAGAAAAACGACCCGTTCCTTGGGATGGGTCAATCATGTCGCATCATCGACTGACATCGCTGTTCGCGGGTATCGCGCTTCTGCTGACCACGCCGCTGCTGGTTGGCGCGACCGATCCTTCGTCTAACTTCGCCGACCGGCTTCTGGCGCGGCACAACCGCGAGCGCGCGATGATGGGCATCCCCGCGCTGCAATGGGATCAGCGCCTCGCCGGCTCCGCGCAGCTCTGGGCGAACCATCTCGCCCAGACTGGCCGCTTCGAGCATGCGCCCGAACGCGCCAGCGATCCGCAAGGCGAGAATCTCTGGGCCGGCACCAAGGGGGCGTTCACGCTCGAGCGGATGGTCGACGCCTGGGTCCGCGAAAAGCGCTATTTCACGCCCGGCCTGTTCCCGAACAACAGCTCGACCGGCAACGTCGAGGATATCGGCCATTATACCCAGTTGATGTGGCGCGACACCGGCGAAGTCGGCTGCGCGATCGCGCGGGGCCGGGCCGAGGATGTGCTGGTCTGCCGATACAGTGACGCGGGCAATTATATCGGCGAGCGCCCTTTCTGATCAGCCTCCGCTTGACGCGGCGCCCTCGACACCCGAAATTCATGCGCATGGAGCGATTGGATCTTTCCGAGTCCGAATGGCGTCGTCGCCTGACGGCGGAGCAATATCATGTGCTGCGCGAGGCCGGCACGGAACGCGCCTTCGCCGGCCGCCTTACCGACAACAAGGCTGATGGCACCTATCATTGCGCCGCCTGTGACCTGGCGCTGTTCGATTCAGCGGACAAATATGATTCCGGCTCCGGCTGGCCGAGCTTTACCCAGCCCGTATCGGAAAGCGTCGTCACCGATCACACCGATACCAGCCACGGGATGACGCGCACGGAAACGCGCTGCGCACGCTGCGACAGCCATCTCGGCCATGTTTTTCCCGACGGACCGCCGCCGACGGGCCTTCGCTATTGCATCAACTCGATCTGTCTTGATTTTCATCCGCGGTGAACGTCCGCCTGGTCGCCGCGCTTGTTAAGCGGCGGCTAAGCCTCTATTCGCTTTAGCCGATCCGATGGCCCGCGCCCCTAGACCCCGTTCGCCCTGGCGCCGTCGCCTCTCGCTTGCAATCAAGCTGCTGCTGGTGCTCGCGGTTCTTGCGATCGGCGCGCTCGTTACCGCCGTTTATGTCACGCGGGCACAACTGCCGAGCTACGACGAACTGAAATCATCCCCCAACGGGCAGATGATTCGTGTTCATGCCGCCGACGGCACGGTGATCGTCTCGATGGGCCCGAGCTATGGCGAATGGCTGTCGGGCGACCGCATCCCCAAGGTGATGCGCGAGGCCACCGTGGCCGTGGAGGACCGCCGCTTCTACAGCCATCTCGGCGTCGACCCGATCGGCGTCGCGCGCTCGGTGAAGGTGCGGCTCGATCGCGGGCGCTGGGTGCAGGGCGGATCGACGATCACGCAGCAGCTGGCACGCAACGTATTCCTCAACAATCAGAAGAAGTTCGGCCGCAAGTTCCGCGAATGGATCCTCGCGCTCGCGATGGAGCGCAAGTTCAGCAAGGACGAGATTCTCGAGCTTTATCTGAACAAGGTTTATTACGGCGGCGGTGCCTATGGCATCGATGCGGCGTCGCGGAAGTTCTTCGGCCATGGCGCCGATCACCTCTCGCTCGCCGAGGCCGCGATCATCGCCGGGCTGGTCAAGGCCCCGTCGAACTATTCCCCGACAGCCGACGCGAGCGCCGCCGTGGGCCGCGCCTCCGTCGTGCTGAGGTCGATGGAAGATGCCGGCATGATTTCGGCCGGGGAGGCACAGGCCGCAGATCCAAAAACGGTCGCGCTCGCGCCGGAGCCGAAGCAGAACAGCGTTCGCTATTTCACCGACTGGGCATTGCCGCAGCTCGAATTGCTGATCGACGAAACCGAAAAGCCGCTCGAAGTGTGGACGACGCTCGATCTCAACATGCAGCGCGATGCCGATGCCGCGATCCGGCAGAATGCACCGAACGGCGCGCAGGGCGCGCTCGTCGCGCTGGATCGCGATGGCGCGGTGCGCGCGATGGTCGGCGGCAAGGATTATGTCGCCTCCATCTACAATCGTGCGACGCAGGCGGAGCGGCAGCCGGGATCCGCCTTCAAGCTGTTCGTCTATCTCGCCGCGCTGGAGGCGGGGAAGACGCCCGAATCGACCGAAGTTGATGAGCCGGTGACGATCGACGGCTGGAGCCCGCGCAACGATTCGCGCCGAAATTCCGGGCAGGTCACGCTGCGTACGGCCTTCGCCTATTCGCTCAACACGATCGCCGCGAAGCTTGGCCAGCAGGTGGGTTTCGCCACCGTGGCGGATATGGCGCGACGTTTCGGTATCACCACGACCGTCAATACCCATCCGTCGATGGTGCTCGGCACGTCTGACGTGCGGCTGATCGACATGACCCGCGCTTTCGCCAGCGTCGCCAATCAGGGCGTCGCGGTGACGCCGTATGGCATCGTCAAGGTGACGACCAATGGCGATACCATCTATCAGCATGAGGTGGATCGCAGCCGGGTGCTCGTCGCACCGCAAGTCGCCGCGCAGATGATCGATCTGCTGCAGACGACCGTCAATACCGGCACCGGCCGGGCCGCACAGATCGGTCGACCCGTCGCGGGCAAGACCGGCACGACCAGCTCGTCGAAGGATGGCTGGTTCCTGGGCTTCTCCTCCGGATTGACCACCGGCGTGTGGATGGGCCGCGATGATGCGAGGCCGATTGCAGGCCTGCACGGTGGCACCGCGCCCGCGCGCGCATTTCACGATTTCATGATCCGCGCCGTCGCCAAGCGCCCGATCGAGCAGTTCGAGACGCAGGTGACCCTGCCCGAAGCGCAGCTCGAGCCTGATGCCGAAAGCTATTATGGCAGCCCGGACAACGGGATGTTCGTCGATCCGGACGGCAATCCGGCGCCGGGCGGCGTGCCGGGCTATCCCGACTACGCGAACCCGCCGCCGGCCAATGACCGCCCCGCGCGCGATCGCCCGCAAGTCGATGAAGACGGCAATCCGCCGCCGCAGGAGCGGCTCGATCAGGACTGGATCGATCGCGTTACCGGGCGCGACCCGCGCCGCGATCAACGCCGGCCGTCCGCACCCGCGCAGAATCCGCCCGCCAATCGGTCTACCACAACGACCTATTCGGGTGAGCCGCCGCGCCCATACCAGTGAAGCGCCGCGCCATGGGCGCGTAACCAGCGGCGTTCGGGCGCGGGATCGCGGCCATAAAGCTCGGCGACCAGCGCATGAAATGCCGGCCCGTGATTCATATGTAAGCGATGCGCCACCTCATGCGCGGCGGTCGCCCGGCGCACCGCGCCTGGCGCCAGCGCCAGCCGCCAATTATACCGGATCGTCCCGGACGAAGCGCAGCTTCCCCAGCGTCCGCGCGCATCCCCGATGGCGACCTTCGCCACTTTCACCCCCGCGCGGGCAGCGTAATCCGCCGTATCCTCGCTCAGCAATCGCAAGGCCTCACGCCTTAGCCAGGCCTCGATGCGTCGCGGGATCGTTTCCTGTGGGCCGCCGAGCACCAGTTGATCGGCGTGCCGGGTCACGCGGCGACACGCGCTTTCCTCCCACGCGATGACAAGTTGCGCATCGTCGAATGGCACCACCGCCCGATTTACGAACGGCCGCGCTTCCGGCAATGCCGCGCGCTGCCGTTCCAGCCAGTCACGCTGGGTCATCGCCCAGGCCAGCGCCGTCTTCGCCGAGGCGCGCGGCGGGATCACGAGCCGCACACGCCCATCCGCCGGATCGAGCGACAGCTTCGCGCGCCTGGCGCGCGGATGCCGCACGATCTCGATCTCGGCGGTCACAGCACCCGATCGACCATATGGTGTTCGAGATCGCCGGCGTCATCCTCGCTGATCGTCCAGCCGCGTACAGACTGACCGGCGCGATGCACCGCCTCTGTATCGCCGCACACCAGATAGTGCCACTCAGGCAGCTGTTCCCCGGCGGCGCGCAGCCGATAGGCGCAGGTCGACGGCAGCCAATCGATCTCATGCACGTTGCGCGCGTTCAACCGCACGCATTCGCTGACATAGGCGTGACGGTGGCGATAATTCGAGCAACGCCCGGCGCGCCGATCGAGCAGCCGGCATGCCACGTTGGTGGGGATCAGTTCGCCGGTATCCTCATCCTCCAGCTTGTGGATGCAGCATTTGCCGCATCCGTCACACAGCGCCTCCCACTGCGCGCGATCGAGCTTGTCGAGCGGGGTATCTTCCCAGAACCGCGTCGTCATTTCGCCCAGCGCTCGATTTCGTCGGCGATCTTGCGCGGCGGCCCTTCCTGCGACAGCAGGGCGAGCGGCTTGCCATCCGGCGCCATCAGATAGGCGGCGCGGCTGTGATCCATCAGATAGCCGCCCGCCGAACCCTGTCCGCGCGCATAATAGACGCCATATTCCCTGGCGACGCGAGCGATCTGATCGGGCGATCCGGTCAACCCCACGAGCCGGGGGTGAAAGGCGGCGGTGAACTGCCTCAGCGCCGCCGGATTGTCGCGCGCGGGGTCGATCGTCACGAAAACAGGCACTATACGCGCGCCGAGCCCGGGCTGCTCCTTCTCCACGATCTTCACCGCCGCGCTGATATTCTGGACGTCGAGCGGGCATATGTCGGGACAAAAGGTGTAGCCGAAATACATGATGCGATACTTGCCCGCGAAATCCCGATCGGTCGTGACACGCCCGTTCTGATCGGTGAGCGAGAAGGCGCCGCCGATACTGGCGCCCTCCAGCGGCGGCCGTTCCGCCTGTTTCGTGGGAGAACACGCCGCCAGTGCGACAAGGATCGGAAAGGAGAAACGCAGGTTCATGGCACCGCCGGAAATGATCTGTTAGAGCCGTTACCACAACATCGAGTGGAAATCCGACCGCCAATGAAGCGCTTCCTTCTCGCCGCCGCGATCCTGATGAGCACCACACCGCTATCCGCGATCGCGCAGCAGCAATCGCAGAGCTACAAGTTTCTTCAGGCCGTGAAGGACGCCAAGGGGGACGAGGTGACCAAGATCCTCGACCAGCCCGGCCAGCGGATCATCAATACCCGTGACCAGACGAATGGCGACGGGGCGTTGCATATCGTGATCCGGCGCGGCGACGACACGTATTTGCGCTATCTTCTGTCGCGCGGCGCGGACCCGAATCTTCGCAACAGCAAGGGCGATACGCCGCTGCTGATGGCGATCCAGTTCGGACAGAACGGTCTGGTCGATACATTGCTGCTGGTGAAGGCGAACCCCAACCTTGCCAATTCCGCCGGCGAAACGCCGCTGATTCGCGCCGTGCAGCGCCGCGACCTGGGGCTGGTGCGGACCTTGCTCAACGCGGGCGCCGATCCCGACCTTACCGACAATGTGGCCGGCATGTCGGCGCGCGATTACGCCCATGCCGATTCGCGCGCGCCCGCGATCGCCAAGTTGATCGATGAGAAACCCAAGGTAGCGAAGCGCGCGATCTCCGGCCCGAAGATGTGATCGCGCACGCAAAACGCGTCGTTCACAGGATCGGTATCGCCTCCGGATCGTGAACGGCGATCAGCCTTCGCGCGGCGCGCCGCGCGAAGGCGAGTGTGCAGCGCTTGCGCACATGGCTGGCAAGCGGATCGGTCCGCGCCTCGCGCAATACCGCCGCGTCATAGCGATCGGCGACGATCAGCCCGGTACGTTCGGGCATGAACGCCTCGGTCTCGATCGGCGACGGATCGAATCCGGCCGGCACCGCCCAGAAGAAGCGGTCGCAGTGATCCAGATATTCGCGCCATTTGCCATCCCCGAGCAGATCGGCGCGCGACACCTTTATCTCCACGATCGTGATCCGGCCGCGCGCATCGAGCGCCATCAGATCGGCGCGGCGCCCGCCTTCCAGCGGCACCTCGGGGATAGCCACCAGCTCGTGCCGCAACAGCATCCTGGTGACGCCGCGCGCCACATCCGCCGCCACCATGGGGGCGATTGAAGCATCGACCAATGAAACGGGCGAGGTGATTGTCACCTCGCCCGTATAGAACATCTAGGGAACGAAAAAAAGATCAGCGATAAAAGATGTGATTGCCGATCGAAGCAACCTTCACGCGGCTCCAGCCCGGCGCGACGCGACGCGCATGGAAATACAGCGCTTCACCCGCATCGCTTTCCCACGCATCGTTCATCGCAACCTTGGCGACGGCGAGTGCGGTGCGCCATGCAGGGCGCGATTGATCGACGCTGGGAATCCGGCCGCTGCGCACGAACGAGAACTGGCCCGGCTGCTTCACGACATCGCAAACGCTGTCACCAAAACGGCTTGTGCCGGCGCGATTCAGGATGACCTCCGCAACGGCCAACTGGCCGGCAAGCGGCTCGCCCTTCGATTCGTAATAGATCGCGCCGGCAAGGCAGCGCAGATCCTCATCGACTTCGCCCTTGATCGGCTGAGCAGCGACGGCCGCTGCGAGATTGGGATAGGCCACAACGTCCCCCGGCTGCGCATCGTCGGCGACCGATCCGGTCGGCGCGGGAGCGGGGGAGGGGGAATCAATGGTGGTGGAAACAGACGGCACATAGGCCGGCTGGATAGTCGCGAGCGCCGTAGGCGCTATCTCGGCCGCGAGGCTGGGGCTGCTTCCGGCAGCGAGCCCTATGGCGGCTAAAGTCATGGTCGCGGCGATCGCGATCCGGGATTGGAACGGCATTCAACAACAGACATGGGCGGTTGGGACGCGGATGCGCGATCGTCAGAATGTGCGACCGGCCGGGTTCCCCCCCGACTGCGTCACCGAACGGATCGCACCCGCAATCGGCACAACGCTAGAACAAGAACGTAGCGCTCCTGTTTTTGCGGCGCAGCAGAGTCAATCGGCGCAGATCGTTTCAGCGGCGAACCGTTTCGCCTGCGGGATATCCAGAGCAACCACCCAGAGATCCGGGTCTCGCTGCCGCCGGCGTGCCCAGTAATTGTCGATCGATTCGTCCGCCGCGGACGCCGGGCCGGTCGAGATCAAAGCCGTCCCGCCATCAGGGCCGATCCCGCGCTCGAGCACCGCCGACTGCTGCTCGTCAATGACGAGGATCGCCCCCGCTTGTGCGTCCCCCCGCGCCCGAACCACCGCGATCCCGCCCGCGTCGTTCACCCGCTGTAATAGCGCACTGACCAGAATATGTGTCGGCAGCCGCGCGTTCATGCCATGCGATAACCGGGAAGACCCGCGAGCGCGATCCTGCTGCGCATGAACGTTCCTGTGCCGCGCGCCACTTCCTCACCCTCCGCGTCGATCAGCCGCGCATCCCCAACGAACACACGTCGATGGCCGCTGATCCAGCGGCCCTCCGCCACGATCGGCCCCTCCGGCAGCGGACGGGTGAACAAAAGGCTGAATTGCGTGGTGAGCAGGAATCGATCGGTCACCAGACTGTTGCAGGCGTAAAAGGCCGCGTCATCGAGCATCTTGAAATACGCGGTGCCGTGGGTCGCGCCGCCGGCATGAAAATGGCGCTGATCGACGGTGAACCGGATGCGCGCGACGCCGGCGTCGACAATTTCGAGCGTCGATTCAAAGAATCGGTTTATCGGCGCCGCAACATAGAGCGACTCCAGCGCGCGGAAATGCGCCGGCGCGCCTTCAGGAAGCTTCACGCGCTTCATCCGCCGTCAACAATGCATAGAAAGCGTCTCGCGAGCCCGCGCCGCGCAACTTGTCCACGAACGCGCGATTGCGGAATTTGCGCGAAACGCGCGCCAGCGCCTTCAGATGCTCCGCCCCCGCATTCGGCGGTGACAGCATCGCGACAACGATATCAACCGGCACGTCGTCCACCGCGGCGAAGTCGATCGGCTTCGCAAGCCGCGCAACCAGCAACGCGATGCGCGGGATGCCGGGAATCCGGGCGTGGGGAATTGCTACGCCACCGCCGAAACCGGTCGAGCCAAGCTTCTCGCGCTCGGCAAGCGCGGCACTGATCGTCACCGGATCAAGCGCCAACGCTTTCCCGGTGACGGCCGCGATATGCTGGAACAGCGCCTTCTTGCCCGAGGCGGCTACGTCGACAAGAATGAAGTCGTGCGACAACAGGTCGCTGAGATCACTGGTCATCGATATTTTGCTTCCCTCAGCGTGCTCGCTGCGGTTCGACCCAGCCGATCGTCCCGTCACCACGGCGATAGACCATGTTATAGGCGCCCGTGCCGGAATTGCGGAAGAGCAATGCCTGGGTGTTTCGCAGATCGAGCATCATCACCGCATCGGAAACGCTGGCATCAGGCACGTCGACACGCGTTTCGGCGACGATCAGCGGCGCATCGCCGGCCTCATCTTCCTGAGGGGTTTCGGCGAACAGCGTATAGCCCGCGTTGTCATAGCCATTGGCCTCCGCCAGTTCGGCAGCCTTGTCGGCCTGCCGATCCTTCAGGCGGCGCATGTAGCGGCGGAGCTGCGTCTCGATCTTCGCCGCCGCGCCGTCAAAGGCGAGATGCGCGTCCTGCGCATCGTTGCGCCCCTTCAGCACCAGGCCCTTCATTACATGCGCGACGATATCGCAGGTGAACCCCGCATCGCGCGGACCTTTGCCGAAGGTGACTTCGGCCGACAGCGCGCGCGAGAAATACTTGTCCGCGATGCCCTGGAGCCGCTCGTCGACATGGGTCTTGAGCGCGTCGCCCGTGGCGACCTGATGACCAGAAACGCGGATATCCATATTCTCTTCTCCACTTGTTGCGACACCGGATATTTCCCGTGTGCCGAATGTGCGTCATGCTGACGCGTCGTTCCCCCAAATCGGGTTCTTCACCCTCCCCATGAACGCAGCATGCGCGGCAAGTTCCGCCTCGCTCACCGAAAAAACGCGGGCCGGACGCACGACAGAGCTGACCCGAGCCTGTCCCTGACCAGTCGCTTCCACGACAATCTCGCTGACAAGGCCGAGACCGATCTGCCGCCCGCCCGTCAGCTCGACATAGACCTGCGCGAGCAGTTGTGCGTCAAGCAGTGCACCGTGCAATACGCGATGCGATCGATCGATCCCGAACCGCGAACAGAGCGCGTCCAGCGTATGTTTGGCGCCAGGGTGCTTCGAGCGCGCAATGTTCAACGTATCGACCATCCGCGTGGTGCACACCGGCGGACGGCCGCATTGCCTCAGCTCGCCGTTCAGAAAACCGAAATCGAACCCGGCGTTATGCGCGACGAGCGGCGCATCGCCGATAAATTCGAGCAGCGCTTCGACCGTATCGGGGAAGCGCGGCTTGTCCGAAAGGAATGCGTCGGACAGGCCGTGAACCGCGAATGCCTCCGCCGGCATCGGCCGATCGGGATTGTAATAAGCGTGAAAGGTGCGCCCCGTCTCGACCCGGTTGAAAATTTCGACACAACCGATTTCGACCATCCGATCTCCGCCGGAAAAACTCAGCCCGGTCGTTTCGGTATCGAACACTATCTCCCGCATGCGCCCGTTATCGGCCTGTCTGGCGCGACAGGCAAGCGATCACCGCGCGCACCGCGGCGCGGGTCTCCTCGATCGGCACATCGGTGGGGATGACGAAATCGGCGCGCGCGCGCTTATCGGCGTCGTGCATCTGGCGGGCGAGGATCGCATCGAACTTCTCCGGCGTCATCCCCGGGCGCTCGAGGGTCCGCGCACGCTGAACGTCCGGCGCGGCGGAAACCACCACCACCTTGTCCACCGCTTTCTCGCCGCCGGTCTCGAACAATAACGGGATATCGAACAGCACCATCGCAGCATCGGCATGATCGGCGAGAAATCCCGCGCGCTCCGCCCCCACGGCAGGGTGAACGATCGCCTCAAGCGCCTTCATCGCGACATCATCGCCCAGCACTGCGGCGCCAAGCTTCTGCCGGTCAACGCCGTTCCGGCTGGTGGTGCCGGGAAAGCGGGACTCGATCGCAGCGACGAGTGATCCGCCTGCTCCCTGCAGCCGATGGACCGCCGCATCCGCATCGAACAAAGGAACGCCTTCCTCTGCGAACATTGCCGCGACGGTGGATTTTCCCATCCCGATCGACCCCGTGAGGCCAAGCTTTATCATCGCATCAACAACGTGCGCAGCGCCGCGTCATGCGCGCGGGGGGCCGGCCGGCCGAAAAACAGTTCAAACGCCATCGCCGCCTGGCCGATCAGCATCTCAAGCCCGTCGATCGTTTCCAGACCGCGCGCCCCGGCTTGCCGCAGCAAAGCGGTTTCGAGCGGCGCATAGACGATATCGTAAACCACCGCGCCATCCGGCAACGGCGACAGATCGAGTTCGAGCGGCGGCTGCCCCTGCATGCCCAGCGCGCTGGTGTTGACGAGCAGCGCTGCCGGCGGAAGCGTCGCCGAAAGGGGCAGGGCATCACCCTTCAGGCCGAACCGCGCGAGCAGGGCCGCGCCCTTCAACGGGCTGCGGTTGAGGACGGTGACATGCCCGGCGCCCGCACGCGCGAGGGCGAACAGCACAGCGCGCGCCGCGCCGCCCGCCCCGATCACCACCACCGGGGCACCGGCAAGGTCGATCTCCGCAATCGGCGCATAGAATCCTGCGGCATCGGTATTGGTGCCGAACACGCGCCCCTCGGCATCGCGAACGATCGTGTTCATCGCGCCGATCGACGCACGCACATCGCCCGGATCGTCCACCAGATCGAGCATCGCGATCTTGTGCGGAATCGTGACGTTGCACCCTCGCCACGCCGCATCATTCCGCCTGTCGGCGAGGAAGCGCGGCAGATCGTCCGCCACGACATGTGTCGCGCGGTACTCCGCGTCGATTCCCAGCTTCTCCAGCCAGAATTCATGGATCAGCGGCGATTTGGAATGGGCGATCGGATCGCCGATCACCTCGGCATAGGGTCTCGTCATACCAGCAGCACTCCGCGTTCGCGCAGATAGGACAACACCGGCAGCAAAGGCATGCCCAGCACGGTGAACTGGCTGCCCTCGATCCGGCTGAACAACTGCACGCCCGGTCCTTCGACGCGGTAGCAGCCGACGCAACCCGCGATCGCCGGCCACTCGACATCGAGATAAGCATGGATGAATGCCGGGGTCAGCGGCCGCACGAACATCCGCGCACGATCGACGTGCCGCCACACCGCACGGCCGCCCTCGGCGACCACCGCCGCACTCACCAGATCGTGGCGCTTGCCAGACATCAGCGACAGGTGCTCGGCCGCCTGCTCGCGCGTTACCGGCTTGTCGAGAATCGTGCCATCCTCCAGCACGGCAAGCGAATCCGATCCCAGGACCAGCGCCTGCGGCTCGCGCTGGGACACCTTCAGCGCCTTTAGCTCGGCCAGCGCATCGGCGAGATCGCGCGGACTTCGATCGGCGAGTGCCGCTTTCGCCGCCGCCTCATCAACATGCGCCGGCTGCGCCGTGAACGGGACGCCAGCCGCTTCCAGCATCGCGCAGCGCGACGCCGATTGCGAGGCCAGGACCAGTTTCATTGCTCGCCCCCGCCAGGATTGCCGCGATGCTCGTTGCACAGCGAGATGATCGCCGCCGCCGTCTCCTCGATCGACCGGCGTGTGACGTCGATTACCGGCCAGCCATTGTCGGTGAACATCCGCCGGGCAAAGGCAATTTCCTTGGTAACCGCCTCCTGATCGACATATGCCGTCTGCGGTGTCTGGTTGAGCGACAGCAGCCGGTTGCGACGGACCTGGATCAGCCGGTCCGCACTGGTGGTCAGCCCGACGATCAACGGGTTCCTGAGCGAATAAAGTATTGCCGGCGGCGGGCTTTCCACGACGATCGGGATATTGGCGACCTTGTAGCCGCGATTGGCGAGATAGATCGACGTCGGCGTCTTGGACGAACGGCTGACGCCCGCGAGCACGATATCCGCCTGCTCCCAATCCTCGGCGCCGATCCCGTCATCATGCGCGATCGTGAACTGGATCGCATCCACCCGCTCGAAATAGGCCGCGTCGAGCGCATGCTGCCGCCCCGGTCGCCCCTTCGCCTGCTGCCCGAGCAGATCAGTAAGCGAATCGGTGACCTGATCGAGCGGCGCCACCATCGGCAGCCCAAGCGACTGGCATCGCTGCTCCAGCGCGCCGCGGGTCGCGGGGTTCACCAGCGTATAGATTACCAGACCGGGATTCTGGGCGATCTCCTGCAGGATACGATCGAGATGCGTTTCCGTGCGCACCATTGGCCAGAAATGGCGCACCGTTTCGACATCATCGAACTGCGCGAGCGCCGCTTTCGCGATATTCTCCAGCGTCTCGCCGGTCGAATCCGAAAGCAAGTGCAGGTGAAGCCTCACCATCGACGGTACGACCATGTGGATAACATGCGGATAAGCGCTAGCGTAAGCTCAACCGTCCGCCAACCCGGATCGGGCGCGGGGGATAACGCGTGATTCGTCCACAAACCGGCCCACGGCCCCGCTGTTCCTCCACAGTCTGTGGATTATGGGGATGGAGATTTCCGAATCCGTGCGATTCAGCCACTGTCGCGCGGTCAAGCTGTTGGCATTTCCGGCACTGACGCATAAGCCCCGCAACCCACGCGCCTACTGCATCAACAACCTCTTTGAATCCCTTATTATTGAAGAAGGATGCACTTCCCGGTGACCAAGGCCCTGCTCAATGTCCTGAAGGGTGAGAAGTCCGCCATTCCACCGATGTGGCTGATGCGACAGGCGGGGCGATACCTTCCCGAATATCGCGCACTGCGGGCTGAAAAAGGTGGATTCCTGGCACTCGCGACCGATCCCGCGGCAGCGGCCGAGGTCACGCTGCAGCCGATCCGCCGCTTCGGTTTCGATGGCGCGATCCTGTTCTCGGACATATTGATGGTGCCCTGGGCGCTGGGGCAGGATCTCACCTTCGGTGCCGGCGAGGGGCCGCGTCTTTCCCCGGCGCTCATCGATCATCCGTTGGGCGCGCTCGAGCGGGCTCAGGCGCGGCTCGATCCGGTTTATCAGACGGTCGCGCGGGTCAAGAGACAGCTTCCGGCCGAGACGACCTTCCTCGGCTTTGCTGGCAGCCCCTGGACCGTCGCCACCTACATGGTTGCCGGGCAGGGCAGCCGCGACCAGGGCGAGACACGCAGCTTCGCCTATCGCGATCCGGTTGCGTTCGACGCGATCATCGCGGCGATCGTCTCGATGACGGTCGACTATCTGTCGCGGCAGATCGAGGCCGGCGTGGAAGCGGTGCAACTGTTCGACAGCTGGGCGGGCAGCCTGTCGCCTGAACAGTTCGACCGTTGGGTCATCGCGCCCAACGCGGCGATCGTGCACGCGCTGAAGGAGCGCCACGCGGAGACGCCGATCATCGGCTTTCCCAAAGGTGCAGGGGGCAAGCTGCCTGCCTATGCCATCGGGACGAACGTGGACGCGATCGGGCTGGACGAAACGGTCGATCCGCGCTGGGCCGATGCCGTGTTACCGCCGGGAATGCCGGTGCAGGGCAATCTCGATCCGCTGGCGCTGGAGACGGGGGGCGATGCGCTGTCGCGGGGAATCGATCGGGTGCTTGAAGCATTTCGCGATCGGCCACACATCTTCAATCTCGGCCACGGCATCGGCCAGCACACGCCGATCGCCCATGTCGAGCAACTCGTGGCGCGGGTGAGGAGAAACTGATGCAGCCGGGATTTCTGGGCGCGGCCTATGACTGGGTGAAGGCCGGGCATGTGATCTTCGTGATCTTCTGGATGGCCGGCATGTTCATGTTGCCGCGTTACCTGGTCTATCATCAGGAAGGCCTTGCCGATCCCGCCGACGCCGCGCGTTGGGTGGAACGGGAACGCCGCTTGCGCAGCATTATCCTGACGCCGGCGATGGTGCTCGTCTGGGTGTTCGGCGTGCTGCTTGCGATCAATCTTGGATTGCTGGCGGGTGCGCCCGGTCTCGGCTGGCTCCATGCCAAGATCGCGATTGTCGTGCTGCTTTCGGGCTACCACGGCTGGGCGGTCGGATATTCCAGGAAGCTGGCGGCGGGAAGGCCGACGCTGAGCAACCGGACATTGCGGATGATGAACGAGGTGCCGGCGCTGGCCGCTACACTGACCGTGATTCTCGTGATGGTGCGCCCGTTCTGATCTGCTTGCCCTTCGTATCTTGACTTGCCGGCGGCCTCTTCCTAGGTCGTCGCAACGGTGGTTCTTTCCTGTTCCGCCGCCTCCTTACAGCATCGTTCGCGAGCGTTATCCGCCGTCCGAGCTACCTCCCCCTGCCGATCCCATCGGGACGAGATACATATGCATTTGAAAGATTTGAAAAAGAAGGCTCCGGCGGAACTGGTCCAGCTGGCGGAGGAGCTTGGCGTCGAAGGCGCCTCCACGCTGCGCAAGCAGGATCTGATGTTCGCGATCCTTAAGGTTCAGGCCGAGAACGGCGACCAGATCATGGGTGAGGGCACGATCGAGGTGCTGGCCGACGGCTTCGGCTTCCTCCGCTCGCCGCAGGCGAATTATCTCGCCGGGCCCGACGATATCTACGTCTCGCCGAATCAGGTCCGCAAGTTCGGTCTGCGCACCGGCGATACGGTGGAAGGCGAAATCCGCGCGCCGAAGGATGGGGAGCGCTATTTCGCGCTGACCAAGCTCACCAGCGTGAATTTCGAGGATCCCGATCGCGTTCGCCACCGCGTCAATTTCGACAACCTCACGCCGCTCTATCCCGACGAGCGGCTAAAGCTGGAAATCGAAGACCCCACGATCAAGGACAAGTCGGGCCGCGTGCTCGACGTGGTCGCGCCGATCGGGAAGGGGCAGCGCTGCCTGATCGTCGCGCCGCCGCGCGTCGGCAAGACGATCATGATGCAGAATATCGCCCGCGCGATCTCGCACAACCATCCCGAAGTGTTTCTGATCGTGCTGCTGATCGACGAACGGCCCGAGGAAGTTACAGATATGCAGCGCACGGTAAACGGCGAGGTGGTGTCCTCCACCTTCGACGAACCGGCGACACGCCACGTCCAGGTCGCGGAGATGGTGATCGAGAAGGCCAAGCGCCTCGTCGAACACAAGAAGGACGTCGTCATTCTTCTCGATAACATCACCCGCCTCGGCCGCGCGTACAACACCGTCGTCCCCTCGTCGGGCAAGGTGCTGACCGGTGGTGTGGACGCCAACGCGCTGCAGCGGCCCAAGCGCTTCTTCGGCGCGGCGCGCAATATCGAGGAAGGCGGCAGCCTCACCATCATCTCCACGTCGCTGATCGATACCGGCAGCCGCATGGACGAAGTGATCTTCGAGGAGTTCAAGGGCACCGGCAACGCCGAAATCGTGCTTGATCGCAAGGTGGCGGACAAGCGCATCTTCCCGGCGATCGACGTCGGCAAATCGGGCACGCGCAAGGAAGAACTGCTGGTCGAAAAGGGGCAGCTCTCCAAGATGTGGGTGCTGCGCCGCATCCTGATGCAGATGGGCACTGTCGATGCGATGGAATTCCTGCTCGGCAAGATGAAGGATTCCAAGACGAACGAGGATTTCTTCGACAGCATGAACCAGTAGCGGTGTGAGCCCTGTGCCAGTTTGGCATGGGGCGCACCTCGATTCGACGGCGCGATATTGTGGCGCCGTTGGCCTTTTGCGCCGGCGCGGCGGAAACCGGCAGCGTATCCTCGATGGTTGCGGCGCTCGGCGACAGGGTGACCAGGTGACAGACCTGTAGCCGCGACCGCCGGTGCGCTGTAACATCCGATTGCAACCCGCAGCGGCGTTAGCCGTTGGCAGGGGAACAAATCCGGGAGTTACCAGCGTTGATCTTCACTCTGATCGCCGCCGCGGCCGCCGTGCAGGGCCCCGGTTCGCTAGGCGATATCTGGCAGCATATTGTCGCCGATTTCTCCAATCTTACCGATCCGGCGGCGCTGTCGGCATTCGGCCAGGTGCTGATGATCGATCTGGTGCTGGCGGGCGATAACGCCATTGTCGTCGGTGCGCTCGCCGCCGGTCTGCCGTCTGAACAGCGCAAGAAGGTGATACTGATCGGCATCGGCGCGGCGCTGGTGCTGCGCATTCTGTTCGCGCTGATCGTGACATGGCTGATGGGTATCGTCGGACTGATCTTCGCCGGCGGCCTGCTGTTGCTGTGGGTGAGCTGGAAGTTCTGGCGTGAGATCAGGAGCGGCGGGCATCATGCGGACGCGTCCGACGGCAGCCAGCAATCAGGCGTCTCCCCCGCCAAGAGCTTTGCGGGTGCTGCCTGGGCGGTTGCCGTGGCGGACGTATCGATGAGCCTCGATAACGTGTTGGCAGTGGCGGGCGCGGCGCGCGAACATCCGGGAATTCTGGTCGTCGGGCTGCTGCTGTCTGTCGCGTTGATGGGGCTGGCGGCCAATTTCATCGCCCGGATTATCGACCGCTATCGCTGGATCGCCTATTTCGGGTTGGCGGTGATCCTCTTTGTCGCGTTCAAGATGGTGTATGAGGGCTGGATCGGCACCGATAGCACTCATGGACTGATCTCGCTGTTCGGATGAACGGAGAGTTCACGGGGTGTTCAATCGGCGTCGGGGATAGGGGCTGGTGATGACTGGAGATTTGGCGTGAAGACCGTCCTGCCCGTTTTGTCCGCGATCGTCGCTGTGGCCGCCCCAGCGGTGGCGCAGACCGGGGATCTGGCGCAGGTGCAGCGGCACCTTTCGGCAGTTTCCAGCATGACAGCCGATTTCAGCCAGACGGACCGCAACGGCAAAGTGCTGACCGGGACGCTGACGCTCAAGAAACCGGGAAAGATCCGCTTTCAGTATGAAAAGGGCGTACCGCTCCTGATCGTTGGCGATGGCAAGGCGCTCACCTTCATCGATTATTCCGTGCGGCAGGTGCAGCGCTGGCCGATCGGCAACACGCCGCTTGGCGTACTCATCAATCCTGACAAGGATATCGGGAATTACGCGAAGGTCATTCCCTCGGCCGATCCGCGCGTGCTGTCGGTGGAAGGTTATGATGCCAGGCATCCCGAATATGGCCGAATAACGCTCGTTTTCGCACGTGACGCGGCCGCCCCGGGCGGGTTGATGTTGCAGGGCTGGGTGATGCTCGACAGCCAGGGCAATCGCACGACAATCCGCTTGTCCAACCAGCGGTTCAACGGGCCGGTGGACGATGGAGCGTTCCGTTGGAACGACCCGCGGAGGAATTCCGTTCACAGTTAGCGGCTTTTTCTTACAACCGTTCACCCGAGCGACAGGTTTCTGCGCGTAAAGATCGGGTGTGAATACAGGCCACCCGGGATTTTCCCCCTGTTGCCCGGGACTGCCAGTGTTCCCCTGCGTGACGAACGTCAGGTTGGCCCTCGCTCCAAGCCCCCGGAGCGGGGGCCTTACCTTTTGGCGATTGTGCCAACGGGCGAAGCCAGCCGGTTCGCAGATGCCTGCGTTCATGATCCGCCGGATGACGACGGCGCGATGAGTGGCGCCAACGCGATCGTCGCGACGAGCCCTGGTCGATCAGTGTAGCGTCGATGGAGATCAGTCGCCGAGCGATCGCAATCACATGATTGGCCCACACGATGCCCCAGACGCAGCGGAGCGCCTTGATGTCATCGTGGAACCAGGTGGCATGGAAGGACGGCATGCCGGCTTCCCGTGCGCCATCCTGAAGCTATAATCGCCAATCCTTAAAGCTGATGCCCGGTGCGATCGCGCTTTGTGGCGAGATAGCGCTCATTGTGCCGATTGGCGGGCAGAGCGTGCGCGACACGCTCGGTGATACGGATTCCTGCATTCTCGAGCCCTGTAACCTTGGCAGGGTTATTGGTCAGCAGGCGCACCTCGCTTTGCCCGAGAAGCTTCAGCATACGCGCGGCAACACCGAAATCTCGTGCATCGATCGCAAAGCCGAGCCGCGTGTTGGCATCGACCGTGTCATGGCCCTGATCCTGCAAGGCATAGGCCCGCAGCTTGTTGACCAGGCCGATCCCGCGGCCCTCCTGTCGGAGATAGAGCAGGATGCCCCAGCCGCTCGCCTCGATTGCGCGAATCGCCGCATCGAGCTGTGGCCCGCAATCGCATTTGAGGCTGCCAAGCGCATCGCCGGTCAGGCATTCGCTGTGCAGGCGGACCAGCGGCTCGGAGCCGTTCGGTTCGCCGATCAGGAGCGCGATATGCTCGCCGGGCGATTCAGGCGTGCGAAAGGCGACTATCTCCGCATCCTCGGCATGCGCGACCGGCAGCCGCGCGCGCGCGGCGATCGTCAGGCGGATCGCGTCCTCGTGCAAATCGATATCCGCCGGAGTTATCGCTACTTCACCCGCACCGTCGAACAAGACGAAGAAAGCGGGAAGCAATCCCGCGATCCGCGCCAGCCGAAGCGCAGCGGCTGCATCCTGCGAATCATTGTTGTGGATAGCCCGAAATGGGCCCTTGAGAGGAGTGGCGAGATCGAGCTGTGGATCGGCAAGCGCCGTCGCCGTGGCGAAATCGATCCACGGCGCGCGATCAACGAGCACCGGCGCATCGGGCACCGCTGCCTCGATCTGGTTTGCGAGCTTCAGCGTTGCCGCCCGGCCTGCCGACAGCAGCACTGACGCGATATTACCGGGATCGAACGCATGAAGCCGCTCCGCATCGGCTGTTTCGATCGGAAGCAGCGCCAGTGTTCCGACACGGATCGGCCAGCCGCGACGCAGCGCGTCAATCGCGCGGGCAGCCTGGCGCGCGTCGGTCAAAAATCGAACTCGGTCATGATCGGCACATGGTCCGAAGGCTTTTCCCAGCTGCGGCACGCTTCGAAGACATGGTGCGCACGTGCGGCTTTCGCCACCTCGCCCGTTGCCCACATATGATCGAGCCGTCGGCCGCGATCATTCTTCGTCCAGTCGGGCGAGCGATAGCTCCACCAGGTATGAAGCCGTTCGGGCGCGGGGTGGAAATGCCGCCCGAGATCAATCCAGTCGTTCGATGCCTTGAGTCGATCCAGGGCCTCCACCTCGATCGGCGTATGGCTCACCACCTTCAGCAGCGCCTTGTGATTCCACACGTCGCTGGGCAAGGGCGCGATGTTGAAATCACCGGTGAGAATGGTCGGCCGATCGAGCTTTTCCGACCATTCGGTCATCCGCTGGACGAAATCGAGCTTCTGGCCGAATTTCGGGTTCACCGTCCGGTCCGGTTCGTCGCCGCCGGCGGGAACATAGACATTCTCAAGCCGCACCCCATTGGCGAGCCGCACGCCGATGTGCCGCGCCTCGCGGTTGGCCTGCCAATCCAGCCGGTCATCTTCCGACAGCGCGATCCGGCTGATGACCGCGACGCCGTGGTGCATTCGCTGGCCGTGGATCAGGATATGATCGTAGCCAAGCTTTCGGAAGATTTCGGCCGGGAAATCCTGATCGATCACCTTGGTTTCCTGCAGGCACAGGATATCCGGCGAAGCCTCGCGCAGGAACTGCTCGACGATGGCGATGCGGAACCGCACCGAATTGATGTTCCAGCTTACGATCTTCACGGGGCGGCGTGTAACCGCAGCATCGCTTTTGGGGAAGATCAGGCGAGCAGGCGGGCGACGTTCAGGAAATCGTGCGCGATCGCATGTACGCCAATTGCGCGAAGCCGCTGATCGTGATCCGCTGCGCAATGGCTGCCGGCGCACAGGCCGATCACATGGCCGCCCGACGCCACCGCCCCGGTCGCCCCGACTGGCGAATCCTCGATGATCGCGCAGCGTTCGATCGGCACGCCGAGCGCGTTCGCGCCGTAGAGGTAAAGGTCCGGCGCGGGCTTTCCGCGTGCCACGTGCTCGCGCCCCGAGTAGATATGGTCGCCGAACGCGCCCGTCAGCCCGATATGATCGAGGTGACGGCGGATCCAGCGCGTCGAACTGGAGGAGACGATCGCGCGCGGCAGATCAGGCGGCAACGATTCGACAAACGCGACCGCGCCTGCCACCGCCTCTATCCCCTCCGCCATGACGCGCGCATCCTCGGCCTTGCGCGCCGCGTGGAAATCTTCGGGAATCGGGCGGCCGATCCACTGCTCGATCCGGGCAAGGAAATCCGCGCCGGCAAGGCCCATGAAATTGGCCATCGATTGCTCGGGCGTGATCGGATGGCCAATCGACGTGAGATAGTCGGCGATCTGGCGGTTCCCGATCGCCTCGCTTTCGATGAGCACACCGTCAAAATCGAACAGGATCGCGTCGACCTTCATGCGCGCGCGCCGAACAGTGCGCTGCCGATGCGGACATGCGTGGCGCCGAGCGTCACCGCCGTTTCGAAATCACCCGACATCCCCATGCTCAGCCCGGTGATTCCATGATCGCGCGCCAGCTTGGCGAGCAGCGCGAAATAGGGCGCGGCTTCCACGTCAGCGGGAGGGATGCACATCAAACCGGCGAGGGGCAGATCCGCCGCGCGCGCCGCCGCGAGCAAATCGGGCAGCGCAGCGATGGCACAGCCGCCTTTCTGAGCCTCGTTGCCAATATTGACCTGGATGAAACAGCCGGGGCGCCTTCCGAGTGCGTCCATCGCCTTTGCGAGCGCGCTGACCAATGAGGGGCGATCGACGGCATGAATCGCATGCGCGAGAGCTACCGCTTCCATCGCCTTGTTAGACTGGAGCTGCCCAATCAGGTGCAGCCGGGCATCGGGGCATTGTTCACGCAGCACGGGCCATTTCGCCTGCGCCTCCTGTACGCGGTTCTCACCGAAATCGCGCTGTCCTGCCGCTAGTAGCGGGGTGATCGCTTCGACGGGATGCGTCTTGGAGACCGCGATCAGCGTGATTTCGCCGGCCGAGCGGCGCGCGGTGGCGGCGGCGCGGGCGATCCGCTCGTGGATCGCGGCGAGTCGGGCGGGCGGAGACGGCTCGGCGGAATGCATGGCGCGCGCTATAGGAAGCGAGATGCGCTACCGCCACCCCGTCCCGCGCCTTTGGCTGATGACCGATGAGCGGATGGGCGCTGGACTGTGGCGCGCTGTTCGGCGGTTGCCGCGCGGCTCGGGAATCGTCTTTCGCCACTATGCGACCCCTGCACGGGAGCGGCGGCGGTTGTTCGCGGCGCTGTTGCGGATCTCTCGGCGGCGCGGGCTGGTGCTGGTGCGCGCCGGCGACACACGGCTGGCTGGCGAGATGGGAACCCATAAGCGGCGCGGCGGGGGAATCGTCACATGGCCCGCCCATTCGCGCGAGCAGGCGGTGCGGGCGATGCGCGTTGGCGCTGATGCGGTATTCATATCGCCGGTTTTCCCGACCCGCTCGCATCCCGGCGCTCCCGCATTGGGCGCGCGCCGTGCCTCAGCGATCGCGCGCGGATTGCCCGCTACTCGTATAGCGCTGGGCGGCATGGATGCGCGCAGTTACGCGCGGCTTGCCGGGTTCGACGGCTGGGCCGGGATCGACGGCTGGCTATAAGGCGTCAGAAACGGAACGCAGTGCCCACATAGACGGCCTGGCTATCCCGACGATCGTCGGCGATCTGAGTCAGCCGTTCACGCTCGCTCTTGTATCGCAGCCCGGCGGTGAGATCGACATTTCGGGTCAGCGAATAAGAGCCGCCGACATCGATCGCATAGCTCGAATTGTTATCGACCGTCTTGGGCGCGCTAGCCAGCGGATGCTCCGAACTGGCCTTTACCCGGCCAGTGAAGCGATTGAGCGAATAGCTGACCGCGACATCGGCCGATTCGCGGCTGCCTGGCTGTGGGCCGACATCGACTCGAGAGATATCGCCCGAAACGGCAAAGCGCTGCCAGCCGATCGCAGCGCCCAGGTTATAGGCGATCGGCGCGATTCCAACGGTGGGGGCATTCGACGCAAAACGAGTCGATCCATCGCCTGCGCGAGTCGAGCGAGCGCGGACAGCAACGGTAACCGCACGGTTGCCCTGTCGCGTTTCCGCGGGCGTGAAACGAAACTCGCTGACATCGCCGCCATCAAGCCCGCCGCGGGCGAATACGGCGGCAAGCCGCGGATCAGCCGACGAAGGGGTGAAGCCGCTCGAAAATCTGGCGGAACTGCCCACGGGCGCCGCCCTCTTCGCGCCATGCTGGCCCAATTCGGTGGCGCCGATCGCGGGCGCGACGACGGACGCCGCAGCGACAAGCGCCACGATCATTCCGCCAGCAATCGCCCTCATCGCGACCACGATATTCTCCGAACCAGTAGGATCGATAACGCGCCTAACACGATTCGATCCGCGTGCACCATCGCGAGAGTCGCTTTGTTGCCGACTGTTGCATGACTCCCACATCCGCCGCCGCGCTTGCGGGCGGCGGGGTGCGTCTGTAGAGGTTGTCGCTGCTGTTTCCCTAGCTTTCAGGACGATGCCGATGTTCCGCCCGTTGCGTCTCGCGCTAGCCGTTGGCGCTGCCCTTGCTCTTGCCGCGTGCGGCCACCATCGTGCCCGGCCGGAGGCCGATCTGGCTGCCTCGAAGATCACCACGATCGGCGTCAATTCCTATCTCTGGCGCGCGACGCTCGATACCCTGTCGTTCATGCCGCTGCTGCAGACGGATTCCAACGGAGGCGTCGTCGTGACCGATTGGTACGTCAACCCGCAGGTGCCGGGCGAGCGGATGAAGGTGACGGTTTCGATCCTCGATCAGGATCTGCGCGCGGATGCGCTGCGCGTTGCCGCGCTGCGTGAGGTCAACCAGAACGGGCAGTGGATTTCCGCGCCGGTCGCCGCCTCCACCACGCAGAAGCTTGAGGATATCATCCTTACGCGCGCCCGCGATCTGCGCCGCGCTTCGATCACCGGCTGACGCTGCGGGTGAACCCCTCGGCGCGGCCCAGCGACAAGAGATAATGAGCAACACCCGTTTCAATGCGCTGAAGGCCGATGCCCACTGGCAAAAGCTGTGGGATGACGCCCGCACATTTGCAGCGCGCGACGACAGCCCGAAGCCGAAGAGCTATGTCCTTGAGATGTTCCCCTATCCGTCGGGGCGCATCCACATGGGGCACGTGCGCAACTATACGATGGGTGACGTGCTGGCGCGTTTTCGCCGGATGCGCGGTATGGAAGTGCTCCACCCGATGGGCTGGGACGCGTTCGGAATGCCCGCCGAGAATGCCGCGATGGAGAAACATGTCCATCCCGGCGGCTGGACACGCGACAACATCGCGACGATGAAGGCGCAACTGAAGCGCCTCGGCTTCGCGCTGGACTGGACGCGCGAAATCGCGACATGCGAGCCGGACTATTACGGTCACGAGCAGGCGCTGTTCCTGAAGTTTCTCGAACACGGCCTGGTCTATCGCAAGGAAAGCGCGGTCAACTGGGATCCGGTCGACATGACCGTACTCGCCAACGAACAGGTGATTGACGGGCGCGGCTGGCGTTCCGGCGCGCTGGTCGAGAAGCGCAAGCTGAGCCAGTGGTTCCTCAGGATCACCGCCTTTGCGGACGATCTGCTGGCTGGCCTCGATACGCTGGAGCACTGGCCGGAAAAGGTGCGGCTGATGCAGGAAAACTGGATCGGCAAGAGCCAGGGCCTCACGTTTCGCTTCGCCCTGTCGGCGCGCGCGGGCGGGCTGGACGGGGTGGAGGTATTCACCACCCGGCCTGACACGATTTTCGGCGCGAGCTTCGTGGCGGTTGCGGCCGACCATCCGATCGCCCAGGCGATCGCCGCCGGAAATCCGGAGGCGGCCACCTTTGTCGAGCGCTGCAAGCAGGGCGGCACCACCGCCGCAGAGCTCGAAACGCAGGAGAAGCTTGGCTTCGACACGGGCCTGACAGCGACGCATCCCTTTGATCCGTCGTGGCAATTGCCCGTCCACATCGCCAATTTCGTGCTGATGGACTATGGCGTCGGCGCGGTCTTCGGCGTGCCCGCACACGATCAGCGCGATTTCGAGTTCGCGCGGAAATACGGCCTCGCGATCCGCCGCGTCGTATCCGACGGATCGAAGGACGCGCCGGAATTCCACGAGGACGAGGCCTATAGCGGCCCCGGCACATTGGTGAATTCGCACTTCCTCGACGGCATGGATGTTGAGGATGCCAAGCGCGAGGTGATCCGTCGTGCCGAGGATGGCGGATGGGGGAAGGGCTCCACGGTCTATCGCCTGCGCGACTGGGGCGTCAGCCGTCAGCGTTACTGGGGCACGCCGATCCCGATCATTCATTGCGACGGCTGCGGTGTCGTGCCGGTCCCGGCCGCACAGCTTCCGGTCGTGCTGCCCGAGGATGTGAGTTTCGACATACCGGGCAACCCGCTCGATCGGCATCCGACGTGGAAACACGTGGCGTGCCCCACGTGCGGCGAGCCGGCGGTGCGCGAGACCGACACGCTCGATACTTTTGCCGATTCCTCGTGGTATTTCATTCGCTTCGCAAGCCAGCCAAAGGACAAGCCGTTTGACAGGTCGATCGCCGAAAGCTGGCTGCCGGTCGGCCAGTATATCGGCGGAGTGGAGCATGCGATTCTCCACCTGCTCTATGCACGCTTCTGGACACGCGCGCTCAACCATGTCGGGATGATCGACATCACCGAGCCGTTCACCGGCCTGTTCACGCAGGGCATGGTGACACATGAGACGTATAAGTCCGCCGATGGCCGTTGGCTTGGGCCGGACGAGGTGCGCGATGGCATCGAGATTTCCTCTGGCGCGCCGATCACCGTCGGCCGCGTCGAGAAAATGTCCAAGTCGAAGAAGAACACCGTCGATCCGACCGGCATCGTTGACCAATATGGCGCCGACGCGGTGCGCTGGTTCATGCTCTCCGATTCGCCGCCCGAGCGCGATCTGCCATGGAGCGAATCCGGGATCGAGGGCGCGTGGCGCTTCGTCCAGCGGCTGTGGAGGTTGTTCGATGGCGAGCGCACGGGCGCCGGGGTGGATGCGCCGCTGGATCGCAAGCTGCACCAGACGATCGCGGGGATTGCCGCTGATATCGAGGCGCTGTCCTTCAACAAGGCGGTGGCCAAGCTCTATGAACTGGCCAACGCGATCGAGAAGGCGGCGCCCTCCGGCTCTCGCGATACCGCGATCGACACGCTGATGCTGCTTGTTGCCCCGATGGCGCCGCACCTTGCGGAGGAAGCCTGGGCGGCGGCGGGACGCGAGGGGCTGATCGCTGACGCGGCATGGCCGGTGGTCGATCCGGCGTTGCTCGTGGAGGACGAAGTGACGATCGCTATCCAGGTCAACGGCAAGCTGCGCGATACGCTTACGCTGCCCAAGGGTCAGCCGAAGGAGGCGATCGAAGCAGCCGCGCTTGCCAGTGACAAGGTGATCCGTATCCTGGAAGGCAAGACACCGAAGAAAGTGATCGTGGTGCCTGATCGCCTGGTGAATCTCGTCGCATGAAGCGTCTCGCCGTTCTGCTCGCGCTGCCGCTCCTGCTCGCCGGGTGCGGGCTTCGGCCGCTTTACACGGCGGGCGGGTCCGGGCCGGTGGCGAACGTGCTGGGGCAGGTGGATGTCGCGCCGATCGATGGCAAACCGGGCTGGCTCGTCGCCAATGCGTTGCGGGATCGGCTGTCTGCCGGGGGCAGCCAGACCGCGCGCTACCGGCTCGACGTGAAGCTTGATGACAAGATCGTCGGTCTCGCCGTGCGGAGCGACAACAGCGTCACGCGCGAGCGGCGCACGTTGCGCGCGCGCTATCAACTCGTCGAGCTGGATACCGGCACGGTGGTATTGGATGCGACCGCCGGGTCAGACGCCGGCATCGATGTCGTGACGTCGGAATATGCGACGATCGCGGCCGAGGCGAGCGCGCTGGAGCGTTTGAGCGATATCGTCGCTGATCAGATCGTCGCGCGCGTCGCGCTGTATGCGAGGAACGAGACCGCGCCGAAATGAAGGCCAGCGAGACGCGGATGAAGGCGGCGCTCGATCGGCCGCCGGCGGATATCCGGCTCTATCTGCTGTACGGGCCAGACGAATCGGGGGCTTTGGCACTGGCGGGCAGGCTGGGCCGCGCGATGGGGCCGGAGGCCGAACGTGTCGATCTCGATGGTGCGACGCTCAAGGCCGATAGCGCGCGTCTCGCTGACGAGGCGGCATCGCTCTCGTTGTTCGGTGGCGCGCGTTATATCCGCGTAACCGCGGCCGGGGATGAATCGACTGGTGCGGTAGAAGCGCTGCTCGAGGCGGAGCGGGCCGGCAATCCGGTGGTCGTGATTGCGCCCTCGCTCAAGGCGACCAGTCGGCTGGTCAAGCGCGCTCTTGAGGCTGATTCGGCGCTCGCTACCGCGTGTTACGTCCCGGTGGGTGAGGGCGCGGAGGCACTGGCGGCGCAGCTGGCGCGCGAGCATGGGCTGCGCATGATGGGGGGCGCCGCGCGCCGGCTTGTGCAGGCGACAGGTGGCGATCGCGCGGTGATGGTGCAAGAGCTTGAGAAGCTTGCGCTTTATCTGGACGCCGGTCTCGATCGCCCGCAGCAGCTGGATGACGGCGCGCTTGATGCGGTTGGTGCGGATCTTGGCGAATCGGAGATGTCGGAGATCGTCGAGGCGGTAATCGCGGGGCGGACGGGCGAGCTTGGCTCGGCGCTGAGCAGGATGAGCGAGGCGGGCGGATCGCCGATCCCGTGGTTACGGCAGCTTGCGCGGCGGCTGGGTGCGCTTGCGGAGATGCGTGCCGACGTTGCGGCGGGCGGCGATATCGGCTCGGTCATCAAGCGCCATCGCGTGTTTTTTCGCGAGGAGGCGGCGACAGCGATCGCCCTGCGCCGCTGGACCCCCGAAGCGCTGGTGGACGCGCAGCGACGTGTCCGCCAGCTCGAGCGCGCAATGGTGGCGAGTGGCACCGCCGGAAATGTACTGGCCGATCAGGCGATGCTGGGCCTGGCCGAGCGCGCCCGCCGGATGGGCCGCTAGACTATCAGATTCGCTCGCCGCTCAAGCGCTGGCAGACCATATCCAATTGATCCAGCGTCGAATAATCCAGCGTTATCGAACCGCCGCGCTCGCCATGCGCGATCCTCACATTGAGCCCCAGCAGGTCCGATAGTTGCCGTTGCAGCGCGACGATATCAGCATCGGAATCCGCCCGGTATCCGTTCGGATCCCTGTTTCCGGCGCGTGGCGTGCCGGGCTTGGCGGCGCTGGCAAGGCGCTCGGTCTGGCGCACCGACAGGCCTTTCTCGATCACCTCGTTCGCCAGTGCTATAGGATCGGGAGCGCCGATTATCGCGCGAGCATGGCCCATCGAAAGCTTGCCGTCCACCACCAGGGACTGGATCTCTGCCGGAAGATCGAGCAATCGCAACAGGTTGGCAATATGGCTGCGAGACTTGTGAACGATCCGAGCCAGCGCGTCCTGCGTATGGCCGAATTCTTCCGCCAGGCGACGATAGGCCTGGGCCTCTTCGATCGCATTTAGGTCCTGACGCTGGATATTTTCCAGCAGCGCGATCTGCAGCGTATCGCTGTCGCTATAATCGCGGACGACAACGGGTACTTCGTGAAGTTGGGCGCGCTGTGCGGCCCGCCAGCGTCGCTCGCCCGCGACGATCTGGTAATCATGACCGTGCGGGCGAACGATGATCGGCTGTATCACCCCGCGCTCCGCGATCGACGCGGCAAGTTCCGACAATGCGGTATCGTCGAAATGGCGCCGTGGCTGGCCTGGGTGGGGGGCGATCGAACTGATCGGGATCATCCGAACGCCGGCAGCGCTATGTCCCTCAACGGCCGTTTCAGCCTCATCCCGGGCAAAATCGCCAAGCAACGCGTTGAGCCCGCGGCCAAGGCCGGGGCGTGGGCGACGGTCTGTCATGCGGCGGCCTCTTTCATGCGCGGCAGTCTCGCGATCATTTCCCGGGCAAGTGCCATATACGCTTCCGATCCGCTGCACCGGTGATCGTAGATAAGGGCCGGAAGTCCGTGGCTCGGCGCCTCCGAGAGGCGGACGTTACGGGGAATTACCGTTTCGAACACCACTCGGCCCAGTACCGCGCGTACATCGCTGGCTACCTGCTCGGTCAGGCGATTGCGGCGATCATACATCGTCAGCGCCACCCCCATGATCGACAGTGAAGGGTTGAAACGCGCGCGGATCCGCTCAACCGTGCTGAGCAGCTGGCTCAACCCTTCGAGCGCGAAAAATTCGCACTGAAGCGGCACCAGCAGCGAGTCCGCCGCGACCATCGCGTTCATTGTCAGTAACCCGAGCGATGGTGGGCAATCGATGAGCACGATGTCCCAGCGGGGGGCGCAGGCCTCGATCGCGCGAAGAAGGCGGTGGGTGCGGGCTTCCAGCTCGACAAGCTCGATTTCGGCGCCTGACAGGTCCACGGTGGCTGGCAGTATCTCCAGGCGCGGCACGCCGGAGGGAACCACGCCGTCTTCGATCGCAACGCCATCGACCAGAACGTGATAGCTGGAGACGGTTCGCGCCGCGTGAGCGATGCCGAGCCCGGTTGACGCATTCCCTTGAGGATCGAGGTCGATCAGCAACACGCGCTTGCCAGTGGCGGCTAACGCCGTCGCGAGGTTTATCGCGCTGGTCGTTTTTCCGACGCCACCTTTCTGGTTGGCTACCGCGATACAAATCATCGGATGCGAACCTTTTCCGCAATGAGTATTCCCGAGTCAGGGTCGGTAATACTTGGTTCCACGTGGAACAATCCGTGCCAGCCTCGGTGCACCGTTTCAAGCTCCGCCTGCACCGAACGCCCTCGCGGCAGGATATAACGTGTGGATATGTTGGTGACATGCCGGGTAGCCCGCAGCAATTCGTCTACGGTCGCGACTGCACGTGCTGTTACGATATCCTGCGCCGCTGCTTGTATCGTCTCGACCTTGGCGGTGACGATCTGGACGGTCGAAACGTCTGCAAGCGCCTGAGAAAGAAACTCCGCTCGCCGGCGCCGCGGCTCAACGAGCGTTACTCTCGCCGGTGTAAGCAGCGCAATGATGGCGCCAGGAAAGCCGGCGCCGGAGCCCACATCCAGCCAGTGCGTCTTGCCGTCGATTGCGCCAGCGTGATCGATCAGTTGGGCCGAATCGAGGATATGTCGACCCCAGATATGCGCCAGTGTGGATCTCGCTATCAGGTTCTGCCGCTCGCTCTCTTCGATCACATGTTCCGCAAATCGCGCGACGCGTGCGCATGCTTCATTGCCAAAGCGTCCCGCCATCCATTCTCTGGCCTTGTCTTCTGTCATGCGCCGGCCTTCGCGTGCAGCCACAGCGCGGTCAGTGCGGCAGGGGTCACACCCTGGATCCGGGATGCGTCGCCGAGCGTCTGCGGGTTTGCGGTCGAGAGCCGCTCGCGCATTTCCAGGGAAAGACCGTTCACCCGGCTGAGTGCATTACCGGTCGGAATCGCAATGCCGGAATCGCGTCGCATTCGCGCGATTTCTGCTGCTTGCCGCTCCAGATAGGGTGCGTAACGGAGATCCTCCTCGGCTTCCCGCAACAAGTCCGCATCGACATCCGAGCGATCGCCGGAGGCAAGCCTTTCGCGTTCTCGCTTCCGGCGCTCCACGTGGGCGCGCCGTGCCCCTGTCATAAGCTGATGTGCCTCCGCTATGTTGGACAGACGGGTTTCAGCGTTGTCCGCACGCAGCGCGAGCCGATACTCGGCACGAGCCGTGAGCATCCGATAAGGCTCGGTCACACCCTGCAGCACGAGATCATCGATCATCACCGCGAGATAACTGGTCGCCCGGTCCAGCAGAAGTGGGGCCAGATCCAGCGCGTGAGCCGCCGCATTAGCGCCAGCGACCAGCCCCTGTGCACCGGCTTCCTCATAGCCGGTGGTGCCGTTGATCTGGCCAGCGAGAAACAGCCCCGGCAACTTTGCCAGGGCGAGGCGATGATCAAGCGCGCGCGGATCGACATGATCATATTCCACGGCATAGCCAGGCGTGACGATCTCTACATCAGCAAGCCCCGGGATCGATCGCACCATCGCCACCTGAACATCGGCCGGCAGCGAGGTCGAGATGCCATTCGGGTAGATTATCGGATCGTCAAGTCCCTCGGGCTCCAGAAATATCTGATGACCGTCGCGATCGCCAAATCGCCGAATCTTGTCTTCGATCGACGGGCAATAGCGCGGACCGCCGGCCTCGATCGCGCCGGTATGAAGCGGCGAACGATGCAGGTTGTCGCGTATGATCGCGTGTGTCTGCTCTGTCGTCCGCGATATCGCGCACGACAATTGCGGCAGCGCCCGGTGCGCCGACATCGGCGACATTGTCCATTGATCGGAATCGGAGGGTTGCGGGACAAGCGCTGCCCAGTCGATCGTGCGCCCGTCGAGACGCGGTGGCGTGCCCGTTTTAAGGCGGCGGACGGGCAGGTCGAGCGCGCGTATCTGATGCGCGAGATCGATGGCGGCGGGCTCGCCGACGCGCCCCCCGTCAATCCGCTCTTCACCGCGAAATATTCGGCCGCCCAAAAAAGTGCCTGTTGCGATAACAACCGCGCGCCCGCCGATTTCGGTGCCGTCGAGCAGTCTCACACCGAATATTGTTTGCCCCTCAACGATCAGCGCGGCGACCTCGCCCTCGACAATCGACAGACGCTCCTGTCTGGCGAGCTGCGACTGGATCGAGCGTGCGTAGCGCCCCCGGTCGGCTTGCACACGTGGCCCCTGAACGGCGAGGCCCTTGCTGCGATTGAGCATGCGATGATGAATTGCTGCATCGTCGGCGGCGCGCCCCATCAACCCGTCAAGCGCGTCAATCTCGCGGACCAGGTGGCCTTTCCCGAGGCCGCCGATCGAGGGGTTGCAAGACATCGCGCCGATGCGATCTCGCCGATGCGAAATCAATGCCGCACGAGCGCCGCGCCGCGCCGCGGCGGCGGCAGCCTCTGTACCCGCATGGCCACCGCCGATCACGATGACATCAAAGTTTTGTTCCACGTGAAACACTATTTTCCGATGCAAAAGCGGGCAAAAAGTGCGTCGAGCATTGCTTCCGTCGCATCGGCGCCGAGGATGCCCGCCAGATGCCGCATGCCATAGCGCACTCCCTCGGCGCGTACCAACAGATCGTCGTCCAGCCCTTCGCCCGCGACCGCATCACGGGCAGCGATGACCGCGTCTCGCTGTTGCTCTCGCAGCGTCAGCCCATCGGGAGTGATTAGCGATTGCGTGCGTTCCTCGATTGCGGCCCAGACCCGATCGATGCTCGCAAAGTTATCGCGTGACACGGCTAACCGACCGATTGGCAGATTGGCTCGTGCGGGTAGATCGCACCGGGCGTGAAGCATTACGCATGGCCACCCCGCGGGGGGCGCCTCGTCATCAAGCCACAAGACGAGGTCGGCCGTCTCGGCTGATCGCCGGGCCCGCTCGATGCCGATCCGCTCGACAGGGTCAGCGGTCTCCTTTGCCAGTCCCGCGGTATCGACAAGCGTGTATAATCGCCCATTGCGTATGACGCGTGCCTCGAGGAGATCGCGCGTCGTGCCCGCTATCGGCGTTACGATGGCGGCATCACGCTCGATCATCGCGTTGAAGAGAGAGGATTTTCCGGCATTCGGTGGTCCTGCCAGTACGATTCGATACCCCTCCCGCAAGCGTTCGATAGTTGGCCGTGCGATAAGTGCGTTCACATCGTCCAGCCAATCCTGGATGGCCGCGTCGAGCATCGCCGCGTCGGCGCTTTCGACGTCATCCTCATCGCTGAAATCGAGCGCCGCCTCGATCCGTGCGGCGATTCCCGCCAGCTCGGCCAGCCAGCGTGACACCGCGCGGCTGACTTCGCCGTCGACGCTGGCAATGGCGGCCCGGCGCTGTGCCTCGGTCTCGGCTTCCAGCAGGTCCGCCAGCCCCTGCGCCTGCGCCAGATCGATCCGGCCGTTTTCCAGCGCGCGGCGGGTGAATTCGCCACCGCGCGCCTTTCTAAGACCAGCCATGGCCGCCAGCGAGCATTCGACGGCTTTGACGGTTGCTATCCCGCCATGGAGGTGAAACTCGGCAAGATCCTCTCCGGTCGCCGTGCGTGGCCCGGGGAACCACAGAAGCAAGGCATCATCGAGCAACGCGCCGTCCCGGTCTCGCAAGCGGCGCAATACCGCGCGGCGCGGCGCCGGAAGAGCGCCGGCAAGGGCTTCGACGGCCAGCCGCGCGCCCGGGCCACTCACGCGCATGACCGCGATTGCGGCCGGGGGCTGGCCACTGGAAACGGCGAAGATCGTATCCATCAGCCGCCCGGCTTGGTCCCCGCCTCGAACAACCGCTGCCAAAACGACAGGCCTGCCTCACCCATCGGCGCCCAGTTCTTGACGATATTCTCGAACATTTCCGGTCGAATGCCGCCGTCGAAGGCCTCGCGCATCTTGGCGATATAGGCATCGTGGATCGGCGTGAGGTCGGGCAGACCCATCAGGCGGCGCGCCTCTTCCGGCGTGCAATCCACCTCGACATTCACTTTCATTACAAGCACTCCTTGAGCGCGGCATCCCTGCGCGTTAGCGTTATGCCCGCATGTATGCCCGCGAACCCGTCATTATCACAACGCCGGTTGGCGATGTACTGATCGATGGCGCCGCCGCGTTGACCGGCCTGGCGACGACAATGCACCGCAATTCGCGCCCGAGCGTCGCGCCCTGTCATCGGATCACCGACGCGCGGGACATTATGCCGCGAAGGATGGTTTGGTTACCAGGAATTGGGTGTTGAACCACGAACATTATCGGAGCCGAGCGATGGGTGAGAATATCAAGGTCGATACGCTGGAGCATGACGGGGGCTTTGGCGCGTACCTAGCGCGGCCTGCGGATAAACCTGGCGCGGCTATCGTGGTCATCCAGGAGGTGTTTGGCGTGAACGAAGGCATCCGGCGCAAATGTGACCGGTTGGCAGAGCAGGGTTACCTTGCGATTGCGCCGGATCTGTTCTGGCGGCTGGAGCCGGGAATCGAGCTCGATCCCGATGTGCCGGCGGAGCTGCAGCGCGGGCTGGAGCTGTTCGGCAGGTTTGATCAGGACGCCGGCATCCGCGATATCGAGGCAACCGTCCATGCCGCGCGTGCTCTGCTTGGCGATGGCGGTAAGGTAGGATGCGTCGGCTATTGCCTTGGTGGCCGGCTCGCGTTCATGAGCGCGTGTCGCACCGATGTCGACGCTTCGGTCGGTTATTACGGTGTCGGGATCGATGGATTGCTGGGTGAGAAGCATGCGATCGCTCGCCCCGTCCTGCTGCATGTCGCCGGAGAAGATGGTTTTGTCGACAAGGCGACCCAGCAGCGGATGCACGAAGGGCTGGACGATCATCCGCGCGTGACGATCCACGATTATCCGGGTGAAGACCACGGCTTCGCGACCGAAATGGGCGATCGTCGCTCGGAGAAGGCAGCCGATCTCGCCGACGCGCGGACGGCCGCATTCTTCAAGGAAAATCTTGGCGGGACAAATGTCTAGACTGGATGCCCGTCGGCGTCGCGGAGCACTTCGCGGCGGCCGACGTGGTCAGGGCGACCGACGATGCCGTCCTTTTCCATGCGCTCTATAAGCCTCGCTGCGCTGTTGTAGCCGATCCGCAATTGCCGCTGGAGCCAGGAGGTTGATGCCTTCTGGCTCTCGCACACGAGCTGGATAGCAGCGCGATATTGCTGATCCTCGGCCGAATCCTCGCCGGTAGGCGCGCCTTCCAGATCGAAGCTCTGCTCCGGCTCTTCGGTGACGGAGGTGATATAATCGGGCTGCCCCTGTGCGCGCCAATGGTCGGTAACCGCGCGCACTTCGTCGTCCGAGACGAACGGGCCGTGGACGCGGACGATGCCCTTGCCGCCCGGCATGTACAGCATGTCGCCTTTGCCAAGAAGCTGTTCCGCGCCCTGCTCGCCCAGAATGGTGCGAGAATCGATCTTCGATGTGACGTGGAAGGAAATACGCGTCGGCAGATTCGCCTTGATGACGCCGGTGATGACATCGACCGACGGGCGCTGTGTCGCCATGATGAGGTGGATGCCCGCTGCCCGCGCCTTTTGCGCCAGGCGCTGGATGAGGAACTCCACTTCCTTGCCGGCGGTCATCATCAGGTCGGCGAGTTCGTCGACGATCACGACGATCTGCGGAAGTACCTGATAATCGAGCTGCTCTTCCTCATAGACCGGCTGCCCGTTTTCACCGAAGCCGGTCTGCACCCGGCGGCCGAGCGGGGTGCCCTTGATGCGCGCGGCGCGCACCTTGTCGTTGAAGCTCCCGAGCGAGCGCACCCCGAGCGAAGACATCTGCCGGTAGCGATCCTCCATTTGCTCGACTGCCCATTTGAGCGCGCGTACCGCCTTGGCAGGGTCGGTGACGACGGGGGCGAGCAGATGCGGAATGTCGTCATACATCGACAGCTCGAGCATCTTGGGATCGATCATGATCATTCGGCACTGATCCGGTGTGAGCCGGTATAGCAGTGAAAGGATCATGCAATTGAGGCCGACCGACTTGCCGGAGCCGGTGGTGCCGGCGACCAGCAGATGCGGCATCGGCGCCAGATCGGCGATTACCGGATCACCCGCGATATTTTTACCAAGGATTACAGGTAGTTGCGCGGATTGATCCTCGAAGGTCTGCGATCCGACCAATTCGTGCAGTGACACTGTCTCGCGCTTGGCGTTGGGCAGCTCGATGCCGATCACGGTGCGCCCCGGTATTGTCGCGACCCGGGCCGAGATCGCGGACATGTTGCGCGCGATATCGTCGGCGAGGCTGACGACGCGGGTGGCCTTGATGCCTGGCGCCGGCTCGAGTTCGTACATCGTGACGACGGGGCCGGGGCGGACCTCCTTGATCTCGCCACGCACATTGAAATCGTCCAGCACGGTTTCGAGCAGGCGCGCGTTGCGTTCAAGCGCGGCCTTGTCGATCGTCACGTTCTGCGAAGGCGGTGCGGGCGTCAGCAGGTCGAGCGACGGCAGCGTGTAATTGTCGCGCAGGTCAAGCCGTTGCTGCTGTTGCGATTTCGGCCGTGCGATCGAGGGGGCCAGCGTCCGGTCGCTGATGACCGGGCCGGGGCGGGGATCGGGCTGCGCGACCGGGCGTGGAGTGACTGGGCGGCGGATCAGCTCGAGCGGAATATCTTCGTCGTCGATCGCGGCGGGGCGATCACGCCTGGCCCGCCATACGCGCGGCAATGCGATATCGATGCTCCGCCCCCACAACGCGGCGCCGGCGATCCCGGTGAGCAGCCCCATCACGATCACCGCCCAGTAGGTGACGGCAGGATTCCCGGCGAACGACACCGCCCAGCGCGTCGCGGCAACCACGCCGAGGCCAATTGCGCCCCCCCAGCCGAACGGCAGCGCCGGCACCGCGCCGTTCGCGACGCAGCCGAGCGCGGTCGCCATCAGCGAGACGCCGAGCGCGGCATTGCGAAGCATCCGCCACCATTCACCCGCTGGCTGATCGCGCCACAGCCGCAGCGCGACGATCGGGCCGATCGGCAGAAGCAACGACACCGCCGGGCCCAGGGTCGTGAGCGCGATATCCGCGAACCATGCGCCCGGCGCTCCGATCAGATTGTGGATCGTGTCGCCAGCCGCGGTGTTGAGCGCGGCATCGCCCGGCGAATAGGTCGCCAGCGCCAGTGCCGCCAGCACGGTTGCCACCAGCAGCGCGAGCGCAACGATCAGCGCGCCACTGCGCACTGCTCCCGCTTTCACCGTTTCGCGCCACAGCGACGCATCCGCCCGGCTCGCCATTGCCTAAAATCCCCCAACGATTTCCTGAGATCAGCCCGCAGGAATCATCTGCCTCGCCGAGTCTCGCGTCAAGACGCCGCGATTGGCAGCGCGTCGGATCGCGGATAGAGCGTGTCGCATGGATCACGCAGATGTCCTTATCCTGGGTGGCGGGCTGGTAGGCGCCACGCTTGCGCTCGCGCTGGATCGCCACGGCCTGACGACGATCGTCGTCGATCCGGCGGATCCCGCCGTCACGCTTGCCGCCGGTTTCGATGGACGCGCCTCGGCGATCGCCAGCGCGAGCCACCGGATGCTGGAGGCGATCGGCGTGGCAGATGGGCTGGCCGGGCACGGCTGCGAGATAAGGCATATCCGCGTGAGCGACGGGCTTGCGCCGGGGAAGCTCGATTTCATCCCCGATCCGGATGATGGCGCGCTCGGCACGATGTACGAAAACAGGCGGTTGCGGCTGGCGCTGGGCGAGGCACTTGGCCGGTCGTCGGTCGATCTGCGGATGAAGACGCGGGCCGTCAGCGTGGAGCGTGGGCCACGCGGCGTCACCGCGACACTGTCGTCTGGCGAGACGGTGACGGCATCGCTGCTGGTTGCGGCGGAAGGGCGCAATTCGCCTATCCGTGCAGCGGCGGGGATCGATGTCGCGCACTGGCATTACGATCACACCGCGATCATTTCAGCCTTCCGCCACGAACGATCGCACGAGGATACCGCCTACGAGATTTTCTATCCGGCCGGTCCGTTCGCGTTGCTGCCGCTGGTCGATGACGAGATCGGGCACCGTTCCGCGATCGTCTGGACGGTGAAGCGGGCGGATGCGCCCGCGATGCTGAAGCTTGGCGAACGGGCGTTTCTGGCGGAGGCGCAGAAGCGGATGGGCGGATTCCTCGGCGAACTTTCCGCCGCGGCCGCGCGCTCCAGCTATCCGCTCGGCTTTCACCACGCGGCGAGGATCACCGGAGAGCGGCTTGCGCTGGTCGGCGATGCCGCGCACGGGATTCATCCGATCGCCGGGCAGGGTCTCAATCTGGGCTTCCGCGATGTCGCCGCGCTGGCCGAGGTGCTGGTCGAGGGACGGCGGCTGGGGCTGGAGGCAGGCGATGCGCAATTGCTCGATCGCTATCAGCGCTGGCGCAGCCTCGATACGCTGATGGTAGCCGGGGCTACCGACGCTTTGAACCGGCTGTTCGGCATCCCGGGCCGCGCCGCGAGCGCCATCCGGCGGTTCGGGATCTCCGCAGTGGACCGCATCCCGCCCCTGAAGGCGCGCTTCATGGCTGAGGCGCGCGGCGAGAGCGGGGCGCTGCCCAAGCTGTTGCAGGGGCTGAACATCTAGGCGTTGGCGTCAAGCCGCCAACGGGAAGCGCAACAGGCGGTTCTCGACCGGCACCAGCGCTTCGCCCCGATCGCCCAGTGCGCGCGCGATCGCACTGTGCGTCGCGTCCAGCCCGCCGGTAAGTGCCCCAAATGCGGGCAGCACGATCTTGCGGTGGCTCGCGACGAAGCAGCGCCGCGATACCAGCCGGCCGCGCACGCGAATGCGCAAGCGGGGATGGAAATGCCCGGAAAGTTCCGGGCGCTGGTCGGCGGGATCGGCCTCGTGGCGTAGCAGCAGGCCGTCGACCATCGCTTCTGCGAGGATTTCGCCGCCACGGCGCTCGGCGTGGACTGGATCGTGATTGCCGGTGATCCAGATCCAGCGCGTGCGGGCCATCAGCCCCGCCAACATCTCACGCGCGCCTTCCGTAAGCCGTTCGCCGCCCGTGACGTCATGAAAGCTGTCGCCCAGGCACCAGATCTCTCGCGCATCGGTCGCGGTGGCGAGCGCGGTGAGATCGGTGAGTGTGGCGATCGAATCATAAGGCGGCAGCATCTGCCCGGCGCGCGCGAAGGAGCTCGCCTTTTCCAGATGAAGGTCCGCCACCAGCAGCGCCTTGCGCGCCGGCCAGAACAGCGCGCCTTCCTGCAGCGCGATCAGGTTGTGGCCGGCGAACGAAAAGGGAACCATTGCGCTGCCATGCCGGAAGCGCGCGGCCTGATCAACTAGCCGCCATATGCCTTGACGAGATCGAACAGATAATCGCGGCCCTGATAGAGTGCGGAGACACGAATCCGCTCGTCCAGCCCGTGAATGCCGTTCAGATCCTGCTCCACCAGAATGCCCGGCGCGCCATAGACGGGCATGCCGATCTTGCCGAAGAACACGGCGTCGGTCGCGCCTGTGGACATCATCGGTACAAGCGGGATTCCGGCAAAATATTTTTCTCCCAGCGCCTTCATCGGGCCAACGATCTTCGGATCGAGCTTCGGCGGAACGGCGATCGGGCGGACGGGCTGATTGGCGGTGACGGTCACCTTCGGGCCGGCAAGCTCCTGAAGCTTGGCGAGCGTGCCGTCGACCGTTTCGCCAGGAAAGATGCGGCAGTTTACGTTGGCGGTGGCGCGCTGCGGCAGCGCGTTTTCGGCGTGCCCCGCATTGACGAGCGTTGCTACGCATGTGGTGCGCAATGTCGAATGCAGCACCTTGTCGCGGCTGACGATCGCATCGGCCTGTTTGTCCGTCGGGTTCGCGAGCAGCCGGTTGATCGCCGCCGCTACCGGCGCGGGCACCGCCTTCGTCGTCGCCGCGAAGAAGGCGCGGGTGGTGTCGGTGAACTTCACCGGAAAATCATATCCCTGAACGGCCTTGAGCGCGTCATCCAGTTCGTAGATCGCATTTTCCGGGGTCGGCGCGGAGCTGTGGCCGCCAGGATTCGTGGCGACGAATGTGAAATTCTGCGCCGCCTTCTCGCCTACCTGTACCGCCAGCACCTGTGGCTTGCCATTGGCGTCGAAGCGGCCGCCGCCGCCCTCGTTCAGCGCGAATTCGCCGCTCACCAGCTCCGGTCGGTTGGCGGTCAGCCAGTCGGCGCCGTTGAAGGCGTAGGTGGTTTCCTCGCCACAGGTCAGCGCCAGCTTGATCGTGCGCTTGGGGCGATAATTCTGTTGCTTGAAGCGGATCATCGCATCCGCCCACACCGCCGCCATCGCCTTGTCGTCCACGGTGCCGCGCGCATAATAAAAGCCGTTTTCTTCGACGAGCTTGAACGGATCGCGTTTCCAGTCCTCGCGCTTGGCGGCCACCACGTCGATATGGCCGAGCAGCAGCATCGGCTTGGCCCTGGCATCCGATCCTTTGAGGATGGCGACCACGCCGCCGTCGTCGGGATGTTCGGGCACGGAGAATTGGGTGATGTCGGCATCGGTATAGCCCGCCGCCTTAAGCCGTGTGGCGATCTGCGCGGCGGCCTTGGTGCAACTGCCTACACCGACCACCGTATTGGTTTCGACCAGTTCCTTGTAGAGCGAGAAGAACGCCTTCTGGTCCGGGCGCACCTGCGCTTCGGCGATGGCAGGGGCGAGCCCCAGCACGGCAATTCCGGCCAACAGCACAGCCCGCATTCAATTTCTCCCTGCGACGATCACGCGCGGATCGTTGCAGCGAAAGTCGCGTGGCGCAACTGCTTCAGCTCGACAGCGCATTCCTGGGCATGATGAACCGCACTTCGCGATTGGCGAAATCGATGTTGATCCGGCGAAACAGCTTGAGCGCGTCCATTCCCAGCATCAGCGCCGGCCGGTTTTCCAGGCCAAAGGCCTTGAAGGGCGGCGCTTCGTTTTCCGCATAGGCGATTGGCATGTCGTTGATCGTCATCGACCCGAGCTTGATCGTATTGAGCGCGGTGTAGTTCACGGTCACCGCCTCGCCCGTCACGCCCGTCAGCGTGATCGGCACGCCCTTCTTGCCGCGCCGCATGACTGCGCGTTCGAGCGCGCGATTGCCCATCGTCACTGCGGATCCGGTATCCAGGATCACGCGTACTTTCTCGCGCCCGACATAGGCCTCGGTCACGACCAGTTGGCCGAACAGGTTGCGCGCCTTGACGACGATCTCGTCCGGCTCATGCCGATCGGAGGATGCCCGTCGCCGCGACGGCGATACGAGCATCGACCCTTTCTCGAAATCGATCGCCAGCGCATGGCCCTGAAGCGAATCGATCCCAAGCATCCCGGGCGCGCCGAGAAAGCGCCCCTCGAACGCTGGCGCCTCGATCCGCTCGCTGCCAAGCGCGCCGACCGTGATGGAGGGAATGACGACGGTCGCAACCTCGCTCACGCCGGTCATCGCCGTCACGCGCACGATCGGCCCGGCCGACAGCCGCAGCGAGCCCGCCAGTTCGCGGCTGACGACAGTGCGCTGCGCGCCCGTATCGATGATGAAGCGATATGGCCCCGCCCCGGAGATGTGGACGGGCACCGTCATCCGCTCCCCATTGGCGCCGAACGCCAGCAGGTCTCCCAGCGGCGGGTTGGGGTCCGTGGCGGGCGGAACAGCCGGGGCTGGTTGCTGCACCGGGGATTGCGCAGCAAGAAGCAGCAGCAACGGCATGGCGAGCACGCGTTTCATGGTGCGGAGGGTGCGCCCGAATCGGGCCTTTCGCAAGCGAAATCACTCCGCCCGCATCGCGTCCTGCGCCAGTGCCTCCGCCTCCAGCAAAAGCGCGTCGTCGGCGAGCCCCGTCGCCACGCGTTCGCGCCCGATCAGCACCAGCACCGGCACCGCCAACGGCGACACGCGCGGGAGGTCGACATGCAGCATCGTGCCGGCCGCGCGATCCAGCAGGTCCGCCAGGCGTCCCACGTCGGTCATCCGCGCGCGTGCGTCCGCCCATGCCGCCTCGAGCAGCACATGCCCCGGCTCGTAACGGCGCAGCACATCATAGATCAGATCGGTGGAGAAGGTGACCTGCTTGCCCGTCTTGCGCTTGCCCGGGTGTTGCCGCTCCACCAGCCCCCCGATAACCGCAACTTCGCGAAAGGCGCGCTTCAGCAGATGCGACTGCTGCACCCACTCGACGAATTCCTGTTCGAGGATATCGGGCGAGAACAGCGCGGCGGGATCGGTGACTGGATCGAGCGAATAGCAGGCCAGCGCATAATCCGATGCGACGAAGCCGAGCGGCTTCAGCCCCTGCGTTTCCATCCGGCGTGTGATGAGCATGCCGAGCGACTGATGCGCATTCCACCCCTCGAAACTATAGACGACCATGTAATGTCGCCCCTCGCGCGGGAATGTCTCGACCAGCAGCTGGTCAGGCCGCGGCAGCGCGGAACGACGCTCCTGCATTTCCAGCCATATACGCACGTCATCGGGAAAGCGCTTCCACTCGTCGGGCGACGCGAGGAAGGTGCGGACGCGATCGGCAAGGTTGGTGGAGAGCGGCATGCGGCTGCCGCCATAGGTGGGGATGCGCGCAGGGCGCGCGGTAGCGCGGACGATCAGATCCTCGCCGTCGATCTTCTCCACCTCCAGGCTCATCCCCGCGAAGAAGAAGGTATCGCCCGGAGACAGCGTCGCGGCGAAGCCCTCTTCCACCTTGCCCAGCGCGCGGCCGTTCCTGAAGCGCACGCGGAGCATCATCGCCTCCACGATGATCCCGGCATTCAGGCGATGTTGCGCGATGAACTTCGGGTGGCTCACGCGCCACGGCCCGTCCGGTTCCTTCACCAGGCGGCGGAAGCGGTCATAAGCGCGCAGCGAATAGCCGCCGTCGCTGATGAAGCCGATCACGCGCGCGAACGTTTGCGCATCGAGCGCCGAATAGGGCAGCGCCGATCGCACCTCGTCCAGCAGCGCCGCCTCGTCGAACGGCGCGGCGCAGGCGCAGGCCATCACATGCTGCGCCAGCACATCGAGCGCGCCGGCACGAAACGGCTCACCGTCCAGCTCGCCGGCTTCCACGGCGTCGAGCGCCGCGCGCGCCTCCAGATATTCGAATCGGTTGCCGGGCACGAGGATGGCTTCGGACGGCTCGTCGAGCCGATGATTGCTGCGCCCGATCCGCTGCAACAATCGCGACGATCCCTTGGGGGCGCCCATCTGGATCACGCAATCGACATCACCCCAGTCGACTCCCAGATCGAGGCTGGCGGTGGCGACCAGCGCGCGCAGCCGCCCGGCCGCCATCGCGCCCTCCACTTTCTGTCGAGCCTCCTTGTCAAGGCTGCCGTGGTGGATGCCGATCGGAAGCTGGAGCGCGTTCTCCTTCCACAGATCCTGAAAAATCAGCTCGGCCAGGCTGCGCGTGTTGCAAAAGACGATCGTCGTCCTGTGCGTCTCGATCTCGGCCATCACCTGCCGTGCGGCGTAGCGGCCCGAATGGCCGGCCCATGGCACTTTGTCCTCCGGCAGCAGGATCGCGATATCGGGATCGACGCCGGGATCGCCCTTCACGAGGCTCACCGCCTCAATATCGCCATCGGGGGCGAGCCAGGCGCGGTAATCGTCGGGATCGGCGACGGTGGCGGAAAGCGCGACGCGGCGGCATGCGGGCGCGATCCGCTGGAGCCTCGCCATCGCCAGTGCGAGCAGATCGCCGCGCTTGCCGCTGGCGAAGGCGTGCACCTCGTCGACCACGATCGTCTTCAGGCTGGCGAACATCAGGAAGCTGTCGGGATAGGAGAGCAGCAGCGAGAGCGATTCGGGCGTCGTCAGCAATATCTGCGGCGGCCGGATGCGCTGGCGCGCCTTGCGATCGGAAGGCGTGTCGCCGGTGCGGGTCTCGACGCGGATATCAAGCCCCATCTCGTCGATCGGGGTGACGAGGTTGCGCGCTATATCCACCGCCAGCGCCTTCAACGGCGAGACATAGAGCGTGTGCAGTCCATCGGTCGGCCGTTCGATCAGCTCGGTCAGCGTCGGCAGGAAACCTGCCAGGGTCTTTCCCGCCCCGGTCGCCGCGACGAGCAGCGCGTGGCGGCCGGCGCGCGCTTCGGCCAGCATCGCGCGCTGATGGCGGCGCGGCTGCCAGCCGCGTTCTGCGAACCAGGCGGCGAGCACGGCGGGAAGTTGCGGGTCGTCGGCCACTGCCGGCCAATATGGGGTGTCCCTGCGGGGTTACACCAGCTCGTCCACTTCGCCGCGCGCGATAGCTGGGGCAATCCACGGCAACGCCGCTCCGCCGGCCGCCCGTTCCGCCATCTTGCGCTGCTCGCGAACCTCCAGCCCCGGCGTGAACAACAGGGTCGGGGTGTTGCGGAACTTGTTCGGCGGCATATCGACGAACAGGCGGAACTCGCGGTTGAGATGCGAGGCATCGTAAAAGCGTAATGCCGCCTCATCGTCCTCGCTTGGGGCGGAAAGGCCGCGCAGCGACGCCGCCATGTCAAGAAAACGGCTGCGGCGCAGAACGGTCTTCGGAGGATGGCCGAAGTGTGCGCGGACATGCCGGTCGAGGCGGCGCGGAATCATTCCCAGCTCGCTGGCGATATCGGCAACCGTGCGCGACGGATCCAGTCTGCTGATCGCCTCGAACCGTTCCAGCGCGGGATCGATCGTGATGCGCCGCTCCATTATCCGCTCGCGGGTGACCTGCTCGAGCCGGTCGAACGTCTGTTCCGTTTGGTAGATATCCTCACAGGCCCACCGGAGCGCCTCGCCCCAGGCGCCGTCGATCTCCTCCAGCCGGTCTGCGATGTGATGCGCGGGCGCGTCCGAAAACGCGAACCACCCCGCAGGACGCAATAAAAATCCGGCTGCGACCATGGGCCCGGCGCATCGCACCGGGAAGCGTCGCCGCTGCGCCCCGAAGATCATCGGCCCTTCATAGCCGACCCAGCGCCCGCCGACCTGCGTCTCCCAATGGCCGATCACGGGAACGCGGATATAGGCGTTCTCGTGGAGCAGGAAGCTTTCCAGCACCGAATCATCCGGACGCTCGATGATGACGAGGAAGAATCGGGCCACGAATCGCGATAGATCGCCAGGCGGCGTGCGGCTCAGCGACAGGGGATTCCCGTCGTGCGATGTCCCTGTTCGCGGGTTCAGCCCCATGCGAATCAATCTATTGTTATTTTGGCGCTGCCGCAAACTATCTTGCGCAAACTGCTAATAGGCCGTCTCGCCTATAACATTGCCGGGCGGCAGATAGCGGCACACCACGAAATCGTCCGTCCGGTTTGACGCCATGGCGCATCCCATCCGCCGGGTCGTCCGCCACACGATCTGACTGTAGTGCGAGGCATCCTGCCAGCGGCCGGTGCGGCTGAAGCCCGGCGTCGGCGCATTCACATATACCTGACGTTCGGCAAGCCAGTGGCCGAGCATCTCGTCATAGCGATAGGCGGCGCGGGTGCCCGTCCACAGATTCTCTCCCTGCCGCGCCGGCCCCTGCGGTTGTTCGGCGTGGGCGAAGCGGCGTGTCTGCGCCATCTCGCGGGCGTAGGCGCGCGCCGAAGCGACGAGATCGTCGTCCCATGTCAGCCGCGGCAACCCAAGCGCCGCGCGCTCGGCATTCTGTCCGTCGAGCATCGTATCGCGCAGCAGCGCCGCGCCGCGTGGGGCGGGTGCATCGGACAGGCGTGGCTCGACGACGCGCCGCGGCCCGTGATCGCAGGCGGCGAGCACAAGCGCGAGCAGCAGGCAAATCGCGAAACGGTGGCCTTTGGCTGGCATCGTCGCCATATCGGCGCCCAAATGGCCGACGACAACTCCCTCGCGCTCTACGTCCACTGGCCGTTCTGCGTTTCGAAATGCCCGTATTGCGATTTCAACAGCCATGTCCGCGCCCAGGTGGATCAGGCGCATTGGCGCGCGGCGCTGCTTGCGGATCTCGCGCATGAAGCGCGCGCCCTGCCGGGGCGGCGCGTGTCTTCGATCTTCTTTGGCGGCGGCACCCCCTCGCTGATGCCGCCCGAGACGGTGGCGGCGGTGATCGGTGCGGCGGAGGCGGCGTGGGGCTTTGCCGATGGCGTGGAGATCACGCTTGAGGCCAATCCTTCCTCGGTGGAGGCGGCGCGCTTCGGCGATATCGCGGCGGCAGGCGTCAATCGAGTGTCACTGGGGCTGCAGGCGCTGGACGATGAAGCGCTGCGCTTTCTCGGGCGCGCGCATGATGCCGAGGAGGGGATGCGCGCGCTGGATACCGCGCAGCGAGCGTTCTCACGGGTCAGTTTCGATCTGATCTATGCGCGGCCGGGGCAGGCGTCGGGCGAGTGGGAGCGCGAGCTTTCGCGGGCGCTTGCATTCGGCACCGAGCATCTGTCGCTGTATCAGCTCACGATCGAGCCGGGCACGCGCTTCGCGACTGAGGCGGCGGCGGGACGACTGGCGATTCCCGACGGCGATGCGGCCGCCGATCTCTACGAGCTGACCCGCGCCCTGACGACCGGGGCGGGGCTGCCTCCCTATGAGATATCCAATCACGCGCGCGTCGGGGCTGAAAGCCGTCATAACCTCGCTTACTGGCGGTATCGCGATTATGCGGGGATCGGGCCGGGCGCGCATGGTCGCCGGCTCGGCCAGGCGACGCAGCGGCGGCGCAAGCCGGAGAACTGGCTCGCCGCGATCGGGCGCAACGGCCACGGTATCGAGGTGGAGGAAGCCTTGCCGCCCGCGATCCAGGCGCAGGAGGCGTTGCTGATGGGCCTGCGGCTGGGCGAGGGCGTCGATGTCGCGCGCATCGCACGGCTCGGCAACCGGCCGATCGCCGAGCTGATCGATCTCGCGGCGGTCGCGCGGCTGGGCGACATGGTGCGACTGGATGGGGAGCGGCTGGCCGTGCGCCCCGCCGGCATGCTGCTGCTCGATGCGATCCTGCCCGCGATCGTGCGGGCAGGTGGGGCATAGCGCTACCGGTCGAAGCTGGTCGGGGCCGGCGATACCACGATGGTCGAGCCGTCCCTGATCTCCTGCACCTCCAGCGCTCGCTCCGCGACGCCGTCGCGGCCGAATCGGAAGGCGCCATCGATCCCGGCATAGCCCTCGCCCGAGCGAAGCCGCGATTCGGGGAAGGGCGCGCCGACGCGCCAGTCCCGCGCGATCCGCGCGGTCAGCAGCACCGCATCATAGCCCAGGCTGGACAGGCGATAGGGTGCCGCGCCGAAGCGCGCGCGATATTTGGTCACATATTGTCGATAGAAACCGTTCGAGACGCTTGCGAACCACGCGCCGTTGAGCGCCTCGCGGCCGCCGCCATTGTCCGAATTCCACAATTCGCTGCCCAAGATGCGCGCCGAGGGGCTCGATCTGCGCACCAGCGGTGCGCCCGCCGCCGCGGCCCCGCTGCTGTCGGCGATCAGCACGCCGTCGAACGGTGCGTCCTTCGCCATGCGGCCGACCGCCGCGGCCATCGCCGCGCCCGACCGGTCATAGGTCTGCAGCGACACGACCTTGCCGCCACCATTCTCCACCGCACGCAGGAAGGTGGTCGAGGCGCGCGTGCCGTACAGCGAATTGGGGATCAGCCCGCCGAAATTGGTGACGCCGCGGCTGCGCGCAAATGCGACGACCCGCTCGATCGACTGCGCGGGCGCGTACCCCATCAGATAGACGCCGTCACCAGCCACCGACGCATCGTTCGAGAACGACAGCACCGGGATCTTCGCCGCCCGCGCGATCGGCGCGATGGCGCGCACGTCCTCCGCGAGCAACGGGCCGAGGATGAGCTGCGCACCCTCCGCAATCGCCCGGCGCGCGGCGGCGGCGGCGCCGATCGCCGTGTCGTAATTGGTGATCCGCACCTTGTCGTTGCGTGAATCGAGCAGCGCGAGCTGCGTCGCGTTGGCGAGGCTCTTGCCCACCCCGGCATTCGCGCCCGACAGCGGCACGAGCAGCGCGACGCGATTGCGCGCGGTGTCGCGCGGCAGACCGGTCTGCACCTCGGCTTCCGATACGGTCGGGGGCTTCACCGCCTCCGGCGCAGGGGCCGGGCCGCGCGGCACGATCGTCTGGCACGCGCCGAGCAGCAGTGCGCCGGCGAGTGCCGTCAACCGGAATATGCCGCGTGCCCGTTGCCGGACGGTCATCGCTTCTGCCATGAGACCCCTCGTGAATTCCCTAGAACCCGGCCTGTACATCGTCGCGACCCCGATCGGCAATCTTGCTGACCTGTCGCCGCGCGCTGCGCAGGTGCTGGCGCACGCCGACCTGATCGCGGTGGAGGATACCCGCGTCACCGCGACCTTGCTGCGACATATCGGTGCGAAGCGGCCGATGCAGGCCTATCACGATCACAATGCCGATGCGGTGCGCCCCGGCCTGGTCGCACGGATGGCGCGGGAGGCGATCGCGCTGGTTTCCGATGCGGGGACGCCGCTGATCTCCGATCCCGGCTACAAGCTGGTGCGCGATGCGCGCGCGGCGGGGCATCAGGTGGTGACGATCCCCGGTCCGTGCGCCGCGATCGCCGCGCTCACGCTGGCTGGCTTGCCGACCGACCGCTTCCTGTTCATGGGTTTCCTGCCCGCCAAGGCGGGGGCGCGTGCGGCCGCGATCGCGGAAGTGGCGGCGATCCGCGCGACGCTGGTATTCTATGAAAGCGGCCCGCGGCTGTCCGGCGCGCTCACGGCGCTGGCGGAAGGGCTGGGCGACCGCGACGCGGCGGTGACACGTGAGATCACCAAGAAATTCGAGGAAGCGGTGACGGGCACGCTGACGACGCTCGCCGCGCGCTATGCCGATGCGCCGCCCAAGGGCGAGATCGTCATCGTCGTCGGCCCGCCCGGCGAGGCGCCTCCCGCCAGTGCGGAAGATGGCGACGCCGCCCTGGCCGAAGCGCTCACCCGCTTGCCCGCCTCGAAAGCGGCGGGCGAAGTCGCGAGGCGGCTCGGGCTGGATCGCAAGGCGCTGTACGCGCGGGCGCTGGAGATGAAGGGTTGAGTGACCGCCGCATGGCCGAGGCCGCCGGGCGGCGCGGGGAGCGGCTGGCGGCATGGTGGCTTCGGCTCAAGGGCTGGCGGGTGGTGGCGCAGCGGGTGCGCACGCCGGCGGGCGAGGTGGATCTGGTGGCGAAGCGCGCGGGCCTCGTCGCCTTCGTCGAGGTGAAGACGCGCCGCACCGCCGCCGATCTCGATTTCGCGATCGATCAGCGCAGGCTCGCCCGCGTCGCGGCGGCAGCCGAGCTGCTGATGCCCGTCTATGCCACCGGGGGCGAGGATATCCGTGTCGACGTGATCCTGCTCGCGCCCGGCGAGCGGCCCCGGCATATCGAAAACGCCTGGATCGGGTGACTTCTTCGGCGCCGCCCCCTAAATCCGCTCGCACCACATTGGGATGACCGCATGACCCTCACCGTCGCCGTCCAGATGGACCCGCTGGAATCGATCAACATCGCCGGCGATTCGAGCTTCGCGCTGATGCTGTCGGCGCAGGCGCGCGGGCATCGCCTGTTTCATTACGCCGCGAGCGATCTCAACTGGTCCGACGGGCATCTGTGGACCAAGGCGCGCCCGGTGACGGTGCAGCGCGTCGTGGGCGATCATTACCGGTTCGGCGATCCCGTGCGGCTCGATCTGGGCGATGACGCCGATGTCGTGCTGATGCGGCAGGATCCTCCGTTCGATCTGGGCTATATCACCGCCACCCACCTGCTGGAGCGGATCGCGGACCGCACGCTGGTGGTCAATGATCCGGTGAGCGTGCGCAACGCGCCCGAGAAAGTGTTCGTGCTCGATTATGCCCGGTTCATGCCGCCGACGCTCGTCACGCGCTCGCTGGATGAGGCGCGTGCCTTCCTGAAGCGGCATGGCGCGATCGTGGTGAAGCCGCTGCACGGCAACGGCGGCAAGGCGATCTTCCGCGTCGGGCCGGAAGGGGAGAATCTGTCGGCGCTGATGGAAGTTTTCAACACGGCGTGGCGCGAACCCCACATGATCCAGGCGTTCCTCCCCGACGTGGCGAAGGGCGACAAGCGCATCGTGCTGGTCGATGGCGAGGTCGCGGGCGCGATCAACCGGCTGCCGGGCGAGGGGGAGTTCCGCAGCAATCTCGCCGTCGGCGGATCGGCGCAGAAAACCGAGCTGACCGCCAGGGAGCGCGAAATCTGCGCCGCGCTTGGCCCGGAACTCAAGAAGCGCGGGCTGATCTTCGTCGGCATCGACGTGATCGGCGGCGAGTGGCTGACCGAGATCAACGTCACCTCGCCCACCGGGATCGTGGCGATCGAGCGGTTCGACGGCACCGATGTCGCCGGCCTGATCTGGGACGCGGTGGAGCGCAGGCTCGCGCACGCAAGCGCGCTTTAGGCGAAGCGGCTACCCGCGCGGATGCGCGTTGCGGTAGACTTCGAGCAGATGCGCCGCGTCCACCGCCGTATAAATCTGCGTCGAACTCAGGCTCGCATGCCCCAGCAGTTCTTGTAGCGCGCGCAGGTCCGCGCCGCGGCCCAGCAGATGCGTCGCGAAGCTGTGGCGCAGCGCGTGCGGGGTGGTCCGCTCGGATAGGCCCAGCCGCCGCCGCGCGACGCGCACGCCGACCCGCACGACCCCGGGGGAAAGCGCGCCGCCCCGCACACCCCGGAACAGCGGCAGATCGCGCGCGAGTGGCCACGGGCATTGCGCGACATAGGCGTCGATCGCCGCGCGCACCTGCGGCAGCAGCGGCACGATCCGCGTCTTCTCGCGCTTGCCGGTGACGGCGATGGTCTCCCCCAGCGGGATCGCCGCGCCGGTCAGCCCCACCGCCTCGCCGATGCGTAGCCCGGCGCCGTAGAGCAGCAGCAGCACCGCCCAGTCGCGCGCGCCGACCCATTCGTGCCGCGCGTCCTCCGCCACTTCCTCGGCCAGCGACACCGCCTCGTCGGGCGAGATGGGGCGCGGCACCCCGCGCTTGACGCGCGGTCCCTTGAGGCGCGGGGCCGCACCCTCGCCATTCGCCCAGTCAAGGAAACCGCGCACCGCGGAAAGCTCCCGTGCGGTCGAGGTGTTCGACAGCCCGTCGGCGCGGCGCTGTGCGAGATACGCGCGCAGGTCCGCCGCGCTCACCCGTGCGAGCGCGGTGCGATCGACCGGGCCGCCCCAATGTTGCGCGAGAAACGCGAGCAGCCGGTTGGCGGTCGCCTCATAGGCGCGCACCGTGTGGGCCGAGCGGCGGCGGTCGCGCCGCAGGTGTGCGCCATAATCGGGAACGAGCGCGGTCATCGCGCGTGGGTTAGGGCCGATCGGCGTTCTGGTCCAGCGGCGGCCTTTGCACCTGCGGCGTCGCCACGCCATATGGCGGCCATGTCATCCCGTGCCCGCGTCCTGGTGCTCAATGCCGCGCTCGGCCCGCTCGATTATCGCGTTCCGCAGGGGATGGCGGTCGAGCCGGGCTCGATCGTCGTCGCGCCACTGGGGCCGCGCCAGCTCCTTGGCGTGGTGTGGGAGCCTGAGCGGATGCCGTCCGATGCGGAGGTGGGGGACAACCGGCTGCGCAATCTGATCGCGGTGGCCGATGCTCCGCCGCTGCGCGCGCCGCTGCGCCGGCTGATCGAATGGACCGCGGGCTATTACCTCTCCCCCCCCGCCGCCGTAGCCCGCATGGCGCTTGCTTCCACCGCTGCGCTGGAGGGGCAAAAGCTCGTGGTCGAATATCGCGCGACCGGGGATGTGCCGGATCGCCTTACACCGCAGCGGGCACAGGCATTGGAACGGATCGGCGACCGGCAGGGCTTGATCCGCGAGCTGGCGACGATCGCGGATGTATCCGATGGCGTGATCCGGGGGCTGGTGAAGACCGGTGCGATCGAGGGGGTGGAGGTCGATATCGACAGCCCTTACGCTTCACCTGATCCGGATCACGCGCCCCCCGCCTTGGCCGCCGAGCAACAGGTCGCGGCGGATGCGCTGATCGCGGACGTTCGTGCGCACGATTTCCGCCCCACGCTGCTCGATGGCGTGACCGGTTCGGGCAAGACCGAGGTCTATTTCGAGGCGGTGGCGGAGGCGATACGGGCCGGGCGGCAATGCCTTGTGTTGCTGCCCGAAATCGCGCTGACCGAACCATTCCTGAAACGCTTCCACGATCGCTTCGGTTGCGAGCCGGTGGCGTGGCATTCCGGTTTGCGCTCCTCGCAACGGCGGCGCGCGTGGCGCGCGATCGTGTCCGGCCACGCATCCGTGACGGTGGGCGCGCGTTCCGCGCTGTTCCTGCCCTATGCCAATCTCGGGCTGATCGTGGTGGACGAGGCGCATGAGACGAGCTTCAAGCAGGAGGACGGCGTTCATTATCACGCTCGCGATGTGGCGGTGATGCGCGGCAAGTTCGAGCGGTGCCCGGTAATCCTTGCTTCTGCCACGCCTGCGATCGAGACGCGACAACAGGTCGCGCTAGGCAACTATGCGGAGCTGAAGCTTCCCGGACGCTATGGCGCAGCCGAACTGCCGACGATCGAGGCTCTCGACCTAATCGAACACAAGCCTGATCGCGGGCGCTGGCTCGCCCCGCCGTTGGTGAAAGCGCTCGAGGAAGCGCTTGGGCGCGGCGAGCAGTCTCTGCTGTTCCTGAACCGGCGCGGCTATGCCCCGCTCACGTTGTGCCGCACCTGCGGGCATCGCTTCCAATGCCCAAATTGCACGGCCTGGATGGTCGAGCACCGGCTGACGCGGCGGCTCGCCTGCCATCATTGCGGGCATGTCGAGCCGGTGCCGCGGGTTTGCCCGGAGTGCAAGGAGGAGGATACGCTCGTCGCCTGCGGGCCCGGTGTGGAGCGGATCGCCGATGAGGTGACAGGGCTGTTTCCCGGCGCGCGAGTGGCGGTCGTCACGTCCGACACGATGTGGTCTCCCGCCAAGGCGGCCGAGTTCGTCAACCGCATGGAGGCGGGGGATATCGATATCGTCGTCGGCACCCAGCTTGTGACGAAGGGTTATCACTTTCCTAATCTGACATTGGTGGGCGTGGTGGACGCCGATCTCGGGCTGGAAGGCGGCGATCTGCGCGCGGCGGAGCGCACCTTTCAGCAGATTCGGCAAGTTTCCGGGCGTGCCGGGCGGGGGGAGAAGCCCGGTCACGTCTATATCCAGACGCATAGCCCGAAGGCACAGGTGATGCAGGCGCTGGTGACGGGGGATGCTGACGCTTTCTACGCCGCCGAAACTGAAGCGCGGCGAGAGGCCGGGGCGCCTCCGTTCGGGCGGTATGCCGCGATCGTTGTGTCGAGCGAGGATCAACAAGCCGCGCACGAGATCGCCCGCCTCATCGAACGCGCCGCGCCCGCGGTGGAGGGGATTCATGTCTATGGCCCCGCGCCAGCACCGCTGGCGATGCTACGCGGGCGGCATCGCTATCGCCTGCTCGTACACGCGAAGCGAACGCTGGACGTGCAGGACGTGATACGGGAATGGCTTGGTGGGCTGGAATGGCCAGCGAAGGTCAGAGTCGTGGTGGACGTGGATCCGTACAGCTTTCTTTAAACACGCGTTTCGTCATCCGCTTGGCGCCCGATGAGGGCGTTTTCACGCTAAAAGACGCCCGGATCGTTACCGTGAGCAGAACACCGGGTGAACGAAGAGAAAACGATCAATTTCCTGGTCGAAGGGAATGTCGCCTGTTTTCGCCGGCCGGAATTCTCTGACGATCTTGTGACATATGACGTGATGCCACCGGTCGTCGCTGCTCGCCTCATAGATGTCGCATTTCCCAGCATTGCCAACGAACTTTACGTCAGCAAGATAACGGTGATGAATCCGATATCCAGCAGGTGGAAAGAAATTAGGACTGCCCGCGGGTTGCGACGCGCATTGGTATTGCTGGATGTAGCATATCTTGTCCAAGCAACCCTGTTGCCCAGTAGCGCGGATCAGCCGGGCATCGATTTACAGTCGATTTCCGCGAATTTTTTTCGCCGAATGTGAAAGCACATCTGGGCTTGACCGATTTCCCAGCATTACTATCGCTGCCCCCGCCCGCTGCATTGCCAAGATCGCGCCTGATAGGCACTGGCTCGATCGATCTTGGCTGGGTTCTGTCCGACACAGGCAAAGGCACGCGGGGGCAGTTTGCTAGACTTTTCATGAACGACGGGGAAATTGATTTCGCCCGACAAGATCGTTTGATGCGTGCGAGCTAAACTCGAGAGCCGCACGTCGGTCGACTATCTGTATCTGCGCTAGAGAATTTGTCCTGTCAGATGCGGATCCATCGCCAGAACAGCATATGCCGTGCGACTGTCGTCAAACTCAGTCAGCATGCTCCGCCAGCACCGTCAGGCCTTTGGCGTTAACCTCCGCGAAGCCGCCACGGATAGCGATTGCCTCGGGAGCGCTGCCGGCGGACCGCTGCAGCAACAGCTCGCCGTCGCGGATCGTGGACATCAGCGGCGCATGCCCCTCAAGCACCGCGAAGTCACCTTCGGAGCCGGGCACGGTGACCATATAGACATCCTCGGAGCGGACCAGCCGCTCGGGGGTAACCAGTTCGAAGTGCAGCATCTTGTCTTCCTTAACCCCTCCCCGCGCGGGGAGGGGGTGGGCAGGCCCGGGTGGCTTACGCCTCCTGCGCCAGCTTCTCGGCCTTGGCGACGACCTCGTCGATCCCGCCAACCATGTAGAAGGCGTTCTCCGGCAGGTGGTCATACTCGCCGCTCACCACCGCCTTGAACGAGCGGACGGTATCCTCAAGCTGCACGAACTTGCCCGGGATGTTGGTGAATACCTCGGCGACGTGGAACGGCTGGCTGAGGAACTTCTGGATCTTGCGCGCCCGGCTGACCGTGAGCTTATCCTCTTCGGAAAGCTCGTCCATGCCGAGGATGGCGATGATGTCCTGCAGCGACTTGTACTTCTGCAGCGTCGCCTGCACTGCGCGGGCGGTTTCGTAATGCTCCTGGCCGACAACGCGCGGTTCCAGCACGCGCGAGGACGAATCGAGCGGATCGACCGCCGGATAGATGCCAAGCTCGGAGATCGCGCGGTTGAGCACGGTCGTCGCGTCAAGATGGGCGAACGACGTGGCCGGCGCCGGGTCGGTCATGTCATCGGCCGGCACGTACACCGCCTGCACCGAGGTGATCGAGCCCTTGTTGGTGGAGGTGATGCGCTCCTGCAGCGCCCCCATGTCGGTCGACAGCGTCGGCTGATAGCCCACAGCCGACGGGATACGGCCGAGCAGCGCCGACACTTCAGCACCCGCCTGGGTGAAGCGGAAGATATTATCGACGAAGAACAGCACGTCCTGTCCTTCGACATCGCGGAAGTATTCCGCGATCGTGAGGCCCGAAAGCGCGACACGCGCACGCGCGCCCGGCGGCTCGTTCATCTGGCCGAACACCAGCGCGACCTTCGAGCCCTCGCTCGTCGGATTGCCGTCGGCATCCTTGGCGATGACGCCTGCATCGAGGAACTCATGATACAGATCGTTGCCCTCGCGGGTGCGCTCGCCGACGCCCGCGAACACCGAGGTGCCGCCATGGCCCTTGGCGATGTTGTTGATGAGTTCCTGGATGAGCACCGTCTTGCCGACGCCCGCGCCGCCGAACAGACCGATCTTGCCGCCCTTTGCGTAAGGCGCGAGCAGATCGATCACCTTGATGCCGGTGACGAGGATCGAGCTTTCGGTCGACTGATCGACGAACAGCGGTGCTTCCGCGTGGATCGGCGCGTGATGCGCGGAATTGACCGGGCCGCGCTCGTCGATCGGCTCGCCGATCACGTTGAGGATGCGACCGAGCGTCGCCGGGCCGACCGGCACGGTGATCTGTGCACCGGTATCGGTCACGGTCTGGCCGCGCGTCAGACCCTCGGTGGAGTCCATCGCGATCGTGCGGACGGTATTCTCGCCCAAATGCTGCGCAACTTCGAGCACCAGCCGCTGCCCGTTGTTGCTGGTTTCCAGCGCCGACAGGATCGCGGGCAGGTTATTGTCGAAATGCACGTCGACGACGGCGCCAATCACCTGGCTGATGCGGCCGACGCTATTGGTGCCCGTTGCAGGGCGGTTTTCGAGGACGGTAGCCATGTTCTGCTTCCTGCTTGTCGATGCTTAGAGCGCTTCCGCGCCGGAGATGATTTCCACCAGTTCGGTCGTGATCGCGGCCTGGCGGGCGCGGTTATACTGGATGCTGAGCCGTTTGATCATATCGCCGGCATTGCGGGTCGCATTGTCCATCGCGGTCATGCGGCTGCCCTGTTCCGATGCGGCATTTTCCAGCAGCGCGCGGAAGATCTGCACCGCCACGTTGCGCGGCAGCAGATCGGCGAGGATCGATTCCTCGTCCGGCTCATAGGTTACGGCCGCACCGCCATCATTGGCGCTTTCGATGCTGGCGGGCACCGGGACGGGAATGATCGGGATGCCGGTCGGTTCCTGCACCAGCGCAGACTGAAACTTGGCAAAGAACAGGTGCGCGACGTCGAATTCACCCGCCTCGAAACGGCGGATCAGATCATCGGCGATCACCCGCGCGTCGTCGAAAGCGACGGTCTTGATCGCGCCCATCTCATGATCCGCGGCGATGCCGTTCGGGTAGAAGCGCCGAAGCACGCGGCCTTTCTTGCCGGCGATATAGAAGCGCACCGTCTTGCCGGCGGCCTCCAGCTCGACTGCCTTGCGGCGCGCGGCGCGGACGATATTGGTGTTGAATGCACCGGCCAGGCCGCGCTCGGATGTCGCGACCACCAGCAGGTGAACCTGATCCCTGCCCGTGCCGGCGAGGAGCTTCGGTGACGATTCGCTTACCGTCACCTTGCTGGCGAGCGACGCCATCACCGCGCCCAGCCGCTCGGCATACGGGCGGCCCTGTACGGCGGCTTCCTGCGCACGGCGCAGCTTCGCGGCGGCGACCATCTTCATCGCCTTGGTGATCTTCTGCGTCGACTTCACCGAGCCGATGCGGATCTTGAGGGCCTTCAGACTAGCCATCTTCTTCCTTCATCCGCCCCCGCCGCAGCGGGAGCCAAGGCAATCAGTTTCAAGCGAACGTCTTGGCGAATGCGTCGAGCGCTTCCTTGACTTTCGCCTTCGGGCCGTCACCGAGATCGCGACTGTCGCGAATTTCAGCCAGCACGCCGGCATGCGCGTCACGCATGTGCGCGAGCATCGCCGCCTCGTACCGAACGACATCCTGCACCGCGACGTTGTCAAGATAGCCGTTGGTGCCAGCGAAGATCGACACGGTCTGCTCTTCGAACGGCAGCGGGCTGAACTGTGGCTGCTTGAGCAGTTCGGTCAGGCGCGCGCCGCGGTTCAGCAGGCGCTGCGTCGAGGCATCGAGATCCGAGCCGAACTGCGCGAATGCGGCCATCTCGCGATACTGCGCCAGCTCCAGCTTGATCGAGCCCGATACCTTCTTCATCGCCTTGGTCTGCGCGGCCGAGCCGACGCGACTGACCGACAGGCCGACGTTGATCGCCGGGCGAATGCCCGCGAAGAACAGATCGGTTTCGAGGAAGATCTGGCCGTCGGTGATCGAGATCACGTTGGTCGGGATGTACGCCGACACGTCGCCAGCCTGCGTTTCGATGATGGGCAGCGCGGTAAGCGAGCCGTTGCCGTTCGCGTCGTTCATCTTCGCCGCGCGCTCCAGCAGGCGCGAGTGGAGATAGAAGACGTCGCCCGGATAGGCTTCGCGACCCGGCGGACGACGCAGCAGCAGCGACATCTGGCGATAGGCCACCGCCTGCTTCGAAAGATCGTCATACACGATCACGGCATGCATGCCGTTGTCGCGGAAATACTCGCCCATCGCGCAGCCGGTATAGGGCGCGAGGAACTGCAGCGGCGCCGGCTCCGACGCGGTCGCGGCGACCACGATCGAATATTCCATCGCGCCATTTTCTTCGAGCTGGCGGACGATCTGCGCGACGGTCGAGCGCTTCTGCCCGATCGCGACATAGATGCAGTAGAGCTTCTTCGCTTCGTCGTCGCTCTTGTTCGGGCCCTTCTGGTTGATGAAGGTGTCGATCGCGACGGCGGTCTTGCCGGTCTGGCGATCGCCGATGATGAGCTCGCGCTGGCCACGCCCGACGGGCACGAGCGCGTCGATCGCCTTCAGACCGGTCTGCACCGGCTCATTGACCGACTTGCGCGGGATGATGCCGGGCGCCTTGACCTCGACACGGCGGCGCTCCGTCGATTCGATCGGGCCCTTGCCGTCGATCGGATTGCCAAGACCATCGACCACGCGGCCGAGCAGACCCTTGCCGACGGGCACGTCAACGATCGTGCCGGTGCGCTTGACGATATCGCCTTCCTTGATCTCCGAATCGGTGCCGAAGATCACGACGCCGACATTGTCGGCCTCAAGGTTGAGCGCCATGCCCTGCACGCCATTGGCGAATTCGACCATCTCGCCCGCCTGGACATTATCCAGGCCATAGATGCGCGCGATGCCATCACCGACGCTCAGCACCTGGCCGGTCTCGCTGACCTGTGCCTCGGTGCCGAAATTGGCGATCTGGTCCTTGATGACCTTCGAGATTTCTGCGGCGCGGATATCCATTACGTCAGCCTTTCATCGCGCTGGCGAGCGCATTCAAACGGGTGCGGATCGACGAATCGATCATCTGTGAACCGATGCGGACGACAAGCCCGCCAAGCAATGCGGGCTCGACCGCGAGATCGACCGATACTTCGCGGCCGATGCGCTGGCGCAGCTGCTGCCTGAGCGCCGCCACCTGATCGTCGGAAAGCGGATGGGCGCTGGTCACTTCCGCCGTCGTCTCGCCGCGATGGCTCGCGACGAGCGCGCGAAAGGCGCGGAGGATCGACGGCAGCTCGGCCAGCCGGCGATTGTGCGCCAGCACGCCAAGGAAGTTGGCGGTGGTGGGATCGACGCCCAGTTCCGCGGCAGTGGCGAGCACCGCCTTGGTCGCCGCTTCACGCGCGACGACCGGGGAGGTCGTCAGCGCCTTGAAATCATCCGACTGCTCAAGAGCCGCGCGCACCTTGGCGACGCTCGCCTCGACAGCGTCGATCGCCTTGGCGTCCTTCGCCAGTTCGAACAGCGCGGTCGCGTAACGTCCGCCCAGACTCGCCTGGATGCTGCCACCTAGATTACCGCTGGAACTATCCACGCGATTCGCTTTCCTCGTCGACACGGGTTGGCCCCGAGCGAACGAATGGCGCACGAACGGCACCTCGCTTGGGTTGTGGGGCGCGTAGCAAAGGGGTCGCGGCTATGCAATCCTTGCGTCATAACTCGTTGCACAAAGCAAAAAGCAGGAGCGGATCACGATGGGTGAATTCATGGCGATGTCGATGAGCGATGGTGCCGATATCGCGGTGTATCGCGTTCCCGCCGTCGGAGAGCGGCGCGGCGGGGTGGTGCTGGTGCAGGAGATATTCGGCGTTACCGACCATATCCGCGATCTTGCGGATGAATATGCCAGCGATGGATATGAAGTGCTCGCGCCGGCGCTCTTCGATCGCGAGCATCCGGGATTCGAAGGCGGCTATGACGCACAAGGGCTGGCCGAGGGCGTCAGGCTGGCGCGCGAGGCGCATCCGTTCGAACAGTCACTCGCCGATGTGCAAAGCTGCGTCGATGCCCTGAAGGCGCAAGGGCCGGTGTTTGTGGTCGGCTATTGCTACGGTGGCTCGATCGCCTGGTTCGCGGCGACGCGGATGCATGGCGTGGCGGCGGCTTCCGCTTATTATGGCAGCCTGATTCCAGCCGCGGCGGAAGAGGAGCCCAGGGTGCCGGTGGTCCTGCATTTCGGCCGGCATGATTCCGGTATCCCGATGGAGGGCGTGGAAAAGCTCGCTGCCAAGGCGTGGCCACGCGCCGAGGTGTATGTCTACGAGGCAGGGCATGGCTTCAATTCCGACCGGCGCAAAGACTATCATGAGCCGTCGGCCGATCTGGCGAAGGAGCGTACGCTGGCATTGTTCCACGCAAACGGCGGATGAGTGCCGGCGGTGTGATCGGGGCTATTGCGCGCGGCCCCGTGCCTGCACCGCCGCGCGGCGAGCCTCCACCGATTCGGGCGTGACCTGTGCATTGGCGGCGGACGACACACGATGCTCCAGTGCGATCGCTTCGCCTAACGGCAGCGCATGGCCCGCATCGATCAGTTGCTTGTAAGCGATGATGAACTCGCCGTCGGCAGAGGCGATGTCTGCGGCGAGGCGCCGCGCGACGGCCAGCAGATCGGCAGCGGGTACGACGCGGTTCACCAGTCCCCAGCGTTCGGCGGTAGCCGCGTCGAGGAAGTTGCCGCTCAGCGACAGTTCCTTTGCGCGGGCGATCCCGATCAGTCGCGACAGTTTCTGGCTGAGCCCCCAGCCGGGCATCACGCCGACGCGGGCATGGGTGTCCGCAAAGCGCGCGTTATCGCTGGCGATGAGAATGTCGCAGGCCAGCGCCACCTCGAACCCGCCAGTGATGGCAACGCCGTTGATCGCGCCGATCACCGGTTTGCGACAGGCTTCGATCGCCTTCACGGGATTGTCCGAGGCGTCGGTGGCATTCGCCGCGCCCAGCGCCCCCACCTGTGAGCCCAGCTCCTTGAGATCGAGCCCGGCTGTAAAGGCGCGCGTTCCGGCGCCGGTCAGCACCACGGCGCGCACTGCTTCGTCGTCGTCCACCCGGCGCACCGCGTCATGAAGCGCGCGGCGCAGCGCGATCGACAGGGCGTTCATCGCCTCCGGGCGGTTCAATGTGATCGTCGCGACGCCATCGGCGATTTCGACCAGAACCAGTTCGCTCATGTCCCTCTCCAGCTTTTGATCGCAAGCACCGGGATGTCGTGGCCTCGCGCAGCGCCTACATCAAGCGCATGACCGATACCATCGACACGGCCGCCGCCTGGGAAGCCTTTGCCGCGCGCGATCGCAACGCCGACGGGCGGTTCGTCGTCGCTGTCGCAACCACCGGCATCTATTGTCGGCCAAGTTGCCCGGCGCGGCATCCGAAGCGGCAGAATGTGTCTTTCTATCGCGATGGCGCGGCGGCGGCGGCGGCGGGCTATCGGGCCTGCCTGCGCTGCAAGCCGGATGCGGTGGCGCGCGATCGTGTCGCCGTTGCCGAGGCTGTGGCGGCGATCGAGGAAAACGATGCGGCGGCGATCGCGCTAGACGATCTTGCGGCGCGCGTCGGCTATGCACCGCATCATTTCCACCGGCTTTTCAAGCGGGCGACCGGCATCACGCCGGCGGCCTATGCTCGGGGGTTGAAAGCGCGCCGGGTGGCGGAAGCGTTGAGCGGTGAGAGCTCGGTAACGCCCGCGATCTACGAAGCAGGCTATTCCGCTCCGAGCCGGTTCTATGCGCATGGGGCCAAGCGGCTCGGCATGGCGCCCGGCGCGTGGGTTCGCGGCGGCGCGGGAGAAACGATCCGCTGGACGATCGCGGGCACGAGCCTTGGCCCGTTGCTGATCGCGGCGACCGAAAAAGGGCTCTGCCGCGTGTCCTTCGCGGAAGATGCGTCGGCGCTGGCGGCCCGCTTTCCACACGCGAGGATCGAGCCTGGCGGTGTGGCGCTGGCCGAGTTGGCGGCGCGCGTCGTGGCGGCGGTCGAATCGCCCGATCGCGACCACGATCTGCCGCTGGACGTAAGGGGCACCGCCTTTCAGGAGGCGATCTGGCAGGCGCTGCGCGACGTGCCGGCGGGGGAGACGCGCTCTTATGCCGAACTCGCGGCGATCGCGGGCAGCCCGGGCGCGGTGCGCGCGGCCGGAACGGCCTGTGGCGCGAATCCGGTCGCGGTCGTCATCCCATGCCATCGGGCGCAACGTGCGGATGGCGGGGAGGGAGGCTATGCTTATGGCCTTGAGCGTAAGCGCGTTCTTCGGGCGCGCGAACATGACGGTCGCGAGCGGGCGCGGCGTGGTTAGGCAAATGTAAATTCTTCCTGCTTACCTCGTCGACCCATGACTTTTGGGACGGACAGGGTATGAGCGCGTTTGGGCGTCGCAATGGTGCCGGCAGCGGGGGCACGCGGCCGGGCTTCGGGGTCGCGCGGCCCATGCAGGGCGGGGGCGCGCCGCCGCGTTCCGATGGTGGCGATCAGTTTCCGCCGATCGAGACCCTGCCGCTGCCGGCCAGCGCCGAGCCGGGCGTGCCGGCCTCCCAGCTCGACGCGATGCAACGCCTGGCCGACCGGCAGAATTCCAGTGGCGAGGCCGGGTCGAGCAAGGTCGACGGCTTCGAGGCGTCGATTCACAAAATCAAGGAGCAGGTGCTGCCACGCCTGCTGGAACGCGTCGATCCCGAGGCTGCCGCGACGCTGGGCAAGGACGAGCTTGCCGAGGAATTCCGCCCGATCATTGGCGAAGTGCTCGCCGAACTCAAGCTGACGCTCAACCGCCGCGAGCAATTCGCGCTGGAGAAGGTGCTGGTCGACGAACTGCTCGGCCTGGGACCGCTGGAGGAATTGCTGGCCGATCCCGACGTGTCGGACATCATGGTCAACGGGCCGGATCAGACGTTCGTCGAAAAGAAGGGCAAGCTTCAGCTCGCGCAGATCCAGTTCCGCGACGAGGAGCATCTGTTCCAGATCGCGCAGCGCATCTGCAACTCGGTCGGCCGCCGCGTCGACCAGACCACGCCGCTGGCCGACGCCCGTCTGAAGGACGGCAGCCGTGTCAACGTGATCGTGCCGCCGCTGTCGCTGCGTGGCACCGCTATTTCGATCCGTAAATTCTCGGCGAAGCCGATCACGCTGGACATGATGGCCGGCTTTGGATCGATGAGCCCGAAGATGGCGACCGCGCTGAAGATCGCTGGTGCGTGCCGATTCAACATCGTCATCTCGGGCGGCACCGGCTCGGGCAAGACGACGATGCTCAACGCGCTTTCCAAGATGATCGATCCTGGCGAGCGCGTGCTGACGATCGAGGACGCGGCCGAGCTTCGCCTCCAGCAGCCGCACTGGCTGCCGCTGGAAACGCGCCCGGCGAACCTTGAAGGCCAGGGCGAGATTTCGATCCGCGATCTTGTGAAGAATGCGCTGCGTATGCGCCCGGATCGCATCATCCTGGGCGAAATTCGCGGCTCCGAGTGTTTCGACATGCTCGCCGCGATGAACACCGGCCACGACGGCTCCATGTGTACGCTCCACTCGAACAGCCCGCGCGAGGCGCTGGCGCGTATGGAGAACATGGTGATGATGTCCGACATCAAGGTGCCGAAGGAGGCGATCAGTCGCCAGATCGCGGACTCGGTGGACATGATCATTCAGGTGAAGCGCCTGCGCGACGGATCGCGTCGCGTCACGAATGTCACCGAGGTGATCGGGATGGAAGGCCCGGTGATCGTGACGCAGGAACTGTTCAAGTTCGAGTATCTCGATGAAACCGCCGACGGGAAGATCCTGGGCGAATATCGCGCGATGGGGCTGCGGCCCTATACACTGGAGAAGGCCAAGCAGTTCGGTTTCGATCAGCCCTTCCTTGAGGCCTGCCTGTAAGCTTTTCGGGATTTGGCGCCGCGCGAGGTCCTCGCGGCAAATGCGATCAGCCGTGCGACGGACGGTGGCATTTCATCGGCGGGACGTGCATTGGCGTGGGATGGCGATCGCGTCGATCCTTTCTCTGATCCTTGCTGCCGGCACGCCTGCCGCGCTCGCGCCGCTGCCCGCCATGCCTCCCGGCGCGCGCGCCGCCGGCGTTTCGCGATTGTCGCCGGATGCCGAGGGGCGATGGGTGTCGTTCGATCTGACGCCGGGCAACCAGATCCGCTTCGACATGACGGTCGACGGCAAGCCGCTGACCGCGATCCTCGATACTGGCGTGAGCTATTCGGTGCTGGCGCGTCGTTATGCGGAATCGGCGAAGCTGCCGATCTCCGCTGGCGGCAGCGCGACCGCGATCGGCGGCGCGGTTGATATCGGCTGGGTCGTGACGCGCGATCTGGTGCTTGGCGGCCTGACGCGAACCGGCGGCGGCCTTAGCGTCGCCGATCTGCCCGCCATAGCGACGGGCAGCGCAAGGCCGGTCGATCTGCTTGTCGGCCGTGACCTGACCGGGGACTATGCGATCGACATCGATTACGGCGCGCGGCGCTTTCGCCTGTTGCGCTCGGGCCGGTTGCCGTTTCGCGGCGCGGTGGCGCCGCTGGCCATCTCCCGCGACAAGCGCGTCTATATCGGTGAAGTGACGCTGGGCGGGGCGCGGCTGCGACCGATGGTGGTGGATACCGGCGACGGCTCGTCGATCACGGTCACGTCCGGCGGCTGGCGCGAAGCGCGCTTGCCGGGCGTCCGCACTACGACCGCCATCTCCTTCGGGCTTGCCGGTTCGGTAGTGAGCACGATCGGCATCGTGCCGCAGCTTGCGGTCGGCCAGCTGGTCGCGCGCAATGTCGAGGTGCGCGCCGAGCCCGTCGGCGGTTTTTCAGAAGCGATCGGCGCGGCGGGGCGGATTGGATCCGGCTTTCTGCAGAATTACCGCGTGCTGCTCGATCCCGCCGCCGGGCGGATGGTGCTGTCGCCTGAGGCCGGGGCGGACGAGCCGCCGCTACGCTCCACCAGCGGTCTGCTTCTCGGGATCGAGCCGGAGCGGCTGCGCGTGCTGCATGTGATGCGCGGCGGGCCTGCGGCTGCGGCGGGCTGGCGCGAGGGCGACCTGATCTGCATGATCGATGGCCAGCCGATCGCACGCGACTATGCCGAAAGCCCGCTCGCCACGTGGTCCGCCGGCCGCGCGGGGCGGATCGTTTCGCTTGGCATGTGCGATGGTTCGGCGCGGAAGCTGACGCTGTCCGATTTCTACTGAGCGGCCGCCGACTTTCGCCGCGGGCTCAATGCCCGAGCTTCTCGACCTTGTCCTGCAGACGCGAGAGTTCTGCTTTCAGCGCGGCGATCTCGTCGTCCTTGCTCCCGGCGACGGGCGCAGGTGAATCGGAGGCGCCGCCGCTGCCCGGCTTGAAAGCGCTGGCCGCGACCTCGAACATCGCCATGTTGCGCTTGGCCATTTCCGCAAACGGCGAGTTGGCGAACGCGCCCTCAACCGCGGACTTGAACTGCGCCTGGTTGCGGCGGAAACTCTCCATCGAAGCATCGAGATAGGCGGGCACCATCGCCTGCATAGAATCGCCATACATCGAGATCAGCTGGCGAAGGAAATTCACCGGCAGCATCGTCTGCCCCCGGCTTTCTTCCTCCATGATGATCTGCGTCAGCACATTGTGTGTGATGTCTTCGTCGGTCTTGGCATCGACCACGCGGAATTCACGGCCTTCGCGCGTCATCTGCGCAAGATGATCGAGTGTGATGTATGAGGAGCTTTCGGTATTATAGAGCCGACGGTTCGCGTATTTCTTGATAATCACCGCGCCGTCACCGGAATGCTGCTTCTTCATCGAAAGCTCCCGCAATGAGAATTTATCGCGGTACAGCACATTCTGCCGCGCTGCAACACGGCCCGCGCCCGTTGCCGTTGTTCCTGGAGATGTTGCGCAGCGAAACCGCAGCATCGCCCGAACGCGCCGCCGCAGCGCTGGCCGGTTTGCGCCGCTACCAGGACGCGGATCGGGGAAGGCCGCGCCGCCTGGCGCCCGCGCGCTTTCGCAGGCGGCGTGCGCGGCTTCGCGATTATGGTGGTGAAGGGCCGCCAGTGGTATTCGTGCCGTCCCTCATCAATTCGCCGGTCGTGCTCGATCTTACGGCGGAGACCTCGATCGTGCGGTGGATATCGACGCAGGGGTTCCACGCATGGCTGGTCGATTGGGGGGTGACCGATCCCGCCGACCGCGAGCTTGATATTGCGGCGCACGTCGAGCGTATTCTGGAGCCGCTGCTCGCGCGCTTGCCCGCGCCGCCGCTATTAGTCGGCTATTGCCTCGGAGGCACAATGACGATGGCGGTGGCGTGCCGGATGAAAATAGCAGGGCTGGCGACCATCGCCGCGCCTTGGCACTTCTCAGGCTACGGTTCAGCTGCCGCCGACATTGCTGAGTTATGGGCGACGGCGGGGCCAGGCTGCCGCCAGCTCGGTCTCGTGCCGATGGAGGTTCTGCAATCCGGCTTCTGGCGGATCGACCCTCAACGGACCATCGCGAAGTTCGAAGCGCTTGCGGCGATGGATGAGGCGAGTGCAGCCAGGTTCGTCGCGCTCGAGGATTGGGCCAACGGGGGGGAGCCGCTGACCTACGCAGCCGGGGCCGAACTGTTCGATGGGATGATCGCGCAGGATCTGCCCGGCCAGGACCGGTGGTCGGTCGGTGGCAGCATCGTCGGACCGGGGCGACTCGATTGCCCGGCAATGGAGTTCGTTTCGCTTTCCGACCGGATCGTACCGGCGGCGACGGCGGCGGGATTGGCGTCGCGACGTGATCTCGGTGCCGGTCATGTCGGCATGATCGTCGGCAGCGGCGCGCGCGCGCAATTGTGGGACCCGCTGCGGGACTGGCTTCGCGCCGTAGCGGTCGGTAGGTAGCGGGCAACCATCATTCAGGAGCATCCGTCATGACCGAAGTCGTCATCACCGCCGCCAAACGTACCCCTGTCGGCAGCTTCCTCGGGGCCTTTGCCACGGTTCCGGCGCATGAACTGGGGCGCGTGGTGATCGAGGCAGCGCTCGCGCAGGCCGGAGTGGCAAGCGACGAGGTGAGCGAGGTGATCCTGGGCCAGGTGCTTACCGCCGCGCAGGGGCAAAATCCCGCCCGTCAGGCTTCGATGGCGGCCGGCGTGCCGAAGGAGGTGCCGGCCTGGGGAGTCAATCAGGTGTGCGGCTCCGGCTTGCGCGCGGTCGCGCTTGCGGCGCAGGCGGTCCAGACGGGCGATGCGACGATCGTAGTGGCTGGGGGGCAGGAGAGCATGTCGCTCTCGAACCACGCGCAGGCGCTGCGCGCTGGACAGAAGATGGGCGCGATCGAATTGATCGACACGATGATAAAGGATGGCCTGACCGACGTCTTTAACGGCTATCATATGGGAATGACGGCAGAAAACCTCGCGGTTGAGTATCAGGTGACGCGTCAGGCACAGGACGAGTTTGCGGTCGGCAGCCAGAACAAGGCAGCCGCCGCCAGGGCTGCTGGGCGTTTCGTTGCGGAAATAGCGCCGGTCACAATCAAGGGCCGCAAAGGCGACACGATCGTCGAGGCGGACGAATATATCCGTGACGGTGTGACGATCGATAGCGTATCAGGCTTGCGGCCGGCGTTCAAAAAGGACGGCACCGTCACCGCCGCGAACGCGAGCGGGCTGAACGACGGTGCGGCGGCGCTGGTGGTGATGAGCCGCGCCGAAGCGGAGAGACGCGGTGCGCCGATCCTTGCCACGATCCGCTCCTGGGCGTCGGCGGGAGTAGATCCATCGATCATGGGAATCGGCCCCGTACCGGCGACAAAGCGGGCGCTGGAGAAGGCCGGCTGGACGCTCGCGGACCTCGACCTGATCGAGGCGAATGAGGCATTCGCGGCGCAGGCGCTGTCGGTGGGCAAGGAATTGGGCTGGGATGCCGCAAAGGTGAACGTGAATGGCGGCGCGATCGCGATCGGCCATCCGATCGGCGCAAGCGGGGCACGCGTGCTGACAACCCTGATCTACGAAATGCAGCGCCGCGATGCGAAGCGGGGGCTGGCTACGCTTTGCATCGGCGGGGGCATGGGCATCGCAATGTGCGTGGAGCGATGATCGACCGTCTCCGCATCGGCGGGGCCGATGCGCCTGGCCCGTTCGTCCCGGTATTCACCATGACGTCTCAAAGGCCAGCGCCGGCCTGTTTCCAGCGCTTCACCTGCGTAGGCGTGTTGCGCGCAGGCCGGGCGTTGGGCCGGTCGGCCAGCGCCATATCCCCGGCGCGGACGCCGTGAAACACCGAAACGGTCACGCCGGTATCCACCAGCGCGCGCGCCTCCGCCCGGTTCGCGATCAAGAAATCACGGCACCCCGGGTCCGCCAGCCGCCGCACGACGCCGCGCCGCTCATCCGATCGAGCAGACGGCAGTTGTGGACGAGCGCAACGGCATCAAGCGACGGGCGGCAGGGTGATTGGTTCAATGCCACCGGCCAGCGGGCGCGCGCCATGGCGTGGATCATCGGCTAGGTCACGATATGGCCGTGGCGATCTTCCTTGAGCCACAGAACCGTGACGATCAGCGCGATCAATGTGATGATCCAGGTATACCAAAGCCCGGCAAACGGGTTGCCGGTGCGCGCGACGATATATTGGCTGATGAACGGCAGGAATCCGCCGAAATAACCCGTGCCGAGATGATATGGGATCGATAGCGAGCTGTAGCGGATCGCGGGTGGAAACATCTCTGACAGCAGTGCCGCGACCGGGCCGTAGGTGATCCCGGAAAGCGCGGTGATGGCGAGGATCGCGATCAGGATCAGCGCGATGTTGCGTGCGCCGGGCGTCACCCGCTTCAGGTCATATCCGGCATCCGCCAGCGCCTTGTCCAGCCCGGCTGGCGTATGATCCGCGACTGGCTCGCCCCCGATGGAAACGCTGGTCACAGGCGTCTTCTGCTGGGTATAGGCGACGCCCTTCTTCGAGAAATATTCCAGAAGCCGTGCGCAATCGTCCGCCTGCTTCGAGGCGAAGGGGGAATAAGCGCAATGCGGACCGGACACTACCACGGGCGCCCGCTCCGCCGCGCGCGCCAGCCCGGGATTGGCCGCAGCGCCCATCACCTGAAAGATCGGAAACAGCAGGATCAGCGTCATGATGTAGCCGATCACGATCGGCTTCTTGCGCCCGACGAGATCGGACAGCCAGCCGAACAGCACGAACCAGCCGACGCCCATCAGCGCGCCCGCGCCGGTGATGAGCTGCGCCATCGTCTCGTCCAGCCGCATCGTCGTCTGAAGGAAGGAGAGGACCGAGAACATCGCCGTGTACCAGATCACCGTCAGCCCGGCAGCGATGCCGAACAGCGCGACCAGCATCCGCTTGAGGTTGCCGGGATAGGTGAAGCTTTCCACCAGCGGATTCTTCGCCCGCTCTCCCGCAGCGCGCATCGCCTTGAAAACCGGGCTCTCTGAAAGTTTCAGCCGCATCCACAAGGAAATCGCGAGCAGCACCACGGAGAACAGGAATGGCGCGCGCCAGCCCCAGCTCTCCCACGCGCCGGCCAGCGTCGCCTTGAAGAACAGGATCGCCGCGATGCTGAGAATGAAGCCGCCGATCACGCCGGCCTGGATGAAGCTGGTGTAGAAGCCGGATTTGCCGGGTGGGGAATGTTCCGCGACATACACGGCCGCACCGCCATATTCGCCGCCCAGCGCCAGCCCCTGCGCGATACGGAGCAGCAGCACGAGGATCGGCGCCGCCATCCCGATATCCTGGTAGGATGGGACGAGGCCGACGCCGGCGGTGGCGACGCCCATCAGGGTGATGGTCACCAGAAAGGTATATTTGCGCCCCAGCCGGTCACCGAGATAGCCGAACAACACCGCGCCGATCGGGCGGAAACCGAAGCCTACCGCGAAGCCGGCCCAGGCGAGCAGCGTCTGCAACGTCTCGTTTCCGGCGGGAAAGAAGGTGCGGCCGATGATCCCGGATGCCGCGAGCGTGCCGTAGATGAAGAAATCATACCATTCGAACACGGTGCCTAGCGCCGATGCCGAGATGACGAGCCGGATGTCCGCCGCCGAAGGATCCGCGTCGTGATCGTGCCAGGCACTCTCCTGATCCGCGATATTCGCCATCCTGGCCCTGCTCCCCCATTCGGGCCGGCGGCCCGGCAGCTAGCTGTAACGCGGTCGAAGCGCGCGGCAAGTCTCCAGCGTCAGCGTGTGAACGCTGGCTCCAGCGAGAGGATGGTGATCGCCTCCGCCTGGCCGGCGAAGGGCAAAACATCGCCTTCCCCGGCACCGATAAGCGCGCGTGCGAGCGGCGCTGAAAAGGCGAGCTTGCCCGCCGCCGGATCGGCCTCGTCGTCTCCGACGATCTCGATCGTCCGCGTATGTCCGTTGAGCGTGAAGCGCACGCGGCTGCCGAACGCAATTTCGTCAGCCGGCGGCGATGGCGCCAGGATCGCGGTGACACGCCGCGTTTGCCAGTAGCGCAGTTCGCGCGCGATCTCCGTACGGCGCGCCTCGTCGGCGGTGCACTGCTCGGCCTCCAGTCGTGCGATCCGCTCGTCGATCAGCGCCCGTCCGCGCGGCGTGACGATATTGGCACCGGACGGGAGCGGCAGCTCGAAGCGCGGTTCCTTGTGCTCCTCGTCGCTCTCGCGGCGGAACGCGACGCTCATGGCGCCGCGTCCAGCATCCTGATGATGCCGGAGAAATCGCGCTCCCCGTTGCCGGCGCCGGCATAGGCTTCGTAAAGTTCGCGCGCGCGCGTTCCCATCGGCACCTGCGCATCGACGCTTGCGGCCGCCTCCATCGCCAGCCGCAAATCCTTGAGCATCAGCGCGGCGGCGAAACCGCCCTGATAATCGCGATCGGCCGGGGTTTCGGGGCCCACGCCGGGAACCGGGCAATAGCTGGTCATCGACCAGCTCTGCCCCGACGAGACACTGGCGATATCGAAGAACGCCTGTGGTGCCAGCCCAAGCTTGCGTGCCAGCACGAACGCCTCGCATGTCGCGATCATTTCCGCGCCGAGGATCATGTTGTTGCAGATCTTCGCCGCCTGCCCGGCGCCGCCCACGCCGGCGTGAATCACCGCCTTGCCCATATCGGCGAGGAAGGGCTGGGCGCGATCGAATGCCTCCCTCGATCCGCCGACCATGAAGGTGAGCGTACCGGCGTTCGCGGCGGCGATCCCGCCCGATACCGGCGCATCGACCGCGGTCACTCCCTTGGCCGCCGCCATTTCGGCGACGCGCTTGGCGGTGGCGACGTCGATCGTCGAGCAATCGATCAGGATCGCGACGGGCGACGCGACATCGAGGACGCTATCGGCGTACACCTGCTCGACATGCCGGCCGGCGGGCAGCATCGTGATAACCGCTTCCGCGCCCTCGGCTGCCTCACGCGCGGACCCGACCGGCAGGCAGCCCGCCGCCTTTGCCTTGTCCAGCGCCTCGGTGGAAAGGTCGAAGGCGCGGACGTCGTGCCCCTTCTGCGCTAGGTTCGCGGCCATCCCGCCGCCCATGTTGCCCAGCCCGATGAAACCAACGCGCGCCATCTTCACATCCTCTCTTGTGTCGTCGTAGCCCGGATCGGCGGGAGGTTACCGGCCCTTCCACACGCCCGCGCGTTTCTCGATGAAGGCGGCCATCCCCTCGGCCTTGTCCTCTGTCGCGGTGAGGATCTGGAACAGGCGGCGCTCCGTCAGAATGCCCTGCGCAAGATTGGTCTCGAACGCCATGTTGATCATTTCCTTGTTCACCATCGCGGCCATCGGCGGCATGGACGCGATCGTCGCGGCCGTCTTCAGCGCGTCCGCGACCAGATCGGCAAGCGGCACGACGCGGGCGACCAGGCCCGAGCGCTCCGCCTCGGCCGCATCCATCATTCGCCCGGTGAGGCACATTTCCATCGACTTCGCCTTGCCGATCGCGCGCGTCAGCCGCTGCGATCCACCCATGCCGGGCGCGACGCCAAGCTTGATCTCGGGCTGGCCGAACTTCGCGGTGTCGGCGGCGATGATGAAATCGGCCATCATCGCCAGCTCGCATCCGCCGCCCAGCGCAAAACCGTTGACCGCCGCGATCCACGGCTTGCGGGTGGCGACCACGCCTGTCTGCCAGCCGGCGAAAAAATCCTGGAGAAAGAAATCGGCCGCCGCCATATCCGCCATCTGCTTGATGTCCGCGCCGGCGGCGAAGGCCTTCTCCCCCGCACCGGTGAGGACCAGGCAACGCTGGCTGTCATCCCTGTCATAGGCGCCGAAAGCGGCGGCGAGATCGGCCAGCACATCTGAATTGAGCGCGTTCAGCGATTGCGGCCGATTGAGCGTCACAAGCGTGACGGCGTCGCGCTGCTCGACCAGGATATTGGCGTAATCAGGCATCATTCTCTCCACTGATCGGGTCGGTTCAGGCCGGCGTCCACGCCTCTCCATCCGGCAGTGGCGCGAAAATCTGATCGATCAGATGATCGCTCACCTCCTCCGGCGTGGGTGGATTCCATTTCGGCGCATTATCCTTGTCGACGATCACCGCGCGGACGCCTTCGAGGAAATCGTGGCGCTGCACGACGCGGCTGCCGACCGCATATTCCTGCCGCATCTCGTCCTCGAACGTCGGCATCGCCTTGCCGTCGAGCAACAGCTTGAGGCTGACCTTCATCGTCTGCGGCGATTTGGTCTTGAGCGTCGCCAGCGTCTCGCGCGCGAAATCGCTGTCGTCGGCGGCGAGCGCGGCGAAGATATCCTCCAGCCGGTCGGCGGCGAACAGATGGTCGATCTTGCCCCGGCGCGCGACTATCGCGGCATCAGGCGCTGGCACGGCGAGCGAATCGAGCGCCGCTTTCGTCCCTTCGCCGATCCGCACCTTTGCCTCCGGCAGCTTATCGGCCGGCAGATAATGGGTGGCGAGGCCAAGTGCGAAACATTCCGCGCCATCCAGGCGGTGCCCCGTCAGCGCCAGATACTGCCCGATCCGTCCCGGCAGTCGCGAGAGATACCAGCCGCCGCCGACATCGGGGAACAGCCCGATGCCCGTCTCCGGCATGGCGAGCCGCGTGTTCTCGGTCGCGACGCGATAGCGGCACGGCTGCGAGATGCCGACACCGCCGCCCATCGTGATCCCGTCCATGAACGCGACCGTGTCCTTCGCGTAAGTGAACAGCCGGTGGTTCATGCGATATTCGGTGTGGAAGAAGTGGCGCGCCTCCGCCCCGTCTTTCGCGCCGCTCTCGGCAAGCATCCGAATATCGCCGCCTGCGCAGAAACCTCTGCCTTCGGCATGATCGATCGTGACGACGCGGATCGCATCGTCGGCACGCCAGGTTTCAAGCGCGTCCAGCACGCCCTGGCACATCGCGGTGTTGAGCGCATGGATCGCTTTGGGGCGGTTCAGGCGGATACGCCCTGCGCCGCCGTCGGTTTCGACAATGAGATCGCCGGTCATTGCCGCGTCAACTCCCGCCCGACGATCATCCGCATGACCTGATTGGTGCCCTCAAGGATCGAATGCACGCGAAGATCGCGCCAGAAGCGCTCGATCGGATAATCGCGCAGATAGCCATAGCCGCCGTGGAGCTGGAGCGCGCGATCGACGATGCTCGATCCGCTGTCCGTCGCCAGCCGCTTGGCCATTGCCGAGAAGCGCGACTTGTCGGGAGCGTTGGCGTTCACTTTCGCCGCGGCAAGATACAGCAGCGCGCGAGCGGCCTCCAGATCGGTCGCCATGTCCGCGAGCGTGAATTGCGTATTCTGGAAATCGGCGATCGGCTGGCCGAACTGCTGGCGTTCCTTGGCGTAGTTCACCGATTCGTCGAGGCAGCGCTGCGCCCCGCCCAGCGAGCACGCGCCGATGTTGAGCCGGCCGCCGTCAAGCCCGGCCATCGCAAAACGAAAACCGTCGCCTTCCGCGCCGACGCGGTTCTCCACCGGCACGCGGCAATCCTCGAAGATCACCTGCGCTGTCGGCGAGGCGTTCCACCCGAGTTTCTTCTCCGGCGCGCCAAACGACAGGCCCGGCGTATCCTTCTCGATCACGAGGCAGGAAATGCCTTTCGACTTCTCGTCGCCGGTGCGTACCATGCAGACATAGATGTCGTTATAGCCCGCGCCGGAAATGAACTGCTTCGTGCCGTTGAGCACGTAATGATCGCCGTCGCGCCGCGCGCTTGTCTTGAGCGCGGCGGCGTCCGAGCCGGAGCCCGGCTCGGTCAGGCAATAGCTGGCGATCCTGTTCATGCCGACAAGATCGGGCAGGAAGCGATCCCGGAGCGCCTGATCCCCGAAGCGATCGATCATCCACGTCGCCATATTGTGGATCGAGATGAAGGCGCTCGTCGCGGGACAGCCATAGGCCATCGCCTCCATGATGAGGGCCGCTTCCAGCCGGCCCAGCCCGATACCGCCCGATTCCTCCGCGACGTAGATCGCGCCAAAGCCGAGTTCGCCGGCCGCCTTCCAAACATCGACGGGATAATGATGCTTCTCGTCCCACTCCGCCGCGAACGGGGTGATCCGGTCGGCGGTGAAGCGGCGCGCGAGCTCCTGGATTTCGCGCTGGTCGTCGGTGAGGTCGAACTGGTTGGTCATCTTTCCTCTCAAGCCGCACAACGGGTGTAGCGCAAGGTCTGTCCGTCAGCGACACGGCTCAGCACCGTGCCGTTCTCCGACAGCGTCAGCGGCGTTTTCTCCTCCCACGTCTGTCCCTCGCCCGAGAAAGCGAGCGTGGCGTCCAGCACGGTCGGAGAAACGGCCACCAGCTTCGTGATGGTCGCGCGCGATTCGTAGAAGCTGAGACGGTCGGCAGTCACCGTCATCAGCCCCTTTTCGTCGCCGTTGGTGGTGGTGCAATCCGCGGGCACGAGGCCCCAGCGCCCCTGGAAGGACACGGGTATCCGCTTGTCCGGGATGGGGCTTGGCGCCTGCGTTGGCAACGCCCCGGAAGCGGTCGCGGCGTCGTTCGCGATGCCCGGATCGGGCGCGGCGCTGCGTTGCTCCGCAACGGGCGCCTTGCACGCGCCGAGCGCAACAAGAATCATAAGGGCAATGGCGCGTTTCATCGGTCGTTCTCCCGGCGTCGGCAGGGTTGGCTTGTCACCCCATCGTCGGAATGACGAACGCGTTGCCCTCGTCTGTCGATCCGTCGGGCCACCGCTGCGTCACCGTCTTCACCTTGGTCCAGAACTTGACGCCTTCCATGCCGTGCTGGTTGGTGTCGCCGAACGCCGAGCGCTTCCAGCCGCCGAAGCTATGGTAGGCGACGGGCACCGGGATCGGCACGTTGATGCCGACCATCCCGACATTCACGCGTGCCGCAAATTCGCGCGCGGCATGACCATTGCGCGTGAAGATCGCGACGCCATTGCCGTATTGATGCTCGCTCGGCAGGCGCACCGCCGTCTCGAAATCGGGCGCGCGGACGATCTGGAGCACCGGGCCGAAGATCTCCTCCCTGTAGGCGGACATTTGCGGCGTGACATGATCGAACAGCGTCGGGCCGATGAAGAAGCCCTCCTCATGCCCCTGCAACTTGAAGCCGCGCCCATCGACCACCAGCTCGGCGCCCTCATCGACGCCGGTCTGGATCCAGTTCTCGATCCGCTCGCGGTGCTGTGCCGTCACGACCGGGCCGTAATGCGCCTCGGCATCGGTAGAGACGCCGACGCGCAGCGCGTCGATCGCGGGGATCAGCTTTTCGCGCAGCGCGTCGGCCGTCTTGTCGCCTACGGGCACCACCACCGGAAGCGCCATGCAGCGTTCGCCCGCCGAGCCGAAGGCAGCGCCGGAAAGATCCGCGACCACCTGATCCAGGTCAGCATCCGGCATCACGATGCCGTGATTCTTCGCGCCGCCCATCGCCTGCACGCGCTTCCCCGCATCCACGCCGCGCCGATAGACGTAGTGGGCGATATCCGAGGAGCCGACGAAGCTCACGGCCGCGATCGCCGGATGATCGAGGATCGCGTCGACCATTTCCTTGTCGCCATGGACGACCTGGAAGATACCCTCCGGTATCCCCGCCTCGCGGAACAGCTCGGCCAGGCGCACCGGCACAGACGGGTCGCGTTCGGACGGCTTCAGGATGAAGGCGTTGCCGCACGCGGTCGCCACCGCGCCCATCCACAGCGGGATCATCGCCGGGAAGTTGAACGGCGTGATGCCGACTCCGATGCCAAGCGGCTGGCGCATCGAATAGACGTCGATCCCCGGCCCCGCACCCTGGGTATATTCCCCCTTCAGGACATGCGGGATGCCGCAGGCGAACTCCACCACTTCCAGCCCCCGCTGGATATCGCCCTTCGCGTCGGCGACGACCTTGCCATGCTCGGACGCGAGAAGTTCGGCGAGGCTCTGCATGTTCGCCTCGACCAGTTCCTTGAAGCGGAACATGACGCGTGCGCGGCGCTGCGGATTCGTGGCCGCCCATGCGGGCTGCGCCGCCTGCGCCGCCGCCACCGCACGATCGAGATCGGCCTGGGTACCCAGCGTGACCCGGGCCTGCACCTTGCCGGTGTTCGGATCGAACACGTCGGCGGTGCGGCCAGCGCCGCCGCCGGAATGGCCGGCGATGAGATGATCGATGACGCGCATGGGAAGCCTCTCCAGGGGATTCGTTGTTGCGCCGGCTTGTAGACGCACGGCAATTATGCGCTCAACCCGTTTAATTTGCCGGGGTGAGCTGCGTTTTTGCACGGAAAGGGCGAGCTGATGCGGAATTGGGATGATCTGCGCATGTTCCTTGCGGTGGCGCACGCCGGGCGCATCGCGCCTGCCGCGCGGGCGCTCGGCGTTGACGCCACCACCGTCGCGCGGCGGCTGGCGCGGCTGGAAGAAGCCGTCGGTGCGCCGCTTTTCGAGACAGTCGCGGGCGAACGACGACTGTCGGAAAGCGGGCAGACTTTGCTCCCGCATGCCGAGACGATCGATGCGGCAATATCCGCGGCGACCGAGGGAAAGGTGGCAAAGGGGGTGGCAGGCCATGTGCGGCTGAGCGTGGCGGAGGGCCTGGCGACCCATGTGCTCGCCCCGGCGATGCCGCGCTTCGCGTCGGCCAATCCGCGCATCCGGCTCGATCTCATCACCGCATCGGGCCTGCTCGACCCGTCAAAGCGCGAGGCGGATATCGCGGTGATGCTCGCGCGGCCGCGCAACCGGCAGCTTACCGCGGTCCGGCTGGTCGAATATCGCCTCCGGCTCTATGCGACGCCCGGCTATCTGGCGACAGCCGGGATGCCGGATACCGCCGCCGCGCTCGAACGCCACGTGCTGGCGAGCTATGTGCCGGAACATCTTCACGCGCCCGAGCTGGATTATCTTTCGGAGCTGCACGACGGCCTTGTCGCGCGGCTGCGCAGCACCAGCATCAATGTGCAGCACGCGACAGTGGCGTCAGGAGCGGCGATCGGCATTCTGCCGGATTTCATCGCCGCGCGTGATCCGCGGCTCGTTCCGGAGCTTCCGCCGCTGGAGCTTATACGCGCGTTCTGGCTCGTCACCCATGCCGACGGGCTGGCGACACCGCGTATTCAGGCGGTGGTGGCATGGCTGCGCGAAACGGTGGAGCGCGGGTGACGGTCAGCCGGCGCCCTCCAGGGCTTTCTGCCGGCGGCGCTGCACCGAGCTGCCGATGCCCAGCGCTTCCCGATATTTCGCAACGGTGCGGCGCGCGATGTCGAAGCCCTTGGCGTTGAGCAGTTCGACCAGCGTATCGTCGGACAGGATCTTCGCGCCCTCGCCTTGGATCAAGCCGCGGATCGCCGCCTTCACCGCTTCCGCGGACACGGCATCGCCGCCGTCCGCCGCAGCGATGCCGGACGTGAAGAAATATTTCAGCTCGAACTGCCCGCGCGCGCAGCTCAGATATTTGTTGCCGGTCACGCGGCTGACAGTCGATTCATGCATCTCGATCGCATCGGCGATCTGTCGCAGCGTGAGTGGGCGCAGATGCGCGACGCCTTTCAGGAAAAACGCTTCCTGCTGCTTCACGATTTCGGTCGCGACGCGGATGATCGTGCGCTGGCGCTGATCGAGCGCCTTCACCAGCCAGTTGGCGCTGGCGAGGCAATCGCTCAGCCACGCCTTCGATGCCTTGTTCTGTGGGCCGGCGGCCAGCTCGCTATAGTATCGACGGTTTATCAGCACGCGCGGCAGCGTCGCGTTGTTCAATTCTATCACCCAGCCGGCGTGCGTGCGGGCGACAAAGAGATCGGGCACCACCGCAGGCGCCGGGTCCCCGCCGTATCGGCAGCCGGGCTTCGGATCATAGCCGCGCAGTTCGCGGATCATGTCCGCCATGTCCTCGTCATCCACCTGGCAGATGCGCTTCAGCCGCGCGATCTCGCCCCGCGCGAGCAGATCGAGGTGATCGATCAGTCGCGCCATGCAGGGGTCGTATCGATCCGCCTCCCTGGCCTGCAGCGCGATACATTCGGCGAGATCGCGCGCGCCCACGCCGGTGGGATCGAACGTCTGGATCACCGCCAGCACATCCTCGATCATCGCGAGCGGCACGCCAAGCCGCGTCGCGATATCGAGCAGGTTGGCGGTGAGATATCCCGCCTCGTCGATCAGGTCGATCAGATGTTGCGCGATCGTGAGTTGCGCCCCGGACAGGACGTTTCCGGCCTGATTGCCGAGATGATCAGCAAGGCTGGGGGGATTTTGGGCGAAGGCGTCGAGGTCGGGGCCGTCCTCGCTCGCGATGCTGCCCGGGCCTGCCCCGCCAAGCCCGATCGAATCGCTCGCGCCATCGTCGAAGCGCTCGGCGGCGATATCCACGTCCAGGGTTTCGCCAGCCGCTTCCCCGGCGATCACCAGTTCGTCCGCGCCGGCCGGTTCGTCGCGCGGCGCGTCGACCGGCTCGCGCTCAGCGATCGGGGCGTCGTCCGAGGAGGGGCTGGTTGCCTCAAGGAGCGGGTTCTTCTCCAGTTCCTCGGCGATGACACCCTCGATCTCGAGGTTGGACAGCGCCAGCAGCTTGATCGCCTGCTGAAGTTGCGGCGTCATCACCAGCGACTGGGATTGTCGCAGATCGAGGCGCGGGGCGAGCGACATCAGCTATTCCGCGATATCGGCCCGGCGCGTCACAAGGAGAATCCCTCACCCAGATAGAGGCGGCGGACATTCGCGTCGGCCACCAGTTCTTCCGGGGAGCCGGTGAACAGCACCCGGCCATCATAGATGATATAGGCGCGGTCGACGATATCGAGCGTCTCGCGCACATTGTGGTCGGTGATGAGCACGCCGATATCGCGGCGCTTCAGATCCTTCACCAGATCGCGGATGTCCGCGATCGAGATGGGGTCGATGCCGGCGAACGGCTCGTCGAGCAACATGATCTTGGGGTCGGCGGCCAGCGCCCGCGCGATTTCCGCGCGCCGCCGCTCACCGCCGGACAGGGCCATCGCTGGCGCGGCGCGCAAACGGGTGAGGCCGAACTCGTCCAGAAGCTGATCGAGCCGTTGCTGACGCAGCGCCGGATCGCGAACGTTGAGCTCGAGCACCGCGAGAATATTCTTCTCGATCGTCAGACCGCGAAAGATCGAGGTTTCCTGCGGGAGATACCCGAGGCCGAGAATCGCGCGGCGATACATCGGCAGCCCGGTGATATCCTGCCCGTCGAGCATGATACGCCCGGCATCCGGCTTCACCAGCCCCATCACCGAATAGAAGCAGGTCGTCTTGCCGGCGCCGTTGGGACCGAGCAGCCCGATCACTTCGCCGCGCCCGACCGAGACGGAGACGTCGCTCAGCACGACGCGCTTGTCGTAGCTTTTGGCGATCGACACCACTTGCAGCCCGCTGGCTACGAACGGTTCGGCGATCGGCTCGATCGTGTCCATGCTCGTCACGTCATTCATATTCGCGCCGATCTCGCAGCTTCGTGGATGCCGCCCGCCCGATGCGCGCGCAGTTGGCAGGATTCATGCATGGCTCTTTTGCCCGAGCCGGCGCAATTATGAAAGCCCCCGCGCCGTCAGTTCTTGCTGTCGGTCGACGCGCCGTTCGCGCGCTTCGGCACGGAAAACGTCCCCGATACCCGACCCGACGGAGCCGAGGTTACGGTGCCGCCGCTGACGGGGCCATTGGCCGCGCGCGCGGCGGAGCCGTCGATCACCGCTCGCCCGGTATCGAGGTTGAGCGTCAATCTTCCGCCATTCACGGTATTCGACCCGCCCTGTTCAAGCGAGACGCCGCCGATCATCGTGATGATCCTGCGGTTGAGATCGTAGACCGCATATTGGCTCTTCGCCACCTGGTTCGGCCGCCTGACGACGACGCCGCCCGCGGCATCGAGCCGAGAGACCTGGGGATTTCCGTCGACGACCTGACCGGTATAGGCGACGGTCATGCGCTGGGCGTTCAGCGTCATCTCCGCCTGCTTCACCGCCACGTTGCCCGTCAGCACCGCGCGATTCGCCTTGTCCTGCAACTGGATCTGATTGGCCCCGAAATCGATCGGTGCGGTGGAATCATGACGCGTCTGCGCATGCGCCGTTCCGGCGACGAGCAGCAGGAGCAGGGCTGGGCGGTTCATCACGGCGCTATTTCGTTCGTCTCGGCGAGATGTGCAAGCGCGCGTTGCCGATGAGCGTCACGGTATGGGAATCCAGATCGGCATCGAGCTTGTCGGCGCTGAACGTGCCCTGGCGTACGGTGCCCGTCACGGCCTTGCCCGATTGCATTCGGCGCGTCTTGAGATCGACCAGCGCGTCTTGCGTGTCGAGCGTATAGCCGTCGGGCGCGCGGAACGAAATCGGCCCGTCGACCTGCACCTGTTCGTTATCCATGTTGTAGCGCCCGCGATCCGCGACCAGGGAGGCGGGGCCGTCGTTCAGCCGGATGTTGGCGGCCAGCTGCTGAAGCTGGACGATGGGCTCGGCCGAGCTTTTCTGGATCGCCGAACCGGCGGTCAGCTCGAAGGGCTGGCCCTTGCCGTCAGCCCCGCGATACCGCGCCGCCTGGATCTTCATTCGTTCCCGCGCAACCTCCACCTTGTTCTTGTCGAGCACGAAGGAGACATCGCCGCCCGTCGTCAGCGGCGCCATTACCAGAAAGGCGCTGAGAACGCCGATCAGCACCGGCAGCGCCCAATTGGCGGCGGCGACGACGCGATCGTGCGGGCCGCCAGGCCGCGCCCACCGCTGGCGCGCGTCGAGCGCCTGGGCTGCTGAATCAGGCATGGGCGAAAATATCGATTTCCGGCCAGCCCGCCAGATCAAGTTCGGCGCGATGCGGCAGGAAATCGAAGCAGGCCTGTGCCAGCGCGGCGCGTCCCTCGCGCGCCAGCCGCCGGTCAAATTCTTCCTTCAGCCGGTGGAGAAAGCGCACGTCGGATGCGGCATAGTCTTTCTGCGCTTCCGACAATTCCGGGCTGCCCCAGTCCGATGATTGCTGCTGCTTTGAGATGTCCTGTCCCAGCAGTTCGCGCACCAGTTCCTTCAATCCGTGCCGATCGGTATAGGTGCGGACCAGCCGCGAGGCGATCTTCGTGCAATATACGGGCGCCGCGACGACGCCGAGATAGTGCCTGATCGCGGCGACATCGAAACGGGCGAAATGATAAAGCTTCAGCCGCTCCGGATCGCCCAGCACCGCGCGCAGGTTCGGCGCGGCATAATCGGAGGCCGGCGCGAATCGCACGAGGTGCTCGTCACCGGCCCCATCCGAGAGCTGGACGAGGCACAGGCGATCACGCGACGTGATAAGCCCCATCGTCTCGGTATCGACGGCGATCGCCGCGCCCGGCGCGAACACGTCGCCCGGCAGATCTTCCTCGTGGAAATGAACGGTCATCATGCTGCCCTAGCGATGCGGAGGGCGTCGCTCAATGGCCCCCGAAGTCGTGCGGGCGAAAGTGATGCGGTGAAATACCGCGAATCGGCGGGAGAGGTTTGGGTTTCAGCCAGCGGGCCGACGAAAAACGGAAGCTATATTTGGTGGTTAGCCTCTCCTCATGTGCGCCCACCTGTGCTTATGATGCGACAGTATCGTAAGTAACGCGATGTTGAGCGCCCTGTCGCACACGATTCCGTTCGCGGTTGAGACAAAGCTGGGCTATGACCACGATTGAGGCGCGAAAGGTTTGGCGCCCGAAGAGGTGTGGTTGCTGCTCGCCGTCCAGCGCGCACCCCTTGACGGCTAAGTCGGGCGGACGGGAAGACGAACGGGGTTTATGGGTTTCGACAAAGGTAACCGCGGGCAACGTGGCGGACGCGGCCGCGACAAGCGCGATAGTTTCGGCGGCGATGATTTCGGCGGCGGCGGCGACTTCGGTGGTGGTTTCGGTGATCGTGGCGGCTTCGGCGGCGGCGGCGGTTTCCGTGGCGGCGGTGGCGGCTTCGGCGGCGGCGGCGGCGGTGGTTTCCGCGGCGGCGGTGGCGGCTTCGGCGGCGGCGGCGGCGGTGGTTTCCGTGGCGGCGGTGGTGGCGGTATGCCGCCCCAGGTTGTCGGCGAAGGCACGGGCGTCGTAAAATTCTTCAACGCGCAGAAGGGTTTCGGCTTCGTCGTGCGTGATGACGGCGGCGAGGACGTGTTCGTGCACATCTCCGCAGTCGAACAGGCCGGGCTCACCGGCCTTGCCGAGGGCCAGCCGCTCGGCTTCACGCTCGTCGATCGTGGCGGCCGTATTTCGGCTACCGAGCTGAAGATCGATGGCGAGCCGATGCCGGTCCAGGAACGTGCGCCACGCGAGGGCGGTTTCGACAGCCCGCGCGACGGCGGCTTCGGCGGTCCGCGCGGCGGTGCCGCCGGCGGCGCGCAGCGCCAGCTTACCGGCGAGAAGGCGACCGGCACGGTCAAGTTCTTCAACGCGATGAAGGGCTTCGGCTTCATCCAGCGCGATGATGGCCAGCCTGATGCCTTCGTCCATATCTCGGCAGTCGAGCGCGCCGGCCTCGGCAGTCTGAACGAGGGCGATCGCCTGTCGTTCGAGATCGAGGTGGATCGTCGCGGCAAATATGCCGCAGTGAACCTTCAGCAGTCGAGCTGATCGGCCCGTCTCCGGTCCATGGCGGCCCGTCCGACTCATGTCGGGCGGGCCGCTCTCGTTTTCGGTGAAGCCCAGCTCAACGGCGGCTGAGCGGTCGATGCGTTGGCAGGGAACGATTGTGTGTATGGAGTGGTCGGCATGACCGTGCGCTGGTTCCCGCTGTTCCTGCTGGCGATCCCTGCGGCCGTGGCGGCCGATCCGCCGCCGGCCACCCCTGCCGTGCTGATTCCGGTGGTCGTAGCGCGCTTTCCGCACGATCGCGCCGCGTTCACCGAGGGGCTCGTCTGGCACCATGGCAAAATGTACGAAAGCGTCGGTCTGGAAGGGCGATCCGACGTCCGCTGCGTCGATATCGCGACGGGACGCGTGCAGGCGCGATCGACGATTCCCGCCGACATGTTCGGTGAGGGGCTGACGGGCTGGAAGGATGGGCTGGTAAGCCTCACCTGGCACGGCGGCATCGCGTATCGCTGGAGCGGCGCAAGGCTGAAACGGGTCGGCAGCATGCGCTATCGCGGCGAGGGCTGGGGGCTGACGACGCTCGGCGATTCGCTTGTCCGCTCCGATGGCTCGTCGACACTCACGGTGCACGATCCTGCCACCTTCGCGGTCCGGCGCCGGATCGCGGTGACGCTGAACGGCAAGCCGCTCGATCAGCTCAATGAGCTGGAAGCGGTGGACGGCGCGATCCTCGCGAACGTCTGGCGCTCGCCATTCATCGTCCGCATCGATCCGGCGAGCGGGCGGGTAAACGCGATCATCGATCTGCGCGCGATCGTCGGTGAGATCGGCATCGCGGACGATATCGAGGCGGTCGCGAACGGCATCGCATGGGATGCGGCGAGGCGCCGTCTGTTCATCACCGGCAAGCGCTGGCCGACATTGTTCGAAATCAAGCTGCCCGCCGGCTGAGCGCGATGCGCCGGCCTCCCTTGCGGCCCCCCTATCCAGTCGTCGCATGAAGATGATCGGTCTGACGGCGGGATGAGCCGCGAAAGCTCTGCACACTATCACCGCCTCATTTCGCGATGGAGCCGCCGTTCTACAAAGGGCGGTCGCACGAGCGCTACAAGATCGAGAGGCTGATGCCGGGCGCAGCCGATCGGATGGCCATCCATCGCATCATCCATGACGAACCGGTCGCCGGGATGTGTGGCCTGAATCGCGCGTGATCTACCGCGAGGCGATTGCGCGCTGGGTTTCGGCCTGCGCGCAAGCGGCGATTGTCGGCTGCACCGGGATAATGTTGCTGATCTGCTCCGAGGGCAGCGCGGTGCCGTTGTTCGACACCACGACATTGCATGCCGAAGCGATCGCGACGCTGGCTTTGGCCGAAACGGGCGCCGGAATGAAAAAGTGCCCGGTGTCTGCACACCGGGCATAGGATCGTCCGCAGGAGGAACAACGTGGGGGGCGGGCGCCGCCCGCCCCGATCCGTTCAATAATGGTAGGCCCGCTCGCCATGTTCGGCGATGTCGAGGCCCTCGCGTTCGACATCGGCGGTCGGGCGCATGCCCCAGAGCTTGTCGATCACGAAGAAGAGGACCGCCGCGCCGACGCCGGACCAGACGAGGGTGATGAGAACCCCCTGAAGCTGGATCCAGAGCTGGCCGAGCATGTCGTAGCTGCCCGCCACCATCGTGCCCGGCTTGGTCGAATAGTCGGCAATGCCCTGCCCGCCGAGGCTCGGCGCGACGAGGATGCCCGTCGCCAGCGCGCCGGTGATCCCGCCGATGCAGTGGACGCCGAAAACGTCGAGGCTGTCATCGTAACCGAACTTCGACTTCACCGTGGAGACGAAGAAGAAACAGATCGGCGAGACGATGAGGCCCAGTACCACCGAACCCATCGGCCCGGCGAAGCCGGATGCGGGTGTTACCGCGACAAGGCCGGCGACCACGCCCGACGCCGCGCCGAGCAGCGAGGGCTTGCCACGCACGATCTGTTCCACCAGCAGCCAGGAGAGGCCGGCGGCGGCGGTAGCGACGAAGGTATTGATGAATGCGACCGCGGTGACGCCGTTCGCTTCCAGGTTCGACCCGGCATTGAACCCGAACCAGCCCACCCACAGCAGCGAGGCGCCGATCATGGTCATGGTCAGGGAGTGCGGCGGCATCGCCTCCTTCGGGAAGCCGATCCGCTTGCCGAGCAGGATGCAGAGGACGAGGCCGGTGATGCCGGCGTTGATGTGCACCACCGTGCCGCCCGCGAAATCGAGCGCGCCCTTCTGGAACAGGTAGCCAGCGTCGAGATTCTGCGCCGTGAGCGCGTTCGCGCCCTTGAGCGCGGCGGCGGCGATCGCGTCCGGGCCGCCCCAATACCACACCATGTGCGCGATCGGGAAATAGACGAGCGTCACCCACAGCGCGGTGAAGAGCATCAGCGGCGAAAATCTGACCCGCTCGGCCACTGAGCCAATGAACAGCGCCGGCGTGATGCAGGCGAAGGTCATCTGGAAACAGATATAGGCAAGCTCGGGAACATAGACCCCGTTCGAGAAGGTCGCCGCCTGGCTGTTGGCGTCGACGCCCATCAGAAGCGCTTTTGAGAGGCCGCCGAAGAACGCGTTCCCGCCGGTGAACGCGATCGAATAGCCGTAGGTCACCCAGATCACCGCCACCATGCAGACGATCATCAACACCTGGGTGAGGACGCTCAGCATGTTCTTGGTGCGCACCAGGCCGCCGTAGAACAGCGCGAGCCCCGGCACCGACATCATCAGGACGAGCAGCGAGGAGACGAGCAGCCAGGCGGTATCGCCCTTGTTCACCGTCGCCGGCGGGATCGGGGAGGCCGCGGCCGCGACCGGCTGGGCCCAGGCGGGCGCGGCGGCAACGGCGACCGCCGCGACCAGGCCTAGCCCGAGGAATTTCGTGCTTTGCTTCATCATATCCCCCTTCACAGCGCGGTATCGTCGGTTTCGCCGGTGCGGATACGCACGGCATGGCCGACATCGAGGACGAAGATCTTGCCGTCGCCGATGGCGCCGGTGTTGGCGGTCGTCTGGATCGTTTCCACGACGCGGTCCGCGATCGACGAGGGACAGACCACCTCGATGCGGATTTTCGGCACCATGTTGGTGCTGTATTCGGCCCCCCGGTAGATTTCGGTCTGGCCCTTCTGGCGGCCGAACCCTTTGACCTCGGTGACCGTCATGCCGGCAACGCCCAATGTCGTGAGGGCTTCCCTCACGTCTTCGAGCTTGAACGGCTTGATGATGGCAATAACCAGCTTCATCACGCGCCCCCTTCGGATTACCCGCAGGAGCGCTTCGCAACTGTCGTGCCAGATGGCGAAACGATGATGCTTCAGGCTTTGTTAGGGTTTGTCACGCCCAGACCGCGCGACAAGTTTTTGTGCAGTCGCGAAACGCTGCCCAAGAATCAGGCAGCACCCACCACGCGGCGCGCGATATCGAGATCCTCGGCATCGACCATCACGCGCACCGGATCAGCAACCAGCTTCCGTCCGCGATGCTCGCGCCCTGATCGAAGGCCATGGCCGGAATGCCCTCGCTCTCCAGGCGGCCGACGAGGATATTGGCGAGGTTCCGGTCGTAACGGCCAAGTTCGACGAGGCTCACGCCTTCACCCGCGGGATCTCGGATTGCACGCGCACGGGCAGCCCGTCGATACTGCGCGTGCGCCCGGCGATCTTGGCGAGCCGCGGGCCCTGCTCCTGTTGCGCATGATATTTGACCAGGGTCTGCCGCTCCGCCGCGAGCGTCATGCGCGGCACACCCCAGCCGCACGATGTCTGCACGCTGTCCACCGCGATGACGAACACCTGCCGCTGTCCCGGCAGCGGCGGAAAATGGGCGGCAAGCGCGGCATAGCCTTCATCCCCGGCGACGACGAACCGGCCGCGCCCGTAGATGCGCAGGATCAACGCCGGATTGTCGAAGGCGCAGAACATGATGGTGATGCGTCCGTCGGCGGCCAGATGCGCCTGGGTTTCGTTTCCCGATCCGCCCAGATCGAGATAGGCCACCGTGCCCGGATCGAGCACGCGGAACGTATCCATCCCCTTGGGGCTCAGGTTGATCCGCGCGCCGTCCGCCGCCGTCGCGACGAAGAAGACCGGCTGTCTGCCGATGAATGCGCGATGCTCGTCATCGAGCGCGGGAAAGAAATCGGACATCCAGCCTCTCCTCATGAGCGCGCAAGCGCGCGCAACGCGCTATGGCACCGGGGCGCCGGTTGCCGCTCGGCTGGCCTCGCGTGCCGCCCTCAGGCCGCCGTCCCGCCGACCGTCAGCCCCGAAACCAGCAACGTCGGCTGACCGACGCCGGCGGGCACGCTCTGCCCGCCCTTGCCGCACATGCCGATGCCCTCGTCGAGCGCGAAATCATTGCCGACGCCGAGCACCTTGGTCAGCACGGTCGGGCCGTCCCCTATCAGCGTCGCGCCCTTGATCGGCGCGCCGAGCCTGCCGTCCTCGATCTTGTAGGCCTCGGTGCACGAAAAGACGAACTTGCCCGAAACGATATCCACCTGCCCGCCGCCGAAGGATTTGGCGAAGATGCCGTTCTTCACTCGGCCGAGCAGCTCGGCGGGATCGTCGCTGCCACCCTTCATGAAGGTGTTGGTCATGCGCGGCATGGGTGCATGGGCGAAGCTTTCGCGCCGCCCGTTCCCGGTGGGGGCCACGCCCATCAGCCGCGCGTTGAGGCGATCCTGCATATAGCCCTTGAGGATGCCGTCCTCGATCAACACCGTTTCGCCGGTCGGCGTCCCCTCGTCGTCGATCGACAGGCTACCGCGCCGATCCTGGATCGAGCCATCGTCCACCACGGTCACGCCGCGCGCGGCGACCTGCTCGCCGATCCGGCCGGAGAAGGCGGACGTGCCCTTGCGATTGAAATCGCCCTCCAGCCCATGGCCGATCGCCTCGTGCAGCAACACGCCGGGCCAGCCTGGCCCCAGCAGGACGGTGAATTCACCCGCCGGCGCATCTACCGACTCGAGGTTCACCAATGCCTGTGCCAGCGCCTCGTCGATCGCGCGGTTCCACGTTTTCTCGTCGAAGAGCGAATCGTAGAGATACCGCCCACCGATTCCGAACGTTCCGGTCTCGCGCCGGCCGTTGTGTTCGACGACGATCTGGACGTTGAGACGCACCAGCGGGCGGACATCGGTGGCGACGAAGCCATCCGGCCGCACGATCTCCACGACGCTCCACGTGCCGGACAGCCCGACCGACACCTGCGCGACGCGCGGATCGCGCGCGCGCGCGGCGGCGTCGATCGCCTGACACAGATTCACCTTGTCGGCGAACGGGACGAGATCGAGCGGATCGGCGTCGGTATAGAGGTGGCGGTTGGTGCCCTGCGGGGGCGGGGCCTTCGCGCCTTTCGCGGGATCGATCAACGCCATCGTTTCGGCGGCGCGCCTGATCGCCGAGTCGGACAGTTCGTTGGCGTGGGCGAACGCCGTCATCTCGCCTGAAACGGCGCGCAGGCCGAAACCGGAATGCGTGTCGTAACTCGCCGTCTTCAGCCGCCCGTCATCGAAGCCGAAGGCCTCCGATTTGCGATATTGCAGATACAGCTCGCCATCGTCGGCGGCGGCCAGCGCATTGGCGGTGAGTCGCTTCGCGGCCTCGGGGTCGAGTGTGTCGCGGTAGATGAACGAGCGTGGATCGGTTGCGGTCATTACCGATAGATAGGCGCGAAACGCGCCACGGCAAAGCCGCCGCGGTTCACCGCCCCGCCGCGTCGCCGTGATCGGGGAGGGTGGACTGGTCCGCGCCGTCCGCCGGGCCGCCGATCAGCACGAAGCGGCGGTCGCAATAGCCGCAGTCGGTATAGCCCGTATCGTCGATCTCCAGCCACACGCGCGGATGGCCGAGCGCGGCTGGAATGCCGTCATGCGCGCCATCACAGGCGACGCGGCGGTGGGAGACGCGGGTGACTTCGGGTGGCGGCAACATGGTTCGCGCGATTAGCAAGGCGCGCGCGCCCTAGCAATCATTTGCGGTCAGCCGTAAACGCAGACGCATCATGACAGAAGCCGCCATCGCCATCCGGAATTTCTGCAAGACCTATGAGGGCGGCAAGCGCGCGCTCGACGATGTGACGTTCGATGTTCCCGCCGGCGAAATCTTCGGCCTGCTCGGCCCGAACGGCGCGGGCAAATCCACGCTCATCAATATCCTCGCCGGGCTGGTGCGCAAGACGAGCGGCACCGCCGCAATCTGGGGCTTCGATATCGATCAGCATCCGCGCAATGCCAAGGCGTCGATCGGGATCGTCAATCAGGAGATCCTGTTCGATCCCTTCTTCACCCCGCTGGAGACGCTGGAAATACAGGCCGGGCTGTACGGCCTCCCCAAGGCGCAGCGGCATTCGATGGATCTGCTGCGCGCGGTGCATCTGGAAGACAAGGCCAACGCCTATGCCCGCACGCTTTCAGGGGGCATGAAGCGGCGGTTGATGGTGGCGAAGGCGATGGTGCATTCGCCGCCGGTGTTGGTGCTCGATGAGCCGACCGCCGGCGTCGACATCGAACTGCGCCAGCAATTGTGGAGTTACGTCCGCCATCTTAACGATCAGGGCGTCACCGTGGTACTGACCACGCATTATCTCGAGGAAGCGGAGGAGCTCTGCGACCGGATCGCGATCATCAACCACGGCAGGCTCATCGCCAACGAGCCGACGCGCGAACTGGTCGGCAAGGCGCAGGAGAAGATCGTCGCGGTCACTGTCGACCGCGATCTCACCGAAGCGCCGCAATCCTCCAGCTTCGGCAAGATCGTGCTCAAGGGCGCCCGGACGCTCGAAATCACCTATCAGAAGGACAAGGTGAATGCCGGGCAGGTGCTCGCGGCGGTGCAGGGCGCCGGGCTGGGGATCGTCGACGTTTCGACCAAGGAAGCCGATCTGGAGGATGTGTTCCTCAACCTGACACGCGCGGCCAACGCCTGATCAGCGCGGGCTAATCCTCGCGCCTGGCCCCGTCGAGTGCGCGGTCGACGCGTTCGCGCTCGATTCGGCTCGCCGCTTTCTCCGCTTTCGTCCGGCCGAACGCATTGCGATTCGCGGCGGCGATCGCCTCTCCGGCCGCGCGCCGTCTCGCCTTGCGCGCCAGCCGGAGGTTGACGACTTCGCCCATCAGGCCCGCACGTCCTTCGCGATCGCATCCAGCAGACCGTTGACGAAGCCGGCCTCGCGCCGGTCGTAGAAGGCGTGCGCGACATCGACATACTCGCTGATCGCCGTGCCGACCGCGACATCCTTGCGCGCCAGCAGCTCGTATGTGCCGCACCGCAGGATCGCCTTCATCGGCTTGTCGAGCCGCGCGAGCGTCCAACCCTGCAGCTTCGGCTCGATCAGCAGGTCGATCTCTCCGGCGCGCGCGGTGGCGCCCTGCACGATATCGTCGAAGAACTGCTCGTCCGCCTCGGCATATTCGACGCCTTCGATCGTCGCGCCCAGCCGGTGCTGGTGGAATTCGTGAAGCAGCGTGGGGACGGGCGTCTTTTCCATCTCGTGCTGGTAAAGCGCCTGGACGGCGGCGAGGCGCGCGGCGGCGCGGGCCTTTGATCGTGCTGCGGTACGGGACATGGGGCAGAGCCTTTAGGCGTGAGACGCGCCCGCGTCACCCCTTGGCGAGTCGCAGGGCCACCGAGGCGGCGTGTGCGGGCAGCCCCTCCGCATGAGCAAGCGCCACCGTCGCCGGGCCGAGCTGCTCCAGCGCGGCGGCGTCCAGCTCCAGAAAGCTCGTCCGCTTCATGAAATCGGTGACGCCGAGCCCGCTGGCGAAGCGCGCGCGGCGCCCGGTGGGGAGGACGTGATTCGGCCCGGCGACGTAATCGCCGATCGCTTCCGGCGTATGGCGCCCGAGGAAGGCGGAGCCGGCGTGGCGCAGCCGGTCGAACAGCGCGCGCGGATCGTCGGTGGCGATCTCGACATGCTCGGGCGCGAGCGCATCGGTGAGCGCGCAGGCATCGGCAAGCGCAGGCACCAGGATGATCGCGCCGTTCGCCTCCCAGGCGATGCGCGCGGTCTGCCCGGTCGCCAGCGTCGCGAGCTGCCGCTCCACCGCGTCCGCGACGCGATCGGCGAACGCGGCATCGTCGGTGAACAGGATGGACTGCGTGGTCACGTCATGCTCGGCCTGGCTGAGCAGATCGGCGGCGATCCATTCGGGATCGTTCGCGCCATCGCCGATCACGACGATCTCGCTCGGCCCCGCCACCATATCGATGCCGACGACGCCGAAGACCTGCCGCTTGGCCTCCGCGACCCAGGCGTTGCCGGGGCCGGTGACGACATCGACGCGCGCGATCCGTTCCGTGCCCCAGGCGAGCGCGGCGATCGCCTGCGCGCCGCCGATTCGCCACACTTCGTCCGCGCCCGCCAGATGCGCGGCGGCGAGCACGAGCGGATTGACCACGCCATCGGGTGTCGGCGTCACCACCACCAGCCGCTCGACCCCTGCCACCTTCGCGGGGATCGCGTTCATCAGCAGCGTGGAAGGGTAGGCCGCCCGCCCGCCGGGGACATAGACCCCCGCCGCATCCACCGCCCGCCACCGCGCGCCGAGCCGCACGCCTGCTTCGTCGGTGAAGGCGAGATCGCCGGGCCGCTGCTTTTCATGATAGGCCCGGATCCGCGACGCCGCGAGCTCGAGCGCGTCGCGCAGCTCCGGCGTGAGCGCCGCGAACGCCGCCGCGCATTCGCTCGCGGATATGCTCCATCCGGTCGCGTCGAGATCGTGCCGGTCGAACTTCCGGGTGAAGTCGCGCAGCGCCGCATCGCCCCCGTCACGCACCGCCTTAAGGATCGCGGCAACGTCGCGCGCCACATCGGCGTCCGCCTCGCGCCGTGCATCGACGAGCGCCGCGAAATCCGCCGCGAATGACGGCGCCGAAGCGTCGAGCCGGATCACGCTTCCACCGCGCGGCGGAAGGCCTCGACCAGCGGGACCACGCCGGCGCGCGTCTTCATCGCGGCGCGGTTGACGATCAGGCGTGAGGAAACCTGCATGATCTCCTCGACCTCGACGAGCCCGTTTTCCTTGAGCGTGCGGCCCGATGAGACGAGATCGACGATGCGCGGCGCAAGGCCCAGCGTCGGCGCCAGCTCCATCGCGCCGTTGAGCTTGATGCACTCGGCCTGCACGCCGCGCCGCGCGAAATGCTCGGCCGTCACATGCGGGTATTTGGTCGCGACGCGCACATGGCTCCAGCCGCGCGGGTCGTCGCGCTTCGCCAGTTCGGCCGGCTCGGCGACCGACAGCCTGCAATGGCCGATGGCGAGATCGACCGGGGCATAAAGCTCGGAATAGGCGAATTCCGCCAGCACGTCCGATCCGACGATGCCAAGCTGGGCCGCGCCGTGCGCAACGAAGGTGGCGACGTCGAATGCGCGGACGCGGATCAGCTCGATCGTCGGGGTTTCGGTGCGGAAGCGCAGCGCCCGGCTGTCCTCGTCGGCGAACGCGGATTCGGGCACGATACCGGCGCGCGCGAGCAGCGGCAGCGCCTCGCTCAGGATGCGGCCCTTGGGGACGGCGATGACGATCGGTTCGCTCACGGGCGCGGCCTTTACGCGGGGGGCGCTGGCGGCGCAATACAAGCGCAGGAGGGCGGCCCGATGGCGACCGAGATGGAAGTGCGCGAGGCGTTTCGCATTCAGGAGTTCTATTGCCGGCAGATGGATGCGCCGATGTATGCGCGATTGTGCGCGGCGATCGCTCAGGGGCTGACGCGGGAAAGCCGCACCGGCGCGCGCGTGCTGGATTGGCCGGGGGAGCCGACGCGGGACGCGCTGCCGCTGCGCCTGTGCGGCGGGCTGCATGCATTGGTGCGGGAGCGGAAGGACGCGCGGCTGGCGGCGATCTTCTCCGGCGAGATTGCCGAGCCGGTGTCGATCGCGGCGGCGCTCAATGCTGCGCTGGTCGCGCACGACGATGCGCTGCTGCCGTGGCTCGACGGGCCGCCGCAGACCAACGAGCCGGGGCGGTCCGGCGCGCTGATGCTGGGCCTCATGGAGATCGCCCGGCGGCACGCGCCCGCGATCGAGCTGCTCGAGATCGGATCGAGCGCGGGGCTGAACCTGCTGATCGATCGCTACGCCTTCGATCTCGGCGGGGTGGCGATGGGGCCGGCCGATTCGCCTGTTACGATCCGCCCGGAATGGCGCGGCGAGGCGCCCGCGCCGGTGCGGGTGGAGTTCGTCTCGGTGCGCGGCTGCGACGTGCAGCCGCTGGATGCGACCGATCCGGCGGTGGCGGCGCGGCTGCTCGCTTATGTCTGGCCCGAGACGCCGGCGCGGGCGGAGCGGCTCGGCCATGCGATTGCGATGCAGCGCGCGCGCGGCGTCGATCTGGCGCATGCCGATGCCGCCGACTGGCTGGAGGCCCGGCTGGCGGAGCCGCAGGCGGCGGGCGTGACCCGCGTGCTGATGCACTCTGTGGTGTGGCAGTATCTGCCGGAGGAGGTGGCGAATCGCATCCGCGCCGCGATGGCGGCGGCGGGCGCACGGGCGACGGCGGCGCGCCCGCTCGGCTGGGTAATGATGGAGCCGAATCGCGCTTTCGCGCATCAGGTCGTTCGCGTGCGGAGCTGGCCGGGGCATGATGAATGGACGGTGCTCGCGACTGCGCACGCCCATGGCACATGGATCGGGAACGGCATTTTCGACGAGGATCGCCGGACGTTCGATCTTCCCGATTCGGCAAAGGTGGAGCCGGGCTGAGCATGGCCGTCGGCGATCCGCTCTTCCGGTTAAGCGGGGCCAGCAGGCGCGATCCGGCGCGCTTGCTCGAAGGCGGCGGCAAGCGCATGCGGCCTGTGAAGCTGCGTTGCGGCGGCGCTATCGGCGAGGAACGTCTGGGTGAATTGATCGCGGCGGCGTATCTGGATGTGCGATCCAGGCTGAGCGACGAAGGCTGGCTCGACGCAGCCGGTTGCTTTTTTTGGCAGGCACGGCTAGGGGCGCCGCTTCCCGCGTGAGGATCATGACGAACGGCCCGGCCACAAGGGCTGCCGCGGCCGTTTTGACCTCGCCCGAACTGAAAGGATGAAAATGCCCAAGCTCAAGACCAAGAGCGGCGTCAAGAAGCGCTTCAAGCTCACCGCCACCGGCAAGCTGAAGCACGGCGTCGCCGGCAAGCGCCACCGCCTCATCAGCCACAACGGCAAGTACATTCGCCAGAACCGCGGGACGACCGTCCTGTCGAAGGCCGACACCGCCACGGTGAAAGCCTGGGCGCCGTACGGCCTGAACTGAGGGAGCTTAAGAGATGGCACGCGTCAAACGGGGTGTAACCACCCGCGCCAAGCACAAGAATATTCTGGAACAGGCCAAGGGCTACCGCGGCCGCCGCAAGAACACGATCCGCGTCGCGCGGCAGGCGGTCGAGAAGGCCGGCCAATATGCCTATCGTGACCGCAAGGTTAAGAAGCGGACTTTCCGTGGCCTGTGGATCCAGCGCATCAACGCCGGCGTCCGTGCGGAAGGGCTCAGCTATTCGCAGTTCATGCACGGTCTCAAGCTGGCCGGCATCGAGCTGGACCGGAAGGTGCTGGCCGATATCGCGATGCACGAGGGCGAGGCGTTCAGCGCTATTATCGCACAGGCAAAGGCGGCTCTGCCCCAAGCCGCCTGAAGCGGATTTGCGCAGACGGAAAACGGGGCGTCGGTGGTCTAGGCCACCGACGCCCTTTTCGTTATCGCCGCTTCAATCACTCGGGCGCCGTTCGCGCCGCATATCAGGATGATCATGGCTGATCTCGACCAATTGAAGACCGACCTGCTCGCCCGAGTCGAGGCGGCGACCACATCTGATGCGCTTGAGGCGATCCGCGTCGAGGCGCTGGGCAAGCAAGGCAGCGTCACGACGATGCTCAAGACTCTCGGTGGCATGTCTCCGGAGGAGCGGCAGGCGCACGGGCCGCGGGTTAACGGGCTGCGCGAGGCGGTTGCCAGCTTGATCGCTACCCGCAAGGCGGTGTTGGACGCGGCGGCGCTGGACGCGCGACTGGCAAGCGAGCGGCTGGACATGACGCTCCCGGTCGACGCCACGCCGGGTGGCACGATCCACCCTGTCAGCCAGGTGATGGACGAACTCGCGGAAATCTTCGCCGATCTCGGTTTCGCGGTGGCGACGGGGCCTGAGATCGAGGACGACTGGCATAATTTCACCGCGCTTAATATCCCGGAATCGCATCCGGCGCGCGCCATGCACGATACCTTTTATTTCCCCGAGCAAGCTGGGGCGGAGCGCAAGATGTTGCTGCGCACGCATACTTCGCCGGTGCAGATTCGCACGATGCTCAGCCAAAAGCCCCCGATCCGCATCATCGCGCCGGGCCGCACGTACCGTAGCGACAGCGATGCGACCCATACGCCGATGTTTCATCAGGTCGAGGGGCTGGTGATCGACAAAGGGATTACGCTGGGCCATCTCAAGTGGACGCTGGAGACCTTCCTCAAGGCCTTCTTCGAGCGAAACGATATCGTGCTGCGGCTGCGCCCAAGCTATTTTCCGTTCACCGAACCTTCGGCCGAAGTCGATGTGGGCTACACGCTCGAGAAGGGCAAGCGCGTGATCGGCGGCTCGGGAGGGGGCTGGATGGAGGTGTTGGGGTCGGGGATGGTCCACCCTGAGGTAATAGCAGCGTGCGGGCTGGACCCGGACGAGTGGCAGGGCTTTGCCTTCGGCTGCGGGATCGATCGGCTGGCGATGCTGAAATACGGCATGGACGACCTGCGCGCCTTCTTCGACGGCGACATCCGCTGGCTGAAACATTACGGATTCTCGGCGCTCGACGTGCCGACGCTGAGCGGGGGAGTCGGCGCATGAAGTTCACGCTGGGCTGGCTCAAGGAGCATCTCGAAACGCAGGCATCGCTCGACGACATCGTCGCGGCGCTGACGCGCATTGGCCTGGAGGTGGAGGCCGTCGACAATCCGGGCGAGAAGCTCGCCGCATTCCGCGTGGCGAAGGTGCTGACCGCCGAACGCCACCCGCAGGCGGACAAGCTTCAGGTGCTGTCGGTCGATGCGGGGGACGGGCCGCTGCAGGTGGTGTGCGGCGCGCCCAACGCGCGCGCGGGGCTCGTCGGCGTGTTCGGGATGCCGGGCGCGACGGTGCCGGCGAACGGCATGGTGCTGAAAGTCGCGGCGATTCGCGGGGTCGAATCGAACGGCATGATGTGCTCCAGCCGCGAACTGGAACTGGGCGACGAGCATGACGGGATCATCGAGCTGCCCGCCGACGCTCCGGTCGGCACGCCCTATCCCGCCTATGCCGGGCTGGACGATCCGGTGATCGATGTGGCGATCACGCCCAACCGGCAGGATTGCATGGGCGTGCGCGGCATTGCGCGCGATCTGGCGGCCGCGGGGCTTGGCACGATGCGCTCGCTCGCCGAGGTGTATCGAGTCGATCGAATCGCTCCGGTGGCGGGCGACGGCCCCGCGCCGGACGTGCGGATCGAGGACGCGGCTGGGTGCCCCGCCTTTTACGCGCAATGCGTTTCCGGCGTCACCAACGGCGCCGCGCCGCCGTGGATGCGAAGCAAGCTCACGGCGATCGGGCAGAAGCCGATTTCGGTGCTGGTCGATATCACCAACTTCGTCTCGATCGACCTTGGCCGTCCGTTGCACGTCTATGACCGCGCGAAGCTCCGCGGCGCGCTCGTCGCCCGCAAGGCGCGTGAGGGCGAGACGGTGCTCGCGCTGAACGGCAAGACCTATACGCTCGACGCGACGATGACCGTGATCGCGGACGAGCGCCAGGTCCATGACATCGGCGGCATCATGGGCGGCGAGGATTCGGGCGTTTCCGACGCCACGACCGACGTGCTGATCGAATGCGCCTATTTCGATCCCGATCATATCGCGCGCACCGGGCAGAAGCTGGCGCTGACCAGCGACGCGCGCCAGCGGTTCGAGCGCGGGGTGGACCCGGCGTTCCTGGAGGATGGCCTGGCCATCGCCACGCGGCTGGTGCTGGAGCATTGCGGCGGCACGGCGAGCGCGATCACGCGTGCGGGCGCAGCGCCGCTCGGCACGCGCAGCTACACATATGATCCGGCACGGGCGCAGACCTTGGGCGGCCTGGCGGTTGCGCCCGCGCGGCAGCGTGCGATCCTCGAATCGCTCGGTTTCACCGTGACCGACGATTGGCAGGTGACCCCGCCGACATGGCGGCGCGACGTGGTCGGCTCGGCCGATCTGGTCGAGGAAGTGATCCGTATCGAGGGCATCGACAACGTGCCCCCGGTGCCGCTGGCCCGCGCCCCCGGCGTTGCGCGACCGACCGCCACCCCCGAGCAGAAGCTGGAGCGGCGCGTGCGCCGCGCCGCTGCCGCGCGCGGGCTGGACGAGGCGGTGACGTGGAGCTTCCTTGCCGAGAAGGAAGCGGCGGCGTTCGGCGGCGGCGCATGGACGCTTGCCAACCCGATCAGCGAGGATCTGAAGGTCATGCGGCCGTCGCTGCTGCCGGGCCTGCTTTCGGCGGCGGCGCGCAATGTGAAGCGCGGGGCGGGCAGCGTGCGGCTGTTCGAGATCGGGCGGCGTTACCTTGCCGATGCGGAACGGCCGACGCTGGGCATGGTGCTGGCTGGGGAACGCCGCCAGCGCGGCTGGCGCGAGGGGAAGGCCGCCGCGTTCGATGCCTTTGACGCCAAGGCGGAAGCGCTGGCGCTGCTGGCTGCGGCGGGTGCGCCGGTCGACAACCTCCAGGTATTCGGCGAGGCGGGCGAGGCGTGGCATCCGGGCCAGTCGGGCACGTTGCGGCTGGGGCCGAAGACGGTGCTGGCCGCCTTCGGAATGCTACACCCACGCACGACACGGGCGTTCGACCTCGACGGCGCGGTCGCGGCGGTGGAACTGTATCTCGACGCATTGCCGGCCAAGCGCGGCGCCCAGGGCTTCATGCGGCCGGCGTATGCGCCGCCCGCGCTGCAGCCGGTGCGGCGCGATTTCGCGTTTCTCGTGCCCGATGAGGTGAGCGCCGATGCACTCGCCCGCGCGGCGAAGGGCGCGGACAAGGCGGCGATAGCCTCCGCGCGCGTGTTCGACGTCTTCACCGGCGCCGGCGTGGAGGATGGCAAAAAGTCGGTTGCGCTGGAGGTCGTGCTCCAGCCGGGTGAGAAAAGCTTTACCGATCCCGAACTGAAGGCGATCGCCGAGAAGGTGATCGCCGCCGTGGCGAAACAGGGGGCGAGCCTGCGTGGCTGAATGGGTTGTGATCGCAGGCGACGGGCTGACGGCGGCGATCAATCCGCTCGGCGCGGAACTGTCGTCCCTGAAGGACGCTGACGGTCGCGAATTGATGACCGATGCGGATCCGGCGTTCTGGACCGGTCGCGCGCCGTTGCTGTTCCCGGTGGTCGGCAAACCGGCGGGCGAGACGATTCGCGTCGATGGCCGCGCCTATGCGATGAAGCAGCACGGCTTCGCGCGGCGGATGTCGTTCGCGGTGGTGGCGCGGGCGGCGGACCGCGTGACCTTCGTGCTGACCGATACGGCCGAGACGCGCGCCTGCTACCCGTTCGCTTTCCGGCTGGAGGTGACGTTTCGGATCGAGCGCGCGGCGCTTCATGTCGAGGTTTCGATCGACAATCCCGGCGACGTGCCGCTGCCGGCGAGCTTCGGCTTTCACCCTGCCTTCGCCTGGCCGCTGCCCGGCGGCGGGGCGAAGGAGGCGCATCGCATCGTCTTCGCCGCAGCCGAGCCGGCGCCGCTGCGCCAGATCGACGGCGACGGCCAGATCGCGCCCGATCTGCGCCCGTCGCCGCTCGACGGCCGCATGCTCGCGCTGCGCGATGCGCTGTTCGCCAAGGACGCGCTGATCTGGGACCGGCTTCATTCCGAAAGCGTGATCTATCACGGCGATGGCGGCCCCCGGCTGGAGATCGCCTTTCCCGATACGCCGATGCTGGGCATCTGGACCAAGCCGGGCGCGCATTTCGTCTGTATCGAGCCGTGGCATGGCATCGCCGATCCCGCCGGTTTTGCGGGCGAGTTTCGCGACAAGCCCGGCGTTTTCGAGGTCGCGCCCGGCGCGGCGAAGCGGATCTCGATGCGGGTGACGTTGCTGGCCGAATCGTAACCGGGGCGCCGTGCACTCCCGCGATTGTTCCAGTTTTTTTGAAAGCCCCGTCATGACCTCTCCCCGCCGCACCTTCGCGATCATCTCCCATCCTGACGCGGGCAAGACCACGCTTACCGAAAAGCTGCTCTATGTCGGCGGCGCGATCCACCTTGCCGGCGAGGTGAAGGCGCGCGGGGCGAACCGGCGCGCGCGATCGGACTGGATGAAGATCGAGCAGCAGCGCGGCATCTCGGTCACCTCGTCGGTGATGACGTTCGAGAAGGACGGGGTGACGTTCAACCTGCTCGACACGCCGGGGCACGAGGATTTCAGCGAAGATACCTATCGCACGCTGACGGCAGTGGATTCGGCGGTGATGGTGATCGATGCGGCGCGCGGCATCGAAAGCCAGACGCGCAAATTGTTCGAGGTGTGCCGGCTGCGCTCGGTGCCGATCATCACCTTCATCAACAAGGTCGATCGCGAGGGGCGCGCGCCATTCGAGCTGCTCGACGAGGTGGCGGACATGCTCGCGCTGGATGTCGCGCCGATGAGCTGGCCCGTCGGCATGGGCGGCACGTTCGAAGGCATCCTCGATCTGCGCCGCTGGTCGATCAGCCGGCCGGAGGGCGACAGCCGCAATTTCCAGGGCAAGGTGGATGCCGAGCCGGTGCTGCCGGACGCGGTGCGCGAGGAGATCGAACTGGCGCAGGCAGGCTACGCCGAATTCGACGCGGAAGCCTATCGCAACGGCGATCTCACGCCGGTCTATTTCGGTTCGGCGCTCAAGGATTTCGGGCCGGCCGAGCTGATCGCCGCGCTTGCCGAATACGCGCCGAGCCCGCGCCCGCAGCCGGCCGAGCCGGCTCCGGTGAGGCCGGAGGAGAAGGAGGTCACCGGCTTCGTCTTCAAGGTACAGGCCAATATGGACCCGCAGCACCGCGACCGGATCGCGTTCATACGGCTGTGCTCCGGCACGTTCAAGCGCGGCATGAAGCTGACCCCGACCGGCCATGGCAAGCCGATCGCGGTGCATTCGCCGATCCTGTTCTTCGCGCAGGACCGCGAGATCGCCGACGAGGCGTTTCCCGGAGACATCATCGGCATCCCCAACCATGGCACGCTGCGCGTGGGAGACACGCTATCGGAAAAGGCGGACGTGCGCTTCACGGGCCTGCCCAATTTCGCACCCGAGATCCTGCGCCGCGTGGTGCTGAAGGATCCGACCAAGACCAAGCAGCTCCGCAAGGCGCTGGACGACATGGCCGAGGAGGGCGTGACGCAGGTGTTCTATCCGGAAATCGGATCGAACTGGATCATCGGCGTGGTGGGGCAGCTCCAGCTCGACGTGCTGATTTCGCGGCTGGAGGCGGAATACAAGGTCGCGGCGGGGCTGGAGGCCGCGCCGTTCGACACCGCCCGCTGGGTATCGAGCGACGATGCGGCGGCGCTGAAGGACTTCGCCGATATCAACCGCGCCGCGCTGGCGAAGGACCGGGACGGCAACCCCGTATTCCTGGCCAAGAGCGCGTGGGAGGTGAATTATATCGCCGATCGCTATCCGAAGGTGACGTTCGCGGCCACGCGGGAGCGGTAGGCCTCAGGCGGGCTGCTCGATCCACCCCCGGCGCAGCGAGCGGACCGCCAGCAGCCCGAGCACTGCCGCGACCACATAGAAACCGACGCCGATGATCGCGGCATAGCGCAGCGAATCGTCCCCATATTGCGCCTTCAGCCCGACCGAGATCGCGCCGAGCAGCCACGGCCCGATGCCCAGCCCGATCAAATTGTTGATGAACAGAAACGCGCCGGAGGCACTGGCGCGCATCTGTGGCGGGGCGAGATTCTGAACGGCGGTGTTGATCGGGCCGAGCCACATTATGTTGAGCGCATTGGGGATCAGCAGGCACGCCCAGGCAAGCATCGGCGAGGGGCTGAGCAGCCCGAGCGCGAAGGTGGGCGCGGTAACGAGCCACGCATAGGCCGGGAGCTTCACGTACCAGCCGCGATCGCCCCGGCCGAGCCGGTCGGCCAGCACCCCGCCGAGAAACACCCCGCTCGCGCCGCCGATCAGCAACAATGATCCCATGAACTGGCCGACCGTGATGAGGCCCCAGTCGAAGCGCAGCATCAGGATCTTCGGCACCCATAGCGCCAGGCCATATCCCGCGAGCGAGCTGCATCCGGCGCCGAGCGCCATCAGCCAGAAGGCGGGCTTGGCCGCCAGAATTGGAAATACCGCGAACAGCGGCGTGCGCTCCACCGCCGCGACGGGTGCGGGATGTGGTCTGTCCTGCACAAGCCACAGGAAGAAGGGCGCGATCACGATGCCCGCAATGCCAACGATCATGAAGGCGACGCGCCAGTTGATCAGCGCGGCGATATAGGCCCCGAGCAGCACGCCGAAGGCCACCCCGATCGGGATGCCCATGGAATAGACCGCAAGCGCACGCGCGCGGCGCTCGATCGGATAATAATCCGCGATCAGCGCATAGGAGGGCGCAACGCCGCCGGCTTCGCCCACGCCGACCCCGAGCCGGTAGAGGAACAGATGCCAGAAATTGCCCGCGACGCCGCACAGCGCGGTAAAGGCGCTCCACACCACCAGCGATGCGCCGATCACCTTCGTCTTGCCGACGCGATCCGCCAGCAGTGCCAGCGGCACGCCAAGGCACGAATACAGCAGGGCAAAGGCGATGCCGCCGATTGCGCCGAACTGGGCGTCGTCCAGCCCCAGATCCTGCTGGATCGGCTTTGCGAGGATGCCGAGGATCTGCCGATCCAGGAAATTGAACGTATAGACCAGCAGCAGCATCGCCAGCACCAGACGCCGATAGCCCGGCCGTTCGCGATCGATCATTCCTCGCCCTCCCGAAAATGTGCGGGGCCGGTCGCCCGCCAGTGCGGACGCCGGCCCCGGTTTGCATCAACCTAACGGATCAGAACTTCGCGGTGAAGGTAGCGAATACCTGGCGGGGATTTCCATAAAAGGCGGTGGCGACACCCTCCTTGCCCAGCGTCGCGACATAGCCCTGCCCGTTGGTGATGATCTGGCCGGCGGCGTTCAGCGGGTTACCGGCGATATCGGTCTTGATGTACTGATAGCCGGCGGTCTTGTACCGCTTGTCGGTCAGATTGCGGCCGTAGACACCGAGCGAGAACCGCCGGTTCGAGCCGAACGCATAGGTCACGCCCGCGTCGAGCAGCGCGTAACCGGGCTGATCGAGAAACGGGCTCGCCGTTTCGAACTGGTGCGTCAGGCTGCGGTATGACAGCGTGGTGTTCGCGGTGAACAGGCTTTCGCCTGCCGGCAGGTTGAGCGTTGCGGTGCCGGAGGCCGTCCAGTGCGGAGTGTTCTGAAACACGCGGACGCCCGAGATATCCACCGGCGCCTGACCGGCGGCGATGCTCGCCAGGAAGCGGTTGTACTTCGCATCGATATAGCCAAGCGTGCCGGCGAGATTGAACGACGAGCCCACCCCCGCGAAATCCCGTGCAAGCTGAATATTGGTCTCGGCCTCGACGCCCTTGATCGTCGCCTTGGCAGCGTTGGTGGTGATGCCGCAGAAGCTCGAGACGCCATTGACGGTGCACGCCGACGATCCGGGCACCTGCACGTCGGTGTAGTTCGAATAGAAAGCGTCCAGCGCGTAGGTCCAGCGGCGATCGAACAGCGATCCCTTGTAGCCGACTTCGTAACTCGTCACCGTTTCGGGCTTGAACAGCAGGTAGTTGTAGATCTGGTTGTAGGTCGGGGTGGTTGCCGGCGGAGTGATCGGTGCGCTGGAGCCGGCGCCACGCGGATCGAAGCCGCCGCCCTTGAAGCCTTCCGAATAGGAGGCATAGATCATGTGATCCGGCGTGATCTTGTAGCTCAGCGAGGCGCGCGGAGTGAATTTCTTGAAATTCGCCGTGCCGCGGAAATTGGTCGCGGGGGCGCCGAGCAGGATCGGGTTGCCGCCGAATTCGGCCGTTGGACCGTTCAGGTAATTGGCCTTGAAGATGTATGATCTGCGCTCGTCCCAGGTGTAGCGGCCACCTACCGACAGGCTGAGTTGATCGGTGAAATCGAAGGTGAAATCGCCGTAGATCGAACTGGTTTCGGTCCGCACATCACCCGCGGTATATCCGTCCAGCCGCGGCAACACCGTGCCACCCGTGGTGTACAGCAGGACATCGAAGCCGGTGGAGGCTTTCGCGCCGAGATAATAATAGCCGATCAGGCCGTTCAGCCGCTCGCTCTTGTAGAGAAGCTGGAATTCCTGGCTGGTCTGCTCGTTCCGATAGACTGCCGGCACGTCGACATCCACCGCCGGGAGCGAATCGAAATCGATCGGCGTGAAGGAGCGATCCTTGCGCCACGCGCTGATGCTGCGCAGCGTGAAGTGATCCGACAGCTCGGCGTTGACCGTCATCGAGAGCCCGCCGCCCTGGATATCCTGCTTCGGACTGTTCAGGCCCGCGCGCGTATCGAACACATCCGGTAGCACCGGCGCGCCGGATTGCAGGCCGGGAATCAGGCGGTGGCCGTTGCGCGGGTTGGACGTGTCGTGCGTGTAATCGCCGGTGATGCGGATGAAGAGGCGCTTGTCGGGAGATTCGAACTCCACCGTTCCACGGCCCGCCCACAGTTTCTTGTTGTAATTGTCGATGCCGAGATTGAGGTTGCGGCCGAACCCGTCGCGCGTCAGCCGCGCGCCGGAAACGCCGACCTTGAACATGTCGCCGATCGGGGTGGAGAGACTGATGACGCCATCGGCCTGGTTATAGCTGCCGTAGGTGGCCTTGAACGTGGCGCTCGGCACGTCGGCCAGCTTCCTGGTGACGTATTTCACCGCGCCACCGATCGTGTTGCGGCCATAGAGGGTGCCCTGCGGACCGCGCAGCACCTCGATCCGCTCCACATCGTACACGTCGAGCACCGCAGCCTGCGGCCGGTTCAGGTACACGTCGTCGAGATATACGCCCACGCCCGCCTCGAAGCCCGGCACCGGATCCTGCTGGCCGACACCACGGATAAAGGCGGAGAGCGTGGAATTGGTGCCGCGCGATACCTTCAGCGTGGTGTTCGGCGTGGTGTTCTGGATGTCGGTCAGGTCGATCGCACCGCTCTTCGCCAGCTTGTCGGCGGTAAACGCGGTGACGGCGACCGGCACGGATTGCAGCGTTTCCTCGCGGCGACGCGCGGTGACGACGATATCGTCACTGGATGCCGCGGGCGCATCGGAAGCCGCCTGTGGCGCTTCCTGCGCGAGCGCAGGCGCTCCGGCCACGAGCGCGATGGCGGCGGCGCCGCTGCGCAGCGCGGCATGCGAACGGATGAACGTGAACAAGTCGAATCCTCCCCTTTGCGGCGCGTCGCTTGCCTGCGAACTTGTGCGCCGAACGGAACCGCAATAATGAAACTTGAACCAGGATTCAACTTGGATATGGGGGTCGGATGGATCAGCCGGGGGTGAAGGAGCCGACCGCCACGTCGGAGAATGCCGCAAAGCGCCCGCGGACGGCGCGGGGGGAGCGCACGCAGCGTGCGATTCTCGACGCGGCGGCGCTGGAATTCGGCGAGCACGGCTTCCACGCTGCTTCGATCAGCGGGATCACCCGGCGCGCGGGCGTGGCGCTGGGAAGCTTCTACACCTGGTTCGATTCCAAGGACGCGGTGTTCCGTGCGCTGGTGCGCGATATGTCCGATCAAGTGCGCGATCAGGTAGGCCCGGCGATCCGCGCCGCGCCCACGCAGATCGCGGCGGAGCGCGCGGGGCTGGAGCATTTCCTGACGTTCGTGCGCGGGCACAAGGAGATCTATCGCATCATCGACGAGGCTGAGTTCGTCGACCCGGAAAGCTTCCGCCTGCATTATTCGACCACGGCGGAGCGCATCCGCGAACGGCTTCAGGCGGCAGCGGCGCGGGGAGAGTTGATCGACGAGGTGGGCGAGGTACATGCCTGGGCGATCATGGGGATGAACGTGTTCCTCGGCCTGCGCTTCGGCGTGTGGGCGGACGATGCGCCGACCGCGGAGATCGCGGACCAGATCGCGACCATGCTGGCGCGCGGCTTGCAGCGCTAGCGGCGCGCTGCGGACGGTGCGCGGCCGATCGCCCGCCCGTCGCGATAGCGCAGCGATTCATCGGCCACGCCAGCACAGGAAAGGCGGCCCCCCGAGGCGAGGAGCCGCCCTTACAGTCAACCCGAACCGGGGCACCCCGCACGCTACGCCAGGCAGCGAACGGAGTGCGCCCCGGAGAATCACAGCTTTTCGGTAAGCTCCGGCACGATCTTGAACAGATCGCCGACCAGGCCGATGTCCGCCACCTGGAAGATCGGGGCATCCTCGTCCTTGTTGATGGCGATGATGGTCTTGCTGTCCTTCATGCCCGCAAGGTGCTGGATCGCGCCGGAAATGCCGACCGCGATATAGACTTCCGGGGCGACGATCTTGCCGGTCTGGCCGACCTGATAATCGTTAGGCACATAGCCGGCATCCACCGCCGCGCGGCTCGCCCCGACGCCGGCGCCGAGCTTGTCGGCAAGCGGCTCGATGATCGTGTGGAAGTTCTCGCTGTTCTGCAGCGCGCGGCCGCCCGACACGATGATCTTGGCCGAGGTCAGCTCCGGCCGTTCGGACTTGGCGATCTCCTGCCCCTCGAAGGTGGAGAGGCCCTTGTCGCCGGTCGCGCCGACCGCCTCGATGGCGCCCGAACCGCCCTCGGCCGCGGCCTTCTCGAACGCGGTGCCGCGCACCGTGAGCACCTTCTTCGCATCCGACGTCTGCACCGTGGCGATCGCATTGCCGGCGTAGATCGGGCGCGTGAACGTGTCCTCGCCCTCGACGGACAGGATGTCGCTGATCTGCATCACATCAAGCAGCGCGGCGACGCGCGGGGCAACATTCTTGCCATTGCTGGTGGCGGGCACGACGAAGGCGTCGTGATGTCCCATCAGCTCCGCGACGAGCGGCGCGACATTCTCGGCCAGCGCATGGGCATAGGCCGCGTCGTCCGCGACATGCACCTTGCCGACGCCGGCGATCTTCGCGGCCTGCTCGGCCACGCCGCCGACGCCCTGACCGGCGACGAGCAGATGCACTTCGCCAAGCTTCGACGCGGCGGTCACCGCGGAAAGCGTGGCGTCCTTGACGGCCTGACCGTCATGTTCGACCCAGACGAGCGTCTTCACTTGGCAACTCCCATCGCCTTGAGTTTCGCGACCAGTTCGTCGACATCGGCGACCTTGACGCCAGCGGTGCGCTTCGCCGGCTCGACGACCTTGAGGGTCTTGAGCCGCGGGGTGACGTCGACGCCGTAATCGGCGGGCGTCTTCGTCGCGAGCGGCTTCGACTTCGCTTTCATGATGTTCGGCAGGGACGCATAGCGCGGCTCGTTGAGCCGCAGATCGGTGGTGACGATCGCGGGCAGCTTGAAGCTGTCCGTCTCGAGCCCGCCGTCCACCTCGCGCGTGACCTTCACCGTCTCGCCGGACACCTCCACCTTCGATGCAAACGTGCCCTGGCCCCAGCCGAGCAGGCCCGCGAGCATCTGGCCGGTCTGGTTGTTGTCGTCGTCGATCGCCTGCTTGCCCAGGATGATGAGGCCGGGCTGCTCCTCGGCGGCGATCTTCGCGAGGATCTTGGCGACGCCGAGCGGCTCCACCTTGTCCTCGGCGGTGACGAGGATCGCGCGATCCGCGCCCATCGCCAGCGCCGTACGCAGCGTTTCCTGCGCCTTGGCCTCGCCGATCGAGACCGCGACGATCTCGGTCACGACGCCCTTTTCCTTCAGGCGGATCGCTTCCTCGACGGCGATTTCGTCGAACGGGTTCATCGACATCTTCACGTTGGCGAGGTCGACGCCCGACCCGTCCGCCTTCACGCGAGGCTTCACGTTGTAGTCAAGCACCCGCTTGACCGGAACCAGCACCTTCATCGGCAACATCTCCATTGGCGCTATCTTCGAACAGTGGGTTCGCTAATGCCGGAGAATCCGCGCAAGTCCAGCCCAAACGCCTTTAGCCGACCCGTGGTTCAGCTATCCCGCTGGTTGTCGCATCGACAATATCGCTACGGAAAGCGCGACTTGCCGCACGATCGATTGCTGGCGGCGCGTCGCGATACGGGCGGGCACAAAAACGGCGGCGGAAAGCGCATCCGCCGCCGAATCCTTCTTCCGGTACGCTGCCTCGAGCCCCGCGCCGCGGGATTCGGGGCGGCGCGATGTCGCCGGTCAGGCTACCTGCTTGACCTCGGCGACGATCTTCTTTGCGGCATCGCCCAGATCGTTCGCCGGCACGATCGCGAGGCCGGAATTGGCGAGGATCGCCTTGCCCTGCTCCACGTTCGTCCCTTCGAGGCGCACGACGAGCGGCACCGACAGGTTCACTTCCTTCGCCGCGGCCACAATGCCCTCCGCGATGATGTCGCAGCGCATGATCCCGCCGAAGATGTTGACGAGGATGCCCTTCACCGCCGGATCGGAAAGGATGATCTTGAAGGCCGCCGTCACCTTCTCCTTCGTGGCGCCGCCGCCGACGTCGAGGAAATTGGCCGGGAACATGCCGTTCAGCTTGATGATGTCCATCGTCGCCATGGCGAGCCCGGCGCCGTTGACCATGCAGCCGATATCGCCATCCAGCTTGATATAGGCCAGGTCGTACTTCGATGCCTCGAGCTCGGCCGGATCCTCCTCGGTCTCGTCGCGCAGCTCGGCGAGATCCTTGTGGCGGAACATCGCATTGCCGTCGAAGCCGACCTTGGCGTCGAGCACCATCAGCTTGCCGTCGTCGGTGACGGCGAGCGGGTTGATCTCGATCTGCGAGGCATCGGTGCCGAGGAAGGCGTCATAGACCTTGCCGGCGAGGCTCTGCGCCTGCTTGGCGAGATCGCCGGTCAGCCCCAGCGCGTTGGCGACGGCGCGGCCGTGATGCGGCATGAAGCCGGTCGCGGGATCGACATCGAACGTGTGGATCTTCTCGGGCGTGTCATGCGCGACCGTTTCGATATCCATGCCGCCCTCGGTGGAGACGACGAAGGCGACGCGGCCGGTGGCGCGGTCGACCAGCAGCGCGAGGTAGAATTCCTTCGCGATGTCCACGCCGTCGGTCACGTACAGGCGATTCACCTGCTTGCCGTGCTCGCCGGTCTGAATCGTCACCAGCGTGTTGCCGAGCATGTCGGTTGCCGCCGCGCGCACTTCCTCTGCCGTCCTGGCGAGGCGAACGCCGCCCTTGGCTTCCGGCGGCAATTCCTTGAACTTGCCCTTGCCGCGCCCACCCGCGTGAATCTGCGCCTTCACGACGTAAAGCGGCCCAGGCAGCTTCTTCGACGCTTCCACCGCTTCTTCGACGGTCATCGCCGCATGGCCGGCGGGGACGGGTACGCCGAACTTCGCGAGCAGTTCCTTGGCCTGATATTCGTGGATGTTCATGGGATGCGCGGCCTCACCATAAGGGAAATCACGCGCGCCTAAAGCACAGGGGGGCAGGGGAATCCACCCCGCGATTGCCCCAGGGGCAAGAAGAAGGGCTCCGCCGGTTGCGATCGGTTGCCAATCTGTTCTGCCCGGCGCATGGCGATGGGCGTGACGGCGTTCCCTTATCCCGCCCTTCATGCGAGCCATTCGGGCACGTGGATCGCCCATGACGGCGAAACCCGCGCGATCGGGCGCGGCGAGGCGATCCGCATCGCCGCCGACACGCCGGTCGTGCTGCTCAACGCGCCGCTGATCGGGCAGCGGCTGGGCTATGCCGAGCTGTCGGGGCTGGATCTGCTCGAGCTGTTCGCATTCCTGAAACCGGCGCAGTTCATGGTGCCAACGCCTAAAGGCCTCGCCGCCGTCACCGGGCTGAAGATGCCGGCTGACGAAAGTGCAGTGGCACCTTTCCTGCTCGCGGCGGCGAAGCGGCTGCTGGCGATTCCCGATGGCGACTGGCCCGAGCGGGAGGGCGCATGGACCGCCGCGCAGACGCTGTTCCGGCTGCGCTGGCCGTGGGCGCCGCTGCTCGCCGATCGCGTCACGCGCCCGCTGGCGGCCGAGCGCTGGCTGTTCTCGCGCCTGCCGGAATGGGAGGAGATCGCCCCACGCCCGATGCCGCGCACGATAGCGCTCGCCGGGAACGACGTGCAGGAGCGACTGGCGCGGCTTACCGGCGATGGGCGCGAGTCGCGACCCGGGCAGCGCGCCTATGCCGGAGCGGCGGCGGATGCATTCGCGCCGCGCGTCGCACGCGAATCGCCCAATCTCGTGCTGGCCGAGGCGGGGACGGGGATCGGCAAGACCCTGGGCTATCTCGCCCCGGCCTCGTTATGGGCGGAACAGGCGCAGGGCGCGGTGTGGATCAGCACCTACACCAAGGCGCTGCAACGCCAGCTCACCTATGAAACCATGCGGCTGCACCCCGATCCGGCGGTGCGCAAGGCGCGTGTCGTTACCCGCAAGGGGCGCGAGAATTACCTGTGCCTGCTCAATCTCGAGGATGCGCTCCAGGGCGGCTTCGCCGGCCGTGCGGCGATCCTGGCGCAACTGGTCGCGCGCTGGGCTGCCTATACGGCGGATGGCGACATGGTGGGCGGCGACTTGCCGGGCTGGCTTGTCACGCTGTTCCGTCGCAACGGACCGGCGGCGCTGACCGACCGGCGCGGCGAATGCGTCTATGCAGGCTGCCCGCACTACCGGAAATGCTTCATCGAGCGCGCCGCGCGCAATTCGGTCGAAGCCGACATCGTCATCGCGAATCACGCGCTGGTGATGGTCAACGCCGCGCGCGGGCGCGAAACGGCGACCCGCCCGACGCGCTACGTGTTCGACGAGGGCCATCACCTGTTCGACGCGGCAGACGGGATGTTCGCCACCGCGCTTACCGGACAGGAGGCGATCGAGCTGCGACGCTGGATCGTCGGGCCGGAAAGCGGCGGACGCGGGCGACGGCGCGGGCTGGCGGCGCGGCTTTCCGATGTCGCGAGCTATGACGAGGCTGGCGGTCGCGCGATCGGCGATGCGGTGGCGGCGGCGCAGGCGCTGGTGAGCGATGGCTGGCTTTCCCGCCTGGCAGAGAGTTCGCCCTTCGGGCCGCTCGAGGCGCTGCTGGGGGCGGTGCGGGGCGTGGTCTATGCGCGCGCCGAGCAGGCGGGTGACGCGGGTTATGGCCTGGAAACCGAGATCGCGGAGCCGCCCCCGGCACTGATCGAGGCCGCCGGCCCCGCCGCGCAGGCGCTGGATGCGCTGCTCCGCCCGCTTGTCACGCTCGGCAAGCGGCTGGAGGCCGTGCTGGCGGGGGCGCCCGACTGGATGGACGGGCAGGCGCGCGCGCGGATCGAAGGGGCGATCGCCTCGCTGGGCTGGCGTGCCGAGACGGTGGCGGCGTGGCTATCGCTGCTGGCGCGCGTAGGGGGGCCGGCGGACGCGGATTTTGTCGATTGGCTGGCGGTGGACCGGATCGAGGGGCGCGAATTCGATATCGGCCTCCACCGCCACTGGCTCGATCCGACGCGCCCGTTCGCGGAGGTGGTGCTCAAACCGGCGCATGGCGCGCTCGTCACCTCGGCGACGCTCACCGCCGGGGGCGACTGGAATACCGCGGAGGCGCGGGTGGGCGCGCCGCATCTCGCGATGCCGCCCGAAAGGTTCGAGGCGGCCAGCCCGTTCGATTACGCCGCCCAGGCCGAGGTGCTGATCGTCACCGACGTGAAGCGCGGCGATCAGGCCGCGCTCGCCAACGCCTATGCGCGGCTGATCGAGGCGGCGGGCGGCGGAACGCTTGGCCTGTTCACCGCGATCCGCCGGCTGCGCGGCGTTCATGCCGCGATTGCCGACCGACTGGCGCGCGCCGGGTTGCCGCTCCATGCGCAACACGTCGATCCGATCGACACCGGCACGCTGGTGGATATCTTTCGCGACGATCCGCACGCCTCGCTGCTCGGCACCGATGCGCTGCGGGACGGCGTCGACGTGCCGGGCGAATCACTGCGGTTGGTCGTGATGGAGGGCGTGCCCTGGCCCAAGCCAAGCGTGCTTCATGCCGCGCGGCGGCTGGCGGGCGGGGGCAGTGCCTATGACGATCGTATCGTCCGTGCGCGGCTGGCGCAGGCCTTCGGGAGGCTTATCCGATCCGCGAGCGACCGGGGGGCGTTTGTGCTCCTGTCGTCGGCGATGCCCTCGCGGCTGCTCACCGCTTTCCCCCCGGGGGTGGAAATCGCGCGCGTTCCGCTCGACACGGCCATCGCGCGGGTGCGGCAACGTCTTTCCTCCGACGCGCGTCTGGGGCATGAGGCGGCTCCCCGCCCGAACGGCCTTACGGAGAATGCCCGCTCGTGAAGACGCTGACGCTGTTGCGCCACGCCAAATCCGGGTGGGACGATCCGGTCGCGCGCGATTTCGATCGTCCGCTCAACGCCAAGGGCCGCCGCGCCGCAAAGGCGATGGGGCGGCATATGCGGACGCTCGGCCTTGCCTTCGATCATGTCGTCGCGTCGCCGGCGACTCGAGTCGTCGAGACGCTGGACGAACTCTCTGGTGGCTATGGCGAGACGATCGCGCCGGCGTGGGACCGGCGCGTCTATCTCGCCTCCGCGGGGATGCTGCTCGATGTGGTGCGCGAAACGCCCGCCGATGCGGGGCTGCTGCTGCTGGTGGGGCATAATCCGGGGCTGGAGGATCTCGTCCTGCTGCTGGTGCCCGACGATGGCGGTGCGCTGCGCGACGAAGTGGAGGAGAAATATCCCACCGCCACTCTCGCCGAGCTGACGTTCGATATCGACGATTGGGCCGACGCCGCGCCGGCGGGCGCGACCCTCACCCGATTCGTGCGACCGCGCGATGTGGATGCCGCGCTCGGGCCGGAGCGCGACTGAGCCTCATCGCTTGCCGAGCTTGCCCTTGAGCGCCGCGAGCGCACTGAACGGCCCGGCCTGATCCTCGCTCACCACACCCGCCTCGCGGAGAAATTCTGCCGCGCGCGGGCCGCGCGGGAAGGGATCGAGCGCCAGCACCAGCGTTTCCGCCGCCGCCTCGCCCAGATCGATCGCCCCGCCTTCTATCTCGATCGTGTCGAGCGCGTCCTCGCCGAGTTCCACCTCCTCGCCCGATTCGCTCGGCTGGACGAAACGCAGCGCGACTGCCTCGTCGACGCTGGCGGGCAGGGGATCGCCGGTGACCGAACAGGCCTGGGTGACATCGGCGGTGACCCGCCCCTCGGCATGGATCGCGGCCGCATCGCGGCGAACGGCGAAGGTCGCATCCAGCCGCTCGATCGAGAGCAGGCCGAAGCGGCCGGCGAGACGACGCCGCTCCTCCGCGTCGGCGGTGATCGAGACGGTGCGCGCCTCGCCGCCGATCGTGTCGAGCCGTTCGGGGCGGGAGAATTCCGGCGTCAAGGCAATTCCCCCCGCTCCAGCGCCTCGAGCGGCGCCGTTTTCAGCGCGGCGTGAAAGGCGAGCAGCCCTTCGCGCACATGCGCCACGGCTTCCGGCGCGGGCGGATCGCCGCGATACAGGTTGCGCGCCAGCGCCGCGTCCAGCGAGCCTTCCGCCACGCCCTCGCGATAGGCGCCGAGCCGGCCACCGAGCATCCCCATCATCCGGCCGACATGCTTTCCCACCACCATGTCGCCAAAGCCGATCTGGCGCACCTGCGCGTCCATATCGTCGATGAAGCGCTCGGTGAGATGCGCCACGAGCGCCGCCGCCGCCGGATCGTCCTCCAGCCGCATCAGCACGAACGCGGTGATCGCCGCGACCATGTCGAACCGCCCGTCGAGCGTATCGGGCACCGCGCCGGCGAGATACCAATGCGGCTGCCGCGCGCGCGCCACCACCGCCTGGTACAGCGGCAGCGCCGCCTCGGCGTCCGGCGCCTTGCGGAACCTGTCCAGAAAACCCACGCTCGTCCTTACCTTGTATCGTTGTGTCGCCCGGCATATTGAGGCGTTCGGCCGCGGACGCAATGTACCGCGCAAGCAAGCCCCTGTTCGCGGAGTATCCATGCGCCAACCCATCCTGATCGCCGCGCTCGCCGGGATCGTCCTTGCGGGCTGCACCCCGCTCCGGTCGCATCAGGGCTATATCGTCGATGCCGATCTGGTGAACGCGATCCAGCCTGGCATCGACAACCGCGAATCGGTGCTCGCAACGCTGGGGCACCCCACTTTCGCGGCGCAGTTCAACCAGGGCGACTGGTATTATTTGTCGCGCGACAGCCGCAATCTCTCCTTCAACCTGCCGAAGGTGAAGGATCAGCTCACGATGCAGATCAGCTTCGACGCCAAGGGCACGGTGACGGCGATTCGCCGCTCGGGCGCGGATCAGGTCGCGTCGATCACGCCGATGAAGAAGTCGACGCCGACCCTGGGTCGCAAGCGCAGCTTCTTCTCCGATCTGTTCGGCAACATCGGCGCAGTGGGCACCGCGGGCATGGGCGGCGGCGGAACCGGCGGCGGCCGCGATACCCCGTAACGCCGGCTTCAACCTTTCTCGTTCCTTACCGGCGCGTTCGCGATCGGTTCAGCGGCACCGATCGATATGTCGATCGTTGGTGGCGCGGCATTATCGCCCCGTCACTGCGGGAAAAGGAGAAACAGATGCGTAAGCTTATCATTGGGGCGCTCATGGCGGCCACCGCCTTTCCGGCGGTTGCGACGGCCCAGTCCAATGACGATCTGCGCCGCGATCGTCAGGATGTCCGCCAGCAGCAGTATGAGCTGGATCAGGCCCGCCGCTACGGCGACAATCGCGACGTTCGTCGCGAGCGCCGCGATCTGCGTGATGCCCGCCAGAATCTAGCTGAAGATCGCAACCGGACGTGGGCGCGTGACGACTGGCGCGGCTGGCGGGACAACAACCGCAATCTCTATGCGCGCGGCAACTGGAATGCCCCGTTCCGCTACCAGAATTTCCGGGCCGGCGTCCGCATCGCCCCGGCTTTCTACGGCCAGCGCTACTGGATCGCGGATCCCTGGCGCTATCACCTGCCGCCCGCTCGCCCGAACACGCGCTGGGTACGGCACTATAACGACGTGCTGCTGATCGATTACCGGCGCGGCATCGTGCTCGACGTGATCCGTAACTTCTACTGGTAAGCGGGTCATCCGGCCGCTGGCGCAAGCGTCAGCGGCCGGAGACGTGCTGCCGGAGTTCAGCCGCGCCGGTTACTGCGCATCGCGAAGCTGGAGGTGATTCGGTTGACGCCGGGAAGCCGCGTCAGGACGTCGCGGTGAAAGGCTGCATATTCCTCCATGCCGGCGATCTGCACGCGCAGCAGATAATCGCCCGCGCCGGTCATCAGATACCATTCGCGGACCTCTGGATACCGGCGCAGCGCGTGTTCGAAGCGGAGGAGATATTCCTCGGTCTGGCGCTCAAGTTCGACCTGGACGATCGCCACCGTTCCCTCGTCCGGTCCCGTCCCGGCGACAATTGCCGTATATCCCCGGATCACCCCCGATTGCTCCAGCAGCTTCACCCGGCGCAGGCAGGCGGACGCGGAAAGCCCCACCGACGCGGCAAGCGCGCTGTTCGTAATGCGCGCATCGAGGCGAAGCTGCGTCAGGATACGGCGATCGAACTCGTCAAGCCCCGACATGCTATATCTGCCATTTAGTCGAATATTCTGCGTCATTCGCATAGTTCGAGCAGCAATGCATCGCGATTCGGCCAAAGATTTGAACAGATCGCCGGTATGATTTTGTCGTGGAGGATGCCGATGGTGAGTGAGGTCTGCCAGCCCGGTTCGAGCCGGCTTACGATCGATCTTGACGCGATACGCGCCAATTACCGGCTGATAGCGGCACGAGTGGCGCCAGCGGCCTGCGCGGCGGTCGTCAAGGCGGACGCTTATGGGCTGGGCGCGGCGCAGGTCGCCCCGGCGCTGCGCGAGGCCGGTTGCCGCATCTTTTTCGTCGCGCAGCTGGTCGAGGCGATCACGCTGCGCGAGGCGCTTGGCCTGGACAGCGACATTCTGATCCTCAACGGCCTGGACCCGGGGTGCGAAACGCCGTGTGCCGAGCTCGGCTTCGTTCCAGTGCTCAATTCGGCGAGCCAAGTCGAACGATGGCGTCGTCATGCGCGCGAGCGCGGCGTGGCGCTGCCGGCGGCGCTGCAGGTGGACAGCGGCATGTCGCGGCTCGGGCTGGACATGGATGCGGCGACCGCGCTTTCCGGCGATGCGACTTTCGCGCGCGAGGTGTCACTGCGCCTCGTCATGACGCACCTCGCTTGCGCCGACGAGCCGGGCAACCCCGCCAACGACGCGCAGCGTGCCCGGTTCGAGCAGGCACGCGCGCTGTTTCCCGGCGTCCCGGCGTCGATCGCCAACAGCGGCGGGGCGTTTCTGCCGGCGACGTTTCATGGCGATGTGGCGCGCCCCGGTATCGCGCTCTACGGGGCGCCGCCGAGCGCCCTGGCCATCGGGCTGCGCATGGTTGCGACGCTGTCGGCGCGCATCATCCAGATCCGTGACATCGCCACCGGCACGGGCGTCGGCTACGGGCTGGACTATATTGCGGAGGAGCGGCGCCGGATCGCCACGATCGGCATCGGTTATGCGGATGGCTGGCCGCGCCATTTGAGCGGCCACGGCGCTGCGTGGCATCAGCGGCGGCGGCTGCCGATCGTCGGCCGCGTATCCATGGACAGCATGACGATCGATATCTCGTCGCTCCCCGATCATGCGCTGGCGGAAGGCGATTTCGTCGAACTGCTCGGCCCCTCGCAATCGCTCGACGACGTCGCGGCCGACGCCGGCACGATATCGTATGAAATCCTCACACAGCTCGGGCGGCGGCATAGCCGCCGTTACGTCGATGGAGCGCAGCAATGAGAGTGATCGTCCTTGGCGCTGGCGTGATCGGTGTTACATCGGCTTATTATCTGGCACAGGCCGGCCATGAGGTGACGGTGATCGACCGCCAGTCCGGCCCGGCGCTCGAAACCAGTTTAGCCAACGCCGGGGAGGTTTCGCCCGGCTATGCCTCCCCCTGGGCCGCGCCCGGCATTCCGCAGAAAGCGGTACGCTGGCTGTTGATGCGCCACGCCCCCCTGATCCTGCGGCCGAAGCCGGATGCGGCGATGCTGCGCTGGCTGGCGATGATGCTGCGCAACTGCACCGAGGCGCGCTACGCGCTCAACAAGAGCCGGATGGTCGGGCTGGCCGAATTCAGCCGCGATGAACTCAAGCGCCTGCGCGAGACGCTCGGCATCGCTTATGACGAGCGTGCGCAGGGCACGCTTCAGCTGTTCCGTACGGAAAAGCAGCTCGCTGGCGCCGCGAAGGACATGGCGGTGCTCGATGATTTCGGGGTAGGCTATGAGTTGCTCGACCGCGCGGGTTGCGTCGCGGCCGAGCCGGGCCTCGCGGCGACCAGCGACAAGTTCGTCGGGGGCCTTCGCCTGCCCGGCGACGAGACGGGCGATTGCCAGATGTTCACCCGCGCGCTGGCCGAGTGGCTGGCCGCGAATGGCGTCGATTTCCGCTATGCCACCACGGTCGAGGCGCTGGAGCAGCAGGGCGGTCGCGTGACTGGCGTGCGGACCAACGCGGGCGTGGTGCGCGGGGATGCCTGTCTCGTCGCGATGGCGAGCTATTCGCCAGCCTTGCTCAAGCCGCTCGGGATGACGCTGCCGGTCTATCCGGTAAAGGGCTATTCGATCACCGTGCCGGTCGCCGATCCGGCCCGCGCCCCGGTCTCTACGCTGCTTGACGAGACGTACAAGATCGCGATCACCCGGCTTGGCGATCGCGTCCGTGTCGGCGGCATGGCGGAGATATCGGGGTTCGATCGGAGCCTTTCCGACCGGCGGCGGGCGACGCTGCTCCATTCGCTGACCGATCTGTTCCCCGGCGGCGCGAGGATCGACGGCGAGACGAATTTCTGGAGCGGGCTGCGCCCCATGACGCCGGATGGCCCGCCGGTGATCGGGCGCACACCGGTGGACGGACTGTTCCTCAACACCGGCCACGGCACGCTCGGCTGGACGATGGCGTGCGGATCGGGCCACCTGATCGCCAGCCTGATCGGGGGCACGCCACCTGCGATCGATCCCGCCGGCCTCGGGATCGATCGTTACCGGCGCGGCGAACGCTAGTCGCGCAGCGTCGAGCAGGCCGGATCGGATCGGCGCTTCACGCCTCCAGTTCGATGTCCCAGTAAAGCCAGTCGTGCCAGGTGTCGTGCAGGTAATGGGGCGGAAACGCGCGGCCATGCTCCTGCAGATGCCAGCTCGTCGGGCGGATCGGCTCGATATGCAGTGGCATCTTCGCCTCGTTCGGCGTGCGCCCACCCTTGCGCAGGTTGCACGGGGCGCAGGCGGTGACGACATTTTCCCACGTCGTGCGCCCGCCGTAGGCGCGTGGCACGACATGATCGAAGGTCAGATCGCGATGCGTGGTGCCGCAATATTGGCACGCGAACCTGTCGCGCAGAAACAGATTGAAGCGGGTGAACGCCGGGAATTGCGATGGCTTCACATATTGCTTCAGCGCGATCACCGACGGCAGCTTCATCGCGAAATTCGGGCTGTGCACCTCCCGCTCGTAATGCGCGACGATATCGACGCGATCGAGAAACACTGCTTTCACTGCCGTTTGCCAGGGCCAGATCGACAGCGGATAATAGGAAAGCGGCGTGTAATCGGCATTCAGGACGAGCGTCGGGCAGCTGTCCGGATGGCGGATCAGATCGGGATGGAACAAGCCTCTGCCCCTTCGATACCGTGTCGCGATCGCCTTTCGGCGATTGCTGTGACGGCATGATGACAGAGGCGGAATCGCGCGGTCAAGTGTCGATCCCGTCCGCTTTCACATCTTGCGCGACGGGCGGCGCGAAATCTCCGTGAGTCCGCGGTCAGGCCGCGCGCGCCTGCGACCAGGCGGCGGCGATTTCGGCAAGATTGTCCGCCACGGCGCGGAATGGCGCGCCGTCATGCCCGATACTCGCACGAACGACCTGCGCGCGCGCGCCGGCATACAGCCGCGCCAGCGTGGCCGAAACGTCGCCGCCCTTGTCGAAATCGAGGTTCGCTTCCAGGGCGAAGAGGATCGCGGTGGCGCGCATCACGCGCTCGCTCTTGGTCGCCTGCTCGCGCCGCTCGGCGGCCCAGGCAGCGACACGCAGCGCCTGGATCAGCTCCTCGTAGAGCAGCGACACCAGCGCCGGGCCGTCCGCATTGGTGGTGCGTCCGGCCAGATCGATGTCGCGATAGGTTTGTGCCGGATTGCGCAGCAGCGCGCTTGCATAAGCCACCGTCAATTGCCCGATTTGGACCACATGGCGATCTGCTGCGTCATATAGGCCTGGGTGGACTTATATGCCGCCACCTTTGCGTTCATCGCGGCGAATTGCTGCGTCAGCCGGTCCGTCATCTGCTGCTGCTTGGTGGTGAGATCCTGCTGCTGCGTCGTCAGATCGCTCTGCGCCTTGGTGTAGGTCGTGGTCGACGCGCCCAGACCGTATAGCGTGCTCGTCGCGTTGAGCTTGATCGATTGCATCGCGGCGTTGATGCCGTCGGTGCCGATCGTCGCATAGGAGAACATCGCCTCCACCGCGGCGGGATTTGCGCTGATCGCGTTCGTCAATTTGGTCGCATCGACCGAGAGCGAGCCGTCGCGGTTGGTGGTGACGCCGAGGTCGGCAAGCGTGGCGGGCGCTCCGGGCGCCGCGTTGCTGAGCAGCGTCTTCGTCGTCAGCCCGCGCATCGAGCGATAGAGGCTCTGCGCGGCGCTGTCCGCGCGCAGATCGCCGTTGATCGGGTCGATCTGCGCCTTAAGTGCGGCGAAGACCTGATTATAGGTGTCCACCAGATCATTGACCGCATTGGTCAGCGCGGTCGTCGGCGTCGTCGAGGAGAGTGTCACCGGCGTGGCCGAGGTACTGGTCAGATTGATCTGCAGCCCCTGCACGAGATCGCTGATCGTATTGCTGGTGCGCTCCACCTGCACGCCGTCCAGCGTCAGCCTGGCGTTCTGAGCGGGGCTCGAAATCTTCATTCCGGCGCCGGGGCCGACGTTGAACGCCGATAGCGTGCCATTGTCATCGGTCGTCGCGGTCAGCGTGAACGCCTGTGCCGCGCCGCTCGCGCCCTTGAGCGACAGATACGCGCTTCCATCGGCATCGGTTACGATCGAGGCGCTGACGCCGGCCCCCGCCTTGTTGATCGCGTCGGCAAGCCCCGCGAGCGAATTGTTGCTGCTGTCGATCGTGATCGTCGCCGGCGTACCGCCACCAGCCACGAACGAGGCCATCGAGCCATCGGGATTGTAACCCGCGGTGCCGAGCGTCAGCGTGAACTGGCCGGTGCCGATCGCGGCGCTGCGGCTCGCCACGGGGGTCGTTGAAACCGCCGTCTGCGCGCTGGCAAGCTGACTCACCGTGATGCTGCCGCTCAACCCGTCGAGTTGCGCGCCGACCAGCGGCGTAACGCCAAGAACCGCGGTGTTCGAGCTTGCCGGTTGCGCAACCAGCGTTCCACCTTTCACCAGCCCTTCGAGCGCGCTGGCGAAATCGGAAATCTGCCCCTTGAGCGTCGCGACGTCGGAAATCTTGGTGGTCAGCGCGTCCGACTTTGCCTGTAGCGCCGCGACCTTGGTGGCGAACTGCGCGTTGACCAGCGAGGTGACGAGCGAACTCGTATCGACGCCAGAGCCGCTGTTCAGCGAGCTCAGAAGCTGCTGGGCGGCGGATGCGTTGACGCTTGCGGTGGAGGCCGCCGCCGTCGTCGACGTAGCGGTCGTCGTTGAGGTCGATCCGCTGGTGCTGCTCGTGGTGGTCATAACGACTCTCCAAACGACCGGATGCGGCCGATCTTTACCCCTGATTCACGCCATTTTCGTCGAACCGCGCGGTCGGCGGCACCTCGATCGCCGGGGGCGCCTTGCCGCCCATCGCAAGGTTGAGGTTGAACACGAACGCCAGCACCGTCGCGATCGCGAGATAGAGGTCGTCGCGCACCTCCTGCCCCTCGCGGCTGGTGTAATAGACGGCGCGGGCGAGCTGCGGATATTCGAGCACCGGCACTGCCATCTCGCCCGCCATCTCGCGGATCGCGAGCGCGGTCGCGCCGCGGCCCTTGGCGACCACTACCGGCACCTGATCCTGCCCGCGATCATAACGCAGCGCGACCGCGAAATGCGTCGGGTTGGTGAGCACGACATGCGCGGAGGCAAGCGCCTTCTTGGTAGAACGCGACAGGATCGCGCGCTGCCGGGCACGGATCTGGCCCTTCAGTTCGGGATTGCCGTCGCTTTCCTTGTGCTCGTCCTTCACTTCCTGCTTGGTCATGCGCAGCTTGCCGAGCAATTGCATGATCTGCACCGGCACATCGACCAGCGCGATCGCCACCAGCCCCAGCGCCATCACGATCAGAATATGCGTCAGCGTGCCGCCGAGCGCGCTGACCGCCGTCTCGATATCCGACGAGGCGAGGCCGAACATCATCCGCGATGAGGAAATGAGCAGCCACGCGCCGATAGATCCGAGCAGCACCACCTTGAGCAGCGATTTGCCCAGCTCGATCCAGCCGGTCGGGCCGAAGATGCGCTTCAGTCCGGACGCCGGATTGACCCGCGACGCCTTGGGTGCGAGCAACGTCGCGTTGAAGCCGAGCGAGCCAAGCGTCGCCTGGCTCAGGATCGCCGCCGCGATCATGATCGCGAACAACGCTCCGATCGCGGGGGCGAGCTTCCACCCCGCCTCCACCAGCGGCCGCCACGGCTGAAAATCCTCCACATCGCCGCGATCGAAGCGGAACGCGGCTGCCATCACCGCCTTGCACGCGTTGAGCAGCGACGAACCGAAGAAGGCGATCCACGCGACCCCCGCCAGCATCACCAGCGCGGTGGCAAGGTCGCGGCTCTTGAGCAGTTCGCCGCGTTCGCGGGCATCCTTCCGCCGCTTCTGGGTTGGTGCTTCCGTCCGTTCGCCGAACTGCTCCGCCATCAGCCGAGCACCAGCGATGAGGTGGCGGCCAGCGCCTCGCGTACGATCACCTGCATGTAATCGCCCATCGCGGGGAAGGCGATGGCGAGGCTCACCACACCGACGCCGAGGCTGGCTGGCAGGCCGATCGCGAACAGGTTCAGCGCCGGGGCGGAGCGCGACAGCATTCCGACGACAAGATTGAGGCACAAAAGCAGGAAGCCGACAGGCAGCGCCAGCAACAGCCCCGCAAGAAACGCGTAGCCACCGAACATCGCGATATCGCGCATCTGCCCGGTCGCCAGCCACGCGGCGCCGGGCGGCAGCGCGGTATAGCTTTTGAGGATCATGTCGACGAGGATCAGATGCCCGTCGAGCGACAGGAACAGCAGCGTCAACATCACCGAAAGAAACAGGCCGATCGCCGGAGACGAGCGCCCCGAGCCCGGATCGATCATGTTGGCGAAGCCGATGCCCATCGAGCCGCCGATGATCTCACCCGCCACCAGCGGCGCGGCGAAGGCGATCTGCAGGATGAAGCCGAGCGCGAGGCCGACGAGCGCCTCGGCGGCGACCGCGAGGAAGGTCGTCACCGCGAATATCTGCGCGGGCGGCTGAATCGGATGGCTGCCCAGCACCAGCACGCCGATCGCGCCGGACAGCGCCACGCGCACCTGCAGCGGCACCGATACGTTACCGAACACCGGCGCGGCGATGAACGCCGAGCCGACGCGCACCATCACGAAGATGAGCGCCCAGAGCTGCGGCTCGATCGAAAGGCCGAAGCCCAGCATCGTCTAACGCACCAGATCCGGGATCCGATCGAAGATGCTGACCGTGAAATCGCTCAGCAGGCCGAGGATCAGCCCGCCGAACACCATGATCGAGATCGCAACGATGATCAGCTTCGGCACGAACGTCAGCGTCTGTTCGTTGATCGAGGTCGCCGCCTGGATCATGCCGAAGATCAGGCCGGATACGAGCGCCGGGATCAGAATCGGCGCGGCGGCGAGCGCCAGCACCCACATCGTCTGGTTCGCAACGGTCAGGAAATAATCAGCATCAGCCATGATGAGCTCACGTCGCGAAGGAGTTGGCGAGGCTGCCCATCGTCAGCGCCCAGCCGTCCACCAGGACGAACAACAGCAGCTTGAACGGCAGCGAGATGATCGATGGCGACAGCATCATCATGCCGAGCGACATCAGGACGGTCGCGACCACGAGATCGATCACGATAAACGGCAGGAAGATCAGGAAGCCGATCTGAAAGGCGGTCTTCAGCTCGCTCGTCACGAACGCGGGCAGCAACACCGAGAACGGCACGTCCTTCGGATTGGCATAGGGGCCCGATTTCGCCATTTCGGCGAACATCGTCAGATCCTTCACCCGCGTCTGTTTCGCCATGAAGGCGTGGAGCGGCTCCCCGGCCGTCCTTATCATGTCGGTGCCGGCAAGTTTCCCGGCGGCATATGGCTGGATCGCCTGCGTGTTGATCTGGTTGATCGCGGGCGCCATCACGAAGAAAGACAGGAACAGCGACAGCCCGATGAGCACCTGATTGGGCGGGGTCTGTTGCAGGCCCATCGCCTGGCGCAGGATCGACAGCACGATGATGATCCGCGTGAAGCTGGTCATCATCAGGATGATGCCCGGCAGGATCGTCAGCAGCCCCATGATGATGAGGACCTGCAACGACAGCGAGAGCGATCCGTTGCCGGTCTGCCCCGATGCCGCGCCGCTGGAAAGCTGGCCGAGCGCACGGTCGACGGCATCGCCCACGCCCGGTGCAGCCGGTGCTGCCGGTGGTGCCACCTGGGCGAAGGCGGGGAGGGCGATCGCCAGCGCCAGTACGATCGCGATCAGCGCGAGCGCGACCTTGCCCCATGCAACGCCATCCGTCCGTCGGGCGGTGCGCTGGCGGAACAGCGCGGGGCCTTCGCCGATACGCGTCAGGCTCATGCGATCTCGCCCCGCGCCACCGTCTTGTCGACCAGGGTTACGCCGCCCCGCCCGACCGAGACGAGCAGCCGCGATCCTTCAAAATCGACCACCGCCAGCTTCACACCGGTGGAGATCATCATCGTTTCGCGCACCGCGATCATCCGCGTCGCCGATTTGCCCGGCATCCGGCTTTCCAGCCGCCGCCACAGATAAAGCGAGCCGATCATCAGCCCGCAGACGAGCGGCAGCAGGACGACCAGCTTCAGAACATAGGTCCACATCATCGCGGGGTCAGCCGCGCTTGTCAGGATTGACCAGCTCGGTCATCCGAACGCCGAAACGCTCGCCGACCGTCACGACTTCGCCGCGCCCGATCAGCGTCCCGTTGACGAATACCTCGAGCAGCTCGTTGGCCTGCCGGTCCAGCTCGATAACGCTCGATTCGCCCAGCGCCAGCAGTTCGCGCAGCGTGAGCTGGGTCGAGCCGATCTCGACCGTCAGCTTGACGTCGACATCCTGCAACAGCCGGAAGTTGGCCGCCACCGCGCCCGAGGCGTCCGGGTCCACCGCGAATGTGCCGGTCATGTCGTTCATGCGAACTGTCCTTCAAGGCTCTTGAGTTTGGTGAGGCGGATGGCGGCATGGCCGTTGGCGGTGCCGACAGTGCCGGTGCCGAGGCGGTCGTTGCCAACCATCACCGGCACGTCGTTGGTGAAATGGATCGGGATCACGTCCCCGGGCTGCAATTCCATGAGCCGGGCGAGGCTGATGACCGGCTCGGCCAGCACCGAGCGGACGGGGAAACGCACCTGCATCGCGGCGCGGGTGAGCGCGGCAGTCCATTGCGCATCCTGCTCGGCGGGCTTGGCGACGACCTTGCCGGTCAGCGCGGTGCCATGCGGCTTCAGCGCCGTGACCGGATAGACGAGATCGACGAAGACCGGGCGCGCCTGGCCGGCGGCGATGCCAAACCGCGTGACGATCATCGCATCGTCCGCCTCGATGTTGTTGAGCATCGCCGGATTAGCCTCGCAGCGACCGACGGTGAAGTTGACGTGGGTGAGCGGCTCCCATGCGGCGGCCAGCGGCGTGGCGATCATCTCGCCAAGGCGCGACACCATCGCGTCGGCGGCGGGAGAGAATTCGGTGGGCAGCTCGGCCGGCACATGGCCGGTGCCGCCGAAGAACAGATCGAGCAGTTCGAGCACGAACCGCCCGTCGAACACGCACAACGCGGTGCGATCGTCCATGCCGAGCGGCAGCCACGCGGTCAGCTGGTCCGGGCGCTCGGCCCGATAATCGGCGAAGCGCTGCACCATCAGCGGCTCCGCCCATGTCCTCGCCTCCTGCCGCAGCACCGGCTCGAACACGCCGCGCAGGCTCCGTGCGAGCCGCGCGGAAAGATGCTGCAACGTGTGCAGATCGCCGAACGGATTGAGCTTCGTCTGGCCGAGCCCGCCCGGCTGGACGGTCTCGCTCCGGGTGCGCTCGCGCCGATCGGCGTCAGAAGGTGAAGCGGCGTTAACCATGCCTGCTCACTGAACAACGAAATTGGTAAAGTAGACGTTACCAACGCCGCCGAAACCTTCCTTTTCCTTAAGAACCTTGTTGATCGCCACCGCCAGCCGCTTCGCCAGCGCCTGTTTGCCGTCGGAGGTGAACACCTGATCCTCGCCGGTATCGCCCAGCGCCATCAGGATGGCGGAGCGTACGGCGATGTCATTCGTCTTGATGTTGCGGATGACCGTATCGTCATAAGGCGTCGAGATCGCGATACCGACCTGCAGGAAATGCACCGAATCCTGAAGGTTCGCGGTGAAATCCTTCTCCATCGCGTAGTAGTTGGAGGCGTAGCGATCGCCGCCCTCGCCGGCGGGCGTGGGCATGCCGTGGTTCTCCGCCGGCTTGGCCTCGGCGCTTTCGCCGCCGCCGTGGCCGCCCTCTTCCTTGCCTTCGCCAGCGTGCTTCTGCTCGCTTTTCGGTACGAGCTTCGGGCCGGGCTTCTCATGAGCGGTGCTCTTGCCGCCGATGATCCCGGATCCGGCCGCGTACAGACCGGCGCCCACCCCGCCGCCGATCAGCACCAAGGCGCCGACCACCAGCAGGATGATCTTGGGCAGTTTTTTCTTCTTCCTGGCGGGCGCTGCGGCCTGGGCGTCGGTGTCGCTCATGTCTCTTTCCTTGGGCATCAGGCGATGCGTTCATCGGTGTCGGCGGCGTGATCCGCCTCGGTTGCGGCGCCCGGAGGCGCTGAGTTCTTCGCGGCGTTCTGGCTGGCGCGCTGCTGCTGTTGCTGCGCCAGCGGCTGGCCGCCGGCATCGCTCGTGCCGCCGGTGGTGGCGGAAAGCTTCAGCCCGCGCGCTTCGGCGAGTTCCGTCAGACGCGGCTGGGCTTCCGCAAGGATCTGTCGCGTTTCGGGCTGATGCGCGTCCAGGTGGACCGAAACACCGTCTCCCTCGCGCTTTAGCGACACGTCGATCTTGCCGAGCGCGTCCGGGATCAGGCGGATGCTGGCGTCGTTGGCATTGGCGGCGTCGCGCAGCGCGTCGATTCGCTGGATCATCTGGTGGGGCCAGTTGTCCTGCCTCATATCGAGCGCTGTCTGTCGCGGGTCGGCCGACGCGGTCACTGCATGCAGGGAATTGTCGGTGCCTGCCGGGAAGACGGCTAGCGAGGCTTGCGCCTGGTCGGTGGCGGGACGATCCTCGCTAGCTGCACGCTGGATCGCTGCTGCGAAAACCTGGGCGGCGGGGGCGATCCGTGCAACCTCAGGCTCGGCTTGCGCGGGTGCGGGCGTCAGCACGACCGCTGGCGATGCCACCGAACCGGCTGACGGCGGCGATGGCGCCGCGGCGGCGGGCGTCTTGCCGATCGCCGGCTCCGGCTCCGCCGGGCCGACGGGTGGCAGCACGATCAACCGGGGCGGGGAGGCTTCGGGCTGTGCTGGCGCCTGATCCGGCGCAGTGGCGGGCGGCGTGATAATGACCGGTTCAAGGGGAACATGCGCCGCGCCGGCCGCGGGCGGCGGCGGCCCGGGTGGAGTGGTCGTTGCGGCCGGGGCCGAGATGATCGGCGCGCGGTCGGCGACTGAAGGGAGCGCCATCATCCTGTTCCCGCGATCCGACGCCAGCACCGACATCGCAGCGGGCGTGATCGCATCTGCGGGCGTATTCGCCGCGCTCGACGCGGGCCGGCTGTCCGAAGTTGGCGCGCTGACCGGCGCGGGCGTCGGCATGCTTGGTGGAAGCGTCACGAGATCTGGCGCGAGCCACGCAATCGGGTTCGCGCTGTCGCCCGTGTCCGGCAAATCCTTGCCGGTTGCGGCATCGTCCTGCCGCGCGGCAACCGCATCGTCGCCTGTGCTGACAGCCGGATCGAGCAGCGAGGAGAATGCCGCACGCGCGGGCGCCCCGCCTGCCGCTAAGGCGGGATTTGCGGTTTTAGGCGAGGATGGCGCGAGGTTCGAAACTGCGTTCATGAGTCCCTGCTCGTCGGCGGTGTTGTTCCCGACCAGTACTCAGCAAGGATCGTGCCGGATCTTTCGAACCGGGGGCGTCTCGCGGAGGGCGCGGATTTCGCGCAGCGCGGCATCGGCCATTCCGCGCTCGATCAGTTTTTCGACTGCGCCTTGATCGCGCTTCGCTGCGCGGGTGGCCGCAGCGGCGCGCTCGGCGTCGGCTTCGGCGCTGCGAACCCGGTTCGCGGCGGTTTCGGCCGACCGGTGCAGCCGCTCACGATAATGTGCCGCCGCGGCAAGCGAGAAACCGGCCGCGCCCACCGGTGCGGGCGCGACCTCATCCGCCAGCAGCGCGATCCGGGACGAAAGCGCGGCTTCCTGTTGATGCGCCGCGCGTGCCCGCGCCTCATCCGCATGCGCCAGTCCGAGCTGCAGCGTCCGCACGCGCAGTACGCGAGCGAGCTTCTTTGGATCAGCCATCGCCGAACACGCCGGTCAGCTCCGCAACCGAATCCTCTAACGGCACGATCGCGTCTGCGTCCTGTCGGATGAATTCCATCACTGCCGGGTGATAGGCGATCGCGGCATCGATCTCCGCATCGCTGCCGCTGCGATAGGCGCCCATCAGCACCAGATCGCGATTTTCCTCATAGGTCGCAAGATGGCGACGAAGCACGCGCGCGGCCTGGATATGCGCGGGCGCGGCGATGTCGGTCATCACGCGGCTCACCGATTTCGATATGTCGATCGCGGGATAGACGGCGCGCTCGGCAAGCGTGCGGCTAAGCACGATGTGCCCGTCCAGGATCGAGCGCGCGGAATCAACGACCGGATCGTTGCCGTCGTCGCCATCGGCCAGCACGGTGTAGATCGCGGTGATCGAGCCGCCCGATGTAACGTCGGTGCCCGCCCGCTCGATCAGATTGGGCAGCATCGCGATCGCCGACGGCGGATAGCCACGCGCCGACGCCGGCTCACCCAGAGCAAGGCCGATCTCCCGCCCCGCATGCGCGACGCGAGTGAGCGAATCCATGATGAGCAGCACGTCCTTGCCCTCCGCGCGGAAGGCTTCGGCGATGGCGGTGGCGCGCAGCGCGCCGCGAATGCGCAGCACCGGCGAATGATTGGCGGGGACGGCGACGACGACGCTTTTTGCGCGCGCCTGCCCCGCGACCTTGGTTTCGAGGAAGTCGGCCACTTCGCGGCTCCGCTCGCCGATCAGCCCGATGACGATCACATCGGCTTTCGCCGCGCGCACCATCATTCCGAGGAGCACGGATTTGCCGACGCCCGAGCCCGCCATGATACCGATGCGCTGGCCCTTGCCGATCGTCAGCAGGCCATTGATCGCGCGAACACCGACATCAAGCGGTTGCAGCACGCGCCCGCGATCAAGCGGAGACTGGTGCCTCCCCGCGAGCGGCCACGCGCCCGCGCCACGTATCGCGCCAAGCCCGTCGATCGGGCGGCCAGCGCCATCGACCACGCGGCCGAGCAGCGCCTTGCCCACCTCCGCCGCGCCCGGCTCGCCGATCGGCCGCACCGGCGCCTGCGGAAGCAGCGCGGCCGGGCCGCCGAGGTTCATCAGCAACGTGCGGCCGTTGCGGAAGCCGATCACCTCGGCCTCCACCCCGTTCGCGCGATCCCCGACCTGGCAGACCGTGCCCACCGGCAGATTGAGCCCGATCGCTTCCATCAGCAGCCCGTCGAACGAGGCGAGCCGGCCGGAGACCTTTGGTACGGGGCGGAAGTCGCCCGCATCCAGAGCGTCCAGATAATCTTCGGTGAAACGGTTCAGCATCGCGCCCGCGTCAATCCGCGTCGGAGGAAAATTTCGGCACGGCAATCTTGTCGAGCGCGCGTGCCAGCTGGTCGAGCCAGATTTCCGGCCCGTCCTCGACGATCGTGGAGGCGGCCTCCATCACGAAGCTGCCGCGAGTTACCTGCGCATCGCCGATCGCAAAAACCGTCGCCGGCAGATGCCCTTCAAGCAGCGCGATATCGGCCGGGTGGACGCGCAGCATCGCGCTCTCCGACGCGTCGGCCAATAGTTCGGTCGCCGTTTTGACACGCGCGGCGAGCAGCTCTCCAGACACGCCTGTCTCGCCGACCAGCCGCGTTACGAGATGCAGCACCGTTTGCCGCAGATGCGCGGCCAGTCGCTCGCGATCGATTCGCGCATCCGATCGCATTGCCTCGACCAGCCGGGCCAGCAGCGCGCGATCGCGCTCCGCCGCCTCGTTATGCTCGGCCTGCGCGGCGGCATAGCCAGCGTCGAACCCGGCCTGCTGCGCCACCTGCACCGGATCGATGAAGGGGGACGGCTCGGCGCATGCGTCGAGCGGGTTCCAGCCCTCGGTTGGACTGGTGCCGGCATCGGCCGGCGCGTAGCCGCGCGGACGGCTTTCACCTTCGCCCGTGAACGCTTCCTTGATCCGCGCGATCAGATCGGCGGGGGCGAAGCCCGGTGTCTGTTCGGCGAAACTGCGTTGCAGGCGCAGCGCTGCGTCGCTGCCGCGCGCGGAAAGGCCGACGACGAAATCCTGCGAGGCCTCAGACATAATCGTCCTCGCCGCCGCCCATCATGATCGTGCCGTCCTTGGCCAGATTGCGGGCGATCTGGATGATCGCCTTCTGCGCCTCCAGGACCTCGGAAAGCTTCATCGGTCCGCGTGCTTCCATGTCGTCGCGTATGCCGTCGGCGGCGCGGGCGGACATGCAGCCGAGGAAACGGTTGCGCGCTGCCTCGTCCACGCCCTTCAGCGCGCGGGTGAGAATATCGCCGTCGATGTTGCGGATCAGCGTGCCCAGATTCTTGTCGTCCATGTCGAGAAGATTGTCGAAGACGAACATCGCCTCCTCGATCGCCTTGGCGGTTTCCTTGTCGAGCTTGAACAGCTTGGGCATCACCCGCTGCTCGGTCGCCTTGCGCGCGCTTTGCAGAATCTTCGCCGCCTCGCGCGTGCCGCCGAGCTGCATCTGCGCGCCCTGTTGCGCGCTGCTGCCGCGGTTCGCGAGCATGGTGCGCAGCGTCTCCACCGCTTCCGGCGTGATCGGGCCGAGCGTGGCAATGCGATGCAGCACTTCAGGCTGAACGGCTGCGGGGAGCAGTTCGAGCACCTGGCTGCCGACCGAGGGATCGAGATTGGCGATCAGCACCGCGGCGATCTGTGGATGCTCCTTCTCGATCATGCCGGCGATCTCGGCCGCGTCCATCCAGTCGAGCAGGTCGATCCCGCACGCCGCGTCCGTCGGCGTGATGCGCGCGAGCACGCTGTCGGCCTTTTCCTGGCCGAGTGCGCGATGCATCACCGCCTCGATTTTCGGGCGCGGGTCGAAGGCGATGCCGGTGCGCTCGCGGGCACGGCCGACGAAATCGTCGAGCACCCCCGCCACTTCGCCCTCGCTCACGTCCGCGACGGAAAACATCGCCTTGCCAAGCTGGCGCACCTCATCCGGCTCCAGCTTCTGGAGGATCGCGGCAGCCTCTTCCTCACCGACGAGCATCATCAGCACAGCCGCGCGCTCGATTCCGCTGAAGCTGCGGACGATCGCGGTGGTTGGGGCGTTCACCGGATTATGCCTTTATCATGTCGCGAACCGCGAGCGCGGCGCGCGCCGGGTTGTCGCGAGTGAAGCCGCGCACGGCGCCGATCCGCTCCTCATAGCTCTGCGCCCGTTCGAGATCGTCGATCCCCACCGGGCCGGCGATCTGGATGCCGCCGCCTTCGCCCGTGATCGCACCGGCGCTGCCCATCTGAGCGCCGCCTGGCCCGGCGAGCGCTGGAGCGGTCGAAGCATCATCGCGCTTCTTCATCAGCGCCTTGGCCAGCGGGCGGACGCCGAGCAACAGCACCAGCAGCGCGATCACGATGGCGGTGATGTTGCGGGCGAGCACCGGAAGCCAGCTGTTGTCATACCATTTCGGCCCGCTCGCCATTGCCGATGCATCGGCGAACTTCTTGCTGATGACCGTCACATTGTCGTTGCGCGCGGCGTCGAAGCCGACCGCCGATTTCACGAGATCGGTGATCTGGCCCACCTCCATCGCGGTCCGGCGGCCCTTGTCCGGCTCACGCAACAGGATGGCGACCGACAGCCGCTTGATTCCGCCCGGCGCGGCGCGCGTGACCGACACTTCCTTGCCCAGATCATAGGCGCGCTGAAACTGGTCCGACTGCTTGTTCGCATCCGGGGCGGGAGCGCCGGCAGCGGGAGAAGGCGAGGCGGCCGGCTGCGGCTGGCCACTCGCGCCGGTCGCCGGCTGCGGCTTCTGCAAGGTGCTTGCGGGCGGCGGGGTATTGCTCAGCGTGCCGGGGATGCCACCGGGTGTCTGCGCGCCGTTCGCGGCCTGATTGCCGGTCCAGTTGCCGGCCTCGGCCCGCAGCGTGCCCTGCTTGTCATAGCTTTCGCGGGTCGCCTGCGTTTCGTCGAGATTGACGTCGGCCTGCACCTCGGCGGTGAAATTTCCCGCGCCGACCAGCGGGGTCAGGAGCTGGATGAGCTGCTGGCGGTATTTGTCCTCCACCTGCCGCTGCACGCGAATGCGCTGTTCGCTGCCGTTATCCGTTTGCCCGCCGGATTTTGAGAGCAGCCCACCCATCTGATCGACGACGGTCACGTTGTCCGGCTTCATTCCCGGCACCGACGACGCGACGAGATTGACGATCGAGCCGACCTGCGCGTCGCTGAGCGACCGTCCCGGCTGGAGCTTCAGCACCACCGAAGCGGATGGCGCGGCATTGTCGCGCACGAACACGCTGGCTTCCGGCACGGCAAGGTGGACCCGTGCCTCCGCCACCGTATCGATCTCCTGAATCGATCGCGCGATCTCGGTTTCGCGTGCCTGCCGCAGCCGCTCCCCTTCCACCGCCCGGGACACGCCCATCGGCAGCTGATCCAGGATCGCGTAACCCGCGGGCGTGGATTTCGGCAGGCCCTGACCCGCCAGCAGCATCCGTGCCCTGGCGAAATCATCTTCCGCCACCGTGAGCGAATCGGTGCCGGTATCGACATGGCTCTTGATGTTTGCGGCGGTGAGCGCGGAGGTGACCGCCGCCTTGTCGCTGTCGGCAAGGCCGGAGAACAGCGTTTTCTGCGGCGGCGTCGCGAGCATCGACCAGGCGAGCGCTGCCGCGCCGATCAGCCCGATCAGCAAGGCCATCGGGCCGGCGCGGCGCACCGCGGGCTGCGCGAACACGCCCTGGATCTGTCGCAGGGGATTGGCGAACCGCTCAGGGATCACCGGGTTTGAAGGAGCGAGTGCGTTGGCCATATCTTACACCGGCATGCTCATGATGTCCTTGTAGGCGGACAGGATTTTGTTGCGGACCTGCAGCGTCGCCTCGAAGCCGACGGAGGCCTCCTGGCGCGCGAGCATGACCTTGGCGATGTCGACCGTCTCGCCGCGCTCATAGGCTTCGGAAAGGGCGGACGCCTTCTGCTGCGTGTCATTGACCCTGGAGAGCGCGGTCTCCATCGATTGCGAGAAGCTTGGCGCCTGCGTCGCGCCCGATATGCCGCCGGATTGCGGCGCCGCGACAGACTGGCCGGCGCGCGACAATGCCTGGTTGCGTTCCAGAATCTGCGCGCGCAGCGCCATCACGCGGTCGATACCGCCCACGCTGTCGATGCCGCTCATGCCGACGCCACCTTGCTATGCGGGGCGGCGATATCCTCGCCCTGCTCGCGTGCCCGGGCGAGCCGGTAGCGCAGCGTGCGCTCGGAGATGCCGAGCCGACGCGCGGTCTCGATCCGGCTGCCGTTGCACGCGCGCAGCGTTTCGCGGATCGCGGCGAACTCGGAAAGCTGCACCACCTTGCCCAGCGTGGATGCCTCGTCAGCAGGGATGCGCGGCGCGGCGGCCGGGCGATCGAAAACGATATGCCCCGCCTCGATCGTGTCGCCGCCGGCGAAGAGCAGCGCGCGCTGGATGACATTCTCCAGCTCGCGGACGTTGCCGGGCCAGTCATGCGCGCAAAGCGCCGCGATCGCCTCGGCCGACGGCCATGGCACGATCGCGCGGTTGCGGGCATGGCGCAGGATCATCGTCGCGGCGAGCGCGGGAATATCCTGCGGGCGGTCCGCCAGTGCTTTGGTGGCGAGTGGGAAAACCGACAGCCGGTAATAAAGATCGGCGCGGAATCGGCCTTCCGCTACCTCGGTCTGGAGATCGCGATTGGCGCAGGCGATGACACGCACATCCACCGCGATCGGCTGGGTCGCACCGATCGGCACCACCTCGCGCTCCTGCAGCACGCGCAGCAATTTGGATTGCAGCGCGAGCGGCATTTCCGCGATTTCGTCGAGCAGGATCGTGCCGCCATGTGCTGCGCGGAAAAAGCCTTCGCCGCCGGAAGAGGCGCCGGTGAAAGCGCCCTTCTGATGGCCGAACAGCATCGCTTCCAGCATGGTTTCGGGCAGTGCGGCGCAATTGAGCGCGATGAACGGGCCGTCGCGGCGTGCGGAATTCTGGTGGATGGTCCGCGCCAGCACTTCCTTGCCAGTGCCGGTCGGGCCATTGATGAGCACGGTGATGTCGGCCTCGGCGACGCGCTCGGCAAGCGCGAACAGCGCGAGGCTCTCGGGATCGGCAGCGGTGGGGGCATCCGGGCCGGCGATCAGCGCGCGGGCGAAAGCGTTGCCGACCACGGCATCCGCGCGATCAAAGGTGATTCTCGCCGGTGCACCATCGTTCGCCGGAACGACCGCGCGAACGCCCTCGCCGATCAGCACGGTGCGCGCCGGGGCAGGGCTCATTTCGCCGGGCGCGGCCAGCCACATCATGTCGGCGGTGGCGCGGGCGCCGGGCTTCTCAACCGCGAAGCCCTGCGCGCGCAGCGACGATAGCAGCGCGACATGGCGTTCGGCGATTGCCGCTGACGGAACGATGGACCGCATTTTCCCCCCGGTGTTTCGGTCAGCCCAGAATGAGAGAAAAAGGTTAACGGCAAGTATAGGAATTTGCCGGCCGGCAGATTTTTTCCGGGCGCACGCGCGCGTAGCGCATGCGAGCGCGATCGGGCGCGACTGCGCACGCATTGGCCCCGGCGAACGCGAAATTTTTCCGGTGATCACTAAAACGCGGCGGCGGCCGGTCGTTTCGATGGTTGACGGCTCGGCCATCCGCACTTCGGGGGGCGGCGGACCCGTCAGCCACGACGGAGAATGAACATGACGGTTATCGCAACCAACACCAACGCGATGCGCGCGACTGCCGCATCGGTCAGCGCCAACAGCGCGCTGTCGACCGCGATGGAGCGCCTGTCGACCGGCAAGCGTATCAACTCGGCCAAGGACGACGCCGCCGGCCTCGCCATTGCCGCATCCATGACCTCGCAGATCCGCGGCATGAGCCAGGGCATCCGCAACGCCAACGACGGCATCTCGATGGCGCAGACGGCAGAAGGCTCGCTCGACGAAGTGACGAACATGCTGCAGCGTATGCGTGAACTGGGGGTCCAGGCCGGCAACGACACGTATTCGACGGCCGACAAGAAGAATATCGCCGCCGAGCAGAAGGCGCTCGCGACGCAGATCGATTCGGTGCTGAAGAACACGCAGTTCAACGGTCAGAACCTGTTTGACGGCTCGGCCGGCTCGGCAGGCGACGGCAAGGTCGTGATCCAGGCCGGCGCCAACAGCGCCGACACGGTGACGCTCGACCTGTCCACCGACCTCACCGCCGCCGCCGGCAAGACGACGACCGTTACGGCCGCTGCGAGCGCGACGACGCCGATCACCGATCTGTCGCAGTTCGATGATGCGATCACCGAGATCGCGAACACCCGCGCCGGGCTCGGCGCGTCGCAGAACCAGCTCGAGTCGGCGGTCAACAACCTGACTTCGAACGTCACCAACCTGTCCGACGCGCAGAGCCGGATCGAGGACGCAGATTTCTCGACCGAATCGACGAACCTCGCCAAGGCGCAGATCCTGTCGCAGGCGTCGACCGCGATGCTGGCGCAGGCGAACCAGTCGCAGCAGAGCGTGCTGAAGCTGCTTCAGTAATCAGCCGCCCGGCTTCGGCGCCGCCCCCCCACAGGGTGTCGGAGCCTGTTACGGACCCCGGTGACCGACAGGCCACCGGGGTTTCGTTTGTCCGTGTTCCCAAAAAGATGGCGCCGGCGCGATGGCCGGCGCTTTGGTGTTCGCGGTCGTGGGGCGGCGCGCGGCCTCGCTCAGCGCGGCAGCAGGGCCTTTTTGAGCTTCGCATGGGCGGCCGATTTGATCTGGCACACGCGCGCAGCGCCTACGCCCAGTGTCTGGCCGATCTCCTCGAGGTTCAGTTCCTCGACGTGATAGAGGTGTATCACGATCCGCTCGCGCTCCGGCAGCGCCTCGATCGCCGCGATCAGCATATCGCGCAGCTCGCCATCCGCGAGCTGGTCGAAAGCATCTGGCTCGTCGCTGGCGAACCATGGCTGGTCATCGGCATATACTTCGTCGAGCGGGTCGAAGCGCACCGCCTCGGCCGCCACGTAATCGGTGCGCAGCTTCTCCAGCGTCACGCCGAGCCGCTCGGCCGCCTCGCCATCGGTCGGCGCGCGGCCAAGCTCGGTCGCGAGTTGCGCGGTCACGCGGCGATACTCGCGGCGGCGGCGGATCGCGCCCCGTGTCATGGCCGCATGGCGGCGCAGCTCGTCGATCATCGCCCCGCGCAGCCGGGTGGCGAGATACTGTTTGAACGTCACCTGTCCGCGGTCCTCGAACGTCGCGACCGCCTCGACCAGCGCGACGAGGCCGACCTGCACGAGATCCTCGACCTCCACCGCGGTCGAGACACTGCCGTGGACATGCCACGCCAGCCGCCGGACGAGCGGCAGATGCTCCTTGACCAGCGCCGTCTCGTCCCGCGCGCGTGCGCGGGGCGTATACGTCAGTGGCGCGGCGTTCGCGAAGGCATCGCGATGCGGCTCCGCGCTCATGCCGGCAGCGCCTCTTGCGCGCCGATCACGGCGACAACTTCGACGGCCTTGTCTTCCGGTACTTCGAAGAAGCTCATGACAGGGGTATCCGGCAGCACGGTTTTGACGAGTTTGCGGATCGCGACGCGGATCGCGGGCTGGACGACCAGCGCAAACGGTTTCGCTTCGTTGACCAGCGGTTGCGCGGCGCGTTGCAGCGCGTCGACGATGCGGCGGCCGAGATCAGGCTCGATCACGTGCCGTCGCGCCGGATCGCTGCGCACCGCCTGGCCAAGCAGCCCTTCAAGCTGGCCCTCGAGCGTCATCACGCGCAGCGGCTCGCGCACGCCGCACAGTTTCTGGATGATGAGCGGCCCGAGTTCGGGGCGAATCAGCTCGACGATTTCTTCGGCGTCCTGCGTTTTCTGCGCGATAACCGCGATGGCGCCGGCGATGCGGCGGAATTCCTTGAGCGAAATGCCTTCGGCCAGCAGGCTCTTGAGCACCGTCGTCAGCGTCGTGACGGACAGCGGTTGCGGAGACAGCGAAGCAACGAGCTGCGGATTGCGCTCCTTCAGCCCCTCGAGCAGCGCCTGCACTTCGTCGGCGCTCAGCAGATCGGCAGCGTTCGCGCCGAGCACATGGTTGAGATGGGTCGCGATGACGGTGCCGGAATCGACCACCAGATAACCCGCGCCGGTCGCCGCATCGGCATCCCCCGGCACGATCCATGTCGCGTCCAGCCCGAAGGTCGGGTCTTTCGCCTTCTTGCCGTGCAGCTCGCCGAAGCCGGTGCCCGTATCCAGTGCCAGCATCTCGTCGGGCGATACCTGATCCTCGCCAACAACCACGCCGCCGACGAGCAGCCGATAGGTATAAGGCGCAAGATTGATGTCGTCGCGCACCTTCACCTGCGGCACGACAAAGCCGAGATCCTTGGAAAGCTGGCGGCGAACACCGGTGATGCGCGACATGAGCGGGCTGCCCTTGCGCTCATCGACCAGTGGCACCAGCCCGTAGCCGATGTCGAGGTTGACCATCATGCCGTCCGTCACCTCGTCCCAGCCGATCCGGGATTGATCGACCGGCTCGGCCTTGACCTCCACCACGGGCGCGGGGCGGTTGGCGATCTGGCGCAGTTTCCACGCCGCGAATCCGGCGATGGCGGCGGCGGGCAGGATCACCATGTGCGGCATCCCGGGCAATACGCCGAGCAGCGCGAGGATGCCGGCCACCGGCGTCCAGGTGCGCGCCGCGCCGAACTGGCTGCCGATCTGCCCGGCGAGATCCTTCTCGGAGGAGACGCGGGTGACGATCGCGGCGGCGGCGATCGACAGCATCAGGCTGGGAAGCTGCGCCACGAGCGCGTCGCCGATCGCGAGGAGGGTGTAGCCCTTGGCCGCCGCGCCCAGCGACATGCCGTGGCTGATCGGCCCGAGGATCAGGCCGCCGATGATGTTCGCCGCCAGAATCAGGATCGCCGCGATCGCATCGCCCTTCACGAACTTGGACGAACCATCCATCGAGCCGTAGAAATCCGCCTCGGTCGATACCTCGACGCGGCGCTTCTTGGCTTCGTCCGGCGTGATGAGGCCGGCGTTGAGATCGGCGTCGATCGCCATCTGCTTGCCGGGCAGCGCATCGAGCGTGAAGCGCGCCGACACTTCGGATACCCGGCCTGCGCCCTTGGTCACCACGATCAGGTTGATGATCATCAGGATCGCAAAGACGAAGATGCCGACGACATAATCGCCGCCGATCAGGAAGGTGCCGAACGATTCGATCACATGGCCGGCGGCCGCCTCGCCCTCATGCCCGTGCACCAGCACAACGCGGGTGGAGGCGACGTTCAGGCCGAGGCGGAACAGCGTCGCGAACAGCAGCACCGTGGGGAAGGCGGAGAAATCGAGCGGCTTCTGCGCGTTCAGCGCCACCATCAGTACCGCAAGGCTGATCGCGATATTTGCCACGAAAAACACGTCGAGCAGCGCCGCCGGGATCGGCACCACCATCACGACGACGAGCAGCAGGATCGCGAGCGGGAGCGCGGCGCTGCGGGCGTTGGCGAGCAATTTCATCAGGTGCTAGCCCCCCATCCGCGCGAGCATCATGTAGGCGAGCCGCGCCGTATCCGGCGTGGGGCGCAGCAGGCTGGCCGCCTGCGTCTGGCCCGATCGCGCGCCGAGCGCATTGCTCGCCCATGAGAGCGCGTCGCTCGCCGTCTGGTTCGCGCCGGTGACGACGGTCGCGCCATCCAGGTCCAGCGCCTGCGCTGCAAACTGCATGGGCGGCAAACTATTGCCGCCGTTGCCGGCATTGCCGGCGCCATCGCCAAGCTTGCTCGCGAAACGCTGGTAGACGTCGGAAAGCGATCGCGCGCTGCCGTCGCCGTTATAGAACACGCTGCGATTGGCGCGCGCGGCGGCGGGAAACAGGCTGGCCGCGCTGGCATCCGGATTGTTCTGCATGTTGGTGAGGAAGCGGCGCGCGCCCCCCAGGCCGAGGAAATGCGCCATATAGAGATCGGTGCCGGTGGCGGTGCGGCCGGTCGCGCTTTCCAGTGCATCCTTGTTGTCGGATGCGTGTTCGGCGGCCATCGCGGCGGCGATCTCGGGATCGTTGCGCAGCGCGAGAATCGCCTGCTTCGTCGCCGGATCGCTCACCGAAAGCTTGCCCGATGCAGTGCGTCCGATCGCGCCCGCGGCCCAGCCGAGGCCGTATTCGCTGCCGTGCTGCTTCATCACCGACAGCCAGCTCTGCTCGACGAACTGATACAGCCCGCGCGCAGAGGAGGTGGTTGCGCTGGCAGTCGCGTTCAGCCCGCTTTCGACTTTCGCCTGGCCGAGCAGATAGTCGAAATCGATGCCGGTGCGCGCTGCCGCCCGCTGGATCGCGGACTGGATGCGGCCGGCATTGGCGGTGATGGCGTTGACGGTCATCAGCTACGTTGGTTTCCCTGTTCGGGAATACCTCAGCAAAAACCGTGCCAGTAGCGGTTAAGCTGGAAGGCCGCCCGTCAGGCGTAGGCGGTGACGGGCCCGCGGCGATAGGCATTGCCGCCCTCGCCGGTAAGCAGCTGCAGCCGGCGGCGAACATTTGCCGCCATCAGGTTGACATAGATGCGGCAGGTTTCGTTCAGCCGGTTTGCCTCGCTCGCCAGCTCCTGCAATTCGGGGCTGGCGGGGCCGTCGCCCAGCGCGCGCAGCGTTTCGATCGTGGCCAGCTTTTCCGCTGTCGCGCGCTCGAGGGCGCCGATGTCATTGTCTTTCAGCGCCGCGATCTCTGCGTGAAGCGAATCGATCACGCGGATCAGCGCGTCACGCCTTGTCATTGGCAAGCCAATCGTAGCGAAGCGCGATCAATTGATCGGCCAGCGTTGCGGGAGAGAGCGGAAAGGTGCCGTTCGCCAGCGCCTCCTTGATACGGCGCACGCGTTCGGCGTCGACGGGCGGCTTCGCCGCTAGCTGGGAGGCGAGCGTGGGTGACTGCTGGCTCTGCGATACCGCCGTGTCCGACTGGTTCGATACCGCCGGAACAGCGCTGGGCGCCTGGACGCGCACGACCGGCGCGACCGGCAGGTCGTTCGTCGTGACAGGCCTTGAGCCGATAGAATCCACCATGTCCGCACCTTCCCGGTTTCGCTGACATGGGCTTAAACGACCGGGCGCGGGAAACTTTTAGCATCATTGTTCGCCCCAGCCGGGAAGCGTCGCGCGGCCGGGCTCCACGGCGACCGCCTGGACGGGCATCCGCGCAGTATCGACCTTCACCATCAGCCGTTCGCCGACGGCTGCGTCGCCCATCGCAACGCCCTCCCGCATGATGGAAAAGCCGTTCGATCCGGCCTCGATCATCAGCGGATCGCCGCGCTTGATGATCTTCTCGGCGTTGCGTGCCGGGGCCTGCGCACTGGCGGGCGACGAGATGACGGTGGTGCGCGCGGGCATCACCACCGGCACGAAGATGCGCCATTCCGGCCCGGTGCAGGTGACGACCACCGCGTCATGCGCGTCGGTCCGCCACGCCATCGACACCATCGGGCATTGCGCGAGCCGCAGGCGCGGATCGACCGCCGCGCGCGCGCCGCCCTCCTCACCGATCGGCCGTCCGGTAAAGGCGGAGACGCCGCGATCAAGCGCGGCAATATCCTGGAACGAGGCGGCGGCAAGCAGCGCGAGAGCGATCATTGTGGATTTCCTTCGCCTGCGAACGCAAGCGTAACGGTGACCTGGCGGTGGCCAGCGCGATTGGTGGTGGCCACCAGTATGCGGCCGGGCGCGATCTTTCCCAGCGCGGCGGCGACCGCGCGGGCACGATCGGTGGCGAGCACGGCGGCGCTGCCGGTATCCGGATCGACGTCGGCAGCCGTGCCATCGGTGCCGCCCGTAACGGTGAGAGCAACGCGTGGATCGCGCGCCACGTCTGTCGCCCAAGCGATCAGCGCGTCGGGGGCGGCGGGAAGCCCGGCGGAGCCAGGCGCAAAACCCGCCACGATATTGGCGGCCAGCGGGATCGCGGGCGGGCTGGGGC
>NZ_SCNL01000008.1 GCF_005502745.1 Sphingomonas sp. 3P27F8
GCCCGTGATCGCGGACCGGGCGACGGACGAGCCTGCCGCGCTTGATGCCATGCCGCTCGCCGACGTGCCGATCGCCACCGCAGCGCCGCTCGATGCCGCCCCCGCGACCGAGGCCGCATCGACACCCGAACCGCCGGCCGCGCCCGATGGCCCCGCCGCCGCCGATGGGCCGATCACCCAGCTCAAGGGGCTGGGGCCGAAGCTCGCGGAGCGGCTCGCCGCACTCGGCATCACGACGGTAGGCCAGCTCGCCGCGCTCGACACCGCCGAGGCGGAGGCCCTCGATGCCCGGCTCGGGCCGTTCACCGGGCGCATGAACCGCGACCGCTGGATCGAGCAGGCGCGCTTCCTCGCCGCCGGCGACCGCGCCGGTTTCGAGGCGGTGTTCGGCAGGCTATAGCGTCCGCATTGCCTTCGCGGGGGCGCCGCCCCACATAGCTTCGTAACACACCAACGGGGAATCGATGGCCGATCCATATTCGACGCTGGGCGTCGCGCGCGGCGCTTCCGAAGCGGACATCAAGAAGGCGTATCGCAAGCTCGCGAAAGAGCTCCATCCCGATCGCAACAAGGATAATCCGAAGGCCGCCGAGCGGTTCAGCCAGGTGACCGGCGCCTATGATCTGCTGACCGACAAGGAAAAGCGCGCGCGCTTCGATCGCGGCGAGATCGATGCGGATGGCAACCCCACTTCCCCGTTCGGCGCCGGCTTCGGTGGTGCGCGCGGCGGCGGCGGTGGCGGCGGCGCGGGCGGGTTCCGCTCGCAGGGCTTCGATGTGGGCGGCGACGGCGTCGACATGTCGGACATTTTCGAGGGGCTGTTCGGCGGGCGCGGCGGCGGCGGCGGCGGGTTCGCCAGCGGGTTCGGCCGGCGTCAGCCTCCCCCCCGGGGCGCCAACGTCGCCTATCGCCTGCGCGTGCCGTTCGTGGATGCCGCCGCACTCGTCCCGCAGCGCATCACGCTGGGCGACGGCAAGACGATCGATCTCAAGCTGTCGCCCGGCGTCGAGGACGGCACGCAGATGCGCCTTTCCGGGAAGGGTGAAGCGGGCCAGGGCGGCGCCGGCGATGCGATCGTGACGATAGAAATCGTGCCGCACCGGTTTTTCGTCCGCGAGGGCGACGATGTCCGGCTCGACCTGCCCGTCACGCTGGTGGAGGCGGTGAAGGGCGGCCCGGTGAAGGTGCCGACGGTGGAAAAGCCGGTGATGCTCACAATTCCCGCCGGATCCACCTCGGGCAAGGTGCTGCGGCTGAAGGGCAAGGGCTTTCACCGGAAGGGCGGCGGGCGCGGCGATCAGCTCGTCACGCTGATGGTGGATGTGCCGGCGGGCGATGCGGCGCTTCAGCAATTCGTGGAAAGCTGGCACGGCGGAGGGAACCCGCGCGAGGCGATGGGCGTCTGATTCCCGATATATAGCCGAGGGGATTGAAGCTTGAGCGATGTCGCCAATGCGCTGACGCCAGAGGATCGCGCGGAACGAGCGGGCACGGCGCGGGCGCGCTTTGATCTGCAGCTCGCAAGCCTCTCGCCCGGCGGTTATGCTTTCGAGGTGGTCAAGCGCACCGTGATCGGCGTGTACACCGTCGGTTTCATGCACGCCGGCAACCTCGCCTACCTCGCGTTGATGACGCTGTTTCCGTTTTTCATCGTGACCGCGGCGGTGTTGTCCGTTTTCGGGGGTGATGACCGTATCCAGCTGGCGGTCGCCTCCTTCCTGCATGTCCTGCCGCCCGACGTATCCGATCTGCTCCGCAAGCCGATCCATGACGTGCTGACCGCGCGCACCGGATCGCTGCTGTGGCTGGGCGCGCTGGTCGGCCTGTGGACGGTCAGCAGCTTCGTCGAGACGATCCGCGAGATTTTCCGGCAGGCGTATGGCACGGTCAGCACCCAGCCGATCTGGCGCGCGCGGCTCGGCCTGTCGCTCGGCATCGTTGCTTCCGTGATCCTCACTCTTCTGTCGCTGTTGGCGCAGGGTCTGCTCACTGCCGCCGAACAGTTCGTCTATCACCTGCTGCCATGGGCGAAGCATGTCGCGGGCTGGATCGGGATCAGCCGCGCGATTCCCGGCGTGGTGATGTTCGGCGCGCTGTTCGCGCTGTTCTATTGCGTCACGCCATCGAAATATCGCTACACGAAGAGCCGGAAATGGCCCGGCGCGCTGTTCACGACGGCGTGGTGGACGGGGATGACGGTGGTGCTCCCGTTCGTCCTCGGGCAGCTCGGTGGATACAGCCTCACCTACGGCAGCCTCGCGGGCGTGGTGGTGACGCTATTGTTCTTCTACCTGATCGGCCTCGGCCTCGTATTCGGCGCGCATCTCAACGCGGCACTGGCGGAACGCCGGAAACGGCGCTAGAGGACGCCACGACGGAACAGAAGGAAAAGGCGGGACCGTGAGCGGATTGATGGCCGGAAAGCGCGGGCTGATTATGGGCCTGGCGAACGACAAGTCGCTGGCATGGGGAATTGCGAAGAAGCTGAGCGAGGCGGGCGCCGAACTCGCATTCAGCTATCAGGGCGAAGCGATGGCGAAGCGCGTGCGGCCGCTGGCCGAGCAGCTCGGCGTGGCGCGGCTGTTCGATTGCGACGTCAGCGACATGGACGCGCTCGACGCGACCTTTGCGGCGCTGGCGCGGGAATGGCCGACGATCGATTTCGTCGTCCATGCGATCGGCTTCTCCGACAAGTCCCAGCTTCGCGGCCGCTATTACGATACCTCGCTCGACAATTTCCTGATGACGATGAACATCTCGGCCTATTCGCTGGTCGCGGTGGCCAAGCGCGCGCGTGAGATGATGCCCGAAGGCGGCGCGATCCTGACGCTCACTTATTATGGCGCGGAAAAGGTCATCCCGCATTATAACGTGATGGGCGTCGCGAAGTCCGCGCTGGAGACGAGCGTCAAGTATCTCGCGGTCGATCTCGGGCCGGAAAACATCCGCATCAATGCCATTTCCGCCGGGCCGATCCAGACGCTGGCGGCGCGCGGGATCGGCGATTTCAACTATATCCTGAAGTGGAACGAGCTGAATTCGCCGATGCGCCGCACCGTGACGATCGAGGATGTCGGCGGCGCGGGCCTCTACATGCTCTCGGATCTCGCGAGCGGCGTGACCGGCGAAATCCACCATGTCGATGCGGGTTACAACGTGATCGGGATGAAGGCGGAGGATGCGCCGGATATCGCGCTGGCCTGACGGATGACGATCACCGTCCGCCCGGCCCGCGCCGGCGATGTCGCCGCGATCGACGCGTTGCTGCGCGCCAGCTTTCCCGCCCCGGACGAGGCGACGCTGGTGCGCGATCTGTGCGCCGAGGGCGACATGGTGCTGGCGCTGGTCGCCCATGACGAGGTTGGGGATGTGCTCGCGGGCATGATCGCGTTCAGCAGGATGGCGGTGACGGTCGGCGGAAAGCCGGTGCCGGCCGTGGCGCTCGCCCCGCTCGCGGTGTCGGCGCCCTATCGACGGCGCGGCGTGGCGGAGGCGCTGGTGCGCGCCGCCCACGATCGCCTGGAGGCGGAGGGCGTGGTCCTCAGCTTCGTGCTGGGCGAACCCGGATATTACGCGCGCTTCGGTTATGATGCGGCGGTGGCGCGCAACTTCGCCTCGCCCTATGCCGGCCGCCATTTCATGGCGCTGCCGCTGCAGGGCGGCCTGCTGCCGTGCGGCATGCGCGAAGAGGCGCGCCATGCGCCGGCTTTCGCTAGATTGGGGACGGGATGAGCTTCAACACCTTCGGCCGCATATTCCGTTTCACCACCTGGGGTGAAAGCCATGGCCCGGCGCTGGGCGCGGTGGTCGATGGATGCCCGCCGGGGATATCGCTGTCGCAGGACGATATACAGCCGTGGCTCGACAAGCGGCGCCCCGGCCAGTCGCGCTTCACCACGCAGCGGCGCGAGCCGGATGCCGTGCGTATCCTGTCCGGCACGTTCGAAGGGCGCACGACCGGCACGCCGATCAGCCTGATGATCGAGAATGTCGACCAGCGCTCGAAGGATTATTCAGAAGTCGCCCAGGCCTATCGCCCCGGCCACGCCGATTATGCCTATGACGCGAAATACGGCTTCCGTGATTATCGCGGCGGCGGCCGATCCTCCGCGCGCGAGACGGCGGCGCGCGTGGCGGCGGGGGCGGTGGCGCGGCTTGTGGTGCCGCAGGTACGCATCCGGGCGTGGGTGGAATCGATCGGCGGTGATGCCATCGATCCCCATGCGTTCGACGACGCGGAAATCGATCGCAATGCCTTCTTCTGCCCCGACGCCGTCGCGGCGCGGCGCTGGGAGGCGATGGTTGACGCCGCGCGCAAGGCTGGCTCGTCGCTCGGCGCGGTCGTCGCCTGCGAGGCGAGCGGCGTTCCGGCGGGCTGGGGCGCACCGCTCTACGCCAAGCTCGACAGCGAGCTGGCCGCCGCCTGCATGTCGATCAACGCGGTGAAGGGGTTCGAGATCGGCGACGGTTTCGCCGCCGCGGCATTGTCCGGCGAGCAGAATGCCGATGCGATGCGGCCGGGCTCCGATGGCAAGCCGTCGTTCCTCGCCAATCACGCGGGCGGGATCGCCGGCGGCATCGCGACCGGCCAGCCGATCCGCCTGCGTGTGGCGTTCAAGCCGACCAGTTCGATCCTGACGCCGGTGGAGACGATCACGCGCGGCGGGGAAGCGGCGGAGATCGCGACCAGGGGCAGGCACGATCCCTGCGTCGGTATCCGCGGCGTGCCGGTGGTCGAGGCGATGGTGGCGCTGGTGCTCGCGGATCAGGCGCTGCTGCATCGCGGGCAGTGCGGCTGAGCCACACAATATCGCGCGTTGCGAAAGTAACGAATCACTTATCTGAACAGATATTCACAATCGGATCGTCTTCGTCAAGCAACGGCTCATCTTTTCGATAATATTTCATGTCGGTAATGCCGGGATGAAGCGTTTGTGTATCGCGGCAGGGCGACGATACTGCGCCGGTTTTATCCCTATATTGTTAGCCAACGGGGAAGACCAGGAGAAGAATTCATGAAGTTTGTTCACATCATCGCCGCTGGCGCCCTTATCCTCCCGACTGTTGCGGTCGCGCAGATGGCGCCGGGCGATCAGCCCACGACCTCGGCGAAGGCGAAGAAGGGCAAGAAGCATCACGATACGGCAACCGCACCGGATGCGGCGCCGAGCGACACCACGACCACGCCGTCGTCCTCGACCGCGCCGGCCACGACCACGCCGCCGGCTGACTCGACGGTAGCACCGCCGCCGGCGACCGACCCGGCCGGTCCGACCACGGCGCCGACGACGCCGCCGCGCGGCTAACGATTACGCGAATGGTCCCGAAAGGCCCGGCGAATGAAGGTTCGCCGGGCCTTTCAACGTCCGCGATCAGTCAGCGAACGGATCGCGGACGAGGATCGTGTCCTCGCGCTCCGGGCTGGTCGAGACCAGCGCCACGGGGCAGCGGATCAGCTCCTCGACACGGCGGATATATTTGATCGCCTGCGCGGGCAGATCGGCCCAGCTCCGCGCCCCGGCGGTGGAGCCGGCCCAGCCTTCGATCGTCTCATACACCGGCTCGACCTCCGCCTGGTCGGCCGCATGGGACGGGAAGTAATCGAGCATGTCACCGCGCAGTCGATAGCCGGTGCAGATCTTCACCTCGTCGAATCCATCGAGCACGTCGAGCTTGGTCAGCGCGATTCCGGTGATGCCGCTGACAGCCGCCGACTGGCGCACCAGCACCGCGTCGAACCAGCCGCAGCGCCGCTTGCGCCCGGTGACCGTGCCGAATTCGCGCCCGCGCGTGCCGAGCCGCTCGCCGGTTTCGTTCTCCAGCTCGGTCGGGAACGGGCCGGAGCCGACGCGCGTGGTGTACGCCTTGGCGATCCCGAGCACGAAGCCGACCCCGCCCGGCCCGATGCCGGAGCCGCCCGCCGCCTGCCCCGCGATCGTGTTCGAGGAGGTGACGAAGGGATAGGTTCCGTGATCGACATCGAGCAGCACCCCCTGCGCGCCCTCGAACAGGATCCGCTGCCCGGCCGCGCGCGCGTCGTTGAGATCGCGCCACACCGGCTTGGCAAAGGGAAGGACGAAGCCGGCGATCTCGCGCAATTCGCCCAGCAACCGCTCGCGATCGATCGGCGGCTCGCCGAAGCCCGCCCGCAGCGCGTCGTGATGCGCGGTGAGGCGATCGAGCTGCGCGCCCAGATCGTCCAGGTGCGCCAGATCGCACACGCGGATCGCGCGGCGACCGACCTTGTCCTCATAGGCCGGGCCGATGCCGCGCCGCGTGGTGCCGATCTTGCCCGCGCCGCTCGCATCCTCGCGCAGCGCATCGAGATCGCGGTGGAACGGCAGGATCAGCGCGCAATTGTCCGCGATGCGCAGCGTCTCCGGCGTCGCGCGCACCCCCTGCTCGCCGAGCCGCGCGATCTCGTCGCGCAGCGCCCAGGGATCGAGCACCACGCCATTGCCGATCACCGACGGCGTGCCGCGCACGATGCCGGAGGGAAGCAGCGACAGCTTGTAGGTCGTGTCGCCCACGACGAGCGTGTGCCCGGCATTATGGCCGCCCTGGAATCGCACCACCATGTCGGCGCGCTCGGCAAGCCAGTCGACGATCTTGCCCTTGCCCTCGTCGCCCCATTGGGCGCCGATCACCGCTACGTTCGCCATGGATACAGAACTCCCCCTGCCGGGTGATGTCCGCGCGCCCTTCGACAGGACTCGGCATGCGGACGTTCCGAATTTTCGCCGGGCGGGTAGCCGCGCGCGGCGTGGTCATCAACCGCCCAGCGGATGCGCCGCGCCACGGTCGAGAATGTGCGTGCAAAGCTGCGCCTCGGGCGTGTCGCCGGGCTCGAGCGCCGCGACCGTGACCCAGCCCGCGGCCCGCATCGCCGCGCCCTCCGCAGCCGCGGTGCCATGAGGCAGGAACAGCCGGCGCCGCTCGGGCGGGGCGGTGCCCACCAGCGCGTCGGCGAAGAGCGAGAAGCCGGTGGCAGCCTCCTCCGCGCCGTCCTCACGCATGATGCGATAGGTGCCCCCGCGCCCCACCTCACGCGCCACGCCGTTCACAAACAGCGAGAAGCCCAGCCAGGACTGATATTCGAAGCCGTGCCGCTCGGTCGGATCCAGCGTCAGTTGCACGCGATCGCCCAGCGCGGCGACAATATCCCCCAGCCCCGCGATCCGCGAGGCGAGGATGCCGGCGGTATCGAACGCGCGCAGCCGCTCCAGCGCGTCAGGGAACGGCCCGGCAGCCGCGATCAGCGGGAGATAGGCGGGCGCCAGCGCCGCGACGCCGCCGGCGTCCTTGGCATCCAGCCGCTCGCGCAGCGCGTCCACGTCCGCCACCGGCAGCGCGCCGGCCATCGTATCGACCAGATCGGGCAGGGTGAAATCGATCGAGATGCCGGTCGCGCCCGCCGCTTCCAGCGCATCGACCGCGACCGTCACCACCTCACGCGCGGCGGCAACCGAATCGAGGCCGATCAGCTCCGCGCCGATCTGGCGCACCTCGCGCGCGGGATTGAGCGCGTCGCCACGCAGCTTGAGCACCGGCCCCGCATAACTCAGCCGCACCGGGCGCGGGTGATGCGCCATGCGCGTTGCCGCGATCCGCGCGATCTGCGCCGTCAGGTCCGGCCGGATCGCAAGCGTCCGCTGCGACACAGGGTCCACGAAGCGCACCGCATTGCGCAGCCCGCCGTCCTTGAGCCGCGAGCCAAGCCCCTCGGCGAATTCGGCCAGCGGCGGATCGGCCCGCTCGTAACCGTGGCTTGCCGCCGCCGCCAACACACGCGCCTCCACCAGCGCCGCCGCATCGGCGAACGGCGGCAGCGAATCGCGAAAACCTTCGGGGAGCAAAGCGGCCATTGGGAAACGTATCCGTTCGAGCTGAACCTGCCGGAAGCCCTGCCCTTTCCTTGCGCGAAAGGACAGCCCCCGGCAGGCTCCGCTCTATCGTGCGGTCAGAACGCCAGCCCGGTCGCGGTTCGCACGCCCGGAAGCGCCCGGACCTTCGCGAGCAGATCGGCACTCACTTCGTCATCGACCGATAGCAGCAGCACCGCCTCGCCCCCCGCCTGACGCCGGCCGAGGTGGAAGGTGCCGATGTTGACGCCCGCTTCGCCCAGCAGGGTTCCGATGCGCCCGATGAAGCCGGGCGCGTCCTCGTTCACGACATACAGCATATGGCCGACCAGATCGGCCTCCACCTTGATGCCGAAGAGTTCCACGAGGCGCGGCGCCGCATCGCCGAACAGCGTGCCGACGACGGATCGCTCGCCCGTGTCGGTCTTGACCGAAACGCGCACCAGCGTGTGGTAATCGCCCTCCCGCTCGGTGCGGATCTCGCGCACCTCGATGCCGCGTTCGCGGGCGAGGAACGGGGCGTTGACCATGTTCACCGTATCGGTCTGCGTGCGCAGGAAGCCGGCGAGCACCGCCGATACGATCGGCTTCGGATTGAGTTCGGCCGCGGCGCCTTCGGTGTGGATCGAGATGCGCGGGATCACGCCGTGGCTGAGCTGCCCGACGAGGCTGCCGAGCTTTTCCGCCAGCGCCATGTAGGGCTTCAGCTTCGGCGCTTCCTCGGCGCTGAGGCTCGGCACGTTGAGCGCGTTGGTGACGCCGCCGGTGACGAGATAGTCGGCCATCTGCTCCGCCACCTGGATCGCGACGTTCACCTGCGCCTCGGTGGTGGATGCGCCCAGATGCGGGGTGGAGATGAAATTGGGCGTGCCGAACAACGGGCTGTCGGTCGCCGGCTCGGTGACGAACACGTCGAGCGCGGCGCCCGCGATATGGCCCGAATCCAGCCCCTCCTTCAGCGCCGCCTCGTCGATCAGGCCGCCGCGCGCGCAATTGATGATCCGCACGCCCTTCTTCGTCTTGGCGAGGTTCTCCGCCGACAGGATGTTGCGGGTCTGGTCGGTCAGCGGGGTGTGCAGGGTGATGAAATCGGCGCGGGCGAGCAGCTCGTCCAGCGTCACCTTCTCCATGCCCGTCTCAAGCGCGCGCTCCGGCGTCAGGAAGGGGTCATAGGCGACCACCTTCATCTTCAGGCCATGCGCGCGATCCGCGACGATCGAGCCGATATTGCCGGCGCCGATCAGACCGAGCGTCTTGCTCGTCAGCTCGACGCCCATGAAGCGGTTCTTCTCCCATTTGCCCGCCTGGGTGGAGGCGTCGGCCTCCGGCAACTGGCGGGCGAGCGCGAACATCAGTGCGATGGCGTGTTCGGCGGTGGTGATCGAATTGCCGAACGGCGTGTTCATCACCACCACGCCCTTGGCGCTGGCCGCCGGGATGTCGACGTTGTCGACGCCGATGCCGGCGCGGCCGACCACCTTCAGATTGGTCGCGGCGTCCAGGATTTCCCTGGTCACCTTGGTCGAGGAACGGATCGCGAGGCCGTCAAACTGCCCGATGACTGCTATTAGCTCTTCCGCCGTCCTCCCACTCACCTCCTCTACTTCCACACCGCGCTCGCGGAAGATTTGCGCAGCTTTGGGGTCCATTTTGTCGCTGATGAGTACCTTGGGCATGTTTCTGTTACTTTCGTCGTCCCGGCAAAGACCGGGGTCGGGTGCGGCAAGCACACTCGATGCGGAGAAAGACCCGACTTCCGCCGGGTGGTGGGTCTTATTTGGAAGCCTTCACGGTCGCATAGGCCCAGTCGAGCCACGGCCCAAGCGCCTCGATATCGGCGGTATCGACGGTCGCACCGCACCAGATGCGCAGACCGGCCGGGGCATCGCGGTAACCGGCGACGTCGAACGCTGCGCCTTCTTTCTCGAGAAGGCCAGCCATGGCCTTGATGAACGCCTCGTCGGCGCCCTCAACCGTGAGGCATACGCTGGTGCGCGAACGGATATCCTCGTCCACCGCGAGATGGCCGAGCCAGTCTCGCGCTCCGACGATCTTGTCGAGCGCGGCAGAATTGGCGTCGGAGCGCGCGATCAGGCCCTTTGCACCTCCGATAGACTTTGCCCATTCAAGCGCGAAGATCGCATCTTCCACCGCGAGCATCGATGGGGTGTTGATCGTCTCGCCCTTGAACACACCTTCGGCGAGCTTCCCTTTCGAAACGAGACGGAACACCTTGGGCAGTGGCCATGTCGGCGTGTAGTTCTCCAGCCGCTCGACAGCACGCGGGCCAAGGATCAGCACACCGTGCGCGCCCTCCCCGCCCAGCACCTTCTGCCAGGAGAAGGTGGCAACATCGATCTTGTTCCACGGGAGATCATAGGCAAACACCGCGCTGGTGGCGTCTGCGAAGGTAAGGCCCTCCCGATCATCGGCGATCCATTCGCCATCCGGCACCCGGACGCCGCTAGTCGTGCCATTCCAGGTGAACAACACGTCGCTGGACCAATCAACCCGGGCGAGATCCGGAAGCTGACCGTAATCGGCGCGGATCACCTCCGGCTCGAGGCGCAGCTGTTTCACCGCATCGGTGACCCAACCTTCACCGAAGCTTTCCCAGGCCAGCGTGGTCACGGCGCGCTCGCCAAGCATCGTCCACATCGCCATCTCGAAGGCGCCGGTATCCGAACCTGGCACGATACCGATCCGGTGCGTGTACGGCAGCGCGAGCATTTCACGCATAAGGTCGATGCAATATTGCAACCGCTGCTTGCCGAGCTTCGAGCGGTGCGAGCGGCCGAGCACATCGGCGTTCAATCTTGCCGCATCCCAGCCGGGAGGCTTGGCGCACGGACCGGAAGAGAAATAGGGGCGAGCCGGCTTCGCAGCGGGCTTGACAGGCGCAATGAGAGCGCCGGTAACGAGCGTGGTATCAGTCATGTAACTCTCCTCACAGAGAGCACGCGCGGCGTTGGGACCGCGTGGCCCGTCGACGGCTCTAGCGGCGCGCACCCGCCCTGGCAATCGCGAAGATTTGGCCACGTACGATCGGATAGTCGCGTCGCTGACCCGCTTCGTCATCGTTCGCTTGTCGCTGAATCCGCGCTGCGCCAGATGCGTGCGTGTGGTTGGCGTGGGAAGAGGCGTGTGCCGAGCGGACGGCGCGGCGATGATTGCGCTGGCGCTCGCCGGCTGCGGTCGGGTCGAGCATCCGTCCACACCGCCGCGCAGCGGCCAGCCCGTTGCGGGTCCATCAGCGCTTGAGACGGGGCAGTGTCTAGCCGACTTGCAGAGGCTTGGCGTCGATTATCAGCCGCTGCCCGACCGTCAGCTTGGCCCGGGTTGCGCGATCCTCGGCACGGTGAAACTGCTTGATATCGGCGTGCCGACCGCCAATCTCGGCGCAGTGCGCTGTGGCGAGGCGCGCGCTTATGCGGGCTGGGCGCGCAATGCCGTAGGCCCTGCGGCGTATCAGATTCTCGGTAGCGAGCTCGCGCGAATCGACAGCATGGGGAGTTATTCATGCCGCAATGTCGCGGGCACTAAGCGCCGATCAGGCCATTCAATCGCCAACGCGATCGATATCAGCGCATTCGTGTTGAAAGACGGCCGCCGCATCACCGTGCTCAGCGACTGGAACTCGCCCGATCAGAATGTGCGGTACTTTCTGCGCGTCGTGCACCAATCGGCGTGCAAACGCTTCGGAACAGTGTTGTCCCCCGATTACAATACAGCGCACCGGGACCATTTGCATCTGGAGGATGACCGCGCCGGTTTTTGCCGCTAATCACTTTCGATGACCGAAACCCGCGTACCAAGCCGCGTCTTCCCGCGCGCGAAACAGGATGCCGAAACCGCCAAAACGGGCATTTCGACTCCGCAGACCGAAAACCCCGCTTATCGCCTCGCATTCCAGGACATGGATTTCCTGTTGCGTGAGGATCTGCGCCCGGTGCGATTCCAGCTTGAATTGCTGAAACCGCAATTGCTGATCGACGAGGCGCATATCGGCTCGACCTTCGTTTTCTATGGCTCGGCGCGGATTCCCGAGCCGGAGAAAGCACAAGCACTGCTCGATGCCGCCAAAGACGAGAAGAGTCGTCGTATCGCCGAGCGACTCGTTGCCAAATCACATTATTACGAGATGGCACGCGAACTGGCGCGGCTCGCCAGCAACTTCCCGCGCGACGAGCAGGGCAAGCGCCATTTCGTCGTCTGCTCCGGCGGCGGTCCCTCGATCATGGAGGCGGCGAATCGCGGCGCGCATGACGTTCATGCCGATTCCATCGGCCTAAATATCGTGCTGCCGCATGAACAGGCCCCTAACCCTTATGTCACACCCGCATTCAGCATGCAGTTCCACTATTTCGCGCTCAGGAAGATGCACTTCCTGCTCCACGCGCGCGCACTTGCAGCGTTTCCAGGCGGGTTCGGTACATTCGATGAGCTGTTCGAACTGCTCACGCTGATCCAGACGGGCAAGATCGCGCCGATCCCGGTGCTGCTATTCGGCCGCGACTTCTGGGAGAAAGTGGTGAATTTCGACGCGCTGGTCGAAGAGGGCGTCGTTTCCGAGCGCGACCTGGAGATCTTTTCCTATGTCGAAACCGCGGCCGAGGGCTGGGCTGTCGTCCAGCGCTTCTATCAGGAACAGTCGGGCGGCTGACTCTGGATCATGGCACACAAAACAAACGCGCCGGTAGTGACCAACCTACCGGCGCGCTCAAATATCTGGAGTACTCGACCAGCGTAATTCGAAAGAATGCCGGTCGGCTACCTACTTCTTGGCGATTGCCCCAGCGGCAGGCGCCGTGCCATTCGCGGACGCGTCTGCAGGAGAGGCCGCATTGGCGGTCGCGCCCTCAGCCTTCGCTTCGGGCTTGGCATCAGGGGCCGGTGCGGCCGGCAGCGGCAAATTCGACCCCTGCTGGTTGAGATAGAGAATCACATCGGCGCGATCCTGCGGGTTCGACAGGCCCGCGAAGGTCATCTTGGTGCCATTGGCAAATTTACGCGGGCTGGTGAGCCACGCGTTCATCTTGTCGAAATCCCACTTGCCGCCGATGGCTTTCAGTCCATCGGAGAAGGCGAAACCGCCCTTGCCCTGCGCGATTTCATCGCCAAGCGTAGCGTACAGGTTCGGCCCGACCCCGTTTGCACCGCCCTGATTGATCGTGTGGCAGGCCGCGCACTTCTTGAACACTTCGGCACCCTTTGCCGCATCCGCCTTTGGCAGGAGCGACGCGATCGGCACAGCCGCCGCCGCGCCGCCGCCACCGGCATCGTCCGCGGCCTCAACCGGGTAGCCGAATTTTTCGCTGTGACCGGAGTGGAAAATCATGCCGCCCGCGATCGACAACCCCAACGCCGCGCCACATGCCGCAAGCACCCAACCCGCAATGGTGTTGTTCCGATCGTCCATATCCAGAAACCGCCCCTGAGACTTTATGCCGAACCCCATAGGAAAGCCGGGATCGTACCGCAAGCGGCGCTTTGCATGCTCGCCGATCGCGGCTAACGGCCGATACCGACATGGAGAACTTTGCCGCCCCCGCCAGACCGATCGTCGCACAGATGGTCGCCGCCGCCTCCGCCGAGCCGGAGCGAGCGGTTTCGTTTCAAGGCGCGCCCGGAGCTAACAGCCATGTCGCCGCGCTGGAAGCGTTTCCGGATTGTTTGCCGCTGCCATGCTTTTCGTTCGAGGATGCGATCGATGCGGTAAAGGACGGGCGCGCCGCGCTAGCGATGATACCAATCGAAAATTCGCTTCATGGACGCGTGGCCGATATTCATTTTCTGCTGCCCGAATCCGGCCTTGTCATCACTGGCGAGCATTTCCTCGCGATCCGATACGCTCTGATGGGCTTAGGCACGCGGGACGAGGTGCGCCAGGCGATGAGCCATCCGCAGGCGCTTGGTCAGTGCCGCCACTGGCTGAAGGCGCACGATATTCAGCCGGTCGCCTATCCGGACACCGCAGGCGCCGCTGCGATGGTAGCGGAGGTTGGTGACACGCAAACGGCCGCGCTCGCGCCGCCCCCAGCCGCTGAAATCTATGGGTTGAAACTACTGGCGAACGACATCGCAGACGCTGATCACAACACTACCCGCTTCGTGATGCTTGCACGGGGCGGCCGCCCGTCTGCGGGAGAGGGCCCGTGGATAACAACCTTCATATTCGAGGTGAAGAACATTCCGGCGGCGCTTTACAAGGCGATGGGCGGCTTCGCGACCAACGGCGTCAACATGACAAAGCTGGAGAGCTATCAGCGCGCCGGCAGCTTCGCTGCGACCGAATTCTTCGCGGATGTAGAGGGGCGACCCGGCGATGCGCCGTTTGATCGCGCGATGGAGGAACTAGGCTTTCACTCAAAATGGGTCCGCGTGCTGGGCACCTATAAACAGGCGCGGACACGCGGCTGATCTAGCCTGTCGCTAATACGCGACAGGTCGATCTGTGCCGCGCCGCGTCGATAGCCGGAAAATGCGCGCGATCGTCCACCAGAACGCGGATCAACGCGACGCCGCGGGCACCTTTGACCCGCACAACTTCAGCACCAGCTGGCGCTACCTGCCCTTCCTGCGCTACCACCACCGTGATCGGCCTGCCGTGCGTCTCGACGTTGTTGCGCACTAACGCGACATCGGTGTTCGCCTGAAACACCGACAGCGACCAATAGAGCGCCGGGACTGGCTCGACCGTCACCACAAGTGCCCCTCTCGAAAGATCGAACGGGCAGGAAGAATAAGCGAGATCAGGGCTGGGCCGCACGATTGCTCGCGACTTGCTGGTGGCAAGCGGTGAGTGCGCAAAGCTGTTCATCCCTGCTTTGCCCAACCGCGAAACGGCCGTCGCCATTAGCGTTTCCGGCGTGCGTGAAAGCGTGACGAACCACGTCACGACCGCCAATAATACTGCCAACCCGATCGGCCCGGCCCACCGCCGGATCATTTGCATGCCTCCCGCCGGATGCTGGGCAATTGATCGCGCGCCGGGCTGGTTGTGCCGGCATCGGATGGCAAATAGGTGCGTAGCGTGAGTTCGAAATGATCGAGACGAGCAGTAGGCAACCAGTGGCCGGCCTGCCGGTCAGGCGATACCAACATCGTCCAGCGCCCTTGCTCGCCAGCTCGGATAGCCGCGCTCTCGACCGAATAGGGGCCGTCTCCCGCAAGATAGCCGTCCCCATCGTACAGCGTCAGACTCCACCACCGGCCGGGTAACGCGCCGCCCGTGATCCGATAGCTGCAGCGTCCATCGAGCGGGCGGCCGGCGTCGTCTGTGGCGGAGGAATAATAGCGCGCTTCCCGTGCCGGCAACGCGAGGAGCCCGCGCCGCGCGACCACCGCACGGGTGCGCGCGCTTTGATCCGCAGAGCCGAAATCCACGCCGGTCGCCCATGGCCCGATCATTACGTTAGATCCTAGCGCACCGGCGCGCACCGTGTAGATCGCGCTGCCAAACCCGGCCACGACGCCCGCCACCCCAAGGATCAGATAGCGGGCCCATGGCTTCACGCGCGCGCTCCTATTTGTTCAGTGCCGCCTGTGCTGCCGCCAGCCGCGCGATCGGCACACGATAAGGCGAGGCCGAGACGTAATCCAGACCCACCGCCTCGCAAAAGGCGATCGAGGCCGGATCGCCGCCATGCTCGCCGCAAATCCCGAGCTTGATATCCGGCCGCGTCGAACGACCGCGCTCGGCCGCCATCCGCACCAGTTCGCCCACGCCCTCCACGTCGAGGCTCACGAACGGATCCTTCGCGTAGATTCCCTTCTCCACATAGGATGTAAGGAAGCGCGCGGCGTCATCCCGGCTGACGCCGAGCGTCGTCTGCGTGAGATCGTTGGTGCCGAAGGAGAAGAACTCGCCAGCCTCGGCAATCTCGGCGGCGCGCAGCGCGGCGCGCGGCAGTTCGATCATCGTGCCGACGAGATAGTCAACGCGCTTCCCGCGCTCGGCGAACACCGCTTCGGCGGTGCGATCAACAACGGCCTTCATCAGTTCCAGTTCGCGTTTGGTGGCGACGAGCGGGATCATCACCTCGGGGATTGGCGCCTCGCCGGACTTGTCCGCGACATCGAGCGCCGCCTCGAAAATCGCGCGCGCCTGCATCTCGTAAATCTCGGGATAGGTGACACCGAGGCGACACCCGCGATGCCCGAGCATCGGGTTGAATTCGTGCAATTCCGCCGCGCGGCGCTTCAGCACGTCCACGTCCACACCGGCAGCCGCCGCGACCTCCGCGAACTCCGCTTCCTCATGCGGCAGGAATTCGTGCAGCGGCGGATCGAGCAGACGGATCGTCACCGGCAGGCCGGCCATCACCTCCAGGATCTCCACGAAATCCCGGCGCTGTTCCGGCAACAGCTTGTCCAGCGCCACACGCCGCCCGGCCTCATCGGCGGCGAGGATCATCTGGCGCACTGCCGTGATCCGCGCTGCATCGAAGAACATATGCTCGGTGCGGCACAGCCCAACGCCCTCCGCGCCGAATTCGCGCGCGGTGCGGCAATCGAGCGGCGTTTCCGCATTGGCGCGCACCTTCAGGCGACGCACCGCATCGGCCCATTCCATCAGCGTGCCGAAATCACCGGCCAGCTCCGGCTGGATGGTCGCGACCTCGCCCGCCATCACTTCGCCGGTGGTGCCGTCGATGGTGACGATCTCGCCCTCGCGTACCTCCCGCGCGCCGATCCGCGCGACCTTCGCCTTCGCATCGATCGAGAGCGCGCCCGCGCCGGACACGCAGGGACGACCCATGCCGCGCGCCACCACCGCCGCGTGGCTCGTCATGCCGCCGCGCGCCGTGAGAATGCCCTTGGCCGCGTGCATGCCGTGGATGTCCTCCGGCGAGGTCTCGGTGCGGATCAGGATCGTCGCCCGACCATCCGCGGCCCAGCGCTCGGCCGTGTCAGCGTCGAACACGGCAGCGCCGCTGGCCGCGCCCGGCGATGCGGGCAAGCCCTTGGTCAGCACGTCGCGCGTTGCATCTGGATCCAGCGTCGGATGGAGCAGCTGATCGAGCGCCTGCGGATCGACTCGCAAGATCGCCTCCTCGCGGGTGATGAGCCCCGCGTCCGCCATCTCCACCGCGATCTTCAGCGCGGCCTTGGCAGTGCGCTTGCCCGAGCGGGTCTGGAGCATCCACAGCTTCCCCGCCTCGACGGTGAATTCGATGTCCTGCATGTCGCGATAATGGTTCTCGAGCCGATCGAACACCGCCGCCAGCTCACCATAAACCTCCGGCATCGCCTCTTCCATCGAGGCGGCCTTGGCGCCCGCCGTCTCGCGCGCAGCCTTCGTCAGATATTGCGGGGTGCGGATGCCCGCGACGACATCCTCGCCCTGCGCGTTGATGAGAAACTCACCGTAATAGGCGTTCTCGCCGGTCGACGGATCGCGCGTGAAGGCGACGCCGGTCGCCGACGTATCGCCCATGTTGCCGAATACCATCGCCTGCACGTTCACAGCCGTGCCCCAGTCACCCGGAATGTCGTTGAGCCGGCGATAGACCTTCGCGCGTTCCGATTGCCATGAGCCGAAGACCGCGCCCACCGCGCCCCACAGCTGATCGTGCACATCCTGCGGGAAAGGCTTGCCCCATTCCTTCTCCACCAGCGCCTTGTATTCCGCGACCAGGGCCTTCCAGTCCGCCGCCGACATCTCGGTATCGAGCGTGAAGCCCTTGTCCTCCTTGGCGATTTCCAGCGCTTCCTCGAACGCGCCGTGATCGAGTTCCAGCACGACATCCGAATACATCTGGATGAAGCGGCGATAGCTGTCCCACGCGAAGCGCTCGTCGCCGGAAACCGTCGCCAGCCCCTCTACGGTCGCATCATTGAGGCCCAGGTTGAGCACCGTATCCATCATGCCCGGCATCGAAACGCGCGCGCCCGAACGGACCGAGACGAGCAGCGGCCCCGCCCCGCTCGCGGAGGCATCGCCGAATTTCTTGCCCGTCGCGCCCTCGATATGCGCGATACCCTGCGCCACTTCGGCGCGGAGCGATTCCGGGAATTGCTCGCCATCGTCGTAATAGCGCGTGCACATCTCGGTCGAGATGGTGAAACCCGGTGGCACCGGCAGGCCAATCGAGGCCATTTCGGCCAGGTTCGCGCCCTTGCCGCCGAGCAGGAACTTGTCGCCCTTGCCTCCATCCGAAACACCGCCGCCGAACCGATACACGTATTGCGTCATGTTCAATCCCTAAGTGTGTGAATTCGCCGGGGAACGCGAAAGAAGAGAATGCAGATAATGCCGAACGCGGGACTATTATCCCTCGATCCGCGAGAAATCGGCCACGCTGTGCACCGCAGCACGAACCCGCGCAAGCAGCGCGAGCCGCGCATCGCGCTTTGCCGGATCGGCATCGTTGACCGTGACCGCCTCGAAGAATGCGTCGATTGGCGCGCGGAGCGTGGCGAGCGCGGCCATCGCCGCCTCGAAATCCTCGTTGGCGACGGCGCGCGCGGCGGCGGGCTCGGCGGCGTCCAGCGCTGCGATCAGCGCCGCCTCGGCGGGCTCGGGCGCATAGTCGAGTGGCGTCCACTCGGCGCTCTCGACACCCTCCTTCTTGAGGATGTTCGCCGCGCGCTTGTATCCGGCGAGCAGGTTCGCGCCGTCATCGGTGCCGACGAACGATTGCAGCGCATGGACGCGCGCGAGCAGCCGGACGAGATCGTCCTCTCCCCCGAGCGCGAACACCGCATCGATCAGGTCGTGCCGGACACCCGCCTCGCGTTGCTGGACCTTGAGGCGGTCGGCGCAGAAGCCGAGGAGGACGGGAATAAACGCACGTGACGCATCATCTTCGAATCGATCAAACTCGTCGATGAAGCTGAATGAAATCACACGGTCAAACGTGCGCGTTAGGGGCAGGCGAAGTTCATTCTGCTGAATTTGCCTCGCGATCGCTAATACAGCGCGTCGCAAAGCGAAGGGATCACGAGACCCCGACGGCATCTCGTTGGCCCAGAAGAACATCGCCAACGTATCCAGCTTATCCGCCAGCGACACCGCCACCGTGACCGGCGCGGTCGGCACCTCATCGCCCTGCCCGACCGGCTTGTAGTGATCGCGGATCGCTTCGGCGACTTCGCGCGGTTCGCCTTGTGCGGCGGCGTAATATCCGCCCATCAAGCCCTGTAACTCGGGGAACTCGCCGACCATGCCGGTGACGAGATCGGCCTTGCATAATTCCGCCGCGCGACGCGCCAGCTTTGGATCGCAGTTCGGGACGATCTTTTCGCTCGCCAGCCATTCCGCCAGCTTCGCGACGCGCTCCACCTTGTCGGCGACGGTGCCGAGCTTTTCGTGGAAGACGATCTTCTCCAGCTTCTTCGCCTGCTCCTCCAGCGGCACCCTGAGATCCGTCTGGTAGAAGAAGCGCGCATCCGAAAGGCGCGCGGCGAGCACCTTGCGGTTGCCCTCGACGATCTTGGCGCCGCCATCCGTCGCAGCGATGTTCGCGGTGCAGACAAACGCGTTGGCGAGCTTGCCCGCGCCATCCCGGCAGACGAAATATTTCTGGTTCACCCGCGCGGTGAGCTGGATCACCTCCGGCGGCACCTCAAGGAACGCGGCGTCGAAGCGACCGAGCAGCGGCACCGGCCATTCGGTGAGCCCGGCATTCTCCGCGACCAGCCCCTCATCCTCGATCAGCTCAAACCCGGCCTCGCGCGCCAGCGCAGTGGCGCGATCGCGGATCAGCGCCATCCGCTCGTCCTGATCGACGATGACATGCGCGGCGCGCAGCTTCTCGACATAATCCGCCGCAGAGCCGATCGTGATCGCGCCCGGATGGTGGAAGCGATGGCCAAGCGTCGCCGCGCCGCTCTCCACCCCCGCGACGGTAACGGGGACGATCCCGCCGCCGAACAGCGCGACGATGCCGTGCAACGGGCGCACCCAGCGCTGGCTTTCGGTCGAGCGCGAGGTGGCGCCCCAGCGCATCGATTTGGGCCAGGGAAAGGCCCGGATCACCGCGGGGATCGCAGCGGCCAGCACCTCGGCGGTCGCGCGGCCGGGGCGCTCGGTCACGGCAAAGAACACGCCGTCCCGCTCTTCAAGCTGTTCGCGCGTCAGGCCGGTCTTGCGCAGGAAGCCTTCCAGCGCCTGCGGCGGCGCTGCACTGCGCGGACCTTTGACTTCCTCGCGCACCGCCTCGGTCGCGTCAGGCAGGCCGCGCAGGATCAGCGCGAGGCGGCGCGGCGTGGCGTAGGTCACTGTTTCCGCCGCCGCGATGCCGGATTGCGCCAGCTCGGCGGCAAACAGCCGGGCCAGATCCTCGCGCGCCTTCGCCTGCATGCGCGCGGGGATTTCCTCCGAGCGTAGTTCGAGCAGGAAATCGGTCACGCCGCGCTCCAATCGGGGTATTTCGCCTGCCATGCGGGCGTGTTTTCCGCGATCCACGACGCGCAGCTATTCTTTGTCAGATCGCGGACCCGGCCGATATAGGCCTGGCGCTCCGCCACCGAGATCACGCCGCGCGCCTGCAACAGATTGAACAGGTGGCTCGCCTCGATCGCCTGCTCATACGCGGCAACGGGGATATTGTTCGCCAGGCAATTTTCGCATTCGGCCACAGCCTTGCGGAAACCCTCGAACAACGTTTCCGTATCGGCGACCTCGAAATTGTATTTCGACATCTGCCGCTCGTTCTCAAGGAACACGTCGCCATAGGTAACGCCCTCGCTATTGAACGCGAGGTCGTAGATGCTGTCCTTGTTCTGGATATACATCGCCAGCCGCTCGAGACCGTAGGTCAACTCACCGGCCACGGGCTTGCAGTCATAGCCGCCCATTTGCTGGAAATAGGTGAACTGCGTCACCTCCATCCCGTCGCACCACACTTCCCAGCCGAGGCCCCAGGCCCCCAGCGTCGGGCTTTCCCAATCATCCTCGACGAAGCGGATGTCATGCAGGCTCATGTCCACCCCGATCGCGGCGAGGCTGCCGAGATAAAGCTGCTGCAGGTCCGGCGGACTGGGTTTCAGGATCACCTGATACTGGTAATAATGCTGGAGCCGGTTGGGATTTTCGCCATAGCGGCCATCGGTCGGGCGGCGGCACGGCTGGACGAAGGCGGCATTCCACGTTTCCGGCCCCAGCGCACGCAGCGTAGTAGCGGGGTGGAACGTGCCCGCCCCCATCCGCATGTCATACGGCTGAAGGATCACGCAGCCACGCTCGCTCCAATATTGGTGGAGGCGCAGGATCATGTCCTGGAAGCTCAGTGGCGCTTCTGTTGACCTGTTGTTCATCGCGCGCGGGCAATGACGGATGGCTCGCCAACAGGCAAGGGCATGAGTAAATCTGCCCCTGCCACTCTGACACGAGGTCGCCGCTTGTACCGTTCCATTTCCGCTTCGTTCGTCGCCATCGGTCTCGCCTTTGCCCTTCCCGCCTGCGCTCAGCCGGCCCCGGTCGCGACGAAGGATGCCGATCCTGCCTTGTGGGTGGTGAAGGACAAAGACACCACGATCTACCTGTTCGGCACGATCCATGTGCTGCAACCGGGCCTCTCCTGGTTCGACCAGGCGGTTAAGAAGGCGTTCGACCGGTCCGGCACGTTGGTGCTGGAGATGGTGGAGCCGGATCAGGCGACACAGCAGAAAGTGGTGCTGTCGAAAGCATTTGCCCCCACCGGCCCGACCCTGTCGGAACAGCTTCCGGCGGGGAAGCGCGAGGCACTGGCGAAGGCGCTGACCGAGAACGGATTTTCCCTCTCTCAATATGATCGGATGCGGCCTTGGTTCGCCGCGATCAGCCTGTCGATCCTGCCGCTTGAGAAGATCGGCTATGATCCGGCCAACGGCCCCGAAGGCATTCTGACGCGAGCGGCAAAGGCGCAGAACAAGCCGGTGATCGGACTGGAAACGTTCGAGGGGCAGCTATCCGTGTTCGACCGGATTTCGCAGAAAGGGCAGATCGACCTGCTATCGTCGACGATCGACGAACTGCCCAAAGCGCGCGAGAATATGGACAAGATGGTCGCCGACTGGGCGGCCGGCCGGCCCGACGAACTGGCCAAGGACATGAATGCGTCGCTGGACGATTCGCCCGAGGTGGCCCAGATGTTGCTGCTCAATCGCAACAAGCAGTGGGCGGGGTGGATCGCGGAGCGGATGCGCACCCCGGGCACCGTATTCATCGCGGTCGGTGCGGGGCATCTGGCGGGCAAGGGCAGCGTGCAGGAGCAATTGCTGCGCTACAAGCTGAAGGCGGTGCGAATCCGCTACTGAGCCGCGCCATTGCCTTTTCGCGCATCTTCCGCTAGGCGCGCCGGCTTCCCGTCATGGTCATCCCTGGAGGCGTGGCGGGAGACGAACCAAATATCGTTTCGGAGATACTGTAATGAGCGACACGCTGACGCTCGCAGCCGAGACGCGTGATCGGGTTGGCAAGGGAGCCTCCCGCGATCTGCGTCGTCTAGGCCGCGTACCCGCCGTGATCTACGGCCAGAACAAAAAGCCCGCCTCGATTCACCTTGAGGAGAAGGCGCTGGTGAAGGCGCTCGGCACCGGGCACTTCATGAATTCGGTCATCATGGTCAACGGCGAGCGCACGCTGCCGAAGGACGTGCACTTCCACCCGGTCACCGACCGTCCGGTCCACGTCGACTTCCTGCGCATCTCGGCGCACGCTCAGGTCACCGTCGCGGTGCCGGTCGTGTTCCAGGACGAGGAGGAATCGCCTGGCCTGAAGAAGGGCGGCGTGCTCAATATCGTTCGCCACGAGCTGGAGCTGGTGTGCGACGCGGCGGAAATACCCAGCGAGATCTTGGTTTCGCTCAAGGGCCTCGAAGTCGGCGATTCTCTCCACATCTCGGCGATCACGCTGCCGAAGGGCACCGAGTCCGCGATCGACGACCGCGACTTCACCATCGCGACCATCGTCGCGCCGTCCGCGCTGAAGTCGGCCGAGGACGAGGCCGATGCTGAAGCAGGCGACGCAGCCGAGGAAGGTGACAAGGCCGAGTAATCTGACTTGTTTTCCGGTAAGCCGTTTCGGGCGGGGTGACGGCGACGTCCCCCCGCCCGTTTCATTTTCGAAAGGGGACGAAGCGTGCAGCTTTGGGTAGGGCTCGGCAATCCGGGGCCGCAATATGCGATGCAGCGGCACAATGTGGGCTTCATGGCGCTGGACGCTATCGCAGAAGTGCACGATTTCGGCCCGGTGGCGAAGAAATTTCAGGGCTGGGTGCAGGAAGGAAGGCTCGGCAGCCAGAGGATCCTTCTGCTCAAACCAGCGACCTTCATGAACGAAAGCGGCCGCAGCGTCGGCGAGGCGCTGCGGTTCTACAAGCTCGCGCCGGATGCGCTCACCGTGTTTCATGACGAGCTCGATCTGCCGCCGTTCAAGGTGAAGGTGAAGAACGGTGGCGGCACGGCGGGGCATAACGGGCTACGCTCGGTTGACCAGCACCTTGGCCCCGATTTCCGCCGCGTGCGGATCGGCATCGGCCATCCCGGCCACAAAGATCGCGTAACCGGATATGTGCTCGGCAATTACGCCAAGAGCGAGATCGATCCGCTGGCCGACCTGCTCGGCGCACTTGCGGCGGAGGCGCCGAAGCTGGCGGAGGGCGACGACGTGCGCTTCATGAACGATATCGCGCTGCGCCAAGGGGATTGAACCGTGTCGACCCGCACCCTGTTTCCAACCCTGTTCTACGAAGGCCGGATCGATGACGAGACGCTGGTAGCAGATCTTGAATATTCCGCGCTCACCCTGGCGCAGGAGGATGGAGCCGGCCGGGCCTGGTCACGCGCGAACGGCTATCGCGGCTACACCAGCTATGCCTCGCTCGATGACCTGCCCGGGCGCGATCCCGCCTTCGCTGCGCTCAAGCGGCGGCTCGACAAGCATGTCGCCACCTTTGCTCGCGACTTGCAACTCGATCTCGGTGGTCGCCGGCTGCGGCTCGACAGCCTGTGGGTGAATGTCATGAAGCGGCATGCAACTCATAGCGGGCACATCCATCCGCACAGCGTCGTCTCCGGCACCTGCTATATCGCGGTGCCGGCCGGGGCAGGCGCGCTCAAGCTGGAAGATCCGCGCCTGCCGATGCTGATGGCCGCGCCGCTGCGGCCGGATACCTTCGTCTATGCGCAGCCCGCGCGCGGCGCCGTGTTTCTGTGGGAAAGCTGGCTCCGCCACGAGGTCATGCCGAGCGATGCGAAGGATGACCGGATCAGCATTAGCTTCAACTATAGCTGAACTGATGGGGGCAAGCCTGCTGCCATATGAACCGCTCGCCCAGAACCCATTCATCCGTTGCGCGTTACGCAACGGAAGTTCCGGGAGATGGATGGAGTTACCTAGTGATGGCAGGATCACGCTTTTCCCGCTTCAGCGCCTCGGCGGCGCTGCTCGCTTTCGCTCTCACCGGCTGCAACCGTACGCCGAACGACAGCCAGGCGCTGCTCGCCAACCAGAGCGCCGCGGCCCCGCTTCCAGACCTCCCCGCGACACTGCCGATGACGGACGCACCCGCTACGCCAATCACGACCGCACCGCGCGCGGCGGCGCTGCCCGAAGCCCGCCCGATCCGCACCGTTCGGGTGCGCGATAGCGGGCGCGGCGCCGAATATGCCTATGCCGACGCAGCGTATCGCTTCAACGACGCGCTGGGCGATGCGCCTCCCGATTACGGCTTCGACTATCAGGGCGTGGAGCCATGGGCATGGCAGGGCTATGACGATTCGGTCGTCTTCGCCGAACCGGTCTCCGGTGGCTACCGCACCTATTATTACCGTCCGGGCGCGGAACAGCCGTATTTCGTCCGCGATCCTTATTATTCCTACGGTTATGACGATGGGCAACTAGCGGTTGTCTATGCGCCGGATGGCGCGGTCGTCCCGTGGGCGGATTATGGGCCGCAGCTCGTCTATGCCTCACGCTATCTGTCGCGCGGGCGCGATCTGTGGCGTGCATCGCGCGCGCAGCGCATCGCGATCAGCGCGGAAAGCTGGACGAGCCAAAGAACGACCTGGTTCGAAACCCGACAGCGATGGGGCGATGTGCGGATGCGCCAGCCCGCGTGGGCGAACTACGCTCGGCAGGACGCCGTTGCGCAAAATCACTGGCAGGCGGAACAGATCCGCCGACAGGCCGACGCCCGTCGGTTCGCGGATTGGCAGGCCGACAGCTATCACGCGGCCCCGCCGCCGCGCGCGATCCCCGCGCATTGGCAGCAGGCACCGTGGGCACGGGATGCCAGCCGTTTCGCGCCCGCAGCCGCAGTCGCGGGCGGTGCGGTAGCGGTCGGCGCGGCCATCGCCCAACGCCAGCATGCCGTGGCGGCGCGAAACGAGCAGGCGCTACTCGCAGACGCAAATCGCACCCGAGAGGAGCAGATGCAGGCGCGGGCGCAGCAACAGCATCAGCAGATGATTGCCCAGCAGCAGGCCGGGAACGCCCAGTTGACACAGCAGCGTCAACAACTGGCCGCCCGGGTGGAGCAACAGCGACAGGCACGGGCGAACGAGATGAACCAACAGCGGTTGCAGGCGCGACGTCAGCCACAATCGATCCGCGCGGACCAGAATCACGTGCTTGCGACGGAGATGACGCAGCGGCAGCAGCAACAGCAGCAGCGGAACATGCAGGCCCACCATCAGCGCTTGCGCATGACCGAGATGGCGCAGCACCGACAGCAACAGCAGACTGTGCGGGTCGAGCAGCAGCAGGCGCGGATTGCGGACAATGCGCGTCGCGAACAGGCGAACGCCGCGCGCGCCGAGCAGATGCAGGCGCGCGCGCAGCAGCAACAGCAGATGCGCGCCGCTGAGACAGCGCAACGTGCCCAGTCGCAAATGCGGGCGCAGCAGTTGCGCGCGGCCGAGACGCGTGTGCAACCGGTTGCGCGGGCGCCGGAACCGCCCCGTCCACCGGCGCAGGCGGAGCGCCCGACACGCCCGGCAGCACCACCGCAACGCGGCCCGGAGCGGGAACACGACCACCGCTGAACGCGCTCCGGGGTGGCGCGATGCGGGCGGACGCTGTAGGGCCGCCCGCATTCCCACATCTTGAGGTACGAACATGGGTTTCCGCTGCGGCATCGTGGGCCTGCCCAACGTGGGCAAGTCCACCCTTTTCAACGCGCTGACCGAAACGGCAGCTGCGCAGGCCGCGAACTATCCGTTCTGCACGATCGAGCCAAATGTCGGCAATGTCGGCGTCCCCGATCAGCGGCTGTCTAAACTGGCGGCAATCGCGGGATCGGCCAAGATCATCGAGACGCAGCTGGCCTTCGTCGATATTGCCGGCCTGGTGCGCGGGGCATCGAAGGGCGAGGGGCTCGGCAACCAGTTCCTCGGCAACATCCGCGAGGTGGATGCGATCGTCCATGTCCTGCGCTGTTTTGAAAACGGCGATGTGACCCACGTCGAGGGCAAGGTCGATCCGATCGCCGATGCCGAAACCGTCGAGACCGAGCTGATGCTGGCGGACCTGGAAAGCCTCGAAAAGCGCGTGCCTGCCCTCATCAAGAAGGGCCAGTCCGGCGACAAGGAAGCGAAGATCGGCGCGAGCGTGCTTGGTCAGGCGCTCGCGCTGCTGCGCGAGGGCAAGCCCGCGCGCCTGACTGCGCCGAGTGACGTGGAGGAGGAACGCGTCTTCGCGCAGGCGCAACTGCTCACCGCAAAGCCGATCCTCTATGTCTGCAACGTGGAGGAGGAGAATGCCGCGACCGGCAACGCCCATTCCGCGCGCGTATTCGATAAGGCCGCAGCTGAGGGCGCGGAGGCCGTTGTCGTTTCCGCCGCGATCGAGGCGGAGATCGCGACGATGCCACCGGAGGATCGCGGCGAGTTCCTGTCCGAGTTGGGCTTGGCCGAAACCGGCCTCGCCCGTGTGATCCAGGCCGGCTACAAGCTGCTCCACCTGCTCACGTTTTTTACGGTAGGGCCAAAGGAGGCTCGTGCCTGGACCGTCCCGGCCGGATCGAAGGCGCCGCGCGCGGCCGGCGAGATTCACACCGATTTCGAACGCGGCTTCATTCGCGCCGAAACGATCGCCTATGACGATTATGTCGCGCTCGGCGGAGAGGCTGGCGCGCGCGAGGCGGGCAAGCTGCGGCAGGAGGGCAAGGAATATGTCGTCCATGATGGCGACGTGATGCTGTTCCGCTTCAACGTCTGAAGTTGCCACGGACGATTGCCGGTTGGCATGATCGGGCGGCGGCTGATCGGAATGCGTCAAACCGCGCCGACATCGGCAATTGCGCCTTCCGCCCGTAACGTGGCGGGCGTAAGCGCTATGGCATGATCGGTCGCTCCGTTGTGCTCGCAGCGCTCGCCGCCCTTGCCGGCTGCGCTTATCCCAATACGCCGCGCGCCTTGCCGCCCGCAAATCAGCCGGCGCGTGGCACCGTTGCTGCCGCGGCGGTCGCGCAGCGCGCGCCCGTCACTATCCTGATCTCGATCGATGGCTTCCGCCCCGACTATCTCGATCGCGGCGTGACGCCGACCCTGTCGCGTCTGGCCGCGACAGGGGTGTCAGCAGCGATGCGCCCGTCATTTCCGTCCAAGACATATCCAAATCACTGGACGCTCGTCACCGGATTGCGCCCCGATCGTCACGGCATCGTCGCCAACAACATGGAGGACCCGGGCCGCCCCGGCGAAAAGTTCACCATGGCGACGGACGATCCGTTCTGGTGGAATGTTGCAGAGCCGATCTGGGTGACCGCGCAGAAGGCGGGTATCCATAGTGCCGCGATGTTCTGGCCCGGCGCGAACGTCGCCTGGGGCGGCACCCGCGACAGCGAATGGCCAAACACGGTGCGCAACGGAATGCGCCCTGATGACTGGCAGCAGTTTACCCAGCAGATGCCGGGCGAGAACCGCGTGCAGGCAGTGATCGACTGGCTGCGTCGCCCCGCCGCGACGCGCCCCGGCTTCGTGACGCTCTATTTTGACACGGTGGATACCGCCGGGCACCAATTTGGCCCCGCAAGCGACAAGGTGACCCAGGCGGTGGGCGAGGTGGATCGCTGGATCGGCGATCTGATCGGTGGGTTGGTGCAGCTAGATCAGCCCGCCAACCTAGTGATCGTCTCGGACCACGGAATGGCGCCAACTTCCAGCGAGCGCGTGATCGCGCTCGACAAGCTCATCAGCGTGGACGATGCGCGTATCGTCGAAGCCGGGCCCTACGCCACTTTCGAGCCGGTGCCGGGCCGCGAACGCGCCGTGGAAGCCGCGCTCCTCAAGCCGCATGCGCACCTCACGTGCTGGCGCAAGAGCGATATTCCGGCGCGTTTTCATTACGGCGCAAACGTGCGCGTTCCACCGTACTTCTGCCTTGCCGACGATGGCTGGCTGACAGCGAAGACGGGCCCGAAAGAGGCCTTTTCAAAAGGCGAGCACGGCTATGACAACGACCAGGCCGACATGCGCGCGCTGTTCATTGCCAATGGCCCGGCCTTCGCCCGTGGCCGTAAGCTGCCGTCTTTCGACAACGTCGATGTTGCCCCCTTGCTGCGCGATCTGCTCCACCTTCCAGCCGGCGCCGGGCTGGACGGAAACGATGCGCCATTCCATGAGGTGCTCGACAAACGATGAGCAGAGGGCGGCGAATGCAGTATTTCGAGGATATCGCAGTCGGCACGAAGGCGAGCTTCGGCAATTATCAGGTAACGCGCGAGGAAGTGATCGAGTTCGCCGGGAAATACGATCCCCAGCCCTTTCACCTTTCCGACGAGGCCGCCGCGCAGACGCATTTCGGGCGGCTTTCGGCCAGCGGCTGGCATACCTGCGCCATGGTGATGTCGATGATTGTGGAGAACTTCAAGAATCATCAGCAGGCAGGGCTCGGCTCACCCGGCGTGGATGAACTTCGCTGGCGGAAACCGGTTTATCCCGGCGACACGCTGCGCTGCGAAACCGAAATACTGGAAAAGCGACAATCGCAAAGCCGCCCCGAAATGGGCATTTTCAAGAGCCGGATGACGGTGTTCAATCAGCACGACGAGCCGGTAATGACGATGATCTCGAATGGCCTGATCCGCACGCGTCAGGAAGGATGACAAGCACGGCCGCCATAAGGCGGCGCGCCTTGTCACATAACTAGGTCGCAGTCGCGAACGGCAGCGGCGCGGAGTTTAGTACGGTCCCGAACTAACCTCGCGGCCCCCGCCCTCCGCGACCGCCGGAATTTCCGCCGCGCGGACCGCCGCGGAAGTCGTGCCAGTTCGGGCGAGGACTGGGTCGCACGCCTTGCCCCTGGCCGTTTCCAGTGCGGCCGCGCCAATATCCATCACCGCGGCCCTGCCAATATCGCCGCTGATCGTCATTCCAGCGGTACGGCCGCCGCCCGCGATCGTAGACGTAGACGCCGGTGCCGGGGTAATAATAGTCGCCATACCAGCCCCAGTATCCCGGGCCGTAGCCGTCATAATAATTCGCGCCATAATAGGGCGCGCCATACCCCATCGAGACGCCCGAGTATCCGTAGCCATCGGTACAGCCGGCCACAGCGACGCCAGCGGCGCCGATCACGGCCAATAAAGCGATCCTGCTCCGATCCATTTTCGTTCTCCAAACCGCGGTCGAATCGCTATCAAGCAGCGCCGGTTCACGGTCGAATGACAGACTGCGTATGAAGCTTTTCACACGCTTCAATCCGCGTGAACGGGTTTTGCTCCCGCCGCGCTGAAGCCGCGCTGAACTGAAGTGTTCTCTCCCGTTCAGGATCGGCGCCACAGCAGCCAGTTAGTGGCCCGGAAATGCAACCAGCGCATCAACCTTCACCCCGTCGGCAGCGAGCGCCGCGGCGCCACCCAGGTCCGGCAGGTCGATCAGGAATTGCGCTTGGCTGACGTTCGCGCCGGCCTTGCGGAGCAAGCGGATCGCGGCGCGTGCGGTGCCGCCGGTGGCGATCAGATCGTCGACGAGCAGCACCCGCTGCCCGGGCACGAGCGCATCCTCATGCATTGCGATGCGATCGTGGCCATATTCCAGCGCATAATCTTCCGCGATCGTTGCGCCCGGCAGCTTCCCATCCTTGCGGATCAGCAGCACGCCGGCCTTGAGCGGCACGGCAAGGGCGGCGGCGAACAGGAAACCGCGCGCCTCGATTCCGGCAACCAGATCGACCGCGCCATCGGTCGCCGCCGCCATCCGCTCAACACATGCGGCCAGACCGGTCGGAGAGAGCAACAGCGTGGTGATGTCACGGAACTGGATACCCGGCTTCGGAAAATTCGGGATCGTGCGGATCAGCGCCCTGAGATCGTCATTCACCTGCATCTCCAACGAAGCGTGTGCGCCATATCAACACATAAGCTTTCTAACGCGAGACGGCGGCCGGGGTTCGCACCACGACCGCCGCTTCATCCAAGCCCGCCCTCCGCGCCGCGAAGGGACGGGTCATCCTCAATGCTTAATGTCGCGCCACACGTTCTGATACGCGCCCCACGCCAGGAACACGAAGATCAGCAGGAACACGACCGTCGCGAAACCCGCGCCATGGCGCGATTCGAGATTTGGCTCGGCGGTCCAGCTCAGGAAGGCGGCTACGTCGCGCGCCATCTGGTCCTTCGTCGCCTTGGTTCCGTCGGCATAGGTGACCTGGCCATCCTGCGTGAGCGGCGGCGGCATCGCGATGTTCAGGTTCGGGAACACCGGATTGTAATGCAGCCCCTTGGGCGTCACCGATCCAGGGAATTTCTTCACCAGCTCCGCGGGCTGATCGCGATAGCCGAGCAGCAGCGCATGGACATAGTTCGGCCCATCCTCGCGCGCCTTGGCGATCAGCGAGAGATCGGGTGGCAAGGCATTGTTGTTCGCAGCGCGGGCTGCGATTTCGTTGGCGAACGGCGACGGGAACGGATCGGCCGGCACGTTCTTGCGGGTGGCGGGTTCGCCGGTGTCGGGGTTGATCGTCGGCTGTTCGATCGCCCAGCCCTGCGCGATCGCCTTAACCTGCCCGTCGGAATAGCCGATCTTGGTGAGGTCACGGAAGTGAACATACTTCAGCGAGTGGCATGCGGAGCAGACTTCCTTGTAAACCTGCAACCCGCGCTGGACCTGCTGGCGATCGAAGGTGCCGAACACGCCGGCCGATTTCAGCCCGGCGCTTTCCGGATGAATGCGGAACACATGCTCGGCCGATTCCGGCGCTGGATCGGTGATCGCGGTCTTTACCGTGCCGAACAGCGCGAAGCCGAGCGCCGCCACGAATGCCGCGCCGATCAGGAGTGCGATGGTACGAACCATTGTCTTTTCAGTCCCCTGTTCGGCTCAATGCGCCAGCGCCGGTGCGGCGTGGTCGGTTTCCCCGTGCTTCCCCAGCACGGCTGCGGTGATTGAGGTGGGCAGCGGGCGCGGACGCTCAGAACGCGACACCCACGGCAACACAATGAGGAAGTGCGCGAAGTAATAGATCGACGCGATCTGCCCGAGAATCACGTTGCGCGCGATCGGCTCCGCCCCGCCCACATAGCCGAGCACCAGCACGTCTACGAGCAGCACTGCCAGAAACCAGCGATACGTAGGGCGATACTTGGCCGAGCGCACCGGCGACGAATCCAGCCATGGCAGGAAGAACAGCAGCAGGATCGAGCCGAACATCGCCAGCACGCCCCACAGCTTCGCCGGAATCCACAGGAAGTTGAAGGTGAACGACTTCAGGATCGCGTAGAACGGCAGGAAGTACCATTCGGGCACAATGTGCGCCGGGGTCGAGAGCGGGTTCGCCTCGATATAATTGTCCGGGTGGCCGAGCAGATTCGGCGCGAAGAACACCAGCAGCGCGAAAACCAGGAAGAACACGCCGACGCCGACGCCGTCCTTCGCGGTATAATAGGGATGGAACGGCACCGTATCCTGCTCGCCCTTCACGTCCACGCCGGTCGGGTTGTTAGAGCCCGGGATGTGCAGCGCCCAGATGTGCAGGATGATGACGCCCGCGATCACGAACGGCAGGAGATAATGGAGCGAGAAGAAACGGTTGAGCGCAGCGTTGTCCGGCGCGAATCCGCCCAGCAGCCAGATACGCACCGTCTCGCCCACGCCCGGTATCGCCGAGAAAAATCCGGTGATGACCTGGGCGCCCCAGAAGCTCATCTGACCCCATGGCAACACATAGCCCATGAACGCGGTCGCCATCATCAGCAGGAAGATGACGACGCCGAGCAGCCACACCATCTCGCGCGGCGCCTTGTACGAACCGTAATAGAGTCCGCGACCGATGTGGACATAGACCACCGCGAGGAACATCGAGGCGCCGTTGGCATGCGCATAACGCAGGAACCAGCCGCCGTTCACGTCACGCATGATGTGCTCGGTCGAGCCGAAAGCGACGAGGGCGTTCGGCGCATAATGCATCGCCAGCACCACGCCGGTGATGATCTGGCACACGAGCGCAACTCCGGCGAGCACGCCGAAATTCCACCAGTAATTAAGGTTGCGCGGCACAGGATAGCCGGCGCCGATCGAATTGTAGACGAGGCGCGGCAGCGGCAGCTTCTCGTCGAGCCACCGCATCAGCGGCTGCTTCGGCTCATAATGTTTGGCCCAGGGAAAGCTCATCGTGCGCTACCTCAACCGACCGTTACGGCCGTGTCAGACGTGAAGGTGTAATCGGGAACGTGCAGGTTGAGCGGCGCCGGTCCCTGGCGGATGCGTGCGGCGGTGTCGTAGGCGGAGCCGTGGCACGGGCAGAAATAGCCGCCGAACGGCCCACGATTCTCGCCCTCGCCCGCGCCCAGCGGCACGCAGCCGAGATGGGTGCACACGCCGAGCGTGATGAGCCAGTTCTTCTTGCCCGGCTTGGTGCGCTGCTCCAGCGTCTGCGGATCACGCAGAGCGCTGACGGGCACGGCGTCCGCCTCCGCGATTTCCTTCGGCGTCAGGTTGCGCACGAACAGCGGCTGCTTGCGGAAGATCGTCTTGATCGCCTGCCCCGGCGCGATCTTGGAAAGATCGACCTCGGTGGTCGCCTGCGCAAGCACGTCGGCGGAGGGATTCATCTGGTTGATGAGCGGCAGGACGATCACGCCCGCGCCGACACCCGCCCAGGCTACCGCGGCGATATTGATGAAGTCGCGGCGGCGGGGGTCGTGGCCTTCCTCGAGGTAGGGGGCTGGGTTCTCACCCGGGGGAATCGTGTCTTCGACCGTCGCCATTCGCTAACCCTTGTCCCTTCCTTCAGGACGGGTGCACGGTTTCGGATCGAAATCCCCCACGCCCGCCTTTCTTCACCCCCGTCCCCACGGAGTTCCGGGGCCTGATAGCCGCGCCCCCCGCGCCTGCCAACAGCATTTTATGCAATAACACGAAGCTTGTCGCCGCGCTCTTCCGCAAGAAACGGTCGCGCGGTAATCGCCCGGCCATGCGCATCGCTCTCTACCAGCCCGATATCGCGGGGAACGTCGGCACGATCCTGCGGCTCGCCGCTTGCATGGGCGCAGAGGTCGATCTGATCGAGCCGATGGGCTTTCCCTGGAGCGATCGCGCGCTGGCGCGGGCGGGCATGGACTATGCCGCCGCCGTCGAAGTGAAACGCCACGCTGACTGGAGCGCATTTCTGGCGCAGACCAGCGCCCGGATCGTGCTTGCCACCACGAAGGCGGCAACACCGCTGCCGGAGGTGCGGTTCGACGCAGCGGATGTGCTGCTGTTCGGTTCGGAGGGTGCCGGCGTACCCGACAATGTCCATGATCGTGCGGACGTGCGGGTGCGGGTGCCGATGCGGCCGGGATTCCGCTCGCTCAACGTCGCGGTATCGGCCGCGATCGTGCTGGGCGAGGCGCTGCGCCAGACCGGCGGCTGGGCGGGATAACGCCGCCGGCCGCCGGCCCGATTCGCACCCGCTGATTATTGTGCCGCCTCGGCGTAGCGGCTGACCATCGCCGCCAGCCGGCCGTCGATGATCTCCTCGGCCTCGGCGACGATCCGATCGACCAGCTCCTTGACCGTCGGAACATCATCGATCAGCCCCTGCACCATCCCGGCGGACCAGATGCCGCCATCGGTGTCGCCGTGCTGCATCGCATCCTGCCCGCGCTTGCCGGCGACGAGATGCTGGATGTCGCTGAACTGCGCCCCGCCCGCGCGCTCGATCTTCACCACCTCGTCGGAGACGGCGTTCTTCATGACACGCGCAGTATTGTGAAGCGTGCGGAAGATGAGGTTGGTCGCGCGCTCGTCATTCTCGACCATCTTCTGCTTGAAGCTGTCGTGGATCTGCGCCTCCTGCGTCACGCAGAAGCGCGTGCCCATGTTGATGCCGTCCGCCCCGAGCGCAAGCGCGGCGACCAGCCCGCGCCCGTCCGCGAAGCCGCCGCTCGCCAGCATCGGGATCTTCAGCTTGCTCGCCGCCGCCGGGATCAGGATCAGGCCGGGAATATCATCCTCGCCGGGGTGGCCGGCGCATTCGAAGCCATCGATCGAGATCGCATCGACACCCTTGCGCTCCGCCGACAATGCGTGGCGAACGCTGGTGCATTTATGCACGATCTTGACGCCCGCCGCCTTGAACATCGCCCATTGTTCCGCGACCGCAGGTGTGCCGGCGGTTTCGACGATCTTGATCCCGGCATCGATGATGACCTGCGCATAGGCATTGTAATCAGGCGCATTGATCGTCGGAAAGACGGTGAGATTCACCCCGAACGGCTTGTCGGTGAGATCCTTGGTCCGCTGGATCTCCCTGGCCAGTTCCTCGGGCGACGGCTGGGTCAGCGCGGTGATGAAGCCGAGCGCGCCGGCGTTCGCGACAGCGGCGACCAGCTGCGCCTTGCCCACCCATTGCATCCCGCCCTGCGCGATCGGATACTCGACCCCGAACGCCTCGGTGAACCGCGTCTTCAGCATATCCCTCTCCACATCGCCGCCCTTCGCGGGCGCTGCCGTAACATATGTTACGCTTAATCGCAGAGCGGTCGCAAGCCCCTTGCAGCCTGCGGCGCACTCGCCATCAAGCGCGCATCACCAATTTGGTGCGCCGATCGCCTGCCAGCCGGACCGCGGACGGATCTGGCTCTCGCTACGATAGTCAACATCCTCCCAGCCCAGTTCCTTGAACTCTGCGCGGCGCGGGCCGAGATAGCCGAACAGGAACGCGGCGACCTTGCGCATCTGGATTTCTTCCGCGCCCTCGGTGATACGGTAGCGACGGTGATGGCGATAGATGTGCTCGAACGGCTTGTGCCGCGAATAGCCGATGCCGCCATGCACCTGCATCGCACGGTCGGCCGCCTCGCAGCAGAGGCGATTTCCCCAATAGTTGCACATGCTCACCTTGTCCGAAAGGCGGATTTCCACCTCATGGTGCGGCATCTGATCCATCTCCCACGCGGTCTTGCGGATCAGCAACCGCAGCATCTCGGCCTGCGTGGCCAGTTCGACCAGCGGAAACTGGATCGCCTGGTTTTTCGCGAGATCCTCGCCAAACGGCTTGCGCTGGCGGGCGTAGCGGATCGCCTCCTCGATACAGTAAGTCGCGGCGCCGAGCGATGAGGCCGCCTGGCGGATGCGATTCTCGTGCACGAATGCCTGCGCGATCGGCAGGCCGTTCTCCTTCTCGCCGAAGATCGCCGTCTCGGGCACCCACACGTCCCTGATCGACATCCGCGGATGATCGGTCGGCATGTTGAACGTCCAGAGATATTCCTCGACGACAACACCGGGGTCGTCGGTTGGCACGAGGAAACAGGTGATGCCGCGCGCCGCGCCATCCTCGCCGCTGGTGCGCACATAGAGCGCGCAATGCGTCGCCACATGCATGCCGGTGATCCACATCTTTTCACCGTTGATGCGATAGCCCGGCACGCCATCGCGCACCTCCGGTACGCCGCGCGTCTCCATATGGGTTGCATCCGAGCCGTGATACGGCTCGGTCAGGCCGAAGGCGACGCGGCGCGTCCCATCCAGCGTGCCCTTGATGAATTCCTCCCGCTGCGCATCGGTGCCGAATTTCTTGAACATCTTGGCATAGGGATTGTTGGCGACGATCGAATGCTCGTTCTGCAGATCGTTGTGCAGGCCAAGCCCCTTGGCCGCCAGATACTCGCGGATCACACACATCCACAGGTTGTTGCCGCCCTTCCCGCCAAACTCCGGCTCCATCGCGAAGCGGAAATGCCCGGCCTTGTCGGCGCGGCGCTTCGCCTCACGCAGCAGCTCCTCCCACTCGTGACGCGGCAGGCCGCCGTTCTCGAAGTCGGTACGCGCCCATTCACGGCGGTGATCGAAGAAGCGGACATTGTCATCTGCCTCTTCCAGCGGCTTGATTTCGGCCTCGATGAACGCGTCCAGTTCGGCCAGATAGTCCACCAGTTCCTGGGGAAGCGCGAAATCCATTTGATCCTCTCCGATCTAAGTCTAGTGTTTTAGTGACCGAGACGATGGCAGGACGACAAGCGAAAAATGGGTGACGTTGCCGAAAGATTGACTGCGCTGGCTGCAAAACTGGCCGGGCCGGGCGCGCATATCGCCGATCTGTCGTTGCTCACCGGCGGCGCGAGCATGGAGACCTGGGCCTTTTCGGTTTCCGACGCGGCGGGCACGGCGCAGCCGCTGATCCTGCGGCGCGGCAGCTCGGCGCTGGCAAGTCATCCCGGCAACAAGCCGCCGCTCAGGATCGAGGCGGAGCTGATCGCCGCCGCCATCGCCCACGGCGTGCCCGCGCCGCAAGTCGTTCACATCTGCGACCAGGCAGACGGGCTTGGTGAAGCTTATATCATGCGCCGCATCTCGGGGGAGACACTGGGTAAGCGGATCGCGACCGATCCTGCCTTTGCGCCCGCCCGTGCGGTTCTGGCGCGCCAGTGCGGCGCAGCGCTCGCGCGCATCCACGCGACCCCGCCGATCGAGGGGCTGGCCGCGCTCGACAGCCGCACCACCCTGACCAATTATGAGGAGACATGGCGTGCCTCGGGCCTGATCCGCCCAACGATCGAGGCGGCTTTCCGCTGGCTTGAGCGGCGCGTGCCCGAAAGCACCCAGCTGACGCTGGTGCACGGCGATTTCCGCAACGGCAATCTGATGGTCGACCCCGAACGTGGTCTTGCCGCCGTGCTGGACTGGGAACTGGCGCACATCGGCGATCCGGCGGAGGATCTCGGTTGGATATGCACGAATAGCTGGCGATTCGGGCAGCCGCGGCACCGTGTCGGCGGGTTCGGGGATCTGGGCGATCTGCTGGCGGGGTACGAAGCCGCCGGGGGCACCCGGATCTCGCCCGAGCGGGTCGATTTCTGGCAGATGGTCGGCAGCCTCAAATGGGGGGTGATGACGACGCTGATGCACGCGCGCTGGGCCGCCGACCCCGCCGCCGGCCCGGAACGCGCCGTGATCGGGCGGCGCCTGTCGGAAACCGAGGCGGATATCGTCGCCATCATCGAACGGAGCGCCGCATGATTACGCATCCCACCGCACAGGCGCTCGTGGAGGGCGTTGCCCGCTGGCTGCCCCTAGATGGCAGCGCGAGCGGGTTCACACTACGCGTTGCGCGCAACGCGCTGGAAATTGCCGCGCGCGATATGGCGCTGGGCCCGGCGGCGGATGCACGTGCGGCGACGCGCCTGGGCGCGCTGCTTGACCAGGAAGGAACAGACCGCGACGCGCTCGATCGCATGCTGGTGGAGGCGCTGCGCACAGGCCGGATCGCACCGGAGGACGAGCGGCTCATCGCCCACTTGCATGCGTGCGCAATCGACGCGCTCGCGATCGACCAGCCGAAATACGCTCACGAGCTGGACTGAACTGTCCCATCAGTCCCGCGGCGGGACGCCATCCTACTGATCTTAACCTTTTATTATCTCAGGCCGCCACGCACAGACCATCCTGTCAAACAGGAGGTCCAACCCATGAAGAAGCTCGCATTCGCTACCGCGGCCGCTGCCGCCGCGCTCGTCTCGGTTCCCGCGTCGGCGGCGACGACGATTCATCTCGTCCCCGTTCTCGGCACGCTCAGCGGCGCATTCGGCAACCTGCACCCGCGCGGCTCGGGCACGGACGTCTATCACTTCACCGTTCCCACGGCAGGTGATGTGTTCGGCTTCGTCGGGTCGGTCGGCCTGCGCATCACGCTCAGCAACCTCGATTTCACCAAGGTCACGCTGAACGGCGTCGATTTCGACATCAACAGCACTGGCATCATCGAGAATCGCACGATCAGCCTGCCGGTTGTCGCCGGCCTCCAGACGCTGTCGATCGGCTACAAGAACGCGCAGGCGTTCTCCAATTACGGCGGCTTCGTCACTTTCACCGCAAATGGCGCGGTGCCGGAACCGGCGACCTGGGCGATGATGATCCTGGGCATGGGCGCGGTCGCCGGCGCGATGCGCTATCGCCGTCGCACTTCCGCGACCGTCCGCTTCGCCTGATCGCGCAGCCGGACTGAGAATACGGGCCGTCCGCATCATGCGCGGGCGGCTCCTTTTTCTTGCCCTCTGGACATTCACGTCCTTTGCCGCGAAGTGGCTCGCGACGACAGATGGAGACGATGATGGCCGGGATGGGCGCGTTCGATTGGTCCGATCCGTTTCTGCTCGATGAGCAGTTGAGCGAGGACGAGCGGATGGTGCGCGATACGGCGCGCGCCTATGCTCAGGAAAAGCTCGCACCGCGCATCATCGATGCCTTCGCGCACGAGCATACCGATCCGGCGATCTTCCGCGAGATGGGCGCGCTCGGGCTGCTTGGGCCGACCGTGCCGGAGGAATATGGCGGCGTCGGCGCGTCCTATGTCGCCTATGGTCTGATCGCGCGTGAGGTGGAGCGGATCGATTCGGGCTATCGCTCGATGATGAGCGTGCAGTCGAGCCTCGTGATGTATCCGATCAACGCTTATGGATCGGAAGAGCAGCGGCGCAAATATCTGCCCAGGCTCGCCAGCGGCGAATGGATCGGCTGTTTCGGCCTGACCGAGCCGGACGCAGGCTCCGATCCGGGCGGGATGAAGACCCGCGCGGTCAAGACCGCCGACGGCTATCGTATCTCCGGCAGCAAGACGTGGATCAGCAACGCGCCGATCGCGGATGTATTCGTGGTCTGGGCAAAATCCGATGCGCATGGCGGCGGTATTCGCGGCTTCGTGCTTGAAAAGGGCATGAAGGGACTCACGGCTCCGAAGATCGAAGGCAAGCTATCGCTACGCGCGTCGATCACCGGCATGATCATGATGGATGACGTGGAGGTCGGCGAGGACGCGTTGCTGCCCGAGGTTCAGGGGCTGAAGGGCCCGTTCGGCTGCCTGAATCGCGCGCGCTACGGCATTTCATGGGGCGCGCTGGGCGCGGCCGAATTCTGCTTCCACGCCGCGCGCCAATACGGCCTTGATCGTCATCAGTTCGGGCGCCCGCTCGCCGGAACGCAGCTCTTCCAGAAGAAACTGGCCGACATGGAAACCGAGATCGCGCTGGGCTTGCAAGCCTCGCTACGCGTCGGGCGGCTGATGGACGAAGGGCGGTTCGCCCCGGAAATGGTGTCGATCGTCAAGCGCAACAATGTCGGCAAGGCGCTGGATATCGCCCGTGCCGCGCGCGACATGCATGGCGGAAACGGCATTTCCGGCGAGTATCAGGTGATGCGCCACCTGATGAACCTCGAAACGGTCAACACCTATGAGGGTGCGCATGACGTGCATGCGCTGATCCTGGGCCGCGCGATCAGCGGCATCGCGGCGTTCTGAACAAGGGCGGCGCCGGCCAGCGCCGCCTTCGCGCCTTTCGGATCAGAAGCGCACGCCGACGCCGGCGCCAAACACCAGCGGGTTGATGTCCGCGTGTACGCTCTGCCGCCCGATCGCGGTGGTATCGAGTCGCGCGTTCGTATGCATATCGATATATTTGACATCTAGATTGACGAACATCTTCCTCGAAATGTCCACGTCAACGCCCACCTGCGCAGCCCAGCCAAAGCTGTCGCTCATGCGCACCTTCGTGGTGCCCACCGCCGCCTGCAACTCATCCGATGCGCTGGAATTCCAGAAGATAGAATAATTGATCCCCGCGCCGACATAGGGCCGCACCGCGCCCTTCGGATCGAAATGATATTGCGCAGTCAGCGTTGGCGGCAACACCCAACTTGAGGCAAGCTTGCCGATCGCGCCAGTCGCGCCGCCAGTGCCCGATACATTGTGCTTCGTGGTCGAAGCGATCAGCTCGAAACCGATATGGTCGGTCGCCATATACGTAAGATCGATTTCCGGCATCACCGCATTGCCCACCGCGACCCTCTCGTTCGGGAACGCAGGGGTGATTCCACTCGACTTCTCGTTCGGCATCACGGTGATCGCGCGCAGCCGCACCAACACGTCGCCGGCGGCGATCCCCTGCCGATCCTGCGCCATCGCCGGTGCTGCGAGTAGCATGCCGGCCACCAGCGCCGCCCCGATCATTCCCTTCATCCTGTTCCTCCGTTGCTTGCCGATACCGCTATCCGTTGCGGCCGGAGGAAGGGCATTGCGCTCGATCAAGCCGCGGCTTGACTCGGGTCAAACGGTGATAACTGGCCCGGAATGCGTCATCGCGGGAGCGTCAGATGTGCCGCTTTTCCAGTTTCCGGGCGAGCGTGCGCCGATGGAGGCCGAGCCGGCGCGCGGCCTCTGAGATGTTGAAATCGGTATCCACGAGGGTCTGGTGAATATGCTCCCACTCCAGCGTCTTGATGCTGGTCGTGCGCGTCGTGATTCCGGCTTCCGGATCGCCCTCGACCCGCGCAAACGCCGCCTCGATATCATCGGTATTGGCGGGCTTGGTGAGATAGTTGGTCGCGCCGAGCTTTATCGCCTCCACCGCGGTGGCGATGCTGGCGAACCCGGTCAGCACCACGATCCGCATCGCGGGATCGATCGTGCTGAGTGCCTGCACACATGTGAGCCCCGATGCGCCGCCGCCGAGCCTGAGATCGATCACAGCATGATCGGGGGCAAAGCGGCGCGCCACTTCCTCCAGCCGCTCCGGGCCGTTGAGCACCTCCACGGCATAGCCGCGTCGCTCGAACGAGCGCCCCAGCGTGCGGGCGAACACCACATCGTCCTCCACGATCAGCAATCGGCCGGTGTTCATGCCCGTTTCTCCAGCGACAACGCCGCGAGCGGCAGCCGCAACGTCACCACCGCACCAGCGCGCGCATCGTTCCGCGCCGCCAGCGATCCGCCGAGGGTTCGCAGCACATTGCTGGCAAGAAACAGTCCAAGTCCAGCGCCGCGCCGATCCTTGCTGCTCTGGTAGGGCCGACCGATGCTGTCGAGGAATTCGGTAGGGAAACCGCGCCCGTCGTCGTGCGCCGCGATCACGATTTCCTCCTCGCGATCCGCATTCTCGTCCAGCGCGAGCGTAAGCGTGATGCGCGCCGCACCAGCCTCGACTGCGTTATCGAGCAGGTTGACAAGCGCCTGCGCCAGCGCGCGATCAGCGACGATCGGCGGATCGCGCCACAGGCAATCGTCAAGTCTCACCAGTTCCGGTCGCCCCCAATCCTCGACGATCCGGCCGATGAAGCGGCGCAGCGTGGTGCGCGCGGGCGCTTCCCCCGTCACTTCACCGGCGGCGAACAGGATACCGGCGAGAATCTGCTTGCACCGCGCGACTTCCGCCTCGAGGTCCGCGATCTCGCCGGTCAGGCGCGTGAAGCCTCGCGCCTGCGCCTCTTCGCGCCAGTCCCCCAGTGTGACCGACAGGGTGGAGAGCGGCGTGCCGAGTTCGTGCGCCGCGCCGCTCGCGAGCAACCCCATGCGCACGATCTGTTCCTGTTCGGCCGCGCGCTGGCGCATCGCGGCGAGATGCGCGTCGCGATGGCGCAGGTTACGCGAGCCGCGCGTCACGAACAGCACCGCGAGCACCGCGGCGAGCGTGAAGTTGAACCAGCTTCCGACCAGATATGGCGCGGACAGGCTGCTGGCATATTCGGGCGGCAGCGGCAGTGGCCGGTTAACGACCGCAAGCAGCGCGAACGCCGCGCTCGTCACCGCGACGAGCAGCCACGCCGACCATACTTCCAGCAGCACGGCGCCGAGCACCACTTGCAACAGGAACAGGGTGACAAACGGATTGGTGGCCCCGCCCGAAAACGCGAGCTGGACACTCAGCGCAGTCACGTCGATCAGCAGCGCGCCAAGCAGTTCCGCGTTGGTGACGAGGAATCGAGAGGTCGCGAATTGAGCGAGGTTGAGCGCGACCAGCCCGGCAAGCGTTGTCAGCATCGGCGCCAGCGGCAGGCGGATGCCCATCCCGAAATCAACGAACAGGATCGTCGCGAGTTGACCGCCCACCGCCAGCCAGCGCAGCAAAATCAGCAGAAGAAGATTGCGGCGCGCGGCCTCGTCCGGACGTGGGGCGCCGATCACCGCGCCTCACTCCGCCAGGCGCGCGCGGCCAGCACCGTGAGCAGCGCGGCCATAGCAAACCAGGTTAGCGCATAGCTTAGATGGCTGTTGCGGAAGGCGATGACGGTCAGCCCGCCGCGCGGCCAGCGCTCGCCATTCCGCCCGGCGTCGATGAACCAGCCTGCCACCGGCCCAAGCCGCTTCGCCGCGGCGATCGCGTTAACGTCGCGCGAATACCAGCGATCGGCAACCGGATCGTTGGTGCGAAGGAAGCCGCCGCCTGGCTCATCGAGGCGCAGCAGCCCCGTCACGCGTGCAACGCCGCTCGCGGCCGGGGCATGGCCGCGCATATCCGTTGGCACGAAACCGCGATTGACCAGGATTCGGCCGCGGGCCGTTTCGAGGGGGGTCATCACCCAGTACCCCGCGCCCAGCACCGTGATCGCCTGAACATAGCTGTCACGCGCGGGTAGCCAGCGACCCTGCGCGACGACGCGGGTATAGGTATCCGCAGCAGTGGCGCGATAAGTGGCGGATGGCGCGGGCACCGGCGCGGCGGCGAGCTTCGCGTCCACCTGCCGGATCAGCGCCAGCTTCCATTGCAGCCGATCGAGCTGCCACACGCCGAGCGCGACAAAGCCGAGGATAGCGGCCACCGTGAGCAGCCGGACGAGAAGCGACTTCATGACGCTCGCCCGCGCCGCGATAACGGCGACCCGGGCCGGAAGAATGCTGCGGGCCGCGCCCTTCTCACATCCCGCTCATGTCCATCGAATGCGGCGCGCCATGCGACTCGGTCGGCATCGGCGGCATCATATAGTGATTCATGTTTATCATCACCCACAGCGAGCCCGCCAGCGCGATCACCACGATGATGATCGTGAAGATCAGCGCCATCAGCGTCCAGCCGTTCTCCGACTTCGCGTTCATGTGGAGGAAGTAGATCATGTGAACGACGATCTGCACCACCGCGAACACCATGATGATCCCGGCCGTGATCGTCTTGTCCGCGATCGCCCCGCTCATTACGAGCGCAAACGGGATGGCCGTGAGCACAAGGGACAGGAGGAAGCCGGTAACGTAGTCGCGCCTTGTGCCGTGCGCGCCGCCGCCCGCGCCATGCTCGTCGGCTTCGTGATGATGCGCGCTCATGCCATCGACCCCAGCAGATAGACGAAGGTGAAGACGCCGATCCACACGACGTCGAGGAAGTGCCAGAACATCGACAGGCATTCCAGCCGCCGCACGTTCGCCGGAATCAGGCCCTTGCGTGTAACCTGCACCATCAGCACAACCAGCCAGATCGAGCCGAAGAAGACGTGCAGCCCGTGTGTGCCGACCAGCGCGAAGAAGCTGGAGAGAAACGCCGAACGCGATGGCCCGGCGCCTTCGTGGATCAGATGGTGGAATTCGAACAGCTCGATCCCCAGAAACCCAAGGCCGAACAGCAAGGTGACCAACAGCCAGCGCAGCGCCGCTGCCTTTCGCTGCTCATGGGCCGCGATCATGGCGAAGCCGTAGGTGATCGACGAAAACAAGAGCAGCGCGGTGTTCAATGCCACCAGCTTCAGGTCGAACAGTTCGTGGCTGGTCGGGCCGCCCGCGAAGTTGCGCCCGTAAACGCCCCAAGACGCGAACAGCATCGCGAAAATCAGGCAGTCGCTCATCAGATAGAGCCAGAAACCCAGCATCGTGCTGGATCCGCTCTCGTGATGATGCGGCTCGGTTTCCCAATAGACGGGCGCGCCGTCTGCGGCGGCGGTCAGGTTGGTATGCGCCATGACTCAGGCCCCCGCCTTCGCTGCCGCCAGCACGTGCAGGCGCGCGGTTTCGGTCGCCGCGACCTCGCTGGCGGGAATGTAGTAATCGCGGTCGTAATTGAAGCTGTGGAAGATCGCATAGCCGATCACCCCCAGCATACCCAGCCCGGCCAGCCACCAGATATGCCAGATCATGCCGAAGCCGGCGGCGGCGGACAGGCCGGCCAGGATCACGCCGGCGCCGGTGTTCCTGGGCATGTGGATGTCCATCCAGCCCTGCTCCGGCGCGAACGCCTTCTGCTGCTTCATGTGCGCCCAGGCGTCGAGATCGTGGATCACCGGCGTGAAAGCGAAATTATAGTCCGGCGGGGGCGATGAGGTGGACCATTCCAGCGAGCGACCATTCCATGGATCGCCCGTCACGTCGGCCAGCGCTTCGCGATGGCGAATGCTGACGAAGATCTGGATCAGGAACGCCGCGATGCCCACCGCGATGATCGCCGCGCCGATCCCGGCGATGATGAACCAGATCTGGAACGACGGATCGTCGAACGTGCGCAGCCGCCGGGTGACGCCCATCAGCCCCAGCACGTAGAGCGGCGTGAACGCGACCCAGAAGCCGATCACCCAGCTCCAGAAGCTCACCAGCCCCCATTTGCGATCGAGCTTGAAGCCGAACGCTTTCGGCCACCAGTAGTTGATCCCGGCGAACATCGCGAAAACCACCCCGCCGATGATGACATTATGGAAGTGCGCGATCAGGAACAGCGAGTTGTGCAATACGAAATCCGCTGGCGGCACGGCGAGCAGCACGCCGGTCATCCCGCCGATCGTGAACGTCAGCATGAAGGCGACCGCCCACATCATCGGCAGTTCGTAACGAATGCGACCCTTGTACATCGTGAACAGCCAATTGAAGATTTTCGCGCCCGTCGGGATCGAGATGATCATCGTCGTGATCCCGAAGAAGCTGTTGACGGTCGCCCCGGATCCCATCGTGAAGAAGTGATGCAGCCAGACCAGATAGGACAGGATACAGATCACGATCAGCGCATAGACCATCGAGGTGTAGCCGAAGATTCGCTTGCCCGAGAATGTCGAGACGACTTCGCTGAACACGCCGAAAGCCGGCAGCACGAGAATATAGACCTCCGGGTGGCCCCAGATCCAGATCATGTTCACGTACATCATCGGGTTGCCGCCCAGCGTGTTCGTGAAGAAATGCGTATCGACGTAGCGGTCGAGACTGAGCAGCGCGAGCACGGCGGTCAGCACCGGAAACGCCGCAACGATCAGCACGTTGGTGACGAGCGCGGACCAGGTGAAGATCGGCATCTTCATGAGGCTCATGCCCGGCGCCCGCATCTTCACGATCGTCGCGATCAGATTGACGCCGGACAGCAATGTCCCGACGCCGGCTATCTGCAGGGCCCAGATGTAATAATCGACACCCACATCGGGCGAGAAATCCAGCCCTGAAAGCGGCGCCATCGCCAGCCAGCCAGTACGCGCGAACTCGCCGATGAACAGGCTGGCCATCACCAGCGCCGCGCCGGCGGTCGTCATCCAGAAGCTGAAGTTGTTGAGGAACGGGAACGACACGTCACGCGCGCCGATCTGAAGCGGGACGATATAGTTCATCAGCCCGGTCACCAGCGGCATCGCCACGAAGAAGATCATGATGACCCCGTGCGCGGTGAAAACCTGATCGTAGTGATGCGCGTTGAGATAGCCTTCGCTGCCGCCGAACGCCATCGCCTGCTGTAACCGCATCATGATCGCATCCGCGAACCCGCGCAGCAGCATCACGATCCCCAGCACCATGTACATGATGCCGATCCGCTTGTGATCCACGGTGGTGAACCACTCCGCCCACAGATAGCGCCACAGCTTGAAATAGGTGAGCGCGCCGAGCAGCGCGATGCCGCCCACCGCCACCATCGCGAAAGTGCCGATCAGGATCGGCTCGTGATACGGGATCGCATCCAGCGTGAGCCGGCCGAAGATGAACTTGGTCAAGGCGTCAGACATGGCCTCAGGCCCCTGTCGCCGGCGCGTGCGCACCGTGCGATTGGTGAGATTGACGAGAGTTGGCGGGCGGCGCTGCGGCGGGCTGCGCACCCGGTTGCGGCTGCACGACCGCCTCCGCCGGAACGGCCGCGGGATGGGCGTGCATCGATTCGCTCATGCACGGCGTGCCGGGCTTGACGCACAAGTTCACCGCGCGATCGAAGAGCCCACGCTGGACGCTGGCGAAATAGGTCACCGGCGCGCGCTCGCTCGGCTGCTCGAGCTTGAGATAGGTCGCGCCGTCAAGCGTCGTCCCGCCGCTCGCCTTCACCTTGGCCACCCATCGCGCGAACGCCGCATCGTCCACCGCATGGGTGCGGAAATTCATACCGGAGAACCCCGCGCCGCTGTAGTTGGCGGACATTCCGGCGAAGTCGCCGGGCTTGTTGAGTACGGCGTGGAGCTTCGTCTCCATCCCGGCCATGGTATAGACCATGCCCGCCATCGCGGGCACGTAGAAGGTGTTCATCACGCCCGCCGAGGTCAGGCGGAATCGCACCTGGCGGTTCACCGGAACGACAAGTTCGTTCACCGTCGCAACACCCTGTTCGGGATAGATGAACAGCCATTTCCAGTCGAGCGCCACGACCTGCACTTCCAGCGCCCGCTCGGCGGCATGGAATTTTTGGCCAGGCGCGATCCGGTCGAGCGGGCGATAGGGATCGAGCGTGTGGGTCGCGAGCCACGTCAGCGCGCCCAGCGCGATGATGATGAGCAGCGGCGCCGACCAGATCACCAGTTCCAGCCCGGTGGAATGATCCCAATCCGGCTTGTATTCACTGTCGGGATTGGAGGCGCGATAGCGCCAGGCGAACAGCGCGATCAATATCATCACCGGCACGACGATGAGCAGCATCAATCCGGTCGACCAGAGGATCAGATCGGCCTGCTGGCGCGCCACGTCGCCGGATGGGTTCATGACGACCATGTCGCAGCCACTCAGCCCCGCCGCCAGCGGGGCCGCCAGCAGCGCGCGGTGCCACTTCCAGTTTCGAGCCTTTGTGTGCATGATGGCTCCCGGCTAGATCGGATTGTGCAACTGCGAAATAGGACAATTTGTCCTATCCCCGCCCCCGGACGGCAAGCCTAAGGGAGCGTGATTTTCGTTCGAGAGTTTACCAGACATGGCCGAAGCGACTGCGAATTCCGGAGCCCTTGAGCGAGACGCGCGCGCGCAGCACGCCGGGGAAACCGTCCACCCTGGAGAGATCGCGATCGGCGTCATCATCGGCCGTACCTCGGAATTCTTCGACTTCTTCGTATACGCGATCGCGTCGGTGCTGGTTTTTCCCCAGCTCATCTTCCCGTTCGTCGATCGGGTGACGGGCACCTTATACTCGTTCGCTTTATTTCCGCTCGCCTTTCTCGCGCGGCCGATCGGCACCCAGATATTCATGGTTATCGACCGTCGCCACGGGCGCGGAACGAAGCTGACGATCGCCTTGTTCCTGCTCGGCACCGCGACCGTGTCGGTCGGCTTTCTGCCCAGCTACGAATCGGCCGGCATCAGCGCGGCGATCATCCTCGCGATCCTGCGCATCGGGCAGGGCATCGCTCTGGGCGGCGCGTGGGACGGGCTCGCCTCGCTGCTCGCCCTTAACGCGCCGGCGAACAAGCGCGGCTGGTATGCGATGGTGCCACAGCTAGGCGCGCCGCTCGGTCTGATCGTGGCCAGCGGCCTCTTCGCCTTCTTCATCGGCACGCTGGGTTTCGATGACTTCCTGAGCTGGGGCTGGCGATACCCGTTCTTCGTCGCCTTCGCTATCAACGTGGTGGCACTGTTCGCGCGGCTGCGCATGGTCGTGACGCCACAATATACCGAATCGTTCAAAAGCCGCGAACTGACCCCCTCCCCCGTGCTCGCAACGGTGAAGGCCCAGTGGCGCAACATCGTGATCGGCGCCTTCGCCCCGCTGGCCAGTTTCGCGCTGTTCCACATGGTCACGGTATTCCCGCTCTCCTGGGTCGCACTTTTTACGAAAGAGAGCATCACCCGGTTTCTGCTGATCGAGATGGTCGGCGCGGCGGTCGGCGTCGTGGCTATCGTGGCCTCTGGCCTGCTGGCGGATCGGATCGGGCGACGCTCGCTGCTGGGCTATACCGCAGCCGCCATCGCGGCCTTCTCCGGCTTTGCGCCGCAGTTGCTGGATGCCGGTGGCCTGGGCGAGACGGCCTTCATGGTGCTGGGCTTCATCCTGCTCGGACTGTCGTTCGGGCAGTCGTCCGGCGCGGTGACGAACAACTTCCCGAAGCGCGCGCGCTATACCGGCGCGGCGCTGACTTCAGATCTCGCCTGGCTGTTCGGTGCGGGTTTCGCGCCGTTCGCCGCGCTGGTGCTGGCGAAGGATTTCGGCCTGCTCGCCGCCGGCGGCTATTTGTTGTCCGGCGCGATCGGCACACTCGTCGCACTCGCGCTCAACTCCGAACTTGCCCGCCGGCTCGACTGAGGCGGGCGCCTCAAGGGGAAGGCCGATCCGCGCCTTCCCCGCGGGACACGAAAACTATCGCGTGCGAGTGCCGCATCGCCCTTTCCCCTTGCGGCACCCGCTGCTATCGGCCGTCGCGATTACGTCGCTTCACACGCCCGCCCGGGCGCGCTCGCGCGGCGGCCCGGCATCCGTCGCGGCCGCCGCCTCCCCGCCGCGCACAGGCTGGCCGAACCCTGGGAAAGGACCAGCATGACCGCCATCGGCCACGATACGCTCGGCGCACGCTCCACGCTCGACGTGGGCGGCAAGGCCTACGATTATTTCTCGCTCGCCAAGGCGGCCGAGAAATTCGGGGATATTTCGCGCCTGCCCTTCTCGATGAAGGTGCTGCTGGAGAACATGCTGCGCTTCGAGGACGGCGTGACCGTAACGCCGGAGGACGTCCAGGCGATCGTCGACTGGCAGAAGGAGCGCCGCTCCGATCGCGAGATTCAGTATCGCCCCGCGCGCGTGCTGATGCAGGATTTCACCGGGGTTCCCTGCGTGGTCGATCTCGCCGCAATGCGCGATGCGATCACCAAATTGGGCGGTGACGCGGCCAAGATCAATCCGCAGGTGCCGGTGCATCTCGTCATCGATCATTCGGTGATGGTGGACGAATTCGGCACGCCAAAGGCATTCGGCGATAACGTCGATCTTGAATACGCCCGCAACGGCGAGCGTTACGAGTTCCTAAAGTGGGGATCCAAGGCGCTGGACAACTTCCAGGTCGTGCCCCCGGGCACTGGCATCTGCCATCAGGTCAATCTGGAATATATCGGCCAGGCCGTGTGGTCGTCCACGGAAAGCGGGGACCACGCGAAGGGCGGCGCGACGATCGCTTACCCGGATACGCTCGTCGGCACCGACAGCCATACCACGATGGTAAACGGGCTGGGCGTGCTCGGCTGGGGCGTCGGCGGGATCGAGGCGGAAGCGGCGATGCTCGGTCAGCCGGTATCGATGCTGATTCCCGAGGTCGTCGGATTCAAGCTTACCGGCGCGCTGCGCGAAGGCATCACGGCAACCGATCTGGTGCTCACCGTTACGCAAATGCTGCGCGCGAAGGGCGTGGTCGGCCGCTTCGTGGAATTCTACGGCCCCGGCCTCGCCTCGATGAGCCTTGCCGACCGGGCGACGATCGCGAACATGGCCCCGGAATATGGCGCGACCTGCGGCTTCTTCCCGGTCGATGACCGCACGCTGGAATATATGCGCCTCACCGGCCGTCCGGACGAGACTGTCGCGCTTACCGAAGCCTATGCCAAGGCGCAGGGCATGTGGCGTGACGAAGGCGCGGCGGACCCGTTGTTCACCGACACGCTCGAACTGGACATGTCCACCGTCGTTCCGTCGCTCGCCGGCCCGAAGCGCCCGCAGGACAAGGTGGCGCTCGATTCGGTCGATGATGTGTTCAACGGCGACCTGGCCAAGCTCTACAACAAGCAAAGCCCGGTCCGCGTGCCGGTCGAGGGCGGTGATCACGATATCGGCGACGGTGACGTGGTGATCGCCGCGATCACCTCCTGCACCAACACCTCCAATCCGTCGGTGCTGGTTGCCGCCGGTCTGGTCGCGCGCAAGGCCCGCGCGAAGGGGCTGAAGCCGAAGCCGTGGGTGAAGACGTCGCTCGCGCCGGGATCGCAGGTCGTCACCGATTATCTCGACAAGGCCGGGCTTTCCGAGGATCTCGATGCGATCGGGTTCAATCTGGTCGGCTACGGCTGCACCACCTGCATCGGCAATTCCGGCCCGCTGGCCGCGCCGATCTCCGCCGCGATCAACGGCAACGATCTGGTCGCCGCGAGCGTGTTGTCGGGCAATCGCAACTTCGAGGGCCGCGTCAGCCCGGATGTGCGCGCAAACTTCCTCGCCTCGCCGCCGCTGGTCGTCGCTTATGCGCTCAAGGGCACCGTGACCGAGGATATGGTCACCACCCCGATCGGCAAGGGATCGGACGGCACCGACGTCTATCTGAAGGATATCTGGCCGAGCAACGACGAGGTGAACTCGTTGATGAACGCCAACATCAACGACGCGATGTTCCGTGCGCGTTATGGCAATGTCTATGCCGGGGACGCCAAATGGCGCGCGATCGAAGTCGAGGGCAGCGACACCTACAATTGGCGGGCCGGCTCCACCTATGTCGCCAATCCACCCTATTTCGACGGGATGGAAATGACGCCCAAGCCGGTTACCGACATCATCGAGGCGAAGCCGCTGGCAATTCTGGGAGATTCGATCACCACCGATCACATCTCCCCGGCCGGATCGATCAAGGCGGATAGCCCGGCGGGCAAGTGGTTGCAGGAGCGGCAGGTGTCGAAAGCCGACTTCAACAGCTATGGCGCGCGGCGCGGAAATGATCAGGTGATGGTGCGCGGCACTTTCGCCAATATCCGCATCAAGAACGAGATGGTGCCGGGCGTCGAGGGCGGCATGTCGCAGTACAATGGCGAGGTGATGTCGATCTACGATGCGGCGATGCGGCACAAGGCTGACGGCACGCCGCTGGTTGTCATCGCCGGCAAGGAATATGGCACCGGCTCGTCGCGTGACTGGGCAGCGAAAGGCACCAACCTGCTCGGCGTGCGCGCGGTGATCGCGGAAAGCTTCGAGCGTATCCACCGCTCGAACCTCGTTGGCATGGGTGTGCTGCCGCTCCAATTCGCGGAGGGCATTGACCGCAAGTCGCTGAATCTGGACGGCACCGAGACGTTCACCATCCACAGCGTTGCCGGACTGCGTCCGCGTCAGGATGTCGAAGTCACCGTCACCCGCGCCGACGGCAGCAGCGAAACCTTCTCCACGCGCTGTCGCATCGACACCGTCAACGAGCTGGAATATTTCCTCAACGGCGGGATCCTGCAATACGTGCTGCGCAAGCTCGCCGCCTGATCCACGACCCGTACCGGCATCGACGAGGGCGCCCCGCGAAAGCGGCGGCGCCCTTTTCTTTCCGTACGCACCGATCACGCCAGCAATATTAATTGCGAAGTCGCAACAACTTATGTCCCATTTTGAAACGATGCTTATTGCGACGCAAAACGAATTGACGGGCTCGTAAAATTAACGAAGTATTAATCATATGCGGCGGGCGGGGACCTGCCGGATAGAATGACGAGGGGAAGCAAATGAAGACGTTGAAAAACGCACTACTTGTCGCGTCCGCGCTAACCGGGATCGCCGTCGCAGGCACGCCGGCGGAAGCGATCAATATCGTGCTGCACCCGGACGCCACGTTCACCAGCGCACCGAATGGGGCTGAAGCGCTATACGCGTTCCGCAAGGCCGCTAATTACTGGAATCAGACGCTTAGCGGCGCCAACAACATGCAGACGATCAACATCAACATCTCGTTCGCGTCGCTGGCCGATCCGAACGTGATCGGTCAGGCCGCAAGCACGCGCTATGACGTGCGCGCATCGTCGGTCTACAACCGCCTGGCCGCGAATTCCGCCACCGCGCTCGATGCGTCGGCGGTAGCCAGCCTTGTCCCGCTGACCGCCAACGGCGGCGTCGGCTATCGCCGCGCACCTGCCCTGGACGGCTCGCTGACCGGCGAGGGGCTGAACATCACGACTGGCAGCGTCTTCGACAATAACGATAGCTACAACAATCGCTACCTCTATGCGAACGGCGCCAATCTCAAGGCGTTGGGCTACAATATCGGCCAGTCGGCGGTTGACGCGCAAATCACGTTCAACTCGAACTTCGCGTTCGATTTCAATCCGACGGACGGCATCTCGAACGGCACCGAGGATTTCACTGCGGTCGCAGCGCATGAACTGGGCCATGCGCTCGGCTTCGTCAGCGGCGCCGATTACTACGACGTCTACGGCGGCGCCGGTCCCGGCGCGAGCATCCCCGGCATCACCTGGGATGACGAATCCGTGCTGTCGATCCTCGATCTGTTCCGCCGTTCCTCGAATGGTGGCGCGTCTGGATTCGATCCGGCGACCGGCGAGCGTTACATCCAGCTCGATCCGAATCGCGGCGCGATGTTCACGATCGACGGGGTGAACCCGTTCAATGGCGACGGCACCTATTCGCAATTCGCAACCGGCCGCTACAACGGTGATGGCAACCAGGCATCTCACTGGAAGGAAGGCACGGGCTATTTCGACCAGAACAACTGCTTCGTACCGTCGCCGGCGCAGGTGGGCATCATGGATCCGACATCGGGCTATTGCCAGCTTGGCATCGTCACCTCGAACGATCTCGCCGCGTTCGATGCGATCGGTTACAACCTGAACTTCGATATCCTGAAGAACAAGGGATATGAATTCACCTCTTCGGACATCTTCGGCCTGCTTGGCCTCGCCAGCGTGCCCGAGCCGTCGAGCTGGGCGATGATGATCCTCGGCTTCGGTTTTATCGGTGGCGCGATGCGCACCCGCAATCGCAAGACGAGCGTACGCTTCGCTGCCTGAGCAAAGACGTCGCTAACAGAAATGGGGCGGCCCGTCTTTTGACGGACCGCCCTTTTTCTTGCCCCGGTTCAGGCGATCCCGGCGTTAGCGCGGCGACGGCCGTAGGCGAAATAGACGATAAGGCCGACCACGTTCCACATCAGGAAATACTCCTGCGTGCGGTGCGGAAGGCTGAAGAACAGATAGATGCAGCCAAGGACGCCGATCGTACCGACGACCGGCGCGAGCGGCGTACGAAACGTGCGCGGCGCATCCGGCGCGCGATGGCGCATCACCAGCATGCAAACGCAGACGGCCACAAAGGCGGCGAGCGTGCCGGCATTGGCCAGCGCCGCGATCGCATCCAGTGGCATCAGCCCGGCGATGATCGCCACCAGCACCGCCGTCAGCGCGGTGATCCGCACCGGCGCGCCGCGACGCGACACCTTCGCCAATGCTTCCGGCAGCAACCCGTCGCGCGCCATCACAAAGAAGATACGACTCTGCCCAAACAAAAACCCCAGCAGCACCGTTGGCAGCGCCACCACCGCGCTTACCGCAAGGAATGTCGCGAAGCCCGGCTTTCCGATCTCGCGCAGGATCAGCGCCAGTGGCTCCGGGCTGTCGGCGAAGCGGGTGAACGAGAGCGCGCCGACCGCCGCCACCGCGACCAGCATGTAGATCGCGATGCACGCCACCATCGATCCGACGATGCCGATCGCCAGATCGCGTCCGGGATTGCGGGTTTCCTCTGCCGCCGTGGAGATCGCATCGAAGCCGTAGAAGGCGAAGAAGATGATTGCCGCCGCCGCCATCACCCCGCGCTCGGCGCCAGCGTCTGTTACATGCTTGGCGAAGCCGAACGGCATGAACGGCTCGAGGTTGGCGGCGTTGAAATGCGGCAGCGCGATCGCGACGAACACCGCCAGCGCGATCATCTTCACCACCACCAGTGCCGCGTTGAGCGTCGCGCTCTCGCGGGTGCCGATCATCAGCAGCCCGGCAACGACCGCGATGATGAACACCGCCGGCAGGTTGACGATTCCGCCGAGCGCCGGGCCGTTCGCCAGCGCGACGGGAAACCCAAATGGCGTCAGCAACGGTGTCGCATAGCCCGACCAGCCGACCGCAACGGTAGAGACGACAAGCGAATATTCGAGGATCAGCGACCAGCCGATCACCCAGGCGATGATCTCCCCCAGCACCGCGTAGCTATAGGTATAGGCGCTTCCCGAAGCCGGGATCATCGTCGCCATCTCGGCATAGGCCAGCGCTGCGCAGGCGCAGATCGCGCCCGCGATGACAAACGACAGGATCACGGCCGGCCCGGCGCGATCCGCGCCTACGCCAATCAACGTGAGAATGCCGGTGCCGACGATTGCGCCGACACCCAGCGCGACGAGATGCGGCCACGAGAGGGTGCGGGCCAGTGCACGTTCTGGCGGCTGCTCGATAATCGTCTTGCGGCGTAACAGGCTGGACATCCACTCCCCTTCCGTGGCGAAACCCCAAGGAGTGGCAAGTAACAGATGCTACGATTGGCGCAAACGCGCAGCGACCGCCGTATTCCTCTTCAGGGCGCCGGCTTGCGCGCCTCGCCTACCCCTAGCCCGCTGCGGGTGGTAAAATGCACGCCGACCATCCCGCCGCCGACGAGAAAGGGGCTGAGATCCTCCAGCGGCGAGCGCCGGGCGATCAGCCGGCCGCGTTCCTGCGGCACGTCCTGAATCGCGGGGTCGCCCGGCTCGCGCGCGATGAACGGCACGCGGAAGCGATCGGCACCGCGCAGGCCGCATACCGTTACATCGGTACGGGAAGCATCCATGACGCAGCGTTTCTCTGCCGCGGTAAGCGCGTGATAATGCGTCATCGCGCTGTCGGCGGTTCCTTCGAGCATAAGCAGCAGGATCATCATCGCGGCCCCAACGATGCACCCGGCACCAGGCAGGTGCAACGCAATTCGTCGCAGGTGTTGCCAGCCCGGCAACCGTTGCTTACCGCCGCCACGATGCAGCCGCTTGATGATCAGCAATCCGCCGCCCGCGCCTGGTTCGAGCAATTGCGCGACCTGATCTGCGCCGAGTTCGAGGCGATCGAGCGCGAGGCCGGATCGGATGCCGCATTCGATTATATCGCTTGGGAGCGTGCCGACCCGTCCGGCGCGCCAGGCGGCGGCGGCGTGCGCGGCGTGATGAAGGGGCGCGTATTCGAGAAGGTGGGCGTCAACGTCTCCACCGTCGGCGGCACATTCGAAGGCGAGTTCGGCAAGACGATCCATGGCGCTGATGACGATCCGCGCTTTTTCGCGACCGGGATCAGCCTGGTTGCACACATGGCGAACCCGCATGTTCCCGCCGTGCACATGAACACGCGTTTCCTGGTGACAACGAAGCGCTGGTTCGGCGGCGGCGCGGATCTCAACCCGCCGCTTCCCGTGGAAGAGGACACCGCCGATTTCCACGCCACGCTGAAAGCGGCATGCGACGCGCATGATACCGGCCACTATCCGCGCTTCAGCAAATGGGCGGACGATTATTTCTACATTCCGCATCGCAAGGTGCATCGCGGCGTCGGCGGCATCTTCTACGATCATCTCGAGGGAGATTTCGCGCGCGATTTCATGTTCACGCAGGATGTTGGCCGCGCCTTTCTCGCGGTGTTCCCACGTATCGTGCGGCGTCGGATGCACCAGCCATACGAGGATGCCGACGTGGCGGCGCAGCGCGAATGGCGCGGCCGTTACGCGGAATTCAACCTCGTGTACGACCGCGGCACGCTCTTCGGGCTCAAGACTGGCGGCAATATCGATGCGATCCTGATGAGCCTTCCCCCGCTCGCCACCTGGAGCTGATCGCGATGGGCCTGACGCCGGTGCCGAACGACCAGCTCGCGACCGTCGTGACGACGCTGGAGATGACGCGCCGCCCCCCGCTGCGCCCGACACCGCCGACGCCGCTGCGCCTTATCCAGTGGGACCGGCCCGATCTGGACAAGTACCGTGCGCTGTTCCGCCGGGTCGGCGGGCCGTGGCTCTGGTATTCCCGCCTCACGATGGAGGATGCGACGCTCGCGGGCATCGTTCACGATCCGGGCATTTCGGTGTTCGCCGCGATCGATCGCACCGGGATCGAGGTGGGGATGCTCGAACTCGATCACCGCCACGCCGGCACGTGTGAGCTATCCTATTTCGGGCTGGTCCCGGAGCTTGCCGGGCAGGGTCACGGACGCTGGCTGATGGCGGAAGCGCTGACGCGCGCGTGGCGGGCGAACGTATCGCGCGTCTGGGTCCACACCTGCACGCTCGATCATCCTTCTGCGCTTAATTTCTATCGGGCGCAGGGGTTCCTCCCAGTCAGGCGGACGGTGGAAACCTTTCCCGATCCACGCGTTCTCGGGCTATTGCCAGATGACGTCGCACCTCACATCCCCCTGCTTGCCAGCCGGCGATAGACCGCGAGCCCGATCGCCAGAATGCCGATGTGATAAGCGGAGGCGGCCAAGGCCATGCCGGCATCGGCAAGCGCAAGGATGATCGGATTCTGCCGGCCGGGGGAGCGCAACACCTCGTCCGCCCCGATCAACGGCGCCAGCACGAGATATTGCGCGAGGAACAGCGTAACGATCGCTGCCAGCACGCCCCACCAATTGCCCCCCGTCAGCCGCCAGCTGCGCCCAACCGCTCGCGCCGCCCCCACTGGCGCTTCGACGATCAGCGCAGGGACCGTCGCGATCAGGCGCGCCTGCATGTAGAGCCCCGGCAGCACGAACAGCCACAGCCCCAACCCGATCGGGATCGACACCAGCAGATCGGCCAGCAGAAACCGCCCGAAACGACGCGCAGCCGTCACCAGCGCGGTCTTCACATCCGGCCGCGCCGGGTGGACCAGCAGGATCGCCAGCACCGCGACGCCATAAATGCCGACCAGATCGGCGAGCAGATACCAGCCAGCGTTCGCCTGCCCCCATAACGAAAGCTGCTCCAGCCATGCCTGCATCGCCGGCTGATCGCGCGGCGTCTGCGGCAGCGCGAGCGGAGACGCCACGAGCAGCTGCACCGCAAACGCGGGCAAGAAGATGAACGGACCAGCGACACGCAGCACCAGATCGCCCTCGCGACGCAGGATCGCCCACGCGTCTGCCAGGACGCGGCCAAGGGTGAGCATCATGCGTGGTCGAGACGTTCGCGCGCGGCGAGATAGAATTGCGCACTGAAGGTTGTCTGCAACACGCCGAGGCCGGCGGTGACGATCCCGGTCGCGGTCGCGAGCAGCAGGATAGTCCACACCTGCCCTTCATCGCCGAAGATCAGCTGCGCCACGCTGCCCAGCACCCAGGTCACGGCGGTAAGCAGCACAATCGCCACGATCGCGTATAGCAGCATCAGCCCGATCAGCTTCATCGTGCTGCCACGTGTCAGCGCGAAGCTGCGTGCGAATGCGCCCAGCCCGCGACGCTCGTTGGTGACGACCGCGAACAGCGGCAACAGCCGGGCCCCGGCCCACAATGCCACCAGCGAAAGCACGAACAGCGCCGGCGTAAGCGCGGCGACACGCGCACCGTCCAATGCCGGCATCGGCATCCCTTGTTCCAGTTGCGCCATATCGATGCTGCCCGCGACCACGTACGCCACCGGCGCAAGCACAACGACGAACGTCACCACCATCACCACCAGCAGCACCGCGATCGCCGCCGGCAGACGGCGTCGCCCGATCGCGATCGCGTCATGCCGACCGACCGCTGGATCGCTGGCCATCGCGGTCATCGCCAGCGTTCCCCACAAGGCGAGCACCGCAACCGCCAGCCCGACCAGCCCCGCCAACAGCTTGAAACTCGCACCGGGGGTGGTCATGGCAAAGACGCGCAACACCGCCTGCAGCATGCCGGGGGCGAACAGGAAAACTCCAGCAAGCCACGCGAGCAATCCGGCGCGGCCGGCGATCACCTCGGTCGTCCGATCCCAAACCGTGCCAATCCGTATCATAGGGCCTCCTGTCAGCGGCGAAAGACCTAGCCTATCGCGCCCCCGCTTGCCAATCGAACGTATCGACCGCATCTGCACCGCCGTGACCAATGATGCCGATATCGAATGGCGCATATCGCCCGGCCTGACCGATTATGCCGCCTCGCTTGCCGAGATGGAAGCGCGCGCTGCGCGGATCGCGGCGCATGACGATCGCGAGCTGATCTGGCTGCTTGAACATCCGCCGGTCTATACTGCCGGCACCAGCGCGGACCCTGCCGAACTGATCGATCCGCGCTTTCCGGTGGTGAACGCCGGGCGCGGTGGGCGTTACACCTATCACGGGCCGGGGCAGCGCGTCGGCTATCTGATGCTCGACCTTGCCCCGCGCGGACGCGATGTCCGGCTTTTCGTCCACGCGCTCGAAGGCTGGGTGATCGCAGCACTGGCAGAGCTGGGCATAGCCGGGTTCCGCGCGCCCGGGCGGATCGGCATCTGGACGATCGATCGCGACGGGCGTGAAGCAAAAATCGGTGCGATCGGCGTGCGGGTACGGCGCTGGGTGACGTTCCACGGTTTTTCGGTGAATCTCTCGCCCGATCTCGGGCATTTCGGCGGAATCGTGCCGTGCGGTCTCGCCGAATATGCTGTGACGAGTACAAAAGCGCTGGGCGCGCCGCATGATCTTGCAACTTTCGACGCCGCTCTTGCGTTCACGCGCAGCCAATTCCTCGAAACTCTATCGGACGCTCGCGAAAACGAGGCTTGAGAGCATAGGCCGATGCGATTAATGTCCCCTGCGATTTGGGGATTAAATGGCCATACGGCGTCCAAATCTACTGTCTAGGGAGCTCTACATGCGTGCTATTTCCAAGATCCTGACCGGTACGGCCATTGCGGCGGCGGCTCTGGCCGTTTCGGCTTGCGGCTCGAAGACCGAGACTACCACCGAGAACACCACCATCACCGACATGAACGCCACCGAAGGCATGGACACGACGACTGACAACATGACGGCGGTCGACAGCTCGATGAATTCGGGCATGATGGCGAACGATGCGGGCGCGATGGACGCGAACGCAGCGATGCCCGCCAACGCGAACTGATCGCCGCACGGCAATCACATTGCGAAAAAGGGGTCGTCCGGGAAACGGGCGACCCCTTTTTCATTACTTCGCAACGCCCGGCGGGTGTGACGCTTTCCACGCTTACAAGCGCAATGCGGCGGGCTGAGTCACGAACGTGATGAATACCCTTGGGTTAACCGCACGAAAGCCCTAGAATCCCGCGCGTCGCGTGGGAGAAGTTGAAATGGCGTTGGGGCGTATCGTTATAGCAGGCCTGGGGGCAGGTGCGTTATTCGCCGGTACACCCGCTGCGGCTCAATTCTTCATGCAGTCCAAGGATCTTTCGGGTACTGCGGTTGTCGGTAACGAGCCGGGTCTCGGGCCGGACCTGCCGGGCGCCACGCTCGAAGAACAGAAAGCTGCCGTGATCTGGAACGTGCGCGCAGCGCTCAACGTCGCGGCATTGCAATGCCAGTTCGAACCAACGCTGACGGCGGTGAGCAACTACAATGCGATGCTGGTGGATCACAAGACCGAGCTGAAGCAATCCTGGGATACGCTCAGCAAATATTTCGCGCGTATGAACAAGGCACCGAAAGCAGCGCAAAACGCGCTGGATCAGTTCGGCACGCGTACCTATTCCAGCTTCACCACCGTCGCCGCACAATATAATTTCTGCATGTCCGCCAACGACGTGGGTCGCGAGGTGGTATTCGCGCCGCGCGGCGGTTTCGGCACGGTCGCGCTGCAGCGCATTCGCTTGCTTCGCAATAGCCTCAAGCCATGGGGTGAACAGCGTTTCCCGCGCTTCATTTATCCGCAGACCACACTGCCGCGTCTCGACGATATCTGCTGGAAGAACGGCGACTGGCAGGTCAAGAAATGCGGCGCGCAGAATTTCCCGCCCGCCGGTGTTGGCGTGGCGCAGCGCTGACGGTCGTCAGCGTAGCCCGAGCAGCTTGTGCGTCTGCAGCGTCAGGCGCCAGCGCGGCCGCTGCATGACCAGCGCCACCGCCGCATCGCGATTTGTCTCGGCGGCGGGATCGTCCATCGGTTGAAGCAGGAAATGGGTGAAATCCCATTGCTCGATCGCTTCGATATCGCTGCCGGGTTGGGGCCAGACCAACTTCAACTCGTCCCCTGACCGCTGCACCGTCTCGCTGCCAGCTTTGGGACTGATGCACACCCAGTCGATGCCGGGGTGCACGGGAAGAGTTCCGTTGCTCTCGATCGCTATGAAAAATCCTTCGGCGTGCAGCGCAGCGACGATGGCGTCGTCCACCTGAAGCATCGGCTCCCCGCCGGTTAACACCACGAAGCGCTCGGCGGTATCGCCGTCCCACATCGCCACGACCGCGCTCGCCAGTGCGGCGGCATCGGGAAAGCGGCCGCCACCCAGCCCGTCCATGCCGACGAAATCGGTGTCGCAGAAGCGGCAGATCGCAGTCGCGCGATCCTCCTCGCGGCCTGACCAGAGATTGCACCCGGCAAACCGCACAAACACCGCGCGCCGCCCGGCCTGTACGCCCTCGCCCTGGAGCGTCAGGAACATTTCCTTGACCGCGTAGCTCATCACGGCGCCGGCGGGCTCACCGCATATGTTGTCGGATCGAGCACCCCGGCGTCCTCGAACCCCTTGTGCCGCAAGCGGCAGCTATCGCACAGCCCGCAGTGCAGGCCACCAGGCGCGGGATCGTAGCATGACCAGCTGACACCCATATCCAGCCCCAAACGCGCGCCTTCGCGCACGATATCGGCCTTGGTCATCATCTGGAGCGGGGCAAGGATGCGGAAGGGTGCGCCTTCGACGCCCGCCTTGGTCGCCAGTTCGGCCAGAGTCTCGAATCCGGCGATGAATTCGGGGCGGCAATCGGGATAGCCGGAATAATCGAGCGCGTTGACCCCGACATAGATGTCTCGCGCGCCGCTCGCCTCGGCCCAGCCGAGAGCGAGGCTCAGGAAGATCGTGTTGCGCGCGGGCACATAAGTGATCGGTATCCCCTCGCCCACGCCATCCTTGGGCACCGCGATATCGTCGGTAAGCGCCGATCCGCCGAACGCGCGCAGGTCGAGCGGCAGCACGACATGGCGCTCTGCCCCCAGCAGTCGCGCGATGCGGCGGGCAGCCGCCAACTCTACCTGGTGGCGCTGGTTATAATCGACCGAGAGCGCGAGCACGCGAAACCCTGCTTCAGCCGCGAGGGCGGCGGAAACCATCGAATCAAGGCCGCCCGAAACAAGGACGACCGCAAGCGGAGATTGGCTTGTCATAAGCTGACACCAGCTAGGCTCTCACCGCGCGCGGCGCAAGAAAAAGGGCCGCCCGAAGGCGACCCGAAAGTTGATCGACCGGTTCCGGCCGGATCAGGGAGAAAGCGTGCCCAAGAAAAAGCACTCGTCCCGATTACGCCCATTACGTTAACGCGCCGATAACGCGGCGGTCAGCATCTGCCGATGTGACGTGCCTCGTAATCGAAGTCGAACGGTGCGCCTTTCATCAACCCCTGCGTCTGCAAACGGATCAGATGGCGGTCCTCCACCTTGATCGTGGTGCGGCCATATCCCTGTCCGGGACAACGATATTGAACCGTAACGCGATTAGGCTGATCTTCGATGACGAATTGCTGACATTGCGCCGGGCCGTGCACCAGTTGCAGGAGCATTCGGGGATCGCGGACGCAGATTTCGCGCTGCGCGTTGGCATTGCCGATCTCATGCAGCGACCATGCCCCGCGCTCGACCCCGCCGAGCGCGACCATCCGCGCCTCCTGCGCGATCGCGCCAGTGGCTACAGCGGCGACCAGTATGGCGGCCAGACGGAATGATGCGACTCTTTTCACGACCGTAATCATATCACGATTCACCGCAAATCAAGCCCATCCTGCCGCTCACGCCGCTGATGTCTCTATCCGAACCGGGAAAACGGTCGAGCAGAAATTGCAATCGACCGAGATCACGCCATTCGCGTCCGCCATCTCGCGCTGCTCCTCCGGCGGAAACTTCGAGATGACCGAGCGGATATGCTCCGGATTGCAGCGGCAGCCGCGTGTCAGCCGGGTGTCGCCAAGCACACGCACTTCGCGCGCCTCGTTGAACAATCGCCAGATCAGCGTTTCGAGCGGCACCGCGACATCGACAAGCTCATCGACACCCATCGTTGCACCGAGCGTGGCGACATGCTCCCACTCCGGATGGTCGTGACTTACGTGCAGCCGCTCGCGTCCCACTTCGCCCGGCGGAAGATGCTGGAGGAAAAGGCCGCCGCCGACGATCTGGCCGTCGCGGCGGCGCACGCCGACACGCAACAGGCTGGGGATCTGCTCCGACTGGATGAAATATTGCTCCGCCACCTCCGCCAGTGACGCGCCGTCGAGCGGGACGATGCCCTGATAGCGTTCGCCCGTGGTGGCGAGATCGAAGGTGATCGCCAGATATCCCTGCCCGAATAGCGCGAACAGCGTCGGCTCGGCCGGCCCTTCGGCGAGCCGCTCCGCATCGTAATCGACATAGCCTCGCAGCTCACCATCGCGATAATCGACCACCAGCAGCCGCACCACGCCGTTCCGGGTCTGCGCCTGAAGCGTGAGTTGACCCGCGTCATCCTTCAGCGTCGAGCCGATCAGCGCCGCGATGACGAGCGCCTCGGCGAGCAGGCCTTCGATCGCGGGCGGGTAGGCATGGGCGGAAAGGATCTCATCCATTACCGGCCCGAGCCGCAGCACGCGTCCGCGCGCGTTGAATTCCGGAATCGTGAAGCCAAGCGCGCGATCGAGATCACGCCCGGGAAGGTCTGCCATCATATATCCCTCACCCCGCCCGTGGCGGAGGCCTCGCGCCGCGAGGCAATCCCTGTCTGTCGTCAGCCGGCGCTCACCGGATCGAGAGCATAAGTGGGGACGATCGGCCGGCGATCAACCGATCTGGCCGAAGCACCAGCGCAGGATCGCCTTCTGCGCGTGAAGCCGGTTCTCCGCCTCGTTCCAGATCAGCGATTGCGGGCCATCGATAACATCGGCCGTCACTTCTTCGCCGCGATGCGCGGGCAGACAGTGCATGAACACGGCATCGGGCTTTGCCTTGGCCATCAGCCCGGCATCCACCTGATAGGGGGCCATCGCGCGAAGCTTTGTATCGGCATGCGCCTGCCCCATCGACACCCAGGTATCGGTGACGATCACATCCGCCCCTGCCGCCGCTTCCGCTGGACTGGCCACCACGCGCGCGCGGCCCTTGCCGAGTGCGACATCGCCGTCACTTGGCATGAACCCCTGCGGGCAGGCAGCGATCACATCGAAATGCAGCAGTCCGGCCGCTTCCATGAGCGAGGCGAGCACGTTGTTGCCGTCTCCCAGCCATGCCACCTTCAAGCCGGGCAGCGCCTTGCCATGCTCTAGGATAGTCTGGAGATCGGCAACGATCTGGCAGGGGTGGGACGCATCGGTAAGGCCGTTGATGACCGGCACGCTGGCATGCGCCGCCATCTCCTCGATCTTGGCATGATCGTCGGTGCGGATCATGATCGCGTCCACATACCCGGATAACACGCGCGCTGTATCCGCGATGGTCTCGCCGCGCCCGATCTGCATCGTGCCGGCATCGGCGACGATAGAGGTTCCCCCGAGCTGGCGGACCGCCATGTCGAAGCTGAAGCGGGTGCGGGTGGAATTCTTCTCGAACACCATCGCGAGCACGCGGCCGGCGAGCGGTGCATCGGCATCCGGCGCGCCCTTTGGCAGGCCGACGCGCGCGGCCTTCCGATCGATCGCATCAGCAAGGATCGCCGCGACTCCGTCGGCGCCCGCATCGCTTAGGTTGAGGAAATGACGGACACTCATGGAAATCTCCCCCCGGAGATCGGCCGCCCGCGCCGACCGGATCGGCGCGGGCGGCGGGTCATCAATCGTCGTTGACGGGCGTGTACGCTCGCGCCGCTTCGCTCAGCCGCTCGACACATTCCGCGATATGGCTCTCGTCGATATTGAGCGGCGGCAGGATACGCACGACGTTGTCGCCGGCCGAAACCAGCAGCAGGCCATGATTATCGCGCGCGTGCGCAACAAACGCCCGGCTGTCGCTCTTGAGCTTGAGGCCGAGCATCAGCCCATGACCGCGTACGCTGTCGAACAGGTGGTCGTGGTTGGGGATCAACTGCTCCAGCGCCTGGCGCAGGCGATTGCCCGTCTTGGCCACATTATCGAGAAAGCCGTCCTCCAGCAGCACGTCCAGCACGGCCTCGCCCGCCGCCATCGCGAGCGGGTTGCCGCCATAGGTCGAGCCGTGGGTGCCGATCACCATGCCCTTCGCGGCCTCTTCCGTAGCGAGGCACGCCCCGAGCGGGAAGCCGCCGCCGATGCCCTTCGCCACCGCCATGATATCCGGGGTGATGCCGTAAAGCTCGTGCGCAAAGAGCTTGCCGGTCCGGCCATAGCCAGCCTGCACCTCGTCCAGCACCAGCAACAGGCCATGCTCGTCGCATGCCTTGCGCAGACCCTGGAGAAACTCTTCGCTGGCCGGCCGGATACCGCCCTCGCCCTGAATCGGCTCGACCAGAAAGCCCGCCGTATGCTCATCAATCAGCGCGAGCGCGCCGGCGAGCTCATTGAATTTCGCATATTTGAAGCCTGGCAGCAGCGGCTCGAACCCATCGCGCATCTTCGGCTGATTTGTGGCGGAGATCGTGCCGAGCGTCCGCCCGTGGAAGGCGGTGTCGAAGGTGATGAGATCATGCCGCTCGGGATGGCCGTTGGCGAAATGGTAGCGCCGCGCCGTCTTGATCGCGCATTCCACCGCCTCGGCGCCCGAATTGGTGAAAAACACCGTGTCGGCGAATGTCGCGTCGATCAGCCGCTGCGCGAAATGCTCGCCCTGCGGGCTGCCGTAAAGATTGCTGACGTGCATCAGCGTCGCGGCCTGATCCGCGATCGCCTTCACGAGCCTGGGATGGCCGTGGCCGAGGCAGTTGACCGCGATGCCGCTGGCGAAATCGAGGTACTTCTCGCCTCGCTCGCCATAGAGATACGCGCCCTCGCCTCGCACCGGCCGCACTCCGCAACGCGGGTAGACGGGCATCAGTGCGGTGATGGTCACGGGGCATCTCCTGAAAAAGAGCAAGGGCGACCAAAGCGGTCGCCCGGATCACGCTAATACCGGCGGCTTGGGCCGAGCGTCAACATCACGCGTCGATCGCTTCCTCGTCGATCCGCGCGGCGTTCTCCTGGATGAAAGCGAAGCGGTGCGCCGGGTTTGTGCCCATCAACCGATCAACCAGATCCTTCACGCCAGCGCGTTCCTCATATTCCTGCGGCAGGGTGATGCGGATCATGCCCCGGGTCCTGGGATCCATCGTGGTTTCGCGAAGCTGGGCCGGGTTCATCTCGCCGAGGCCCTTGAAGCGGGCGACCTCGACCTTCTTGCCCCTGAACGGCCCCGCCTCGATCTCGGCACGGTGCGCGTCGTCGCGGGCGTAGAGCGACTTGCTGCCGGCGGTGAGCCGATAAAGCGGCGGCTGCGCGAGATAGAGGTGCCCGCGCCGCACGATATCCGGCATCTCCTGGAAGAAGAACGTCATCAGCAGCGTCGCGATATGCGCGCCGTCCACGTCGGCGTCGGTCATGATGACGATGCGTTCGTAGCGCAGGCTCTCCGCCTGGCAATCCTTGCGCGTGCCGCAGCCAAGCGCCTGGATCAGGTCCGCGATCTCCTGATTGGCGACGATCTTGGCCGAGGTGGCGGAGGCGACGTTGAGGATCTTGCCCCGGATCGGCAGGATCGCCTGCGTCTTGCGATCGCGCGCCTGCTTGGCGGAGCCGCCGGCCGAGTCGCCTTCCACGATGAACAGCTCGGTTCCCTCCGGGCTGTCGGCGGAACAGTCCGTGAGCTTGCCGGGCAGGCGCAGCTTGCGGCCGGAAGTGGCCGTCTTGCGCTTCACCTCGCGCTCCTGCTTGCGGCGCAGGCGATCGTCCATCCGTTCCAGCACATAGGAAAGCAGCGCCTTGCCGCGATCCATATTGTGGCTGAGGTAATGATCGAAATGGTCGCGAACCGCCTTCTCGACCAGCCCTGCCGCCTCCGGCGAGGTCAGCCTGTCCTTCGTCTGCGACTGGAACTGCGGCTCGCGGATGAACACGGAAAGCATCAGTTCCGAGCCGACCATCACGTCGTCCGCGTTCAGATCCTTGGCGCGCTTGTTGCCCACCAGATCGCCGAACGCGCGCAGCCCGCGGACCAGCGCCTGGCGCAGCCCCTGCTCATGCGTGCCCCCGTCGGGTGTCGGGATCGTGTTGCAGTACCAGCTATAGCTGCCATCCGACCATAAGGGCCACGCAACCGCCCATTCGACGCGCCCCTGTTCGCCGGGAAATTCCTGCATGCCGGCGAAGAAATCGGCGGTCGCACATTCGCGGCCGTCGATCTGTTCGCGCAGGTGATCGGCAAGCCCGCCCGGAAACTGGAACACCGCCTCCGCCGGCGTATCGTCGGAGATCAGCTCGGGGGCGCACTTCCAGCGTATTTCGACGCCGGCGAACAGATACGCCTTGGAGCGGGCGAGGCGATAGAGCCGCGCCGGCTTGAAATGCAGCTCGCCCCCGAAAATTTCCTCGTCAGGCGTAAAGGTGACGGACGTGCCGCGCCGATTGGGTGCCGCGCCGGCATTCTCCAGCGGGCCCAGTGTCTGCCCGCGCGCGAAACGCTGGCGATATAGCTGCCGGTCGCGCGCCACTTCCACCACCGTGTCCGACGAAAGAGCATTGACGACCGAGACGCCCACGCCGTGCAGACCGCCGGACGTCGCATAGGCCTTGCCGGTGAACTTGCCGCCGGAATGCAGCGTGGAGAGGATCACTTCCAGCGCGCTCTTGTCGGGTAACTTCGGGTGCGGATCGACCGGGATGCCGCGTCCGTTATCGACCACGGTCAGCCGGTTGCCGGCCGCCAGCGTCACCTCGATCCGCGTAGCATGGCCGGCGACAGCCTCGTCCATCGCATTGTCGAGCACCTCGGCGGCGAGATGGTGAAGCGCACGCTCATCCGTGCCGCCGATATACATGCCGGGGCGACGCCGCACCGGCTCCAGCCCCTCCAGCACCTCGATCGATGAAGCGTCATAATTATTGGTCGGGGCGGCGGAGGGCGGCGCGAACAGATCGGACATGGCACGGCTATATCGGGGCGCGCCGCCCCCGCAAATCCCTTACCCGACGAGCACGGCCACGCCGCATCGCATGCCGGTCGCGCGAAGGTCGGCCTCGCCGATCCCGACGCCCAGCATTCCCGTCGTCGTCATCAGCAGGGTATCGAGCGCAGGTGACACAAGCTGGAGCAATCCGCCGACCGAGCGGAGCAGCGGATCGATCGGAATTGGCAGGCCGATCAGCTCGACCTTCAACGACGCCTGGCTGGCGAGAGATGTCGCCAGCCCATCCACCGGCGCGGTGGCGCGGATCGTCTTGCGCGTCCCTGCCTGGATCGCGGCCCAGTCGAACGTCGCTTTCTGCCAAGGCTCCGCCGCGCCAAGCGAGATAGTGCTGCTGCCGATCACGTCGACCAGCAACGTATCAACCAGCCGCGCCGGGCTCGGGGTCAGCGCCGTGCTGAAATCGCCCATGCGGGTTTCATCGACAGTGCCGATCGTCGCGCGGACGAGATCGGTCTTCGCCTCCAGCGTGACACTGCGGGAGGCTTCGCTGGCGCAATTGATCGCGTTGAGGCGTGCCTGCGCTCCCGCCAGTTCGACGAAGACCGGCAGGTCGATCGAAATCAGCCCCGGCAATCCCGCCAGCGCGGCCGGCGCCACGCGGCTGCGGACATAGAGCCGGGCCTGCGCCGTGCGGATGATCGGCGTCCCCTTGTCGGTGATCGATATCCACGGCGACTGCGCCTCGCGCTCTCCGATCGCCAGCGAGACGCGGGTGGAGGCAAGGCCTGGCACGCTGGCGCCAAGATCGAGCGACACCTGCCGCTGCGGTGAACCGAGCTGCAACAACGCGGTCGCCAGTGCCAGCGCATCGGCTTTGACGACGCCAGTGCCGCCCTCGCTCTGCGACGCCAGCGGCCCCGCATCGATCAGCGCGGCGAGCGAGATCGAACGGCTGCCGTTGATATTGAGCAGGCGCCTTATCGCGTTGGACGCCTGCGGTTGCCCGTCGGCGGAGAGTGCCGAGGCAAGTGCGTCCAGCGCCTGCGGCGTGGAAACGTTGCTTTTGAGGACATCGCCGAAGGTCGCGGCCTGCAACCCCGCCGTGGTGCGCAGCAGCGGCAGATACCGCAACAGATCGACATCCGCGCCCGCCAGCGCGCGATAGTCCATGACCGACAACGAAACGTTGCTGCCCGTCAGCGCGGACAGATAGGCGTTCAGCAAGCCGCCATCGAGGCTCGCCAGCCGCGAGCCGATCGAAAAGCCCGCGTAACGCTGCCGCGCAGCGGTCGCCCCGCGGCCGATTGTCACGCTTTGCCGGCCGAAGATCGCGGCAAGGAAGGTTGGGGAGGTAGATTCCAGCTCGACCCGTACCGCGTCGGCACCGCCGCTCGCGCTGCTGGGCGTGAAGCGCGCGCCGGGCGCCAGCGCAGGATCGGGGCGATAATTGCCCCCCGTGACACGCGTGATGACCGGGCGGGGAAAGCGCGCCGCGGCGACAGACATCTCCGCCACATTCTGCCCATTGCCTGGATCGCCTGACGCCGCCGCAAGCGCAGCCGCATCCGCCATCCCCTGAAGCCGCCGCGCATCGAGCTGTATCGCCCCGACATCGACGGCAAAGGCCGCAAGGCCGATCAGCACCGGCATCGCCGCTGCGACGAGCATCCCGGCACCGCCGCGTCGATCCGCCGCCAGCCGGTTCACAACACTCCGCCCTGCTGGATCACCGCGCTGCGCTCGATCAGCGGATCGGGCATCGGGAGCAGCTTCACGCCGAACAGGGCGATACCCGATGCGTCGACCCGCACCCGCACCGTCACCATCGGCGGCGCCTCATCGACGCTGAGCGAGGCGGTGCCGGGGCGGATTTCTGGCAGACGCGCCAGTTCACGTGCCATTGTGGCATTGGCGAGCGTGGCCCGCTCCGCCGCGTTCATGCCGGCAATGGTGGCGCGGGCCGAATCGTTGGCGAGTTGCTGCGCGCTGTGGGCGAGCAGAAAATATTGGCCGTAACCGAGGATCCCCAGCAGGATCGCAATCAACACCGGGGCGAGCAGCGCGAATTCAACGATCGCCGCGCCCCGCGAATCGGGCAGGAACGGGCGAAGGATACGGCGCTGGTCCAGCTTCATGGTGGCGCAGCGTAGAACGCTCGGATTTACCGATCGCTCGCGACGCTTCGCGCGCGATTACGCAAAGCACAGATGTGGATGTAGGCCGCAAGATCGCGGAATCGCACCGTTATGGCGCGATTCCGCGTAAAATCAGCGCACGCGCGGGCCGCCGAACGGGATCGGGGGCGCGCGCCGATCGCGACGCGGCAATTGCGCCTGATAGGCGTGGCCGCAATGCGCGACACAATAAGGGAAACCGGGATTCACCTTGTCGCCACAGAAATGGAAATCCGGCTCGCCGGGATGACCGAGCGGCCATTTGCACACCTTGTCGCTGAGATCGAGCAGCGAAGTCTTGCCCGCGATCTCCGGCGATGGGCGGGCGGGAACTAGGCGGCGCGGCGGGGCAGGCGTGATCGGCGGCTGCTGTTCGCCGGGCGACTGACGGACGAAGCCGCCAGGGCCGACCGAGCGCAGCACCGGCTGCCCCTCAAGCGGCTGGCGCGGTGTTAGATCGGTGGTGATCGTGATCGGCTTCGGCTCCGACACATGCGTCACCACCGTGGATGCCGGCGGCTGGGATGGCGCCGTCGCGATCGGCGTTGGCGGCGGGGGAGGTGCGGCGGGAGCCGGCGGCTTTGTCTCCGCCATCGCTTCGACCTTCGCTTCGGCCTTGGCGACTGCCTCCTTGGCCACGACCGGGGAAGGGCGCGACTGCAGCCCCAGGCGATGCGCCTTCCCGATCACGGCATTGCGGCTCACCCCGCCCAGCGCCTCGGCGATCTGGCTTGCGGTCTGGCCGCCTTCCCACATGGTCTTGAGCGTGTGGATACGCTCCTCGGTCCAGGACATCTTTCTTCCTTCGCTGGCGGCCGGGTTGCAGGCGCTCGCCGCAGGGTTTACCCGCAGGCATAATGAGCAGCCATCCCCCAATCGGCCAAATTCCCTCGGCAATCAGAAACGCCCCCGGTGTCCCGGTGATCCGGAACATCAACTGGGGCGGCCTCAAGACCCTCTATGTGAAGGAGGTGCGCCGTTTCTTCAAGGTGCAGCTCCAGACTGTGTGGGCGCCGGCCGCCACGACATTGTTGTTTCTCATCGTTTTCACGATCGCCACGGGTGCCAAGCGGCCGGTGCACGTCGGGAATATCGATGTCGCTTTCGCCGATTTCATCGCGCCGGGGCTTATCATCAGCCAGGGCATGATGGGGCCCGCGTTCGCCAACGCGAGCTTCTCGCTGCTGGTGGGCAAGATTCAGGGCACGATCGTCGATTATCTCCAGCCGCCGTTGTCCAGCGCAGAGCTGCTCGCCGCGCTCGTCGGCGGCGCGATGACGCGGGCGTTCCTGGTCGGTACGATCTGCTGGCTGGCGATGGCGCTGTATCCGGGTGTCCACGTAACACCGGTGCACCCGATCGCGGTGCTGTGGTTCGGTTTCCTCGGCGCTGCGTTCCTGTCGCTCCTGGGTGTGCTGACCTCGATCTGGGCGGAGAAGTTCGATCACGCCGCCGCCGTCACCAATTTCGTGATCGCGCCGCTATCGTTGCTGTCCGGCACTTTCTATTCGGTTGATCGCCTCGCGCCCGCTTTCCGTGCGTTCAGCCATGCGAACCCGTTCTTCTATATCATCTCGGGCTTCAGGTACGGCTTTCTGGGTACCGCCGATTCGCCAGTGCTGATCGGCAGCATCGTTATCCTCGCGATCGACGTGGTGCTGGGCGCGCTGTGTTACATGCTGCTGCGTAGCGGGTGGAAACTGAAGAACTGACCGATGCCTTGTCTGGCGCTGAAGGCTGTCGTCTCGGGCGTGTTGATTGCGATCGCTTCCACCATGGCAAAGCGTTACCCGGGCTTTGGCGCGCTGATCGCGTCGCTGCCGCTTGTATCGCTGCTTGGTATGATCTGGCTGTGGCACGACAAGCCCGACGCCGAGAATATGGCCGCCCATGCCGGAGCGACATTCTGGTATGTCCTCCCCTCGCTCCCGATGTTCCTGCTGATCCCGGCGCTGGTCGCCGGTTGCTTCCTTACGATTGCCCTGTACGCGCTCACGATCTGGCTTGGCCCGCGCTTCGCGCCTGTCGCTTTGAGCTAGAATCCCTCCGGCATTTTCGCCGGGCCGATCACCCGTTCATACTCCCTGATCGCGAACCGATCGGTCATCCCGGCGATATAATCGGCGATGTGACGACTGAGCGCAGGCTCCCCCGCTGGCAGGTCCGCGCGCCATTCTTCCGGCAGCAGCGCGGGCTTCTCGTGGAACGTCGCGAACAACCCCGCAACCACGTCTCGCGCCGCCGCCGCCGCCTCCAGCTGACGCTCGTGGTGATAGAGGTTCGCGTACATGAACCGCTTCAGATCACGTTCCTCCACGCGCATCGCATCCGAAAAGGCCACTAGCGCCCGTCCGGCCGCGCGCACGTCCGTCACATCGCGCACGCCAGCCTCGGCGATCCGGCGGCGTGTCTCACCGATCAGATCGAGCACCATCGTCCCGATCTGTTGCCGCACCAGCTCGCGCGACAGGCGACGATCCGAGATATCCGGGAACCGCGTGCGGGCCGCCGCCCATCCGCGCGCGACGAGCGGCACCTCCTGCAACTGCTCGGGCGTCAACAGCCCCGCCCGCAGGCCATCGTCGATATCGTGATTATCGTAGGCGATATCGTCCGCGATCGCCGCGATCTGCGCCTCCAGACTTGGCCAGGTTTCAAGTTCCAGCAGCGCGTCCGCATCCGCTTCCGCCAGTGCCCAGCCGGGATGACGAACCGGGCCGTTGTGCTTGGCCAGTCCCTCCAGCGTTTCCCAGGTCAGGTTAAGGCCGTCGAAGCGCGGATAGGAGCGTTCGATCCGCATCAGCGTGCGCAGCGCGTGGCCATTGTGATCGAATCCGCCCGCCGCGATCGTCGCCGCCTTCAGCGCGTCCTCCCCCGCGTGGCCAAAGGGTGGGTGGCCTATGTCGTGCGCAAGGCACACCGCCTCGGTAAGGTCTTCATTCAGGCCCATCGCCCGCGCGATCGTCCGCCCGATCTGCGCGACCTCCAGGCTATGCGTCAGCCGGACGCGGAAATGATCGCCATCGGGTGCGATGAAAACCTGCGTCTTGTGGCGCAACCGGCGAAAGGCGATCGAGTGCACGATACGGTCGCGATCGCGCTGATAGTCGTCCCGTGGCCCGCGTGGCGCGCCGGTTCCCTCCTGATGCAGCCGGCCGCGTCCCGCCGCAGGATCGGACGCCCACGGCGCGAGCGCTGCGCTCACTTGCCCTCGATCTTGGTCATTTTCTGGCCGGCACTACTGGTGAAGGTGAAAGCCGACACACCTTCCTTCGCGAGCTTGTTCACCATCGCGCGCGCCTCCGCCTCGGTCTTGAATGGCCCTGTGACGACGCGGTTGGTGGCCCGCAGCTTCGTTGTATAAGCGGCCTTCCCGCCGAGCGTCGCGCTTTTGCCCTTCACCGCGGACCATGCCTTGGGCAGATCGCTTTCGTTGGCGCCGCCCGCCACCTGCACCCAGATACGCGCCGGCTGTTTCTTCTCCGCCTTGCGTTCTTCGGCCGCAGCGCGGGCTTCTTCTGCTTTCTTCGCGGCGGCGAGCTTCTTCGCCTCCTCGGCCCGCTTCTGCGCGGCCGTCAGCTTCTTCGGCTTCGCGTCATCGGCGGCGGCAAGTTGCTCCTCCGCTTTTGCGGCTGCCTTGCCACGGCCGCGCCGGGAATTGACGATTGCGGCGTCTGCACCGGCGTCGACCTCCTCCGCCCTGGCGGCGTCCCGCCTGCGTCCTCGCGTCGATCTCGTCGGAGCGCTGGCGACTTCCATCCCCGCCACGTTTTTCGCCGATGCCTTCCGATCCTGCGCGGCGACTTCGACGGCCGGGGCCGGGGCCGGGGCCGCTTCACGCCGCACGCGCGGGGCAGGCGGCTCCGCCGCGGCCAGTTCTGATTCGGGCACCGAAATGCCCGCGATGATTTTCGCGAGGATCGAATCCTCGCTCATCTTCGGCGGGACCGGCTTGGTGGACGCGACGGCGCGGGTCGGGGCTGAACGCAGCGGCGCAGCAACCGGCGGTGGCAGGGAGGCCGGGACGCTGACTGTTTCAGCGACGGGTGGCGGCTGCGGCGCCGGGGTGGCTCGCGCGATCTGCACCGGCGCGCGCGGCGGCAGCTTTTGCGTGACTTCCCGCGGAGCGGCAAAGACCACGCCGTTGCCGGGAAAGCGCGGTGGCGCCGGCAAGGTGCTTTCGGCGGTCTGTTGCGAAGCGGGAGCGGGAGTGGCTGCCGCCACGACCGGCGCAGCCGCCTTGCCGCGGCGGCGATCACGCGCCGGTTGTTTCGACGGCGCGAATGTCGGTGGCGGCGGCGCGGCCACGATACGAACGGGGGCGCTATCGTCTGGCCCCAGCGGCGGAAGCGAGGGCGCCAGCCGCGCGTCGGCGAGCCGCGCGGCGCCGGCGCGCACTTCGCCGAAATGGACCGCAAACGCCTTGTCGACCGGCGCGAGTGTCGGCAGCCGTTGGAAGAACGGCGCCAGCCCTCCGGCCATTCCCGACGGCATCATCGTGGTGGCGATCTTCTCCGCCCCCGGGACATCGCCGCCCATGGCGAGGATGAATGCGCGTGCGCGCCATGCGCCACGATCACCGCCCCGCAATAATGGATCGATCTGCTTCAGCGCTTCTTCCTGCCGCCCCGAGATCGCGAGCGATAGCGCGTAACGCCGCTGCACCTCTTCCTGCACGCCGCCCTTCAGGACCAGGCGATAATCGCGCTGCGCGCGCTCCTGCTCGCCGATCAGGTCATAGGCAAGACCGCGATCCCCCGCGAAACTGCGTGGATCAAGGCCGTAGCCCGCCGCCTGATCGAAATAGCGCAATGCTTCTCCCGGGCGCTCCTGCTGCACCAGGATGCGCGCCATACCTGCCTTCACGCGGCCATTCATCGGGTCGATCTCATCGGCGCGCTTGAACAGCGCCGCAGCGCCGCTGGCGTCCCCGAGCCGGAGCGAGAGCTCGCCCGCGTTGATCAAGGCACCCAGGTCTCGCGGATTCGCACCGACGGTGCGCATCGCAGCCGCAAGCTGATCGGCATCGGAGCCGCCCTGCGGCAATGGCTGAACGGTCTGCGCCGCGCCGGCGGCCGGAATCGCCGCAACCGATGCGAGCAGCAGCAGCCCAAGGGAAAACGTGCGATTCATCGCGTATGAACTATCTCTTATCGGCCGGCGGAATGCCGACCCGACTAACGAGGCATGCTCGGCAGGAACAGCTTACCCCGCCCTTCGCAATCGCCCTGCGCCGATATGGCACCACGCCGCCTCGTCTGTAACTGTCTCGCGCCGATCCGGGGTCAGGGAGCGGCGAATCCCGATCCACCCGTCAGGCCCGAGTGCCGGCGCGGAAACTCCGCACCGGCAGGCTCGATCACTGGTTGTTCTGGCGATGCAGGAAACGCGGGATATCAAGCGCGTCCTTTTCGCCGCCCTCGTCGCCGCGCTGTGTACCGCGCGAGGCATTCTGCATGCGCTCGAAGAGGGTGCCGCCCAGCTTCACGCGCGGCGCGGGCGCGGCTTCCTCGCCGGCTTCGGCACCGGAGGACAGCCAACGGCGGCGTCCGGCCGGCGCGGGCGCCTCGTCATCAAACACCTTGGGGGCGGCCTCCTCCGCCGGCGCAGCCGGGGATTCGGGCACGATGGTTTCGGAGCCGAGCAGCAACTCCTCCTCCGCCGGCGCCGCTGGTTCGGGCGGCGCGATCGCATCGGTCAGCTCGATTTCCGGTTGCTGCGCGATCGGATCCGCGGCCACCTGTTCCGCCGCAGGAGCGACATCCGGAGCCGACGACGCGGCAGCAGCGGTGGGCGCGGGCGCAGGATCGGCGCGACGCGGAGCGGAGAAGCTGAACGCACGGGCAGGTTCCGCCACAGGCGCATCGGCGCGCGGCTCCGCCTCGATGCCGGTCGCCACGACGGAAACCCGGATCTTGCCCTCCAGTTCTGGATTGAAGGCAGAACCCCAGATGATGTTCGCGTCGGGATCGACCAGCTCGCGGATGTGGTTTGCCGCCTCGTCCACTTCCAGCAGGCGCATGTCTTCGCCGCCGGTGATCGAGATGATGACCCCCTTTGCGCCCTGCATCGACACGCCGTCGAGCAGCGGGTTGGCGATCGCCTTCTGCGCAGCGACGAGCGCCCGGTCGTCGCCCTCGGCCTCGCCGGTGCCCATCATCGCCTTGCCCATTTCCTGCATCACCGAGCGAACGTCGGCGAAATCGAGGTTGATGAGGCCCGGCATCACCATCAGGTCGGTGATACCGCGCACGCCCTGCTGGAGCACCTCGTCGGCCATTTCAAAGGCCTGCTTGAAGGTGGTGTTGGCGTTGGCGATCAGGAACAGGTTCTGGTTCGGGATGACGATCAGCGTATCGACATATTTCTGCAGTTCCTCGATCCCGCTCTCCGCGGACTTGGAACGGCGATTGCCCTCGAACGCGAACGGCTTGGTCACCACGCCCACCGTCAGGATGCCCATGTCGCGCGCCGCCTTGGCGATGACGGGCGCCGCGCCGGTGCCAGTGCCGCCACCCATGCCGGCGGCGATGAAGCACATGTGTGCGCCCTCGAGGCGCTTGGTGAGATCCTCGATCGTCTCTTCGGCGGCGGCCCGGCCGATCTCCGGCCGGCTGCCCGCGCCCAGGCCCTGCGTGATCTTCGCGCCGAGCTGGATCTTCTCCGGCGCCGTCGACTGCTTCAGCGCCTGCGCGTCGGTATTGGCGACCAGGAAGTCCACCCCCTGGACGTCGGCACGCATCATGTTCGCGATCGCGTTGCCGCCCGCGCCGCCCACGCCGATCACCGCAATGCGCGGGGTCAGCTCATCCGTTTCCGGGGTGATGAATTCGATTCCCATCGCCTACTTACTCCGCCTGTCCGGCTGTTCCCCTCACCGGACGTGTCGATTAACCTTCCTGCAACATAGCGCCCGGCCACACCAGCCGAAAACCATCGTGCAGCACCTAATAATTGGCCTTCACCGTCTGGAAGAGGCGCTTGAGCGCGCTGATCCCCTTTGGCCGGTAAACCTGCTGCTGCTGTTGCGGCGCCAGCCCACGCAGATCGATCGGATCGTTCGCCGCGAAAAAGGCCAGCCCCGCCAGTGCCGCGAATCCCGGCCCGGAATGCGCCTCGGGCAATCCGGTCAATCCGCGCGGTCGGCCGATGCGCACGGAACGACCCAGCACCTGCTGTGCATAATCGGCGATGCCCTTAAGCTCCGCGCCTCCGCCGGTCAGCACTACCTGGCGGTTGATCGGCCCCTCGAACTTCAGCTCCTTGAGCGCCGCCTGCACCTCGCCGACCAACTGCTCCAGCCGTGTACGGATCACCGCGATCAGCGCCGCCTTGGTTATCTGCAGGCCCTCGCCGTCCTCTTCATGCGCCGGTGTGCGGATCGTTATCATCTCGTGATTGTCGCGCGGGGAGGCGTTGGCGGAGCCGTGGAAGCATTTCATCCGCTCGGCCTGCCCCCGCGTGGTGCCGAAGGCGGAGGCGATATCGTCCGTGATGTCCGCCGATCCGATCGGGATGGATTTCAGCCCGACCAGCATCTCGCCCGCGAACAGCGAAACATTCGTAATGCCCGCGCCGATTTCCACCAGCGCGACACCCAGATCGCGCTCCTCCTGGGACAGACATGCGAAGCCGGTGGCGACCGGCGAGGCGATGATCGACTTGACCTCCAGATGCGCCGAGCGAACGCACAGATCGAGGTTGCGCACCGGCGAGCCATCGGCCGCGATCACATGGATATGCACGCCGAGCCGGTCGGCATGGAGGCCAAGCGGCTTCTTGACGCCTTCCAGCCCGTCGATCGTGTACAGCGCCGGCTGCGCATGAAGCACCATCCGGCCCTGCGGATCGATCGATTGCCGGCCCTCCTGCAACAGGGCATCGATATCGGACTGTTCGATGCGATGGCCGTTCAGCTCGGATTCGATGAACGCCTCGTCGGAGACGAGCCCGCCGGCGGAAAAGCCGGCCCAGACGTTCTCGATATTGATCCCCGCGATCCGCTCCGCCTGCTCGACCGCCTCGCGCACCGCCACTTCGGTCGCGGCCATGTCGGCGATATAGCCGCGTTTCACGCCTTTCGATTCGCGCTGGCCCGTGCCCAGCACGATAAGTTCGCCGCCGTCGCCTTTCTGCGCGATCATCGCCGACACCTTGGAGGTGCCGATATCCAGCGCGGTTATCAGGCCGTCAGGTGCTGCCTTCGCCATATGCCATTCCCCCTTGGTCAGACGTCGCCGACACGCGCGACGCGCGTTTCGGTGGTCGTGGTGGTGCCGCCATTTTCCCCCTTGTCGGCATCCGCGCGATTGCTTTCAGGCCCCGGCTTGCGCGCGACCATTTTGGTCGGATCGCGCATGTCGAAGCGTACCCATCCCTTGCCGAGCAACGGGCGGGCGCCCTCCATCTCGGCAAATTTCACCAGCGCGCGATCGGCGCCCTCCTGCGGCAGAAGAAGCGTCTCGCCGGTGTCGAACGTCAGATCCCAGCGGCGATTGCCCACCCACGTCGCCGCCTTCACGCGTGGGCGAAGCGCCGGGGCGGCGGCAAGCAGCCTCTGATACCCCGCCTCCTGTTGCGCCGCGCCAGGGCCGATCACCAGCGGCAGGCCGGCCGGCATGTGGCCCGCATCGATCGGATCGAGCAAGGTGCCGGTCGCGTCGATCAGCGTAAGCTGCCCTTCGTTCTGCCAGATCGCCGCCGGCTCGCGCTCAACCACGTGGATCAGCAACCGGTCGGGGAAACGCCGCGATACATAGGCATCCGCGATCCAGCCATAGGCCAGCAGCCGCTTGCGCACCGCCTGCAGATCGACCGCCAGCAACGGGCGGTCCGCCGACTGGTTTTCCAGCGCGATGGCATAGATCGTCTCGCGATCCATGCGCTTCTGCCCGGTGATGTCGACCTGTTCCACGCGCAGCCCCGCGCGCCCGGCACCTTCGGCCACCGCGTCGCCGATCATCCCCGGCACGCCCAGCCAGCTCGCCGCCGTCACCGCGATCGCGCCGCCGATACCAAGGAAGGTCCACGTCACCACACGGCGCAACGTATCGTGGCTCACGGGCAGCTTGGCGATCAGGCGATCCCCGATCGATGCCTTGCGGCGCTTCGGCGCGCCGGGGCGGCGCGGCGGCGAGCGGCGGACGGAAACGGACTGTCGGCTCATGCGCCAGCCTCCCGCAGCGCTTCGTCGACGATCGCCTGCACCAGCTCGGGATAGCTCATGCCGGTGTGACGCGCCTGTTCTGGAACAAGGCTGAGCGGCGTCATCCCCGGCTGGGTGTTCACCTCGAGCAGGAACAGGCCGTCGACGCCGCGCTCGTCATCCCAGCGGAAGTCCGCCCGGCTGCACCCCTTGCAGCCGAGCAGCCGGTGCGCCTGCAGCGCGATCGACATGCACGCCTCGGTGATCTCGTCGGGGATTGGCGCCGGGAAGAGATGATCGGTCATCCCCTCGGTGTATTTGGCATCGTAATCGTAGAAGCCGCTCTTGGGTCGCAGCTCGGTGACGCCCAGCGCGCGCGGGCCATCTGGGCCGCCCAGCACCGCCGTCGTAAGTTCGCGCCCCCGTACATAGGGTTCCGCGAGCAGTTCGTCGAACCGCTGCCACGGCCCCTCCACGTCGCGACCGATCGGCACGCCGTAATTGCCGTTTTCCGTGACGATCGCGATCCCCACTGACGATCCTTCGTTGACCGGCTTCAGCACGTACGGGCGCGCCAGCGGGTCGCCCGCGAACAGCTCCGCGGATCGCACGATCCGCCCGCCCGGCATCGGAATGCCGTGGGGAACGAGCTGGTTCTTGGTCAGCACCTTGTCGATCGCGATCACCGACGTCGCGAGGCCCGAATGGGTGTAGGTCAGGCCAAGCAGGTCCATCAGTCCCTGCACCGTGCCGTCCTCGCCGGGGGAGCCGTGCAGCGCGTTGAACACCACATCCGGCTTCGCGGCCGCCAGCCGCGCCGCCACGTCGCGCGCCATGTCGATCCGCGTGACGCGATGGCCGAGCGCCTCGAGCGCGTCGGCGATCCCCGCCCCCGATGAAAGCGAGACCTCGCGCTCCGCCGACCAGCCGCCCATCAGCACCGCGATGTGAAGAGGACGACGATCAGGCACGCGCTACTCCTTGCGACACGAACGAAACCTTCGGGGCGAACCGGGCATACATCACTTCGCCACCCCGATGCGCTCGATTTCCCATTCGAGCGCCACCCCGCTCGCCGCTTGCACGCGGACACGCACTTCCTCGCCCAGAGCTTCGATCTGGGCACTGGTGGCGCTGCCTAGATTGAGGAGGAAATTGGTATGCTTCTCGCTCACCTGCGCGTCACCGATGCGCAGCCCGCGACAGCCAGCTGCGTCGATCAGCGCCCACGCCTTCTCGCCAGGCGGGTTCTTGAACGTCGATCCGCCCGTCCTGGAACGCAGCGGCTGCGAGGCCTCGCGGGAGGCGGCGATTCGATCCATCTCCGCCTGGATCGCGAGCGGATCGCCCGGTTCGCCCCGAAACGTCGCGCTGACCACGACGGCCCCGTCCGGCAGCTCGGAATGGCGATAGCTGTAGCCCAGGTCTGCGGTTGCGAGCACGCGGCGTTCACCGGAACGCAGCACCACCTCGCATTCGACCAGCACGTCGGCCGTCTCGCGACCATATGCCCCGCCGTTCATCCGCACGAAGCCGCCGACCGTGCCGGGGATCGAGCGGAGGAATTCTATTCCCGCGATCCCCGCATCGCGCGCAGTCGATGAAACCAATATGCCGCTCGCGCCCCCGCCACAACGGATCGTAGTAGCGTCGAGCCGCTCGACCTTGGCGAACGGCTTGCCCAGCCGAATGACCACCCCGGGCACGCCACCATCGCGCACGATCATGTTTGATCCCAGCCCAAGCGTCATGATCGGCACCCAGCCGGGCAGATCCGCGACGAAGGCTGAAAGCCCCGCGACCGAAGCCGGTTCGAACAGCAGCTCCGCGGGCCCTCCGGTCTTGAACCATGTGAGCGGCGCAAGCGATGCACCCGGGCTCAGCCGCCCGTCAGGGTCGCTGACGCTGAACGAGCCGGCGGCCAGCGTCACATCGAGCGCGCCCGGTCTGCGCTCGATCAGTGGCACCGTCGTCACCACGGCCCCATTCCCCACAGACGCAACCATGCCTGATACGCCGCGAGATTCGCGTCCGCCGCGCGCTTTGCCGCCTGTTGCGCGTCAAGAACCGCTTTGCTCGCAGCCTGCATCTGGCTGCCCACATCGAGCACGCGTTGCTGCGCATCGAGCATCTGCTGCTGGAACTTCAGCGATTGGGAAAGCCAGTCGGTCATCGCTTCGCTCCGATCGCCGCCGCCAGGCCCGCGGCCCATTTCGTGATGTCGCCCGCGCCAAGGCACACCACCTGATCGCCACCCCGCACGACTGCGGCGAGCGTGGTTGCGAGCGTGTCGGCATCCGCGACGGTCGCCGCCGCGCGATGGCCGCGCCGCTTCAGCCCCTCCACCAAAGCCTCGGCATCGACGCCTTCCACGGGCGTTTCGCCCGCCGCATAGACGGGCGTGACGTAAACCATGTCCGCATCGTTGAACGCGCTTTGGAAATCATCCATCAGGTTGCCGAGCCGCGAATAGCGATGCGGCTGCACGACCGCGATCACGCGGCCCTGCGCGCTTTCCCGCGCCGCCGACAGCACCGCGCGTATCTCTACCGGGTGATGGCCGTAATCATCGATGATGGTCGCGATGCCACCCTCCGCGCTGACCTCGCCCACCTTGGTAAAGCGCCGCTTGACCCCGCCAAACTTCTCGAAGCCTTTCTGGATCGTCGCATCGTCGATGCCCAGCTCCAGCGCGACGCCGATCGCCGCGAGCGCGTTCTGCACATTGTGGCGGCCCGGCATCGGCAGGTCGATATGCTCGATCGATCGCGTCGCGCCATCGCGCGCGCGGATGATCGCCTCGAAGCGGTTGCCGCCGGGATAGGGCGTCACGTTCACGCCGCGCACATCGGCGGATGCCGCGAAACCGTACGTCACGATCCGCCGGTCGCGCACCCGCGGGATCAGCGCCTGCACCTCCGGGTGATCCAGGCAGAGCAGCGCCGCGCCATAGAAGGGTACGTTCTCGACGAACTCGACATAGGCTTCCTTGGCGCGCTCGAAATCGCCGTAGTGATCGAGATGCTCGGGATCGATGTTCGTCACGACAGCGATCGTGCCGTCCAGCCGCAGGAAGCTGCCGTCGCTCTCGTCCGCCTCCACGACCATCCAGTCGCTGTCGCCCAGCCGGGCGTTGCTGCCGTAGCTGTTGATGATGCCGCCGTTGATGACCGTGGGATCCACCCCGCCCGCATCGAGCAGCGCGGCGACCATCGAGGTGGTCGTCGTCTTCCCATGCGTCCCCGCCACCGCCACGGTGGACTTGAGGCGCATCAGTTCGGCCAGCATCTCGGCGCGGCGCACCACCGGCACGCGCCGTTCGAGCGCGGCCTCCACCTCCGGGTTCCCGCGCTTGATCGCGGTGGAAGCGACGACCACCGCCGCCTCGCCCAGATTGTCCGCCTTGTGGCCGATCGAGACCGGAATGCCGCGCGCGCGCAACCCCTCGACGACATAGCCTTCCGCCACGTCCGACCCCTGCACCCTGTAGCCCAGGTTGTGCATCACCTCGGCGATGCCGGACATGCCGATCCCGCCGATGCCGACGAAATGGATCGTGCCGATGTTGGTGGGGACGCCCTTCACGCAAACGCTTCCTTCTGGATCACCGGGCCGACCGGCAGCGCCGAACGCGGCGCATCCAGGCTTTCCACCAGATCCGCGAGATCGCGCGCCGCATCGGGCCGGCCGCAGGCGCGGGCGCGGGCAGCGGCATTCTCCAGCCCCTCGGGATCGAGGCCGAGCTTCTGCATCTGCTTGGCCAGTTCGGATGGCGTGAACTGGCTTTGCGGGATCGTCCGCGCCCCGCCGGCACGCGTGATCTCCCGCGCGTTGGCGGTCTGGTGGTCGTCGGTGGCGGTGGGCAGCGGAACGAGGATCGCGGGCCGCCCCGCCACCGTCAGTTCGGCGATGGTCGAGGCGCCCGCGCGTGCGATCACCACATGCGCCCAGCCCAGATGCTCGGGCAGATCGGGCAGATAGGTCGCGAGATCGGCGGCGATATCCAGCTCGGCATATTTGGCGCGCGCGGCATCGATATCCTCGATCCGCGCCTGATGCGTCACCTGCAAGCGGCGACGGAAGGCGACGGGCAGCATCGCGAGCCCATCCGGCACCACCTTGCTGAGCACGCTCGCACCCTGCGATCCGCCGGTGACCAGCACACGGAATATGCCGTCTTCCTCCAGCAGCGGATAGGGCTTGGCGCGCAACGCGATCACGCTGTCGCGCACCGGATTGCCGACGCAATTCGCCTTCATCTGATGAGCCGGCTTGAGCCGCTCGGTATCGGCATAGGACGTGGCGATCGCATCCACCCGCCGCGCGACCAGCCGGTTGACGCGGCCGAGCACGGCGTTCTGCTCATGGATCGCGGTGGGGATCTTGTCGGCAAAGGCCGCCGCCAGCGCGGGGAAGGCGGGGTAGCCGCCGAAGCCGATCACCGCCGCCGGCTGAAAGGTACGGTAAAGCTCCCGCGCCATCGCCCGGCCGCGCCACATCTCGCGCGCCGCCTTTGCCCAGCCGAGCGGGCCGCCGCTCAGCCGCCCGGCCGGAAGCACATGCGTCTGCACGCCGTCGAACAGGCCGGGAAAGCGCACGCCGCGCTCGTCCGAAACCAGCGCCACGCGATGCCCGCGCCGGATCAGCTCCTCCGCCAGCGCGGCGGCGGGGATCATGTGGCCGCCCGTTCCCCCGGCGGCGAGCACGAAATGCCGCGGGCGCGTCACAGCGCCCCCCAGCGGGTGACATAGGGGCTGCGCAGCAGGAAAGGATTGCGGCGGGTGAAGGTGAGAAGCAGGCCCATCCCGATCGACAGCGCGATCATCGATGAGCCGCCATAGCTGATGAACGGCAACGTCATGCCCTTGGACGGCGCGAGGCCGGTATTGACCGCCATCGAGACCAGCGCCTGCGCGCCGAACTGCGTGGCAAGCCCACCGGCCGCGAGCAATTTGAAATTATCCTGTTCGTCGAGCAGCTTGACGAAGACGCGCACCACGATCGCCAGAAACATAACCGCGATCACCATGCACGCAATCAACCCGAACTCCTCTCCGATGACCGAGAAGATATAGTCCGTATGCGCTTCGGGAAGCCCGAATTTCACGCGGCCGCCACCTGGCCCGGTCCCCGTCCAGCCGCCGGCGGTTAGCGTGGCGTGCGCCGCATTGGTCTGGAAATGGTCGCTCGCGCCAGCCCCTTCCGCATCGGGGAACAGGAAGGCGTCGATACGGGTGCGCGCCGTGCCATAGAACACATAGGCTGCGATCAGCGCCGCCGGCGCCATCGCCACGAACGATGCGATCACGCGCCATGGCGTCCCGGCGATCATCAGCAGCGCCAGCCATACCGAGCAGAAGATGATCGTCTGCCCCAGATCGGGCTGCATCATCAACATCGCCGCCACCAGCCCCGTCATCACGAAGGTGATCGTCGTCACCGGCAGCGATTCGTCACGTGCGCGCAGCGAGAGCAGCCACGCGACGGTGACGATGAAGCATGGCTTGAGGAACTCCGACGGCTGGAACTGCGCCAGCCCGAAGCCGATCCAGCGACGCGCACCGTTCACCGTCACGCCCACCACCGGGGTGAGCGCGAGGAGCACGCCGAACACGCAGAAACCGACCACCGCCAGCCGCCGCGCGGTATTCACCGGCAGCATCGAGGTGATGAACAGCACCGGCAGCGAAACGGCCACCCACATCAACTGCCGCCAGAAATAATAAAGCGGCGGGAATTTCAGATGCTCGCCGGAATAGCGCACCGCGCTGGCCGGGCTGGCGGCGGCGACCGCGATCAGCCCGATCGCGATCAGGCCCAGCGTGAGCACCAGCAGCACCCGATCGGTATCCCAGAACCAGGTGCCGAGCGGCGAACGATCACCACGCCCGCCCCGCCCCTTCAGGCGCGCGCGCAGCCCCGCGTCGCTGACGATCTCGACCTTTTCTTCGCTCATGCCAGCGCCCCCACCGCGTCGCGAAATGCCTCGCCGCGATGCTCGTAATCGCGGAACTGATCGAAGGACGCCGCCGCCGGCGACAGCAGCACGGTATCGCCCGGCGCTGCGCGGCTTGCGGCGCTGGACACGGCGGCCGCGAGCGTTCCCGCCTCCTCCACCGCCATCTCGTCCTGCAGGATCGCCGCGAAGCGCGGCCCCGCCTCGCCGATCGTATAGGCTCGCACGACGTGATCGAAATAGGGGCGGCACGCGTCCAGATCGTCGCCCTTCGCCCGGCCGCCGACGATCCAGTGAACGCGCGGAAACGCGCCGAGCGCGGGCGCGGTGCTTTCCGGGTTGGTCGCCTTGCTGTCATCGACATAGGCGACACCGGCGACCTCCCGCACCTTTTCCATGCGATGCGGCAGGCCCGCGAATGTCTCAAGCCCGCGATCGATATCAGCTTCGCTCACGTCGAGCGCCCTCGCGACCGCGATCGCGGCGAGCGCGTTCTGGGCGTTGTGCGGACCTTGCAGGCTCGGCCAGCGCGTCTGGTCGAGGCACACGCCGGGCGCGATCTTCGTCAGATGCTCGGCGCGCGCCGAAAGTGATCGGGCGATCGTGGCGGATGGCGCGTCGCCGATCCCGATCACCGCCTCATGCTCCGGCGCCTGCATCGCGAACAGCCGCGCCTTGGACGCAACATAGCCATCGAACCCGTCGTAGCGATCGAGATGGTCCGGCGTGATGTTGAGCAGCACCGCCACGTCGCAATCGAGGCTGCGTGTCAGGTCGATCTGGTAGCTCGACAGCTCCAGTACATAGACGCCCCCGGCCGGCAGCGGCGCCTGCGCCAGGATCGGTAGCCCGATATTGCCGCCCATCAGGGCGGGCATCCCTGCGGCCTTCAGGATGTGCGTGACGAGGGCGGTCGTGGTGGATTTGCCGTTGGTGCCGGTGATGCCGACCACCTTGTGCGCGGGCAGTGCGGGGCGCGCCTCGGCGAAGAGCTCGATGTCGCCCGTGATCGCCACGCCTGCGGCGCGCGCTTTCGCTGCCAGCGGGTGCGTGTTGAGCGGCACGCCGGGGGAGACGAGCAATGCGTCGAAGCCTGCGAGGTCGATCGTGTCGAGGTCGGCGATCTGCGCGCCTTGAATGCCCTCGCGCCGCGCGGCATCGCTGTCCCATGCCACCACGGTCGCGCCGCCCGCGATCAGCGCGCGCGCCGCCGCCGCGCCGGATCGCGCCAGCCCGAGCACCGCGTAGCGTCTGCCGCGCCAGAGCGGGGAGACGATCACCTCAGCTTCAGCGTGGAAAGGCCGGCGAGTGCCAGCACGAGTGCTATTATCCAGAAGCGAATAACAACAGTCGGCTCACTCCAGCCGAGCTGCTCGAAATGGTGGTGGATGGGCGCCATGCGGAACACCCGCTTGCCAGTGCGCTTGTAAACCGCGACCTGGATGATAACCGAGAGCGCCTCGACCACGAACAGACCGCCGATGATTCCCAGCACGATCTCGTGATGCGCGATGACGGCGATAGTTCCGAGCGCGCCTCCCAGTGCAAGGCTTCCGGTATCGCCCATGAATACCGCCGCCGGCGGGGCGTTGTACCACAAGAAGGCAAGCCCCGCGCCGACCATTGCCCCGCAGAAGATCGCCAGATCGCCCGCGCGCGGCACATGCGGCAGCCCGAGATAATCCGCGAACTTCACGTTCCCGACGAGGTAGACGATTATCATGAACGCCACTGCCGCAATGATGACCGGCATCGTCGCCAAGCCATCCAGCCCGTCCGTCAGATTCACAGCATTGCCGAACGAGACGATCGTGAAGGCGGCGAATAACGGGTAGAGATAGCCCAGTTCGAGATAGTAACGGTTGGTGAATGGCAGAAAAAGGCCGGTGCCATTCTCCTGGCTGATGATCCACGCCGCCACGCCAGCGATCACGAACTCGAGCAACAGGCGCACCCGGCCAGGGATTCCGGCGGTGGTCGCCTTCGTGACCTTGTCGTAATCGTCCATGAAGCCGATCGCGCCAAATCCCAGCGTGACGAACAGGCTCGCCCACACGAACGGATTGCGCAGGTCCATCCAGATCAGGATCGCGAGGCTTAGGCTCGTCAGGATCATCAGCCCGCCCATCGTTGGCGTGCCGCGCTTGGCGAGATGCGTCTGCGGCCCGTCCGCGCGGATCGGCTGGCCCTTCCCCTGGCGCACGCGCAGCCAGCCGATGAACTTAGGCCCGATGATGAGGCCGATGAACAAGGCGGTCGCGATCGCACCGCCGGTGCGGAACGACAGGTAGCGGATCAGATTGAGGACACTCGGGAAGCCGAGGCTCTCCGCGATCAGATACAGCACTATGCAACGCCCCCGGCGAGAGCCGCGACGATCCGCGACAGCCCGACTCCGTTCGATCCCTTTACGAGCACCACGTCGCCCGGCGCGATCACCTGTTTCAGGCGATCAAGCGCGCTCGCGGCATCGGGCACATGGACGAAATCGACCTTCCCCTCAAGAGCCTGCGCCAACGCAGCCATCTTTTCACCGACGAGCAGCGCCGCTTGAACGCGCGCGGCCAGTATCGGCCCGGCGAGCGCGGCATGATAGGCATCACTGCCGGCGCCCAATTCTCTCATTTCGCCAAGAACTGCGACGTGCCGCCCGGATTCGTTCGACAGCACCTCCAGTGTGGCCGCCATCGAGGCGGGATTGGCGTTGTAGCTTTCGTCGATCACCAGCACCTCGCCATCCGCCACCCGCGCCGCAAAGCGATCACCGCGCCCAGTCAGCCCGCCAAGTTCGCCAAGCGCAAGTCCAGCCAGCCCAAGGTCCCCACCCGCCGCATCGACCGCGGCGACCACCGCCAGCGCATTCGAAACCCAATGCTGCCCGGGCTGCGATACGGTGAAGCTCAATTCGCGCTCGCCCACTTTCGCGGTCACGAACGTGCCGATATCTAGTCGCATGGTCTCGATCGGGTGAACGTCCGCCGCCTTGTCTAGCCCGAATGTCACGATCCGCGCCGCATATGGCGATGCGGCGTCGATCAGCCGCTTGCGATGCGGACTGTCATGCGGGACGATCGCGATGCCGCCGGGCTCCAGCCCGCGAAAGATCTCGCCCTTGGCGTCGGCGATCGCGCTTTCGTCCGCGAAGAACTCGGTGTGCGCGGGTGCGATTGCGGTTACAATCGCGATGTGCGGGCGGACGAGCGTGGTCAGATGCGCCAGTTCACCAGCGTGATTCATTCCCATCTCGAACACGCCGAAGCGCGTCCCGCGCGGCATCCTTGCCAGGCTGAGCGGCACGCCGGTGTGGTTGTTGTAGCTCTTGACCGAACGGTGCACCACACCCGGCGCGCCGCGATCGAGCGCGGCGAACAGCGCCTCCTTGGTGGATGTCTTGCCGACCGATCCGGTTACGCCGATGACCTTGCCGTCGATCCGAGCGCGGGCGGCACGGCCCAGATCCTCCAGCGCAGCAAAGCTGTCCGCGATGCGAACACAAGGGTGCGCGCTTGCTTCCGATACCAGCGCACCCGCCGCGCCACGCGCGAATGCACTATCCAGAAAGCGGTGGCCATCCGTTTCCTCGCCTTTCATCGCAACGAACAGATCGCCCGCGCCAATCTCCCGGCTGTCGAAGGCGACACCATTAACCGCAAAGTCGCCGGACGCGGTTCCGCTGGTTGCGGCCGCGATTTCTGCGGAGGTCCAGAGGCTCATCACAGGCCTATAACAGGGATGGCCGAGTCAACGCAGCCCACTGACTGCATCGCCGCTGACCAGTTCATATCGCACGCCGAGCTTGCGTCGCTCGCGCGGTCGCTTCTCGCCATCGGCGTGGGCGAACGGACGGGCGGGAACATTGATCTTCCTTTTCACGCTACCTCCCTTGCTACAGTGACGTCGTCGAACGGCAGGACGAGATCACCGACGATCTGGCCTTGCTCGTGCCCCTTGCCAGCGATCAACACGATGTCATCGCCGCCAGCCATACCGACGGCATGGGCGATTGCCGCCCGGCGATCGCCAATCTCGATCGCGTCCGGTGCACCTTTCAGTATCTCGGCGCGGATTGAAGCGGCATCCTCGCTGCGCGGATTATCATCCGCGACGATCACCACGTCCGACTGCGCGGCGGCAATCTGCCCCATCGGTTCCCGCTTGCCGCGATCGCGATCGCCGCCTGCGCCAAAGACCAGGATCAGCCGCCCCGTTACGTGCGGACGCAGCGCGGCGATCGCCGCCTCCAGCGCATCAGGCGTATGCGCGTAATCGACATATACCGGCGCGCCCGAGGCGGTGATGACGGCGCGCTCCAGCCGCCCACGCACCGGCTGGAGCCGCGCGAGATTGGCGATCGTCGCAGCGACATCGCCCCCTGCCGCGATCACCAGCCCGGCGGCGATTAGCGCGTTGGCGGCCTGATAGGCGCCGATCAGCGGCAGCGTCACATTATGCTCACGTCCGTCGGCGGCGATGACGAGTCCCTGCCCCAACAGCGTCGTGTCGCGTGACACGAGCCGCAATGTATCGCCATGTTCTCCAACGGTAATCAGCTTGGTACGGCGCGCATGGGCGAGATCCACCACGCGCTCCGATTGCGGATCGTCGACCCACACCACCATCGTGCCATCATCACCCAGCACTTCCGAGAACAGCCTCAGTTTGGCGGTGAAATAGGCCGCCATATCGCCGTGGTAGTCGAGGTGGTCGCGGCTCAGGTTGGTGAAGGCGGCCGCCATCACCGGCACGCCCTCGGTACGATACTGGCTCAGCCCGTGGCTGGACGCCTCGAACGCGAGATGCGTCACACCCTCGCGCGCCAGACCGCCGACGTTGGAAAGGAACGTCACCACGTCGGGTGTAGTGAGGCCGGTCGTCACGCGGTCGTCGGCGGTGGAGACGCCGAGCGTGCCGATCGAGGCCGCATGGTGCCCGGCCATCCGCCACAATTGCCGCGTCATCTCCACGGTGGAGGTCTTGCCGTTGGTCCCGGTCACCGCGACGGCGATTTCCGGGAACGGGGCAAAGAATCTCGCGGCCAGCTCGGCGAAGGTCTGGCGCGGGTTGGCGGCGGCGATATGCACCGCGCCAGCCACAATCGCCTCCGGCCGGGCGACGACCGCGATCGCACCGGCGGCAATCGCGGCGGGGATGTAATCCTCTCCGTTGACGCGCTGGCCTTCGAACGCACCGAATATCGTGCCCGGCGCGACCTTGCGGTGATCGATCGCAAAGCCGGTCACCTGTGTGGCCTCGGTTCCGCCGGTGAGCTGGCAGAGCCTCATTCGGCGATTCCCTTGTCTTCCTTCTTCCCCGGCGCTTTCCACAGCAGCGGGTTGAGATCGCTTAGATCGATATCGTGGCGATCGTCCGGGATCACGCCAAGCAGCGCCCCGGTGCGGCTGACCACCCTGCTTACCACCGGCGCGACGGTGTAGGCCGCCGTGGTCTGGAAGGAATTCGCCTGTACGCGCTTTGGCGAGTCCATCATCGCGATCACCACGTAACGTGGCGCATCCATCGGAAAGGCGGAGGCGAAGGTGGAGACGTTCGCGTTCTTGGCATAACCGCCGCGTTGCGCGACCTCGGCCGTACCGGTTTTGCCGCCGATGCGATAGCCCGGCGCCTCGCCCTTACGACCGGTGCCGTCGAGCACGACAAGCCGCAGGAGCTGGCGCATCCGATCGCTGGTCGATTGCTGAAGCACGCGGCGGCCCTTCGGCTCGGCCCCTTGCGGGATCTTGAGCAGGGTAGCCGGGTGCCAGATTCCGCCGTTGACCATCGCGGCGTAAGCAGTCGCAAGGTGCAGCGGCGTAACCGCGATACCGTGACCGTAAGCAGTCGTCATCACGGTTGTGCGCGCCCAGAAACCAGGCCAAAGCGGCCGCGCCTTCTCGACCAGTTCAACATCCGGCTTGCGATCGAAGCCCAGCTTGCGGAACATATCCTGCATCCGCGCCGCGCCGACCATGTCGGCGATCCGCGCGGTGGCGATGTTTGAGGAGTAGATCAGCGTTTCGGGGATGTTGAGCCAGCGCTTCTGTTCGTGCCCGCGATCATCATGGATCGTGAATCCGCCGACCTTGAGCGGCACCGTCGCGTCGAAACGGCGGCTCATGTCGGTGACCACGCCATAATCGATCGCGGCCGCCATCGCGATCGGCTTGAACGTTGAGCCGAGTTCATACACCGATTGCGTCACGTTGTTGCGCAGTTCCTCGGTGCCCGCCATGCCGACACGGTTCGGATTGAAAAGCGGCAGCGAGACCATCGCGATCACTTCCCCGGTGTGCACGTCCATGACGATGCCGGCTGCGCCTTTCGCCTGCATCTCGCCCATCGCGCGGCCGAGTTCGCTTTCCATCGCGGCCTGCACGCGACTGTCGATCGACAGCGCCACCGGGGCGCCGCTCTGTGCCGGATCGATGAGCCGCGCCTCCAGCGCGCGCTCCATCCCGCCCATCCCCCTGCCGTCGGTGGAAAGGTAGCCGAGCGCATGCGCAGCAAGCGTCGATTGTGGATAGAGCCGCTGGGTCTGCCGCTCGAACACTATTCCCGGCTCGCCGATGGCGTTTATCGCCTCAACCAAGGCTGGGCTGGCGCGCCGGTTCAGGTACGTGAACGACACTTTCTTCGTAAGTTGCGCATAGAACCACGGCTGATCGCCGGTATCGGGCATCAGATCGGCCAGCCGCTGCGCGATCGCGCCGCGATCGCCCAATAGACGATCGGGATGGACGCCAATTGCCCAGGCGTCGATCGTGCGCGCAAGCGGTTCGCCGTTGCGATCGATGATATCGCCACGCGGCGCGGCGCCGAGAATCGAGGCGCGCGCTGGCCTACCCTCGATCGCCAGCCACGAGAGCCGCGCGGCCACCACCGTCACTGCGGCGGCAAACAGCAGCATCAGCATCATCAGACGCATGTGCTGCGTCGCAAGCAGCACATGGCGCTGCTCGGTGGCCTTTATCGATCGGGCAGGGCGCGCGACCAGGGTAGTCAACGCAACCGCCGTGCCTCGACGCGGGCTCCGCTAGCCAAATCACCGAGCGTCGTGTCACTGAGCAGCGACTTGTCGAGCATCGCGACCGCCCTGCCCTTCCGGGACGCAGCCGGGGCCGGTTCCGCGACCGCCGTGCGCAACACCACCGCCGCCGTGAGCTTCGGCGCGCTCGAAACAGCAGGATGCACCGCAACCTTCACCAGCGCTGCAGGCCGCGCGATCGCAGGCGCTTCGTCGATCACCGGAGTTGGCGCGACGCGGGCGGGCGAGGGCAGCGATGGCACCACCAGCGCGGCAGTACGAATCGCGCCCTGCTGCTGCGCTAGCATCGGCGCGCCGCGATCGAAGCTGATCGAAGCGAGTTGCCCTTCATCGCGCACAAACTGCCCGGCGGTGGGCGATGCCAGCGCCAGTGTGTCGCCATTCCAGCGCTCGAGCTGCGTCAGGTTCGATCGAACATCGAACTCCGTTTCGAGCGCACGGATATCGCGCTGCGCCAAGCCGATGCGCCCGTTAAGCTGCTCCAGCCGCTTGCGCTCGGCTGCGACCTGAAGCGAGATAAGATAAAAGCCCAGCGACACGATCACCACGCCGCCGAACCAGCCCAAACCTTTCAACCGATACGTCGCCGCCATCATCACGCCTCCACTAACTCAACGCCGCCGACCCAGGCCGCCGCACCGGTGCGCACCGCGGTGCGCAGCGTCGCCGAACGCGCCCTCGGATTACGCGCAACCTCGGCAGCACTCGGGCGCACCGCCTTGGCCGCTGGATCGAAACTCGGCTCGCGCGCCTCACGCGCATCGGGGCGATGACGCGACCCGGCAGGCATCGACCCGCTCCGCTCGCGCAGAAATCGTTTCACCAGCCGGTCCTCCAGGCTGTGAAAGGTGACAACCGCGAGCCGACCGCCCGGCGCAAGCACGCGCTCGGCGGCCGCGAGGCCCTGCGCCAACTCCTCCAGTTCGCGATTCACATGGATGCGGATCGCCTGGAAAGCGCGTGTCGCCGGATCCTTCTTGTCGTGCGGTCGATGCCCCAGCGCGCGGCGCACTACCTGCGCCAGTTGGCCTGTCGTAGTAAGCGGGCGCGCCGCGACGATCGCCTTTGCCACCCGGCGCGAGCGCGGCTCCTCGCCGTAGCGCCACAGCACGTCGGCAATCAGCGTTTCGTCGGCAGTGTTCAGGAAATCCGCCGCCGACGGACCGGCCTTGGACATCCGCATGTCGAGCGGCCCGTCGCCCTGGAACGAAAAGCCCCGCTCCGGCTGATCGAGTTGCATTGAAGACACGCCGATATCCAGCACCACGCCATCGACGGGCACGGCATCCCGCGCCTCCAGCTCGCCGGCCATTGCCGAAAACTCTGCCGGGACCAGGATGAGATTGTCATGCGCCGCCACCAGCGGCGCGCCGTCACGGATCGCGTCGGGGTCGCGATCGAACGCGAAGACGCGCGCGCCGGTTGCCAGCAGCGCACGAGTGTAACCGCCGGCGCCGAACGTACCATCCACGACGGTCTCGCCACGCCGGGGGGTCAGCGCGGCGAGCACTTCGTCGAGCAGCACTGGAACATGGGGTTCCACGCGCGCGATCACAGCGCATACCCCTTTTCCTCGCAGGTGAACTCAACGTATTCCTTGAGGAAGGGATCGATACCCGGCGTCTCGATCAATATCTGCGGGCTCCAGATGGTGATCCAGTCGAACGAGCCGTGGAAGAACGCGGCGTTGCCAATCCGCGCATATTTTCGCTCGAACGCCGGCATGATGAAACGGCCGCTGCCATCGAACGGCAACGGCTCGGCACCGCCGGCGCGATCGAGGATATTATAATCGGTACGACCGGATTTCTCGAACTGGGCGGCGTCGAGCATCTCCAGCCGCTCTTTCCAGAACGGGACAAAGCGCGGGTCATAGGCGATCAGGCAGCGATGCTCGGGGTGGGGCGCCACGATGACCGTGCCGCCATCCTTCCCGTCTTCACGGGGCGAGTTCTTCGCGAGCATGGCGCGTAGAGTATTAGGAATGGCGACGCGAGACTTGTCATCGACAAGCGCGATCCCCTTTCCCTGATAGTCCACCCTGTCAGCCACGCCCACCTCGCCTGCGACGGACGCGCCTCTCCGGCCCGGAAAACAGCCCCTCCGGCCGCCCCGGCAATCGCGAAGACAAAAAACAGCGAGTCCGCCCCTCTGCTAGCGCTGATAGATACCAGCGCCATTCGGGGATGGGAAGGGAAATGTGGGGAAAATCGGGGAAATGAAACTAGGCTGGCGGCTTTTTCCCGCTTGCGGACGGGTGGGACCGCGCGAGTTCCGTTTTCGTTCCCCTCAACGCTCGCCTGTAAACGGGGGTGAGACGGGGAATCACTGCCACATCCCCGAATTTCCCCGTGGATCCATGGTGCTCATGCGGAGATTCAGCGTCTCGGCGCGGCCGGAGCCGTGCCATTTGCGGTGGCGGGCGCGACGCCTAGCTCCGCAAGCGGTTCATTTGGCGCGGTGGCGGGCACACTGCCATTAGCGAGCGTCATATTTGCGATCGCTTCCGGCTTAGGCGCGTCGGCAGTCGCGACAGGCCGCTCGCGGCTGGCGGCGCTGAATATAGCGCTGGCTATGCCGATGAGCAGCACCACCGCAGCGAGGCCGACAAGGCCAACCCGCAGGCGCTGTGCCGTCTGGCTCGATGTGGGTGTTTCGGTAGTCATCCGTCGCGCGAGAATAACGCTATATCTCACCGATGTCGAATTCTTACACTTTATGCCGCCGTTCCAATCCCTTCGCAGCAAGCCATTCGGGATTGTAGAGCGTTGACAGGTAACGGAAACCCGTATCGCACAATATCGTTGCGATGCGCTTTCCCGGCCCCAGATCGCGCGCCAACCGCACCGCGCCGGCAACGTTGATGCCTGATGAGAGACCCAGGCAAAGCCCTTCCTCGCGCAATAGCCGTTCGACCCAGTCGAGCCCCTCCTGATCCCCGATGCGATATTGCGTATCGATCGGCGCACCTTCGAGATTGGCGGTGATCCGCCCCTGTCCGATCCCTTCGGCGACCGAGCTGCCCTCCGCTCTCAGTTCTCCGCAGGCATAATATTCGTACAGTGCGGCGCCGTGCGGATCGCTGAGCGCGATCGTCACACGTTCATCCTTCGCCTTGAGCCCCATCGCCACTCCGGCGAGCGTCCCCCCGGTCCCGACCGCGCAGGTGAAGCCGTCGACGCGTCCGTCCATCTGCGCCCAGATTTCCTCCGCCGTGCCAGCAATATGCGCTTTGCGGTTCGCGATATTGTCAAACTGATTGGCCCAGATCGCCCCAGGCGTTTCCTCGGCGATACGGCGCGAGGTGTGCACGAAATGGTACTGGCTGGAATAGGCCGCTGCGGGCACAGTCACCAACTCAGCACCTAGCGCGCGGAGCGTATCCATCTTCTCCTTTGACTGCGTGTCAGGCATTACGATGATCGCGCGATAGCCCTTGGCATTGGCGACGAGCGCAAGGCCGATCCCGGTATTGCCCGCCGTACCCTCGACGATCGTGCCCCCCGGCTCCAATTGTCCCCGCGCCTCGGCGTCTTCGACGATGAAGAGCGCCGCGCGATCCTTTATACTGGCACCGGGGTTGGCGAACTCGCATTTGGCATAGATATCGCACCCCGTCTCCTCGCTCGGCCCCTTGAGCCGGACGAGCGGAGTGTTGCCGATAAGCGCGAGAGTGTCAGAGGCCGTATGCATGCCGCTCTAGATGCCCCCGCTTGCCGGGCGCGACAACCACGCTTGGCCTTTAATCAACGAAAGCGCGATTGATACCGGTGTCGTCGCCCATTACGCCCAGGCAACGATCATGAGTCGCAAATCCTCCTTCGCGCCCATGGCAGACGGCCGCACCCGGCTTCTCATTCTGGGTAGCCTGCCGGGCGAACGCAGCCTTGCCGAAGGCCAGTATTACGCCCATCCCCGGAACCAGTTCTGGTCGTTGCTGGGCCACGCAATCGGCGTAAACCTCGGCGGGCTAGGGTATGAGCCACGCCTGGCCGCGCTGCTGGAGGCGCGGATCGGCTTGTGGGATGTCGTCGCTTCGGCCCGGCGCTCGGGAAGTAACGATAGCGCGATCCGCGATTATGCCGCCAATGATCTGCCCGCGCTGGTCGGCTCGCTTGCCGAACTTCGGGCGGTCGCGTTCAACGGCGCCACGGCCTTGCGTATCGGCAAGCCGCTGCTCACCGGGTACGAGCTGGCAATGGTGGCACTGCCCTCGTCAAGCGCGCTGCACACGATCGGGATCGCGGCAAAACAGCCTGCATGGGATGCGCTCGTCGCATTTATCGCCTGATCGCACGCGACAGGTGGCCCGCAGAGGATATAAAATTGCATACCGCCCTTGACGGAGGCGTGGCCGGGGGTATGGCGTCGCGCTGCTATGAAGAGCCCCCTTCTCCTCCCTGCCGCCCTCGCGCTGACCGTGCTTTCCGCTTGCAATTCCAAGCCTGAAAAGCCGGAAGTGCTCGATATCAACCCCGATCCGATGGCTGCCGAGCTTGCCAACAAGGGCACTGTCGAGCTGCCACCGGCGATCAAGGCGGAAAAGACGTTCCGTTGCAAGGACAACAGCCTCGTCTATGTCACCTTCTTCCAAGGCGACAAGCAGGTGTTCGTGAAGTCCAAGAAAGACGGGACCCCCACCACGCTGAAGGCCGAGAAGGCCGGCGATACGCTTGTCGCCGATGGCGGCTGGAAGCTGACGGGCGACACCACGCACATCACGCTGACCCAGCCGGGCAAGGGCGAGCTTACCTGCAAGGCCTGACGGGCCAGCAATTTCACAATCATCGGGCCGGTGCACCAAGTGCGCCGGCCATTTTAGTTGGTGCTGTGGCTTGCCATGCGCGCCGTAGCGCGCCACCTTCCGTACATGGCGACAATCGCGGTTTATAGCCTGAAGGGCGGGGTCGGGAAAACGACCCTCGCGGTAAATCTTGCCTGGTGCGCGGCGACACGATCCGCACGACGCACCTTGCTGTGGGACCTTGATCCACAGGCAGCGGCGAGCTGGATACTAGGCCGCGAATCGAAGCATGATCGCGCACAGGCGGCGTTTTCGCGTGATGTCGATCCGCGCAAGCTGATCCGCCCCACTGATAACGAACGACTTGACCTGCTCCCGGCCGACGCCTCGCTGCGCGAACTGGACCACCTCCTGCGCGAGATGGACAAGAAGAAGCGGCTGAGCAAATTGATTGCCGGGCTGGGCGATTATGATCGCGTGATCCTCGATTGCCCGCCCGGCCTCACCGAGACTGCGGAGCAGGTGACGCGCGCCGCCGACCTGATCGTCATCCCCGTCGTTCCCTCCCCGCTCGCGCAGCGCGCCTATGAAGAGATTGAGCGGCATCTCGGCGGCCGCACACCGACGCTTCCCGTACACGTGATGGTCGATCGCCGACGCCGAATGCATCTCGACGCGGTCGCTGCGCAGCCGGACTGGCCGGTCATCCCCATGGCGAGTGCAGTGGAGGCATCGTCCGCCACTCATCGTGCCGTGGGCGATGTGGCGCCGCAGTCAGCGGCGGCGAAGTCGTTTCAGGAGGTCTGGCAAAGGATCGAGCGACGTCTCGCTTCATGAAATTCGAGCCGCTGGATCCAGCAATCGTGCTCGGCGCCTATTCGGTCGGCGTGTTTCCGATGGCCGACGGGCGCGACGCGCCAGGCGTCTACTGGGTTGAGCCGCGCCGCCGCGCCGTGATACCGCTCGATCGCTTCCACCTCTCCCGCTCACTGCGCAAGACGCTGCTGGCGGATCGGCTGCGCGTGACGGTCGACCGCGCCTTCCCTGCGATCATTCAGTTATGCGCGGAGATGGCGAGCGATCGGCCGGAAACCTGGATCAATCAATCCATCGAACAGGCGTTCCTGAAGCTGCACGAAAGCGGCCACGCCCATTCGATCGAATGCTGGGATGAGGATCGACTTGTCGGCGGCCTCTACGGTCTCGCGCTCGGCCGCGCCTTTTTTGGCGAGAGCATGGTGAGCCGCGTGACCGACGCCTCGAAGATCGCCCTCGCGGCGCTGGTGGCGCGATTGCGCGCGGGTGGCTTCACCCTGCTCGACTGCCAGTTCATGACCGAACACCTCGCCTCGCTTGGTGCGGTGGAGATCGATCGCTCGGACTACATGGTGTTATTGGGCGATGCGCTCGCCGGATTGGTTTCAGCGACCGGCGCGTCATCGGTGCCGTCGCTAGAATCGTCGGGCGACGCAGCTGCCGCCGACTTCTTCGCGGTGGAGGCCGCGATGACATCGGTATCAGCCCCGTTTGCGGGGAAAGACATCGTGCAGCTCTTGGTCCAGACATCATAAACTGGATGCTGCACGACGTTGAGCGCCGGGCGCTCTTTGTAGAGCCAGCCAGAAAACACACGCCGCCACAGCTTGTCCACGCCCTTCACGTCCACCTGGACAAACGCGCCGGTTAGCTGCTCCTGCTCCCACGGCGCGGTCCGCTCGCAGGCGCGCAGGCGCACTATCGTGTCGCCGACACGCAGCGCCTGTCCCGGCTTCATCGTCAATTCCCGGCTGACGCCATTGCGCTTGTTGAGGATACCGACCACCGCAACGCGCTCTGCCATCGGGGTGGTTCCGGCATCACTCGGCTGGTCGCTGCCCTCAATCGCAGTCACCCCGTCGGGAGCGGCGCGCGGCGCAGGCACCGTTTGTGAGGCGGCGGGCGCGACGGGTTTCGGCGCTGGCGCCGCATCGGCCAGCCAGTGCCGCCCTTGCCAAAGGCCAATGCCGACGATCCCGGCGACGAGCGCGCCCGCCGCCAGCGCGCGTCTCACGCCTCGGGGCTCCATGCCTCGTAATCGCCGGTCGCCGCAGCGCGCATGCCGCCTTTTTCCAGCGCGCCCGGCGGGCGGTAGGCGAGTGCGGTCCCCGTCATGTTCGGCACTGGCGGCTTCTCCCACCGGCGCGGCGCCGGCAGCGCGCGATCTGGCACCTGGTCAACCTGATGGTGCAGCCAGCTGAACCATTCGGGCGGGACGCGGCTGGCGTCATTCGCGCCCTGGTAGATCACCCAACGGCGTGGCCGGCCGCCGGTATCTATACCGCCCTCATAATAAACGTTGCCGAGCGAATCCTCGCCCGCCCGCGCCTTGCCGCGAAGGCCAAACCAAGTGCCGATGGTCGCGCCGTTCCACCAGGTGAACGGGTTCAGATTGATGCCCATGTCCCGCGCTTACCCCCGAAGGCCGCGCGCTTCAACAGCCGTCGCGCCCGCCCGCTCGCTGCTCATCGGCCCCATGTCACCTTGTCGCCCTCGTCGATGCCGAGTTCGCCAGCGCGCCCGCCGTTGAGCTCCAGCACCGCCACGACTGGCTCCCCGGACGGGATCGGCGTCTCGGAGAAGGGAACGGTATTCTCGGCGATCCGGGCGATCGTATGATCGGGCCGGATGAACAATATGTCGAGCGAGCTGGGCGTGTTCTTCATCCAGAAGTTCGCGATCTTCGGCGCGCCGCCATCCGGCGGATAAGGCGCGAACAGCATGCCGCCGTCCTTGGGAATATCGGTGCGGAACATCAGGCCTCGCTCCTGCTGCGCTGCCGTGGCAGCGACCTCGACCCGGAATCCATGCGCGCCCTTCGGCCCGGCGATAGTCAGCGCGACCTGCCTAACGCCGTCCGCATCGACCGCACCAGCTGCGTTTCCTTCGCCCGCCGCGCCGGCACTGCCAGGCGAACAGCCCGGCGCAAGCAGAGCGATCATCGCGACGGCAAGGATACGAAACATCTTATTCCTCCGAGACGACGTCCACCACCACCGCAAGCGGCCCTTTGCGCCCCTCGACAACGCGGGCGCGGAGTGGCTGATCCGGCTCGACATCGTGGATCGCAGCGCGGCGCAGCGTTTCCATATGCACAAATATATCCTGCTCCCCGCCCGGTCGCACGAGGAAACCATAGCCTTTCAGGCGGTTGAACCACTTCACCAGCACCGGCTCCCATTCGCCGGCATCATCGATGAGAGCGATCGGATCGATCCGCGCGGGATCGCGCACCGGGCCATGCTCCACCGCCTGCGAGGTGTCGATCGACAGGATCTCCACCGCCTGAAAGCCACGCTCGCGCTTCACCGCGATCGCCTCCACTCGCGATCGTTCGGGCAGGCTGCGCCGGCCAAGCGACTGGAGCACGCTGAAATGGATCAGGATATCGCCGAAATCGCCCGAATCGGGCACGAGAAAACCGAAACCGCGCGTCACGTCGAACCATTTGAGCGTGCCGACGACGTGGACGCCCTTCGCATCGGCCGCACCGGCTTGCCGTTCGCGGTCATCCGCATCGCGAGATATTTCGCTATGCACGTTTACGAATTCCCCCCCGGGTGTCTCAGGACGCTAGCATGGTTGTCGTCGCGCACAACAGCGAAACCATTAGCTTCCTATCATTCATCGCTCTCAAATGGCACACCGGGCGGCGAGACAACGATCCGCCGCGCCAGCGACGGCGCGTGACCGGCACGCACCATCGCCCCGATCTGGCGCTCGCGCTGCCGATCGTCGGGCGCGACCTGCGCCCAGGGGCCGAACCGCCGCCGGCGCGCGAACGCCAGCGCGGCATCCAGCGGGCGCTCCGCTATTGGCTCCAGCGCGACTGCCGCATCCGCCTCCTCCACGTGCGCCGCCCGCAATGCCTGCGCGACGCGGCGATCGCCGTAGCCGCGTCGCGCCAGCACTGCGGCGCGCATCTCGGCAAAGGCGCGATCATCGACATAGCCCAGTGCCGCCATGCGATCGGCCACGTTAGCAGGCTCAACTGGCGCGCCTTCCCAGCCGCGCTCACGAATTTTGCGGCGCAGATAATCGGCTAGTTTCCCCCGCGTCGTCGCGAAACGCTCGACATATCTCAGTGCCAGTTGATCGAGCGCAGCGGCGTTCAGGGGACGCGGAGAACGTGGTTGGCGAGGCACGGCCATGTTGTTGCCACACTGACGAACGAATTTAAACGCGCGGGGCGCGCAAATGCTGCCATGGAGCAAGCTTGCGACCCGCCGGGGCGCGCGAAAGGTTTATGGACGGAATGACTACCCTCGATCCCACTCCCACGCAGGATGCGCTGCCGCGCCGCTTCGCGGATTTCGCAACGCTGGGCGAGGCGCTTGATTACGCGGCGCAGGGAACGCGCGGGCTGAATTTCCACGATGCGCGCGGCGCGCTGACCCGCGCCTATTCGTTCGCTGAACTGCGCAAAGACGCGCAGGCGGCGGCATGGCGGCTGATCGCCGACGGGATTGCGCCGGGCGATCGCGTCGCGCTGGTTGCCGAAACCGGGGCCGAATTCGCCGCGCTGTTTTTCGGCGCGGTCTACGCCGGCGCCTGGCCGGTGCCGCTGCCGCTGCCCACCTCGTTCGGCGGCAAGGAATCCTATATCGATCAGCTTAGTGTCCAGCTTTCGAGCTGCGATCCAAAGATGCTGATTTTCCCGCCGGAGCTGGCGGCGATGGCCGGCGCCGCGGCGGAAGCGCGCGACGTACGCGGCGTCGATTGGTCCGAGCTGCTCGCGGCCGAGCCGGTGCCCGTCGCGCTTCCGTCCGCACAGGGCGGGGATATCGCCTATCTCCAATATTCCAGCGGCTCGACCCGTTTCCCGCATGGGGTGGCGATCACGCATCACGCGCTGCTCAACAATCTTGCCGCACATTCCCATGGCATGCGACTGGTTGACAGTGATCGCTGCATTTCGTGGTTGCCGTGGTATCACGATATGGGGCTGGTTGGCTGCTTCCTGTCGCCAATCGCAAATCAGGTATCGACCGATTATCTCAAGACCGAGGATTTCGCGCGCCGGCCGCTCGCCTGGCTGGACATGATAAGCCGCAACGGCGGCACCTCGATCAGCTATTCCCCTACGTTCGGCTACGATATTTGCTCGCGCCGCATTTCCAGCCAGACGCGCGCTTCGGATCGCTTCGATCTGTCACGCTGGCGGCTTGCGGGCAATGGCGCGGACATGATCCGGCCGGACGTGATGCAGGGCTTCGTCGATGCCTTTGCCGATGCCGGCTTCAAGGCCAGCGCATTCCTGCCCAGCTATGGCCTGGCGGAGGCAACTCTGGCCGTATCGATCATGCCGCCGGGCGAGGGCATTCGCGTCGAACTGGTCGAGGAAACGCAGCTTTCCGGCGTCAAAGCCGGCGAGGATCGCCCGCAGCGGTATCGCGCGATCGTCAATTGCGGCAAGCCGGTGCGCGACATGACCGTCGAGATCCGCGAGGAGGACGGAACGCCACTGCCCGAGCGCGCGATCGGCAAGCTCTGGTGCACCGGTCCATCGGTGATGGTCGGCTATTTCCGAGACGACGATGCCACCGCCGCCTGTATGAAGGATGGATGGCTCGATACGGGCGATATGGGTTATCTGTCGGACGGCTACGTCTACATCGTCGGCCGCGCCAAGGACATGATCATCGTCAACGGCCGCAATCACTGGCCGCAGGATATCGAATGGGCGGTCGAGCAGCTTCCCGGCTTCAAGCAGGGAGACATCGCCGCCTTCGCCATCACCACGCCGGGCGGCGAGGAGACTCCGGCGGTGCTCGTGCAATGCCGCACGTCCGACGATATCGAGCGCACCCGCCTGCGCGATGAAATTCGCGATCGGGTTCGCGCCGTGACAGGCATGAATTGCGTCGTCGAGCTTATCCCCCCGCGCACGCTCCCGCGCACAAGCTCAGGCAAGCTCAGTCGGGCGAAGGCACGCAACCTGTATCTATCGGGCGAGATCAAGCCTTACGCCATCGCCGCCTGACGCTGTCGGCGGAGCCGGGCGGAAACGATTAGTCAACCCTGTTGGCGTATGCGGCGGGGTGTGAGTACCAACCAGCCCCCCGCCGTTCGTCATTCGAAGGTTCCGATCGGGCCGCTGCTCGGTCTTTCCGAGGGGGACGATGCCGCCGCATGGGCGCGCATCCGCGGCGCGACGCTTCACGCCGGTCGTCAACTCGCATTGTTCATGCTGGGCGTGAACGTCGTCGGCGCGGCTGTGGTGGTGATGCTGTTCGCCCGGGATGTGCCGCATTCCTGGCTCGGAATATGGGGCGCCGCGGTTGCGCTCGTTTCCGCCTTCGTCGCCATCCGGCGCCTGCAGACGAGCCCGCAGTCCGATGCGCTCGCGTCCGTCGCCGATCTCAGGCGAACCGGTATCGAAGGCGTGGCGCTCGCGGTGGTGTGGAGCGTTCCCGTACTGCTGTTCGGGCGACACGGCGATTCGGAGGCCGCACTGGCGCTGTGGATGGTGCTGTCGATTCTGATGTCAGCGGCCGCGATCGCGCTCGCGCCGCTGGTTCTGGCGGGGCTGGGCTTCATCGGCGGGGTCGCGCTGGCCGTCGCCGCCACGTTCGTCTTCAGCCATATCTATATTGCCGCGGCGGGATCGCTATTGTTCGCCGCGATCCTGATCGTAGGATGTGTTTCGCGCGCGCAGGCGCTGGTGCTGCTGCGCGGTTCGGAACTCACGCTTACCGATCGAGACGAAACCGTCAGCCTGCTGCTGCGCGAATTCGAGGATAGCGGCGCAGACTGGCTATGGGAAACCGATGCCCAGCGTCGCATCATCAAGGGCTCGTCGCGTTTCGCGGTAGCCCTTGGCCTTACCCCCAGCGCAATCGAGGGGATGCCGCTTCTCAAGGCGCTCGCCGGCCCGTCTTGGGACTCGGGCAATTTTTCACCGGCGCTTCGCCAACTGGCGGAAAAGCTCAAGAACCGCGAAAGCTTCCGCGATCTCGTCTTGCCGGTAACCGTTGAAGGAAGCCAGCGCTGGTGGGAAATCGCCGCCAGCCCGCGCTACGATGACCGCGGCGATTTCGTCGGTTTCCGCGGCGTCGGCTCCGACGTGACCGAGCAACGCACCACCGCCGACAAGATCAGCCGCATGGCCCGATATGACGCGCTGACTGGCCTGCCCAATCGCCTTCTGGTGAACGAGGCGCTGAGCCGGGCGTTGGCCGACGCGGAGAAATGGGGTTCGCGCTGTGCCTTCATGATGATCGACCTCGATCGCTTCAAGGCGGTCAACGATACGCTCGGCCACCCTATCGGAGACCGGTTGCTCGGCCGCGTATCGGAACGGCTGGCGCAACTTGTCACGGACAACGAGACGGTCGGCAGGCTCGGCGGCGATGAATTCGCCGTGGTAGTGCGCGACGCGACCGACACCGAGCGGGTCGAACGACTCGCGCATACGATCATCGAAACGCTCTCGCGCCCCTATGAGGTGGATCAGCACACCTTGTGGATAGGCGCGTCTGTGGGTGTCGCCACTTCTCCACGCGATGGACGAACAGCGGAAAACCTGATCCGCTCGGCAGACCTCGCGCTCTACCGCTCCAAAGATGCCGGCGGCGGATCGTTCCACACCTACGATCCGCAACTTCACGTCAATGCGGAGGAGCGCCGCGTGCTGGAGATCGCGCTGCGCAACGCCCTCGATCGCGGCGAGCTACATCTCCAGTATCAGCCAGTTGTGGAAGCCACGAGTGGTCATCTCACTGGCTTCGAGGCGCTGTTGCGCTGGCATAGCCCGGAATTCGGCATCGTCAGCCCAGCCAAGTTCGTACCGCTCGCCGAGGAAGCCCGGCTGATCGGTCCGATCGGCGAATGGGTCGTCCGCACCGCATGCGCCGAGGCCGCGCGCTGGCCGGACGACGTGCGCGTCGCTGTCAACGTCTCTCCGGAGCAATTGCACAATCCCAATTTCGTCACTGTCGTCGCCCAGGCGCTTTCAACATCGGGGATCGCGCCCAGCCGGCTCGAGCTGGAAGTGACCGAGAGCGTCTTCATGCGCGAAGGCACCGGCGCGGTGAAGGTGCTCGAGCGCATTCTCGATATGGGCGTCCGGCTCAGCCTTGACGATTTCGGCACTGGTTATTCCTCGCTTGGTTATCTCAGCCGGACTCGTTTCTCCTCGATCAAGATCGATCGCAGCTTCGTGCAAGGCGCGTCACGCGGTGTGCCGGAGGCGCTCGCAATCATCTGCGCGGTGGTCGCGCTCGCCCGCAGCCTTGGCATGGCAACGACCGCCGAGGGCGTGGAAACCGAGGCCGAACTCAACATGATTCGGGAACTCGGCTGCTCCAAGATCCAGGGCTTCTATTTCGGACGCCCACTGCCCGTGGAGGAGGCACGCGCGCTTGCCAGGCGCCATCGCCCCGACGCCTACGTTGCGGCTTAAGACAATCCGGGAGCACCGGCCCTGGTTCGCCTAACGACGTCTCCCCTATTGCCGCCGCCGCCGCGTCGCGTTAGGGGCGATCCCACGTAGGGGTGTAGCTCAGCTGGTTAGAGCGTCGGTCTCCAAAACCGAAGGCCCTCGGTTCGAATCCGAGCTCCCCTGCCACTTTCACTTTATCGCCGAGAACATGGCGTTGCCGGGATCGCGCCCGTGGGAACATTCCCGCTTGCCTTCTAACCGCGCACAAGCAGGGCGTCATTTGTAGCTGGCCACGGCTATTTAGCGATCGCGAAACATAGCCACGGCAACTTGAGCGGTCATCGTTCGGGCAATCGTATCGCACGGATCAGCAGCACGTCAGACGGCTATCCGCTCCTCGGGTGCGACAAGGCCCCGTAGCGTTTCAATCCGGTCAGCTTCGCGCACCGGCTTGTCAGCGCGAATACGATTGATGCGCGGGAAGCGCATTGCGAGCCCGGACTTGTGCCGTCTGCTCTCGTGGATCGAATCGAACGCAATTTCCAGCACCAGCGAGCGGTCGAGCTCCCGGACCGGCCCGAAACGGTTCACGGTGTGCGTTCGGACATGGTGGTCGAGCCATTTCAGCTCGGCATCGGTAAAGCCGGAATAGGATTTGCCGACGGGCAACAGTTCAGCGCCTGCCTCGGGATCGCCGTTCCAGCAACCAAATGTGTAGTCGGAATAATAGGAGGATCGCCGCCCATTGCCGCGCTGTGCGTACATGAGCACGCAATCGACCAGCAGCGGGTTGCGTTTCCATTTATACCACAGGCCGGTCGGGCGACCGGCAACGTACGGGCTGTCGCGGCGCTTGAGCATCACGCCCTCGATTGCCTGGTCGCGCGCGCCATCTCGGATCGCGCCGAGCGCTTCGATCGAGGTGGCGGGTACGATCGCGCTCAGATCGAATCGCATCGGATCAAGTCCTGCTGCGAGTCGCTCGAGCCTCATGCGTCGCTTGTCCCACGACAACGGCCGCAGATCCTCTTCACCCACCAGCAAAACGTCGAACAGGCGAACGAAAGCGGTGAATTGTTCCAGCATCTTACGCGAGACGGCCTTGCGATTGAGTCGCTGCTGCAAGGCGTTGAAGCTGGCCGCACCACCCTGCTCGCCGCCTTGGAAAACACCACGCACCAGCAATTCGCCGTCGAGAACGACCGGCTCCGTCAGTAAGCCGAGCAGTTCAGGGAAACTCTGCGTGATATCGTCGCCGGAACGCGAGTATATGCGGGTTTCCGTACCGTGCACGATCTGCACCCGAATACCGTCCCATTTCCATTCGACCACATATTGTTCGAGATCGACGACCGTTTCGCCGAGCGGGTTGGCGAGCATGAATGGTCGGAACAGCGGCGCGCCGGCAGTGACAGGCGGCGGCCCACTACCGGCCGCCCAATCGAACAATTCGGCATAGGGCGCGCGCTGCCCGTGCCAATATTCTTCCACGTCCGCGACCGCCACGTCAAACGCTTGCGCGAATGCGACTTTTGCCAGCCGCGCCGAAACGCCGTTACGCATCGCGCCGGTTGCGAGCTTGAGCAACGCATAACGCCCGTTCGCATCGAGCCGATCGAGCAGCGCGGGCAAATCGTGCCGCACTGTCGCGCGCGTCATCGCGCGCAACAGTTCCACCGCCTCGCTAAGGGTGGGCGGCAGCGGATGCTCAGTCGGTTCCGGCCAAAGCAGACTGACGGTTTCGGCCGTATCGCCCACATAATCGCGCGACAGGCCGAACAATATGGGATCGACGCGTTCCGCAACTAGCTGGCGCACTATACCTGATTTTACGGCGGGAAATTCCAATTCGTTGGTAAGCGCAGCCAGTGCCCAGCCTCGATCGGGATCGGGTGTCTCGCGCAGATAAGCGGCGATCAGCGCCAGCTTTCCGTTGCGCGAGCGCGTATAGGTGAGCGCGTCGAGCAAGGCCGCGAACGCCTCCAAATTAATCCTCCTCGTCATATAGGCCGACTACCGAAAGCGCGCGCGCCGATCGCTGATGAAGCTCGCACCAGCGCAGCAGCCCATCTTCCCTGCCGTGCGTGATCCAGGTTTCCGCCGGATCCACCTCCGCGATTGTCTGCGTCAATTCGTTCCAGTCGGCATGGTCGGAGATCACCAGCGGCAGCTCGACATTGCGCTGCCGCGCGCGTTGCCGCACGCGCATCCAGCCGGATGCCATCGCCGTCATTGGCTCGGGCAGTCGTCGGGCCCAGCGATCGTTTAACGCGCCAGGCGGGCACAGCACCATCCTGCCTTTCATCGCCTCTCTGGGCGTATCCATCACCAGTGCCAGCGGCCCCAACGCCACGCCATGTTCCTCATAAAGCGCGCACATCTGCGCCATCGCGCCATGAAGGTAGATCGTATCGTGATACGCGGCGCGACGCAGCTCGGCGATAACGCGCTGCGCCTTGCCGAGCGCATAAGCGCCGATGAGGATGCAGCGCTCCGGATTGAGCGCACGCGCTTCGAGCAGATGGGCGATCTCCCGCTCGATCGGCGGGTGGAGGAACACCGGCAGACCAAACGTCGCCTCGGTGACCAGCACATCGCACGGCACCGGCACGAATGGTGCGCAGGTTGGGTCGGCCCGGCGCTTGTAATCGCCGGTGATAACGATCCTTTCACCCGCACATTGCAGCAATATCTGCGCGGATCCAAGCACGTGGCCCGCCGGCACGAACGTCGCCGTCACACCGCCGGGCAACTCCACGGTCTCGCCGTAAGGCACCGGCACCGATTTACCCGCCTCGCCATAACGCAGCGCCATGATGGCCAGCGTTTCCGGGGTGGCGAAAACGCGCGCATGGCCGCCGCGCGCATGATCGCCATGTCCGTGAGTCACAAGCGCCCGCGCTACGGGCATGCCCGGATCGATCCAGCAATCCGCAGGCGCGACGTACAACCCCGCCTCGCCGGGCCTGACCCAGCTACCGTTACGCACGCGCGGCACCGGCAGGCTCTGGCGGCATGGTGCGGCTTAAAAACACCGCTGGCAGCCGCATCAGCTTTTCGATCTTGTCGTAGTTAAGTGCTGAGCGCGCACGCGAAGAAAACGTCGCGCGCGTCATTGTCTGTCGCTTTTTCGTCAACCAGCCCATTGGCCGGTCCCCGCACGCGCAGTCGATTGTTCGCCAAAGGGAACTCTTCGTGATGTCTGTGGTTCAGGCAGCGGACCCAATCCACAGAAACTAAAAGGCGGCTCGCTGTAGCGAGCCGCCTTCTTTATCTCACCGCTCATAACGCTTTCACCCGCACGTGGCCGGGTTTCAACAATGATTATCAAGCGGATTCTGCGGTCGTATTGACCTTCGCGTGGTGCCCTTCCTCGTCCGATCGGATCGTGCCGCCGAACAGCATCTTCACCTTGCCCGCGATGGACAAATCGGTTTCCCACAATTCCGCATTGTCGATGTCCACACGCAACAACGCGAGGTTCGCATCATCCTTGCCGCCCGGAAACCATGCCTCAACCTGCTTGTTCCACAGCTTGTCAATCTGGGCCCGGTCGTTATCCACCCTGGCATTGCCGTGCAGGCAGGCGAAGAAATCGTGCCCCTTTGACACGAACTGGAGCATCAACGCGCCGCCGTCTGCAACGCGATTGTCGCGCCCGATGAAGAAGAACAACGTGTCCACCTGATCCTCGTCGAGCTGCGCCGTCAGCGGCTCGCTATGCGTACTGCCATCCGCCTGGCCGACCATCAGGAACGGGCTTTCCGACAGCTTCTTCCACAGATCGCTCTTCAACTTCTTCGCGTCGTTTTGGGTATCAGTCATGCACTCTGCTCCTCTCGGTTAATCCGAAGAACGAGGAACGAGGGCGTTGGTTCATTGCCGAATGTAGCGAAGTTTTTAGTCGTGCGCTCAAGCGGTCAGCGCAAACCTTCGGCAGTGATCGAGGTATCCGGCTTCGTGCTCACTCGCGAGCACCATCACGCTGCGCCATAACCATGATGGCGCGGCGAGCCTCTCATGCGCCTGGTGAATCAACTTGTTCCGCCACAGGCGCCGCTGCGACGGGGATAATTGCCGTGAATGGGCCAGGCCCACGATATAGGCCAGATATTCGGCCGCGGCGATCGCTTCCTTACGCGAGAATTGTTCGACCTCGATCTTCAGATCCTGCGGCGCCAACTGGCGCATCACAACCGGCCTTGACATCAACCGCGCAGGGATCATCCGCTCGCCCAGATTGGGCGCCAGCGCTTTGGCGCCAGCAACCACCCCCTCAGCGGCATCGCCTGGCATCTCGGATTCGGCCGCTGTGGGAACAACGGCCGGCACTGCTTCCTTGATATCAACCAGGGCGAACCGTTCTCGCCTGCTGCGCTTGCGGGAAACCCCAAGCAGCACGGCGTAGCGCAGCTTGCCCAGCGAGCTGCACCCTTTTCGCCAATATGCCGCGTCGACAACGCGAATCGTGCCTTTGCCGAGATTGGCGAGCTCAAGCGCCCGATCCACAATTGCCGGCTGCTCGAATAGTGCCGTGATCGCGTCCCGCTCCCGATCAGTCAGCTCCCAGAAGCGTTTGCCCAGCGGAATTTCCGGTTCGATGTCCTTGAGCCGCTCTTTGGCGAGGCGGTGCCAGCCGCGCCCGATCGCCTCGCGGCGGACCGAGCGGACCACGTCCGGCTCCATCGGATCGGCCCCGGCGTCTTTGGCGAGCGCCCGCGTGTAACCCCTTATCATCGCCTCGATCATCTGCGCGGTGGTGACGCCGGGCAGATCCGAGCTGCGCGCTGCCGTCTGCAATGACAGGCCAAGACGGATCAGATCATGGGCAGGATTGCCGATTACCGTCTGATCGAGATCACGGATCTGGATATCGACGCGGCCGTCAGCATCCGCGAGCGGCCCGAGATTGCCGAGGTGGCAATCTCCGCAAATCCAGATCGGCGGACCTGCCGGGATCAGCTTCGCAACGGTCGATTCTTCCAACCAGCGATAGAATTGTGCCGTGTTCCCACGCACATACGCGTGCACGGAACGCGCCATCTTTAACGCGCGAGTGCGCTCGAGAACAGCGGCGCGCTCGTTCGGCGATACGCTCAACGCTGCCGCCAGCGCGGATTTATGACGATCATTTGTTCAAGCATCCCCTATGCACCGATCGACGGACAAAGCCCGGCCTGGTCGTGCTGGTTCCGTTACAAATTCGTCACGTTGAAGCCGGTAGCGCTTTCATTGCGCACGCTGCGTTCCGCAGATCAGCGACGAATTTGTCATATTCCTCGATCCGGCGCGCTTCGTCGGGCAAGCGCAGCAGGAAGCTGGGGTGCACGGTGACGACCGCAGCGCCGCCATCGGGCAGCTGACGCAACGCCCCGCGCGCGCTGCTCACCGTCACTGCGGTGCCGAACAGCGATCGCGCTGCCGTCGCCCCCAGCGCGACGGTGATGCGTGGGCGAACCAGCGCCAGTTCCTGCTCGATCCACCAGCGGCATGCGGCAATCTCTCCAGCATTGGGCCGTTCGTGAATCCGTCGCTTCCCGCGCAATTCGAATTTGAAATGCTTCACAGCGTTGGTCACATAAGCGGCGGTGCGATCGATACCGCTCTCCGCAAGGGCGCGATCGAATATCTGACCGGCGGGGCCGACAAACGGCCGGCCCGCCAGATCCTCCTGATCGCCGGGCTGCTCGCCGACGAACATCATCGCCGCGTCCGACGGCCCCTCGCCGAAAACCGTCCGGCTCGCGCATCGGTGCAGATCACATCGGCGGCAATCGGCCGCCTCGTCACGCAGTTTTGCCCAGGTAGCCGCCGGATCGGCCACCGGCTTGCTCCGCGCGTTCGTCACCATCGTCGCCTCCCGCGCCTGCGCGCCGGCGATCAACTCAGGGATCAGAGCGGTTTCGGGCATGTTCTTCCAGTATTTGCGCGGCATTTCGTTTAGCATCGCACCGATCTTCACCCGCGCCGGATTGAAGATTGAGGCATAATAGGTTTTCCACATCTCCTCGGCCTGATCGGCGCTGGGCGCATCGGCGCGCCGCGCGGCCGGACCTTCGAAAAGCCTCGTGCCATCCCAGTGGATGGACAGCCGTGGGGTAAGGATCGACCAGCGCATCGCCGCGAATCGATCGACGAAAAAGGCAGCATTTGCCCGAACGATATGGTGCTCCGGCTCATGCCAGGCGACATGGCGAACGCCGCCATGATCCTCCACCTCGCGAAAACGGAGAAACGCGCGCATCTTGTGGATATCTCGCCTCACCGCGGTGGCCAGACCCTCGATCCGCCCGATCAAAGGATCGGTTCGGTCCCCGATGCCGATCGACTTTCGCGCTAGCCGCCACAACAATGCATGGAGCAATGCGAACCGCTCGCGATCGCCATTCAGGATGGCAAAGCGGGCAAGATCCATGAATGCACGCGGCACGGACAGTTTGACCGGCTCGGCGGCCGAAACCACGTTTTCCTCGCCAAACAACTCGCCGGTTTCGGAGCCGACTACCCACACGACCTGTTCGGGCGGCACGTCCGCGGCGACCAGCTTGCGCACGGCTTCGCGCCAGCCATCAAAATCATCCTCGCTTGTAAGTGTCACGCGGTGCATGTCGGTGATCTCACCCGAACAATTCCATCTGCCGCGGGGCAGGCTTCACCAGCGTCGTTATATCTTCCCGATCCGAAAGCATCACCGGCCGCCAGTCGCTTGCGATCAGGAACGGCCGCACCTTCGCCATCGGCACTTTCAGCCGCGCGATATCCGCAAGCCCAAGTCGGCGCCAGCGTCGCGCAGTCAGAATCCGGTCGACGGTCCGCGCTCCAAGCCCCGGCACGCGCAGTAACAGATTACGCGGCGCACCATTCACGTCGACCGGAAAGGTTCCGCGAAACTTCAGTGCCCAGGCTAGTTTGGGATCGATGTCCAGCGGCATCATGCCTGTGACATCATCGGCGGCAGCGGCCACTTCACCCGGGCCAAATCCATAGAATCGCATCAGCCAGTCGGACTGATAGAGACGATGCTCTCGCTCAAGCGGGGGTCGCTTCAGCGGTAGAACTGCGCTGGCATCCGGGATGGGAGAAAAGGCCGAATAATAAACACGCTTTAGCGCGAACCGGTCGTAGAGGCCGGCGGCGCGCGTTACGATATCGCGGTCGGTAGCCGCATCGGCGCCGACAATCATCTGTGTCGACTGCCCTGCCGGAGCAAAGCGCGGCGCGTGCCGATATCGTCGCCTGGCATCGCCAGTATCAATGATATCACGCTTCATGCCATCCATCGCGCCTTCGATCTGGGCCGTCTGCTTTTCGGGGGCGAGGCGCCGCAATCCGGCATCGGTCGGCAACTCGACATTGATCGATATGCGATCGGCATGAAGCCCGGCGCGATGGATCAATGCCGGATCGGCGTCCGGGATCGTCTTGAGATGGATATAGCCGCGAAACTGATGATCCTCGCGCAACGAGCGCGCCACCTCGACGATCTGCTCCATCGTATAATCGGGCGATTGTATGATCCCGGAGGAGAGGAACAATCCCTCGATGTAGTTACGCCGGTAAAAGGACAGCGTCAGGTCGACCACTTCCTTGGTGGTGAACCTTGCGCGCCTGACATTCGAGCTCTTGCGATTGATGCAATAATGGCAGTCGAAAACGCAGCTGTTGGTCAGCAAAATCTTTAACAGGGAAATACAGCGACCGTCGGGCGCATAGCTGTGACAGATGCCCATGCCCTGATCGGTGGAGCCCAGCCCCTTGCCGTCGCGCGAGGTGCGTTTCACCGAACCGGACGATGCGCATGATGCATCGTATTTCGCCGCATCAGCGAGATGGCTAGTTTCTGACGCGTATCGAGTTTACTCATATGTTCGTTATATGTTCTTTTCGCGCGTCTGTCATCATTCGTGAGATGGTCCGTTCGCGGATCATGATGCAGCGGATCCCGCCCGATCCGATCGCATAGCAGCGCAACGGAAAAGGACGGGGCGTCTCCACCCCGTCCTCCCCCTGAAACCTCCGCGCGGCTAGGCGCGGCAGGTTCCTCCCCTAGAACTTCGCGCCCGCGCGGATGCCGATCGTGCGCGGTGTGATCGGGACGATATATGGGCGCTGATAACAGGATCCGCATTCCAGGAACCGGGAAATCTGGCCGCGCTCGTCCCACAGGTTCGTTGCAAATAATTCGATCGTGTAATTGCTGCCGATCTCGGCGCCGACTGCGAGATTGCCGGTGGTATAGGCTTGGAGCCGCCCGAGCAGTGCCGCCGGATTGACGATCGCGTTGGTGCCCGTTTCGTAAACAGCCGTGCGGACATCGGACGACGCGGAGCTTTGGTATGCCACCAGCGCCTGCACATAGACCTTCGATGCGGTGCCAACCGCCGCCGTATAGCGTGCCGTGCCGTTGATCTTGAACTGCGGCGTGATCGGCAGGCGAGTGCCCGCTGGGGCGGATACGATATTAGGATTGCCGCTGTCGAGGGTGCCGGTGCACTGGAATGTCGGATCGGCTTGCAGGCACAGGTTCTGCCGCGTCTTGGCATCGGTGTAGGCGCCGGCCACCGTCAGCGCGAGCGGACCGGCGTTGATGTTTGCATCCATCTCGATGCCGCGAATGCGCGCGTTCGGGCCATTCTGGATCACGGTGAAGCTGTTCGCGCCCAGGAACGCAAACTGGAAGCTATCCCAGTCCTGCTGATAGACCGCACCGTTTATCCGCAGCCGGCCATCGAGCAGCGTCGTCTTCCAGCCCAGCTCGTAATTGGTGAGGAAGTCCGGCCGATAGTCGCTCACGTCGGTGCGCCGGTTAATGCCGCCGGGGCGGAACCCGCGCGACCAGGTGGCGTAGAGCATCAGCTGATCGCTCGGCTTCCACGTCAGGTTGAATTTGTACGTTACGCCCTGCCCCTGGGTTCGCTTCGGGATGAGGCCGGTGCCGGAAACGGCGGCGAGATTGGTGCATGGCCCTCCGGCGACCGCCGGGGGAAGGAAGGGCGCCGGCGTTTGCGGGTTATCGCCATTGACCATCTGGCCGAGCGTCTGGCCATTGGTGAGATAGCAGGAAACAACGCCGGTTTTGGAACTTTCTGAGCCGTTATAAGGAGATGCGGTATATGGAACGCCGCTGTCCCCCGCGCCCGGATTGCGACCGAAGCCAAAGAAACCGATCAGCGAGTTATCATAGATAAACGCGCGCGCGCCGGCGGTCGCGGTTAGCTTGGGCAGGATGTCGAAGCTTGCCTCCCCGAACATCGCATAATCCTTGTCCACGCGATGTTGCTGGGTGAGCCATAACGTGCCCGGGAAGCCGTTGACCGAGAGATCAGGCGCGAGGCCTTCGACCCGGTAATCCTGATGAATCAGGTTCGACTGGCGCTGGTAGAAAGCCCCTGCGACCAGCCGGAAGCGCTCCGTGCTTGGTGAGGCGACACGGATTTCCTGGCTGGTCTTCTTGAAATGATCGGTGCCGATCACGCGCTGGCGCGGATCGATCGTATTGCCAAGGGCATCCTTGTACGCGAAGTAATTCGCGAGGCCGCCCTGCGATTGATAGAGCGAATCATAGGCCTCGGCGTAGTCGGTATAATCGCTCGACTGCGTGTCCCGCCGGTCGAGGTAGGCACCGGCATAGGTGACGTCCCAGTTGCCGAGCTTGCCCTCGATCGTCAGCGCCCCCTGGATGAAGCGGTCGCGACGATATTCCGGGAAGAAATGCTGGACCTGAAGGTCGCCGACCGACGGATCATAGCCATAGCTGCCGTGGCTGCGCTGCTCCTGATAGAGAACCGTCGGCGTAACCGTCCAGTTGTTGTCCAGATCGACCTTCAGCGCCGCGCGTCCGCCCCATGTCTCGGTATCGTTATAGTTCTTCTTCACGAAGGCGTTGTTGTTGACGCTGATGCCGCCCGGCCCGCACGGATTGGCTTCCGTCGACGGCCCGCAGAAGGTGCGCGTGCCGGCCACATTGTCGATATAGCCGGCGTCCTTCTGATAGAAGCCGACCACGCGCAGGGCGACGTTCTCCGAGAACGGGGCGTTTATCATCCCCTCCAGCTTGCCGCCGATCCCGCCATTGTTGACGGTGTTCACCTCGCCATCGACACGGCCGTAGAAGCCGGCCGTGTCCGGCTTGTTTGTGATGATGCGGATCGTGCCGGCCTCGCTCGACGCGCCGTAGAGCGTACCCTGCGGCCCGGAGAGGCTCTCGATGCGGGCGACATCGTAGATATGGATATCGAGCGTGCCCCCGATCGTCGTGACGGGCTGCTCGTCGAGATAGCTGCCGACCGATGGCAACGAGCCGGAATGGTTGCCGTCGCCGCCCGATGCGACGCCGCGCATGTACACGGTCGTCACGCCGGGCTGCGAGGTCTGGAACGCGACCGAGGGGAGAAGCTGGGTATATTCGTTGAAGTTCGAGATGTTGAGCTGATCGAGCTTGCGCGTCGACAGCGCCTGGATCGAGATCGGCACCGTCTGGATATTCTCGTCACGCTTCTGCGCGGTGACGATGATGTCGCTCATCGCGTCGTTAGAGGCAGGGCGGGCGGGGGCTGGATCGGTTGTCTGCGCCATGGCCGGAACGGACAGGCCGGTCGAAACCAGCAGCGAAACCAGCACGCGGTTCTTGAAACTTGCCACCTGTTGCCCCTCGATGACTAATTTGTTGCCAGACTGTTGCTGCTTTGCGTTCGGGTCAATCGGGGAGTTTCCGCACGCGCGACAATGCCGGGAGAGCGTGGCAGATTTACAACGACGCCGAAACGACGCCGCGCCTCACAGCATTGCGGCGATCATCACCACCGCCGCCCCGCCCATCAGCGCCGTCGCCGCCCAGCCGAGCCAGCGGATCGGGCGCGGCGCGACGAAATCGCCCATCACGCTGCGGCGCGAGACGAGCAGCAGCAGCACGATCATCAGCGGCACTGCCACCACCCCGTTGATAACCGCGCTCCAGAACAAGGCGCGCATCGGGTTGATCGGGGAATACTGGATCATCAGCGCCGCCAGCACGCTGATCGCGATCACCGCATAGAAGCCGCGCGCATCCGCCGCCTTGCGCTCCAGCCCGGTCTTCCAGCCCATCGCCTCCGCCATGGCATAGGCGGCCGATCCGGCCAGCACCGGCACGCCGATCAGGCCGACACCCAGGATGCCGATCGCGAACAGCAGAAACGCGAAGTCCCCGGCGATCGGCCGCAGCGCGCTGGCCGCCTGCGCCGCCGTCTCGATCGTCGTCACCCCGCTGGCGTGGAGCGTCACCGCCGTCGCCAGGATGATGAAATAGGCGGTGATATTGGAGTATCCCATCCCGGTCCACGTATCCCACGATATGCGGGAAAGCTCCGCCGCCGCTTCAGCCGGTGCGTCGATCAGTGCGGGCGCATCGCGCAGATCCTCCACCTCCTCGGATGCCTGCCAGAAGAACAGATACGGGCTGATCGTGGTGCCGAACACGCCCACCACCAGCGTCGCCGCATCGCCGTTCAGCTTGAAGCGCGGCCAAACCGTATGCGCCAGCACCTCACCCCAGGGTACATGGACGGTGAACAGCACCGCCGCATAGGCAAGTAGCGATATCGTCAGCCATTTCAGGAATTTGACGTAGCGGTGATAGGGCACGAATATCTGCAGCCCCAGCGTGACGAGCACGAACACCACCGTCATCACGTGCCGCGCGACGCCCGTCACCAGTTCCGCGGCCTCGCCCATCGCGGCCACGTCCGCCGCGATGTTGAGCACGTTTGCGATCAACAGCAACGCCACCAGCGCCCGCAGCAACGCCGGCGAGAATGCGCGCTTGATGTTCGCCGAAAGGCCCCTGCCCGTCACCCGGCCGAGCCGCGCGCACATCACCTGCACCGCCGACATGAGCGGATAGGCGAGCGGCATCGTCCACAGCATGTCGAAGCCATATTGCGCGCCGGCCTGCGAGTAGGTCGCGATGCCGCTGGGGTCGTCGTCCGCCACCCCGGTTATCAGCCCGGGGCCAAGCCGCCGAAGCGGCGCCAGCAGGCCGCGCCGCGCGGGCCGTGTCTCGGCTGGCGGGCCCGCTTCGGCCGTCACGCGAAGCTGGGGACGCTGGGGTATAGATCGATCACGTCGCCCAATGCGGCCTCCAGCTGCCCGAGATGCGTGGCGAACGGCTGCCACGCCTTGTCACCGCCCCGGAAAATCGGCTGGCGCACCTGTTCCGAACTGGCGGTGCGCACCGCCCGCTCGGTTTCGTGAAACGACAGGCACGCCGGCTCGAACGACAGGCCGAGCGCGTCGAGCAGCGCCTTGATGCCGGCCACCGGCGCATCGACCAATTGCTCGTGGATCACGCGCTGAACCGCGCCCGGTTGAGCCGCGTCCATCCGCGCCATCAGGCGGACATAATCGCGATAATAACGCCCCATGTCCTCCAGCCCGTAGCTGAACCCCTGCCCGCGCGCGAAATGCTGTTTGAAATTGGAAAAGCAGCAGGCGAGCGGATCACGGCGCGCGTCGATGATCCGCGCATTGGGCAGGATCAACCGGATCAACGGCACATGCAGCCAGTTGTTCGGCAGCTTGTCGATGAAGAATGGCCGCCCGGTCCGTCGCTGCACCGATGCACGCCGCAGATATTCCTCGCCGAGCGTGTGCGCCTGCTCGCGCGTGAGAGTGGCGAGCCCGCGCGGATAATCCGCCACGCAGCGCGCCATCGCCGGCATATCGGGCAGTTCGGTCGTCCCCTCCACTTCGCTGTGGCTCGACAATATCTGCTCGATCAGCGTCGATCCGGCGCGCGGCATGCCGAGAACGAAGATCGGCTCGGGCGAGGCGCAACCCCAGCCTGCGCGTGCCGCAAAGAAATCAGGCGTAAGCATCGTCGACAGCGCATCCACCATCCTGGTGATCGCCGCGGAATCATAGCCGAGCTGCGCCCGACGCGCGGCGTTGCCGGCCGCATAATGCGCGAACGCGCGATCGGCCTCGCCGCGATCCTCCAGCGCCTTGCCGAGCGCAAAATCGAGGTGGAAGGCATCCTCGATATCCAGCCCGTCTTGCTGCCGGGCCTGCGTCATCGCGGCAATGTCCGCATCGCTGAAGCGGACGGTCTTGAGATTGGCGAGGCTCCACCACGCCTCGCCCAGCGCGGGCTGCAGGTCGATTGCGCGACGATATGCAGCGACGCCATCGCGCTGACGCCCGAGTGTTTTGAGCATGTGGCCATAGCTCATCCACACCTTCGGCTGTTGCGGCGCGGCGGCGAGGACGCGCTCGTACAGCGCGATCGCCTCCTCGAACCCGCCGAGCCGCCCCAGCGCAGCGGCTTTCAGATTGGCGTGGCCGATATGCTCCGGCTCGGTCGCAAGCAGTTCGTCCAGCTCGATCAGCGCCTCGGGCGCGCGGTTCTGGCGATAGAGCACCAGCGCGAGATTGGCGCGCGCCGCGGTGAAAGCCGGCGCCAGTTCCAGCGCGCGACGCAGCAGGCTCTCCGCATCCCGATTGCGCCCGATCCGCCCCGCCAGCTCCGCCAGCATCCGAATCGCGCGCGCATCGAACGGATCGTCCTTCAGATATCGCTTGAGCAGCGGCTCGGCGATATGAAGATGCCCATCGTGCAGCGCCAGCGCGGCATCGAGCAAAATCGGCGGATAGGAATTGGCTGCAACGGTCGCCATCGAGCGCGACGATGATGCGAAGCGCACGCCGACGCAAGCTGCTTGAGCGCCACCCGCCGCTCGCTCGGCCCGCACCCCTTGCCTTCGCGCGCCGCCGCCGCTATTTCCACAGCCCATCCGACAGCGAGGACGGGCTTCACCGTTTCCCTGATGACAGGGAAGCGGTGGCGGGCCTATGCCTCGCTCGGCACGTTTGCGAAGGCGCTACAGTGGCGAAGACGTCCCCGATCGAATTCATCCGTCAGGTTCAGGCTGAAACCCGCAAGGTCGTCTGGCCGTCACGGCGCGAAACCGTGATGACCGCGGTGATGGTGCTGATCATGACGACGATCCTCGCGCTGTTCTTTCTCGGCGTTGATACGGTCTTCGATCAGGTCGTGAAGGGCCTGTTGCACCTCGCAAAGTAAAGGGACAGGGTTTCACGCACATGGCGCGCTGGTACATCATCCACGCTTATTCCGGTTTCGAGGGCAAGGTCCGCGATACGATCATCACCGAGGCGGAGCGGCTCGGCCTTTCGCAACTCGTCGAGCAGATCGAGGTGCCGACCGAAACCGTCACCGAGGCGCGCCGCGGCAAGAAGGTGGCGGTCGAGCGCAAGTTCATGCCCGGCTACGTCCTCGCCAAGCTGGCGATGAACGACGACGTCTATCATCTGGTCAAGAATACGCCGCGCGTGACGGGCTTTCTCGGCTCCTCCGGCAAGCCGCAGGCGATCAGTGATGCCGAAGCCGCCCGGATGCTGAATTCGAAGGACGAGGCCGCCGCCGCGCCCAAGCATCAGGTGAAGGTCGATTACGAGATCGGCGATTCCGTGAAAGTGCTCGATGGCCCGTTCGCGAGCTTCAACGGCACCGTCGAGGAACTCGATTTCGACAAGTCGAAGGTCAAGGTCTCCGTTTCGATCTTCGGCCGCGCCACGCCAGTCGAGCTGGATTTCGAGCAGGTCGAGCGCAGCAAGTAACCCGCGGGCGGCACGCGGGTAGCAGGGCTATCCGCGAAACGCCGGCCAGCGCGTCGCGTCGCCGGCACGTCTGCGTTTTGTCTGGCTATCAACTAAGCAAGCGAAACCCGGTCGCTGCCGCCGCCACGATAACCGGCGGCCCGGCCAGTCGTGCCCATTTGCCGCGCACCGCGCCCCACCCCGCCGTCCCCAGCACCAGCGCGAGCGCGGCCGCGATCGTCGTCCAGAGGTAATAGCGCAGTTCCGCCGCCACGCCGAGCGGCGCATAGCCGAGCGCGTAAAGCAACCCGGACCACGCCAGCACCCGCGCGGCAAAGCCGGTGGCGCCCGCCCACAGCAGCCCGATGAGCAGCGCGATCCACACGCAGGGCCAGCCGAGCGGCGTTTCCCCGCTTCGGCACGCAAGCCAGTCCACGGCACGGACGATCGCGTTCGGCCTCACCGCGAAACCCCACTCGTTCGGTGGCGCGACCACCTGCACCGGGCGATCGACCGAATCGTGCGCCAGCAGCCGCGTCTCGATATTCCAGTGCGCCAGGCGGTGTTCGGCATAGGCGAACGGATGACGCAGGATCGCGGCCAGCCAGAACATATGCGGCTCGATATGCTGGCGCGCGAAGGCGCCGCGCACCCGCTCGAAACCGATCGGGCATGGCGTATCGACCCACCAGGCATAGCTGTCCCACTTGACGGGATTATAGCAGCGCCGGTTCACCGCCACGGCATCCGCCATGCCAAGCGGGGGGAACTGATCCTCGCCGGAAAAGCGCGTTATCCCGCCGAGATCGAAGATGATGAGTGACAGTTCCACGCCGCTCGGCTTGGCGCCGGTTAGCCGATTCGCCAGCGGCATGGCCCCCGCCAGCAGCGCGAGCATCACCGCGCCGCCCGCCACCAGCCGCCACGGCCGCTGCCGCCACGCCGGCGGCAGCGTCCACAAGGCCAGCGGCAGCGTGGCGAACACCGCGTTGAAGCGGAGCATGGAGGCGAACAGCAGCAGCAGGAACGCCGCCACTCGCAGCGCTCGCTGCCCGCGCGCGCGCTGGTCTGCCAGCGCGCACAGCCCGACGGCGGACAACAAGGCCCCCGCCATCAGGCTGTCCTTGATGATCGTCGCCATCAGCGCGGCCGACAGCGGCAGCAACGCAACGCACCCGATCGCCAGCGCCCGCCTGCCCCGCCCCGCACGCACCGTAGCGACGATCAGCAGGACGAAACCAAGCGCATACAGCCCTAGCTGCAGCGCCAGCATCGGCGCGGGGCCATGCGCGAGCGGCAACAGCTGCCGCCACACCCATTCCATCGCCGGCGGGTGCCAATCGTCGAATTCGCCGCTCAGCGCCTGATCGTATTGCCGCAGCGAATCCCATGTGACGAGGCCGGCCCAATAGGCGAGCGATCCCACGCACCCGATCGTCAGCGGAAGCAATGCCCGCGCGATCGCGGGAAGGGCAGACGGCGGGGAATCACGCTCCATACGCCAGGCGTAGGTCGCCGCGCGCGAAATGGAAACTGCCCGCCTATCGCCCGATCGAGAAGGCGGCGCGATAGGCCGGCTTCACCGCGCGCAGCACCGCCGGGGTCACAGGCAGGGTCACCTCATACGCGCCCTCTGCATAAGGCCCGGCGACATAGGGATCCGCGATGAGGCCGATGCGATCGATCCGCTTGCGGTTCGACGATCCAAGCAGAACGGTCAGGTCGCCGACCTTGGGGCACTGGCTGAACATATCGTCACCCGCCGGGCGCGCGCCGCGTCGCGCGGTGCGCTCGGCATCCAGCTTCGCGCAATAGGGCTGGGAGACCGCCGCCTGCAGCGCCGCCGAGGATAAGAATATCGCCTTGGGGTCCAGGGGGCGGCCAGCGCTCTTGTCCCACACCAGCGTCAGCGATCCCGGATTGCCATGCGCGCCGCCGGTAAAGCTGTAGACATCGCCGGACAGGCTCAGGAAGCGCGGGGTGTCCGTCACCACTTTCCACGTTTTCTGTGCTTCATAGGCGTTGAATGGATAGCCCCCCTTGCGCGCCGCGCGCCGCCCCTCCGCGGCGTCGGTAGCGATGCTTGCGCGCAGCTTCGCCTTGTCCGCCTCCAGCCAGCCGCGCAGCGCCGGAATGCGGGCGGCTTCGGCGGGATAGCTGTAGGTGAATTTATAGTCCTGCGTGGCGGCGCGCTGCTGCGCCACCGCGCCCGTCGCCACCGTCAGCACGATCGCCGCACTCATCAGAATCCGCATCGGCTCTCCTCCCGCCATTGCCGCTCCGCGAGACGCGCGGCCCATGGCGATTGTTCCGCCTGCGGGCTGGAAAGCAAGCCGTATCGCGCTTAGGCAGCGAGGAAAGTCAGGTGGAGGTAGGTGCATGAAGCCGCTGGAAGGCATTCGCGTCGTGGAGCTTGCGCGCATCCTCGCCGGGCCGTGGTGCGGCCAGCTGCTGGCCGATCTCGGCGCGGACGTGACCAAGGTGGAACGCCCCGGCGCGGGCGACGATACGCGCCACTGGGGGCCGCCGTTCCTGCACGATGCCGAGGGCAAATCGCTGGACGCGGCTTATTATCACTCCACCAATCGCGGCAAGACCGGCGTGGCGATCGACATCGCGACGCCGGAGGGTCAGGCGGCGGTGAAGCGGCTGATCGCCGGCGCGGATGTGGTGATCGAGAACTACAAGGTCGGCGGCCTCGCCAAATACGGGCTGGACGCCGCGACGCTGCGCGCGGCCAACCCGCGCCTGATCGTCTGCTCGATCACTGGCTTCGGCCAGACGGGGCCCTACGCGCATCGCGCCGGTTATGATTTCATCATCCAGGGGATCGGCGGCATCATGTCGCTCACGGGCGAACCGGATGGTCCGCCGCAGAAGACCGGTATCGCCTATGCCGACATCTTCACCGGCGTCTATTCGGCGGTGGCGATCCTTGCCGCGCTGCGCCGCCGCGACGTGAGCGGCGATGGCGCGCATATCGACATGGCGCTGCTCGATACGCAGGTGGCCGTGCTCGCCAATCAGGCACTCAACTGGATGGCGAGCGGCAAGGTGCCGCACCGCATGGGCAACGGCCATGCCAACCTCACCCCCTATCAGGCGTTCGCCTGCGCGGATGGCGAGTTGATCGTCGCGGTGGGCAATGACGGTCAGTTCGCCAAACTGTGCTCCGTGCTGGGCCTCCCGCTGGCGGATGACCCGCGCTTCGCCACCAACCCGGCGCGGCTGGCAAACCGCGATGCGCTGATCCCGATCCTGACGCGCACCATCCTCGACTGGAACAAAGCGGCGCTCGCCGAGGCGCTGGAGGCGGCGGGCGTGCCGGCAGGGCCGATCAACAACGTCGACGAGGTGTTCGCCGACCCGCAGGTAATCGCGCGCGGGATGCGCCTGGCGCTCGATGGCGTGCCGGGCGTGGCGGGGCCGATCGTGATCGATGGCGAACGGATGGTCGCGGGAAAGGCCTCACCGCGCCGGGCGGGGTAATGAGGGCACGAGCACGGTGGAGCGCCTGAGCCGAGGCATGGCCACGCCGCGCTCGAACCTCACGTGGCGTTCTGGCGCGCCTCCGTAACGATGTGCCGTGCCATATGCGGCAAATAGTCCATCTTGCCGATCGAAAGCCCCGCCTGGCGAAAGAGCGCATAGACCATCGTCACATGGAAATAGAAGTTCGGCATGATCCAGTCGCGAATGTCATCTTCCGCCGACATCGCGAAACGCACGCCATTGGGCAATGTGAGGTCCACGATCGCGTCGGGATCCGCCCATCCGCCCGGGTCGGATCGATCGATGTGCGACAGGACCGCCGCGATCCGTTCGCGAATTTCAGCGAACGACCGATATGGCGTTTCTTCGAGCGGGATCGCCTCGCCGCCGACCTGCGCAATCGCCAGCAATATCTGATTGAGCGCGACACGGAACTGCAGCTCGAGCGGAAACATATCGTCGGATAGTTTCACGGAGAGCACGTCGTCCGTCAGCCCGGCCTGCTGCGCCTTGCCGAGAAGGTGATCAAGCGTACCCAGCATATTTGCAAAGGTTGTCAATGCGAAGCGCGCGTAAGACATTGATTTACATCTGACTTTCCGGGTGACGATGCCAGTCTATTCCTGATCGCGGTCGACCCGCAATCAAAACTCGGCGGCGGTCACTTCCGCGATCGACTTCACCCCCTCACGCCGCATCCGCTCGCGCAGCCCGCGCACGATCCGCCGCGCAATCCCCGGCCCCTCGTAAACCATCGCGCTATAAAGCTGGACGAGGCTCGCGCCAGCGCGGAGGCTCTCCCACGCGTGATCCGCCGTGGCGATGCCGCCGATCGCCACCAAGGGCAGTGCCGCCCCGGTCGCCGTGCGGAAATCACGCAGCCGTTGCAACGCCAGCAGGCGCAGCGGCGCGCCGGAAAGACCGCCCGCCTCCCCGGCATTGGCCGAGCGCAGCGGCGGACGCGTGATCGTCGTGTTGCTCACCATCAGCGCGCCGAGCCGCCGGTCGAGCGCGGCGCGGGCGATCGCGTCCACATCGGCGGGCTGGAGGTCGGGCGCCACCTTCAGGAATACGGGCACCGCGCCCGCCACCACCGCGAGCACGCGATCGAGCAGATCGTGCAGCGCGCCGACATCCTGCAACGCGCGCAAGCCCGGCGTATTCGGGCTGGAAATGTTGAGCGTGAGATAGCTCGCGTAAGGCGTCATCAGCTGCGCCATCGTGACATAGTCGGCGATGCGATCGGCCGAATCCTTGTTTGCGCCGATGTTCACGCCGACGATCCCGGCCCGGCCGGCCCGTGCCGCAAGCCGCTGCGCCGCCGCCTCGCCGCCCGCGCTGTTGAAGCCGAAACGGTTGATGACGGCGCGATCCTCGGCCAGCCGGAACAGGCGCGGGCGCGGGTTGCCGGGCTGGGGCAGCGGGGTGATCGTGCCGACTTCCGCGAAGCCGAAACCAAGCCCTAGCAGCGCGTCCGCCACCTGCGCATCCTTGTCGAACCCCGCTGCCATCCCGAGCGGATTGGGAAAGCGCAGCCCCGCCACCTCCACCGCCAGCGCCGGATCGGCGGCCGGCAAGGCGCGACGCGGCATCAGGCGCAGCGCGGCGATCGTCAGGCTGTGCGCCCTCTCCGGATCGAGGCGGAAGATCGCGGGGCGGATCAGGTCGTAGGCGGTCGGCACGGGCGCTCCGGCGGATGAATGTGCCGCGCGCTATCCGCGCTCGCTCGCCGGGGCGCAAGGGCCGTGCATTGCACCGCCACGACAATCATTGCAGCGCTGCAATACCGCCGAGACGATCGCCCCTGACAAGCGCGGACGACAGCAACCGGGGGTGCCGCATGTTCCGCATTTCGATTCTGACCGCGACGTTGATGCTTGGCGCCTGCGCCACCGATCGCCCGCCGCCTCCCCGCCACGACGGTGGCCCCGGCCATCACCGCCCGAACGGAGATGGCCAGCCGCACTATCTTTTCATCAGCCCGATGGGCGAACCATTCCGGGTCGCGCACCCCGAAAAGGCGTGGTTCGACGCGGCCGACGCCAATCACGACGGGCGGATCGATCGCGCCGAATTCCGCGCCGATGCGATGCGCTTCTTCAAGGTGCTGGATCGCAACGCCGATGGCGAGATCGATCCCGACGAAATCGATATCTACGAAACCCGAATGGTGCCGGAAATCCGCGTGCGCGACGCCGGCGCTGCGCGTGGCACGGCCCCTGCGGGCGGGCGCAGCGGAGGCGGCCATGGCGGCGGTCGCGGTGGCGGTGGCGGGCGCCGCGGCGGTGGATTCGGCGGCGAGGGCGGGGAAGCATCCGGCGGGACCGCGCCCCGGCCCGCGCGCGAGGACCGGCAAGGCGCCGCACGCTGGAGCTACCTGTCGCTGCCCGAGCCGGTGACGGCGGCGGACACCAATTTCAATCGCGGGATCGATCCTGGCGAATTCATGCAGGCGGCCGATCAGCGCTTCATCCTGCTCGATCGCAACGGCGATGGCTTCATTACCGAAAGCGAGCTTCCCGCCATCGACACCCACGTGCGCGGCGGATACGGCGGCCCGCGCGGCGATCATCCGTTCCACCGGCCGCCGCAACAGCAGGATGACCGCGACGAGGACCGCGCTCCGCCGCCGGGCCGAGAAACGAACTAACCCACGCAACAAGCCTGCATTCATCTTGGCTGGGTCATCACCGGGAAATCATGTCCACCTCATCTTTTGCCTCTCGCCGTTCGTTGCATTCCTCGATCGCCCTCGTGCTTTGCGCGCTCACCTACGCACCCGCCGCAACGGCGCAGGAGGCGAGGCAGCCAAGCGCCCCCGCGGCCGAAACCGATGCGACGCAGCAGGAAGATATCGTCGTGACCGGCCAGGCCCTGCCCGGCTCGGTGGTCGGCGACATTCCGGCGGAGAACCGGCTGACCCCCGCCGATATCGCCGCTTACGGGGTCGATTCGGTCAGCGATCTGCTCGATCAGATTTCGGACCAGACCAGCAGCATCCAGGGGCGCGGGAGCAGCGGCCCGGTGGTGCTGGTCAACGGCAAGCGCATCTCCGGCATCAACGAGATCGGCGATCTGCCGACCGAGACGATTGCGCGCGTCGATATCCTGCCGGAAGAGGTGGCGCTGAAATACGGCTACAGCGCGACGCAGAAGGTGGTGAACATCATCCTGCGCCGGCGCTTCCGCGCGCATACCGTGAGCGCGGGGGGGGGCGCGGCGACCGATGGCGGCGGCGGCAATACCAACGGCGAGTTAGGCATCACCCGCATCCACGACAGCCAGCGCGTCAACGTCACCGCGCGTGCCAAGACCAGCGCCTCGCTGCTCGAAAGCCAGCGCGGCATCATCCCCGATCCGGCCGCGAGCGATCCGGCCAACCCCTTCGCCAGCGATCCGGCGTATCGCACGCTCCAGCCATCGACGCGGGATTATTCGGTCAACGGCACCTACGCCTATCAGATCTCGCCCAAGCTCACCGCGTCCTTGAACGGCACCGCCGGCTATCAGACGAGCCGCGGGCTGACAGGCGGCGCGCCGCTATCGGGCGCGCTCGATCCGAACGAGATCGCCGCGCTTCGGCAGGACAGCGACAGTTTCACCGCGCACGCGGGCGTCACGCTGAACTACGATCTGTCGACGAGCTGGAAGCTGTCTTTCACCGGCACGTACGATCACAGCGATACGCGCAGCGACAATGACCGTTTCCAGAATCCTTTCGTGCGCGATCAGCATGCCGTGGCGATCAGCAACACGGCGGGCGCTTCCCTGCTTGCCTCCGGCCCGCTGTTCTCGTTGCCGGGCGGCAAGGTGCGCACCTCGTTCCAGATCGGCGGCAACGCGAGCCAGCTCACGTCCACCACGGATCGGCTGGGGAGCGCTGCGATGGCCAACGCGGTCACCCGATCGACCGGCAATGCGCAGCTAAGCTTCGACATCCCGATCACGAGCACCAAGACCGGCTTCGGCAGCGCGATCGGCACGCTTACGGCAAACGTCAACGGCGCGGTGAACCAGCTTTCGGATTACGGCACGCTCGGCACATTCGGCTATGGGCTGAACTGGACGCCGCGCACCGGGATCACCGTGATCGCTTCGGTCAACGAGGATCGCGTCGCTCCCACGCTGCAGCAGCTTCGCGGCCCGTTGCTCATCACTCCCAATGTCCGCATTTTCGATTTCACCACCGGGCAGACGGTGCAGGTATCGCAGATCACCGGCGGCAATCCCGATCTGAAGGCCGACGACCGGCACGTGTTCAAGCTTGGCTTCTCGCTGAAGCCGGTGTCGAAGCTCGATCTGACGATCAACGCCAATTACCTCAGCAGCCGGGTGAACAACCCGATCGGCAGCCTCAGCGGCGCAAGCCTGGTCGCGCAGAGCGCCTTCCCGGATCGCTTCTTCCGCGATCCCGAGACCGGCGACCTGGAAACCATCGATGCGCGGCCGCTGAATTTCGCGCGCGAGGACAAGGAGCAATTGCGCTGGTGCATCGTCTTCTCGAAGGTGCTGCGCGCGGCCACCCGCCCTGCCCCGCCACCCGGTGGTTGGGCCGCGTTCCGCAATCGCCAGCGCGGCGAGGGGGGCGGTCAGTTCGCGCGGCCGGGCACCGAAGGCGGGCCGCCGCCCCAGCCCGGCGCGGACGGTGCGCCGCCGCCGCCGCCGGATGCGGCGAACGATGTGGTGGTCAACGGGCAACGCCCCAATGGCGACGCGGGCAACCCGCCGCCGCCGCCTCCACCTGAAGACGCAGGGCCGCCGCCAGGTGGGCCACCGCCCGGGGGCTTCGGGCCGCCCAATGGGCCTGGCGGTTTCGGCGGTCCGGGTGGCCGTGGCGGGTTCGGCGGCGGGCGCGGCGGCTTCCGCGGCGGCGGCGGCAACGAGGCGCGGCTACAGCTGTCGATCTGGCATACATGGTCGATCCGCGACACGCTGATCCTGCGTGACGGCACCCAGCCGCTCGATCTGCTCGCGGGCGATACGATCGGTGCGATCACGCAGCCCCGCCATCAGATCTCGTTCAACGCCGGCGTTGTGGATAATGGCATCGGGCTGCGGCTGAGCGGCAACTTCAAGGGCGCGGCGACCACCAGAACATCCGCCACCCCGGCGATCGGCGATCTGCGCTTCTCGTCGCTGGCGACATTCAACCTGCGGCTGTTCGCGAATATCCAGAACCGCGTCCCGCATGAAAGCTGGGCACGCGGGCTGCGGGTGTCGCTGGGCATCGACAATATCTTCAACAGCCGCCAGCGGGTGACGGATGCGACAGGGGCGACGCCGCTCGCCTATCAGCCGGGTTATCTCGATCCGCTGGGCCGCACGATCAGCCTGTCGCTGCGGAAGATGTTCTGACGGCGGCGGGCCGCCACCCCATCACATCAGAAAATCCGCGTCACCAGATAGAATAGTGCGCCGATCGCGGCGGATGCGGGGATGGTGATGATCCATGCCACCACGACGTTGCTCGCCACCCCCCACCGCACGGAGGATGCCCGCCGCGCCGTCCCCGCGCCGACGATGGCGCCGGTGATGGTGTGCGTCGTCGAAACCGGAATACCAAGCATGGAGGCACCGAAAAGCACGATCGACCCAGCGAGCGACGCGCTGAACCCCTGATGCTGCGACAGCTTGGTGATACGCGAGCCCATCGTCTCGATGATCTTCCACCCGCCCGTCACCGTGCCCAGCGCGATCGCAATATAGCAGCTCACGGCCACCCAGTGCGGCACTTCGAACGGGCCGGTGAGATAGCCGGTCGAATAGAGCAGCACGGTGATGACCCCCATCGTCTTCTGCGCATCGTTGAGCCCGTGGCTCAGCGAATAGGTGGCGGACGAGATCAGATGCAGCACGCGAAACGATCGCTCGGCCTGGAATGTCGTCGCGCGATGCAGCGCCCAGCTGCTGACCAGCATGATGAGCATTGCCAGCATCATCCCGAGCAACGGAGACAGGACGATCGCGAGCAGGGTCTTGTTGAGCCCGGCCCATTTCACCGCCGCCATCCCGCCATGCGCCACGCCGGCGCCGATCAGGCCGCCGACCAGCGCGTGGCTCGATGAGGAGGGGATGCCGCGCAGCCACGTGATGACGTTCCATGACATCGCCCCGCCGAGCGCACCGAAGATGACCGCCGGCGTCACGATATCCTTGTCCACCAGCCCCTTGCCGATCGTCTCGGCGACGGCGTGGAGGCTGGGGAAGGCGATGGTGAGAAAATAGGCGGCGAAATTGAAGAAGGCGGCGAACACCACTGCCTTCACCGGCGACAGCAGCCGCGTCGCCACCACCGTGGCGATCGAATTGGCGGCATCGTGAAGGCCGTTGAGATAATCGAACGCGAGCGCGACCAGGATCAGCCCGACGAGCAGCGGAAAGGCGAGTTGGTGCATCGTCGGATCAGGCGTGATCGATCACGATGCCGTCGATCTCGTCGGCGACATCCTCGAACGCATCCACGATCCGCTCCAGATGCTTGTAGAGTTCGCGCTCCACCACGAAGCGCAGCGTGTCGCTGGCGCCATATGCTTCCAGCGAGCGCTTGAGCCCGGCCGCATGGATTTCGTCGGCATGGCCCTCGATCCGCACCAGCCGCTCGGTCAACTCGTGCAGGCGCTTCCCGTTGCGGGAGACGTCGCGCAGCAGCGGCATCGCCTCGGCGGCAACGCGCGCGGCATCCAGGATGATGCCGGCCATGTCGCGCATCTCCGGGGCGAATTCCGATACCTTGTAGAGGTCGATCGCGTTCGCGGCGGCCTGCATCTCGTCGATCGTGTCATCCAGCGCGCCGATCAGCGCGGTGATCGCGGCACGGTCGAACGGCGTCAGGAAGGTGGTACGGACGGTTGTCAGCACCTCGCGGGTGATCTGGTCGGCATCGTGCTCGCGCTCGATGATCTCGCGGATATGCTCGCGCGATTCCGGTCCTCCTTCCAGCAGGCGCGCGGTGGCCTCCGCCCCGGCCAATACCGTTGCGGCATGCGCCTCGAACAACTCGAAGAAATTGCCGGTCTTGGGCAGCAGACGCTGGAACCAGGCGAACATTGAACGAACTCCGGAAATGGGTTGTTGGCCGATGAAGGACGGTCGCCGCCGCACCGCCACCTCGAACTGCGACGGGGCGAAGGACCGGATCAGTTCGCGCAGGTCAGGCTCATCGACCGCATGCGCCGCATCGGAGAGCGTGAACCAGCGGCGATCGCGCTCCGCCTGTTCCTTCCAGGTCGACAGTTCGCGCGTCACCGCCAGCGGGAAAAGATCCACGTCCACCATCAGCGAGGCGCCGCTCGCGCGACGTTTGCGATAGCGATAGGCGCCGAGCGGCACCGGGCACAGCGCGCCCGCGACCCCCGCCTCTTCTTCCGCCTCTTTCGCCGCCGCCGCGTGAAGCGAGGCGCCGGAGGCTATATTGCCCTTGGGCACGACCCAGCGCCCCGTCCCGCGCGAGGTGACAAGCAGAACCTTGACTTCGCTGTCCCGCGACGATCCTTCGATACGATAGGGCAGCGCGGCGATCTGGCGAATGACCTGTCTCTTCTGGCTGATTCGAGCCGCCCATTATCCGGTGCCGGCCGGAATGTCATCGTAACTTCACCACCTCGGTGGGCGTGCGGTGATGAAACGGGGTATTCATCGCGGACCGCTCGCCCCGGCGCGGTCTCAACCGTCGAGATATTTGTGCAGAAACGCGATCGTCCGCCCCCAGGCGAGTTCAGCGGCGGGCTTGTCATAGCGTTCGGCCGACGTGTCGTTGTTGAAGGCGTGATCGACGCCGGGATAGGTGAACGCCTCGACCTTCTTGCCCGCGGCCTTGAGCGCAGCGACCCACGGCTCCCCGGTCTGTGCGACACGCGCATCCTTGCCGGCGTAGTGGAGCATCAGCGGCGCCCCGACCTTCACCGCCTGTTCGGGCGCGGGCGCAGGGCCGTAATATGCGACCCCGGCATCGATTGCCGCGCCGGCCGCCACCGCGAGCCGATCCACCAACGCCCCGCCCCAGCAGAAACCGACCATGCCGACCTTGCCGCTCGTGCCAGCGCCGCGCTTCGCATCGGCGAGGATCGCCAGCCCCTGCGCGACGATCACGTCATAATCGGCCTTGGCGATCATGTCGCGCGCCTTGTCCTCATCCGCCGGCGTGCCGCCCCATGGCGCGAGGAAATCGGGTGCGACGGCACGAAACCCTGCCAGGGCGACGCGCCGCGCCACATCGCGGATATGGTCGTTGAGGCCGCGATTCTCGTGGATGACCATCACCGTGCCAAGCTTTCGTCCGCCCGCCTTCGGCCGCGCGAGATAGACGGTCGCCGGTTTGCCAGCGACAGTTGAGCTCACTGTCTGGGTCAGCAGGCGCGCGTCTCCCGGCGCGGTGATCGACGCGCGGGCGGGCGATGCGCCGATCGCCGCGATCAGCCCTTCGGCCAGCGCGACCGATCCGGCGAGCGCGGTCATCTCGCGCAGCAACGTCCGCCGGTCGCGATGGTCGTGGGTGAAAGCGTCATAGACGCGGACGGCACGGTCGCGCAGCGACGGATCGGTCATGTGAACCTCGTGTTCGCCCCCCGGCGTGCCGCGATCATAGCCCGCAATCGCCGCGGGGGAAGCCTGGTGTCGCGTCACGTGCGGCGGAACCGCCAGACGCCGTCCGTCACCTCGCGCACGGCCCGCCCCTCGACCTCAAGCCGCCGCAGATGGGCGAGCGCCTCGCCTGTCGCCATGCCGATCACATCCGGCCCGATCGGCCGGCGGAACAGCGTGGAAAAACAATCGACGGCGGAAATCGGCGCGTTCGTCATCAGTTCGACCAGCGCGTCGAGCCGGTCACGATGTTCGCGATCCAGCGCATCGAGGCGGGCGTGAAGGCCGTAGAACGGGTCGCCGTGGCCGGGCAGCACCAAGAGGTCATCGGGCAACTGGCGGAATCTGGCGATCGACTCCAGCCAGTCGCCGAGCGGATCCTCGTTGCTCTGGCTGACGTGGATCGAGACGTTCGAGCTGATCTTGGGCAACACCTGATCGCCCGCGATCAGGATGCGGCGGTCATAATCGATCAGACAGGCATGTTCCGGGCTGTGACCGCTCCCGGTGACGACATGCCAGTCCGCCCCGCCGATCCGCATCACCTCGCCGTCGCGGATGCGGGTATAGGTGATCGGCAGCCGCGAAATCATCTTCGCGAAATTGGACCAGCCGACGCCGGCGCCGCGCGCGATCTGCGCCTCGTCCCACCCCGCGCCCCGCCAGAAATCGAGCTGCTCGGGCGGCACTTCGGGCCGCGCGTCGGCAGCCAGCATCCGCGCCATGAGCCACTCGGTGCGCGTCATCACCAGCGGCGCATCCTCGAAGCGGCGCGAAAGCCAGCCGGCAAGCCCGATATGATCCGGATGCATATGCGTGCCCAGCACGCGGCTGATCCGCGTGCCTTCCAGCGGGCCGCCAAGGATCGCGTTCCACGCCTCGGTCGAGCGCGGCGAGGCGGTGCCGGTATCGACCGCGAGCGCCTCGCCCGCGCCGTCATCGAGGATCAGGCCGTTGACGTGTTTGAGCGGCCCGCTCATCGGCACTCGCCACCAGCGGATCCCGTCTGCCAGCGTCAGGAGTTCGCCCGGCTGCGGCCCGCGCTCGCCAAAAGGGAAGGTGAGGCCGGCGTGGCTGGTCGGAGTCAGCCCCTCGTCGCCGATTAGGGTGCGCTGGAAATGTGTTGCCATCGCGAACGAGGGTGCCACCACCGGGCGCTTTTCTCAAGCGATCGGCTTAATTTCCCGCAACGCCTGCAAGGATCGCGACTACCATTGCCGCGCATCCCATAGGCAGCGACCGCATACCTGCACTTCGTCGCGCGACAATGTTGCCCCGCAATCCTCGCAATCCGTGCGCGACGATCGCTTGTTGCGCAGCCAGCCACCGAGCCGCCGAAACAATGTGACCATAAGCCCTCCGCGACGGCGGAGTGCCAGAAGCGACGGGGGTGGCGCCAATCAATCCCGGTTCATTTCGGATCGATCCCCGCCGACCGCGACGACGCAGGGCGCCGCGCGATCGATCCATCCGCCGTACCCTATCGGCTCAGCGGCGGAACGGGTCCACGAAGCCGCCGTCGCCGGGGGTCGCCGCGTCCTCACCCGCCGAGGCGGCATCGCGCGCGGCCTGGAGGCGCTCGGCGCGAAGCTGCTCGATCAGCGCCTCGCGATCGCCCTCGAGCCGGTGGTCGGTCGGCGCCTGCTCGACACCGGACGCCTTGGCCGCCTTGGCCACCGCGGCGTCCAGTTCGCGCTGCGAGGTGAGGCCCAGCGTCACTGGATCCTTCGGGGTGATATTGGCGATGTTCCAATGGCTACGCTCGCGTATCGCGGCGATCGTCGTGCGGGTCGTGCCGATCAGCGTGGAGATCGTGCCGTCGCTGATTTCCGGGTGGTTGCGGATGATCCAGGCGATGCCGTCCGGCTTGTCCTGACGCTTGGAAACCGGCGTATAGCGCGGGCCCTTGGTACGGCGGACCTGCTCGGGGCCCTTGATCATCTGAAGGCGATAATCGGGGTTGGCCTGCCCCTTCTCGATCTCGTCCACCGTCAGCTCGTGCGCGCGTACCGGATCGCGGCCGGTGAGCTTCGTCTGGGCGGTATCGTCGGCGATCGCCTGGACCTCCAGGATGTGAAGACCGCAGAAATCGGCGATCTGCTCGAAACTGAGCGAGGTATTGTCGACCAGCCAGGAGGCGGTCGCATGAGGCATGAGCGGCTGGGCCACGGCTAGAACTCCGTCGGAAACAAATAGGGCCGCCCCTTACCGGAGCGGCCGTGCACGCCAGACGACTTAGTGCGCCCCGCTCATTAGGGCAAGCCGTCAGGCGGCGTAAGCGACCGGGACCGGCGCGAGCGCGGCCAGAAACTGTTCCGCGCTCGCCCGCCACGTGTGCCGCGCGCCGAATTCCGCGCAGCGCCGCGGATCGAGCAGCAGCGCGCGATCGACGGCGGCGGACAGATCCTCGTCCATCGCGCCGCTTTCCGGCGTCAGCACGTCGATTGGCCCGGTCACCGGATAGGCGGCGACAGGCGTGCCGCACGCCAGCGCCTCGATCATCACCAGCCCAAACGTGTCGGTGCGGCTGGGAAACACCAGCACGTCCGCTGAGCGATAGGCCGCGCCCAGCGCCTCGCCGAAGCGGCCGCCGAGGAAATGCGCTTCCGGAAACCGCGCCTCCAGCTCGGCGCGCGCCGGGCCGTCGCCGACGACGATCTTGCTGCCCGGGCGATCGAGCGAGAGGAGCGCGGCGATGTTCTTTTCCACCGCGACCCGCCCGACATACAGCATGATCGGGCGCGGCAGCGCGGCGATCGCCGCATCGAGCGCGCCGTCCGCATGAAACTCGGCGGCGACACCGCGCCCCCACCGGCGTGCATGCGGCAGCCCATGCGCCGCCAGCGTCGCCTCGATCGTCGGGGTGGAGGCCAGGATGCCGTGCGCCGGCGCGTGGAACCAGCGGATATAGCGCCACACCCATTCGGGATTCATGCCCGTGCGCGCCGCCACATAATCCGGGAATTGCGTGTGATAGGCGGTGGTGAACGGGCGGCCGCGCGCCACGCACCAGCGCCGCGCGGCGACGCCCAGCGGCCCTTCGGTCGCGATATGCACCGCTTCCGCCGCGAATGCCGCGATCCGGTCGCCCACCGCGCGCACGCCCGCCAGCGCGAGGCGGATTTCGGGATAGGTCGGGCATGGCAGCGACCGGAACGTATCCGGCGCGATCACCAGCACCTGGTGCCCCATCGCGCGCAGTTCGCCGGTCACGGCCTCCAGCGAGCGGACCACGCCGTTGACCTGCGGCGCCCAGGCGTCCGTGACGATCGCGATCCGCATCTCAGGCCGCCAGCGCGACGACGGTGTCGCAGGCGCGGGCGGCGATCTCGTCGGCCCAGTGGATCACCTCCATCCGCCCGTCGAAATGCTCGACCAGCGCCGTGCAGCCCTCCACCCAGTCGCCGTCGTTGTAATAGGCGATCCCGGCGATCTCGCGCATCTCGGCGGTGTGGATATGGCCGCACACCACGCCATCCACGCCGCGGCTGCCCGCCGCCTCTGCCACGATCTCCTCGAAGCGGGATATGAACGCGACCGCGTTCTTCACCTTCGCCTTGGCGTGCTTGCTGAGCGACCAATACGGCATGCCGAACCGGCGACGGACCGCGCTCACCCAGCGGTTGAGCGTCATCAGCACGTTGTATGCCGCGTCACCGACATGAGCGAGCCAGCGGTGCGACAGCGTGATCGCGTCGAACTCGTCGCCATGCAGCACCAGCAGGCGGCGTCCGTCGGCGGTTTCGTGGATCGCCTTGCGCCGTATCTGGATGCCGCCGAAATCGAGGCCGGCGAACTGACGGAACATCTCGTCGTGGTTGCCGGGGATGTAGATCATCCGCGTGCCGCGCCGCGCGCGTTTCATCAGCCGCCAGATCACATCATTGTGCGCGGCCGGCCAGAAGAAGCGCTTGCGAAGCTGCCAGCCGTCGATGATGTCACCGACCAGATACATCGTCTGGCTGTCCACATGATCCAGGAAATCGATCAGCATCTGGGCGTTGCAGCCGCGGGTGCCCAGGTGGATATCGCTGATCCAGATCGTGCGATAACGCCGCCGCGCCGTTTCGGCGCGCTCGGGCTGATGCGGATGGCTGTTGGCGAAGTCGGTGAAATCGGCAACATCGCCGGCTGTCGCAGCGATCGGTAGAACGGTCGTCGGCATGGGCGGCCCTCCCTGCCGCTTCCATGCCCGCCGCGTGTTACGCCCACGTCACGCCGCCGTTACCGTTTGAAGAAAACTCGATCTTTCACGTGATGGCCGACAGCGATTTGGCCGATATTAACCATCCGGCCCTAGGGACGGGCAATGTCCGCGCTCGCCGCCCGATTGCCGCTGCTCCTGCTGCCGATCGCGCTGTTCCTGGCGTTGTTCGACCCCGCGACGCTCGAGATCGGCAATGTCGGCTGGCTGATCCGGGGAAGCGACAATGGCGAAAACGCACTCGGCACGCATGCCTATCTGCATGATCCCGCCGCGCGATGGAGCGGGCGCACCGGCATACTCAACGCCCCCGACGGGGTGCCAATATTGTTCACGGATTCGAACCCGCTCGTCACCCTTGCGGCAAAGCCGCTGGCGGCATTGCTGCCCGCCGATACGCAACTGGTCGGGCCGTGGCTGCTGCTTTGCGCGTTCCTGCAGATCCTGTTCGCATGGCTGTTGCTGCGGCGGCACGCGCCCGATGCGATCAGCCTGTGGTGCGGCGTGGCGCTCCTTGCCGCGACGCCCACGCTGATGAACCGGTATATCCATGCCAATCTCTTCGCGCATTGGCTGATCCTGTGGGCGCTGTGGCTGTTTACAGACCCCCGCCGCACACGCTCCCTGGCGCATTGGGCACTTCTGCTAGCGGTCGCCGCGCTGGTCCATAGCTACCTGCTGGTGATGGTCGCCGCCGTCTGGGCCAGCGCGATGATGATGATCTGCTGGCAGGCGCGGGCGCCGACCGAGCGGCTCGCGATTGCATCGGGCGCCGTCCTCACGCTGGCCATGCTGGCGCTGGTCGAATTCTGGCTTGGCGCGGGGGGCCGCTTCGCTCCGACCGGCACCTACGGCTATTTCGCGATGCCGCTCGACGCGCTGTGGAATCCGGCGAACCCGGGATATGGGACGTTGCTACCCGCAATCCCGCAACGCGAGGGGCGCGGGCTGGAAGGATTCCAGTATCTCGGCCTCGGGATATTGCTGCTCATCCCGGTCGGGACGGTCGCTGCGATAAAATACGGCGTTGACGGCGTTCCGCGCCGCCTCGGCTGGCTGCTGCCGGCATTGGCGGTGCTCACGCTCGTCGCGATCAGCAATTTCCCCGATTTCGCCGGGTCGCCGGTTGCGCGTTTCGCCTTGCCGACCGTTTTCGCGCCCGCTCTCGACCTCGTTCGCGCGTCGGGAAGGTTGTTCTGGCCGGCGACCTATACGCTGATATTCGCGCTGGTGCTGCTCGCCTTCCGTATTCCGCATGGCCGCGCGCCATTGGTGCTGGGCGCGGCGCTCGCGATCCAGGTGGCGGACACCGCCGGGATCGCCGCGGCGGCGCGATCGACGAGCGCCGAGGCGGCGCGACGGGTGACGTACGCGCGCACGATCGATCCACGCTGGGGCCGCGCGATCGCGGCGGCGCAGGACATCACGTTCGTGCCCGCGCGCGCCGAGGCGGATCTCGCGCTGTTTCAGGAGGTCGCGTGGCGCGCGATCGATCACGGCAGACCGATGCGATTGGTCTATGCCGCGCGCAAATCCCCCGCGACCGAAGCACGACTGGCGGCGGAATCAGCGGACTTTTACGCAGGACGCCTCGCGCCCGACCGCCTTTACGTGTTGACCGGGCCGACCCGCATCCCGGCGCAGGCGCGGGCGCGCACCCTGCACCTCGACGGCGTCACGGTGATCGTGCCGCAGCGGATGACGCGCTGAGCATCGATCGCCGCTCACCCCATCGTCAGCACGATCTTCCCGACATGGTCGCCCGCCTCCATCCGGCGATGCGCCGCCGCCGCTTCGGCCAGCGGATAGGTGCGATCGATCACCGGGCGCAACCGCCCCGCCTCGACATGCGGCCACACGATGCGCTGCAGCTCTTCCGCCACCAGCGACTTGAAGCCGGTATCGCGCGGGCGCAGCGTCGATCCCGTCAGTGTCAGGCGGCGGCGCATGATGTCGAAGATCGGGATCGTCGCGCTCGCCCCGCCCTGCACCGCGATCGATACGTGGCGGCCATCCTCGCCCAGGCACTTCAGGTTGCGCGGCACGTAATCGCCGCCGACCATGTCGAGCACCGCCGCGACGCCCTTGCCGTCGGTGATTTCCCTCACGCGCTCGACGAAATCCTCGGTGCGATAGTTGATCGCGTGATCCGCGCCGAGCTTCCGCGCCGCCGCCACCTTTTCATCGGAGCCGGCAGTCACGATGATCTCCAGCCCGAAGATATTGGCGAGTGCGATCGCCATCGTACCGATCCCGCTGGTGCCGCCATGCACCAGCACGGTATCGCCCTCCACCGCGAAGGCGCGCTCGAACAGGTTGGTCCACACGGTGAACAAGGTTTCCGGGATCGCCGCCGCCTCGATCATCGTCACGACCTCGGGCACCGGCAGGCAGGTGCCGGCCGGCGCGACGGCATATTCGGCATAGGCCCCGCCCCCGATCAGCGCGCAGACCTTCCGGCCCAGCAGCGCCTCGTCCGCGCCCGCGCCGGTGGCCACCACCGTGCCGGAAAGCTCCAGCCCCAGGATCGAGGGTGCGCCCGGCGGTGGCGGATAGGCGCCCATCCGCTGCACCACGTCCGGCCGGTTCACGCCTGCGGCGGCGACTCGGATCAGCACCTCGCCCGCGCCGGGGCTCGGCACCGGCCGCCCGACCGGCACCAGCACCTCCGGCCCGCCGGGCGCGTCGGGATCGATCGCCAGCATCGTCGTCGGAATCGCGGTCATCGATTGCGCCCTTACCCCAAATCTCGCGCCGCTTATTGACTTCGCTCCGGCGCCGGTCAACGCTTGGTGCATGGATCTGGATGACATCCTCGGCCCGCGGCCCGATGATCCGTTGAACGCGCTGCTGCGCGAGGATCTCGATCGCCTGTCGGTAGCCGAGCTGGAAGCGCGCGTCGCCGCGCTGGATGGCGAGATCGCGCGCTGCCGGCGGAAAATCGAATACGCCGTTAACCATCGCGCAAGCGCCGACGCGTTATTCAGAAAGTGAACGCTGGCGCACTGGGTCGGCTCAATGCTCCCGGTGCGGAAGCCCCAGCGCTTGATGCGGGGCCCTTCACTTCCGACATAGTGGAAAAGGGGCCGCGCATGTCTCGCGGCCTGTCAGGAGTATCGTAATGCCATCCTTTGCCAGCGCACTGGAAACCACCCTGCACAAGGCGCTTGAGGCCGCATCCTCCCGCCGCCACGAATATGCGACGCTCGAGCATCTGCTGCTCGCGCTGATCGACGACGAGCACGCCAGCCAGGTGATGTCGGCGTGCGGCGTCGATCTTGGCGAACTCAAGACCACCGTGGCGCATTATCTCGACACCGAGCTGGGCGCGCTCAAGGTGGAAAACGCGACCGACCCCTCGCCCACCAGCGGCTTCCAGCGCGTCGTCCAGCGCGCGATCCTGCACGTTCAGTCCTCGGGCCGCGACGAAGTGACCGGCGCGAACGTGCTGGTGGCGCTGTTCTCCGAGCGCGAGAGCTACGCGGTCTATTTCCTCCAGCAGCAGGATATGAGCCGGCTCGATGCGGTAAGCTTCATCAGCCACGGCGTCGGCAAGGGCGCCGCCGCGAACGAAGCCACGCCGCCCAAGGGCGTGGAGGAAGAGAAGAAGGAAAAGGCGGACCCGAAGCAGAAGGGCGAAAGCGCACTCAAGCAGTTCACCGTCGATCTCAATGAAAAGGCGCGCAACGGCAAGGTCGATCCGCTGATCGGGCGCGGGCCGGAAGTGGATCGCACGGTGCAGATCCTGTGCCGCCGCAGCAAGAACAACCCGCTCTACGTGGGCGATCCCGGCGTCGGCAAGACGGCCATCGCGGAAGGGCTGGCGCGCAAGATCGTGGAGGGCGACGTGCCCGACGTGCTGAAGCCGGCCGTGATCTATTCGCTCGACATGGGCGCGCTGCTCGCCGGCACCCGCTATCGCGGCGATTTCGAGGAGCGGCTGAAGCAGGTCGTGAACGAGCTGGAGAAGCTGCCCGACGCGGTGCTTTTCATCGACGAGATCCACACCGTCATCGGCGCCGGCGCGACCAGCGGCGGGGCGATGGATGCGTCCAATCTGCTCAAGCCGGCGCTGTCCGGCGGCACGATCCGCTGCATCGGCTCCACGACCTACAAGGAATTCCGCAACCATTTCGAAAAGGATCGCGCGCTGCTGCGCCGGTTCCAGAAGATCGACGTCAACGAGCCGACGATCGAGGATACGATCAAGATCCTCGCCGGGCTGCGCTCCGCGTTCGAGAGCCATCACAGCGTCAAATACACGCCCGACGCGATCAAGTCGGCGGTGGAGCTGTCGGCGCGCTACATCAATGATCGCAAGCTGCCCGACAAGGCGATCGACGTGATCGACGAGGTCGGCGCCATGCAGATGCTGGTGGCGCCGTCGAAGCGCAAGAAGACGATCACTCCCAGGGAGATCGAGGCGGTCATCGCCACGATGGCGCGCATCCCGCCGAAAACGGTGAGCAGCGACGACAAGAAGGTGCTGGAGACGCTCGACACCGATCTGAAGCGTGTCGTGTTCGGCCAGAACAGGGCGATCGAGAACCTGTCGTCGGCGATCAAGCTTTCCCGCGCCGGCCTGCGCGATCCGGAAAAGCCGATCGGCTGCTATTTGTTCACCGGCCCCACCGGCGTCGGCAAGACGGAGGTGGCGAAGCAGCTCGCCTCGATCATGGGCATACCGCTCCAGCGTTTTGACATGTCCGAATATATGGAGCGTCACTCGGTCAGCCGTCTGATCGGCGCGCCCCCGGGCTATGTCGGTTACGATCAGGGCGGCCTGCTGACCGACGCGGTCGATCAAAACCCGCATTGCGTGCTGCTGCTCGACGAGATCGAGAAGGCTCATCCGGATCTGTACAACATCCTGTTGCAGGTGATGGACAACGGCAAGCTCACCGATCACCACGGCAAGACGGTCGATTTCCGCAATATCATCCTCATCATGACGACGAATGCAGGCGCGAGCGACATGGCGCGCGAGACGGTCGGTTTCGGCAATCTCACCCGCGAGGGCGAGGATGAGCAGGCAGTGCAACGCATGTTCACGCCGGAATTCCGCAACCGGCTCGATGCGATCGTGCCGTTCAGCTATCTCCCGACGGACGTGGTCGCGCGGGTGGTGGACAAGTTCATTCTCCAGCTCGAACTGCAGCTCGCCGATCGCGACGTGCACATCAAGCTGAGCGATGAGGCGCGCCAGTGGCTGACCGACAAGGGCTACGACAAGCTCTATGGCGCGCGGCCGATGAGTCGTCTGATCCAGGAGAAGATCAAGCAGCCACTCGCAGAGGAATTGCTGTTCGGCAAACTCGTCCACGGCGGCGAGGTGACCGTCAAGCTCAAGGACAATGCGCTGTCGTTCGAGATCGTCGCGGCCGCACCTAAGAAGCCGCGCAAGAAGGGTGGCCCAAAGGAGAAGGTAAAGGCCTGATACGCTTAGTAACGAAATGGATCCTGCGGGGCGGAAGGCGATGCTTTCCGCCCCGTTTGCTTATTTCGGCTGCGCATCATTTCCCGCCATGTCGCTTTTATCCTATCTCGTCACGCCCCCCGCGATGAAAATGCCGGACAACGCGGCGACAGGGGAACGGTGCGATGCGGGGGATATTGGCCATTGCGGGGAGCGCTGCATGTATCGCGGCGCTTGCGGTTCATCAGGGCGGCGAGGCGCAGTCCGCCACCGCGCCCAAGGCGCGCTACGTGATGGACGTTTCCACCGATGGCGGGATGATGGGCAACCCGATGGCGGCGATGATGGGACGCGGGGGCAGCTCCACGCGGCATAGCCTCCGCTTGCGCCTCGGTTCCACGCTTGCGGCGGATGGCGGCGCGCCGGTCGTGGATCATTTCATGCCGCCGGCCGCCAATCTCGGCGCATCCGTGAGGCTCGTCTCACCCGAGCGGACAACCGGCGACGAAACGCCGGGCGAATTCCGGCGTCCGAAGGGACGGCTGCTGATTTTCTGGGGCTGCGGGGCGCAGGCGGGGCCGGGCCAGCCAGTGGTGATCGATTTCGCCAAAGTGGCGCCGGGGCAGTTCCCGCCCGGCCTGTTCAGCGCGTCCGTGCCGAACGAACGCGGCCCGCTGCCTGGCAACAGCCGAACCTATGGTGACTGGCCCAATGCGAAGGATCGCAAGTCGGGCGACCGCGTTGGGTCGATCCTCGGCGATCACCGTATCGCCGGCAATTACGCGCCAGAGATCAAATTCGCGCTGACGCAGGATTTCATGCCGGCGCTCGCGGCGCGCTCCACCCCGCTGCCCGGCGGTGCGACCACGGTTAGCTGGGGCTCGATCGCCGGCGCGACCGGCTATTACGCCTGGGCGATGGGCGGAAAATCCATGGGGCAGGACAATGCCGACATGGTGTGGTGGACCTCCGCCGGCGCCAGGGAATTCGGCGGGGGCCTCTCGGACTGGCTTTCCCCCGCTACCGTTTCCCGGCTGATCGGTCAGAAGATCGTGATGCCGCCCTCGCAGACGAGTTGCGCGATCCCGCAACAGGTGAAGGAAGCATCGGGCGGAATGCTGATGAGCTTCCTCTATGCGTATGGCCCCGAACAGAATTTCGCCTATCCGCCTCGCCCGGCCGATCCGCGGGCACCATGGCACCCGGACTGGACAGCGAAGGTGCGATACCGTTCGATGACGATGCTTATGCCCGGCATGTCCGCCATGGGCGGCGCAATGGAAGGAAGAAGCGAGCAAGATAGCCAGCCCGGCCAGCCGAACAAGAAGCGCTGTAAGCCTGGGCTGGGCGCGATGCTTGGCGGGATGCTTGGCGGCAAGACCTGCTGAAATTACGGGCGCGATACCACGATCGCTCCATTTCGGCAGAACCGTCACCGATCTGTTAACTATCATCCGTTAAATAGCCGGCATGAAAGCTACCAGGGCCCTTAGCGAGCGCGCTGTTTCGTTTCTACAGGAGCAGTTCCTTGCGCCCACGCCGCGCAACTATGCGCTGGGCTTCTTCTTTCTTGGAGGAACGCTTCCGGCGCTGAATGCAGCCGTTCGGGAAATCATCGACGGACGCGTGCGCATTTCCCAGCAGCAGGCGGACGAGCTGTATTCACGTTTCGTGACAAGCGCGATGAGCCAGGTGGAGGTCTCGGCCGAGGGCGGCGCCGAGGTGGGGCCTGACGCGCTGCGCCACCAGACGCTGCGCCTCGCCGATCTCGCTGCAGCGGCGCAGGCCACCACGGGTGAATTCAACCGTGAACTTGCCTTCACGCTGGGCGATTTTGCCGTCGCCGATCTGCCGACGCTGCGCGAGTTACTGATCGCAACCCTCGCGCAGTCGCAGCGCTCCGAGCGCGAGCTTGCCGCTACGACAGAACAGGTTGAGCAACTGCGCAGCAAGCTGGAGATCGCGGTCGGCGACGCGGAGCGTGATGCGCTCACGGGTCTGCCCAACCGGCGCGGGATCGAGACCCACCTTGCGCGCACCTGCGGCAATAACGATCCGCATGTGATCGCGATGTGCGATATCGACCGCTTCAAATCCTATAACGATCGCTATGGCCATGCCGTCGGCGATCGCGTCCTTCGCACGGTCGCGTCGAGCCTGCTGGAGTCTCTTGGCGAAAATTTCGTCGGGCGCTGGGGCGGCGAGGAGTTCCTGCTCGTCATTCGCAGCGACATCGCGACGGCGCAGGAAACGGTGGACGATGCGCGGCGCGCGCTGGGTGAGCGCCATTTCCGTCTGCGCGAAACGGACGAGCCGCTGGGCCGAATCACCTTCTCCGCCGGGCTGACGGCGCTGCCGGCCGACAAACAGCACATCGACAGTGCGATGGAGCGCGCCGATGCTCTCCTATATCAGGCGAAGAATCGCGGGCGTGATTGCGTCGTCACCGATGAGGGCGCCGGCGCTTAGACACAGTTTAGCGGCATTTACGATATCTTCGGATGCGCACACTACGGTAAGCCGTATGTCGGGTTCCACGGCTTTAAGGGCAATATTCGGGTCGCTCCTCACCTTGCTCACGCTGTGCGCGGCTATTCCCGCTGCGGCGCAGAGCGGCGTTGTCGGGACGCCGATCGCCGTTTGCGTGGCGCCGGCGCGCCCCGGAGACGTGGCGGCCACCATGCTACGCGCAACAGACCGATACGACTGCACGAAGGCGCAGACATCGTTCGGCTCCGGCAACTATTGGGTGCGCTCCGGCCCGCTTTCGAGCCGTGCCGCCTATGTCCGCACGTCAAGCGTCTGGCAGGACGAAGCGACCCTGCACATTTTATACGCCGATGGCGTGATCCTTACCCGGCACATGGATGGCCACGCAGCCTCGCGGGCGCTTCGGCTGGGGGCGATCTTTGAAATGGCGATTCCGCCGCGTGCTGCTCCTGTCACGCGCATGCTGTGGCACGTTCGTGGCTCGGCCAATCTGCGCGGTATCGTGGTAAGTCCGGCGCTCGCGACGGTGAAAGACAGCGCACGATCGGACCTGATCCTGGGCACCCTCTACGGCGCTTTCGCCGGGCTTTGCCTCGCGCTGCTGGTTTATAATCTCGCGCTGTGGGCTGCGCTGCGGCACCAGTTCCAGCTCGCCTATTGCGCGATGGTGGCGGGCCTGCTGCTCTACACCTTCACATCTTCAGGCGCCGTGGCATGGGTATTTCCGGCGTTCGAAAACAACGACCGGCTTCGCATCAACTATATTCTGCTGGCAGCATCCGCCGCCAGCGCGCTGGCCTTCGCGCGAAGCTTCTTCGAACGCGAAGTCTTTCAGGGTTGGCTCGCTCGCGCCGCATCGATCGTTACCGCTGCGCTGCTAGCTGCGCCGTTCGGCGTCATTCTGCTCGCGCCCTGGCACATTCGCCTGTTCGACGGAATCTACGCCAGCACTTTCCTGCTGCTCATCGCGCTGGTGCCATTCATCCTGTGGAACGCGTGGCGGACGCGCAGCAACTATCTTTGGCTGTTTTCCATTTCCTGGGCGGCGCCGGTGGTATTTGCCGGGGTGCGCGTGGCGCAGAATTTCCATCTGTTTGGGTGGCACTTCCTGCTCGACAATTCGACGATCATGGCGATGGCGCTGGAGGCGCTGATCTCCAGCGTGGCGATCGCGTATCGCTTTCGCCTGATCGCGGCGGAACGGGATGAGGCGCGCGAACGGGCCATTGCCGCGCGCCTGCTCGCTGACGCCGATCCGCTGACCGGCCTGCTCAATCGGCGCGGCTTCCTGCATGCGGCGATCGGCCGCGATCTGCCGCATCTGCTTGTGCTGGCGGACATCGATCACTTCAAGGCAGTGAACGAAACGCTTGGCCATGACGGCGGCGACGAGGTTTTGCGGATAATCGCCCGGGCGCTGCGCGCCGCTGCGCCGCCCGACACGCTGATCGCCCGGCTTGGCGGCGAGGAGTTCGCGATGCTGATGCCGGATTACGGCCACGACCTGGCGAACGAGGTGCTCACCCGCGTTCGCGAGGAACGGATGCCGTTCGATATGGCCGTGACGATCTCGCTTGGCACCAGCGCCGGCCCGATCAACGACGAGGCCGGATGGAAGGCGCTCTATCGGCGCGCCGATCAGGCGCTGTTCGCTGCAAAGGCGGCTGGCCGCGATCGCGTGCGTCACGCTCCGTCTGCATTCGCCGCCTGAGCCCTTTTCACGCGCCTGCAAATAGAGCAATACAAGGGTATGGAACGCCGTCGTCGCGCCGCCTTGTTCATCGCCGCCGCGCTGCTCATTGCCGCGCTAGGCGAGCGGCGGCCGCTTCTTGCGTTGAGCTTCCCCCAGGGTGATTCGGCGATTACCGCGCCCTCGGCTGCTCAGGCGACGGTCGAACTGGGCATGTTCGGGTTGTCGGTTCTCGTGCGGTTGCAGGGCGGCCGCTGAAAGACCGCACAGTATCCGCGTGCCGGATACATCGCGATCACCAGCAACCTTGACCCCCGGCCAACGCCTGCCGCATAGCCCGCCCATGGCTTCCGTACCCGACGAGAATGCAATAACGACCATGACGTTCGAGGCAGCGCTGCGCGAACTTGAAGCGATCGTTCACAAGCTGGAATCCGGCGAAACGCCGCTGGCGGAGGCGATCGATCTTTACGAGCGCGGTAGCGCACTGCGCGCCCGCTGCGCCGAGCGGCTCGATGCGGCACAGACGAGGATCGAGGCTATCCGTCTGGATGCGGAAGGGCGCGTCAGCACCACGCCGTTTGACGCCGGATGAACCCCTCCCCCGCGCTTCAGGCGGCACTGACCGAAACCGCGCACGAGATCGACGCGCGCTTCGATCTGCTGCTGACCGTTCCCGACGATGCCCGCGCAGACCTTTATCGCGCGATGCGCCACGCAGCGATCGGTGGCGGCAAGCGGCTGCGGCCCTTGCTGGTTCTCGCCACCGGCCAGATATTCGGTTGCGACCGCGATCAGATCGCACGCATCGGCACTGCGATCGAGGCGATCCACGTCTATTCGCTGATCCACGATGATCTGCCCGCGATGGACGATGACGACATGCGGCGTGGCAAGCCGACCGTCCACAAGGCGTTTGACGAAGCAATGGCCATTCTGGCTGGCGACTCGCTCCACGCGCTCGCCTTCGAGATACTGGCAGAGCCTGCCACGCATCCCGACCCGTTCGTCCGCGCCGAATTGATGCTGGAATTTGCCCGCGCGGCCGGACCGGCCGGTATGGCGGGCGGCCAGGCGATGGACCTTGAGGCGGAACGCTCCAGCTTCGATCTGGCTACCGTCGGTCGCTTGCAGGCGATGAAGACCGGCGCACTCATTTCCTGCGCGGTGGAGGCCGGGGCGATCCTCGGTCGCGTCGCGCCGGAAGGTCGCATCGGGTTGCGCGGCTATGCGCGCGATGTCGGGCTTGCCTTTCAGATCGTCGATGACCTGATCGACGTCGAGGGCGACGAGGCGACCGTCGGCAAGAAGCTGCGCAAGGATGCCGGGGCGGGCAAGGAGACCTTCGTGTCGCTGCTCGGCATCGAGCCGGCGCGTGAGCGATGCCGGCTGCTGATCGACCAGGCGCTCGCCCATCTCAGGCATTATGGGCGCGAGGCGGATTTGCTGCGCGACATCGCGCGCTACGTGCTGGAAAGGGATCATTGAAGCTATGAGCACCCGTATCGGCGTTTATCCCGGCACATTCGATCCGATCACGCTCGGCCATATGGACATCATCCGTCGCGGCGCCAAGCTGGTGGACCGGCTGGTAATCGGCGTGACGACCAATCCGTCCAAATCCCCGATGTTCTCGCTGCCGGAGCGAATGGCGATCGTCGAGCGCGAGGTGGCGACGATCGAGGCCGATATTCGTGTGGTGAGCTTCGATTCGCTGCTCATGGATTTTGCCGAGCGCGAGGGCGCAGGCGTGATCGTACGCGGGCTGCGCGCAGTGGCTGATTTCGAGTACGAATATCAGATGGCCGGCATGAACCAGCAGATCAATGATCGGATCGAGACGGTTTTCCTGATGGCCGATGTCGCGTTGCAACCGATCGCGTCGCGCCTGGTGAAGGAAATCGCGATCTTCGGCGGTGAGATCGGGAAGTTCGTGACGCCGCACGTGCGCGAGGAAGTGATGGGGCGGGTGCAGGTGCTTGGCCGGCGCGGTGTGTGAAGGTTCAGTTTGGCGCAAGCCGCGCTATGCTTTAGGGCGCGATGCCTGCGCGTGGGCGCGCGGAAGCAAAGCTGGAAAGTCGGATTGATGCGTTTCTTCTGTGTGGTTGCGATCATTGGCGCGCTGACGGCAACGCCGGCCCTCGCCAAGAAGAAGGAAAAGAAGGACACGGTCGTTGAGGCCCAGACGATCGCCGTACGCGCGACGCCGCCGGCGCTGGACGACAAGACCAATCAGTGGCTTCTCGATCTTTCGGATGGCGGCCGCGTGACGATCGCGCTGCGTCCGGATGCCGCACCGCAGACGGTGGAGCGGATCAAGACGCTGACTCGCCAGCATTTCTATGATGGCCTCGCGTTTCACCGCGTGATTGACGGCTTCATGGCGCAGGGCGGCGATCCGAAAGGCGACGGCACCGGCGGCTCCTCGCTGCCGGACCTGAAGGCGGAGTTCAATTTCCTGCCGCACGTGCGCGGCGCAGTCGCCGCGGCGCGGTCGCAATCTGAAGACAGCGCCAACAGCCAATTCTATATCATCTTCCAGCCGAAGCTGTCGCTCGACCGGAAATACACGGTTTTCGGCCGGGTGATTGACGGCATGCAATATGTCGACGCGATCGAGCGCGGCGAGCCGCCCGCGAACCCGACGCGCGTCGTTCACGCCTATATCGCGAGCGACAATCCGCCCGCCTATCAGGCCGCCGCGCCGACACAGGTGAACGCCGGCGCGATACTCGGGCCAGTCACGCTGCCCGGCGCGAGCAAGGCTCCCCAGACGACTGCGAAGCCCAGGAAGCAGTAAGCCCCGCGCACCGGGGACACACGCCGATGGATGTCGATCTGTTCGATTTCACGCTGCCGCCGGAACGCATCGCGCTCCGCCCCGCCGTTCCGCGTGAGGCGGCGCGGATGCTCGTTGCGCGCAGCGACGGGCTGCACGATCGCACGGTTGCGGATCTTCCGGGTGAACTGCGCGCCGGCGATCTGCTCGTATTCAACGATACGCGGGTGATCCCCGCGCAACTGGAGGGTACGCGCGGCGCCGCGCGGATCGGCGCGACGCTGCACAAACGCGAGGGACCGCGCCGCTGGCGCGCTTTCGTGCGCAACGCGAAGCGCGTGCGCGACGGCGATACGATCGATTTCGGCGCCGGGGTGAGCGCGATCGCCGCCGAGCGCGGGGCGGACGGCAGCATCGCACTCGATTTCGCGGGCGAAGAGCCGATCGAGCTGTTGCTGGAGCGCGCCGGGCGGATGCCCCTGCCCCCCTATATCGCCGCCAAACGGCCCACCGACGCGCGCGATGCCGAGGATTACCAGACGATGTTTGCGCGCGAGGCGGGCGCCGTCGCCGCGCCGACCGCTGCGCTGCATTTCACTCCCGCCCTTATCGCCGCGCTGGAGGCAGCCGGGATCGGCCATACTACACTGACGCTGCATGTTGGCGCGGGCACGTTCCTGCCGGTGAAGGCCGAGGATACCAGGGATCATGTGATGCACGCCGAATGGGGGCGCATCGACCCTCCCACTGCCGATCGACTGAACGCCACCCGCGCAGCGGGCGGGCGCATCATTTCCGTTGGCACGACGCCACTTCGGCTGATCGAAAGCGCCACCGATGAAACCGGCCTGGTGCATCCCTTCGAGGGGGATACCGCAATCTTTATCACCCCGGGCTATCGTTTCCGGGGGGTCGACGGGCTTGTCACCAACTTCCACCTGCCCCGATCGACATTATTCATGCTGGTATCGGCGCTGATGGGGCTGGATCGGATGCAGGCAGCATATGCGCACGCGATCGCGAATGGCTATCGTTTCTATTCCTATGGCGACGCTTCGCTGCTGCTGCCCTAGCAAAGGGCTCGACAAGCCCGGCTTGCCGCCCGGATAGCATTTATTCCATATCCGATCTATGCAGTGGGATATGATGTGCGTCTTGGAGGCGCGCATGGTATTCGACCTTTTCGGAATCGGCGGAGCGCTAACACGGTGACCGTGTTGGCGGATACGGTAGCGGCGCTGCGCATCGCCCGCGATACGTGGCGCGCGCGGCAGGACGAGGCGCTGGACGTCGCGAGTTTCCCGTCCCGCAATGCCATCGCGACGATCGTCGATATGCTGGCCGCCGCGCTGTATCCGCGCCGGCTGGGCCGTTTTCGGGGCGTGGCGGGCGACGAGGAGGACGGCTTCGTCGCCGCGAAACTGATCGCGGCCTTCGCCGAGCTGGAGCGAGAGATCGCCGCCGAGCTGGGCTATTGGCAGAAAGAGGCGCGTGCGGATTTCCCGGCGGATCAAGCAATCACGATCGTCCGGCTGTTCGGCGCTGCGTTAGGCGAGGTTCGCGCATTGGTGGATGGCGATGTGGAAGCGGCGTTTCTGGCCGATCCCGCCGCGCGGAGCGTGGACGAAATCCTGTTATGCTACCCCGGCGCGATCGCGGGCCTGCACCACCGGCTTGCCCACCAACTGCACATACTGGGCGCGCCGATCGTCGCGCGACTGATTTCAGAACTGGCCAATGAACGGACCGGGATCGATATTCACCCCGGCGCAACGATCGGCCGCCAGTTCTTCATCGATCACGGCACCGGCGTCGTCATCGGCGAGACCGCGATCATCGGTGATCGCGTGCGGCTTTATCAGCATGTCACGCTGGGCGCGCGCAGCCCGCTCGGCGCGACGGATCGGCGGACGGGCACCGCGCTCGCCCGCCATCCGGTGGTGGAGGACGACGTGGTGATCTATGCCGGGGCAACGATCCTGGGACGCATTTCGATCGGCGCGCGGTCGGTCATCGGCGGCAATGTGTGGCTCTTGACCGATGTGCCGGCAGACAGCGTGATCGTGCAGCCCGAGGCCCGCCGGCTGCCCACCAGCGCCGGCATAACATTACGGCACGAGCTTGAGTCGGCATGATGGGCCGGCGACCTGTGCTGGGCATCATGTGCGGCAACGAAGTGTCGGGACGCCCCGTTCAATCAGTTGCGACGCGCTTCATCGCGCCGGTGACGCATTTATGCGGCGCGACGGTTCTGCTGGTGCCTGCTGTAAGCAACGCCGTCGATGCGCAGGCGGTGGCCGGAGTCCTTGACGGCCTTCTCCTGACGGGTGCCCGCTCGCATGTCTCCCCGGCGCGCTACGGCGGAGAAGAGAACGGCGACTCCGGGGTGATCGACGCGGAACGCGATGCGGTGGCGCTTGAGCTCGCGGGGCGCATGATCGATCGCCGCAAGCCGGTCTATGGCATCTGTCGGGGCCTGCAGGAAATCAACGTGCTGTTCGGCGGCACGCTCGCCCCGCCGGCCCATGCCGGCCGGCATCATCGCGGGTCGTGGGACGAGGAATATGCCAGCCTGTTCGAGCATCGCCATGCGGTCGATCTTGTCGATGGCGGCGTTCTGGCTCAGGCGGCAGGGTGCCAAAGGCTGAACGTCAATTCGGTCCATCAGCAGGGAATCGCGCGCCTCGGCGGGGGGCTGGCGATCGAGGCGGTGTCGTGCGACGACGGGCTGATCGAGGCGATCCGCGCGCCCGATTGCGGCGCGGATCTGCTCGCGGTGCAATGGCATCCTGAGTGGGATGTCGCGCGTTGCACCGCCAGCCAGGCGTTTTTCGCTCTGCTCGGCGAATCGCTACGCGCCACCGTCAGCGTTCGCCACTAGCGGCCGCGTGCCAACGGTGTCGAAGGCTGAAATCGCGCACGCTCGCCTGATGCGACGCGCCAGCGGGGTTGAAAGTGGCGCGTCACCGTTTCCTTGAACCGAAAGCGGTAACGCGCCGGATTGACCTGTCCGGTCGCGTCAGAAGCCCGTCTTGAGCGAGACAAACACCTGCCGCGGCGCGCCGATCAGCAGCGTCTGGTTGTCGCCCTTCTGGCCAAAGCCGTTCGAGCCGATCGTCGCGATATACTGCTTGTCGAGCAGGTTGGTGCCTGAAAGCTGCAGTTCCACCTTGCGATCGCCGGCGATGGCGAGGCGCACCCCGACGGAGGCGTCGAACAAGACACGTCCCGGCACGGACTGGTCGTTGCTGTAGGTGAAATAGCGCTTGCTCATGTAATTCGCGCCGATGCGGCCGAAGAACATGTCGCTGTCATAGGTGATTTCGCCCGAGGCGATATGGCGCGGCGCATCCACCACCGTCTTGTCCTTGATCGCGACACCGCCCAGCAAAACCTTCTGCTGCGTCACCGCGTCGATCACATAGACGTTATCGCGATAACGCGAGTCGTTGTACGCGTAAGAGCCAAACGCGCCGAACCCGTCGGGCAGCTTGATCTGGCCGGTCGCCTCGATCCCGTAGGAGCGCACCCCGCCGACGTTCTGCAACACCGGCGGATTGCCCTGGATGCCCGAGCCGACCGCATAGGCGAGCAGGCGGTTGCGGAAATCGACGTAATAGCCCGCGATCGATCCGGTAAAGATGCCGCTGCGGAAACGCGCGCCCGCCTCATATGTGTCGGACTGTTCCGGCTTGAGATTGCCCAGCGCGTTGAAACCGGCCTGTGTCGTCGCGAACGGGCCGCTGGTGGCGGAGCCGGTGAACGCGCGCGTCACCTGGCTGAAGCCACCGAACAGTTCCGCGTTGGCGCCGAGACGATAGGTGAGGCCCGCGCGCGGCTGGAACCAGTCGGTCGTCTTGATCTTGCCGGAGGCGAGCGAGCCGGCGGTCAGCGGCGTGGCCGTGACGCGTACGTCATAGCCCTTCCACCCCAGATCAACGGTAAGGTCGCCGAACGTGAGCTTGTCACTGACGTAATATTGGAACGTATCCGTCTGGTAGCGATAATCCCATTGCGTGAAGAACGGCATCGTCGGGAAATCGAGGCTGTTGCGCGTCGCCACGGTCAGGCTGTCCAGCCCGTAGAAGCGGCGCGCCTGCCGGAAATCGTTCCGTTCATACCAGCCACCGACGGTTATGTCGCCGAACCCGCCCAGCGACGTGCCGAGCGATCCGAAAATGCCCTTTCGGCGGATGTCGTATTCCGTGGTCCGCACCGACATCGGCACGCCCGAGGGCGAGGCGACATAGGGGGTGAACCAGATCCCGCGCCCGTGATTGTCATGATAATAAGCGCGCAGCTCGCCGTGGATCTTCGCATCCTTGGCGGTTTCGATCCCGACCGAGGCGAGATAATCCTGCCGCAGACCGGCGGCGTCGTAATAAGCGTCGTCGGGGTTGGCGAAGGGCGCGGGATAGGTCGTGCCCGCCGCCGGATTGGTCGGCGTCACCCCGGTATAGCCGGTGTTCGCCCCTACCTGCGATACCAGGATCGCCAGCGGATAATTGTTCGAGATATTGTCCCAGCGATATCCCAGCCGCCGGATCATATCGAGCGACATATCCTGATAGTCGTTCTCGCGCCGATCCGAGAAGTCAAAGGTGCCGACCAGCCGAAGCCCGCTGTCACCGAGCGGCGCGACCGCCTTTGCATTGACCTGATTCTGCCGCTGTACGCCGTATCCCTTCCACTTGTCGGTGGTGAAATGGCCGTAGGAAACATACGCACTCGGCCCGTTCTCGCCCAGGTCGCCGGTGTCGAGCCGGAAGAAACCATGCCAGGTGTTGTTGCTGCCATAGGTGCCGTTGAGCGTGGCGCCGAATTCGTGCTTCGGATCGGAGGAGATGAATTCGATCGTGCCGCCGAGGTTGTTGGTCGCCTGCGTTCCGATCGCGCCGGAGCCCTGCGCGACACGGACCGTGGCGATGTTTTCCGAGCTGATCGCGCGGCTGATGTGCAGGCCGTTGGTGTTGCCATAGCTGCCGTCGCCCAGCGGGATGCCGTCCAGCGTGAAGCCGAGCTGGTTCTGGTTGAAGCCGCGGATCGAGACACGCTCCGACCATTCGTAGTTGCCGAACGCGTCCGCCGACTGGAAATTGACGCCGGGCAGCTTGCTGATCGCCTTCAGCGGGCTGGTCGCCGGCACGATCAGATCGAAATCGCGCGTGCTGATTTCCTGCACCTGGCGCGTCTCGCCGCGCCCGATCACCACGATATCGTCGCTGGCCGACGTGTCGGCGGCGGCAACCGCGGCCGTTGCATCGGCGGGCGCTTCGGCCGCGGCGAGCGACGGCCATGCGACGGAGGCGAGCAACAGCGTTGCGATCACGGACTTGCGCGTCATGAATGTCCCCTTTTGCGGGGACAACTGGCCCCGTCTTGACGGGCGGCCTAGCGGGCGATCCTTGCAATCCGGCGACAATATGCTTTCATAACGGTGTCAGAACGGAGACGGTTCTGAGACAGCGCCGATCGGTCAACACTCAGCCTGGCAACAGCGCCAGTCGCTGCCCGGCGCGGATCGGATCGCCTTCTCCGATAGCCGCCAGCGGGATGCCGGGTGGCAAGAACAGCACGATCGTTGAGCCGTGCTCGAACCAGCCCATTTCCGCGCCCCTGGCGAAGCGCTTCGTACAGGGGATTCGGGCGCCCGTCCGATCCCGGAGCGCCTCGCCATCGCCCAGAAACGGCAGCCGGATGCTCGCGACCAGAATGGCGGCCACCGGCACCAGCAGGATAGGCACGCCATTCGGGAGCCGCCCCTCGATCACCGCGCGTTCGTTCCGGCAGAACAGTCGCTCCACCCGCTTGAGCGCGATCGGGTTCACGTTCCAGCAATCGCCCGAAAGGTGCGTCACGCCCTCCACCGTCATGTCGCATGGCGCGTGGAAGCGATGGTACATGCCGGCCGTCAGCCGCAGCGTGACGAACGATCCGTCGCGATAGCTGTCCACGAGCGCTGGATCGGGGACGAGTTCGCCGAGGCGATAGGGATAGCCCTTGATCTGGAACAGCCGGTCGTCCTCGATCCGCCCGTGCGCGCCGACGATCGCGTCGCATGGGCTGACGATCGCGGCCGGATCGGGATCGGGCGCGCGCGCGCCATCCTTCAGCCGTCGGATGAAGCCCTCGCGCAGCGAACGGAAGCGCTGCGTCTCGGCATCGCTGAGATCGACGTTCGCGAAAAAGCGCCACGCCGCCAGCGCCGGTCGTGCCACGACCGGATGTTCGATCCGCGCGATCCGCGCCACCAGCCGCGTCGCGAACCGGCGCGGAATGCGATTGGTCAGCAGGAAATTGAGGTCTTCCTGCAACAGCACCCCGAGCAGCTTTTCGCGCATTGTCATTACCGCGTCACCTCGTTGCGCTGTGTGGCCTTATGGTGAAGTTCATCGCTGCGTTGCTCGGCGCGACCGCTGCCGGAGCATTTGTCGCCCCGAAGGCGCGCGCGCGACTGGCGCTGTCGCGCGCCAAACATCGCTCGCTCGGCGGCCATGTGCGGATGGCGAAGCGCATCGCCGGGCAGATACCGTTCTACAGCTATGGCGATCAGCGTTTCTTCACGGCGGACGGCGCCGATGAACAGGTGGGCGCGCGGCGCCGCGCGTCGTTCGATCGCCTGGCGATCCTGTATGCGGATCGCTTCCGCCAGACGCTGGCGCTGACCGCGACGGCGCGCGAGGGCCTCTCCGACCTCCAGTTCACCGGCCGTTATCGCGTACCGTTCCAGTTCAGCGAGCGCGTGCGGCGCAGCCTGGGATCCGGCGCATTCCTTGCGCGGTCGGAGGGGCCGTGGCTGATCGATCTGGATGGCAACCGCCTGATCGATCTGACCGGCTCCTATGGCGTCAACCTGCTCGGCAACGATGCATACAAGGCGATGATGCGCGAGGCGCTGGCGCTGGCCGAACCCCTCGGCGCGGTGCTCGGCTCCTATCACCCGGTGGTCGCCGACAATGTCGCGCGGCTGCGCGCGCTGTCGGGGCTGGAGGAGGTATCCTTCCACATGTCCGGCACCGAGGCGGTGATGCAGGCGGTGCGGCTGGCGCGCTATCACACGCGACGGCCCCGCCTGGTGCGGTTCGCCGGCGCCTATCACGGCTGGTGGGGCGAGGTTCAGCCGGGGATCGGCAACCCCGTCCCCGCCGATCGCACGCTCACGCTGGCCGACCTCTCCGAACAGTCGCTGCGCGTGCTGGCGCGGCGGCGCGACATCGCCTGTGTGCTGGTCAATCCGTTGCAGGCGCTGCACCCGAATGCCGCCGCGCCATCGGACGGGCAACTGATCGATTCCAGCCGCCGCGCGGGCACCGACCTCGATGCCTATGCCGCGTGGCTGCGCCGGCTCGCGGCGGTGTGCCGCGAGAACGGCATCGTGCTGATCCTCGACGAGGTGTTCCTCGGCTTCCGGCTTGCCCCCGGCAGCTTCGCGCGACGCCTCGGGATCCAGCCGGACATGATAACCTGGGGCAAATCGCTCGGCGGGGGGCTGCCGGTCGGGGTGCTCACCGGGCGCGCCGATCTGATGAAGCGCTGGCGCGACGATCGCCCGGTCGACATCTGCTTCGCGCGCGGCACGTTCAACGCGCATCCCTATGTGATGAGCGCGATGAACGCCTTTCTGCGGCGCATGGAAACGCCGGAGATCGTGGCGCTCTACGACGGGCTGGACGAACGCTGGGATGCCCGGGCGGCAAGGATGAACGAGGCGCTCGCCTTCGCCGGCCTGCCGGTGCGCGTCGCTCATCTCTCCAGCATCTGGACAATGTTCTACACGCGGCCGTCGCGTTACAACTGGATGCTGCAATATTATCTCCGCGCCGAAGGGCTGGCGCTCAGCTGGGTCGGCACGGGGCGGCTCATCTTCAGTTTCGACATCGACGACGCGCTGTTCGAAGAGATCGTGCAGCGCGTCGTCCGCGCAGGGCTCGCGATGCGCGGCGATGGCTGGTGGGACGGTCCCGAGGCGACCGACAGGGAGCTGCGGCGCGCGGTGCTGCGGGAAACGATCGCCAGGAGGCTCGGGCGCGCGGCCGGCTGAGCGATGGCTCACGCGGCCGCGTGCGGGTCTCCGCGCTCGCCCTTCAGCAAACGCTTCGGTGCCGAGCGATACAGCCGGAAGTCACTGAAAGGATCGGTGACGATCTTCGTTGCCCATACGAGGCCCGTTTCCAGATCACGCTGCACCCAGAGCTGAAGAACGCGCAGCACGATCGCGCCGATGCCCAGGAACAGCCAGCCAAAGCCGACATGCCGCAGGAAGCCGATGAAGCTTTCCGGCGTCGCCAGCAGGCCGAACAGTGACGGCTGGAGCCACAGCACGACCGGGATCGCCAGCCAGCTTGTCATCAACACCCATTTGCGGGCGAGATTATAGCCGATCTTCACCTCTTCCTTGTAATCGTGGCTCACGCCGTTCTCGTGATCGAAGCCTTTCGGCTCGAAAAAGAAATGGCCCGCCTGCCGGCTCGTCATCGCCACGCCCCAGGCAAGCAGGCTGGCCAGCGCCGCATCAACGAACAGCATGGCATAGGCGACCATGAAGGTGCAGGCGGAAACGAAGTGCAGGCTCTGGTTGACCAGGCTGTGGTGATAGAAGCGATGATCGTCCCAGCGCTGCTCGGCGAGTTGCGCGCGGAAACCGGCGTTGCCCTGTTCGTCCTCGAAACGCAGCTTGCGGATATTCGGCATCATGCAACCTCCCGTTTGGCGATCCGCACCAGCGAAAAATGACCGAACGGCGGGATCGGCCGGTTTTCGATCAGTTCGACATCGCGGCGCGTCGCGATCCAGTCCGTGTAGAGGCTGAAGGGGAATTGCGTGCGGAAGCCGAGCCGGCTGGTGATCGGCATCAGGCCCTTCTCGATCGCGCCCCGCATGCCATCCTCCGCGCTCACCCGCGTGGTGATGATGATCTCGCCGCCCGGGCGGCAGACCCGCGCGAACTCGTCCAGCGCGTGCATCGGATTGGGCACCGCGCTGACGACATATTGCGCCACCACCGCGTCATAGGATGCGGTGGCGATATCGAGCGCCTCGGCATCGCCGACCCGGATCGCCTCGATATTGCGCAGGCCGTACCGCTCCACGCGGTCGCGCGCCTTCGCCAGCATGTCCTCTGAAATGTCGATGCCGGTGATCCGGCTTCCGGCGCCATAGTGCGGCAGCGAGATGCCGGTGCCGACGCCCACCTCGAGGATGCGCGCGCCGACATGCTCCGCCGCCCGGATCGCGGCGAGGCGCCCCTGTCGAAAAACGGCGCCGAAAACGAGATCGTAGAATGGCGCCCAGCGATCGTAGGCGGTCGCTACGCCGTCGGTGGTCATTACAGCGGTCATATTGCGGCATACCCCTGGTCGGGACCGCCCCGGGCCCCGGTTCCACCACGCTTATGCTAAGCAACTATTGCAGCACCAAGACAGCGCGCACGGTTTCATCATGCGCACTCCCCAGTTCCGCGAACCGTCGACCGGATGCAGGTCGCGGGCGGGACCAGCGATCGCGCGCCCACGACCGCCCGGCAACGCGCCCGGCGCGACGCCGCCATCGCCGGGGTCGCCGCGCTGTGGCCCCGCGATCGGCCCGATCACCCTCGATCCGCAACTCGCCGAAGCTGGTGGCGCGATCTCGACGGGAATCGGGTTTCCATCGCGACAGAGGGCGCATGGACCATGTGACAGGATGAGCTTCCCCGCCCGGAGACTGTTGCGATCCGGCAAGATGCCATGCCGCCCGAAGCAAATATGGACGCTTGCGGCTTTTCCGTTTCTCCGTGATCGGGGGGGGGGCCGTTTCCGGGCAGGCTTAATCGCTCAAGGGTCCGCCAAATACTGTTCCCCTGCGCGCTCGTTCATCGACGTGGAGGCTGAACACATCCGGGCGTGAGTAGTGGCCCACGACGTCGAAATCATAGCGGGCGCGGATCAGCTCGGCGGTATCGATCGCAGCGGTGACGAGCCCGGTCTCGCGCTCGAACGGGCCTGCCAGCACCTCGCCCAGCGGACCCACGATCATGCTGCCGCCGCCGATCAGGGGCCGATCCGCGTCCCAGTGCTCGACGGCCGTGCCGAGATCGGCGGGCGATGGCTGGACCTGGCACGCGCTGATGACAAAGCAGCGGCCCTCGTGCGCGATGTGACGCATTGAGATGAGCCATATGTCACGTTCGTCCACCGTGGGCGCACACCAGATTTCGACGCCCTTGGCATACATTGCGGTGCGGAACAGCGGCATGTGGTTCTCCCAGCAGATCGCCGCCCCGAGCTTTCCCGCCGGGGTTTCCACCACCGGCATGGTCGAGCCGTCGCCCTGAGACCAGATCAGCCGTTCGGTGCCGGTGGGCATCAGCTTGCGGTGCTTTGCGACGATGCCGCCCTCCGCCGTGATGAAGACGGCGGTGCAGAACAGCGATGAACCCGCACGCTCGATCACGCCCAGGACCAGCGTGGCGCCGGTTCGCGCGCTCAGACCAGCCAGTTCGGCCAGCTCCGGGCCATCGATGTCGACCGCATTATCGTAATAGCGCGCGAAGGCCTCCCGCCCCTCCGGCATCCGGAAGCCGAGCCGCGTGCCGAACTGCTCGCCCTTGGGATAGCCGCCCAGCAACGCTTCCGGCATCACGACCAGCTGCGCGCCCGCCGCGGCGATGCGCTCCTCGAACGCGAGGATGTTGCGGAGGGTGGCGGCTTTGCCCGCGTAATCGGACCCGATCTGGAGGGCGGCGACAGTGACCTTGTTCATGAAAACCTTCTACTCGGCGGCCCCTGACCGGAGAAGCCTCGGGGGTTGGCGCGGATGCGTGGGCGGGCCCGGTCAGTGATGCAGCCACCAGCGGATGACGCCGGCGACCGCGCCCAACGAGAGGACGCTCGCCAGCCAGATGGCCAGCATCCAGCCTAGGCGACGCCACAGGGGGCCGGGGGCGGGGTTCGCCATCAATGGTAGCCGTCCTTGCCGCTTTTGCCGCGGAACACGTAATAGGCCCAGCCGGTGTAGGCGACGATCAGCGGCAGAATGAATACGACGCCGACCAGCATGAAGATCTGGCTCTTCTCGGGCGCGGCCGCGTCCCAGATCGTGAGTGCGCGGGGGACGATATAGGGGAACATGCTGATCCCCAGGCCGATGAAGCCCAACGCGAACAAGCCCAGGCTGACGATGAAGGGCAGGCGCTCGCGACCGCGACGAAGGCTCCAGAACAGCAGAAAGCCACACACGATCGTTGCGAGCGGCACCTGTGCGGTGAACAGCACCCCGGGCATCGCGAACCATCGCTGGTAATAGTCGATCGACAGGAACGGCGTGGCAAGGCTGACCGCCGCCATCGCCGTCAGCATGCCGATGGCGAAGCGTAGTGCCATGCGGCGCGCATGCTCCTGCGCCGAACCGTGGCACTTGCCCACCAGCCATGTCGCGCCCAGCAGGGCGTATCCGATCAGCAGCGCCGCCCCGGTCAACAGGCTGAAGGGCGAGAGCCAGTCGAGAAGGCCGCCGGCATAGGCACGCCCGGAAACCTTGATGCCCTGCAGGACAGCGCCGAGCATGATGCCCTGCGCCAACGTCGCCACAACCGAACCGATGGAGAAAGCCAAGTCCCAGAAGGCGCGGTGCCGCGGATCGCGCCAGCGATACTCGAACGCAACGCCGCGGAACACGAGGCCGAGCAGCATGGCGATAACGAGCGGGTAGGTCGCCGGGAGGATCACCGCATAGGCCAGTGGAAATGCCGCCATCAGCCCCCCGCCGCCCAGCACCAGCCAGGTCTCGTTTCCGTCCCATACCGGAGCGATCGAGTTCATCGCCTGATCTCGCTCGTCTCCGACGGCAAGCGTGGGGAAGAGTATGCCGATGCCGAGATCGAAGCCGTCCATGACGACGTAGGCGAAAATGGCGGCGGCGATGATGACCGCCCAGACCGTCGTGAGATCGGCGTTGTAGATCATCGCGCGTCCTTCGTGGCGAGCGCGGGAGCGGGCGTGATGCCGCTCGCGCGCTGAGGAATCGGAGCCGGTTCGCTCTCATGCGCTTCGGGCGGATTCGCCATCAGGCGGAGGAGATAGTAGGTGCCGGCGCCGAACACGATGAAGTAAACGATGACGAAGGTCAGCAGCGACGTCGCCACAGCTTCCGCCCGCAGCGGCGAATGCGACTGAGCGGTGAGAAGATGACCATAGACGGTGAAGGGCTGCCGGCCGACCTCCGTTGTCACCCAGCCCGCGATCACCGCAACGAAGCCAGCCGGGCCGAGCAGTATCGCGGCACGATGCAGCCACTGCCAATCGTAGAGCCTCCCCCGCGCGCGCGCCGTAAGGCTGAACAACCCCAGCCCGAGCATGGCCATGCCGAGTGCGACCATCACCCGGAAGGACCAGAACACGATCGGCACCGGCGGCCAGAGGCTACGCGGATAATCCGACAGGCCCGGCAGCGGGGCGTTCAGATCGTGCTTGAGGATGAGTGAGCCGAGTTTCGGCACCTCCACCTTGTATTTGATGCGGCCCTCGGCCTGGCTCGGGATACCGAACAGGATCAGCGGCGCACCGGCCGGGCTGCGATCGAAATCGCCTTCCATCGCCAGCACCTTTGGCGTCTGGTGTTCCAGGGTATTCAGCCCGTGGGCGTCGCCAGCGAGGATCTGCAGCGGTGCTGCGATCGTCACCATCCACATCGCCATCGAGAACATCTTGCGCGCGCCCGGATTTGCTCGATCGCGCAGGAGGTGGAACGCGCCCACCGCCCCTACCACCAGCGAGGTGGTGAGATAGGCCGCGAGCACCACATGGGTCAGCCGGTACGGGAAGCTCGGGTTGAAGATTATCGGCAGCCACGAGCCTGCCGGCACGAACTGTCCCTGCGCGTTGATCGCGAAGCCGGCAGGCGTCTGCATCCAGCTGTTGGTGCTGACGATCCAGGTGGCCGAGATGAAGGTGCCGAGCGCGACCATGCACGTCGAGAAGAAGTGGAGCCCGCGCCCCACCTTGTTGATGCCGAACAGCATTACGCCGAGGAAGCCGGCCTCGAGGAAGAAGGCTGTCAGCACTTCGTACGCCATCAACGGGCCGATCACCGGCCCGGCCTTGTCGGAGAAGACCGACCAGTTGGTGCCGAACTGGTACGACATGACGATCCCGGACACGACGCCCATCCCGAACGCCACCGCAAAAATCTTGAGCCAGTAACGGTAGAGGTTGGCGTAGACACCGCGCCCGGTCCGCAGCCACAGGCCCTCCAGCACCATCAGGAAGCTCGCCAGCCCGATCGAGAAGGCCGGAAAGATGAAGTGGAAGGAAACGGTGAACGCGAACTGCATGCGGGCGAGGAGGAGCGCTTGATCTCCCATGGCATAGTCCTATCGGTCGTGGAAAACCGCCTGGGCGGCGAGCGTTTGGGGGATGCCGCAGAAGCGGCGGGCGGGCATATCGCGGCGGAGCGCGTCATGGCGGACGGGGTGCAGGTCGATCGCGCCGGGGGTCATCCGGATCGCACGGGACTTCGGCGCAGGATCCATGACCGGCACGGCGAGCCGCCGGGGCGCCGCTTCCGGCGCAACGACCGCCCGGCAGGCGATGAAGGCGTCGATCCGGCTCACACGAGCGTCACCTTATGCACCGCGTCCGGCGCGATCAGCGCCGCGAGAAACCCCAACCCGCGCCGCAGGTCTTCGCGAGAGATCATCCCGCCGATCGACACGCGCAGCGCGGGGGCCGCGTCGCCACGCTGCACCGCGAAACTGTCTGACGGCACGACGGAAAGCCCCCGCGACCGCAGCGCACCCGCAATGTCGCCCGAAGACATTCCTGGATCGAGCGGCACCCAGAGGTGATAACCCTCCGGCTGGGCCCGGAAGCTGCCCGGGCGAAGCTCTTCCGTGGCGATGCCCTGCCGCGCGAGCGCCTCCTCGCGGACCGCGCCGGTCAGGGCGGCGAACCTGTCGCTGGCGACCCAATCGGCGACAATTGCGGCATTGAGCGGAGGGGCCATGACCGCCGTCTCGTATAAATCCGCTGCCAGGCGCCATGCCTTGCCGATGTCCGGCGCGGCGAGCCAGGCGACCCGCAAGCCGGGCGACAGGATCTTGGACACGCTGGAGATGTGCCAGGTCAGTTCGGGCGCGATCGCCGCCAGCGGCTCCAGCGGCTGCTCGCGCAGAAGGCCGTAAGCATCGTCCTCGATGAGGGCCAGGTCGTGCGCGCGGGCGACACGAGCGATGGCATGGCGCCGTTCCACGTCCATCGTCGTGGTCGTGGGATTGTCGTTGGTCGGCACGACATAGACGGCCCTGATCGGGCTGACATGGCAGGCGGCGTTCAGCGCGTCGGGATCAAGACCATGCTCGTCGGCCGCGACGGGCACGAGCTTCAACCCGTAGCGTCGCGCCAGCGCCAGCATGCCCGGATAGGCATAGCTACCGAGTGCCACGGCGTCTCCGGGTTGCAGAGCGGCGCTCACGACCGCGTGCAGCGCATGCTGCCCCCCTGCCGCGACAATGACGGTGTCGTCGCTACATGGGATGCCGCGCCGGGAAAGCACCTTTACGCCCGCCTCGCGCGCGAGCGTCAGCCCTCCGCTCGGCTGATACTGGAACGGAGCCGGGCCGTGATCTCCGCCGAGCAGACGTTCGGCCGAGCGGCGGAACGCGGCGGCGAGCTGGCCGCCGGGCGCCTCGGGCGGTGCGTTCATGCCGACATCGGCCGGTTCCGAATAGATGATCGCGGGTGCGTCGGATCGCGGAGCCCGCACGAAGCTGCCGCGCCGCCCGTCGCCCTCGACCAGTCCCAGCCGATGCGCCTCCCCGAACGCCCGCGTGACGGTGGTCAGATCGACGCCCAATGCCTTTGCCAGCACACGTTGCGTCGGGAGGCGCGCGCCCGCTTGCAGCACGCCCGCGTCGATGTCGCGCGTGAGCGCGGCGGCGATGGCGAGATACTTGGGCCCTTCCGCCCCCGCGATGTCGGGCTTCCACTGTTGCATCGGATCTCCTTGGCTAGCGACCGGCAACCGATTGTCGGACACGGCATGCCACATCAGCTATCGAAGGTATCGGCATTCTTGTCATGGCCCTGCAGCTGATTCCACAGCCCGCGAGTGCCATGTTCCTGGGCACGGTTGATGTATTGGGACGCCACGAGCCAGCCCTTGATCGGCCGGAGCGGGAGCAGACAGCCCGCGACCATGACCGGCACCGACGTGAACAGGTGCACCCACCAGGGCGGCTCGAAATGCACCTCGATCCATACGATGAGGAACGCGAGCGGAAACGCCACGATGCAAAGCGAGAAGAATGCCGGGCCATCGTCGGGGGCAGCAAACCGGTAATTCAGGCCGCAATGCTCGCAGCGATCGACCACCTTGAGCCACGACCGGAACATTCGGCCCTGCTCACAGCGGGGGCACAGGCCATTCCAGCCGAGCCTGATGATCCGCCTGAACGTTTCCGAGAAGAGCTGCGATGCCATCGTTTATGTCCGGGTTATGTATGGCATACATAGGATGATATGCATGGAATGTCGAGAGGTCTCTGCGGCACGATCAAGAATTTCGTTCCTGGCCCCGCTCCATCTGAAGGGATCTTCCAGACCGCCAGGACATCGCCGCTGCGCGCAGGTCGCCGCGATGGCGCCCCCCGGTGTCACGCCGGATATGCGGATGTTCGATTGCGCGGTAACCCCATCCGCGCGGGTCAAGCCATTGCCGACGACGCAAAGTCCGCTCCGCGAACCGCGCTGCCGGCGTCGATGCCTGAGTCGAAAAGTCGAGCGCCGTCCCGCCGGCATCGTCGCACGCGCAACACTGCGCGCGCCGCCGGAGGCACTTACCGCAAAGGTGGAGCGGGTGAAGGGAATCGAACCCTCGTCGTAAGCTTGGGAAGCTTCTGCTCTACCATTGAGCTACACCCGCATATCAACGACTTGGCGCTGATCTGACCGCTCGCGGGGCTCCGGCCTACAATCCCGGTTTACCGACCCGCGTGCGATCCGACGGCCGAGTGCCACATTCCCGGCTTGGTCGTCAACGTAGATCGTCCGGATCCGCCGGACCTCGCCGGGCGACCAGCCCATGATGTCGGCGATCTCCTCGTCGATCGGGTCGCTCGTGGTCATCCGTCGCGTGGTGAAGGTGCCGCGAATATCGCGACGGTCCTTGTTACGGATGCGGGGAGCATGCCCCCCATGGTAACTGCCGGGCTCAACGAGCGCGAGGAACATGCCGGATGCGATCGGCCGGCGTGTCACCGTAGATCGAATCCGACCGGTGAATGAAGCCGCCGAAAGCCATACGGACGCTTGGCGCGGGCCGGCGCCGCGCCAAACGAGGGCCTGAAAATGCGCCATTATTCCGAACCGCGAGAGGTAGGCCCATGACAGTGGGCCACAGATTGCCTATCCTTGATCTGATGATCGAAGGCCCGCCGATACGGGTCATGCAGCACCGGACCCGTCGCACCTGATGAACGCCGTCGAAATCGAAGAAGCCGTATCCGACCTGGTCCAAGAGCCGTTTGACGCCGCCGAATTCCCGTTCCAGTTCATCACCGCGTTCGGCGCCAGGAAGGCGACCGTCGACCGCCTGCGCGCGACGAAGAACGGCACCAACCAGTCCGATGTCGGCGGCGTCCTGCAGCGCAACAACATCCATATCGGCATCGCGCCCGCGGGGCAGGTCGGCGCGACGCTCGCCACCTTGCGCGCCAGCCCCAAGACCGCCAGCGCCAAGGCCAAGTTCATCCTCGCCACCGATGGCGAGACGGTGGAGGCCGAGGATCTGGTCGGCGGCGACGTCATCGCCTGTGCCTATGCCGATCTGCCGCGCCACTTCGCGACGTTCCTGCCGCTGGCGGGCATCTCGACGGTCAAGGAGATCAAGAACAACCCCATCGACGTCAAGGCGACCGGGCGGCTCAACAAGCTGTATGTCGAGCTGCTGAAGGACAATCCGGACTGGGCGACCGAGGAGCGTCGCCACGAGCTGAACCAGTTCATGGCGCGGCTGATCTTCTGCTTCTTCGCCGAGGATACCGGCATCTTCCGCGAGAACCAGTTCACCGCCACCATCACCCAGATGAGCCATGCCGGGCACGGCAGCGGCGACGAGCAATGGGGCAACACGCACGAGGTGCTGACCGAGCTGTTCCGCGCGATGGACACGCCGGTCACGCATGAGGGCAATCTCGACGATCGCTATCGCCGCGCGGCGGGCATCCGGCCCTATGCCGACGTCTTTCCCTATGTGAACGGCGGCCTGTTCACCGGCGCGACCGACTGCCCGCGCTTCAGCCGTACCGCTCGCGCCTATCTGTTGCGCGCCGGCGAGCTGGACTGGAAGGAGATCAACCCGGACATCTTCGGATCGATGATCCAGGCGGTCGCCGACGATGGCGAGCGCGGCGAGCTGGGCATGCACTATACCAGCGTGCCCAACATCCTGAAGGTGCTGAACCCGCTGTTCCTCGACGGCTTGCGCGAGCAGCTGGACGCGGCGGGTGACAGCCGCCAGAAGCTGCGCAACCTGCGGCGGCGGCTGGCGAACATCCGCGTGTTCGACCCTGCCTGCGGATCGGGCAATTTCTTGGTCATCGCGTACAAGGAGATGCGCGCGATCGAGGCGGTGATCGTCGAGCGGCTGGGCGGCGAGGCCAGCCTGAAGCTGGACGAGCGGCGCAGCGTCATCCCCCTGAGCAACTTCTACGGCATCGAGATCAAGGGCTTCGCCGCCGAGATCGCCCGCCTCGCGCTGCTGATCGCCGAGTTCCAGGCGGACTGCCTGTACCTTAGTCAGCAGGAAGCGCGCGCGATGGTGCTGCCGCTGCACAAGACGGGGCAGATTACGGTTGGGAATGCGTTGCGGTTGGATTGGCTGGAGGTTTGTTTGCCGGTGGCGGCAACGCTGGCGGAAGAGCATGACCTCGGCGGGCCAACAGGGCGGTTGTTGCTGGCCAGTAACGGGCTTGTCGATGCAGCAGAGGTGGAGACGTACATCTGCGGAAACCCGCCATATAAAGGTAGCAAGTGGCAGGATGAGCAGCAGAAGAGTGATTTGGCCGCTGCCTGGTCATCTTATCCGCAGCTCGCGAAAACCACTGACTATGTCACAGGATGGTTTGCAAAAGCGCAGGCTTATTTGCTGGTAGATCGGCGCGCACAGGCTGCGTTCGTGGCTACGAATAGCGTTGTGCAAGGGCAGCAAGCGGGAGATATGTGGGCACCGCTGTTCGCCAGTGGAATTGCAATATCCTTCGCACATCAGTCCTTTAAGTGGCAAAATCTTGCAGCTAACAACGCTGGGGTTACTGTCGTTGTCATAGGCATGGCTTCACACTGGACCGCCGATTGCCGCCTATTTGACGGATCACAGGTTCGATATGTTGCCAAGATTGGCTGCTTCCTCGTTCCTAATCAGACAGCCATAGTCGTTGGTGAATCAAGCTCGATCTCCGGCCTTCAGAATATGGTCTTTGGGAACATGCCCCGAGATGGGGGCAACCTCATCTTGGATCGTGACGAAGTCGAGCGGCTCCCGAAAGCGGGCAAGCGCTTTGTTCGGCCGTACATAGGATCGCAAGAACTCATCGACGGTGCCGCGCGTTATTGCTTGTGGATTGAGGACTGGGAAGCAGATGAGGCAGCTTCGATTGATGCTATACGCGATCGGTTGGACAGCGTGTCGCGCGAGCGGGCGTTAAGTAAAGCCGAATCCACACGAAAATTCGCTTCGGCCCCTCATCGATTTGTGCAGCGAGCAGGCGCTGCAACATACAGAACTATTGCCGTGCCTGGCGTTTCTTCAGAAAATCGACCATACCTTCCGTGTGACCTATTGGGCCACGGTGCGATCATATCAAATAAAAATTTCGGCCTGTTTGACGCACCACTTTGGAACATGGCCCTAATCGCCTCTCGCTTACATTGGGTGTGGATAGGCACTGTTTGTGTCCGCATGCGCACCGATTTCTCCTACTCCAACACCCTCGGCTGGAACACCTTCCCCGTCCCGAAACTCACTGAACAGGACAAGGCCGACCTCACCCGCACCGCCGAGAACATCCTGCTCGCGCGCGAGGCGCATTTCCCCGCGACCATCGCCGATCTCTACGATCCCGAGGCGATGCCGGACGACCTGCGTCGCGCGCATGACGAAAATGACGAGGTGCTGGAGCGCATCTATATCGGCCGCCGCTTCCGCAACGATACCGAACGGCTGGAAAAGCTGTTCGACCTCTACACGAAGATGACGGCGAACCAGCCGAAACCGAAGAAGGGCAAGAAAGCCGCTAACTGATGCAAATGCTGTTCATCGATGAGTCCGGCACACCGCCCCCGGTCGATAAGGTCGCGGGATCGCCCTTGTTCGTGCTTGGCGGCATTATCATCCCGGATCGGTTTTGGCATCAGGTGAAGGCGGATCTCGATCTAGCCAAGCGGGATTTTGGTGTGGGGGGGGGAGATCAAATGGCGCTTCTTCGCTCCACATCATAAAAAGGCGCATTCGATTAGCCATCTCGACGGTGCGCACAAGGAAACCCTGCGCAGCCGGCTGTTCGCCATCATCCGCAAGTACAAGTCGATCAAGACGATGGCGGTGATCGTGGATAGCGAGGCAGCGTACCGGCTCCCCTACATCACCGGGCCTGATGACCTCTACTGGTATGCGTACAAGTCGATGACCGAGCGTTTCCAATATTATCTGCAGGACATCACTCGGATTGCAGGCCAGCCAATCAACGGGATCATCGTCTGCGATCACCGCGGCCCCGACGATGATCGTCGCCTCCAGGAACTCCATGCCCGATTGCCCGAGGGGCATCACGACGCCCACTCCAATTACAAAAATCTGGTGGAGGGCCTGTTCATCGCCCCCTCACACCTCAGCGTGGGCGTGCAGTTTGCGGACATGGTGGCGGGGGCGGTATTGCGTAGCCGGAAATCGGCCGACAACCGTTTCCTCGCGCAGATAGAGACCACGCTCCGCAAATCCGAAGCTGGGCAGATCCAAGGCTATGGCCTGATCGATTTTCCGAAGAGAGGGGGGTGACGCCGTGTCGAGGTTGCCCTCAATCCTGCAGAACGACGCAGTCACGGCGCGAGTGCGATATAGGCGTGTCGGCCGTGCAATTCAACGGTAGACGCATCTCATGACCAGCAACACCATCCCCGCCGTCCGCCTCGTCACCGGCCAGACCGGCGCCTCGTCCAGCGCCAACGAGCTCGGCATGCGGCCGATGCAGGCACGCGCCTATGCGCATCGGGGCGAACAGTATCTGCTGATCAAGTCGCCGCCCGCCTCCGGCAAGTCCCGCGCGCTGATGTTCGTCGCGCTCGACAAGCTGCACAACCAGGGCGTGAAACAGGCGATTATCGTCGTGCCGGAGCGCTCGATCGGCGGCAGCTTCGCCGACGAGCCGCTGTCGGCGCACGGCTTCTGGGCCGACTGGACGGTGAAGCCGCACTGGAACCTGTGCAACACGCCCGGCGCCGACGACGTGAAGGTGGCCAGGTCGAAAGTGAAGGCGGTCGGCGAATTCCTGGCCAGCGATGACACGGTGCTGGTCTGCACCCACGCCACCTTCCGCTTCGCGATCGACGAACTGGGGATCGCGGCGTTCGACGGCCGGCTGATCGCGGTGGACGAGTTCCACCACGTCTCGGCCAACCCGGAGAACCGGCTGGGCGCGCAGCTGGGCCAGCTGATCGCGCGCGACAAGGCCCATCTGGTCGCGATGACCGGCAGCTATTTCCGCGGCGATGCGGTCGCGGTGCTGTCGGCGGAGGACGAGGCCAAGTTCACCACCGTCACCTATACCTATTACGAGCAGCTCAATGGCTATCGCTACCTGAAGACGCTCGACATCGCGTACAGCTTCTACACCGGGCGCTATGTCGACAAGATCAACACGTTGCTCGATCCGGCCGTCAAGACGATCGTTCATATCCCCAGCGTCAACAGCCGCGAGAGCACCAAGGACAAGCATCGCGAGGTCGAGGAGATCATGGATCATCTCGGCACGTGGAAGGGCACCGATGCGCAAACCGGCTTCCACCTGATCGAAACGGCGGCGGGCGCGACGATCAGGGTCGCCGATCTGGTCGACGACGATCCCGCCAAGCGCGACCGCGTGGCGGCGGCCTTGAAAAGCCCGGAGGCGCGCAGCGACCGCGACCATGTCGACGTCATCATCGCGCTGGGCATGGCGAAGGAAGGGTTCGACTGGATCTGGTGCGAACACGCCCTGACCGTCGGTTACCGCTCCAGCCTGACCGAGATCATCCAGATCATCGGCCGCGCCACTCGCGACGCGCCGGGCAAGACGGTCGCGCGCTTCACCAACCTGATCGCCGAACCCGCCGCCGCCGATGACGTGGTGGCCGAGGCGGTCAACGACACGCTGAAGGCGATCGCCGCCAGCCTGCTGATGGAGCAGGTGCTGGCCCCGCGCTTCGAGTTCACGCCGAAGGACGCCGGGGAGAAGCCGGGCTTCGACTATGGTCCCGATGGTTATCAGGAAGGCCGCACCAATGTCGGCTTCAACGAGGAGCGCGGCCAGTTCCACTTCGAGTTGAAGGACCTGCTGCTGCCCAGCTCGACCGAGGGCAGGCGCATCTGCGCCGAGGACATCAACGAGGTCATCACCAGCTTCATCCAGGACAAGCAGGCGATCGAACGCGGCCTGTTCGACCCCGAGGTGGTCCCGGAGGAACTGACCCAGGTCCGAATGGGCAAGATCGTCCGCGACCGCTATCCCGACCTCAGCGAAACCGACCAGGAGGCGATCCGGCAGCACGCGATCGCCGCGCTCAACATCACCCAGCAGGCGGCGAAGATCGTCACCGAGACAGCGACCGACGACGGTACAGGCGAGCTGAAGGCAAACACCTCGTTCGTCGATGGCGTGCGCAAGTTCATGAACGTGCGCGAGCTCGACATCGACCTGATCGACCGGATCAACCCGTTCGAGGCCGCCTGTGCGATCCTCGCCAAGGCGATGAACGAGGGCACGCTGCGCCAGGTGCAGGCGGCGATCTCGGCACGCAAGACCACGCTGACCGAGGACGAGGCTCGTGCCTTCGCGATCCGCGCGGTCCAGTGGAAGCGCGAACGCGGCCGCGCGCCCGAGGCCACGTCGCAGGATCCGTGGGAGCGCCAGCTGGCGGAGGGCGTCGCCGCCTTCGCCCGCTTCCGCGCGAAAGCCCAGGCCGCGGGGGCTGCGGCCAATGGCTGACATGACCGACGACGATATCCTTGCCGAACTCGGCGTCGACCTCACGCCCAAGAAGGTCCGTGCCCGCACGCCGCGCGAGGAACGGATCATCGCCGGGTTCGAGGATATCGTCCGCTTCCGTGACGAACACGGGCGTATCCCACAACATGGCGAGGGCCGCGATATCTTCGAGCGGCTCTATGCCGTGCGCCTCGACCGGCTCCGCGCGCAGGCGGACTGCCGCGAGTTGCTGGCGGCCGTGGACGCGCACGGGCTATTGGACGGCGCGACCGATACCGACGCAATCGACGATCTGGACGACACCGCGCTGCTGGCCGAGTTAGGTATCGACCAAGCGACGAACGACATAACTCAACTTCGTAACGTCCGTTCGAACGCCGACCGGAAGGCCGCCGAGGAGGTCGCCAGCGCCAAGCGCTGCGAGAACTTCGCGACCTTCAAGCCGCTGTTCGATCACGTGCAGGCGGATCTTGAGGCAGGCGTCCGGACGACCCGGCCGTTCGTGCGTGACCTCGGCATGTCGAAGGCCGACATCAAGCAGGGCGAGTTCTTCATCGTCGGCGGGCAGGTCGCCTATGTCGCGAGTATGGGCGAGCCGATCGAGGCGCCCAATGGAGAGACAGACGCTCGCCTGCGCGTCGTCTATTCCAACGGCACCGAGAGCGACCTGCTGCTCCGCTCGCTTCAGCGCGCACTCTACAAGGACGAGGGCGGCCGCCGCATCACCGAACCGACCGTCGGGCCGCTATTCGACGCGGCAGCGCCGGCCGAGGCGGAGCCCGAAATGCTGCCAACCGGCACGCTCTACGTCCTGCGCAGCCGCTCGACCCACTCGACGATCGCCGCACATCGTGATCTGATCCACAAGATCGGCATCACCGGCGGATCGGTCGAGGCTCGGGTCGCCGGTGCTGCGGATGACGCGACCTATCTGCTCGCCGAGGTCGATGTCGTGGCGACGTACAAGCTCTATGACGTTCACCGCACCCGCCTTGAGGCGCTTATTCATCGCGTGCTGAACAAGGTCCGGTTCGAAGCCGAAATCCCCGACCGGTTCGGCAAGCCGGTGCGCCCGCGCGAATGGTTCCTTGTGCCGCTGCCGATCATCGACGAGATCGTCGCGCGCATCGCGGACGGGACGTTGGCGGGGATGATCTATGATCCCCAGTCCGTCGCTCTAATCCCGGCGAAATGATGCAGCTGGCCGATCTAGGGGTGCCAAAATCGGCTTGCAGGCCCCTTGCCAGGTTCTTGATTTCACCGCGTGAGATCTAAGCCGGTTTACAGCAGAAACGGCAGTTTTTCGCCCCTTCCTGGGAAGCTTCCGCTCAGCCATTGAGCTACACCCCCCACGCGCTGATCGAGCGTCGCTTTCGTCATAACCGACAGCGCGGGGCCAATTTGCCCAAACCCATCCCGCGTTTTGATCCGCATCAAGCCGCGGTTTGATACCGCGCAATGCGCCTCGCGCCCGGCGCGCCGATATCACGGTCATCACGGCGCGCGCGACCAGGCAGGCCGCGCCGCCCTGCTTCGCTAGGGAGACACGTGATGAAGAACATTCTGTTGCTGGTCCATGACGACGCGGGGCAGGAGGCGCGCTTTCAGGCCGCGCTCGATCTGACCCGCGCACTCGACGGACACCTTGATTGTCTTGACGCCATGCCGATGCCCGTCGTCGTCGGCCCGGCGGGCGGCGAAGGCGTGGCAGTGCTGGTGGAGGCCGAACGGGCGCAGGAGGCGGCCAACCGGAGCCGGCTCGAGCCGCGCCTGAAGGCGGAGGGGGTGAGCTGGAACTGGGTGGAGGCGCTGGGCTATCTGCCGACCTGCCTGATCGATGCGGCGCGAACGGCGGACGTGATCGTGCTCAACCGGCGGCTGGACCGGCCAGATCCCACAGACATGCGCTATTTCGCCAGCAACGTGCTCTCGCATACCCGCGCGCTGGTCGTCGCGGTGAGCGACAGTGCCGACGGCTTCGACGCGGCCGGAACTGCGCTGATCGCATGGGACGGTTCGGCCCGCGCGATGGCGACGGTGCAGCGCGCGGTGCCGCTGCTGGCGCTCGCCGGGGAGGTTCGGATCATCCAGGTCGGCCAGATCAGCGAGGAGGCGATCCCGCTGGAGGACGTTGCCACCTATCTGTCGCGGCATGGCATCCACGCCGGCGTGGCCACGGTGGCGGACGAGGGCAGCATCGCGGTGACGATCCGGCTGGCGGCGGAAAAGTTCGGCGCGCGCTATCTGGTGATGGGCGCCTATAGCCATCATCCGCTCCGCGAGGCGCTGTTCGGCGGTGTGACCCGCGCGATGCTGTCCGCGTGCAGCCTGCCGATGGTGCTGGGGCACTAGGCGCCGGGCGCCGGTGCCGGCTATGCGGCGACCGCGCCCTGCGCGGCGAACCACGGCGCGAGGCGGCGCAGCGCCTCCTCCACCCGATCGGTCGACACCGCGAAGCTGATGCGCATGAAGCGGTGGCCGTCGACCGGATCGAAATCGACGCCCGGCGCGGTGGCGACGCCCGTGTCGAGCAACAGGCGCATGCAGAAATCCATGCTGTCGTCGGTCAGGTGGCCGATATCGGCGTAGATGTAGAAAGCGCCATCCGGCGGCGCGATGCTGCGCAGCCCGAGCGCCGGCAGCGCTTCGAGCAGCAGGCCGCGGTTGCGGGCATAGGCGCTGACGTGGCGCTCCAGCTCCTCGCGCTCGTCGAACGCGACGAGCCCGGCGTGCTGCGCCAGCGACGGCGGGGTCAGGAACAGATTGCCCATCCGCGCCCGCGCCGCGTCGATCAGCGCGGGCGGCACCACCAGCCAGCCGAGCCGCCAGCCGGCCATGCTGAAATACTTTGAGAAGCTGTTGACGATCAGCGCGTCGGGCTCGTCCTGCAATACCGATCGCGCGGGGCCGACATAGCTCAGGCCGTGGTAGATTTCGTCCGACACGATACGGATGCCGCGTGCGCGGCAGGTCGCGACGATCGCCGCCATCTCGCCGGGCGCGATGATCGTGCCGGTCGGGTTGGCGGGGCTGGCGAGGATCAGCCCGTGCGGCGCGGGATCGAGCCGCTCGATCGCGGCAGCGGTGATCTGAAACCGCTCCGCTTCGCCGCACGCGATTTCGACCGGATCGAGATGCAGCGCCTTCACCGTGTTGCGATACGCGACATAGCCCGGGCGCGCGAACGCCACCCGGTCCCCCGGCGCGAACAGGCAGGAGAGCGCCAGCACGAACGCCGGCGATGCGCCACAGGTGAGGATCACCTGTTCGGGATCGATCGCCACGCCATGGCTTTCGGCATAGTGGCGCGCGATCCGCGCCTTCAGCGCGCCACTCTCCCAGTAACCCATGCCATCGGTATCGAGCACCTGATGGGCCGCCGCGATCGCGGCCCTCGGCGCGCCGGTGGATGGCTGGCCGAACTCCATGTGGATCACCGAACGCCCCTCGGCCGCCAGGCGATGGGCGGCGCGGCTGATGGCGATGGCGTGAAACGGATCGATATGCGCGGACATATGGGATCGCTTACCCGGGTTGGCGCGGGAAACAAACGGGTCAGGCGGACGGGCGCGCGCGCTCCAGATAGGCGTCCAGCCGTGTCGCGGCGCCGGGCGGCGCGTGAAGCCCGATCTTGCTGCGCCGCCAGAGCACGTCATCCGCCGTGCGCGCCCATTCCCGCGCCACGAGATAATCCACCTCGCGCGCGGTGAGGCCGCCGCCGAAATCCTCGCCGAGATCGCGGGCCGTCGCCGCATCGCCCAGCACGGCATCGATCCGCGTGCCATAGGCGCGGGCAAGCCGCCGCAGGAGCGCCGCGGGCAGGCCCGGCCGCGCTTGCTCCACCCCGGCGAGAAACCCCTCGAAATCGCGATCCGGCATGTCGCCTCCCGGCAACGGCGCTCCGGCTGTCCACGCCCGTTCGCCGCGTGGCAGGTACGGGGCGAGCTGCGTCATCGCATGCTCGGCCAGCTTGCGATAGGTGGTGATCTTGCCGCCGAAGATGCTGAGCATCGGCGCCCTGCCCTCGCCGGCGTCAAGATCGAGGACATAATCACGCGTCACGGCGGAGGCGTTGCCCGCCTTGTCGTCATAGAGCGGGCGGATGCCGGCATAGCTCCACACGATATCGCGGTCGGTCAGCCGATGCGGGAAATAGGCGTTGGCGGTGTCGAGCAGATAGCGCGTTTCGTCCGCGCTGATCTCGGCATGGCCGGGCGCGCCTTGCCACGGCTCGTCCGTGGTGCCGATCAGCGTGAACGTACCTTCATAGGGCAAGGTGAAGACGATCCGGCGATCGGCGTTCTGAAGCATGAAGGCGTGATCGCCCTCGTACAGCCGCGGGACGACGATGTGGCTCCCCTTGATGAGCCGCACGCCGCGATCGACCCGCGCATCGGGCACGCGCCCCAGCACGTCCGCCACCCACGGGCCGGCGGCGTTGACCAGGATCCGCGCGCGCACGCTCGTCTCGCCATGCGCGTCGGCGATCGTCGCGCGCCAGCATTCACCCTCGCGCCGCGCGGCGATCAGCCGCGTGCGGGTGCGGATATCCGCCCCGCGATCCGCCGCATCGCGCACGTTGAGCACCACCAGCCGGCTGTCATCGACGCGGCAATCGGAATAGACGAATGCCGTCCCGCGCGGGTCGGCGAGCCCCGCGCCATATGGGCTGCGATCCAGCCGGATAGTTTCGGTGCCCGCCAGCTTCTTCCGCCCGCCGAGGTGATCGTAGATGAACAGCCCCAGCCGGACCATCCATGCCGGGCGCGGCGAATGCGTCTGCGGCAATACGAAGCGCGCGGGCCAGATGATATGCGGCGCCATCCCCCACAGCCGCTCGCGCTCGATCAGCGCCTCGCGCACCAGCCGGAACTCGCCATATTCCAGATATCGCAGGCCGCCGTGGATCAGCTTGGTCGAGGCGGACGAGGTGTGGCTCGCCAGATCGTCCTGCTCCACCAGCAGCACGGAAAGTCCGCGCCCGGCGGCATCGCGCGCGATCCCCGCGCCATTCACGCCGCCCCCCACGATCAGCAGATCGAAATCCTCACGCATCGGCAAAGGCTAGCATGCGTTGACCTGAATCGGGAAATGCTCGAGCGTCCACGAACAGGCAAAGCGGAGAGAGTGGGTGGGGAAAACGCATATCCTTGCGATCGACCAGGGCACCACCTCCACTCGCAGCGTCGTTTTCGATCGCAACGCCCATCGAATAGCTACCGCGCAGGTCGAGTTCGCGCAGCATTATCCCGTGGCCGGCTGGGTCGAGCATGATCCGGAGGACATCTGGCGCGACACGCTCGCCACCGCGCGGGAGGCGATGGCGAAAAGCGGCGTCGGCGCGGCGGGCATCGCCGCGATCGGCATCACCAATCAGCGCGAGACCACGCTGGTGTGGGAACGCGCCACCGGCACGCCGATCCACCACGCGATCGTGTGGCAGGATCGCCGCACGGTGGAGCGTTGCCAGCAGTTGAAGGCCGACGGCGCCGAGCGCGGCGTGCGTGCGCGCACGGGTCTGCTGGTGGATCCCTATTTCTCCGCCACCAAGATCGGCTGGATACTCGATAACGTCGCGGGCGCGCGCGACCGCGCCGAGCGCGGCGAGCTGGCCTTCGGCACGATCGACTGCTTCCTGTTGTGGCGGCTGACCGGCGGGAAGGTGCACGCGACGGACGTCACCAACGCATCGCGCACCTCGCTGTGGAACATCCATGAAGGGCGCTGGGACGAGGAGATGTGCCGCCTGTTCGATGTGCCGCGCGCGCTGCTGCCCGAGGTGCACGACAATGCCCATATCTATGGCACAACCGCGCCCGGCCTGTTCGACGCGGAAATTCCGGTAGCCGGCATCGCGGGGGATCAGCAGGCCGCGCTCTTCGGCCAGACCTGCTTCACGCGCGGCAGCGCCAAGGCGACCTACGGCACCGGCTGCTTCATGCTGCTCAATACCGGGGAGGAAGCGATTCTCTCCGAGCATCGGCTGCTCACCACACCCGCCTATCGCATCGACGGCCGCACCACATATGCGCTGGAGGGATCGATCTTCGTCGCGGGTGCGGCGATCAAATGGCTGCGCGACGGGATCGGCGTCATCACCCACGCCAGCGACACCGATGACATGGCGACCCGGCTGGCGGACAATGGCGGGGTCTATATGGTCCCCGCGTTCGTGGGGCTGGGCGCGCCGCATTGGGATCCGGCGGCGCGCGGCGCGATCCATGGGCTGACGCTCGGCTCCACGCAGGCGCATCTGGCGCGTGCCGCGCTGGAGGCGGTCGCCTATCAGACGCTCGATCTGGTGACGACGATGGTGGAGGACGGCAGCGCGCGGCCGGCGATGCTGCGCGTCGATGGCGGGATGGCCGCGAACGACTGGCTGTGCCAGTTCCTCGCCGATCTGCTCGAAGTGCCGGTCGAGCGCCCCGACGATCTGGAAACAACCGCGCGCGGCGCCGCTTTCCACGCCGGGCTTGCCGTGGGGCTATGGTCGGGGCTGGAGGAGATCGCCGCGCTCTGGTCGCGCGAGGCTAGCTTCGCGCCGTTGATGACGGCGGCGGCCCGGGCGCCGCTGATCGCCGGCTGGCATGATGCGCTGCGGCGGACGCTGCTCAGGTGATCACATCCGGCGCGGTCCGCCCCGTATGGCGGGCGATGCCGGCGATCTCCTCCGCCGCCGCGACGAGTTCGGCGAGCATGTCCTGCGTCGCGGCGTCGAGCGTTCCATCCGCCGGCTCATAGCGTTCCAGATAGACGCGCAAGGTGGCGCCGCTGGTGCCAGTGCCCGACAGCCGAAAAACCACGCGGCTGCCGCCGTCGAACAACACCCGCACGCCCTGTTGCGCGCTCGTCGAGCCATCTACCGGATCGTGGTAGGCGAAATCGTCCGCGGCCGCGACGCGAAGGGCGCCGATCGCCCGGCCCGGCAGGTCGCCGAGCGCACTGCGCAGCGCTGTCATCAGCGCGTCGGCCTGCGCGGTTTCGATGCCCTCATAATCGTGCCGCGCGTAATAATTGCGCCCGAAACGCGCCCAGTGCTCGCGCGCGATCTCCGCCACCGATTTGCCAGTGGCTGCTATTATATTGAGCCACAACAAAACCGCCCACAACCCATCCTTCTCGCGGACGTGGTCGGACCCGGTGCCCGCGCTTTCCTCCCCGCAGATCGTCGCCATCCCGGCATCGAGCAAATTCCCGAAGAATTTCCAGCCGGTCGGCGTTTCGAACGCGGGAATGCCCAAAGTCTCGGCAACGCGATCCGCCGCTGCGCTCGTCGGCATAGAGCGCGCCACGCCCCTGAGCCCAGCCCGATAGCCAGGCGCGAGATGCGCGTTCGCCGCAAGCATCGCCAGGCTGTCCGACGGGGTAATGAACATGCCGCGGCCGATGATGAGGTTGCGATCACCGTCACCGTCGGAGGCCGCGCCGAAATCAGCCGCACCCGGAGCCATCATCGCGTCGTAAAGCGCGCGGGCGTGTACGAGGTTGGGATCCGGATGATGCCCGCCGAAATCCTCCAGCGGCGTGCCGTTCATCACGGTGCCCGGCGCGAAGCCTAGCCGCCTTTCGAGCAACTCGATCGCATATGGCCCGGTGACCGCGCTCATCGCATCGAACTTCATCGTCAGCGCGGCGGCACGAATCGCGGGGAAATCGAACAATGTCTCCATCAGATCGGCGTAATCGGCGACGGGATCGACGACCTCGAGCGCCATCCCCGCAACGCTCGAGACACCCGGCGCATCAATGTCGACAGCGGTAGTGCGAACGATACGAAACGCATCGATCGCCTTCGTGCGCGCGAAGATCGCATCGGTGATTTTCTCGGGCGCCGGGCCACCATTGGCGACATTGTACTTTATGCCGAAATCCGCGTCCGGGCCGCCGGGATTGTGGCTGGCCGACAGGATCAGCCCGCCGATCGCCCCGCGCTTGCGGATCAGATGCGACGCGGCCGGGGTGGAGAGAATGCCGCCCTGCCCAACCACGACGCGATCGAAGCCGTTGGCCGCCGCCATGCGGATGGCTGTGCCGATAACCTCGCGATTGAGGAACCGCCCGTCCCCGCCGATCACCAGCGTGGCGCCCTGCTTGTCCTGAACAACGTCGAAGACCGACTGAATGAAATTCTCGGCATAATGCGGCTGCCGAAAAATGCGCACTTTCTTGCGCAGGCCTGAGGTGCCCGGCTTTTGATCCGGATAGGGTGTGGTGGCGATGGTCTCGATCATCGCGCCATCAAGCACGCGCCCTTGCACCGGGCAAGCGCCTCAGATGTCAGACGGTAAAGCTCTCTCCGCAGCCGCACGCGCCCTTGGCATTGGGGTTATTGAAGACGAAGCCGGCGGTGAAATCATCCTCTACCCAGTCCATCGTCGAGCCGATCAGATAGAGGATCGACCCGCCATCGACATAGAGCGTTCCGCCCGTCGTCTCGATCTTCTCGTCGAACGGCTTCGCCTCGGTGACGTAATCGACCGAATAGGCAAGGCCCGAGCAGCCACGGCGCGGGGTGGAGAGCTTGACGCCGATCGCCCCATCCGGCGCCTTCGCCATCAGATCGGCGATGCGCGCCTCCGCGCCGGCGGTCAGTATCAGCGCGGCTGGACGGGCACGGGCCTTTACGTCCGTCATCACAACATCCCCAGTTCGAGCCGCGCCTCGTCGGACATCTTGGCCGGATCCCACGGCGGATCCCAGACGAGATTCACGTCGGTGAACGCAACGCCGGGCACCGCCGAAACCCGCATCTCAACCTCTCCGGGCATCGATTCGGCGACCGGGCAATGCGGCGTGGTCAGCGTCATCGTCACGACGGCGTGGCCATCATCGCCAACCTCGACGCCATAGATCAGCCCGAGATCGTAGATATTCACCGGGATCTCGGGATCGTAGATTTCCTTCAGCGCGTCGATCACCGCTTCGTACAGCGCCCCGCCCGGCGCGCCGGCGGCATCCGTTTGCGGCTGCTGCGCTAGAAAACCGGAGAGATAGTCGCGCTTGCGCTCGAACGTGTCGCGCGCATCCTCCACCCGCGCCTTGGGCGGGGCAGGCACAGCCTCTACTTCTTCGATGCGGATCGGGTCGCTCATCCGAAAATCCTCGTCACTCGCTCGATACCGTTCACCAGCGCGTCGATATCAGCCGAATTGTTATACACGCCGAAGCTGGCGCGCGCGGTCGCCTCGACGCCAAGCACATCCATCAGCGGTTGCGCGCAATGGTGGCCGGCGCGGATCGCCACGCCCGCCTCGTCCAATATGGTGCCGACATCGTGCGGGTGCACCCCGACGACCTCGAAAGAGACAATCCCGGCCGAATCATCCGGCCCGAACAGCCGCACCGAATTGAGCGTGGAAAGCCGTTCGCGTGCATTCGCCACCAGCGCGGTTTCGTGCGCGTGGATGCGATCGAGGCCGATTCCCGCTGCGTAGTCGATCGCCGCGTGAAGCCCGATCACGCCGACGATATGGGGCGTCCCGGCCTCGAACCGGGTCGGCGGCGGGGCATAGGTGGTGCGCGCGAACGTCACGCGATCGATCATCGATCCGCCGCCCTGGTAGGGCGGCATCGTATCCAGCAGCTCCGCGCGCGCCCACAGCACGCCGATCCCGGTGGGGCCATAAAGCTTGTGACCGGAAAACACGTAGAAGTCGCACCCGAGCGCGGAGACATCCACTGCCATGCGCGGCACAGCCTGGCATCCGTCGACAAGCAGCTTCGCGCCGACGCCGTGCGCCAGGTCAGCCGCGCGCCGCACGTCGAGCACCGAGCCCAGCACGTTCGAAACATGCGCCAGCGCGACCAGCTTGTGCTCCGGCCGCAGCATCGCCGCCATCGCGTCCAGATCGATGCAATGATCGGCGGTAAGCGGGATCACGTCGATCGCCGCGCCGACGCGCTCGGCTACCATCTGCCACGGCACGATGTTCGAATGATGCTCAAGCTGGCTCAGCAGGATGCGGTCACCGGCCTTGAGCTGCGTTCCGGCCCAGCATTGCGCGACAAGATTGATCCCCTCCGTCGCGCCGCGCACGAACACGCATTCGTCGGGCTTGCCGCCGATGAACTGCGCCACGCGCCGCCGCGCCGCCTCATATGCAAGCGTCATGTCGGCAGAGCGCTGATAGACACCGCGATGCACCGTGGCATAGGTTTCGCCATAGGCACGCGCGATCGCATCGATCACCGGGCGCGGCTTCTGCGCGGTGGCGGCCGTATCCAGATATGCCCACCCGGCCGGGATCGCGGGGAAATCCGCAAGCACATCGAGCGCACGTTCGGCGGTGGCGATGCTCACAGCGCCGCCTCCAGCCACGCATCGGCATCCGCCTCGAACGCCTCGCGAATCCCCTCATGACCGATCCGGGCGATCGCATCGGCGACGAAGGCGCGCGTCATCAGCGCTTCCGCCCGCGCCGGCGGAATGCCCCGGCTTTCGAGGTAGAACAGCGCGCGACGATCCAGCTCACCCACCGTCGCGCCATGCGCGCATTTCACGTCGTCAGCGAAAATCTCCAGCTCCGGCTTGAGGTTCACCGTGGCGGTGCGATCGAGCAAAAGGCCGCGCAGGCTCTGCTCCCCGTCGGTCTTCTGCGCGTGACGCGCCACTTCGACGCGGGCGGCAAGGCTGGCCTGCGAGCGATCGGCGGCTACTGCGCGCCATGTCTGATTGCTGGTGCCGTCCGGGGCGGCATGATGCACCGCGACGGCGCATTCCTGCTTCTGCTCGTTCCGCGTCAGCAGTGCGCCGCCATAATCGACATGCGCGCCCTCACCAGCGAGCCGCAACTCGGCGTCGATGCGGCTCGCTGGTGAGGGCGCGCATGTCGAT
>NZ_SCNL01000009.1 GCF_005502745.1 Sphingomonas sp. 3P27F8
GTTCATCCGGCGGCGGGGGCGGTGGCTCCTCAACGTCGAACGTATTTAACTTCTCCGACACCTTTTTCACGTATTGGTACGCGAGGCCGGTGACGAAGGCATAGCCGAGCGCAAGGTGAATCGCCGCGACGATAACGATCGCGACTACCTTGCTCCCGCTCATCTTCTGGTCAGCGTAGGCCATTCAGCAGTGAAACTCCCTCATCCCTAGGGCCACTAGGGCCAGATCACCCATCCGGCGCATCGAACCGGCGACCCAGTACGTCCGTTGGCTAGAACAAGCCCGAACGCGCCACGAGTCCTATCGTGCCGTTTCCGGGCGTGCAAACGCTTTGTCTGGCGCAACAAACGTACAGTCTCCGCATGGCAGAATTATTTCTGTATCGAAAGCTCTCAATCGCGTAATCGAAAACGCATGAGATCGATTACGTTTCCTGGCGCGGTTGCGCTTGCCGCGCTTAGTTTTTCGGTAGGTTTTCCGGGTGTTGCGCAGCAACGCGCGGCCGCGGTGGAGGAAAATTCCGCGGCGCCGCCCTATGCCGACATGGCCGATCTGGTGATCGCCAGTCCGCTCGTCATTGACGCGACGATTCGTTCGACCGCCAAGATAAAGCCCGCCGAAGCACTTGGTGTCGCTCCTGGCGCAACGCGATTTTACGTCGAGGCGGACGTCAACGCGCTCGTCCGGGGGCCAGGAGCGATTCCCCCGCGCGTCGGCTATCTGCTCGACGCCGCCCCCGATCCGCTTGGCCGCGTTCCCAAATACAGGAAATCGCGGGTTCTTTTGTTTGCGCGCCCCGTGCCTGGGCGCGCAGATCAGGTTCAGCTTGTGACCCCAGGGGCGCAACTCGGCTGGTCGGCAGCGAGCGATGCGCTGGCACGGCGAATCGTCGGCGAGGTGCTGGCGAGCGATGCCCCCCCGGCAGTGACCGGCATCGGCAGCGCCTTCCATGTCGCCGGCTCACTGCCCGGCGAAGGCGAGACGCAGATATTCCTGCGCACAGCCGATCATCGCCCCGTTTCGCTATCGATCCTGCGCCGCCCGGGAGAGCAGCCACGCTGGGCGGTCGCGCTGTCCGAGATCATTGATGATTCCGCCGCCCCGCCCAAGCCGGATACCTTGCTCTGGTACCGGCTCGCCTGTGGCCTGCCGCGCGATCTTGGCGACGACAGCACAGCTTCACTCTCGGCAACAGACGCTGCGCAGGCGCGGGAGGATTATCGATATGTGCTGGAGCGACTGGGGCCGTGCCGTCGCCAGCTCAACGGCGGTAGCGCACCAGGGTGATTCCGATGGATTCGCCTGCCTCGGCAATCGCCAGCTTGACGATCTTGACCGTGACCCGCCGCACCCGCCGATCCTGAATGAACAGGGTTTCGGCGATATGATCGGCCACGCCCTCGATCAGCGTGAAATGGACGCCGGGCGGCAGCGCGGTGGTCGCGGCACGCTTCAGGTCGAGATAGTTTTTTGATGCGCTTAGCGGCGTATCCGGGGCGAAATGCGCGGACACATCAAGCTGCACGCCGATAGAGATGCGCAACGGCTGCGGAAGATGGGTTTCCTCGGAATAGATGCCGGTCAGCACCGGCACCTCCAGATCGTGCACTTCCAGTTCGAGACTATCGTCCATCGCGCGCTCGCAAGAGGTTGATCCGCCGGCGCGGATGAAGCGGCGCCTCTAGGCTCGCCGCGACATCGGGGCAAGCGAATCAGGCAGCGACGCTGGGCCGCACGCTCGCTGCGATGTGCCAGCGGCGCAGGCCGGCCGCCGATTCGGGCACCGAAAGTGTCGCCGTTCGCGCGCAATCGACTGTCGCCGGCGCGGTCATGTCGGCGAAGCGATAGATCTCGCCCGCTATCAGGGACGGGTGGCGAGATCGCTATCCCGCGCATCGACGAGTGCGAGACCGCCGGGATCCGCGCGATTTCAAACGGCGTGCCGCCGAGCGGCGCGGGATGCGGCTGCACCCCCTCGAAATAGCGGCAGATGGCCGCCGACTCGCAGATCACCTCGCCATTATCGAGCTGCAACGCCGCCGCCGCTCCCCCCGCGGATTGATCGCCAGTTATGGCTCGCCGACTTGCTCGTCCTCACGCAGCTCGATCGCTACGCGCTCGACCGTGATACCCTTCTCGGCAAGGAATATTCGCACGCGTCTGGGGCTAGGCGCCCGAACAGCATCATGAAGCTTCACGCCATCATTCCATTTGCGTTCAGCCGCACTATCGCTAATCCGCGCCGCCCTTGGCATCCATTGGGGAATAAGGCGGGTGATCGAGATTACGGCACTGGAACAGGCGGGAACGGACGCGATCGAAGCGCTGCTCGATCGAGCCTTCGGCAGTGATCGTCACAGCCGCACCGCTTATCGTCTCCGCGCCGGCACCGCCGCGATCCCGGCGCTGAGCCTCGCTGCGCACGACGGCGGCGTGCTGATCGGGACGATACAATGCTGGCCGGTCACCTTCACCGCTGACGACGGCCGTGCCGTTCCGCTCACCCTGCTCGGCCCCGTCGCGGTTGAGCCGGCGCGCCAGCGCGACGGGGTCGGCAGGCTGCTGATGTCCGCCTGCCTCGACGCGGCGGCACGCGCGGGGCTGGATGGCGCGATCATGCTGATCGGTGACCCCGAATATTACGGCCGCTTCTTCGGCTTCTCCGCCGAACGCACCGCCGGCTGGCGCCTCCCCGGGCCGGTCGAGCGCCACCGGCTCCTCGCGCGCGGCGAGCGGGTGCCGGCGGCGGACGGCACGATCGGACCGCGCATCGCGGTTTCCGCCTGACCTTTACGGGCGCCGCGCCCTCCCCTACGCGCAGGCAATGCCGATGGCGCCGCCACCCGATTTCGAAACGCTGACGATCGCCGACATCGCGCGGCTGGCGGAGGGCGATCGCCTGCCGCCGGTCGAGCGCTGGCACCCGACGCATTGCGGCGACAGCGAGATGCGGATCGCGCGCGACGGCACCTGGTATCATCAGGGCTCGCCGATCGGGCGGCAGGCGATGGTGCGCGCTTTCAGCCGCATATTGCGACGCGAACCGGATGGCGGCTATGTGCTGGTGACCCCCGCCGAAAAGCTCGACATCGCGGTGGAGGACGCGCCGTTCGTCGCCGTCGAGATGAAGGCCGAGGGCGAGGGGCGCGATGCCACGCTCGCCTTTCGCCTGAATACGGGCGATCTCGTCACCGCGTCGGCCGATCACCCGCTGCGCTTCGTCGAGCACGACGACGGCCCCCACCCCTATCTGCTCGTCCGTGGCGGGCTAGAGGCACTGGTGACGCGCGCGGTCTATTACGATCTCGCGGAGCGAGCGCTGGCCGGTGACGACGAACCGCCCGGCATCTGGAGCGCGGGAAGCTTCTTCCCGCTGATCGCTTGAGCTCGCTTGCCGATCGCCTTCACCGCGCGCTGATCGCTGGTCAGGGCGAGCATCCGGTATTGCTGACCGGCGACCGCGCGGAACTGGATCTCGGGCCGGACGATCGGATGAGCCCCGCCGCCGTGCTCGTACCCGTCACCGATCGCCCACGCCCCGGCGTTATCCTGACGCGTCGGCCCGAAACCATGCGCCGCCATGCCGGGCAGGTCGCGTTTCCCGGTGGCCGCGTCGATCCCGGCGAGGATGTGATAACGGCGGCGCTGCGCGAGGCGGAGGAGGAAATCGCCCTGCCCCGCGCCGTGGTGTCGGTGATCGGCACGGTGGACAGCTATCGCACCGTAACCGGCTATATCGTCACGCCCGTGATCGCCGTTGTCCCGCCCGATCTGCGGCTGGTGCCCAATGCGGCCGAGGTCGCGGCGGTGTTCGAGGTGCCGCTGGATTTCCTGCTCGATACCGCCAATCACGTCGAGGCGACGGTGGAGTGGCAGGGGCATGAGCGCCATTATTACGAGATCAACTGGGAAGGGCACCGTATCTGGGGCGCGACCGCTGCGATGATCGTCAACCTCGCGCGACGGCTGAGATGGGCGAGCTGAACCACGAACCGGGCACCCTGCCGCCGGCCGCATGGCGCGACCTGCCGGGGCTTGACCGAATTGCCGACGCGCTCGGCGCGAACGACGGCGAGGCGCGGTACGTCGGCGGCGCCGTGCGCGATACGTTGCTCGGCCTGGCCGTGGCGGACATCGATATCGCCACGCGCCACGCGCCGGACGAGGTGATTGCGAGGCTGGAGCGGGCGCGAATCAAGGCGATCCCCACCGGCATCGATCACGGCACGATAACCGCCGTCTCGAGCGGCACTGTGGTGGAGGTGACGACGCTGCGGCGCGACCTTGCCACCGACGGCCGACGCGCCACTGTCGCCTTCACCGACGACTGGCGCGAGGATGCTGCCCGCCGCGATTTCACGATGAACGCGCTCTATGCCGATCCGCGCACAGGCGAAATCTTCGACTGGTTCGGCGGGCTCGACGATCTTCGTGCCGGACGCGTGCGCTTCATCGGCGATCCCTACCAGCGGATCGCCGAGGATCACCTGCGTATCCTGCGCTTCTTCCGCTTTCACGCGCGTTTCGGCGATGAGATCGATGCGGCGGGGCTGGCCGCCTGCACCGATCGCGCCAACGATCTGATGGCGCTGTCGCGCGAGCGGATCGCGGCGGAGCTGCTACGGCTGCTGGTGGCGAAGAATGCGGTGCCGGTGATCGCGCTGATGATCGAGCGTGGCATCTTCCGCCCGGTCCTGCCGGAGATCACGGACGTCTCCCCGCTGGCGGCGCTCGCCGCGCGCGAGAAGGCCGAAGGGATCGCGCCGGATGCGATCCGCCGGCTCGCCGCGCTGCTGAAGCCGGGCGAAACCGAAGATGTGGGCGCGCGCCTCAAACTCTCGAATGCCGATCGCAAACGCCTTCGCGCGGCGCACGACGGCCCCGGCGACGAAGGCCCGCGCGCGCTTGCCTATCGCGTCGGCCCGGTGATCGCGACCGATCGGCTGCTGCTGGCGGGGCGAAGCGTCGCGGCGCTGACAGATTGGGAGCCGCCGCGATTGCCGATCGGCGGCGGCGAGATCGTCGCGCGCGGCGTGGCTAAGGGGCCGGAGGTCGCGGGCCTGCTCCGCGCCGTGGAGAGCGAATGGATCGCGCGCGGCTTTCCGGATGAAGCCGCCACCGTCGCGATACTCGATCAGTTGTTGCTTTCGCGCAGCAACTGATAAGCCGCGTCCCCCTCCAGCGGTCGCGAATAGGCATAGCCCTGCCCGCAGGTGCAGCCCAGCGCGGCGAGCGTCTGGCCCACTTCTACCGCCTCGATCCCTTCCGCCACGGTGCGCATATTGAGCGCGGCCGCGAGGCCCAGCACTGCGCGCACGATCGCCACCTTGTCGCGATCGGCCAGCATGCCCGTGACGAAGCTGCGGTCGATCTTGAGGATGTCGATTGGCAGCTTCTGGAGATAGGCGAGATTGGAATAGCCGGTCCCGAAATCGTCCATCGCAATCGTTGTGCCCAGCGCCTTCAGCGCGTGCAGCACCCGCGCGATCCGGTCCGGCTCCGCGACGAGCGCGCTCTCGGTCAGTTCCAGCCGCAGCCGGTGGCCGGGCAGCCCATGTTGATCGAGCGCGGCGGCAACGATCGGCGCCACCGCGTCGCGCTGCAGCTGGATCGCGGAAAGATTCACCGAGACGGAAACGCCGCAATCCCCGCCGCTGCGCCGATCCCACGAGGCGAGCGTCCGTACCGCCTCGTCAATCGCCCAGCGGCCCAAAGGTACGATCAGCCCCGATTCCTCGGCAACAGGGATGAATGTCGAGGGCGACTGTGGCACCCCGTCGCGATCCGTCCAGCGTGCCAGGGCCTCGAAGCTGACAATTCTTCCCGTCGCAAGGTCGCATATCGGCTGATAGTGCAGCGTGAGCTGAGATTCCTCGATTGCCCGCCGCAACGCCGTCTCCAGCGCAAACTCCTCGCGCGCGCGCACGAACGCCTGATTCTGATATGCCTCCGCCTGACCGCTGTGTTTCGAGCGCTTCACCGCGAACTGCGCGTGGCGGATCACGTCTTCCGCCTCGTTCACGGTCTCGTCGACGAAGGCGATGCCGATCGAGCAGGAAACATGGATTTCATAATCGCTCAGGCGGAAAGGTGCCGAAAGCACCGCGCGGATGCGTTTTGCGACATGCTCCGCCTCATCGCGGCTGTCATCGAGCGACAGCAGAATGCCGAACTCGTCGCCCCCCGTCCGCGCCAGCATGTCTCGCACGCGCAATGCGCCCTTGATCCGGCGCGCCAGCGCCATCAGCAACTCGTCGCCGGCCATGCTGCCGAGGCACGCGTTGATCCGGCTGAAGCGGTCAAGATCGACCACCATCACGGCATAATTGCTGTTGCCCGACGCGATTACCGTTTCGAGCATGTCGCCGAAACCGCTGCGATTGGGCAGGCCGGTGAGGCTGTCGGTCGCCATCTCGCGACGGAGATTCTGCTCCGTGCGCAATTCGCCGGTGTGATCGACGAAGGTGACGAGACACCGGGGCTCGGCCCGAAACGCGATGCGCGCCAGCGTCACCGTGAAGTGGCGCTGCTCAACCGAATCGCCGATGTCCCAGGTGAATTCCGCGCGGTGCTCGCCCAGATCAAGAAAGGCGGCGACCCGTGGCCCGATTTCCATGAGCGCGCGATCAAGCCCAAGGCGGCGATACGCCGTGTTCGGCATCTCGCGCACCATGCGCCCGTCGTCGAAGCCGACCATCACCGCCGCGATCGGCAGCAGTTCAAGCGCCCCCTCGGCCGCCGTCATGCCCGCGGGCATCACAGCGGGCATGGCGTTCGCAAAGGCTGCCCCGGTCAACATTCACGATCGATGTGGCACACCGATCGTTAAGGATGACCTAAATTTACAATGCGTCCCCGCTCGATGCGCTGAATTCCGATGGATCTAAATATAATTCAATAATTTGACCGAGAATTCTGAAGGACGCCTCAGAATCGGTTGTTGCGCGGAAAGCCCGTCGGCGGCATCCGGCCGGCCGCACCCCGCGCGGTGCGCCAGGGGGAGAGATCGCTCTCGGTGCGCACGCGTCCGCTCTCGCCCCCCATGGACCAGCTCAGGCCATCGGCGTAGCGGAACGCAACCGCATCGGAGAGCCCGCCGTCGCGGTAACGCTGCAACTGCACGCCCTGCCCGCGCGTCATCTCTGCCAGTTCGGAAAGCGGGAACACCACCATCTTGCGATTGTCCCCGATCGCAGCGACATAATCCGCACCGTCCGGGATCGGCCTGACCAGCATCAGCTTCGCGCCCGGGCGCGGTGTCATCACCGTCTTCCCTTTGCGCGTTTCCGCGATCACATCGCTCGCGGCGACGGCGAAGCCGCGACCGTCGCTCGCCGCGATCAGCAGCTTGCCAAGCCTTGTCGCGCTCATGAACGCCACGATGCCGACATTGCCATCCAGGTCGATCGTGGCGCGCACCGGCTCACCAAATCCGCGACCGCCGGGAAGCTTGTCCGCCGCCAACGTGTAGAAGCGGCCGTTCTCAGCCGCCAGCAGCAGCTTGTCGGTAGTCTGCGCGTGAAAGGCATAGGCCGGGCCGTCGCCTTCCTTGAACTTGAGCGTATCGGCGGAAGCGAGGTCGACATGGCCCTTCATCGCCCGGATCCAGCCGCGCTGCGACAGGATCACCGTGATCGGCTCGCGCTCGATCATCGCCTCGAGCGGGATCTCGCGCGCGGGGGCGGCCTCCTCGATCGTCGTCCGGCGCTTGCCAAGCGCCGTTTCGGGCCCGTAGCGATCGCGGACCTTCGTCAGCTCCTTCTTCATCCGCGTCCGCTGCCGCGCGTCGGAGCCGAGCAGCGCCTGCAACTCGCTCTGCTCCTTCGTCAGCGCATCCTGTTCGCGCTTCAGTTCCATCTCCTCCAGCCGACGCAGCGAGCGGAGCCGCATGTTGAGGATCGCCTCCGCCTGCCGGTCGGTCAACTGGAATTCCGCCATCATCACCGGCTTTGGCTCATCCTCGGTACGGATGATCTCGATCACCCGATCGAGGTTGAGAAACGCGATGATATACCCGGCGACCAGTTCCAGCCGGTCGGCGATCTTGGCGAGACGATGCTCGGTGCGGCGGCGCAGCACGACGAACTGATGCTCGACCCACGCCTCCAGCGCCTCCGTGAGGCTCATCACGCGCGGCGTGCGCGTCCTGTCGAGCACGTTGAGGTTGAGCGGGACGCGGGTTTCGAGATCGGACAGGCGGAACAAGCCGTCCATAAGCACCTGCGGATCGACGGTGCGGCTGCGCGGCTCCAGCACGAGGCGGATGACCTCATCGCTTTCGTCACGCACATCGGACAGAATTGGAAACTTCTTGTCGTTGATGAGCGCGGCGATCTGCTCGATCAGCTTGCCCTTCTGAACGCCATAGGGAATTTCGCTCACGACGATCTGCCAGCCGCCGCCCTTCTCGCGCTCCACCGTCCAGCGGCACCGCACCCGGAAACTGCCCCGCCCGGTGGCGTAAGCCTCGCGAACCGCCGCCGCCCCGTCGACCATCAGGCCGCCGGTGGGGAAATCCGGGCCCTGCACATAGGTAAGCGGATCGGTCGCCGGATTGTCGACCAGCGCGATCGCGGCGTCGAGCAGCTCGGCGGCGTTATGCGGCGGGATCGAGGTCGCCATGCCCACCGCGATGCCGCTCGCGCCGTTCGCGAGCAGATTGGGGAACATGCCGGGAAACAGCTCGGGTTCCTGCTCCTCCCCGTTGTACGTCGGGCGGAACGCGACAGCGTCTTCGTCCAGCCCGTCCATCAGATCGATCGCGACCTGCGTGAGCCGTGCCTCGGTGTAGCGATAGGCGGCGGCGTTATCGCCGTCGATGTTGCCGAAATTTCCCTGCCCGTCGACGAGCGGATAGCGCAGCGCAAAGCTCTGGGCGAGCCGCACCATCGCGTCATAGACCGACTGGTCGCCATGCGGATGATATTTGCCGATCACGTCGCCCACGACGCGCGCGCATTTCTTGTAGCCGGAGCTGGGATCGAGCCGCAGCAGCCGCATCGCCCACAGCAGGCGACGATGCACCGGCTTCAGCCCGTCGCGCACGTCCGGCAGGGACCGCGCCGTGATCGTGGAGAGGGCATAGACGAGGTAGCGTTCGGAAAGCGCGCTGTCGAACGGCGCGTCGAGGATGCCGATCGGCGGTTCTGCGAAGTCGGTGGCCATGAGGGAGCAGGCGTTAGCAGCGCCGTCGTTGCGATGCCAGCGCGCGACGCACGCACGTTCGCCGGCTTGCCCGCGCGACAAACGCCGCCGGATCGTTATGGTCCGGCCGGACATGCCCTCGCCGCGACTCCTGACCTGGCCCGATCTCGTCGCACGCCCGCGCCCCGCGCCGGATGCGACGATTGCTTATGGTGCCGATCCGTTCCAGAAAGTGGACCTGTGGCTGCCTGCTGACGACGGGCCGCACCCGGCGGTCGTGATGGTCCACGGAGGCTGCTGGCAGACGTCGATCGCCGACCGGACCCTGATGGACTGGATCGCCGCCGATTTGCGCGCCGCCGGCATCGCCGTATGGAACATCGATTATCGCGGCGTGGACAGGCCCGGCGGCGGTTATCCGGGCACATTCGACGATGCCGGCCGCGCCGTCGATCTGCTCCGCGATCACGCGGCGGCGTATTGTCTCGATCTGCGCCGGGTTGTGGCGGTGGGTCACTCGGCCGGCGGCCATCTCGCGCTGTGGCTCGCCGCTCGACCGCGGCTCTCCCCGGCGAGCCCGCTTCATCGAACCGAGCCATTGCCGATCGCGCATGTCATATGCCTCGGCGGCTTGCCCGATCTGGAAGCGACTGCCACCAGCCCGGACAATGGCTGCGGCGTGGAGGTGATCGAGCGGCTTGTCGGCTCCGATCGCGCCGCCCCCTTCGCGGACACCTCGATCCCGCCACTGTTGCCGCTGGGTGTGCCGCACGATCTCGTCAACGGCCGCGAAGACGCGATCATCCCCTATCGTTTCGCCGCGGACTATGTCGCCCGCGCCGCTGATGCCGGCGATCGCGTCGCGCTGCACACGATTCCGGCGACTGGCCACGTCGAATTGATCGCCCCGGAATCCGCCGCCTGGGGCGCCGCGAAGCGACTGATTCTCGCCGCCCTTTGAGCCAGGCACGCGCAGGCGCCGGCGGGCTGATTGCGCCCGCTAACCCCTTCCCCTATAGCGCGGAACGGATTCCCGCCCCGGCCGCGCGGCACGCGTCGCCGGGGCTGTTTATTTTCGAGGAACTGGCGATGGCGCGGCGGCGGCAGATCTACGAGGGCAAGGCGAAGATCCTGTACGAGGGCCCGGAACCGGGCACCCTCATCCAGTATTTCAAGGACGATGCCACCGCCTTCAACGCGCAGAAAAAGGGCACCATCAACGGCAAGGGCGTCCTGAATAACCGCATTTCCGAGCATATTTTCACGCTGCTCGATCATATCGGCGTGCCGACCCACTTCATACGCCGTCTCAACATGCGCGAGCAACTTATTCGTCAGGTTGAGATCATTCCGGTCGAGGTGGTGGTGCGCAACGTCGCCGCGGGCTCGCTGAGCACGCGCCTGGGCATCGAGGAAGGCACGCGCCTGCCGCGCACGATCCTCGAATATTATTACAAGGACGACGCGCTGGGCGATCCGATGATCACCGACGAGCATATCGCTGCCTTCGGCTGGGCTAGCCAGGAAGAGATGCACGACATCGCGGACCTGGCGATCCGCATCAACGATTTCCTTTCCGGCCTGTTCGCAGCGGTCGGCATCCGGCTGGTCGATTTCAAGCTCGAATTCGGCCGCATCTGGGACAATGATTTCGGCCGCATCATCCTGGCCGACGAGATCAGCCCGGATGGGTGCCGCCTTTGGGATATGACGACCAACGAGAAGCTCGACAAGGATCGCTTCCGCCGCGACCTGGGCGGCGAGGCGGAAGCCTATCAGGAAGTCGCGCGTCGGCTCGGCCTTTTGCCGGAGGGCGAGGATTCGGCCGTGCTGGATCTGGAATCTCACCGCAAGCGGCGCGGGAAATAGCTGTTCCGCAAATGCGCCCGACGGCATTCGATAACAGACGGCGTTGACCTTCTCTTAACCACGCACGGTTACCTTCCGCCCGAACCAATCTTGGGGGGACGGCCCGTCACCATGCGCAAATTCATCGTTCTTGCTTCCGCCACCGCGCTGACCGCTTGCGGCGGCGCCGGACCGCAGTCTGCTGGCAGTGTCGGCGCCGTGAACGCCGGCGGCTCCGGCTCGGGCACCACCGGGACTTTCGTCAATCCGGTCGACACCAAGACCTATGACGCGATCGGCGGCGCGCAGCATTTCGAATACAAGACCCGTTCGGACGGCAATTCCCAGTATAGCGAGCTTTACGCGGGCGACGCCAACAGCGCGCGCGACAGCGGCATCACGGTATCGTACAATCCGCGGGACGCGATCTTCGAAGTGACGGTCAACCGCACCAAGGCAAGCGTATCGACCGGCACGAACCGTTTCCAGGATCCCGCGCATCGCACCAATTTCGGCGGCCTGGTCCAGCCCCAGAACGGCGTGCCGCAATTGCCGGACGCCGCCGCGATCCAGTATCTTCAGTCCGGCTCGAGCAGCGGACCGATCCTGAATCCCGGCGACACGAGTCACTATGTCGTCGGCAATGACGGCTTCAGCTCTCAGGTACAGACCTTCTTCTATCAGAAGCCGGGCACGACAACCCAGTACGTCACCTATGCGGGCTATGTCCGCAACACGCTCGGCACCACCAAGATTACCGATTCGGCCACCAACGCAACCTATCTCGAGAACAGCTATTCGCTTGATCGCGCCGTCTTCGCCTATGGCGAACGAAGCGATAATTCGGTCGTCCCGAAAACGGGCAGCGCAAGCTACGCCGGCGACATGCTGGCGACGATGGTGTTCAACCCGCTGATCGATAACGATCCGCTCGCCTCCACCTATTTCCAGTGGATCACCGGCTCGCACACCACGACCATCGATTTCGCGAAGCTCTCGGTAAGCTCGACCTTCAACGGCACCGTCTCTGCCGCGGCGCTCGATGCCTATACCAATGGCAACACGGTGTTGCCGGCGGGCACGACGTTTGTCGCCCATGGTTCGGGAACGATCGATCTGGTCAACAAGGGCGGCTTCACCGGCACTGTGGGCGACGCCAAGTTCACCACGCCCGGCGGCACGGCCTATGCGGTGTCCATCGCAGGCTCCAGCCTCGACGGCGCGTTCTTCGGGCCGGCGGCGCAGGAAATTGGCGGCGGCTTCCGCATCGTTGGCGGCACGCCGGATCAGCGGATCGATATTCTGGGCGCCTACACGGGCAAGAAGTGATGCATAAGCCAGCGGCGCTTGCGCTGCTGGCGACGGCCCTCGCCCCGCTCCCGGCGGCCGCGCAGGCGCTGATCGACCAGTGCGTCGCGCATACCTGCAAGGCGCGCCTTTCGCCGGGCGAATTGCTCGACGAGGTGCAGAAGCTCGTTTCGGCGAAGCGCTATGCCGAGGCGAAGCCGATGGTGGAGGCGCTGGCGGGCATCCCGCAGCTTACCTTCCACTATCGTTTCCTTACCGGCTATATCGCGGAGCAGACGGGCGACCTGCCGCGCGCGGTGGAGATGTTCCGCGCCATTCTGGTCAATGATCCAAAACAGACCCGCGTCAGGCTGGAACTGGCGCGCGCCCTGTTCGCGATGGGCCAGACGCAGTCGGCCGACCGGGAGTTTCGGCTCGCCGAGGCGGATCGCGATCTGCCGCCGGACGTCCTGCGCACAATCCGCCTGGCGCGCAACGTGATCCGCTCGAAACGGGCGTGGACGCTCAATATCGACGGCGGCTTCGCGCCCGATACCAATATCAACAATGCCACAGGCGCGGACAGCGTGACCGTCCTGTTCGGCCCGCTCGCGATCCCGCTCGCCCTCAGCCCCGACGCGCGCGCTCGCTCCGGCACCGGGCATTTCGCGACGATCGAAAGCGGGCTGAAGCTGCCGGTTGGCGGGGGCGTCAGCATCCTCGGCGATCTGGATGCCTCCAAGACAGTCTATAGCGACAGTCGTTTCAACGACTTCTCTTATGAAATTGCAGGCGGCGCTGAAGTGGCGCTCAGCCAGACCCTCAGGGTACGGATGCAGGCTGTGGGCGCCGATCGCGTTTTCGGCCAGCATCTCATCACCCGCCAATTCGGGGTCAAGGGCGGCGCGGAGATCGATCTCGATTCCGCCTCGCGCGTCGGCGTGCAGCTCGACATCCGCCACACCGCGTCGCCTTTCGACAATAATTACAATGGTTGGCAATCGGGTCTTTATGCGACGTATGAACGCGTCGTCGCACGGTCGATCGTCGCGTCGGGCGGTGTGTTCGTGCGCCGCGATTCCTTCCGCGCCGCCCCCTATTCCAGCGTCGAGGTGGGGCTGCTCACGGGCATCGGCGGTGAACTTCCGGCGGGTTTCAATGTCGCTTTCGGTGGATCGCTCAGTCGTGCGCTCTATGATGCACCGATAACGATCTTCTCGCCCGATCCGCGCCACGACTGGCGCTATTCGCTACGCGCGACCGTCGGAAACCGGGCCTTCAACTGGAAGGGGTTCTCGCCAACGATCGGCGTGACCTGGAGCCGCATGGATTCGACCCTGCCGCTCTACGCCAATAACCGCACGCGCTTCCGTTTCGCGATCGCGCGCTACTTCTGACGAGGCGGCGCGCTTCCGGCAGGGAGCGCGCCGCCGATCATCACTTACTGGTGCGCCGGCGCCGCGCCGGGATGCGCCGCCTGCGCCTGCTTCTGCGCGGCGACATTGGCCTTGTGCTTGTAGTAATAATGCCCGGCCGCGCAGCCCGCCATCGCGCCGGCGATGGCATGGTGGCCGGCATAATGCCCGGCGACGCCGCCCGCGACCGCGCCACGGATACAGCCCTTGGCCAGCGCCGGCGAGCCACTGAGCGCGAGCGCTCCGGCAGCCGCCGCGAGCATGATCTTCGATTGGGTCATGACTTCCTCCTAAAAAAGGTGCCGTGCTTTTGCCCTCCGGCGCCTGACGCGATCGCGTCCGGCGGATGAAATCGCGGTAATCGTTACGTCGACTTCTTCGTGCCGAACAGTCGATCGAGCACCACCTCCGCTACATCGCCCACCTTGTCGGCGACACGCTGCGGATCGAAGATGCCCGGGTCACCCGGCTTGACTGCCTCGGCCTTCGCCCGCTGCTTCATCGCGGCCGCTGCCGCTGCGGCGGCGGCCATCGTGAGCCCGGAGGCGAGCAATTCCCGCCCCGCGGGCGAATTAGCCTTGTCGAGCAGCGCCTCGCCCGCGTGTCGCAGTTCCTTGGGAATCTTCACTCCGCCAATTTTCTTGGGGATTTTCTTTCCCTTCTTGCTGTCCTTCTTCGCCATGATACGATCCTGCGCCAGCCCTGTGTGCCACCAATATAATACACATTGGCCGATGCACCAGCCCCGCGGCGCGCCTTGTCGCGGCCGGCCGCCGCCCCCATCTCGCCGGGGCTGGAAAGCTTCCCCGAACAGAAGTAGAACATCCTTCATGCTGACTCATATCTCCGTCCGCGGCGCGCGCGAGCACAACCTGAAGGACGTCGCGGTGGATATCCCGCGGGATACCTTGACGGTGATCACGGGGCTCAGCGGATCGGGCAAATCGAGCCTGGCCTTTGACACGATCTATGCCGAGGGTCAGCGCCGCTACGTCGAGTCGCTCTCGGCCTATGCGCGCCAGTTCCTGGAACTGATGCAGAAGCCGGATGTCGATCATATCGAGGGGCTGAGCCCGGCGATCTCGATCGAGCAGAAGACGACGAGCCGCAACCCGCGCTCCACCGTCGCGACCGTCACCGAGATCTACGATTACATGCGCTTGCTGTGGGCGCGGGTCGGAGTTCCCTATTCGCCCGTTACCGGCGAGCCGATCGCCGCGCAAACGGTCAGCCAGATGGTCGATCGGGTGATGACCCTGCCCGAAGGCACGCGGCTGTATCTCCTCGCGCCGGTCGTGCGCGGGCGAAAGGGCGAATATCGCAAGGAGCTGGCCGAATGGCAGAAGGCCGGCTTCACCCGTGTGCGCATCGATGGCGAGATGCACGAGATCGACGAGGCCCCGGCGCTCGACAAGAAATACAAGCACGACATCGAGGTGGTGATCGATCGCCTGATCGTGCGCGACGACATCGCGACGAGACTGGCGGACAGTTTCGAAACCGCGCTGAAGCTGGCCGACGGGCTCGCCTATATCGATCTTGCCGAGGGGGTGGTGCCGGGGCGCGAGGATGAGGCCGCGGCCGGCGGTCAGATGAAAAACGCCGGCATCCCGGCCAACCGCATCGTCTTCTCCGAAAAGTTCGCCTGCCCCGTCAGCGGCTTCACGATCCCGGAGATCGAGCCGCGCCTGTTCTCCTTCAACGCGCCGCAAGGCGCCTGCCCCGCGTGCGACGGATTGGGAGAGAAATTGATCTTCGACGAGGATCTGGTCGTCCCGAACCATGACCTCAGCCTGAAGAAGGGCGCCGTCGTGCCCTGGGCGAAATCGAACCCGCCCTCGCCATATTACATGCAGGTGCTGGGCAGCCTTGCGCGTGCCTACGGTTTCAGTCTCGAGACGCCGTGGAAGGATCTGCCCGGGGAGGTTCGGCTGATCATCCTGCACGGCACCGGCGGAAAGCCGGTCACGCTTACCTTCGTGGACGGCAAGAAGTCCTACGACGTGAAAAAGCCGTTCGAAGGCGTGATCGGCAATCTCAATCGTCGCTTGCTCCAGACGGAAAGCGCATGGATGCGTGAGGAGCTGGGCAAGTATCAGTCTTCGCAGCCGTGCGAAATATGCCACGGCGCGCGCCTCAAGCCCGAGGCGCTGGCGGTAAAGATCGCGCACAAGGATATCAGCTATGCGACGCGGCTGTCGGTGGTGGATGCGCTGGCATGGTTCACCGCGTTGCCGGAGCAGCTCGGCGAGCAGCAGCGCGCGATCGCCGAGCGCATATTGAAGGAGATTCTGGAGCGGCTCGGCTTCCTCAACAATGTCGGGCTGGATTATCTCAATCTCGATCGCACGTCCGGCACGCTGTCGGGCGGAGAGAGCCAGCGCATCCGCCTCGCCAGCCAGATCGGCAGCGGGCTTTCCGGCGTGCTTTACGTGCTGGACGAGCCGTCGATCGGGCTGCACCAGCGCGACAATGACATGCTGCTCGCCACGCTGCGCCGGTTGCGCGATCTGGGCAACACCGTGCTGGTGGTGGAGCATGACGAGGATGCGATCCGCACCGCCGATTACGTGATCGACATGGGGCCGGGCGCGGGCGTGCGCGGCGGCGAGATCGTGGCGCAGGGCACGCTTCAGGAATTGCTGGAATCGACCGGATCGGTCACCGCCGATTATCTCAACGGCACCCGCGCGGTGCCCGTGCCGGCGAAGCGGCGCAAGGGATCCGGCAAGAAGCTTACCGTCCACAACGCCGCAGCCAACAATCTACGCGGGGTGACGGCGAGCATCCCGCTCGGAACCTTCACCTGCATCACCGGCGTCTCCGGCTCGGGCAAATCAAGCTTCACGATCGACACGCTCTATGCCTCGGCCGCGCGTCAGCTCAATGGCGCGCGCATCCTGGCCGGCAAGCATGACAGGATCACCGGGCTCCAGCATCTCGACAAGGTGATCGACATCGATCAATCCCCGATCGGTCGCACGCCACGATCGAACCCGGCGACCTATACCGGCGCCTTCACCCAGATCCGCGACTGGTTCGCCGGTCTGCCGGAATCACAGGCGCGCGGCTACAAGCCCGGCCGCTTCAGCTTCAACGTGAAAGGTGGCCGGTGCGAGGCGTGCCAGGGCGATGGCGTGTTGAAGATCGAGATGCACTTCCTGCCCGACGTCTATGTCACCTGCGACGTGTGCCACGGGGCGCGCTACAATCGCGAGACGCTGGAGGTGAAGTTCAAGGGTCTTTCGATCGCCGACGTGCTGGACATGACGGTCGAGGACGCCGCCGAATTCTTCAAGGCGGTGCCGCCGATCCGCGACAAGATGGCGATGCTGGCGGAAGTGGGGCTGGGCTATGTCAAGGTCGGGCAGCAGGCGACCACGCTGTCGGGCGGCGAAGCGCAGCGCGTGAAGCTGGCCAAGGAACTGTCGCGCCGTGCCACCGGCAATACCCTATACATCCTCGACGAACCAACGACGGGCCTGCATTTCGAGGATGTGCGCAAGCTGCTGGAGGTGCTCCACGCGCTGGTCGAACAGGGCAACACCGTGGTGGTGATCGAGCACAATCTGGATGTCATCAAGACGGCGGACTGGATCATCGATCTCGGCCCCGAGGGTGGCGTGAAGGGCGGCGAGATCGTCGCGGAGGGGACGCCGGAGACAGTGGCCGCGGCGAAGGGCAGTTTCACCGGCCATTATCTCGCCCCGCTGCTGGAGCGCCGCACCGCGCGCGAGCCGGAGATGGCGAAATAGGCGCGACCGCGATCAGCACGATCGGGTGAGCGCCTCCTCAAGCAGCCCGCGCCCGATCACTTTCAGTGCCAGCGTTTCCTCCGCGCCCTCGAAGATCGACAGCACGCGCGCATCGATCCAGTAGCGGCTGACGGCGCTTTCCTCGGCATAGCCCATGCCGCCGTGGATCTGCAGCGCCTCGCGCGTCACGATCTCTGCCGATCGGCACGCGATCAGCTTGGCAAGGCTGGCCTCCATCTGGCCACCGCCTTCGTCCAGCGATCGCCCCACAGCGTAGGCGAGGCTGCGGCAAGCCGCGAAGCGCGCCGCCATCTGCGCGATCTTCACCAGGGTAAGCTGATAATCGGCCAGTGGCGCGCCGAACACCTTGCGATCTCGGGCGTAATCAATCGCCGCTTTGAGCGCCGCGCGCATCACGCCGAGCGCGCGACCTGCGGTCTGGATGCGGCCGCCGGTCATCCCCGCCATCGTCAGGTAGAAGCCGCGCCCGAGACCTTCCTCGCCGCCAACGACATTCGCATCGGGGACGAAGAAATTCTCGAATGCCAGATCGAATGAATGCATCCCGCGATAGCCGATCGTCGGGATCGCACGTCCGCGCAGCACACCGCCGGCGGGTTGCTCGACCACGAATTCATGCCCGTCGAACGCGGGCTTTTCGACCAGCAACAGGCTCAACCCTCGATGCCCGAGCGAGCGGTCCGGATCAGTGCGGGTGACGACCATGAGCAGGCCCGCCTTGCCCGCGAAAGTGCACCACGTCTTTGCGCCGTTGAGCTGCCAGCCGCCGGCAACTCTCGCGCCGCGCAGGGTGAGCCCGGCGACATCCGATCCGTGGTCAGGCTCGGTGATCGCGATGGCGCAAAGCGGGTCGCCGGCGGCGATGCGCGGCAGCCAATGCGCCTTCTGCTCGGCAGTGCCGCCAGCCATCAGCGCGCGGGAAAGAATTTCCGGCCGGGTGATGAGGCTCCCCGCCGCCGCAAGCGACGCTTCGGACAAGGCCTCGGTAACAGCTATCATAAGCGGCGTATTCTCGCCCGTGTCCGGCGCGGAGCCGCCGAACCGCTCCGGGATCGACAGGCCGAAGACTCCCATTTCGCGCATCGGCCGCAGCAACGATTCGGGCACGGTCAGGTCGCGGCGGTGAATGTCCTCGGCCAGCGGCGCGACCACGTCCTTCGCAAAGCGGCGAAAGGCATCCCGCGCGATCACGGTTTGGTCATCGAGCGCGACATCGCCAAGCTCGCCGGTGGCCGCTATTACCTCTCGTCCGATCTCAGCCACCCCCCCCGGGCGCCCCGCCTCGGCGCGCAGCACCCTCACGTCCCCGGTAACCGCATCCAGCGGTTCAATGGAAAGCCCGATCGAAAGATAGGCGCCTTCCAACCGAACGAGCACCGCAGGCGCGACCTCCGCCGCGAAAGCATGGCCGAGCGCTCTATCAAGCGCAGACCGCCCGTCCGCCAGCGCCTCACGCGCGGCAAGCAGGTCAGCGTGGCACAGGGCGAGATCGTAGATCACCGACTGTTGGGCATCGAGCGCCGCGCCGTCGAGCCGCCCGCCCGGCGCACATGCCACGGCTACCGCGCGCACCACCGCCGCCAGCGCCTGCTCAAGTGCCGCCAGTGCCACGATTTTCGCCATTGGCCGCTTTCCCTCTCCGCCGCTGCCGCTCCCCGATATGGCGAACGATGGCAGAGCGCCAGTCACCAGCGCTTAGCGCGGTCTGGCGTTAGGCCGGCTCTGCCTTGGCTTGCCGCCCGCGCGCGCGCCGCTGCGCGGATAGGGCGCGCGCGCCTGACCGTGCGTCTGGGGCGCGCCGCCATGGCGATCCCCGCGCGCGGCGGGATGCGGTGGTCCGTCGGAGGGGGCGATGCGTACATCCTGCTCCTCGCCGCCGCTGCCCGCCGTTCTTGCCAGCGCGGCGTTGAACTTTGCGGCAATCGCACGTGGAATCTGGAAGTGCGTTTCCGAAGGGCCGATGCGGATCGCGCCGATCTCGTTGCGCGAGATATGTCCGCGCCGGCACAGCAACGGCAATATCCAGCGCGGATCGGCGTTCTGCCGCCGCCCCACATCCATGCGGAACCACACCACGTCGTCAAAGCCCGGGCGGTGCCGCTCCTGCTGCGCCGCACGGCGGGCATCCGGCGTATCCTCGATCATCTCCTCGGGCTCGGGCATCGCGGCGCGATACGCGCGAACCAGCGCGGCGGCGATATCCTCGGCCGACCGCTCGGCGAGCAGCTTGGCGCCGAGCAGACGGTCATCCTCGTCGAACGCCACCGGCTCCAGCAGTGTGGCGAGCAAGCGTTCACGATCTTGCGCGCGGATCGCCTCGGGCGTCGGAGCAGCAATCCACTCCGCATTTATCCGCGCCCCACGCAGCATCGCATCGACCCGGCGACGCGCTGGATAGGGCACCACCAGTACAGCCGTTCCCTTCTTCCCCGCGCGCCCGGTACGGCCGGAGCGATGCTGCAACGTTTCCGCATCGCGCGGAATTTCCACATGGATGACGAGGCTGAGGCTGGGCAGGTCGATTCCGCGAGCCGCCACGTCCGTCGCCACGCAAACCGCAGCGCGGCGATCGCGCAATTCCTGTAGCGCGCGGTTGCGCTCGGATTGCGAATGTTCACCGGAGAGCGCCACGGCGGTAAAGCCGCGCTCCAGCAGGGTGGCATGCAATCGCCGCACATTATCCCGCGTCGCGCAGAACAACATCGCCGTCTCCGCGGCGTGGAAGCGCAGCAGATTGACCACCGCCGCCTCGATCTCCGACGGCGATACCGTCACCGCCTGATAGGCGATGTCGCCATGCCCGCGCTCTTCGCTCGTCGTCGCGAGCCGCAGCGCATCGCGCTGGTAGCGTTTGGCGAGCGCGACGATCGGGCGCGGCATCGTGGCCGAAAACAGCAAGGTGCGCCGGCCCTCCGGCGTCGCGTCGAGAATCTCCTCCAGATCCTCGCGGAAGCCCATGTCGAGCATCTCGTCCGCCTCATCGAGCACCGCGACGCGCAGCGCCGACAGATCGAGCGCGCCGCGTTCGAGGTGATCGCGCAGACGTCCCGGCGTGCCGACGACGATGTGTGCGCCGCCACGCAGCACGCGCCGCTCCTTCGACGCATCCATGCCGCCGACGCAGGTAGCGATCCGCGCGCGTGCCTTGCCGTAAAGCCATTCAAGCTCACGGCTCACTTGCAACGCGAGTTCGCGGGTCGGCGCGATCACCAGTGCCAGCGGCGTTTCGGCGAACGGCATCGCCGGTTCGCCGCCCAGCAACTCATGCGTCATGGCCAGGCCGAAGGCGACCGTCTTGCCGGAGCCGGTCTGTGCGGAAACGATCAGGTCGCGCCCCTCCGCTTCGGGCGCTGTAACGGCCGCCTGCACGGCGGTAGGTGCGTCATAGCCACGGTCGGCCAGCGCCTCGGCGATCACGGGCGGAAGATTGGAAAAGGTCATTGAACTCACGGACAATCTGGCCGCGGACACGGCCTGGGGACGAAATCAGCGGCGGTCGAGGCAGCTGTGCGGCTGCTCACAAACCCGTTGAAGCGGGGTCGATTCCAGCGGGAGCAGCGCGACCACTCGGACGAGGGGCGCCAGCAGTTCGGGCTTCATCGATCGCGGCGCTTTATCACGATTGCCGCGCGCGCGCCATCGTCGATTCGCCACCACCCGGCGTTGTAGCCCGCGCGGCATAGCGGCGCGCGAGAATCGAGCAGACGATTAGCTGCATCTGGTGATAGAGGATCACGGGCAACATTATCATGCCCAGTGCGGGGCTGCCGGCGAACAATATCTTGGCGATCGGCGCACCGTTGGCGAGGCTTTTCTTCGATCCGCAGAACACCGTCGTCACTTCGTCGGGCAGGGAAAATCCCCATGCGCGCGCCAGCGCGGCGGTGAGCCACAGCACCAGCGCCAGGAGCGCGGCGGCGAACAGCGCGATCTCCGCGATCACCCACGGTGAATACTGCCGCCACAGGCCGGACGCGGTGGATTCGCAGAACGCCGAATAGACAATGAGTACGATAACGCCGCGATCGAGCAGGTTGATGATCCGCTTGTTCGCCACCAGCCACGCGGCGATCAGCGGGCGCATTGCCTGGCCGATCGCGAACGGAAGCAGCAGCGTCAACGCGATATCGAGGATCGCCGGCAGCACCGGGAAAGATGTCCCGCCCACCGCCACCACGGTGGCGATCAGCATAGGCGTGACGATCATGCCGATGATGCCCGACAGCGACGCGTCGAACACCGCCGCCGGCACGTTGCCGCGCGCCAGGCTCGTCATCGCCACCGAGGAGGAAATCGTTGACGGCAACGCGCACAGGAAGAACAGGCCAAGCCGCACCTCGTACGTCAGCAGCAGCGGCAACCCGAAGAAGATCGCGAAACCGATCAGCGGAAAAAGAACGAACGTGCTTCCCTGCACCGCCGCGTGGATGCGCCAATTCGCCGCCCCGGCCTTCAGCGCATCTCGCGACAGGTTCGCGCCATGGAGAAAGAAAACGAAGCCGATCCCCAGCGTCGTCACCAGGCCCATGTGCAGCGGCCCGCCGGGCGCGCCGAGTTCCGGCGCGACGAACGCCAGGAAGATCGCGCCCAGCATCGCCAGCAGGAAACCGTCGATCTTCATGGCTCATTCCCCGATACGCAAACTCGATGAACGGCGTTCACCTAAACCGTTGCGCGCGGATCCAAAAGCACCGGCTCGAGCGGTATCTGGACTTTCGATGAACAAATCATGCACATCTGCGTTTTGTTGGTTCCCGACGGGCTTGATGATGGCACGACGGGGGTGTGCAGTCGAACGGCGTAGCAGTTCGTCGTCTTATCAATCCCACGGATGCAAGCAAGATGACGATCGAAAGCTCGGGTCAGAATATGCGCGCCGCGCGATCCGGCTCCCGCCTTTCCGATAGCCAACTCGCCACCCGTTATGCGTCCACGCGCGCGCTAACAATGGCGTTGGCCGAGCCGCTGTCCGATGCCGATGCCACAGTCCAGTCCATGGACGATGCTTCCCCGGCCAAATGGCATCTTGCGCACACCACATGGTTTTTCGAGACCTTCGTGCTGCGCGATTTCGTGACCGGTTATCGCCTGCACGACGATCGCTTCCCCTTCTTGTTCAACAGCTATTATGAAGCGGAGGGCAAGCGCCACAGCCGCGCAGCCCGCGGGATGCTTACGCGCCCCATGCTGGACGAAATCCGCCGCTACCGCCACGCGGTGGACGAGGCGCTGCTGGCTGCGTTGCCGGCCCTTCCGGATCAGGCGCGCGAGATCGTCGAACTGGGCTGCCATCATGAAGAGCAGCATCAGGAGCTGCTTCTCACCGATATCCTGCACCTGTTCTCCCAAAACCCGCTCGAGCCCGCGATATGGCCTGTCGCCCGTCGCCGCCCGGTCGCCCTGCCCGCTAAGTCTGGCTGGATCGAGCATCCCGGCGGCGAGGCATGGATCGGGAATGACGGTGCCGGCTTCGCCTTCGACTGCGAAGGGCCGCGACATCGCACCTGGCTGGCGCCATATGCTATTTCGGATAGACCCGTCACCAACGGCGAATGGGCGGCCTTCATCGCCGACGGCGGCTATAAAAACGCCGCGTATTGGCTGTCCGACGGTTGGGCGTGGGCACAACGCGAGGGCATCGGCGCGCCGCTCTACTGGGAAAGCGGCGATGGCGTTTGGTCCCGTTTCGGATTGGACGGCCGCCAGCCGGTCGATCTCGCCGCACCCGTGACGCATATCAGCTTCTTCGAGGCGGATGCCTATGCGAGCTGGGCGGGGGCGCGCCTGCCGACCGAGGCGGAATGGGAAGTCGCGGCCGGGCGCCATGATCGTGCGGTTGGAAACCTGCTCGATGCTGCCGGCCCGGTCGAACCGCGCCCGCCGAGTGACCCTGGCTTTTTCGGCGATGTATGGGAGTGGACCGGCAGCGCCTATCGCCCCTACCCCGGCTTCCGCACTGCGCCCGGCGCGGTGGGGGAGTATAACGGCAAGTTCATGAGCGGCCAGTTCGTGCTGCGCGGCGGATCGTGCGCAACGGCTCGCGGCCATGCACGGGCGAGCTATCGCAACTTCTTTTACCCACATCAGCGCTGGCAGTTCACCGGCGTGCGATTGGCAACGGACCTTCCATGCTGAAACGCGACGACGAAATACTGGTTACGCTGAACGCGCCCGACGCGGCATTTCGTGCCGACGTCATCGATGGCCTCATGCGTCGGCCACGCGCGATCCCCGCGCGATGGTTCTACGATCATCGCGGCTCGGAACTGTTCGAGGATATCACCGCGCTGCCCGAATATTACCCCACGCGGACCGAAACAGCATTGCTCCAGACGATTGGCCAGGATGTCGTACGACACACCGGGCGTGGCCGGGCGGTTATCGAGTTCGGCTCGGGCTCGTCCGCCAAGACCCCGACGGTACTCACCGCCGTCGAAGCGTCCGCTTATGTCCCGATCGATATATCCGGCGATTTCCTGCACGAATCCGCCCGCGATCTGGCACAACTCTTTCCCGCGCTACCGGTCCATCCGCTGGTCGCGGACTTCATGACGCCCGTGACTTTGCCGTCGGAGGTTCGGGCGTTACCGAAGCTTGGCTTCTTCCCGGGTTCCACGATCGGCAACCTCATCCCATATGCGTCGACCGATCTGCTGCGGATGATGCGCCGAGCGCTCGGTGAAGGAGCGATGCTGTTGATCGGGATGGACCGAATCAAGGATCAGGCGACGCTCGAACGCGCCTATGACGATGCCGCCGGCGTCACCGCTTCCTTCAACCTCAATCTGCTCACACGGATCAATCGCGAACTGGGTGGCACGATTCCGGTCGACGCCTTCCACCACCGCGCGATCTGGAACGCCGAGCGTGCGCGGATCGAGATGCATCTGGAGGCGACGCGCGATATTGCCTTCTCGGTTGATGGCCGTGCATTCTCGATGGCGCGCGGTGAAACGATCCACACCGAAAACAGTCATAAATACGGCCCGCGCGATGCGCGGCTATTGCTCCGCGCTGGTGGATGGACACCGATCGCCGAATGGACCGATCCTGACGAGCAGTTTGCGATCTATCTCGCCGAAGCGCAGCCCGCCCGCCCCGCACCCTGAGCCGGTGCGAGCGGTGGCGCAATCGCGGGATGGGCTGTAGAGCGCGCAGGACATAACGACTGTCAGCCGGGTTTTTACGTGACCGATCCCCATCTGCCGATCTGCGTGGCGGCGCTTTATCGCTTCGCCGCCTTCGATGACTGCCCAGCGATCCGCGCGTCCCTCTACGACCGTTGCGTCGCGCTCGGTGTGAAGGGCACGCTGCTTATCGCTCCCGAAGGCATCAACGGCACGGTGGCTGGCAGCGACGATGCGATCACGCAATTGCTCGCGCTTATCCGCACCTTGCCGGGCTGCGCCGCGCTGGAGCCCAAGTTCTCGCGCGCTGCCGTGCTCCCCTTTCACCGGCTGAAGGTCCGCATCAAGCGCGAGATCGTGACGATGGGGAAGCCGGATATCGATCCGCTCGGCGATGCCGGCCACTACGTCGCCGCCGCCGACTGGAATGCGCTGATCGCTGAGCCGGGCACGATCCTGATCGACACGCGCAACGATTATGAGGTCGCGATCGGAACGTTCACAGGTGCGATCGACCCGGAAACGCCCACCTTCCGCGATTTTCCGGCGTGGTTCCGCGCCAATCGCGACACGCTGCTCCGCGGCGAGACGCAACCTAAAGTGGCGATGTTCTGCACCGGTGGCATCCGCTGCGAAAAAGCCACCGCCTTCCTCAAGTCGGAGGGTGTGGAGCAGGTCTATCACCTGGATGGCGGCATTCTGAAATATCTGGAAACGGTGCCGGCGGCGGAAAGCCTGTGGCAGGGCGAATGCTTCGTATTCGATGAACGCGTGGCGGTATCGCACGGTCTCACGCCCGGCTCCCACGAGTTGTGCCGTGCATGCCGGATGCCGCTGAATGCCGCCGACCGCGCCTCGCCGTTATACGAGGAGGGTGTCAGTTGCCCGCGCTGTCATGCCGAGCGCAGCAACGACCAGCGCGCCCGCTATGCCGAGCGGATGCGCCAGACGCGCTTTGCGGAGAAGCGTGGCGTCGCGCATATCGGCGCGTCATTCGATCCCTCAAAAGCCGGTTAGGGTATCGTGCCGTTTGGAGAAACTGAGAGATCATGCTTCCCGCACGCACGTTCAGCATCTCTATCCGCCAGGCGTCGCGCGCGTTACGAGCGTATCTGACAACCGGACTTTTTTCAGCGCTGAGCTTCGGGCCTGGTGGAATCTAATCCCCGCCGCGATCGGAACGACTAGCTCGCGAACGGCTCCGACGGCCTGATCCGCATCCGCTTCACCCCGCACACCCCTTTGGCATCATGGATAACCGGGTCGAGACGGGCGGCAATGCGCTGATTGACGTGCCGCTGCGCGTGACTGAGAAACGTGACGGCGCGGAGGTCAAGATGCCCCTGTTTAGGCAGCCGGAGACGGCCGACGCGAAATTCGCCGCCGATGCGCGGGGGTCAATCGCGACCTGAGGAAGTTCAAGGTCTTGATCGCCCGATGAGGCATCTTCCCGCCGCCAGTGCCCACCAGCAGATCAACGGCTGAACGAACAGTCGCGGATAATGATAGGCCCAACCAAGGCCCGTGCCGGTCGACAGATCGTGGACCGCGTGGGCGATGTTCGCAGGGTAGACGCACACTGCATAGAGCGCGAGCATCATGCCTGCCAGGGCGCGCGTTCGCGGCACGAAAAGGCCTACGGCTCCCAGAAGTTCGGCCACACCCGTAAGAAGCACGGCCTCATAGGGATAAGGGACGAACGACGGTGTAACCGCCACGAAGATGTCTGGCCGCGTCAGATGCAGGGCGCCCGCCAACAAGAAGAGCGGCGCGATCGTCACTCGTGCCAGATTACCGCGCAAATCCTTCACGAAGGATGATCTGCGCGCGTTCATCGCTTGGCGTTCGGGGATGAAAACAAACCCATCGCGTTATCGTTCATGGAGATATGACGGCGATCATTCGGTACACTGCGGCCATCGAACCGCAGATCGGGCCGGCACCCTAATTTTATGGCGCCGGCCCATACTACAATTACGGGATCATCACCGTATCGATCACGTGGATGACGCCGTTCGACTGCATGACGTTCGGGATGGTTATACGGCCCTTGTGGCCCTTGTCGTCAGCGACCCACCAGCCCTTGCCCGATTTGGTGAAGGTCAGCGTCTCGCCCTGCACCGTCGCATAGGTCGCCTTGCCCATATTCTGCGCTGCCTTCGCGGCGATATCGGCTGCAGTGATGCGGCCGGGCACGACGTGATAGGTCAGCACGGCAGTGAGCTGCGCCTTGTTCTCCGGCTTCAGCAGGGTGTCGACCGTGCCCGCCGGCAGCTTGGCGAAAGCCTCGTTCGTCGGCGCGAACACCGTGAACGGGCCGGGGCCGGACAGCGTATCGACCAGACCGGCAGCCTTAACTGCAGCGACGAGCGTCGTGTGATCCTTTGAATTGACCGCATTCTCCACGATGTTGTTGGTCGGATACATCGCGGCGCCGCCCACCATCGGGTTCGTCGTTGCGGCGATACCGGCGGTCGCACCGGCCGCGAGCGCGGTTGCCAACATCAGCTTACGGATTGCTTTCATGTGCCTGCTCCTGGAACACGCAGATCGCGCGTGCATAGGCAGATACGAACGTCAGCGACGATCGGATGCACTTCAGGCGAGAGAAAGTTTGCCGCTGGCCACCACTGGCCCGGTCGGCCTGCCGGTCGGCGATCCGCCATTCGGCTCGATCGAGATCGCGAGCGTGACGCCCGCGCCAAGCCGTGCGCGCGTCGCGACCGGAAGCGTCATACGCGATGGTCCGGTCGCCGCAAGCACCCCCATCGCCTCCGGCACGCCGTCGCCGCCGATCATCCAAAGCTGCGCGCTTTTGCCGCCCCGCGCTACGGCGGCCTCGCCAACACGCATCTCCCCGGTCGCCATATCGATGACCGCCGGCACCGCCGCCGTCTTGTCGTTCAGCAACAACGAGGCCGCCATCATCTGATGCGGCGCAACGGGCGAAAGTATCGGCCGGACGACGAAAAACAGCGCCAGTGCCGCTGCCATTGCGGCGAGCGTCGCGACGAACGGCCATGATGCGCGCCGTCGCGGCGATCGTGCGGCCAGTCGCTCGGCCACCCATTCGGGCGCGGGAACCTCCGCATACTCATCGAACAACCCGGCGAGGCGATGGCGCCACTCCTCCACCTCGCGCGCGAACGCGGGGTCGGACAGCGTGAGACGCAGCGCTTCCGCGCGCTCCGCGCCGTCCAGCAGCCCAAGCGCGAGTTCGGCGGCAGTCATGTCGGGGCCAGAACCGGGCGCGTCAGTCGACATCGACACACCCTCTCAGTTGCAGCAGACCCCGGCGCACGATGCTCTTCATCGTGCCCAGCGGCAGCCCCTTGCGCGCGGCGAGTTCGGCATAGGTGACGCCGTCGAAGAAAGCGGTTCGGATCGCGTCGCGCGCGCGCTCGTCCAGTGCGTCCATGCAATCACGCAGGCGCCGGGATTCCTCATCGCGCTCGATGAGCGTCAGTTGATCGGGCGATGCGTCTGCCACGTTGTCGGCCTCCTCAATCGGGTTGGATGGCCGCGCGCCGCGCGCACGCACCCAATCGATCGCCCGGTTGCGTGCGATCGTCGCCAGCCAGGAAATGGGGCTCGCCCGTCCAGGTTCGAACGCGCCAGCCCTTTTCCAGATCGTGAGATAGACTTCATGCAACACATCCTCGGCACTGCTGCGGTCTCCACAGATACGCAGGCAGATGCCGAATAGCTTCGCGGATGTCAGCCGATACACTTCCTGAAGCGCCGAACGGTCCTCCGCGCCGGTGCGCAGCAACGCCTCGGCCAGTTGCGCCCGCGCATTCGGCTGATCGGAGGAGGTTGCCACGAACGTCTCGTAACGCGGACACAGTGCGGCGGCAATCGCGTCGCCGTCTCGTTGACCTTCGGACGATATTTTGACACTGTCAGTGCCATAATATGGAGGGGCTGCATGCGCGTACTGCGAACGCCGGATGAGCGATTCGAAAATCTGACCGACTATCCGTTCGCGCCGCGCTATCTGACGGTTACCGACGCGGACGGCACCGAGCTCAGGATCCACTATCTTGACGAGGGGCCGCGCAGTGCGGCGCCGATCCTGCTCATGCACGGCGAGCCGAGCTGGTCATACCTTTACCGCAAGTTCGTTGCCTGGCTGACCGCCCGCGGACATCGCGTGATAGCGCCCGACCTGGTCGGTTTCGGCCGATCGGACAAGCCAGCCGAGCGCACCGACTATACTTACGAGCGCCACGTGGCCTGGATGAGCTGCTGGCTCGCTGCGCTCGATCTTCGGGGCATTACGCTGTTCTGCCAGGATTGGGGCGGGCTGATCGGCCTGCGGCTGGTCGCGGCATTCCCCGATCGCTTCGCGCGCCTGGTCCTGTCGAACACCGGGCTGCCGATCGGGAAGGGATCGTCCCAGGGCTTCGACGCGTGGCTTGCGTTCAGCCAGAACGTGCCTGTGTTCCCGGCTGGCGCGATCGTCAACGGCGGCACGACGCGCGAGCTTACCGCCGCCGAGATCGCCGCTTACGATGCGCCCTACCCCGATGAAAGCTACAAGGCCGGCGCGCGGCAGTTCCCTGCGCTGGTGCCGATCACCGCCAATCACGCGTCCGTCGCGGAGAACAGGGCGGCGTGGCAGGTGCTGGAACGTTTTGATCGCCCGGTCCTCGCGGCGTTCGGCGACAAGGACGCCGTGACCCGCGGCGGCGAGCGCTTGTTCATCGAAACCATCCCCGGCGCGTGCGGGCAAGATCATGTCATTATCGAGGGCGGCGGGCATTTCATCCAGGAAGACGCGCCCGAGCAACTATGCGCGCTGATCGACGGGCTGATCGCACACGATATTGGAGCGGTGCGATGAACTGCGAGAACGCTGTATTTCCGCCGGCCGAGCAGGCGGCGGCATTCTTCAGCGCCGCCGATGACGGCCCGTTTGTCATGCTCAACCTCCTGAAATTCAGGGAGCGCGCCGAATATCCGGACGGCAGTGAAGGGCATCTTTCCGGCCGCGAGGCCTATGCGCGATATGGCGCAGGCGTGCGGGCGTGCCTTCAGGCGGTAGGCGGCGAGGCACTATACGCTGGTGCCATCACCGAAATCATGATCGGCGCGGTGGACGAACTATGGGATATGGTTGCGCTGGCGCGCTATCCCTCCCGTGCGGCGATGATGGCGATGATCCAGCTCCCCGAATATCAGGCAATCGAGAAGCACCGGATCGCGGGGCTCGCAGGCCAGCTCAACATTCGAACCACCCCGGTGGCACGCGCCTGATCTTGGTCAGTCGTTTGGCGGTGTGGTACGGCGCGATGTGCCGGATGCAAAGAGCGCACCGCTTGCATCCCGATCGGGGCCTGAAACGTTAGCGTCCTGCCCGCCGGATCGCCGATCGGGAATATCCCGCCCTGCGGAGTCAGCCTGATGCCGAAGCCTACCATTGCCGATCTGTTTGCCGAAACGCTCCATCTCGCCGGGGTGCAGCGCATCTATGGCGTGGTGGGAGACAGCCTGAACGGACTGACTGACAGTCTGCGCCGCCAGGGCCGGATCGAATGGGTGCACATGCGTAACGAGGAGGCTGCCGCATTCGCCGCCGGAGCAGAAGCGCAGATAACGGGCCGGCTGGCGGCGTGCGCGGGATCTTGCGGGCCGGGCAACATGCACCTCATAAACGGATTGTATGATTGTCACCGAACGCGCGTACCGGTTCTTGCGATCGCCGCGCAGGTTCCGAGCGCGGAAATCGGCTCGAACTACTTTCAGGAAACCCGGCCGGAGGCGCTCTTCCGCGAATGCAGCGTTTATTGCGAGACGATTTCCGACGCGGACCAGATGCCCCGGACGCTCGAAACCGCGATACGCGCGGCGGTCGGCCATCGCGGCGTGTCGGTCGTGGCGATGCCCGGTGACGTGGCATTGCGCGCCGCGACTGGCACGCCCACACGATCAGCGGCGGCGTTGCTGCCGCCGGTCGCCTGCACGGTGCCCGCTGCGGCAGAAATAGCGGCGCTTGCAGCGCTGCTGAACGGTGCGGGAAAAGTGACGATTCTGGCCGGTCGGGGCTGCAAGGGCGCGCACGCCGAGCTGCTGCAGGTCGCCGAACTGCTCCAGGCCCCGATCGTCCATGCGCTGGGTGGCAAGGAGTTCATCGAATACGACAATCCCTACGACGTGGGCATGACCGGACTTATCGGTTTCTCGAGTGGCTACGACGCAATGATGGGGTGCGACGTGCTGCTGATGCTCGGCACGGACTTCCCCTACCGACAGTTTTATCCAGAAAAGGCCAAAGTCGCGCAAATCGACCTGCGGCCGGAAAATCTCGGTCGGCGCGCCGCCATTGACCTGGGGCTGGTTGGCGACATCGCGCCGACGTTGGCGGGGCTGATCCCCTCTCTGAAAGCCGGACGCGATGGCGCGTTCCTGCAATCAGCCCGCGCCGATTACGCGCAAGCGCGCAAAGGGCTGGACGAGCTGGCCCACGGCAAGGCCGGCACCGGCATAATTCATCCGCAGCATGTGGCGCGCGTCGTGAGCGCGCTGGCCAGCGAAGATGCGGTGTTCGCGTGCGATGTCGGCACGCCGACAATCTGGGCGGCGCGCTATCTGAAAATGAACGGGCGCCGCCGACTGATCGGCTCGTTCAATCACGGCTCCATGGCCAACGCGCTGCCACAGGCGATCGGTGCTCAGTCAGCCTGTCCCGATCGTCAGGTCGTGACGCTGTCTGGCGACGGCGGGCTGGCGATGTTGATGGGTGAACTCCTGACCGTTCGCCAACTTGGGCTGCCAGTGAAGATCATCGTCTTTAACAACGGCACGCTCGGGTTCGTGGAAATGGAGATGAAAACTGCGGGGCTGATCGAAACCGGCGTTTCGCTCGACAATCCCGATTTCGCGGCGATGGCGCGGGCGATCGGTCTGCACGGCGTGCGCATCACCGATCCGGGCGAGGTGGAAAACGGGGTTCGCGCGGTGCTGGAGCATCCAGGCCCCGCGTTGCTGGATGCCGTGACCGCGCGCGACGAACTGTCGATGCCACCCAAGATCACGCTGGAGCAGATGAAGGGGTTCACTCTCTATATGGCGAAGGCGATCCTGTCCGGCCGAGGCGACTCGGTGATAGAGCTTGGCAAAACAAACGCGGGACTTCTGAAGCGGCTTTTCTAGCGGCATCGGATACGGGCGCAGTGGCGCCATCTTGCCTGCCACCGCCCTAGCCGCAATCCCGATCGCTGCGCGTACCGTTATTCCCTTCCCGACGGATATACCTCCCGAGTACGGATCCGGAGGCTGTTGAGAATCAACGCGCCCAGCCTTCAGCCGCCGGTTCAAGGCTTTCGAGAAACGACGCGGCGCTCGCGCGATAGGCGTCGCGCTGCCCGGACGCCATCCGGTCCCAGTTCGCATACATTTGGGTCATCCGCCTGTTGCGCCGAAAGCGGCGCTCATGGCGCGCGAGGAAGTCCCAATAGAGCGCGTTGAAGGGGCAAGCATCTGCCCCCGTCTTCTGCTTCACGTCGTATCGGCAATGCCCGCAGTGGTCGGACATTCGATTGATGTATGCGCCACCGCCCGCATAGGGTTTTGTCGCCAGCCGCCCGCCATCTGCATGCTGGCTCATGCCGATCACATTGGGCAGCTCCACCCATTCATAAGCATCGGCATAGACCACCAGAAACCAGTCAGCGACATCCTGCGGCCGAACGCCCGCCAGCATCGCAAAATTGCCGAGTACCATCAGGCGCTGGATATGATGCGCGTAGCCATGATCGATCGTGTTGCGTATCGCCTCCGCCATGCAGCGCATGTCGGTATCGCCGGTCCAGTACAACTCTGGCAACGGCCGTTTCGCCTTTAGCGCGTTGGCGTTCGCGACATCGGGCATTTCCATCCAGTAATAGCCGCGAACGTACTCGCGCCATCCGATGATCTGGCGGATAAAGCCTTCCGCGGCGTTGAGGGGCACGTCGCCGGCGGCGTAGGCGTCGGCGGCCGCCTGCGCCACATCGAGCGGCGTCAGCAGGCCAAGATTCAGCGCCGGGCTGAGCCAGCTGTGATATAGCCAATCCTCACCGGTCACCATCGCATCCTGATACGTGCCGAAATCGGGCAGCGCGGTACGGATGAAATGATCGAGCGCACGACGCGCCTGCCCGGCGGTGACTGGCAGCGCAAACTTGTCGAGGCGCCCGAAATGCCCGGAAAAGCGCTTCGCGACCATCGCCAGCACCTCGCCCGTGATATCGTCGGGCGCGAAGTGCATCGGCGCCGGATACTTGATCCCCCGCCGGGGCGGCGCGCGGTTTTCCTTGTCGAGGTTCCACCGCCCGCCTTCGGGCTTGCCATCGGCGCTCATCAGCAGCCCGGTTTTACGGCGCATCTCGCGATAGAAGAATTCCATCGTGAGTTCGGTGCGGGCCTGTGCCCAGGTCTGAAACTCCAGAATACCGCAAACGAAGCGGTCGTCGGGCAGGATATCGACCGGCAGATCAAAGTGCGTCGACCAGCCGTCGATCATCTTCTTCACGCGCCATTCGCCAGGCTCGACGATGCGGATGGATGCCGGCCGGTGCCGTTTGATCGCCCGCGCGACCTCTCCCGTGAAGCTGCCGCTGTTGCCGGGTGCGTCAAGCTGGACATAATCCACGCTCCATCCGGCATTCCGCAATTCCTTCGCGAAATGTCGCATGGCGGAAAGGATCAGCGCAATCTTGCGTTTGTGGTGACGAACGTAGGTCGTTTCGTCCGCCACCTCCATCAGCAGTATCACGGCGTCAGCCTTGGCGACGTCGTGCAAGGAGGCAAGGCTGTGCGAGAGCTGATCGCCAAGCACGGGGATAAGGACGGTCATACGTCGGCTTCAACGTCCAGCCGGACGTGTGGATGCCTCGCAGCGAACAGCTTCGTCGGTGGGACGTCGGCCGGCATGGTCAATCCCCGCCGGCACCGCAAGGCCGTCGTCGGTGGCGCTGTTATCACTCTATTCGGCACCCGATCGGCGCGCGTGTCCGCGCCCATGTCGCACAACGCCATCTCGGCCGTGGCGGCCTAGATTTAGGTAGCTCGGGCATCAAGCGGCGCCCCTTCGTCGCGAGTGCTTTTCGCGAGCACCTTTTTTACCAAAATCGTGGTCCCGGCCAGCGCGGCGATCGGGGCCAGAAGCATGTAGAACGCCGTCGCGCCATGCGCTGCGGCGAACACATGGCCGACGATGAACGAGCCAGTCGTTCCGCCGAGCGCGGAGAATACCACGATCAGGCCCACCATCGGCGGCTGCTCGCTCGCGGGCATGGCGGAGAGAATGGCGGAATTGAGCGCCGGATAGATCGGTGCCATCGCCAGCCCGATCATCGGAAACACGAATGCGGCGATCGGGGCCCGGCTCCAGGCAGTCACCTCGCCATGATGCGCCTCAGCGAGCGGAAGGACCGCGACGATCAATATGGCCATCGCGACGAGGCAGCCGCAGACCAGCGGAAACCAGCCCGTGCGCCGTACGATCACGCCTGCGGCCAGGCGCCCCGCCGCCAGGCTCACCGCGAAGATCGAGGCCGCCTGCACGCTCATCGGCGCAGAGAGACCCAGCAACTCACGGTTGAACGTCGGAAGCCACGAGCCGATGCCCTGCTCCACCAGCACGTAGCAGAAGATCGCGGCGATGAAGCTTAACGAAAGCGGCCGCCAGGCGAGGCGAAGCATCTCGGCGAAACGGCGCTCGGGCGCGGCAGCCTTTTCATTTTGCAGCGCCCGTTCCTCGAACGGCGTTACGACAAGCAGCATCACCACAAGCAGGCAGGCGCCGGCGAGCACATAATATACGTTGAGCCACTGCAGGTTCCCGGGCGCGACCGGATCGATGAACGCGGCGAAGATCCAATAACCGCTCAGCACGCCGAGCATGAATATTCCCTCGATCAGATTGAGGAGCGATGCATGCCGCGCGCTGCCTTGCGTGAGGAGTCCGACGAAACTGTACACTGATACCTTCGCGAGCCCGAAGCCGATCCCGATCGCCAGGAAAACGAGCCGCGTTGTCCAGAATCCCGGTGCCAGCGGCATCGCGAGACAGGCGAGACCAACGCCGCTCAGCGCCACGATCAGCGCGCGACGCAAGCCGAAGCGCGGCAATTGCGCCGCCAGCAGGAAGCTTGTGGCGGCGATCGACAGATCCTTGAACCCTTCAAGCGAACTGGCGGCGCCCTTGGTCACACCGAACGACTCGATGGATTGCAGGATCACCGTCCCGACGCTGTTGAGCAGAACCGCGAAGATGGCATAGCTGAGCGCGAGCGCGATCGTGAGCCGTGTCCTGTTCATCATCCTCCCCTGCCCGGATTGCCCGGACTATGTCTTGACCATTTCCTATTATGAAATGCATATCATAAGCAAATCGGGCGAACGGTCGCCATCTTGCGGAGAGCAATGCAGTGGCGCGATCATTACCGGAAACGTCATTCGCGTCGCTCCGGTTCGCTGACGACGGCTGGCATCTTTCCGCAATAGCCGAGCGCGAGCGCCCCGGCCATGTCGCGGCGATTTTCTCGATCGGCAACGGATTCGTCGGCGTGCGCGGTCCGGGGGACGCGCCGGGCGATCCACGAGTGTATCTCAATGGCGTCTATGAGCGGGTGCCCATAGCCTATCACGAAGCGGCGCACGGCTTCGCGCGCGAGAGCGACATGCGGCTGGCGGTGGCCGATGCGACACGGCCGGCGATCCTGATCGACGGCTCGCCCCGGCGCGCGGCGGACAAGGTGGCGCTGGATCTTTCACGGGGACTGCGAACCGAGACGATCGCCGTCGACGGCGCGACGATCACGATCGAGCAGTTCGCGTCGGTGACCCGCCAGGGGCTGGTGCTCACCCGTGTTCGCCACACTGCGGGCCATCAGGTGACGGCGCTGCCCTGTGTCGCGCCGCCGCCCGGTGCTGGCGAGCCGGCGCCGCCGCCCGCCGATGCGGTCTATGACCCACGGATCGCACCCGCGCTGAAGCGCAGTCCGTGGATCGAGCAGAAAGTGCACGACGAGGCTGGGCTGGCGCTGCGCGTCGATCGACTTGATCGCAGCGGTTTCCTTGTGGCGGCGGCGATGAAGCTGATCGATCGACGCTCCATCGGCGACGATGTGCAGATTGATTTCGTATCGAGCTATCACGCCCTGCGCGATGCCGATCCGGAAAGCGGCGCGATCGAGGCCATCCGGTGCGCGAGCGCCGACGGATACGATGCGATCCTGGCCGAGCACGAGCGCTGGTTCGCTGGTTTCTGGGCCGACTGCGATGTCGCGGTCCCGGCCGATCCCAAGGCGTCGCTGGCGATCCGGTTCGCATTGGCGGAACTGGTGATGGCGGCGGGGCGCGACGGCAAGACCTCGATCGGGGCCAAGGGGCAGACCGGCGAAGGCTATGAGGGGCATGTCTTCTGGGATGCCGATCTTTACGTCCTGCCGGTGTTCGCCTTCACCCGGCCGGAGATCGCGCGCGCGATGCTGGCATGGCGGATTTCCGGGCTGGATGCCGCGCGGGACAACGCGCGGGCAATGGGTCAGACGGCGGGCGCGCTCTATCCCTGGCGAACGATCGGCGGGCACGAATGCTCGTCCTTCTTCCCGGCGGGATCGGCGCAATATCACATCAACGCGGATATCGCCTTCGCGCTGGAAACCTATGTCGCGGCCAGCGGAGACCGCACGATCCTGGCGGCCGGCGGCGCGGCGCTGCTGGTGGAAACGGCACGGATATGGCTGCAGATCGGCTTCCACGATCCGGCGCGCGACGGCGCATTCGTCATCAACCGGGTGACCGGGCCGGATGAATATTCGGCGATCGTCAACAACAACCTCTATACCAACATGATGGCCGCGCGGCACCTGCGCTTCGCCGCGCGCGAGGGCGAAGCTGCCGGGCTGATCGACGCATCGGAGGCGGCGCGGATGATCCGCGCGGCGGAAAAGATGTGGCTGCCATACGACGAGCAAAGGCAGGTTCACGCGCAGGACGATGCGTTCTTTGCCCTGCAACCCTGGCCATATGCGCAGACGCCCGCGAGCGCCTATCCGCTGCTGATGCATTTCCATCCGCTGACCATCTATCGTCACCGCGTATCGAAACAGGCGGATGCGGTGCTCGCGCTGGCGTTGATGCCGGAAGCGTTCGGTGCCGACGCGGGGCGCCGGATGCTCGATATCTACGAGGCGACGACCGTGCATGATTCGACGCTCTCGGCCAGCGCGTTCGCCACGGCTGCGGCGCGGGTCGGCGATGGTGCGCGGGCAGCGCATTATTGGCGGGTCGCGGCCTTGACCGACCTGTCCGATCTCTTCGGCAATGCCGATCACGGATTGCACATGGCGGCACTCGCGGGAAGCTGGAGCGCGCTGGCGATGGGGTTTGCGGGAATGCGTATCGACGGCGACGCGCTGACGTTCGATCCGATCGAGATTCCGGGGTTGGCGAGCTATGCTTTTACCGTGGCGTTTCGCGGTGCGCGGATCGAGGTGAGTGTTTCCGGGCGACACGCGCGCGCAACGGTGCGTGGCGACACCGCCGTCGCGGTACGCTGTCGTGGGGAAGATATCGTCACACCGGCGGACGCGGCGTGACGGTGGCATTTCGGGCGGCGATCTTCGATCTGGACGGCGTGTTGGTGGATAGCGCCAGGCTGCACTTCGTCGCGTGGAAAAGGATCGCGGACGAACTTGGCGTTCCGTTCACCGAGCATGAGAATGAGGCGCTGAAAGGCGTCGATCGCATGGGATCGCTCGACCATATCCTGGCGCTGGGCGGAATAACGCGCACGGCGACCGAAAAGGACGAGCTCGCCGCGCGCAAGAACGGCTTTTACCTCGAAGCGCTTGAAACAATGGGCCGAAACGATGTGTTGCCTGGCGCGCGTGCGCTGCTGACGGCTGCACGCGGCGCAGGATTGGCGCTGGCGGTGGCGTCTGCCAGCCGCAACGCGACCGCGGTGCTCGCGCGCGTGGGGCTGCTCGACGCGTTCGATTTCGTGGCCGACGCGGCCGCGATCGCCCTGTCCAAGCCTGCACCGGATATCTTCCTGGCATGCGCCGACGCGCTGACCACGCCGGCTGCGGCCTGTGTCGGCTTCGAGGATGCCGCCGCAGGGGTCGCCGCGATCAAAGCCGCCGGCATGACGGCGGTCGGGATTGGCGATCCGATCGTTCTCGCCGCTGCCGACCGGGTCTATGAGTCGACGGCAGCCGTCGATTTCGCGGCGGTGCTGCGGTTGGCGCCGGAAGGCGCCTAGGTTTCGCGGACGATCAGCCGGGTCGGCAGGACGCTCGACCTCGGCTTTCCTCCCTCGAGTATCTGCATCAGTTTTTCCACCAGCAGCGCTCCCGCCAGATGCGTTTCCTGTTCGATGGTGGTGATCGCGGGTGTAAAATGCGCCGCAGGCGGGATGTCGTTATAGCCGCACAGCGAATAATCGCGTGCGGCCTCAAGCCCGATTTCGCGAAAGGCGGCAATGACAGCCATCGCGGCCGTGTCCGAAAAAGCGAACACCGCATCCGGCGGTGGCGCCTTGTCGCGCAGCCGCTGCGCTACGCCTTGAAAGGTTGAGGCATAGGCCATCTGCTCCGCCGCCAGATGCTCGAGCGTGACGCCGGGATGATCGGCGGCGATTTCACGCAGGCCGGCCAGACGCATCTCGATCTCGGTATGAGCGGTGTTGCCGACGAACATCCAGCGACGTGCGCCACGCTCGACGAATAACTCGCCCGCCAGTCTGCCGCCAAGACGGTTGTCGCTGCCGACCGCGCAATAAGGCTCGGCCGGATCGACGCCGCCCCATACCACGAACGGTGCGCCAGCGCGCGCCAGGTCACGCAGCATCAGCCCTCTCGCACCCTGGCCGAGGAATATGAACCCGTCCGCAACCCGCGAACTGACAAGGTCGATATGGCTCTGCGCATCCGTAAGATTGGGCGGCGACAGCAGCAGATCCTGATTGCGCACCGACAGCGCCTCCGACACGCCCGCCAGTAACTCGAAGATGAACGGATCAGCGATGCGGCCGGCGCGATGCGAGGCAAGGTCCAGCACCACGGCGATCGTATCGTTGCGCGCCTGCCGCAGCTTCTGCGCGTTCCGGTTGATCGCATAGCCATTTTCGCGCGCGACGCGCAGCACGCGCTCTCGCGTTTCCTCGTTGACCAGCGGGCTGTTGTTCAGGACGCGCGACACCGTAGGCTTGGAGACGTTCGCCAGCCGGGCGATATCGCCCATATTCACGTCCATGCCGCGCCGACGCGTCAATATTCTCACTCCCGATAGCGGGGGCTCACGCCGAAGCCGTTGAAACCGGTTTCGCGATCACCGCCGCCGTGGCCGCTTGCCACTTTGCACGTGAGGGTAGGCTGGGGAAGGCCGTCGGCGCAACGTCAAGGCGCGCCGATGCGCGGTTTCCGTGCGTGTCGACGATTGCGAAACGCACTCTCTGACGAGGGGCCGCCGCATTGGTTTCATCCGCAGTGTTGCATCGGAGCAACGCATCTCGCCGATGTAAAATATATAACTATTTGTTATATAATGCTTATCTTCAGGTAATGGAGTTGCAACATTTTATTGAAATGCAATTCAGTGAGGCGTAGATCCTGTGCCAGGACGCGTGTCGAAAAGGATGCGTCCGCCGCAGGAGAGGAATATGACGTCGTCGCGCCATCGTAAATTCATCGCCGTTTCGGGCTTCGCCGTCGCGATGGTCCTTGCCAACGGAGCATCGGCACAGGACGCGACGACGGCCCCGGTCGCGGCGCAGGACGCCGGAAATTCTGCCGCTATGGACGACATCGTCGTCACCGGCCGCCCGGCTGGCAGCGGGATCAACAAGCTCGAGGCGGGCTATTCGATCACCACCATATCCGCCGACGACATCAAGCTGCAGGCGCCGAAAAGCGCAGGCGATGTGCTGAAATCGATCCCGGGCGTCTGGGTCGAAAGCTCGGGCGGCGTCGGCACCTCGAACGTCTTCGTGCGCGGCATCCCCAGCACCGGCGACGCGCCGTTCGTCACGATGCAGTTCAACGGCATTCCGGTGTACGGCGCCAGCAGCCTGTCGTTCATGGACCAGACCGGCATGGTTCGCATCGACGACACGATCGAGGGAATCGAAGGCGTGAACGGCGGTCCGGGATCATTGTTCTCGGACGGTCAGCCAGGCCTCACCACCAACCTGCGGCTGCGTGAGGGAGGCGAGCAGATGCACGGCAGCCTCAGCGCTTCCGTCACCGATTACAGCGCCTATCGGGTCGACGGCTATCTGAGCGGCAAGATCGCGACTGACACATATTATATGGTCGGTGGTTACCTCTCTCGTGGCGACACGGTGCGGCGCGCAGGCTTCGACACCGAGAAGGGCGGGCAGATCACCGCCAACGTCACCCACAAGTTCGACCGAGGCAGCATCAACGTGTTCGCCCGCTACACCGACGATCATGGCGAATGGTTCCTGCCGTTCGCCGCGGGCGTTCCGGGCGTCGACCTGGGCACGTACAACCAGCTCAGCCAGTATTCGCGCTATGCGACGATCATCGTTCCGGGCAGCGCCGGCAGCGGCGCCACCCAGAATGTGGATTTGAACGGCGGGCGCGGCTGGAAGGGCGTCGTCTCCGGGGTCAACCTGAATTACGATTTCGGCGGCGGCCTCTCCTTTGCCGACCGCTTCGGATTCTCCAGTGGCACGCTGCAGACGATGGGCCTCGTGCCCGCCGGTGCCGGTGCGGTGACGGTGGCGACGGCGCTCGCCTCCTCGGGCAATCCGGGCCAGACGGCGGTGCACACCATCAACACCGGTCAAACCCTCGCCCCGACCGACTATGTGCAGCAGTTCGGCGCCTGGGTGGTGGAAAAGAAGCTCCGCAACATCTCGAACGAGGCGGTGGTGACCTTCAAGAGCGGCGCCAACACGCTCAATCTGGGATATTACTTCTCACACTTCTCCTCCACCGACGCGTGGAGCCTGGGCGCGAACCGCTGGATGCAGGTCGGCGGCTCTCGCGATCTCGTCGATCTGGATAACGGCCCGCTCAGCAGCTTTGCGATCGCGGATTACGGGCGGGCAGACGTCAACGCGATCTACCTGTCCGACTCACTCAACATCACCGACGCGCTGCGCATCGATGCCGGCGTGAGGCATCAGTGGACGAACATCAAGTTCAACATCCAGGGCAACGGCCTTCCCGATTATGCCCGCATCGAGCGGCAGGCTACCCCGTGGACGGTGGGCCTCAACTATCGCGCGACCAGCACGCTGGATGTCTATGCGCGCGTTTCCCAGGGTTATCACTCCCCCTCGTTCGACGACGTTCGTTCGCAGCTTGGCAACACTGGCCCACGGCTCGACCTGAACTGGAGCGTTCGGTCGTACGAAGGCGGCGTGAAGTATCGCGATCGCGGCCTTTCGCTCGCGCTGACCGGCTTCTACGACGAGGTGGAAGGCGCGGTATATAACGATGTCGGCGTGCCGCCGCAGATCGCCGGTTCCCGAACCAAGGGCGTGGAATTCGATGCCTCCTGGCAACATGCCAGCGGCTTCGGCGTGGTCGGCAATGCGGTGCTGGAGGATGCGAGCACGCACACACCGGCGATCCCGGCGTTCGATGGCAAGCGTGCGCAGCGTATCCCCTCGTATCAGGTGCGCGTCACGCCGACTTACACGCTTACCGCTTCCGACACGTCGGATATCACCCTCTACGGCACGTTCGAGGCGATCGGTAAGCGCTACAGCGACCTCCTGAACCTGCAGGCGCTGCCCGCCTATCAGACGCTGAGCGCCGGCCTGAAGGCGCGGGTCGATGGCTTCACGCTTCAGATCGCCGGCGACAATCTCACCAACTCACACGGCCTGACCGAAGGAAATCCGCGCTTCCTGGCCGGGCCGGGTGCCGCCATCCCCGATGTGCGCCCCATTTTCGGCCGGTCATATCGGGTAACCGTCGGCTACGCGTTCTGATTGCTCAAGGGCCGGGTGGCGCGCCCGGCCCTGTCTCGTAAGCGACGACCGATCGAGGGCTCGCTGCCGCAGCGGACAGCGGAATCGCGCCTGCGGACAGAATTCGTCGGGTCATCCGTGTTCGAGCAAGCGCCTCCGGGCCATCGTTAGTGCCGGGCCGCCCGCGCGCTAACCTCACTGCGCCGTCATCCCGCCATCGACGACGAACTCGGCGCCGGTCACATAACTAGCCTCGTCCGACGCGAGAAAAAGCACGCAGTTTGCGATCTCTTCCGGCTTGCCCATCCGTGCCATCGGCACCATCGTCGCTACCCGCTGGCGCTGCTCTTCGGGATCGGGCGCGGCGAGAGGCGCCGTCATCGCGGTTTCGATCATGCCGGGATGGACGCTGTTGACGCGGATGCCGTCCCTGGCCGTCTCCATTGCCAGCGCCTTGCCGAACAGGCGCACCCCAGCCTTGCTCGCGCCATAAGCATGCGTCCGCGCGAGACCGACGATCCCGCCGACCGACGAGATGTTGACGATCGACCCGCCGTTCCCGGCCTCTCGCATTGCGGCGACCGCCTCGCGCATGCCCAGGAAGGCGCTCGTCATGTTGACCTCCATCTGTCTGGAAAAGCGCTCCAGCGACATTTCCTCGATCGGATAAAGGATCGCCACGCCCGCGTTGTTGACCAGAATGTCCAGCCGCCCGCGATCATCGACAATGCGGCGCACCGCATCGGCCCACCCGGTTTCGGAGGTGGCATCATGCGCAAGTCCGACCGCGTTCTCGCCGATTTCGGCCGCCCGCGCCCGCGCGCCCACCTCGTCCACGTCGCCGAGATAGACGATCGCCCCTTCCTGCGACAGACGCCGGGCGATGGCCTGGCCGATCCCCCCGACCGAACCGGCGCCGGTTACCAGCGCCACTTTGCCCTCGACCCGTCCCGTCATCGTCAATCTCCCCTCCGATAAGCCCAGATGCGGTGGTCGATGTTTCGAACACGAAAACGCCACCGTCGCCGCACCCCGCCCTTTCTGATCCTGCTCAGCCGCGTGGAATGCCGAGCAACATGATTATATCACGAACATCATAAATCTCCGGGCTCGCGACGCAATGAGGTGTTTTTCGCAATGCCCCGATCGACGTGATCGCACGATCCCAAATAGAAATTGACATGCGTGCGATAAAAACGTTAACCCCCGCGCAATCAGACTGAAAGATCTGCTTTTAGGGAGGGGAACATGGCCATACTGCGTATGGGGCAGGCGGGCTTTTGCCTGTCGAAATCCAATGACATTTCCGGCCGCGCGGCACGCGGATTACTCCTCTGCGCGGCGGCGCCGCTAGTGCTGGCGCTGACGCCCGCCGCCTTGGCACAGACGGCGGCGCCTCCCCCGGCCGATAGCGTTGCCGCCGCGCAACCTTTGGCGGCGGCGAATGAGCCGGGCGACGTCATCGTCACCGCGCGTCAGCGCTCCGAAACGCTGGCGACGACCCCCCTCTCCGTCAGCGCGATCTCGCCGACGCAGCTGGAAAATACCAACGCGCTGACGATCCAGGATGTCAGCGGCTCGATCCCCAATCTCGTGATCCAGCAGGTCGGGGCGGGCGCCTCGGCCGCCGCGATCGCGATCCGCGGTGTCGTCTTCGCCGATATCGAAAAGTCGTTTGACCCCGCCGTCGGCGTGCTGGTCGATGGCGTCTTCATCGGCACGAACACAGGGCAGTTGCTCGATTTCTTCGATATCGGCAGCCTTGAAGTTCTGCGCGGACCGCAAGGCACGCTCTTCGGCCGCAACACGATCGGCGGCGTCATCAACATCCGTCGCACGCGCCCGACGGGCGAGTTCGGCGGCAAGGGTGAAGTCACGTTCGGCAATTACGGGCTGTTCCAGGCGAAGGGCGTGCTGAACGTGCCGATCATCAAGGATGTGCTGGCGGTGAAGCTGTTCGAGCAGCACACCCACAGCGACGGCTATTACTACAACGTAACCTTCAAGCGCAGCGAACCGGGCATAACTTCGGACAATTTCGGCGCCGCTTTCCTTTTCACGCCAGCACCGAATTTCGAAGCGTTGCTTACAGTCGAGAAACAGACCCAACGCGGGCACACCGTCAATTCTTCCGGTAGCACGACCGGCGATCTCGTCTGCCTCGTCGCGCCCGCCAATCAGTGCAATCGCAACCTAACTACTGATCTATATACCACCTTCACCGAGTTCGATAATCCGACGCGCTATTCATCTCCGGCAGCTACGCTGGAGATGAATTGGAACGTCAGCGACGATGTGAAGCTCACGTCGATCACCGGCTGGCGCAAGAGCAACGAATCCTTCTACCAGGATTTCGACGGCACGTCGGCGCAGCTATATGAAACGATACGTGACCAATTTTATCGGCAGTTCTCGCAAGAGTTGCGCGTTTCCGCAAAAGTTAGCGAAACGTTCGATTTCGTGTCCGGCCTTTATTATTTCGATAATCGCTATACCAATCACCAGACCACCTTCCTCGGCCCGATCTTAGGCGGCACCACAGCCAATCAGTTCGCAGAACAAAACTCGAAATCATATGCGGCGTATCTTGACGCCAACTGGGCCTTTGCCGATCACTTCCGCGTGACTGTCGGCGGTCGATACACGAAAGACTCCAAAACGTTCCGCAACCGTTTCCCCGGCGCGTTCGACGTTTCGGCGAGCAAGGACTGGAGCAAGTTCACACCAAAGATTTCAGTCGACTATCGCCCCAATGAACAGGTGATGTTCTATGCCTCCTATTCGCGCGGTTATCGCGCGGGCGGATTCAACGGGCGAGCCACTTCAGTCGCCACGTCGCAGCAATCCTACGATCCGGAGACGGTGGACAGCTACGAAGGCGGCATCAAGACGCAGTTCTTCGACCGCAAGCTCTCGTTCAACATCGCGGCGTTCAAGACCAAATATGACAATAAGCAGGAATCGATCATCCGCCGCACGCCACCGGGATCGCCGAACGCGAGCGAAACTGTGGTGGCGAACGTCGCCTCTGCATCGATCAAGGGGATCGAGGCGGACTTCACGGCACGCCCTGTCCGGGGCCTGTCGCTGAACGGCTCCGTCGGTTTCCTGAAGTCGAACTACAATGACTTTCTGACGCTCAACCCGTTGACGTTGACCCCGATCGACTTCTCGGGCCTCAGCCTTACGTTCAACCCGAGCTTCACCGGATCGGTTGGCGGATCATACACCGCCCCGACAGCGATCGGCGACATCACTCTATCCACCAACTACCGCCATATCTCGACCTATTTCACCGCAATCACGCCTGATCCCTCCAACCCTAACCCGGCTGCGCCGACACTCAACGTCGTCGCCAGCCGAACGCGACCGCTGGATCAGTGGGACATGAGCGTTGCGCTTGAGCCCGATCTTGGCACCGGCAACTTCAAGCCGCGGATTAACCTCTATATGCGCAACATACTGGACAAGCGCGGGATCGCGGCCAACACGATCGTTCCGGGCCTGTTCAAGTCGCCCAACGCCCGCGAACCGCGGACATATGGTATCGAACTCGGCTTCAGCTTCTAATGAGCTGACCGGGGAGCGATCGGTGGACAGACGGCGCGGAAAAGGGGGCGCGCCGGCCGTCTGCCGGTCGTTCGACACGAGACAGACTATGACGAAAGCCCCAGACGAAGCCGCGATAGTTCAGAATTGCTATGTCGTCCACGACCTGAAGGCGGCATGCGCTCGAATGCATGGGCTATACGGAATAGGCCCCTTCGTCGGCGGCGGAGAGAACACGCTCGATAATCACATCTACCGCGGAATAAGGACTACTCCGATCATTATCAGAGGGGTGTTCGCCCAGTCGGGTGATCTGAACCTCGAACTGATCCAAATCCTCTCCCGCGGGCCCGACGCGTTCAACGACATGTTCGCAGAAGGCGCCGAAGGCTTTCATCACAGCGCGGTATTTTGCTCCGATTACGGCGCTGCGCGTGATAAGTGGATCGCCGCCGGATATTCGATCGCCAGTGAGTTTATAACGGGCTTCGGCGAGCAGATCTGCTATGTCGCCGCGCGTGCGACGCATGGTCACATGATCGAGCTATACCCGGAAAATGAAATCATCCGCGCAATGTATCGCACCGCGCGAAATGCAGCACAGAACTGGGACGGGCAGGACCTGATCGTTCCTTGGAGTCGATATGATTGATCGCGACGGGCGGAACCGGGACCAGAAATGACCACGATCGATTATCACGCAGCTATCCGCCTGTTAGTCGCGGTTCGCGGTCACCCGTTCGATCGGAACGCCTTCGCAGCGCTTTTCGATGATATGCCCGGGATCGCCGCGACATTCGTCGACCAACCAGCGGCCGCGCATATGATGCGGCCCGATCTGATCGAGGCGTTCGACGCGCTAGTGCTGTATGACATGCCCGGCCTCGACTTCGTCGCCGAGCCGCGCGCGGCGCCTGTTTCCCCTCCCCCGGGATTCGTAGAGAATTTCACCGCGATGCTCGACCGCGGCATAGGGGTACTCGCGCTTCACCACGCGCTTGCCGGCTGGCCGGGCTGGCCAGAATACGGCGAATTGCTCGGTGGCACATTCCTGTATCGGTCGGGCATCTTGCGTGGTCAGCAGCGAGCAGATTCCGGCTATCGACATCAAGTCGATTATACCGCTGAGGTCGTCACGCCGGATCACCCTGTCCTTGCCGACATTCCGGCGACCTTCCCCATGGTCGACGAACTATATCTGGGCGAGGTGTTCGAGGACGATGTGGTGCCGTTGTTGCGCGCCCGACACGCCTTTGCTCGCGACAATTTCTACTCCGCGACCGCCGCGATCGAGGGCCGCATGTTCTCGAATGAAGGATGGGAACATCCCGACGGCTCAAACCTGATCGGCTGGGCGAAGCGCGCGCGTAACAGCCCGCTAGTCTATCTTCAACCTGGCGACGATAAAGTGACGTACGACAATCCGGTATATCGAAAGCTCGTCGAGAATGCGGTTCGCTGGGTCTCATCGCCAGCCGCCCGGGAGTGGGCAAAGTGAGCATGCGGCTGGCCGGGCGCCATATACTTGTCAAAGGCGCAGGTTCGGAAATTCTGCGACGACGATTGCGCGGCTTGAGACGGACGGTGCCAAGGTATTCGGCGTGGATCGGGCACGGTGCGGTAGTTATCTCACTGAACGTCACCGAGGCCGATGCAGCGGAGCGGATCATTAACGGCGCGATCGAGGCGATGGGTCCGTTAGACGGGATGGCGCTATGCGCGGGGATCGGGGCCCGGAGAATATCGGGGCCGCCTTCACCGCCAACCCAGCCGATGCCGCATTCCGGGGGCAGAAAGCCGCGCTCGGGCGGCTGCGCAGGCCGAAGGATATCGCCGACGTCATCGCCTCCCTGATGAGCGACGCTGCGCGCTTCATCACCGGCGGCGGGATAATGGCGGACGGTGCGGCAATGGCCGCACCGTAGCCCAAACGGGCGTCAGAACTGGACGCGCTTGGTATAGCCACCATCGACGATCAGGTTGGTGCCCGTGATCCACGCCGCCGCCGGGCTGGCGAGAAAGGCGATCGCGTTCGCCACATCGGCAGTCTCGCCAAGCCGCTTTACGGCTGTCGCCTCCTCGAACGACTTGTACATGTCCGGCGCGCCTTTCCGGATGTCGTCCCAATTGCCTCCCTCGAACCAAACCGGCCCGGGCGATACCGCGTTGACACGAATTCCCTTCGGGCCCCACGCCTGGCTAAGCTGACCCGAATAGGTGAGCAACGCGGCCTTGATGGCGTTGAAGGCGTTCGGCGCGAAGAAGGTTTCCGTCGCCGCGATACTGGCGAGGATTACGATCGACGCCGCTTTCGATTCTTCGAGATAGGGCAGCATCGCCTCGCACCCGCGCACGGTTCCGAGCACGTCCATCTTGTAGCAAGCGTCCCAATCCTGCGCGAGCTTCGAGCCGGACGCGCTGGCGGATGGGATGAAGATATCGCATCCGCCAAGTTCGTCAGCGATCTCGGCCAGCAACGCGGGATAGCGATCGAGATCGGCAAGATCGCCCTGCCTCGCCACCACCTTGCCGCCATGCCGCGCATAGGCTTTTGCCGCATCGTCGATCTGTTCCCGGTTGCGGGAGAAGAAGCCGACGTCGCAGCCTTCCGCCGCGAGCAATTCCAGCGTCGCACGCCCGGTCCCGCGGCTGCCGCCGGTCAGCACCACTTTCAGGCCCTTGAGTTTCAGGTCCATGTTTCTCTCCTTAGTCGGTCGTGTGGATCATCATCAGACGCAGGCGGCCTCACACGCCCACCATCCCGGCGGTCGCCCCGCCGTCGATCACATAATCGGCGCCGGTCACGAACGCCGCATCGTCCGATCCCAGATACGCGACCAGCCCGGCGATCTCCTCCAGTGTGGCCATCCGCTTCATCGGCGATACGCCTTCGAGCATTGTGCGCGCCGCAATCGGATCGGGCGCGCCGGTAATGGCCCCTTCAATCAACGCCGTGGCGACGACGCCGGGAAGGATCGCGTTGCAACGGATGCGATAGCCGTGCGCCGCGCAATGCATCGCAATCGACTTGGCAAGCAGACGGACGCCACCCTTGGAAGTAGTATATCCGACATTGCCCGCCAGCCCCAGCATCCCGCTGATCGAGCTGTTGAGGACGATCGAACCGCCTGGCCCCTCGGGATTGTCGCGCATGATGCGGATCGCGGCCTGCGCGGTGAGCATCGGGCCGGTCAGGTTGATCGCGATGATGTCGTTCCAGGCCGCAAGCGAGATATCCTCGACATTGGTATCCCCGCCCTCCACGCCAGCATTGGCGAAGGCGAGATCGAGCCGGCCGAGCGCGCGAAGCGCCTGCTCCACCCCGGCCCATCCAGCAGTGTCCTCCACCGCGTGGCGAACGAAGATCGCGCCGGTTTCATCCGACACCCGCGCGCCCGCATTCTCGTTGCGCCCGGTAAAAACCACCTGTGCGCCTTCTCGCCGAAGGCGCGCCACGGTGGCCTCGCCGATGCCACTCGTGCCACCGGTAACGAACGCGACTTTGCCGCGATAGCGTTCCATCAGCGTACCTGAAGCACGGTGTAGCCGCGCGATGTGAAACGCCATTCGCCATCGGCATCGCGGCGCAGATCATCGTCGTAACGCCCGGATACAAGCCGCTCGGTTCCATCCGTCTGCTTGAGCATCTCCAGCATGTAACTGCGGGCGGTGGCCTTATCGCCGTCGATCGACACCGCCCCGTGCGCCACATACATACCCGCGCACTCGAAGCCGGCCATCAGTTTCACCCACAGATCGGATATTGCCTGTCGGCCTTCGGCGCGATGCTCGCCAACCTGCCAGTGCGCGTCGGCGGCCCAGCATTCGGCATAATCCTCAAGATCGCGCCGGAATACCGCATCGTTATACGATTCGATGCGCTCGCGAATGGCGAGGCGATCGGCCACGCTGCCTGTAAATCCGCGCATCAGATGACCTTCGCGAAATACGCCTGCGGCGTGCCGGTGGCGTCATAGACCTGCTCAACCGCATCGCAGCGATATTTCTGCGAACGCGCCTGGATCAGACCGGATTTGCCGACGTGATCGCGCATCGCAGCATAACTCGGATCGCGGAAGTGGCTGGCGAGCGCATCCTCGCTTTCCCATTCCTCGTAAACGTTAACGCGCCCCGGCTTGGCAGGATCAAGCGACCAGTCATAGGCTACGCAGCCCGCTTCCGCTCGCGATGCCTCGATCAGCGGCTGTGCGTCGAGCAGCGCCTGCTGTGCGCCGTCAGGCTCCAGATCGATAACCGCATTGATGATGATCGGCACGTATTCCTCCTCGTCAGGTCTGTTTAAGTTGTCCGTCGCGCACCATCGCCGGACGGGTGAATATCACCGCGGCCAGCGCGACGACGATGCCGCCCGCCAGCGCCAGGAAGGGGATGGTGAAATCGTCGGCCGCCAGCACCTTCGTGCCCGGGTCAAGCAGCACCATGGTCACCGTGGCGCCAAGACCGGTGCCGACCTGCTGGGCGGTGAAGAGCAATGCGGTGCCCACGCCCTGTTCGCCCGGGGCGAGCGGCGCGGTCGCGGCCTGCATCATCACGATGAAGGTTGTGACGCTGCCAAGCGCGCAGATGACCATGCCGGGCGCGATGCTGGTCGCATATGGCTGCCCCATGGACATCGCGAGCCACGTCAATCCGGCAAGGTTTAGCAGTCCGGCCCCCAGCACCGCCCTTCGCGCGGTAACACGCGCAAGCAGGGTCGGCGCGAGTTGGCCCGCCGCGATCACGGCGAGGGCGTAGGGCATCGCTGCCAGACCGGCCAACGCCGGCGCGAAGCCCAGTACGCGCTGCATGTAAAGCTGTGACAAGACGAGAAGACCGCCGACAGCCGCCATGAACAACGTGAGCGTGAATGCCGACAGCGCGAACATCGGTCGCCGCACCAGGGTCGCGGGCACCAGCGGCGCAGCGACACGCCGCTCGATCGCGACGAACATCGCGACCGTCACGCCCGCACCGGCCAGCATCGCGAGTGTCGTGGGCGCCACCCCGATTCGCCCGAGCAGCGCGATACCGCCGACCAGCAGCGTCATCGCGACGGTCGCGGTGATCGCTCCCGCGCCGTCGATCGCTTCGCCGCGTGTCGTCGCGACCCGCGGCAGCCAGGCCAGCGTCATGGACAATGCGATGCCGACGAGCGGCACGTTCACGAAGAACGCGCCGCGCCATCCGAATGTCGAAACGATCCAGCCACCAACGAGCAGCCCGACGATCAGCGACAATCCTTGGGTGATCCCGAATATGCCAAGCGCGCGATGACGGATCGGCCCGTCCGGCAGGAAGGCGGTGATGAGCGCGAACGCGCCGGGGGAGAGCAGCGCCACTGCGAGCCCCTGCGCAACGCGGGCGGCCAGGACGAGTTCGAAATGAGGCGCGAGCCCCGCCGCCAGCGACGCCAGCCCGAACAGCGCCAGGCCGACGGTGAGCGCGCGGCGATGGCCGTAGCGGTCGACCAGCTTGCCGCCGACGATCAGCGTCCCGGCCAGCGCCAGCGTGTTCGCGGTAACGACCCAGCCCAACGTGGCGGGCGAGACACCTAGATCGCGCCCGATCGACGGTAGCGCCAGGCTCACGATGGCGAAATCCGCCGTCAGGATCAGCTTCGTCAGCGCCATCAACGCGATTACCCGCCGGTGGTGTCTGGCGTCACTCGCCTCCATCACCCTCTCCCGCTATCGTCCGCGCTTGATGCGCGATAACATGCACAGCGTTATATATTTAGCTGCGCAACACAAGGAGAAGATGATGCCGACCAACCGCCGCTTCCTGCTCGAACGCCGGCCGAACGGCGTGCCCGGCCCTGCGGACTTCCGTTTGGCGGAAGCGCCCGTCCCGGTTCCGGGTGACGGTGAGTTCGTAGTCCGCACGATCTACGCCTCGCTCGACCCTGCGATGCGCGGCTGGCTTGACGATGCACCGTCCTACATGCCGCCGATTCCGCTGGGCGATGCGGTACGTGCCAGTACCGTGGGGCGTGTGGCAGCCTCGAAGAACGCGGACTTTCCAGAGGGAGCATGGGTCAGCGGGCTCGGCGCGATCGAGGAATATTCGCTGTCGCAGGCCGGCGGCTTCATGCGGCGGATCGACCCCGATGCGGTGCCGTCCCCCTCCAACTATCTCTCGGTGCTCGGCGCGGTCGGGATGACGGCTTATTTCGGCGTTGTGGACGTGCTGGGCGCTAAAGCGGGGCAAACTCTGCTGGTGTCGGGCGCCGCCGGTGCGGTCGGCTCGCTGGTAGGGCAGATCGGCAAGATCCTTGGCTGTCGCACGATCGGGATCACCGGAGGACCGGAGAAGGTGGCGCGGCTGACGCGGGATTATAAATACGACGTCGGCATCGACTATCGCCGCAAGGATCGCGTGACACTGGAAACGGAAATCCGCGCCGCCGCGCCGGATGGCATCGATCTGGTATTCGAGAATGTCGGTGGAGACATCCTCGATGCGACTCTGGCCTGTCTTTCCACTCATGCGACCGTCGCGCTGTGTGGCCTCATCAGCGAGTATAACTCGCCGGAGAAGATCGGCGCGCGCCAGCTGTGGCAATTGATCGTCCACCGCGCGTCGATCCGTGGCTTCCTGGTCTCGGATTATCTGGCCCGGTTCGAGGAGGGTGGCGCGCAGATGGCCGCCTGGATACGGGAGGGCAAGCTGCGGTTCGACGAGCATATCGATCGCGGCATCGAGAATGCGCTGCCCGCGTTCCTGCGCCTGTTCGAGGGGACGAACGAGGGCAAGATGATCCTCCAGATCGGCGAACCCTGATCCTTCTCATTGATGGCCTCGCCGCGCCGATCGGCACGGCGAGGCCATGCATTCAGGCGCTCATCCACTTTTCCAGATTTTCGTGGAAATAGCGCACGCGCCGCTCCTGCCAGGCAAGATAGTCGCGCTTGTAGCCGCGCGAGTGAAGCCCGCGCTGCTGCACTTCCCACACCTCTACATCCTGGGTGATTCCCGGCCCCATGTCGACCTCGCCGACCTTGCCCTGAACGTGGGGTGCCGGCACCGAGACATCGACCCATTCGGCCATGCTCTGCGAATAATAGCGCTCGGTGCCTTCGGGAAAGAGCGTCATGTACCACATATCGAAATAGCATTTCTCGGGATCGCTCTCGTGCGGGCGACCGCGCAGCCAGATGTTTCCGTCCGGCTTCAGGCTGAACGACAGGTTCGGGAAGATCGTGAAATGCCAGTGGTCGGTAAGCTGATCGTCATGATAGGTCGAGAAGTCGAAGCCCTTCTCCGCTCCCTTCTCGCGCTTGGCTTTTTGCAGCGCGGAGCGGATCTCACCGGTTTTGCCCCCCCGGAATGAATCCGGGTCCAGCCCCCAGAACTCCAGCTCCTGTTTCAGATAGCCGAGCGTCTCGTTCTCGCCGCCGCGAAGCTGCTTGGTCGGCCCGGCGCCAGGCATGAACATCCGCGCATGGCCTTCTTCATACAGGTCGAACTGGCAGTGGTGATGTGAATATTCCATCACGAATTTGGTCTGCGGATGGACGAACGGCACGTGATAGCTCTCGTTAAAATTGTCCTGGATGAGCTTCCAGTTGAAATTGCCCTCGATCGTCATCCAGTGCGTGCGGACCATCCTGTCCATCGGATAGGTATCGATCTGCGCGGCGATCGGCCCCAGGAAATCACGCAACGGTTTCGCGTTGTTATCCATGTTGATCCAGACAAAGCCGGCCCAGACTTCGCATTTCACCTCTACCATGTTCAGCTTGCCGCACGGCGAGCCCTGAATGAAGTCAGCTTCGTCGGGCACCGTCTTTAGCTTGCCGGCAAGATCATAGGCCCAGCCGTGATATGGGCACACCAATCGCTTGGCATGCCCCTGCTGGCCCACCACCACGGGCATCCCACGATGTTGGCACACGTTATAGAAGGCTCGCACCGTATCGCCCTCGCCCCGCACGCAGACGATCGTCTCGGGACCGAAATCGGCGGTCAGCCAGTCGCCCTGCTTCTGAAGCTGCGCCATGACGCCAGCGATCTGCCAGGTCTTGGTCCAGATCTTGTCCCATTCGCGGGCGGCCCATTCGCGAGAATAATAGCGATCCGGCGTTATCGCGGTATTCCTGAATTCCGGCTCGCGGAATTTGGACATGTCCGCCCGTGCGATATCGCCTTCGGGCCGGTTGATGACGGTGGCCATGGCTTTTTCCTCCTAAAAACAGATAATCAGGCGGCCCGCGCGGTGCGGGCGAAATGCGAATAGGATGCGTCGCTCGTGCCGCGATCGCCGAAGACGTAGCCGGGCGAATTCGCTCGATCCCAGATATCGGACGCGCCCGCGCTGGTGCTCCAGTCATAAACGGCGTGGCGATGCGCGATCTTCCACACGCCATGACGCCGCTCGAAACGATCGAGATACCGGCCGGCAGCCACCATGAAGCGATCGCCGCCGTCGCCCGGCAGCACGTGATGGGCAATGAAATATGCCTCACCCTGCGCCTGATCGCCATCGATCTCGACGAGAACGTTACCGATCATGTGCTGAGTGCGTCGCATCCCCTTCAGCACCTCCATCACCCACGGAACGAAATCGGCCGCCGTGCCCTTGAATCCTCCATGATCGTCGGTGGCGTCGGGATGAAAAACCTCACGCACCAGATCAGCGTCGCAGCGATCGATCGCGCGCGCGAGCTTGTGGACCAGTTCGACGCAATCCTGCTTGTCCAGCAGCCGCGCGAGTCGGGGATCGGGTGCGGTCATTCGTCAGTCTCCGGTGTAGCTCGGATCATGGGGGGCACGCGCGCCGATGCGGGACAGGCCGCCATACAGCGGCCCGTCCCATGACGCGGTGGATGGCGTGTTGCGGTTCCAGTCGTGGACGTAGCGGCGGTGCGCGATACGCCATTCGCCGCCGCGCTTTTCCAGCCGATCGAGATAGCGGCCGCCGACCTCCATCTCCTCCGGTCGCTCGGCGCCATCGACTTCATGATAGGCGCGGCAATAGGTTTCCGCCGTGGCGCGATCGCCGTCGATCTCGATCAGCATGTTGCCGAGGAAATGCTGCGTCCGCCGCATCGCCCCCAGCGCCTTCACCACGCCGCCGGACCAGTCGCCCGCATCCATGAAGCCGTTGCCGTAATCCGCCTGCGCGCCCGGCCACCACACCGCCCGAAGCACCGCCTCGTCGCAGCGATCTATCCCGCGCGCATAGCGGCAAAGCACATCCTGGATCGCCAGCCGATCCGCGAGAAGCGACATCTGGATCATCGCGTGCGCACCTCTTCGCGGCGACACGACAGATCGTGCGGCGCGCGCGCGCCGAGCGGAAAGCCAGGCTTCTCGCGCAGCAATCCGTCCGCCGCCGGCTCGGTGCGGACCCAATCGACCAGTTCGCTGCGGTGCGCGATCTTCCACGCGCCCGCGCGCCGCTCGTAGCGATCGACATAGCGACCGGATACGAACAGGTCTTCCTCGCCAACCCGGTGGAACGCCTGGAAATAAACCTCGCCGAACGCGGTATCGGCGCCCTCGAAATCGATCCGCACCTGCCCGATCATGTGATGGTTGGCGGCGTGCGCCCGCAGCACGCCCTGCGCAAACGCAACGAAGCCATCCGGGCCGCCGCGAGAGCCATCGCCGTAATCCGTCGTCGCATCATCATGGAAAACCGAGCGGTGCAGAGCCGGATCAAGCCGATCCTGCCCGCGCATGTAGTCACACGACAGGTCGTAGATCGCATGCCAGCTTTCGAGGCGGTCTATCCGGTCCATGTCAGTCACGCGCCAGATACTGATCGATGGTCTGGTGGAAGCGCCGCGTGCGCGCCTCCTGGTAATTGCCGAGCGTCTGGCCGCGTTTCGCCGATGCCTGGAAGCCGCGATATTGCATCGCGAGATTATCGGTATCCTGATCGTACACCGCGCCGAGCCCGGGACTCATACCCGGCGCATCAGCATAGGACTGATCCGCCGCAATCGGGATCGGTTCGGGCGGATAATCCAGCGGGGTCCCTTCGGACACCAGCTTCAGGAACAACAGATCGAACATCGTGCGCGATGGATCCATCTCGATCGGCCGGAAACGATAGATCATCGGCAGCGACACGCCCGGAAACAGGCACATGTTCGGGAACAGGTGATATTCGATCGAATCGAGCATCTCGCTATCGGAATAGTCGGACAGATCGACGCCGGCATCCGCGCCGATCTGCTCGCGCAGCTTTTCGGCGGCGACTGATCGCGCCGTCCGCCCCTCCGGCACCACCGCGCCGTCGACCCGCATTTTATCGAGGATCTGCTGCTCGGTCTGCGGCTCGGTATAATGCGGGCTGGGCGTGCCGATCGTGTGAACGAAGCGCGTCACATGATCGCTGAAGATGTCATAAGCCGCATTGGCGTCACCCGCCGTCGCCAGACCCTGCGCATGCGTCTCATAGACATGATATGCCTCCAGAAACGCTTCCTGCGCCGCTTTCCAATTGGTCGGCAGCTCTTTTTGCAGATGCAGCGAGATGCGGCGGTTGCGCAAATCCCAACGACCGGTGAAATGCTCGGCGAGCGGGCCGAGCTGATCGGCAAGCGGCGCGGCATCACGATCCAGATTGATGAAGACAAACCCGCCCCAAGTTTCCAGCCTGACCTGGGGCAGTGCAAACTTCTCGTCCGAAACATGCGGGAAATCCCACCGGCACGGGACGTTCTTCAGCCCGCCCTCCAGCGTCCAGCTCCAGCCATGGAACGGGCATCGCAGTTCCGGGGAGGCGCCGCTGCTCTCGGATCGTTTCAGCTGCGTTCCGCGATGCAGACAGGCGTTGGGAAAGGCGCGAATGACGTGGTCATCCCCGCGAACGATCAGCAGCGACCATGGCCCGATATCGTAGGTGATCCAGTCGCCCGGCTCGGCCACATGCTCCTCGCGGCAGGCCCATTGCCACGTCCTCGCCCACAGGCGCTCCATTTCGCGCGCGAAGAACGCCGGCGAGATGTAACGATCATAGCCGATGTCGCCGTCGCCAAGGAACGCGTAGCTCTCCGCGACCAGTGCATCCGGCACTGGCCACCCGTCCGCCAGGATGATCTCGCGCGCGCCCGGGCCGGGGCAACGCGCGACACCGGGCGCGACTGGATCATTGAGAGCCATGAGCGATCCTTTATAACACGCGCGCTATCTTTATCAGTATTTCACCGTCAGTTGAAGCTTAACCGTGCGCGGGAACGCGCCGTAGCCGATGATATCACCGGGCACCGCCGTCGGCAGGCCGGTGTTCGCCCCGGTCAGCGGCGCCGTCCCCGCGCCGACGAAATAGAATTTGTTGGTGAGGTTCTTGCCGATCAGCGCCAGTTCCCAGCGCTCGTCGGCCGAGCCGACCCGCACACCGGCATCCAGCACGGCATACGCATCCTGCCGCGTCCGGCCGTCGCCGAAGCTGGAGCCGAGATAGGAGGAGGAATAGCGGCCATCGATGCTGCCGCCGACCTTCAAGCCGCTCGCGGTGGTCGTGTCATAGGCGGCGCCGAGCGTCGCGGTCCACTCAGGCGCGTTCGCGGTCGGCGCGCCACTCAGATTCTGGAACGTCGCCGCAACGCCTGCGCCGGGCGCGACGCCGGCGGCCGTCAGCGAACAGCCATCCGTCGGGCTCTGGCCCGAATAGCAGGGCGCCAGGAATTTATCGTAGCGCGAGCGGTTGTAGTTGACGGTGCCGTGGAACGACAGCCCCGGCATGGAGAGCGGCGCATATTCAAGCTCCGTCTCGATGCCCTTCGAGCGTGCTTCGCCCGCGTTATAGGTGACGTAAGAGAATACCTGCGCGTTGAAATAATCGATCTGAAGATTGGTATATTTATAGTCGTACGCCGTGACGTTGAAGCGCACCTGATTATCCGCCAGCGTGGTCTTTATGCCGACCTCGAAGCCCTTGCCCTTCTCCGGGTTGAACGCAAGATCGCGGGAGGGATTATTGGTGACGAGCGCGGAGTTGATCGCGCTGTTCGAGAAGCCGCCCGATTTGTACGCGGTCTTGTACGCGCCATAGATCATGATCTTCGAGCTTGGCTTGTAGCTCACCGTGAAATCCGGCGACCAGTCGTTGAACGTCTGGTTGCCATAAAGCGTGCCGTCCACCGCCGCCGATTGCGGCCGGAAAAGCGTGGTGAGGAACGGGTTCACATAAGGCTGGGTGAAAAAGCTGGTCTTGGTTTCATGCGTGTAGCGCACGCCCGCCGTCCCCTCCAGGCCGGGAATGAGCTTCAGAATCAGCTGCCCGTAACCCGACAAGGTCTCACCGTCGGTGGCGGAGAGTTTGGCGTAGGAAATGAAGGTGTTCTGCGTCGCGGCGTTGGTATTCTCCGAGCCGGCGAACACCACCGCCTGATAGAAATCACGCCGCGTTTTCTGGTAAAGACCGCCCAGCATGATGTTGAACGGGCCATCGAACGTCGTCAGCCCGCGCACTTCCTCGCTGAACGCGTGATAGGTGGAATTCTCCGTCGCCCACACGTTGCCGCCCAGGAAATCGCAATCGCAGGTGAAACGATTGTTGTTCCAGTTGTAGTTCGTGACCGAGGTCAGCGTCGCATTGTCGAGCTTGTAGTTGACCGTGCCCGTCGTCTGCCACGAGGTATAGCGATTGTAGAGCTGGCCGTCGCTGCGCGCGAACGGCAGCGTCTGCGCCAGCGCGGCCGGCAGCTTGTTCTGGAAGATCGTGAACCCGCCGTTGCACGGATAGGCCGGATTCGCCGTCTGCACCCCACCCTCGCATCGCACCGCTGAATAGTTCCAGCCGTTGCCGAGCGTGTAGTTGAACGAGCCGGACGCCTTGAGATTGATCGAGAGGCGGTCGGTCGGATCCCACTTGAGCGTGACACGGCCGATCAGTTCGCGCTCGCGCGGTTCGTCGCGCGCGGCGGGCTCGGCGGTGCGCGGCGTCGTGACGAAATTGGCGGAATTGGTCGTGTTGTAGGTCGCGGTGGCGGCGTCGTTGGTATAGTAACCGCCGAACATCCGCGACGCGCGGATCGCGACGCGCAGGCCCGCGTTGTCGCTGATCGGCGTCGAGATGATCGCCTCGCCATAGACCTGCTGCGCGTTGAACTCATAGCCGACGCGACCGATTAATTCGGGCTTGTCCCCGGGATCGGCGGTGCTCAGCGAAATCACGCCGGCGGTGGCATTCTTGCCGAAGAACAGCGACTGCGGGCCCTTCAGCACCTCAACGCGCGCGAGATCGAAGAAGCCCTCGTTGATGATCCGGCCCTGCCCGTAATAGACGCCATCCACCACGACCGCGACCGACTGTTCGATGCCGATCGACGTGGCGGACGAGCCGATGCCGCGCATCGTAAGCTGCGCTCCCGCGCCGTTCGAGGCGCGCGCGACGGTGAATTGCGGGGTGGAAGCGGCGATCTTCTCCAGGCTGGTCAGGTCGCGCTTCTGAATCTGCTCGCTGCTGATCGCCTGAACGGAAACCGGAATGTCCTGCACGCTCTCCGCGCGGCGGCGCGCCGTGACGACGACATCCTCGAGGCCGCCGACCTGCGGCGCGCTTGTGGCCGCGCTCGCGGTGGCGGTGGCGGGCGGCGCTGTTTCCTGCGCGTTCGCCGGCGTCGCCAGGCAGGTGAACATGGTTCCTGCGAGCCAGCAGGCCCGCGACCGAGCAAACGCCTTCATCCCATCTCCTCCACACAGTGCCTCGTGGGCAGCCGCATTTTTGCGCGCTGAAGTCATGTATCAAATTTTGGGCCGGGTGCAATCTTTTTGCATTGCGTATTCATTTTAGTCGCCAGTGGACAAAACCGCGCGCGCAGGGCAGAGATGGTGCATGCCGCAAACGGAAACCCGCGGCGCGCTCGACGCGCACCCCGACAAGCCACTGCTCTATTCGAGCCCGCTCATCATAGAACGGCGGCGACGGCTGCTGCGTGAGGCGCGGCAGATGATCGGCGAAGGCGGTGTCGAGAATTTCAGCGTGCGCCGCCTGTGCCAGCGCGCCGAGGTTGCCCAGCGCACGTTATATAATGCGTTTCACAACAAGGATCGGGTGATCGCGCTCGCCATTCGCGAGGCGTATGACGAATTCAACCTCAACGTCCGTTACCGGACGGACGCCAACACGCTGCCGGGCGTGCTCGACCGCACGATCGCGATCAACCGCCGCAACTTCCGCGTGCGAAATTACACGCGGGCGGTGGTGTCGATCTATTTCGCGCCCACGACACCGCGCGACGTGTGGGAAACGCTGCGCGACATGTCGGTCAACGCGATCCACGAGTGGTTGGTCGTGATGCAAAGCCGTGGCGAATTGCGGCCGTGGGTGGATATCAATCACTTCGCGACGACGATGGCGAACGTGCAATATTCGGTCATCAACGACTGGTGCCTCGGCCGCCTTTCCGACGAGCAGTATCTCTCCCGGCTTGCCGAAAGCATGCTGCTGCTGCTGATCGGCGCCGTGCAGGGCGCCGTGCGCGACGAAGCCGAAGTGTTCCTGATCGATCTGCGTCGTTCCGGCGAGGTGCCGAAGTTCCCCAACATGGTCTGGGTGCCGCAACCCGCGGCGGCCGAAGCGGCTGCGCCGGGCGACGCGGCGGCGAAATAACGCGGCGACGCCTGCTATCGCAGCCGCACATGCAGCGCCGCCAGCCCGCGCAGCAGCCGGTTCGGCACATGGCGAAAATCGTTCGCTCCCTCCGTCAGCTCGAAGCGGTCGTAGCGCGCGAACAATTCCTCGAACGTCACCGCCAGCTCCTTGCGGGCGAGCATGTTGCCGACGCACATGTGGATGCCGCGCCCGAAGGCCAGATGGCTGCGCGCATTCTTCCGCTCCACATCGAAGCGGTCCGGCTCGGGGAAAACCGCCGGATCGCGGTTCGCCGCCGCGAAGCGCAGCATCACCATTTCGCCGCGCTTGACCGCGACGTCGCCAACCATCGTGTCTTTCGCGGCGACGCGCCACAGCCCGGCGGTCGGCGACAGGAGACGCAGCATCTCTTCGACCATATTCGGGATGAGCGAGCGATCCGCGCGCACCTTCGCCTCCTGCTCCGGGTTTCGGATCAGCAGCAGCAGGCCGCCGGCGATCGTCGAGGTGGTCGTCTCGTTGCCGGCGACCATCAGCTGCTGGACGACCGAGAGAATCTCGGCATCGTCCAGCGGTCGCTCGCCCTCGATCGTCGCGTTGACGATCGCGCCGAGCAGGTCGTTCGGCCCGTTGCCGTCGCGCCGCGCATCGATCAGCCGCTTAACCTGCTGCTGGAATTCCACCACGAGATGCGCGCATTCCAGCTCCCGCTCCCGCGTCGCCATGCCGCCCAGCCGGTCCGCGAACGCGTCCGACCAGCGCTTCACGTTCGCGGCCTCGTCGCGGTTCATTCCGATCTGGGCGGCGATCACCGCGACCGGTAGCGGGACCGCGAAATCGTGAACGATCTCGATCGACTCGCGCCCGGCGAGCGAATCGAGCAATCCGCCCACCACACCGCGGATCTCATCCTCCATCGCGTTCACGCGCGGCATCGAGAACGCCAGGTTCACCAGCTTGCGAAACCGCGTGTGCACGGGCGGGTCGGCGGTAAGCATCGTATCGACCTGCGGCCATCCATCCGCCTCGATCGCCGCGATCTGCGCGTCGTCGGCGCGCGCGCCCCGCATCATCGCGCCGAAATCGCTGGAGAGCTCATCGGGCCGCCCCGCCGCCTCCGACACGATCTTGTGCGAGAGGAGCAGGTGAACCGTGCCCCCGCCCGCCGTGGCGACCGGGCCGCGCGCGAGCGCCTCCTGATACCAGGCGAACGGCTCCTCCAGCATATCGGGATCGAAGAATTCCGGCAATGTCCCGGCTGTCGTCACCACTCGCCCCTCCCCTCGGATAATTGCGCGGCTCAGCCCTGCGCGCTCGGCCGTGCCGCAACCCGGGCGCGCCATGCCGCCAGCCTGTGGAGATCCTCGCGCAGCGGCTGGCCGACCAGCGCGCCGAACTCCACGAACGAGAACAGCAGAATGTCAGCCAGCGTGAAGCGGTCGCCCACGATCCACTCGCGCTCGCCCAGTTCCCCGTCGATCCATGCCAGGCCGTCTGCGGCGATTTCCTTCAGATCGGGCGCGGCGGCGCTGGAAACCACGCGCACGCGCGGCTCGAACATCGGCCGCCCCTCCGCGCCGCGGAACCCGGTCGTCATCGGCTCCGCCACCCTCAAATCGATGCGCCGCACCCACATACGCGTGTGCGCGCGCTCCTCCGGCGTGGTGCCGATCAGAGCCGGCTGCGGCTGCTTCTCCTCGAGATATTCGCAGATCGCGACCGTCTCGGACAGCATCGCGCCGTCGTCGAGCTCCAGTGCGGGCGTCGTGCCGCCGGGGTTGACGCGCCTGTAGGCATCCTGCCGGTTCTCGCCGGCCATGATGTCAACGGAGCGGCGCTCGATCTCCATGCCCTTTTCGGCAATGAACATGGATACCACGCGCGGGTTGGGCCCGACCGAATCGTACAGGATCATGTCTCTCTCCTATTGTCGCAGCAGATGTACGATCGATGCGATGATCGTGCCCAGCACGAAAATGTAGATCGGCGGCATGCTGATATAGATGCCGATGCGGCGCTTCTCCGCCGCACGGTGGTATCCCATCGCATAGGCAAGCCGCGCCGGCGGCCAGACCGCGCCGACCGCCGCCGCCCACACCGGCGAAACGGTCAGCGCGAACAGCCACATGCCCGGCAGGAAAAGCGCCAGATGCTCCAGCGTATTCTGATGCGCACGGACGCGGCGGACATAGTCCTCCGGCCCGTCATGCGAGGGCGCTGGCACCTTGAAACGCACCCGCGCCACGCCCGCGATCAGCAGCGTGAAATAATAGGTCAGCAGCGCGAAGCCGCTGACCAATGTGACCCACCAGTAATCTGGCGACAGCATCCCGCTCAACCCGCCGGGGGGCGCTTGCCGTTGGTGTTGCGCCAGTCCTGACGCTTTGCCCAATCGGCGAAGGTTTCCAGCTCGATCGGGATGCGCCGCAGCATCTCATCGGTGTCCACCTCGAACGGGCGCGTCGGCGCATTGACGTTATATTCGTAGAAGTCGCCGATGCCCTTCGCCATCACCTCGCCCTCCTCGGGCCCCATCTCGTCCCCATAAGCATTGACGAGATGACGGCCGAACTCGGCCGGTGAACAGGCGTCATACCGGATTTCGCGCCCCAGCACGCTGGACAGCGAATCGGCAAGCTGGCCGGGGCGCAGCCGCTCCGGCCCGCCGATATTCATCCACGCGCCTTCCATATCCGGGCGATCGAGCGAGTGGATCATGATCCGCGCCACATCGTCCAGGCTGATCCAGTTCGCCTCGGTGGTCGGCTTGTGCGCATAAACGAAGCGCCCCTCGTTGACGATGAACGGGCGTGCCCAGTTCGTCAGCAGGTTGTCCATGAACAGCACTGATCCGAACACCGTGGCGCCCACGCCCGAACGCCACAGCGCGTTGATCCCCTCCGTGTTGCCGGCATAGGTGAACGCATCGCCCGGGCGATCGGGAATCCAGCTGGACGTGTTCCACACGACGCGCTTCACACCCGCTTCCTTGGCCGCCTTGCCGACCGCACCGGCGATCGCCGCACGATCGGCGCGCGCGCGCAGCGGGTGCGTGTGAAACACCCCTTCCGCACCATCGAACGCCCTGACCAGCGAATCGTGATCGTAAAGGTCCGCCGCGACCACCTCGACGTTCGCGGGCTTCTCCTCGCCATAGAAAGGATCGTCGCTGCGCGAGAGCGCCTTCACGGCAAATCCGGCCTTGCTCAATTGCCGTACCTGCGCGCCACCTTGCCGGCCGCTCGCGCCGATCACCGCTACCGTTCGCATTGATCTCTCCTCGTTTTATTATTGTCGTTCTTACTGGTCGTCCCGCGCCATCCGCTCGAGGTGCCATGCGGCCGTGCCGAACTGGCTCTGCATCGTGGTGGCGCGCTTGAAATAGTGGGAAATGGCGATCTCCTCGGTCGTGCCGATGCCGCCGTGAAGCTGGATCGCGCTCTCGCCGACGGTCTTGAGCGCGTGGCTGATGAACGCCTTCGCCGCCGATACCGCGCGTCGCCGCTCCGGGGCCGGCGTATCCAGCGCCAGCGTTGCCATGATCGCCATCGAGCGCGACCGTTCCAGCAGCGTCAGCATATCCGCCATGCGATGCTGGAGCGCCTGAAAGCTGGCGATCGCGACGCCGAATTGCTCGCGCTGCTTCGTATAGTCCACCGTCCGCACAATCATCGCATCGATCACGCCGACCGCTTCGGCGGCGAGCGCAGCGATACCCTCGTCGATCGCCTGCTCGATGCGTGGCATCGCCCCGCCCGCCGCGCCGATCCGCGTAGCCGGGACCGCGGCGAACGCCAGATCGGATGCCGGGCGACCATCGATCAATTGATAATCGCGCCGCTCGATACCTTCGGCATGGGCATCGACCAGGAACAGCGAGACACCGCCTTCCTCCTGTGCCGATACCAGAAAATGCGTGGCGATCGGCGCGGCTGCCACCACCACCTTCGTGCCGTGCAGCCTCGACCCATCGCCCGAACTGGATGCGGTGGCAGCCACCAGGCCGGGGCTCGACCTGCCCTTCGCCTCATAGAGCGCCGGCGCAACGATCGCATCGCCCGCCACGATGGCCGCGCGTAGCGGCTCGGCCGCACCGCGCTCATCGCGCAGCAATGCCGTCGCGACGACGATGCTCTCGATGTAAGGCTCCATTACCAGCGCGCGGCCCAGCTCCTCCGCGATCACCATCGTCTCGACGGGGCCGCCGCCCAGGCCCCCGGCCTCCTCGCCAAGCGATGCGCCGAACAGCCCGAGCTCGTCGGCGAACCTGCGCCACACCTCCGCGCGCCAGCCGCCGTTCTGCGCCGCCGCGCGACGCGCGTCGAAATCATAGCCGCGGGCAAGATAACCGGCGAGCGATTCGCGCAGCAGCCGCTGCTCGTCGGAGAGAGAGAAGTCCATGTCGCCCCAAAAGTAATTTGCGCGCTACTTTTACGTAAAGCTCCCCATCAATCAAGAGGCGATGATTGCCAGTTGCGCCAACGCCTTCGCTGCGCCACTCTCGGCGCAGGGACATCGGGAGGCGAAGCGGGGGATGGCTGCGAAATTCGGACGGGGCGAACTGGCACCTCATCCTGAAAAGCCCCTGCTTTATTTCAGCCCGATGATCATCGCGCGGCGGCGGCGGCTGCTCAAGGAAGCGCGCCACATGATCGCCGAAGACGGATTGGAGGGCTTTTCGATCCGCAAGCTGTGCCAGCGCGCCGGGGTTGCGCAGCGCACGCTCTACAACGCTTTCCAGAACAAGGATCGGCTGATCGCCTTTGCTATCCGCGAGGCGTTCGACGAATTCAGTGCCTATGTACGGTCCGGCTCGGATCCGGCGTCACTGTCCGGGCTGCTCAGCCGGACGATCGCGATCAACCGCCGCAACTTTCGCGTGCGCAATTATACCAAGGCGGTCTGCGCGATTTATTTCGCACCCACCACCCCGCGCGACGTCTGGCAGACGCTGCAGGACATGGCGTTGCGCGGCAACGGCGACTGGCTCTCGCACAATGCCGCCAGCATCAATCCGTGGATCGAGATCGACCATTTCAACCACAGCCTTGCAAACGTTGAATATTCGACCATCAACGACTGGTGCCTCTCCCGCCTTACCGACGAGGAGTATCTTCCGCGTCTTGCGGAAAACATGCTGCTGCTCATCATCGGTGCGGTGCGCGGCGCGCTGGCTGACGAGGCCGCGCATTACCTCGACGAGATCAAGCGGACCGGCGACACGACCAGCTTCGCAAGCCCCATCGCTGACCCGCCCGCCCGAACGCGCGCCGCGGATAACGAGGAGATTGTGACGGCTGCCAAGCCGCGCCGCCGCGCGCCGCGCGCCGCCGAGTGACATTTTCCGGGATCGGCGGTGGGCCGATGCCGCGGCGCCGGCGCTCGTGCGATCAATCCACCGTCGCGATCAGGTGGCCGACCTCATACACTTCGCCCGCCGCGGCGATGATGCGGAGCTTGCCCGATACGGGCGACTGCACCTCCTGCACGCTCTTGTCGGTTTCGATCGCGTAGAGATCCTGCCCTTCCGCAACTTCGCCGCCATCCGCGACGAGCCATTCCACCAGCGTCGCCTCGGTCATGCTCATGCCGAGCTTCGGAATCGAAATATCTGCCATCTGTATTCCCCCGGTCAGCCGCGCGCGCGGCGGTCGATCGTGCCGCGCACCGCGGCGGCGATCTGATCCTGGCTGTAGATCCACGCCTTTTCGAGCGGCGGCGAGAAAGGCACCGGCGAGTAGGTCGAGCCGACCCTGCCGACAGGCGCCTTCAGCGTATCCCACAGTTCCTCGGTGATCCGTGACGCGATCTCCGCACCGGTGCCATAGGCTTTCACCGCCTCATGGACCACCACGGCGCGCCGCGTCTTGCCGACCGAAGCGAACACCGTCGCCTCGTCGAACGGCGCGATCGTGCGAAGGTCGATCACCTCCGCCGAGACGCCTTCGCCCGCCAGCTTCTCGGCCACCGCAAGCGCATCGAGCACCGCGCGCCCATAAGCGATGATCGATACGTCGCTGCCCTCGCGCGCGATCGCCGCCTTGCCCAGCGGAACGCGATAGCCCGCTTCGGGCGCCGGCCCCATCTGACCATAGGCCATGATATTTTCGATCATGATGACGGGATCGTCATCCTCGATCGCGGAGGCGAGCAGCCCTTTCGCATCGGCGGGGTTGGACGCCATCACGATCTTCAGGCCCGGCACGTGCGCGAACCACGCCTCGAGCATATCGGAATGCTGCCCGCCAAAGCCGACGCCCGCACCGGTGGTGGTGCGGATGACGAGCGGCACGTTGGTTTGCCCGCCGGACATGAAGCGCAGCTTCGCGGCGTGGTTGACGATCTGGTCCATCGCCACCGTCACGAAGTTCATCAGCATGATCTCGGCGACCGGACGCATGCCGACGATCGCCGCACCGACAGCCGCGCCGATGATCGCCTGCTCGGAAATCGGGGTGGAGCGGATGCGGTTCCTGCCGTATTTCTCGGTCAGCCCCTTCGTCACCTTGAAGATGCCGCCGCCCTGTGCGTCACCGATATCCTCGCCCAGCGCGATGACATTCTCATCCGCCGCCATCGCCTCGTCCAGCGCCTGGTGGAGACCCTGAATGAAATTGATCTTGCTCGCCTTCACGGCCGTTTCCGCGTTCATGCCGCGATCTCCTGCTTGACGACGTCGACGCGCAGTTCGTCCACTTCGGGGAATGGGCTCGCGAGGGCGAATTCGACAGCCTCATCGATCTCCTTCTCGATGTCGGCGACGATCGCGTCGAGCTCGCTTTCCGACACGTGCGTATCGAGCAGCAGCTGGCGGAAACGGGGTATCGGATCCTCCTTCGCCCCCTGTTCCGCGATTTCCTTCGGCACGTAACTGAAATCCGCGCCGAACAGATGCCCGAGCATGCGGAACGTCATCGCCTCGATCAGCGTCGGGCCTTCGCCGCGCCGCGCACGATCGACCGCTTCCTTCGCGGTATTATACATGTCGACCGGATCATTGCCGTCGCATTGCACGCCGCGCATTCCATAACCGGCGGCGCGGCTGACGATCGACTCGCTGTCGGTATGCGCCGCGAACGCGGTGTGTTCGCCATACTTGTTATTCGAACACAGGAAAATGACCGGCAGCTTGTAAAGCTGCGCCATGTTCATCGCTTCATGGAAAGCGCCGATGTTCGACGCGCCGTCTCCGAAGCATACGACCGTTACCTTGCCGTCGCCGCGGTTCTGCGACGAGATCGCAAGGCCGTTGGCGATCGGCAGGCCGGAGCCGACGACACCCGTCGTCACCATAACCCCCGTTTCCGGGTGGGTTATGTGCATCGGGCCGCCCTTGCCTTTGCACGTTCCCGTCGCGCGGCCGGTGAACTCGGCCCACAGCAGCTTTGACGGAATACCCTTGGCGAGCTGGTCCGCCACGCCGCGATAGGTGGTGATTAGATAATCGTCCGAGTTCAGCGCAGCCATCATCCCGGCGGAAACCACTTCCTGACCGCGGACGGGATAATAGACGATCGCGAGCTTGCCCTGTGTCAGCAGGGCGCGAAAGCGTTCGTCGCTGCGATGGATCAGCATCGTGCGGCGATAGATATCGAGCAGCGTTTCGCGGCCCGGGGCCGATGTCGAACCGGTCATTCTTCCCCTCCTTGAGGATATTGCTGTAATCGTCGTCGAACGCTCGTGATCCGTGGACTAGGCTTCCAGCAGCACACAGCCCGACAGGCCCGGCGCGCCATAGACCTGGCTGTAGCCGATCCGTGCACCTTCCACCTGACGTTCGCCGCCGCGGCCGCGCAATTGCTCCACATTTTCATATACCTGCCGAAGCCCGGACGCACCGATCGGCTCGCCGCACGCAAGGCAGCCGCCATCCGTATTGACCGGCAAGCGGCCACCGATCCGGGTCTCGCCATCGGCGATCATCCGCTCCTGCTCGCCATCCTGGCAGAAACCGTTCTCGGCCATGTGCATGATCTCGGCGCCGCTCTCGGTATCCTGAAGCTGGGCGACATCGACATCCTCCGGCCCCAGCCCCGCCATCTTCCACGTCGCGGCAGAGGCCAGCTCGACCGCCGATTTTCCGCGCTCGATCTCAAGTGATGGGGCGAACACCTCGAAGCTGCCGACCGGCCGCGTGCGGATCGCGGCGCCGCGCACCTTCGGCCCGCTGAGACCAAGCTCGCGCATCTTCCTGTCGGAAGCGAGGATCAGCGCGGTGCCGCCCTCCGCGGGCGAGCAGAACATGTATTTGGTGAGCGGATCGGAAATCATCGGCGCGTTCATGATCGTATCGAGATCGACCGGGGAGCGGCGCCACGCATGCGGTGTCCTGGCGCCGTTCTCGAACGCCTTTTCAGCGACGCGCCCAAGCGTCGTCGCGCTGATGCCGTGGAGCGCCATGTAGCGCGTGATCTTGTTGGCGAAGAACTGCGTCGTCAGCATCATGCCCGTCTCGCCATACCAGCGCGGCAGGCCGGATGCCTCGGGATCGGCGTTGAAAGCGCCCCGCGGATGCTTGTCGAAACCCACCACGATGCCGATGTCGAACTCGCCGGACTTGATCGTGGAATAACCCGAAAGCAGCGCCGAGCCACCGGTCGCGCAGCCGTTGTTGACGTTGATGAACGGGATTCCGGTAAGTCCGAGGTGCGGCAGCACCGCATCGGCGGCGCCGGCGGCGGAAGAGCCGCCATAGGCGAACTGCATGTCCTCCCACTCCAGGCCGACATCGGCGAGCGCCTGACGGATCGCGAAGATGCCCTGTTCGCGCCCGCTGCGGCTGTCCGTCCGCCCGAACGGGTGAATGCCTGCGCCGATTATATGTACGTCGGTCATGCCGCTTTTCCTTCCCTGACGGCCGCGAAAGCATAAGTGAGCACCGGCTCGCCGCTCTCATCGGTGCGATAGGCTTCGGTGGTGATGCGCATCGTCTCGCCGATCGTGAGGCTCTCCAGATCGTTGCCGACGAGGCGGGATTCGACGATCAACTGCCCGGGCAGCTCGATATAGCCGACGCCATATGGCTTGAAATTCTGCTCATCGCCGTCGCCGTTGAACGGGGTCTTCGGGCGGAAGCGCTGGATCGTGTATGACCAGAGCCTGCCCTCCTGCGCCAGTTCCACCGCTTCATACTCTTCCGCATCAGCCCCCGCCGGCATCGGGAAGCGCAGCCGCCCGGTTTCCCGCGATCTGCCCGCCAGCAGCCGCGTTTCGGCCCCCTCGCCGGTGAACAGCTTCTCAGCTACTGGCCGTGCCATTGTCTCTCTCCCAAACCCTCAGAGCCCGAGGCCCGCCTTGGCGATGATGTTGCGCTGAACCTCGCTGGACCCGCCGAAGATCGTCGCCGCCCGGGTGTTGAGGTAACGGGCGGTTGGCGTCAGCGCGTAGGCGGGCCCGACCACATCCTCGTTCGCGCCCATGCCGAGCGCGTGGCGCTGATCCACCGCCGCATATGGCCCGAGCGCCTCGGAGGTAAGTTGCGCCAGCCGCTGGATCGCCTCGCTCACCGTGAGTTTCAGGATCGATGCGGTGACGTTGCTGGTGATCTCACCCGTGCCACGGCTCGCGATCTGGCGCCGTTCCGTCCAGTCGATCGCGAGTATCTCGGTTTCGAGCCGCATGATGCGATGCCGGAAATCGGCATTGTCCCACAGCACGCCGCCATCGTCGTCGGGCTCGCTGCGCGCGATCCGTTTGAGGCTGGCAAGCTGCGCATTGAGGCGGCCGGCAGCAGAGCCGCCGCCGCGCTCGAACGTGAGAAGGTATTTGGCGATCGTCCACCCTTCACCTTCCGCGCCGATCCGGTTGCCGACCGGCACGCGGACATTATCGAGAAACACCTGATTCACCTCGTGCTCGCCCGACATCGAGACGATCGGCGTAACGGTGAGGCCAGGCGAATCGATCGGTGCGAGCAGGAAGCTGATCCCCGCCTGCCGCGGCCCTTCCCGCCCGGTACGCACCAGCAGGAAAATCCAGTTCGCCTCGTGCGCGTGCGTCGTCCAGATCTTGGTGCCGTTTATGACATAGTCGTCGCCGTCGCGCTCAGCGCGCGTCTTCAGCGACGCGAGGTCGGAACCGGCGCCGGGTTCAGAGTAACCCTGGCACCAGTAATGTTCGCCCGACAGCATCTTCGGCAGGAAGAAATCCTTCTGCTCCTGCGTGCCGAACTCCATGATGACCGGGCCGCATAATGCCAGCCCCATCGCGGGCAGTGTCGGCGTGCCGGCAAGCCCGCATTCGCGATCGAAGATGTAGCGCTGCATCGCCGTCCAGCCCGGGCCGCCATATTCCTTCGGCCAGGTGGGGGCGATCCAGCCCTTTTCGAACAGGATGCGATGCCATTCGCGCGCCAATGCGCCTTCGGCGAAAACGGCCGCCTGCTTCGCAGACGCCGCGCGCAACGCAGGCGTGAATTTCTCGGCCAGGAACTGGCGTACCTCGGTTTCAAAAAGCAGATCGTCGGGGGTTGGCGTGGTATCCATCGCTACATCCTCACTTGAGGTTGCCGGCATCGGCGACTAGCGCTGCAAACGCCTGCAGCCAGCGCGCGCCAGTGGCTCCGTCGATGACGCGGTGGTCGCAGGTGAGCGTCACGGTCATCATCCTGGCGACGCCGGGCGCACCATCCACCGGCACCACCCGATCCTCGACCGCGCCAACCGACAGGATGGCGCCATGCGGCGGATTCAGGATCGATCCGAAGCTGGACACGCCATACATGCCCAGATTCGATATGCAGAAGCTGCCGCCGTTATATTCGTCGGGTTTCAGCCGTTTACGTCGCGCTCGATCGGCAAGGTCACGCACCTCAAGGGCGATTTCGCGCGCCGCCTTCGTCTCGGCATCGCGCACGATCGGCGTGATAAGCCCACCGGGAATAGCGACCGCCACGGCAACATCGGCATGATGATGCCGGACGATGCCATGCTCGGTGAAGCTGGCATTCACGTCAGGCACCGCGACCAGCGCCTGCGCAACAGCCGCAATCAAAAGGTCGTTTACGGAAACCTTGCCCGCATCACCGGGGTTATAAGCCGCTCTCGCATCTATCAGCGGCTGCGCCGCGATATGCGCGACCAGCGGAAAGTGGGGAATGTCGCGCGCCGCCTCGGTCAGCCGTTTCGCCACCACCCGCCGCACGCCATCGAGCGGCGCGAGATCGTAACGCCCGCGCGCGATGCCAAGAAGCTCAAGCGCCTCCGCCTTGGGATCGTCCTGCGGCGGAATCGAGATCGGTGCTTGCGTCGCCATGACTCTTGCTACACAACATTTTGCATCACGCATCAACTTTTTTCGGAGAAGCCATGCGCTGGAGAATTGCCGCCCGCCCAAACGGACGGGCGCTGCGCCTCGATGACTATGAGCGCGACGAATCCCCCCTCGATCGGAAACCAGCGCCGGGCGAATTGAAAGTCCGGGTGCTCATGCTCTCCTGCGATCCCGCGCAAAAGGGGTGGATGGAGAATGCGGGTGGCTATGCGGCGCCGACCGAGATCGGCGACATCATGCCGGCGGGGGGAATCGGGCAGGTGGTCGAAAGCGCGGCGGAGGGCTTTTCGCCGGGCGACCTCATACAGGGCTCGCTCGGATGGTCACATGAGATGATCGTGCCCGCGAAGGGAATGCGCATCGTTCCGCGCGAACCGGATGCACCGCGCCTCAACCTGGGGCTGCTCGGATCGAGCGGGCTCACCGCTTATTTCGGGCTCACCCGCATCGGCGAGCCGCGCGCGGGGGACACACTTGTCATAACGGGCGCAGCCGGCGCGGTCGGATCAATCGTCGGGCAGCTTGGCAAGATCGCGGGCTGCCGCGTGATCGGCATCGCTGGCGGCCCGGACAAATGCCGCTGGCTGACCGACGAGCTCGGCTTCGACCATGCGATCGACTACAAGTCGGAGAAGGTGAAGCATCGCATCAAGGAGCTGGCACCAGACGGCATCGACGTTCTGTGGGACAATGTCGGCGGCCCGATGCTGGACGATCTGATGGCGCGGATCGCGCGCCGCGCACGCATCGTGATCTGCGGCGGTATCGCGCGGTATCAGCAGCAAGGGCGGCCACCGGGCCCCGGCAATTATTTCAACATCGTGTTCAAGAGCGCCCGCATGGAGGGTTTCCTGCTGTCCGACTTCCAGGGCGATATGGACATCGGCCGCGATCGGCTGAGACGCTGGCTCGCAGAAGGACGCATCATCCAGCGCGACGAGGTCGTGGACGGGCTCGAGAACGCGCCTGAAACGCTGATGCGGCTGTTTGCGGGCGACAATGTGGGCAAGCTCCTCATCAACGTGGCGGAGCCATCGTAAGCAAATGATCGCGATCGAATTCGTCCAGCCGGACGGCACGCGGGACAAGGTGTTCAGCCGCGAAGGATATACGTTGATGGAGGCCGCCGTCCGCAGCGGCGTGGCTGGCATATTGGCCGAATGCGGCGGCTCGTGCGCGTGCGCGACATGCCATGTGATCGTTGATCCCGGCTGGACTGAAACCGTCGGGCCGCCGAATTCGATGGAAGAGCAATTGCTCGAAATGCTGGATAACCGGCAAACGGCGTCCCGCCTCGGCTGCCAGGTGAAACTGAAGCAGGTTTTCGACGGGCTGGTAGTTCGGGTGCCGGCGATCGATTGACAGAGCGTGGTGCGTCGCTCCCCACGCGCAACGCGCGGGGAGCGATATCTCAGAACTGCACGCGTTTTGTGTAGCCGCCATCGATCACCACATTGGTCCCGGTCGTGTAAGACGACGCGGGGCTGGCGAGGAAAACGACCGTTCGCGCCACCTCTTCCGCACCGCCGAACCGGCCAAGCGCCATCTGCGCCTCGGTCGACTTGTAGAAGTCCGGCATGCCCGCTTCGATCTTCGACCAGTTGCCGCCATCGAACCTGATCGGGCCGGGCGACACCATGTTCACGCGGATGCCCTTCGGCCCCCATGCCTGGCTCAGCTGCTTGCCGTAAGTGATAAGCGCAGCCTTCAGCGCATTGAACGCCTGCGGCTGGATGAACGTTTCGAACGCGGCCGTGCTCGACATCAGGATGACCGATCCCGTGCCCGACTTTTCCAGATAGGGCTCGAGCGTCTGGCAACCTTCGACCGCGCCCTTCAGATCATATTGGAAGGTCATGTCCCAGTCACCCGTTCCGCCGGCGCCGGACGAGCTGACGTTGTGGACGAAGATATCCACGCCGCCCAGCGCCTCGGCGGCCTTCTTCAGCCAGTCGAGATAGCCGCCGGATGCCATGTCCAGGCTGTCCCCGATCACCTTGCCACCATGCTTCTCAAGCGCGGCCCTGGCCTCCGCCACCTGGGCTGCATCGCGCGAGAAGAAAGCGACATCGGCGCCCTCCGCCGCAAAGATTTCCAGTGCGGCGCGGCCAAGCCCACGGCTGCCACCGGACAGGATCACCTTCTTGCCTTTAAGTCCGAGGTCCATGCTCATTCTCCCTTCATGCGTTGGATGGCCGGCGCCTTCGCCCAATCGAGCCCGCGCCGCAGCAGCTCGTAATAAACGTCAAGTTCCCAGGAGCAGCGATCGACGGTGGGCCACCAGTCGCTCAGCGGCTGAAGATCATAATGCCCCCGGCAATGGCCCAGCGCGTTGTAGAGCACCGCGCCATCGCCGAGCGGGCGAAGATAGACGACCGGATGTCGTGCCCTGGCCCAGGTCGAATCCACGAAGCCGGGCGTCTCGCCGCCAAATTCGGTATCGAGCAGGACATGCAGATCAGCGCGCGGACGGCTGAGATATAGTTCGTCGGTCGTCTCGAATGGTTCGATCCCGGCGGAAACCGGATGCGTCGCATCGGCTATCTCGATCCTGAACGGCTCGATCGGCGGATGCGAGGCGAAGGCGGACCCGAGCGTTTCCATGAAATGCGGCGCCCAATCCGGTGTATCGACCAGGCCGTTTTCCAGGAAGCGCAGAATGGAGTTGGTGCCGTGCAGCGCATAATATCGGCCGCCCCCAGCGACAAAGGCGCGGATCGCTTCCTGCGCTTGCAGGCTCGGCGTGACATCGCAGGTGTAGCTGACCAGCAGGTCGCACGCCGCGATCGCCTCCACACATTCGAAATCCTCGAACACGCGCGTTCGCACCCGTTCGTCTTCGGCAAGCAGCTTGAGGAGCTCCAGCCGGGCGAAATCGATGTCATGGTATTTGCCGCCTGCGATCAGCACGCAATCGATGCGCCGCTGGTCAGGCTTCTGTTCCTCGGCCATTATCGCCCCCTTACCGGATCGGTGCCATCCCAATCACGATGCGCCGCGCGCATCATGGCAAAACCCTGCTTTCCGGCCTCGCCGATCTGAAGATATTCCATCACCGTGCCAGGGCCGCCGCCCGTATCGACATAGATCACGGCCCCGATGCCGCCGGGAAGCGTGCCTTCCTGAACCACCACGCCGCCCTGCTGCGCAACACGCCGGCGTGCCTCGTCGATATCATCGACCAGTACGCACATATGCTGGACGCCCTCACGGCCCTGCGCGCGCCATTCGGTGTACATCGATGGCGCGTCATTGTGCTGCCGGATCAGCTCGATCTGGATGTCGCCGAGATAACCGAGCGCCATCGAGAAATCGATATCGCTAGGCTGGCCGCGGAACTTCACATCCTCCAGCCTCACATGATGGTTCTCGAAGAACGGCCCGGCACCGAGCGACACCCAATGCGCCAGCGCCGCATCATAGTCCGCCGGGCAATAGGATAGCTGCATCACCGGCCCGAGCGCAGCGACGCTGTCGCCCACACCCGGCCCTTCGCGCAGGTCGCTCATTGCGCGGCCTGCATCGCTGCCATTACCGACGCCTGGATTTCGTGCTTCCACGGATTGCGACGGAGCGTGAGCCCGCCGTTCACCTGAAGGTTCTGCCCGGTCATGAAGCACTCGTCGGAGGAGAGCCAAACGGCCGCTGCGGCGATATCGTCGGAAGTGCCGACGCGCCCCAGCGGATAGCTTGGCACGAACGCTTCCCACAGCCCGGGCGTCTTGCCGTTCGCCGCCGTCATCGGCGTTTCCGTGAGGCCGGGAGAGATCGAATTCGCCTTGATCCCGCGATCGCCGAACTCGTTGGCGATACAGCGGATGACGTGATCGGTCCCCGCCTTCGTCCCCATGTAGGCCGCGTGATCGTTGAGCATGATCGTTGCGGTGGCGGAGGAAATCTGGATCAGCGAGCCACCATTCCCCATCGCCTCGATCATCGACTGGAAGAACAGAAAAGGCCCTTTGAACTGGAGGTCGCCGATCTGTTGCAACTCCTCCGCGGTTGTTTCCAGGAACGGTTTCAGCAAGCCCCAGCCGGAGGCGTTGATCGCGATATCTACGCCGCCCATCTGCTCAACCGCGGATTTAGCCAGCGCGTCATTGTCGGCCTTGCTGGTGATGTCGCAGGTCGCCATGAACGCCTTGCCCGGATGCGCGGCGACGAACTGCTCGAGGAATTCTTTCTTCCGCCCGGCGACCAGCACGCTGGCACCCTCGGCGATCAGGCGGTGGCCGATCACCTGCCCCATATTGTCCTTGCCGGCGGCGCCGAGCACGACCGCGCGCTTGCCCTGAAGCCTCATTATCCCTCTCCTCTCGATATTATCCGATCGTGCGATCGGACGGCCAGAACGGCCGACGCAACTCGCGCTTGTTGACCTTTCCCATCGCGTTGCGCCCGACGCTGTCCACCAGATCGATGCTGCGCGGGCGCTTGTAACCGGCCAGCTTTTCGCGGGCGAAGGCGAACAGCTCGTCGCTCGTAACCGCGCTGCCTGGCTTCATGACCACTAGTGCCTTGACCTCCTCGCCCATATCGGCGCTGGGCACACCGACCACCGCCACATCCTCGACACCGGGATGGGCGATCAGCACCTGTTCGATCTCGGCGGGGTAGATGTTGACGCCGCCGGAAACGATCATGTCGGACGAACGGTCGGTGATGAACACATAGCCTTCGTCATCGACATAGCCGATCTCGCCAAGCGTAAAGACACCGGGCGCGATGTGCGCGGCAGCGGTTTTCTCGGGATCGTTGTGATAGATGATGCCGCGCCCGGTGGGATCGCGGAAATAGAGCTGGCCGATCTGGTTCGGGCCGAGCTGTTCACCATCCTCGCCGATCACCACCATCTCGAACGGCGGCATCGCTTTCCCGACCGAACCGGGTTTGCGCAGCCATTCTTCCGACGAGATCATGTTGGTCGATCCCGCCTCCGTCGCACCATAGGCTTCGAGCAGGACCGGCCCCCACCAAGCGATCATCGCATGCTTCACATCGACGGGGCACGCCGCCCCGGTGTGCGACACCAGCTTGAGGCTGGAAACATCATATCGCCCCCGCACTTCCGCAGGCAGCGCCAGCAGACGCTGAAAATGCGTCGGCACCATCACGGAAGTCGCGACGCCGTATCGCTCGATATTGACCAGGATCTGCTCCGCATCGAACCTCGGCATCACGACCAGAGGTCGTCCGCCACCCAATTGACGCATCGAGCCGAGCGGCCCGGTATGGTAGTTCGGGCCAACGAGAATCCCCGGCCCCGGCGCCCCCGCTGCAACCTGTTCCTCCAGCACGGCGAACAGCCGCGCAACATCATCCTCGCGCGGGAACATGTTGGGGGGCGTCTCCGTGCCCTTTGGGCGGCCGGTCGTGCCCGAGGTGTAATGCATGTACGGCAAAGGCCGCATGTGCGTGGGCGGCTCCGCACCGCTCGCGCCCGCCAGCCACTCGTCCCATGAGTGCAGGCCCGCGATCTCGCCGCAGCGCCAGCCAATCACCCGTTCGATGCCCACCGCCTTCGCCGCAGCGAGCCCCGCCTCGGCGGTCTCCGGCCCGACGAACAGAAGCCGTGCGCCGCTGTCCTTCAGGATATAGGCGAGTTCTTCGGCGGTGAGGTGGAAGTTCGCCGGCACGCCCGATACACCCGCGTGAAGCAGCGCCAGATAAGCCAGCGCCATCTCGGTCGAATTATGCGCAAAGACCGCGGCGCGTGGTGGCCCTGCACCGAAATCTTCGCCAAGCAGCGCGTTGGTCGCGCGGTTCATGATCGGGTCCAGCGCGGCCCAGGTCAGCGTCATCCGGCCGTCGGTCACGGCCATCGCATTGCCCTGAATTTTGGCGCGGTTTGCGGCGGCAAGCGACATTTTCTCTCCTGTCAGGCGGCGCGCCACGCCTCGGCCTGGCCGAGCGCGGTGCGGAAATGTGAAAGGCAGCGCCAGATGCAGAAGGCGCCGATCGGATAATTTACCGCAGCCATCAGCGCGAGCGTGCCGCCAAGCGACTGGCCGTGGAAAACCTGATCGCTGATGAGCCCGCCCAGCAGCGGCCCGAACGAATAACTGAGGAAATTCACGATCACGAAGTAGAGCGCCATCACCTGCCCGCGCAGCTCATTCGGCACGATCAACTGCAACGCCGCCGCGCCCAGCCCGTTGGGCCAGCCCATGAAGAATACCGCCGCCGCGACGAGTGTCATCGCCAGCGCGTAACCTGGCACGAGGAACGCGGCGACACCCAGCGGGATCAGCAACAGTGTAGCGCCGAGCACGAGCCGCAGCGTCGCATCGGTGCGCCCGAGGCGCATCATCCGCGCGGCGACCTCGCCGGCAAAGATTCCCCCGCTGGTCCCCAGCAGCAACGCGATGAGACCGAAGGTGAAACCGACCTGCGCGCGGCCCGCACCATGTTCGCGCAGGAAGAACTCCACGACCCAATAAAACAAGGCCCAGCCCTGCATCGCCAGCGCGGTGAAGCCAATGAAGTGATAGGCGAGAAACCGGCGGCGTCCGGCGAAGAACCGCGCCGCCTCCGCCACCGTCATTCCGGCGGCATCCGTCTTGAGCCGTCCGCTTCGCAGCGGTGATTTGATCGTCAACGTCGCGACGGACAACAACAAGCCGGGCGCACCGACTATGACGAACATCGCCTGCCACGATCGCATCTGGCCAAACACGGGCAGCGCGATGTGCGGCAGCGCCTCCAGATGGCTCACGATCGCGCCGCCCAACAGATTCGCAAGCCCGAGGCCGATGAACGGCGCAGCGCCGAATATTCCCATCGCCAGCGGCAGCCGCGAGCGATCGAAATAATCAGATAACATCGATATCGCGGCAGGAGACAGCGTGGCTTCGCCCACCCCGACGGTCGCACGCGCCACGAATAGATGCGTGAACTTCGTGGCAAACCCGCAGGCCATCGTGGCCAGGCTCCAGAAGAAGATACCCAGCCCGATGATCCTGCGGCGATTCGCCCGATCCGCCAGCCATGCCATCGGGATCGTCAGGACCGTATAGAAACAGGTGAAGGCCAGCCCGCCCAGCAGGCCCATCATCGTGTCGCTGATGCCGAGATCGCGCTTCATCGGCCCGATCATCACCGACAGGATCTGCCGGTCGATAACCGATACGGTTGAGGCCAGCGTCAGAAAGCCGCAGACATACCACCGGTGAAAGACGGTGCCCTGCGAACCATGCGCCGATATTGCCGCAACATCGGCGCCCGGAAGGACGACGACGCTCACCGATGCGATCCCGCGGTGGCGGAACGGGAAAGCAGGCAGATAATCACGAACTCACGCCCTCCTCTCGCCCGGATGCATCAAATCATCCGGCGACCCGCGGTGCGCGTCGCCGGTGTCTGGCGTTTCGAAATCGCCCGCGTCAGCGCGCGGCGGCCGCAGCCTGCTCGATGCCTTCGGCCATCACCTGATCGAGCATCTGTTGCATCTTTCGGATGCGCAGCTCGGCATATTTGCCGAAGTGCAGCACGCCGGTTGCCGACGCCTCCATTCCCGTCTGGACGTGCGGGAGATTGCTCATGTCCTGTTCGAACACCGCCGCGAGGCCCGCCGACATTCCGCTGTTCGGCGCCAGTTCGACCATGCTTTCGTCGACACCGATCTCGAACACCGGCGATGGCTTTGGCCGCGGCTTACCCTTGGGCACGCGCTTGAGCATGTAGATATCCATGATCGAGGTCGTGTGATCGTGCCCGTTCGGCCGCCAGCGATACGTCAGGTTCGGCATGAACCCGGCCCAGAAGCTCATATGCGGGAAAACATTGTAAAGAAGCGCATCCACCATCTCTGCGTCGGAGGCGTGGCTGTAATCGTGGCCATCCTCGGCGGAGAGCGTCTTGCGGGTGACCTCAGCCATAAAAGTCCGTGCGGTTTCACCGTCCGGCACCTTCATCTCCCCCGGCTTGGCGCCGGCCCCAGCCGCCGATCGCGAGCCCACGCCCAGCAGCGCTTCGACAATCTCGTCCTCGCTGTAATCGCGCTGGTTGAACGGGCTGGGCACCATCTGCGCGGAGAATTGCCGCGTCACATAGTCCGACAGGATATCGTACTGGCTATTCACGTCTGCCAGATAGGGCAGAAGCTGCGGATGCGTGGTGATCGCGTGGTGGCTTTCCATGAACGCCTCAGCCGCCGTTTTCCAGTTACACGGCACGATCTTCTGCACGTGGAAATGGATGTAGCGATCCTCGTTCTCGTACCGTGCGAAATGCTCCTTGATCGGCCCGAGCACCTCGTCCAGCGGAACGGCGTTGCGATCCATGTTGATGAACACGAAACCCGCCCAGGTGCCGACGAGCGCCTCAGGCAAGGATACGTCCGTGCCCTCCCATTGCGGGAAATCCCACGAGATCGGATTGTCCTTGAAACTGCCGTCAGTGTTCCAGGCGATGCCGTGATAAGGGCAGCGGAACTCGTTCTTGCAGCCGCCCAGGGTCGCCAGTTTGCGTCCGCGATGCAGGCACGAATTGTGAAAGGCACGGATCGCGCCATCCTGCTGTCGCACGACCAGCAGCGATTTCCCGGCGATTTCGTACACGAGTGTGTCGCCGGGGTTGGGGATCTCCTCCTCGCGGCATGCCATCTGCCAGATGCGCGGCCACAGGTATTTTTCCTCCAGCCGGGCGAAAGCGGGGTCGATATAGCGATCAACCGGGATAGCGTCGGTGCCAATATCGGGAACCGGGCCTTCGCGGAGATGCTCCGGAATAGGGCGCGTATCCCGCTCGAGGATTTCCTCGTAGGTTTCAGCCGGGTGACGGTCTGGGCGGAATTCTTTGGCCTGGACGTTCATGGATCACCTCTGACGCTTTTGCGTCATCCTCTCTCGCTAGAAACTAACACAATCTGCAATCTTGCCAAGTCTTATCGACCCTCCGGCACCCACGAGGCGCGCCCGCCGAGCACTACCGTCTCGCGCTCTATCGCAGCGCCGAGCGCGGTGGCCATTTCCGCGAAGTGCGCATGACTTCGCAAAGCGGCCAGGCCACGCTGGTATGATTCGAGATCCGGCAGCCGCCAAACGTCGATAGCGGTGTGGAGGCGCCCGGTGATCTGCTCGATCGCCGCGACCAGGTGCCACCCCTCCGCCTCGACGATCGCGACCAACTCGATCATCGTCGCGCGAAACCGCGTGAGATCGGCCGGCCGCAGTTCGAGGGTGGATTGCATGTAGATCGTCATTGCCCCTCCCCGGTGAGCCTGAGCAATTGCTTGCCGACGTTCGCGCCCGAGAACAGGCGCATCAGCGTGCGCGGCGCGTTCTCGAACCCTTCCTGAATATCCTGGCGCGCGATCAGTCGGCCATCGGTCAGCCAGTTTGACAGGCGCTTGCGGGCGACGGGAAACTCCGCCTCGTAGTCATTGAGAAGGATGCCCTGCATCGTCGCACGCTTGAACACGAGATTGAAGTAGTTCGCCGGCCCGACCGGCATCCCGCCGGTCTTGGAGCGCGATATCCCGCCGCAGATCACAACGCGCGCGTGGAGTGCCAGATGGGCGAGGATATCATTCAGGATTATGCCGCCGACATTGTCCCAGACGATATCCGCGCCATCGGGCGCCAGCCGTGCCAGCTCAGCACCGATATCCTGAGATTTATAGTCGATCGCCGCGTCGGCACCGAGTTCACCGGTCAGCAACGCGCATTTCTCTGCTCCGCCAGCGATGCCGATCACGCGGCAGCCAGCGATCTTCGCCAGTTGGACCACGATCGCACCGACGCCGCCGGCCGCGCCCGTCACCACCACGGTGTCGCCGGGGAACGGACGCCCGACATGCTTCATGCCGAAATAGGCGGTGAGCCCGACCACGCCGAGCACGTCAAGCTGCGCGGAGGGATGGGCCTCGCCTTCCAGAGACTGGAGTTGATCGCCGGGCAAGGTGGCATATTCCTGCCAACCGAACGGACCCAGCACCTTCTCGCCAACCTTCAGATGCGGCGTCCGGCTTTCCAGAACGGTGCCGATGCCCGATCCCCGCATCATGTCGCCGATCTCGGTGCGGGCGACATAGCCGCCGATATTCTCCATCCAGCCTTTCATCGCGGGCTCGAACGCCAGCATATCCACCTGAACGAGAACCTCGCCCTCGCCCGGCGACCGAACCTCGCTCTCCGCAAGTGCAAAGTCACTTTCGTTCACATCGCGCCCGGCAGGCCGCCCGGCGATCGTCCAGCGGCGATTGATTCGGCTCATGCTCTCTCCTTTTGCCAACCTAATGCCGTGATTTGCGGAAAAGATCGACAACTTTAACACGCGCGGCATAATAAGCGGATGCAACTGCTATCGCTCGCCGCCGGCGTCCTGCCAGAACACATGCCGCAAACCACCGCCCGCGCGGCCGCGGCGGCCGGTTATGATGCGACGGGCGTGTGGGTCGATCTGGCGAGCTGGACAGATGGGACGACCCGCGAGTTGAAGGCGGTGCTGGCCGATCACGCGCTTCTCGCGCTCGATGTGGAGGTCGTCTGGCTGATGCCCGGTCCACCCGAAGACAACCATCGTCGCATCGTCGATATCGGGCGAGAGATCGGCGCCGCGAATGTGCTGTGCGTCAGTTCCGATCCGGACGATGGCGCGACCGCGGCAAAGCTGGCGGCTTTGTGTGAGCATGCCGCCGGCGACATTCGAATTTCCTTGGAGTTCGCGCTGTTCACCGAGGTGAAGTCCATCGCGCAGGCAAGTGCGATCCTGCGCGCGGTTGGCGATCCCGCAATTGCGATGCTAATCGACCCGCTGCATCTTGCGCGCTCGGGCGGCACACCTTCCGATGTCGCGGCGTTACCCGCGAAATGGCTGCCTTACGCGCAATTCTGCGATGCCGGGCCGCTGACCTTCGACACTGACGATCGCACCGCGATCATCGAGGAGGCGGTCGACCGGCGGTTGCTGCCCGGTGAGGGCATATTGCCGCTTCGAGAACTTGCTTCGGCGATGCCGCCGGCACTGCCGCTGAGCATCGAGCTTCGATCGAAAGCCTTGCGCGATGCCTATCCCGATGCCGAGGATCGGGCACGGGCCGTACTGGCGGCGACCACCCGCTTTTTCGATACTAACTGAGGGAATAGCGATCATGGATCTTGGCTTGAGAGGAAAGCGCGCGCTGGTTGCCGGATCGAGCGCCGGCATGGGGTTTGAGGCGGCGCGCGCCCTTGCGGCCGAGGGCGCAACGCTCGTCATGTCGGCGCGCGGCGAGGAGCGATTGCACGACGCGGCGCGACGACTGGCCGCCGATACCGGCGCCACCATCAACGCGGTGGTCGCCGATCATGGCTCACCGGAAGGCCGCGCGCGATTGCGCGAGGCCTGTCCCACGCCCGACATATTGATCGTCACCTGCTCGCCGCCCCGTATGACCGACGGATTCGATGACGTCGAAGCGGAAGAGTGGATGGAAACGCTGGAAACCACCCTCGTCGGCCCGATCGAGCTAATTCGCATGATGCTCGGCGGCATGGTGGGCAGACGCTTTGGCCGGATCGTCAATATCGGAACCGGCGCGGCCAAGAACCCGCACGTCATGCGCTTGCTGTCAGGGCCTGCCCGCGCTGCGCTCGCCAATTACTCGGTGGCGATCTCGAAGCGGCTCATACGTGACAACGTGACCATCAACAGCATTCTGCCAGGCATGTTCGACACGCCCGGCTCACGCACCACCTTCGAAGCGCGCGCGGCAAAAAACGGCACAAGCTACGATGAGGAGGTGCGGCGCTTCATCGACTCGATCGGTATCCCGGCAGGGCGCTTCGGCGATCCCGCCGACATCGGAGGGTTCTGCGCGATGCTGTGCGGGCGTTACGGCAGCTTCATCACCGGGCAGAGCATCGTCATCGACGGCGGGCTGACGAACAGCGTCTTCTGACGCGAGCTACTCCGCTGCTTCCTGCAACGGCAAACCGTCAAGCCGTGGATCGTTCGGCACGATCCAGTCGGGGCCGATCACGGGCGAGACGCGCAACTCCGCGGGGATCCGCTCGGCCCCGATCATCGCGTCGGCCTGCTGATGCCAGTGATAGATCCGCGCTTCCTGATAGCTGAGCGGGACGCCTTCGAAGCCATAGCTTTCCTGGCTTTTCTGGATCCACTTGCCGAATTCCGTATCCTCCTCCAGCACGCTGTTGAGATAGGTGATCGTGGCGTCCCAGAAGGCCGGGCGCGGCCCTTCACCCCAATCAGGCCCGAACCACCAGACTTCCATCTTGGATCGGGTCGGCCCGTTCGGCCAGAAATTCAGCACGAAATACCCGGTTGGTCCCAGCGGAGAGACCCAGTTCGGGAAGAGGTTGTAGGATTGCGTGCAGGTGCGACCGATCTCGCCCACGCCATCGATCTCAGGTCGCGGGCAATCGCCGACATTGGCGGCGCGATAATTCTCACCTTCCTTCTTTTCCCAGCCGGGCGCGATCATACGGCCATGGCCATGGGGATAGAGGCTGTTCACGTTCCGGCGATGATCCAGCCCGAGGGCAACCGTGGAGGGATGGATATTGGGGACATGGTAGACCTCCATGTTCGCCTCCATCGCGATCTTCCAGTTGCAGTCGAGATCCCAGACGTAATGATCCACCAGCCGGGTCGCGTCGAAACGGAATTCCGCCCACTCATCCGAGATCGGCCCAAGCCATTCGGCAAGCGACGGCGCATCCGCGCTGAAATTGACGAAGATCAGCTTGCCATATCGCTCGCACCGCACCTGGCGCAGCGAACGACAGGAAAAATCGAGATCAACGAAATCCTCCGGATCGCGGACGGATACGAGCTTTCCCTCGTCATCATAGACCCATCCGTGGTATTTGCAGGTGAGCCGCGCGCGCCGCCCGCTCTCCTGCGTGACTACCGGCGCGCCGCGGTGACTGCACGTATTGTAAAAAGCGTTGACCTCTCCCGAACGCGCATGGACCAGAACGATCGGCTGGCCCGCGGCTTCCCACAGCTTGAAACAGCCGTGCTGCGGAATCTCGTCCATATGACCGGCAAACAGCCAACTTTTCCGCCAGAGCTGATCGCGCTCAAGCTCGGCGAAACGCGGATCAGTGTAACGACCGCCCGGCACGTCGGGCAGCCTCGGAAACGTCGGCGGCGGTGCCGCGCGCGCCGCTTCATATTCCATCAGCGCCCGCAACTGATCGACCGTCGCCTGATCCATCGCTTCACTCCCGCCTATTCGGCCGCCTGCAATTGCGGCCCGGTGAACAGGCCGGCGAGGTCATCGTCATCCGCCGCAATGATGCGATCGGTCCATTTGTGGAAGGCTTGCGCGCCGCCCTCGTTACGGCCGAAAAGCACCTTGTCGAGCGTGCCGTGATCCAGCGCGCGCTGCTGGCGCAGGCCAGTCGCGTAATCCTCATCCTTCACGACCGTTTCAAGGAAGGCGAATTGAGCGTGCGCGGCCTCCTCCTGCTCTTCCGTCGGGCGGCGCTCCATCAGATACATCTGACGCGTCCAGGACTCGCCGACCTCATCGCCGGGCAGAAGCTGCGAGATCATCACGCCGCGCCCGCCGCCGTTGAAACTGGCGATCGAGATACACGGGAAGATCGTCCACACCCCGTTGAGCACGAGATCGTCGGACCATTGTTCCTCGGGAAGATCGGCAAGCTCGCGCGCCGCACGGTCGGGCGCGACGAGTCGCTGATGCGGGCCCCAGGCGTGATAATGCGCGCGGTTGCCGAGCATGTTGTTCGCGTTCAGCGTGTCTTTGTGGAGCACCGGCAGGTGATAGAAATCGAGATAGCCGTCATAGGCAATCTTCCAGTTCGGCCCGCGCAGCACGCGGCTGGAAAAGAAGAACCAGTCCTTGAAGTTGAACGCCTCCAGCAGCGCATCATAGCCGGACAGAAAATCGTCAATATCCAGCTGCAGCTTCGGATCGACGCTGCCGAAAATCAGCCCCGCGCGCTCGGCCACGGGCAGCGCAGTGAGGCCAAGGCACGATTTATCAACCTTGCCGAAATCGCTCGCCGCCGCGACCGCGATCAGCTCGCCCTGCTGCCCGAAGGTCCAGCCATGGTAGGGGCAGACGAAGCGTTTTGCGTTGCCGGTCGGATCGACCGCGACATTCGTGCCCCGGTGAGTGCAACTGTTGATGAACAGCCGAACCACCCCATCCTGTCCGCGTACCAGCAGCAGCGGGATCCCCGCGACTTCCATCGTCTTGAAGTCGTTCGGACTTGGGATCTCGCATGAAGGCGCAAGCATCAGCGGCAGGCGCTTGAAGATGCGGTCGACCTCCAGCTTGAAGCGGCCGGGGTCTGTATAATTTTTCGCCGGCACCTCAAGCACGTCGTCAACGAGTTCGAACGTATTCTCACGCGCGTGTTTGACGCTGTGGCGCATCATTGCCGCGATCTCGGCATTCGCCATGGCTTTCATCGGGCGGCCCTCTCCTGCAAATGTAGCAAGTGTTATACCTTCTTCGTCGACGTCGCGTCAATTCAGATCGTGGCGCCGCCGTCCACCACCATCGCCGCGCCGGTGACAAACTTCGACCGCGCGGAGGCGAGATAGAGCACCATCTCGGCGATATCGTCCGGCTCGCCGATGTGCCCGATCGGATGGACGGCGACGAAGCCCTCCATCAATTCCCGCGGATTCGGAACCTGCGCCATGACCTTGTCGAGCATCGCGGTCCGGATGACGCCCGGGTGGACCGAATTGACGCGAATGCCCGTGCCCGTGGTCGCGCAGTGCATCGCGATCGATTTTGTCATCAGCGTCACGCCGGCCTTCGCCGCATTGTATGCGACCAGGTTCGCCGACGCCTGAAGACCCGCTATCGACGCGATATTGACGATCGACCCCCCGCCCGACCGCGTCATCAGCGGTATCGCGAGCTTGCAGCCGATGAATGTGCCGACCAGGTCAACATCGAGCGTGCGGCGGAACCCGGCTAGATCCATTTCCTCGACCGATCCCATCAGCGTGATACCGGCATTGTTCACCAATATGTCGAGCCTGCCCTGAGATCGCTCCACGGCGTCGATGGCAGCCGTCCAGTCGGCCTCACTGGTTACGTCATGGCGAACGAACGTCCCGCCAATCGCGCCCGCCACCGCCTCGCCGGTCGAGACCTCGATATCGGTCACGACCACGCTCGCGCCCGCCTCAGCGAGCTTGCGCGCCGCTGCTTCGCCCAGTCCCGCCGCCGCGCCGGTGACCAGTGCGACCTTGCCCTGCAACTCCATGTTTCACTCCCCTATCGCGCGACTGGCTGTTCGTCGGGTCCCGGCGCGTCATCCGGCACCGAGACGGTGATCCACCCATCCATTTCTTTCACCGGGAACGTGCGCAGCGGTCGATAAAGGCTGCCGATGCACTTGCCGGTGACGGTGTCGAACCGCGCGCCGTGCGCCGGGCACATCAGCACCCCGCGACGCACGCGCCCGCCTGGCGCGAACGCGGCCGCCGCATGCGTGCAGCGGTTGATCGTGGCGCGTACGGTTCCCTCGCTGCGCACAAGCAGCACGGGCCAGCCACCAATCACCACCGCCTCGATCCCACCTTCGCGCAAGGCGGCACTTTCCAGCGCCAGATTGATTGCCCTCTCCCCGAATCGATTGCGCGTGTCAGTATTGACCGGACCCTCCCCCTCTGCAAGCCTTGGAGGTGAGGAGAGAATGGATGAAACAGGATGACCGCGATCTGATACTTGTCGATCGCCCGGCGGAAGCGGTGCTGCGGCTGACGCTGAACCGCCCCGAAAAGCGCAATGCGCTGTCGAACAGCCTGCGGCACCGGCTCTTCACACTGCTGGAGGATGCGGATCGCGATTCCGAAACCCGCGTCACGATCATCCGGGGAGCCGGCACCTGCTTTTCGGCCGGCTATGATCTTGGCGGCGGGACAGCGCCGCCCTTTCCCTATCACACCGCCCCCGGCGCCGGTCACTGGCCGCGCCACGTTGTCGAGGGCGCATTCCGCATCTGGGATCTCGCCAAGCCGGTGATCGCACAAGTCCACGGCTGGTGCCTGGCCGGCGGCTCCGAACTCGCGACCGCGTGCGACCTCGTTTACGTCGCCGAAGATGCGCAGATCGGCTATCCGCCGGTGCGGATGATGAGCCCGCCCGACAACCAGTTTCACGCCTGGTTGTGCGGGATGCGCGCAGCGATGGAGATGATGCTCACCGGCGATGCGATCGACGGGCTGGAGGCGGTTCGCCTCGGGTTCGCCAACCGCGCCTTCCCGGCTTCCGAGCTGGACGCTGCGGTCGTCGAGCGTGCCGAGCGGATGACGCGCATCCCCACAGACGTTCAGGCGATGAACAAACGCTCGGTGCATCGGGCAATGGAAATAATGGGGCTGCGGGCAGCGATTCGCGCCGGCACCGAAATACAGGCGCTCGCCATGACAACCGAAACCAGCCAAGCGACCTTTGCCAAATTCCGCGAAAACGTCACCCGCGCCCTCGATGCGCGCGATGGCCTGTTCGGCGATTATCGCACGACGACCTCGTCTTCGGTCGAGGAGAAGCAGCAATGATGGACGATATTCGAGTGGTGCGGGAAGGAGCCGTTGGCCACATCGTTCTGGCGCGCGGCAGCGGCAACACGATCCGCCCCCAGACCATGCGCGAAATCGGCGCTGCCATCGACGAATTGGAGGCTGATCCCGCGATCCGCTGCCTGATCCTGCGCGCGGAAGGGAAGCATTTTTCGGCAGGCGCCGATTTCGCCTTTCTGGATGCGCTGGTGGAAACGCCAGCCATCGATGTGCAAACCCAGGTCTACGCGCATTTCCAAGGTGCGGTCCGGCGCTTCTATGCCTGCGCGAAACCGACGATCGCGCTGGTGCAGGGGGCCGCGGTCACCGTCGGCTGCGAACTGGCGCTGGCGGCGGATTTTCGCGTCGCTTCCGAGGATGCGATGTTCCAGGAAAGCTGGATCAGGCTCGGCATCATGCCGCCGCTGCGCGGCACGTTTCTGCTTCCGCGTATCATCGGCATGGGGCGTGCGGCCGAGATGTGCCTGCGCGGCCGCGCCGTGCGGGCGGAAGAGGCGATGACGATCGGTCTGGTCGGCGAAGTGGTCGCTCGCGACGCCCTCATGACGCGCGGTAACGAACTGGCGCTTGAACTGGCCGCGGCAGCGCCACTTGCCTATGCTGCTGTAAAGCGGGCGCTCCACCGCGGCCTTGAAACGAGCATGGAAACGGAGTGGGCGGCGAACCTGCCAACGCAAGCGATACTGCTTGGCAGCGACGATTTCCGGGAGGGCCTGTCATCTGCGAAGGAGCGGCGGGCGGCGGCATTCGTCGGCCGCTAGTCGCACGGGCTCAATCGGGATCGCTGCCGGCTATGCTGATCGTGACGCGCGTATAATCATTCTGGCGGAAAAGATTGGCGACCTCGATCGCCGATCGTTCATCATCGGCGCGCAGGACCAGTATGGCACCGGTTTCGTTCGTGGCAGACACGATATAGTCAGCCGTCATTTCCCTTGTGCTGGTCAATCGGATCAATCCCTATCGAAAGAATACTCAAAGACGCGGGTTTCGAGATCAGCCAGCCCCCTCCGCCGGCTCCCATAGTTCAAGCGGGTTCCCTTCCGGATCATGGATGCGCGCGAAGCGACCGATTTCAGGCGCATCCCAGTTCGGATCGGTTTCAACCGCTACGCCGGCCAGGCGTAGCGAGGCCAGCAAGGTATCCAAATCCGTGACACGAAAGTTCATCATCCACTGCTTGTTGCCCGGCCAGTAATCCGTGTCATGCGCGAACGGCATGAACACCGTGGGGCCGGCCTGCTGGTTCCAGTGCATCTGCCCCTCAACCGCTATGCCGAGGTGGGTGCGATACCATTTAAGCAACGCTTCGGGATCTTTGGCGCGGAAGAAAATGCCGCCTATGCCGGTCACAACCATGAGGCTCTCCTAACCAAACTGTCGGCAGGTTACCCTGGCCCGGGCAAAAGCCAAGCACAGGCCGGAGGGGAATGCGGGCTTGCCCCCTCGTGATCCAGCGCCCTAGTAGATGCCTCAGTCCGTGGAGACCCAAATTTTGGCAGCGGTATCGATCGTCCTGTTTCTTCTTCTGGCGGTCGTGGTCAGCGGCGCCTTGTCGAGAATGTTGCCGATTTCGATTCCGACCCCGCTGGTCCAGATCGCGCTCGGCGGGGTAGTCGGCCTGTCGACCTCTTATCGCGTCGAGCTCGAACCGGAGCTATTCCTTCTCTTATTTCTTCCCCCGTTGCTGTTCTTGGATGGCTGGCGCATCCCGAAGGACGAACTGCTCAAGGACGTGTCGACCGTGGTCGAACTCGCGCTTGGCCTCGTTCTCATCACAGTGATCGGCATGGGACTGTTCATCCACTGGATGATCCCGGCGATGCCGTTGGCGGTCGCCTTCGCGCTGGCGGCGGTGATCTCGCCGACTGATCCGATCGCCGTGTCGGCGATTGCGGCACGCGCGCCGATTCCGAAACGGATGATGCACATTCTCGAAGGGGAATCGCTGCTGAACGATGCCTCGGGCCTCGTTTGCCTGCGCTTTGCCATCGTGGCCGCGCTGACAGGCACCTTCTCCGCCGCGGGCGCGGCGCTGAATTTCCTTTGGGTTGCCGGGGCGGGTATCGCTGTGGGGGTCGGGCTTACGCTGACGGTAACCCGCGCCAAGGCATGGGTGACGAAGCACTGGGGCGAGGATACCGGCTCACAGATACTGGTGAGCCTGCTCATCCCGTTCGGCTCCTATATGCTGGCCGAACAGGTGCATGCCTCGGGCATCCTCGCCGCGGTCGGCGCCGGCGTCACGATGACCTTCGCAGAGATATCGCGTCAGGCGTTGCCGATCACGCGGATGCGGCGCAATTCGGTGTGGGATACGCTGCAGTTCTCGCTCAACGGGATCATTTTCGTGCTGCTGGGCGAGCAATTGCCGACGATCCTCGCAGGCGCGAGCCGCACGGTCGCTCTTACCGGGCATAGCTCACCATGGTGGCTCGCGGCCTACGCGCTCGCGATCGTCGCCGGATTGATCGTCCTCCGGTTCGTGTGGGTCTGGGCGTCGCTTAAACTCACTATCCTGCACAACCGTCTGCCGGACACAGATCCGCGCAGTCCCGACTGGAGACTGGTGGCGGCGATGTCTCTCGCCGGCGTGCGCGGCGCGATCACGCTTGCGGGCGTCTTGACGCTGCCGCTGGCGCTGAACGACGGCACCCCCTTCCCGGCGCGCGACGTGGCGATTTTCCTGGCGGCCAGCGTCATCATCGTCTCGCTCGTGATCGCCAGCATCGCGTTGCCGATCCTGTTGAAAGACCTGCGCATGCCGGCCGAGCCATCGAAGCAGGCGGAAGAAGATGCAGCACGCATTGCCACCGCACAGGCTGCGATCCGGGCGATCGAGCGCAAGCAGCACGACCTGGCGCAGAACGACAGCGAGGCTGATCGCTACGCCCAGATCGGCGCGCGTGTCATGGATCTCTATCGCGAGCGGATAGAGGGATTGAGCGGTGGACGCTCCGACGATCTTCGCTCGCAGGACCGCCTTTTCCGCGATCTGCGATTGACCGGGGTGCATGCCGAACGAGCGGTCCTGAGGAAACTGGCACAGGAGCGGACAATTGGCAGCGCCACTGCACAGAAACTGACACGCGAACTCGATCTCGCGGAGGCCCGGCATCGCGGATGACCGTCACAAAGCGTCGATCTGCTCCTCCAGCGCGGCGATGACGAGGGCGGGATAATCCGCTTTTCCCGTCGTCCGCGCGACCACCGGGAGGCCTGAGAGAAAGCCCGTAAGGCTGCAAATCATCAGCACAGCGCGCACCTGTGCACCTGCCTCACCGAGCCTTCCAGCGCTTGTCTGGGTTATAAGCTCTGTCGCCAGTTCGATCCCCGGCCGCCACAACTGCGCGTAGAGGATTTCGAACGCCGGGCCAGGGTTAGCGATCTCGCGCTGAACGAACAGGCTCCGATCGGGCGAGCCATGCGATGCGAGTAGAAAGCGCGCCAACGCCGCGAACAGCTGCTTCAGCAACGCGCGCGCCGCATCGGGCTCCAGCCCGTCGCGCAGCGCGGCCAATTTGACACCGGCGACAGCCCCCATCCCTTCCCGATAGCTGGCGACGATTTCATGGGCGCAGGCGAGGTACAAGCCGCGCTTGTTCCCGAAGTAATACGTAAGCGCCGGCAGGTTGACGCCGGCATCTCTGGCGATCTGCCGCGTCGTCACCGCGGCGAACCCGCTGCTGCCGAACGCGCCAAGTGCAACATCCAGAATGCGCGCGCGCGTTTCCTCACCCTTGCGATAGCCACCATCGGACGTGCGCGACGGCACGGCTGGTTTCGCCTTCATCGTCAATCGAACCTGATCACCACGCTTGAAAATATATCAGATGATATATATCTTGTGACCAAGAACGTCGAGAGAGGATGGCCGGTCATGACACGTGAGGCGCTCGATACCCTCTGGGCCAAAGTTGAATCACAACGCGCGCACGTGCCCGCCCTGTATGGCAGGGTGGATTTCCGCACGCTCCCGGAGCGGTTCGCGGGATCGCCGGGCGACGCCACATTGCTCACCGGCAAATACGCGGCTGAACGCGACAGGCTGCTGGCCGACCCGGATCGCATCGAATTCATGCGCGCTTACACGATGATGGGCGATGGCGTCGCGGATGCATATGCCGCGCTGATGCGCGAATATGGCTTCCGTCACCTGGTCGATATGCTGACCCGCGCCTGCGACGACGGGGTCGAAAACGTGCCGGATGCGCCACCCGAACTGGTCGATTTCATCCGCGCGATGGAGCGTATCCCCGACTGGCTGGACATGAGACTGGTGGAGGAAGGTGCGCGGATCGATCGCAATGCGGCCGCCAATCTAAGCCCGTTCGTGATACGTGGCGCGTTCATCGCGACCTTCATGAACAAATATGCTGCGCTGCCGATGGCGATCACCAATACGCTGTCGAGCGAGACGGCCGGAAAGCGCGTGAAAGAGACCGCGACTTTCTTCAGCACGTCGGTGTTGCCCGGCGCGCTCGAACGCTTCGGCCCCGGCTTCAAATCAGCGGCGATGGTGCGATTGATGCATTCAATGGTGCGCGCGAATGTGCTGCGCCGCCCGGCGGATTGGGACTGGAGCATCTATGGCTTCCCGATCCCGCAGGTCGATCAGATGCCCGCCGGGCTGATTTCGATATTCCTGCTGTCGTACAAGATGCAGGAAGAGGGGCGCGAGCAATTTACTCCCGCAGAACGTGCGCAAGTTGAACTGGCGCGTTACCGCTGTTTCCTGCTCGGGCTGCCCGAGGAACTGCTCGCCGATACGCCGCAAGGCATCGTCGACCTGATGAACGCTCGCAGTGGCACGTTGCGCGCAGGCTATGATGATGCCACTTGCGGCGAATTGCTCCGCGCGACGATGGCCGCAGATCTGCGCGCGGACGGCTCGCGTCGCGCACGCATCCACGATCGCTTCGAGCGCGCTTTCGCAAAACTGTTCTTCGTCAAGAATTTCATGGCCGGCGATAAAGCGAAGGCTGCAACAATCGGCGTGTACCTGACGGCGTGGGATACCATGTTGGCAGCGCTCGCGGGCATTTTCATCTACGCTCGCCTGCGCCTTTATGGCGTCGCCGAGCGGATACCCTGGTTGCGCGACTTGGCGGATCGCCGGCTCGTCGCGAAGATCAAGGCGCAACTCGCCAGCTATGGCCATGCCGAATTCACTACGGACGCCGCACGTTACAGGTCGTCACCGACGTCACTAGCGGCGGCGTAAAGCATATCGTCAAATATACGGGACTGGCGGCCCGCCCGCCGCTTGAACCGGCAGAAATGGGCGGGCCGGTTTATCAGGCCGTTGCGCGCTTCCTGCGCACGACCGTCTGTGCATTGGTATATTCAAGCAGCCCCTCGACGCCGCCCTCCACACCGACGCCTGACTGCTTCATGCCGCCGAACGCCGCGGTCGGCGAAAGATGCTGGGTCTCGTTGACCCAGACGGTGCCGCTCGCGATCCGCTGGGCGATCTCGAGCGCCTTGTCCTCGTCATGGCCCCACACCGATCCGCCGAGGCCATATTCGGTCGCATTCGCGCGGGCGATTACATCTTCATAATCGTCGAACTTCAGCAGCGGGAGGACAGGACCGAACTGTTCCTCCTGAACGATGCGCGCATCCTCCGGCGGATTGTCGAGGATCGTGACGGGGATGAAGTAGCCCGGCACGTCAGCCTTGTCGCCGCCGACCAGAAACTCATAGCCGTTGTCTTTCGCGTCCTGGATCAGATCAAGCACGCGCTGATATTGCTGCCTGTTGTTCAGCGGGCCGATCTGCGTTCCCTGCTCCGCGCCATCGCCGACCTTCACGGTCTTCGCATAGGCAACCAGTGCGTCGCGAAGCGGCTCATAAATGTCCTTGTGGACATACATGCGCTTGGTTGCGATGCAGATCTGGCCGTTGTTCCGGAACGCTGCCCAGAACAGTTCCTCGGCCACCTTCGCAACATCCACATCCGGCATCACGATCGCGGCGTCGTTGCCACCCAGTTCCAGCGTGACGCGCTTCAGCGTCGGCGCGGCGGACTGCATCACCCGTCTGCCGGTGGCGGTCGAGCCGGTGAAACTGATCTTGTCGAAGCCCGGGTGCGAGGTTATCCACGGCCCTAGATCGTCGCCGCCGGTAACGATGTTGAGCACCCCGGGCGGAAGAATTTCCGCTGCCAGCTCCCCGAACTTCAGCGTGGTAAGCGGCGTGAAGGGCGACGGTTTCAGCACCATCGTATTCCCAGCGAGCAACGCCGGCCCGATCTTGAACATCGCCAGAACCATCGGGAAATTCCAGGGTGCGATCGCGCCGACGACGCCGAGCGGGACATGCCGCGTCTCGCTGTACCGCTCATCGGAATCCTCGTTCACCGTAACCGGCAGATCGAGCCCGGCCGCGCCCAGCAGCCAATAGCCGGCGCCCATGATCTCGCCCTGCGCCTCGGCATGGGGCTTTCCCTGTTCCTTGGTGAGCAGGCGCATAAGCGGATCGACCTGTGCAAGAACCGCCTGACCGAGGGCGGTGAGTTTCGCCCTGCGTTCCGCAATCGGAGTGGCAGCCCAGCCGGAAAACGCACGACGCGCGGCATCGATTGCCCGATCCAAATCCTCGCGCGTTGCATCGGGCGCGGTGGCGAGCACCTCCTCAGTCGCAGGATTGACGACCTCGAACGTCGCTGATCCCCTCTCCAGCTTGCCGTCGATCAGCATGCGATAATCGTGGTCGAAGTTCACGCCGTCTCTCCTGAGTCTCTTTATCAACCGTACGTAACATATGTTACGGCAACAATACCACCTTGATGCATTCCCCCCGCGCCTGCGCCGCGACCGCCGCGTTGATCTCCGAGAGGGGGAACGTTGTGATCAGTCGATCGAAAGGAAAACGGCCGGCAGCGTGATGCGCCAGCAACTCCAGAATGAAAGTCTGCTGGTCGCTGTCGCCCTCGATTATGCCGATGATGCGATGGCCCGGCGTCATCAGTGCACCGATATTGACCGTGATCGCGGCGTTCATGTCCTTCGGCACGCCCACCAGCCCGAGCGCGCCGTGGCTGCCCAGCACGGCGAGCCCAGCCTCGATCACGCTCACAACGCCGGTAGTGTCGAACGCAAAATCCACGCCATCGGGCATGATCGCGCGGATCGCGGCTACCAGATCGCCCGCGCCCGGATCGATGACGTGTGTCGCGCCCAATTCACGGGCGAGTTCGCGCCGCGCAGCGACCGGCTCGACCAGCACGATCGGCGCGCAGCCACGAATCTTCGCCGCCATCACGGCTGCGAGCCCGACCGGGCCGCCCCCGAACACCACCAGGCTCGATCCGGCCGGACAGTTGAAGGTGCGCATGATCGCCCCCGCCCCTGTCTGGAACCCGCACGCCAATGTGCCGAGGATCGCGAGCGGCGCATCGCTTTCCACTTTAACCACGTTGCGCGCGCGGGTGATCGCCCGGGTCGCAAAGCTCGACTGGCCGAAGAAGTGCGACGAGACCCGATCGCCGCCCGAGGCATAAGCCGTCGATCCGTCCTCCAGGCGCATTCCCGCATAGTTCAAGGGGACGAAGCTGCGGCAGTAACTGGGCAGATTCTCTTCGCAGCGTGGGCAAATGCCGCAACTGGAAAAGCCGACGATGACGGTATCGCCCGGGGCCAACCCTTCGACACCCTCGCCAATCTGCTCGACCGTCCCGGCGCCCTCATGGCCGAATATTGCCGGAAAGGCGTAGGGCACTTGGTCGCGGAAGACGAGATCGGTGTGGCACAGGCCAACACCAGCGATCTTCACCAGCACCTCGCCCGCCCGCGGCCCGTCGATGCTCACCTCTTCAAGCACGAAATCCGTGTGGGGGCCGTGTGCGACGGCGGCGGTACAGGTCGTCATCCTTCCTCCTGACATCGATTTTGACGCAGCATCGCCGCATCGCGCACCCGAACGCAAGGTCATTGCGGGGAAGTCGACGGATTCGAAGGGAAGTGGGGAGCTTCTGTTGCCCGGTGCTCCCCGTACCGCTGGAATCCGCTTCTGTTGCCCGGTGCGGCCCAACCGCGCTTTTGTTCGAGTAACCTTAGGCCGTTAGGCCGTCAGTTACGCGGCAATCGCGAGTGCTTCGTTATCGTTGGCACTTGTGTATGGGCCGTCACGGTGGTCCCATTCCGAGCAAAAGCCAGTGCCTTTCAACACACGTCGATCCTGGTTCGGCCCCGTCATCATCCGCCCGGCAGGACGGTTGGTGGTGGAGCCGCCGGGTACTGCCCCCGGGTCCGCTGCGTCTATTATTCACCGGCGTTTATCGCCATAGCCGTGGGGCAAGCCCCGCGAGCATCCCCGATATAGGCGCGCCGGACGAAAACTGAAAGCCCGCCTTTTGCTCGCCATAATGCAGGTACATAGAATAGAATATCATGTTGACGCAGCGTTCCCGCTACGCGCTCCGCGCGATGCTATTCCTGGCCGAAGCTCCGGCCGCCAGCCCACCGATCCCGATGAATCGCATCGCTGCGGGGGCGAATGTACCGCGCAAGTTCCTTGAGCTTATCCTGGCCGACCTACGCGATGCAGGTTTCCTCATCAGCCATCGCGGCAAGATGGGTGGTTATCAGCTCGCGCGATCAAGCCATATGATATCGCTTGGTGAAATCATCCGCGTGATCGAAGGGCCGCTCGCGCTCGTACCCTGCGTCAGCCGCACCGCCTATCGCCCGTGCAAGGATTGCAAGAGCGAGGCTGACTGCGCGATCCGCCACGCGATGATGCGCGTCCGCGACGAAACCGCGCGTATTCTGGACGGCACCAGCCTTGCCGATGCCACCGCCGAGGATCTGGCCGCCGCGTAACGCCTGTCGCCGCCCGGCCGCGGCCGGGACGGCAACATCTGTTCACGCGCCGCGTCGTGCGCGCAGCTCGTCGCGGATCTCGCGCAGCAAAACCACATCGGCCGGATCGGCGGCTGGCGCTGCTTCGGGGCGCGGCACGACACGATTAACGGCGCGCACGATCAAGAAGATGATGAAGGCGATAATGAGAAAATTGACCGCTTGGGTAACGAACTGGCCATAGCCCAGAAGCGGGACGCCAGCCTTTTTCAGTGCGGCATAATCGGATGATCCCTGCAGTTTTTCGGGCACCGCGCCGAGCACAACGAAGTAACTGGAAAAATCGAGACCACCGAAAACCTTGCCGATCACCGGCATGATGACGTCCTCGGTCAGCGAGGTCACGATCTTGCCGAACGCCGCACCGATAATCACCGCCACCGCGAGATCGAGCACATTGCCGCGCGCGATGAACGCCTTGAATTCACTGAACATGGGCCGACACTCCTGTTGCGGGGAGGCAGATTAACCACACGATTGCCTCTTCGCCAAGCGCGACAAGTGTCCTATATGCCTAGGACAGAACCAGGAGGAACCCCGCCGATGACGTCTCGTTCGTTTGCCCCGCGCTCGCTCGCTGTTGCCGGCCTCGCGTTGACGCTTGGCGCATGCGGGATCAACACGATCCCAACGGCGGAGGAAAACGCCAAGGCGCGCTGGGCCGATGTGCAGAATCAATATCAGCGCCGCGCCGATCTCATCCCCAATCTCGTTTCGACGGTGAAGGCAGCCGGCGCGCAGGAGAAGGACATTCTCGTCGAGGTGACGCAGGCGCGCGCATCGGCGAGTCAGGTAAAGCTATCGGGCGACCAGCTCACCGATCCCGCCGCCGTCCAGCGTTATCAAACCGCGCAGGCGGGGTTGACCATGTCGCTCCAGCGCCTTCAGGAAGCGTATCCCGAATTGAAGAGTCAGGGCAATTATACGACGCTGATGAGCCAGCTCGAAGGCACTGAGAATCGCATCACTATCGCCCGCAACGATTACAACTCGGCGGTGCAGCAGTACAACACCACGATCCGCACCTTCCCCAACGCGATTGGCGCGAAGATATTCTATGGCGCCAAGCCGATGGTGCCTTTCGCCGCAACCACACCGGGAGCCGACACCGCGCCCAAGGTCAATTTCGGAAGCTGACGTGATGACGCGCGCCGGCCTTACTGCCCGCCACACCCGGGCCGGCGTCTGCCCTTGGATCCAGCTGCTATTAGCGCTGGCGGCAACGCTGCTCGCGACGCTGTCGATGCCGGCAGCCGCGCAAACTTTCCCGAAGTTCACCGGTTTCGTGGTGGACGATGCAGGGATTTTGCCAGCGGCCGTGCAAGCTGATCTCTCGCAGAAACTCGATGCGTTGCAGCGTGATACGAAGCGCCAAGTCGTCGTCGTCACGGTCAAAGACCTGCAAGGCTATCCGATCGAGGAGTATAGCAACAAACTGTTTCGTGCCTGGGGTATCGGGCTGAAAGACGTCAATAACGGCGCGCTGTTCGTCATTGCCCCCAACGAGCGCAAGTTGCGTATCGAGGTGGGCTACGGACTGGAACCCTTCCTGACCGACGCTTTGTCCAGCGTCATCATCAACAGCGATGTGCTGCCACGTTTCAAAGCCGGCGACATGCCCGGTGGCGTTGTGGCGGGGACTGATGCGATCATCACTCAGCTTCGCGCCTCACCCGAGGAGGCTAAGGCGCGGCTCGATGCGGCGGTGAAACAGTTCGACCAGACGCATCGCGCGCAGCGATCCGGCAGCAAAGGTGTGCCGATCGGCCTCATCTTCTGGGGCATGGTGCTGCTGTTCGTGCTGCTCTCCTTCGTGCGACGGAGCGGGCGTGGACAGCGCTATGGCGGCGATGGATCCGGAGCGCTGCCGATCGTCCTTTGGTCGATCGCAAGCGAGATGATGCGCGGCGGTGGTGGGGGCGGCTGGGGTGGCGGCGGCGGTTGGGGCGGCGGCGGCTTTGGTGGCGGCGGCTTTGGTGGCGGCGGTGGTGGATCGAGCGGCGGCGGTGGCGCTTCGGGGGGCTGGTGATGCAGATGACAGCTGAGGATCGCGATCGCGTAACGGCGGCCGTGACGGCGGCGGAGGCAAGCACCGATGGTGAGATCGTAACGGTCGTCGCCCGCGCCTCCGATGCCTATCACGACGTCGCGCTGCACTGGACGCTGCTCGTGATGCTGCTGATGGTGGCGCTTCTAGCCACATTCCCGCAGATCATCGAACAAATCCACCTGCTGACCGATCCGTGGGCGCCCGTAGTATCCATTCGCGCGGCGGTGACCATCACGCTGTTCGTCGCCGTGATTACGTTTCTCACCGCACGCCTGCTCTTCGCATGGCGCCCGCTGCGGCTGGCGCTGACACCGGGTGCAACCAAGGCGCGCCGGGTCCGTGCGCGCGCACTGGCGGTGTTCCGTGCAGCCGCCGAGAAGCGCACCATAGGCTCGACCGGCGTCCTGCTGTATCTCAGCCTTGACGAGCATCGCGCGGAGATCATCGCCGATGCGGCGATTCACGATCGCGTGCCGGACAGCACATGGGGCGCTGCGATGGCGGCGCTAGTCGGTCCGCTGCGCAAAGGCCATCCAGCAGACGGCATGGTCGCGGCGGTCAGCCAGATCGGGCTCGTGCTGGGCGAGCATTTCCCGCGCACGCCCGGCGACACCAACGAGCTTCCGGATCGCCTCATCCTCCTATGACCGCCGAAGCCGTTTGGGAGGGCCGTTTCATCCGCATGATGAAAGACGGCAAATGGGAATATGCCTCTCGCACGAGAGGCATCGGCGCGGCGGTGATCCTGGCGATCACGGCCAATGGTGAAGTGATTCTCGTCGAACAATATCGCGTGCCGCTGGGACGCAACTGTCTCGAACTGCCTGCGGGGCTGGTGGGCGACGAGAATCCGGGCGAGGATATAGCTCCGGCCGCCATCCGCGAACTGGAAGAAGAAACCGGCTATAGGGCCGGCCGCGTCGAGCCGCTTGGCGTCTTCTATTCCTCGCCGGGAATGGTCAGCGAGGGCTTCATGCTGGTGTGCGCGCATGATCTGGTTAGAATGGGCGATGGCGGCGGCGATGGTGACGAGAATATCATCGTCCATCTCGTGCCGCGCGAAAAGATTGCCGCCTTCGTCGCGAGCAAGCGCGACGAAGGCGTGGCGATCGACGTAAAGATGCTACTGCTGCTCGCCGATACGATCATATAGCTTGGCGGGTATCGCGCCGGGCGACAATCAGCGGAAATTGTCCGCGTAAGCCTGCAGCTTGAGCTTGCGTTGCGGCGCCGGAATGACGGTGAAGGCCAGCCCCTCGCGCTTGGCATGGGCGATCGCCGCCTCGCTCGACGGGAACATGATCCGCACTTGGTCACGGGTATCGCCGCTGCCCGCCCAGCCGGTGAGCGGATCGGGCTGCTTGGCCTCGGCCGGTTCGAACTCAAGCACCCAATTGTCGGTGCGATACTTCCCCGATTGCATGGCGTTCTTCGGGCGCTGATAGATGCGAGCGGTAGGCATAGGTGCCCCTTAACCCGTTTGGCCGCGCCTTGCATCGGCATTTTTCGTGCGCAGTGTCGCGCTGGCGCTGGCGGGATCGTTGGGCCACGGATGGCGCGGATAGCGTCCTCGCATCTCCTTCGCCACAGCCGCCCAGCTTCCGGCCCAGAAACCGGGAAGATCCCGCGTCATCTGGATCGGGCGCCCCGCGGGCGAGGTGAGGGACAGGACAAGCGGCACGCGCCCCTCCCCCACCACCGGATGCTCGGCCAGCCCGAACAACGCCTGCACGCGAAGCTCGACGCGCGGGCCGCCCTCTGCGCCATAATCGATCGCGTGCGATGTGCCCGCAGGGCTGGTGAAATACGCCGGGGCGACGCGGTCGATACGCTGAAGATCGTCCCACCCCAGCATATTGCGGAGAGCGTGTGTTAGGGTGGCTGAGGTAGTAGCGGCGAGCCGGCGCTGCCCCTCCACGAGCGGGGGCAGCCATTCGTCGAGCCGGTCGAGCAGGGTCGCATCGTCGAGGGGGACGCCCGCATAGCCAGCGCGTACGCGGAACGCGCGCGCGCCATCGCCCCATGGCAGCAGGTGCAGACCATGGCGGCGCACGCCCTCCACCAGCGCCGCGGCGATCAGCGCTGGCGAGGCGTTCGAGTCGGGCCCGCTCGCCAGCCGAATGGCGCCCAGGCGGCGCTCACGCAGCGGCCGCACGGCCCCGGTCGCGGCGTCGAACTCGGCAATATGGCGCGTCTCGATCCGCGCGGCGAACAGCGCCTCGACCGTCTCGGCATCGACCGCCGCCGCTGACAGGATGCGCGCGCCGGCCGCCATCCCCTGCGTCTCGGCGACCGCCAGCCATTCATTGCGGGCGAGCGGCGCGGTCGGATCGAGCCTGAAGCCACGCCCGCCGACCGAGGCCCAGCGCTCCCCCGAGGCATCGCGCCGGCGCGCCACCCGATCCGGGAAGGCGAGCGCGATGCAGGTAGCGACACGCTGCCCCTCCCCAAGGCTCGCAACCTCGACAAAAGGCGCCTGACTGCCGCCGACCAGCCGCGCCCAGCGGGCGGCGAGGCTGCGCGCCGCTTCGGCCTTGCGCGATCGATCCCCGCGCCAGCGCCGCAACCTGAGTTCCAGATCGGCGTCATTCCCGCCCAGCCCGCGCTCGCCCAGCAGCACAGCCACATCGGCAGCCGTCGCTGCAAGCCCCATCCCGGCCGCACGCACCAGCATGTGCGCGAGCCGCGGGGGCATCGGCAGCGACGCGATGGCGCGGCCGTGCACGGTCGGGCGCCCATCGGCATCGATCGCGTCGAGCATGGCAAGCCGCGCACGTGCCTCAGCCACGGCTGCCTCGGGTGGGGGATCGATCCACGCCAGATCGCGCGGATCGGCGACGCCCCAGATCGCGGCGGCAAGCACCAGCGCGGAAAGATCGGCCTCCAGCATCTCGGGCGGGTCGAAACGCGGCAGGCCAGCAGTTGCCGCTTCCTCCCACAGGCGATAGGCGATGCCCGGACGCTGCCGCGCCGCGCGACCGGCACGCTGGATGACCGCAGCCTGGCTGGCGCGTTCCGTGACCAGCCGCGTCATCCCCGCCGCGCGGTCATAGCGCGGGCGACGCGCCAGCCCCGAATCGACGACCACGCCGATCCCATCCAGCGTGAGGCTGGTTTCGGCGATCGAGGTGGCGAGCACGAGCTTGCGTGCGCCATCCGGCTCGGCCCGGATCGCGGCGCGCTGCGCGGCGGGATCGAGGGCGCCGTGAAGCTTGTGAAGGGTGACGCCGGGGATGCCCTCCAGCCGCTCGGCGGTGCGCTCGATCTCCGCCACGCCCGGGAGGAACGCCAGCACCCCGTCCGCCGTTTCGCGCAGCGCCAGACGCACGGCGCCGGCCACCGCATCCTCGATCCGCGCATCGCCGCCACGCCCGAGATAACGCAGCTCGAGCGGCCAGCTTCGTCCCGCGCTCTCGATCACCGGCGCGTCGCCCAGCAGCCTGGCGAAGCGCGCGCCATCGAGCGTGGCGGACATCGCCACCAGCCGCAGATCGGGCCGTAATCCAGCCTGCGCGTCGATAGCGAGCGCCAGGCCGAAATCTCCATCGAGGCTTCGCTCGTGCACCTCGTCGAACAGCACGGCGGAAATACCATCCAGTTCCGGGTCGTTCTGGATGCGCGCGACGAAGATCCCCTCCGTCACCACCGTGACCCGCGTCGCCGCCGAGCGCTTCGTATCGAGCCGGGTGGCATAGCCGAACGTGCGCCCCACCGGCTCGCCCGCCAGCGCCGCCATCCGCTCCGCCGCCGCGCGCGCGGCAAGCCGGCGGGGCGACAGGAGCAGCACCTCCCCCGCGCACCAATCCTCCGCGATCAGCGCGGGGGCGACCGCGGTGGTCTTGCCCGCACCCGGCGGCGCGACCAGCACCGCTCCCGATCGCTCGCGCAACGTGGCGAGCAGATCGGGCAAAACGGCGTGGATGGGCAGATCGTCAGCCAAGCGTCTCCGCCGCCAGCTTCTTCAGGTCCACCTGCGGCCGCGCGCCGAAATGGCTGATGATCTCCGCCGCGCATGCCGCGCCGAGCCTGAGCGATTCGGCTACGCCGCGCCCTTCGGCCTGCGCATGCAGGAAGCCGGCCGCGAACAGATCGCCGGCGCCCGTGGTATCCACCACTTTCTCGACCGGCGCGGCGGCGACCAGAACGCGCTCGTCCCCGGCTATCGCCATCGCGCCCTTTTCGCTCAGCGTCACGACGAGCAGCGGCACCTTCGCCTGCAACGTCGCGATCGCGGCATCGACATCGGCCGTTTCGGTGAGGCACATGATTTCAGCCTCGTTCGCGAACAATACGTCGATCAGGCCGTGATCGATCAGATCGTGGAACGCGCCGCGATGGCGCTCGATCACGAATTCGGCCGAAAGCGTGAAGGCGACCTTGCGCCCCGCCGCGCGGGCAACGTCGATCGCGGCGCGCATCGCGGCGCGCGGCTCCTCCGGATCCCACAGATAGCCCTCGAGATAGAGATATTGCGCATCCGCGATCAGATCGCGATCCAGCGCCTCCGCCGGAAGATAATGCGAGGCGCCCAGGAAGGTGTTCATCGTGCGCTGCCCATCCGGCGTCACGAAGATCAGGCAGCGGCCGGTGGTCGGCTGGCCGGGGCGCGTCGCGGTGTCGAAACGGATGCCGGCGGCGCGGATATCGTGCGCGAAGACCTGGCCGAGCTGATCGTCCGCGACCTGCCCGATGAAGCCGCACTTGCCGCCGAGCGACGCGATGCCCGCGATCGTGTTGGCCGCCGAGCCGCCCGACATCTCCTGCCCCGGCCCCATCTTGGCATAAAGCGCGTCAGCGTCCTCGGGCGAGAAGACGAGCTGCATCGCGCCCTTCGTCATGCCGTTGCCGGCAATGAAATCATCGGCGGCGGGGGCGAGAATGTCGACGATCGCATTGCCGATCGCGACGACCGCGTAGGTAGGCTGGGTCAAGTATGGAAACCCCAAACGAATGGAAAGCTGGCGAGCGCCGTAGTGAGAGCGCCCGCCTTGCGCAACCGCCCGTGACCGCGCATCTCCTGCTACAGATGTTCCGCGCGCTATCCCTTTCGCTGTCGCAATTGGGCGATCCGCGCATCCTGCGGGTGCTGGGCAAGAGCCTGTTGGCGACCATTGCGCTGTTCCTGCTGCTGGGCCTCGGCGTGTGGTGGGGCGTGGAACAGGCGCTCGCCCGATCCGAGTGGCATGACGAGCTGGCATCGGCTGCGACCATCGTCGCGCTGGTGCTCGCCTTCTGGTTCCTGTTCCGCGCGATCGCGGTGGCCGTGGTCGGGCTGTTCGCGGACGATGTGGTGGAAGCGGTGGAGGCGAAGCATTATCCTGCCGCACGTGCCGCCGCACGCCCGGTGGCGATGCATCGCGCCGCGCTGATGGGGCTGCGGTCCGCCGGGCGATTCCTGATGGTGAACCTTCTGCTGCTGCCGCTCTATGGCGTGCTGCTGTTCACCGGCATCGGCACCGCGGCGCTGTTCTTCATCGTCAACGGCTGGCTGCTCGGGCGCGATCTCGGCGATATGGTGGCGGCGCGACACATGGACGATGCGGCGATGCGCGCGTGGCGCCGGACGAACGGGGGCCAGCGCCTGCTGCTTGGCCTTGCCGCGACCGGGCTGTTCGTGGTTCCGCTGCTCAACATTCTCGCGCCGGTGCTGGGCGCGGCGATGGCGACACATCTGTTTCATCGGGGACGACAATGACGCGCGGGCTTGGCATTTTGGCGACGGCTGGGTTGCTCGCGGGCTGCGCCACGACCGGCGCCAACCCGCCGGGGTCCGGCGCGTCGGCCGTGGCCGTGCCGTACAGTTCGACCGGGCTGGAGCGCGTTATCGGGCAGGACAGCGCCGCGCTCGTCAAGCTGTTCGGCAAGCCCGACGCCGACGTTCAGGAAGGGACGGCGCGCAAGCTTCAGTTCCAGAGCCGGATCTGCGTGCTCGATGCGTATCTTTATCCGCGCGGAAACCAGGAACCGCGCGTCACCTATATCGATGCGCGCGAGCCTGACGGCAGTTCGATCGACCGCGCGAGCTGCGTCGCGGCGCTCACCCGGCGCGAGGGCGTACGCTAGGCACCGGCTATGCCAGCAGAAACGTGCCCTCGACCACGGTGACGCAATCGCCGCCCAGCATCACGCGATCGCCCGCGAGCCGGCATGACAGGCGACCGCCGCGCGCGCTGGCCTGATATGCGCTGAACGTGTCGCGGCCCAGCCGCTTCGCCCAATAGGGCACCATCACGGCGTGGGCGGAGCCGGTGACCGGATCCTCGTCGATCCCCGCGCCCGGCGCGAAGGCGCGGCTGATGATGTCGCTGTCGTCGCCCGGGGCGGTGACGATCGTGAGCGTGTCGCCCTCCTTCGCCAGCGCGCGAAAGTCCGGCTCCAGCGCGCGGACGGCATCGGCATCGCTGAGGACAACCAGCGCATAGCGGCTTTCGTGCCAAAGGGTTTCGACCGCATCGTCCAGCCCGAGCGCGGCAATCACCGAGGGCAAGGGCTTCGCCGCCGGCGCCCAGGCCGGCAGCGCCATCTGATAGCCAGCCCCGTCGCGCTCGACCTCCAGCACACCGGCTTTGCGCGTGCGGAAGCGCACGCGTTGCCGCGCATCCTCCGCCGAGAGCACGAAATGCCCGCTCGCCAGCGTCGCGTGGCCGCACAGCGCGACTTCGGCAACGGGGGTGAACCAGCGCAATTCGAAATCCGCCTCTCCGCTGGAATCGGGAATGAGAAAGGCGGTTTCGGACAGGTTGTTTTCGGCGGCGATCGCCTGCAGCGTCGCATCGTCAAGCCACGCGGCGAGCGGCATCACCGCCGCCGGATTGCCCGCGAACGGCGTGCTGGCAAAGGCATCGATCTGTGCGAAACCCAATCTCATCAATACCGCTCCATTCAAACGCGCTTGCCGAACCAGTGCGGCGTCACATCCGCCTCGACCAGCGGATTATCGGTATCGACATGCCCCTCCGGATCGAGGTGGATCAACACCTCAACCTTCGGAAACGCATCGCGCAGCCGCCGCTCGACATTCTCCACGATCGTGTGCGCGTCGGCGACCGTGATTTCCCGCGCCACCTCCATGTGGAATTGCGCGAAATCGAGGCTGCCGGAACGCCGGGTGCGGAAATCGTGGATTCCGCGAATCCCCGGCTGGCGCGCGGCGACCTCGATAAAGGCGGCGCGCTGATCTTCCGGCCATTCCTTGTCCATGAGCTGATCGATGGCCTGGCTTGACGCCTGAAACGCCCCCCAGGCCAGCCACGCCGCGATGACGATGCCGAACACGGGATCCGCCCAGCTCAGCCCCACGAACTGATCGAGCGCCAACGCGACGATCACGGACCCGTTGAGCAACGCATCGGACTGATAATGCAGATTATCCGCGAGGATCGCGATCGATCCGGTGCGGCGGATGATCGTGCGTTGATACCACAGCAGCACCAGCGTGGCGGCGATCGCGATCGCGGAGACGGTGATTCCCAGCCCGGCGTCGTGCGTCGGCTGCGGATCGCGCAGCGCCAGCACCGCGCGCCAGGCGATCGCGGCGGCCGATGCGGCAATGAGCGCGACCTGAAACAGCGCGGCGAGCGCCTCTGCCTTGCCATGGCCAAAGCGGTGATCGTGATCGGCCGGCTCGGCGGCGAGCTTGACGCCGTACAGGGTGACGAGGCTCGCGAGCAGATCGAGCGCGGTATCCGCAAGCGAGCCGAGCATCGCCACCGAGCCCGTCTGCCACGCGCCGAACGCCTTCAGCAGCAGCAGTGATGACGCCATCGCCACGCTCGCCAGCGCGGCGCGCATGGCAAGCGGGATGACGCGGCGGCGTTCTTCACCAGTCACGGGTAGAGCAATCCTTCACGCCAGCCGCCGGCCCCATCCGGCAGGAACAGGCGGCGTTCATGCAGCCGGTGCGCGCGATCCTGCCAGAATTCGATTCGCTCCGGCGTGACGCGATAGCCGCCCCAGTAAGCGGGTCGGGGCACGTCCCTGCCGTCGAAGCGCGCGCGCATCTCCTCGAACCTCGCCTCGAAGGTCGCGCGGCTGTCGAGCGGGCGGGATTGATCGGATGCCCAGGCGCCGAGTTGCGAATCGCGACTGCGCGTCGCGAAATAGGCATCGCTCTCCGCATCGCTCGCTACCGACACCGGGCCTTCGATGCGGATCTGGCGGCGCAGCGATTTCCAGTGAAACAGCAGTGCCGCCTGTGGATTGGCGGCGAGATCGGCGGCCTTGCGCCCCTCGCGATTGGTGTAGAACACGAAGCCATCGGGGCCATGCCCCTTCAGCAGCACCATCCGCACCGTCGGGCGCGCCCGGGCATCCGCCGTCGCCAGCGCCATGGCATTGGAATCGTTCGGCTCGGTCGCCCGCGCTTCGGCATACCAGGCATCGAACAGCTCGAAAGGATCGTCGCTCATGCGCGATCCCATAGCGCGGCGCCTCGCCAAGCGCCATCGCGCGCGTCTTGAGCGCGCTCGCCCACGCGCCTAGAGGGAGCGCCAGGAGATTTGCGGAGTCCACATGGCAGGCCATTCAAAGTTCAAGAACATCATGCACCGCAAGGGCGCGCAGGATAAGAAGCGCTCTGCGGCATTTTCCAAGCTGAGCCGTGAAATCACCGTCGCGGCGAAGATGGGCACGCCCGACCCGGACATGAACCCGCGCCTGCGCGCCGCCGTCAACGCGGCCAAGGCGGCGTCGATGCCGAAGGACAACATCGCCCGCGCGATCGACAAGGCGAGCCGGGGTGACGGCGAGAATTACGAGGAAGTGCGCTACGAGGGCTTCGGCCCCGGCGGCGTGAGCCTCATCATCGAGGCGCTGACCGACAACCGCAACCGCACCGCGACCAACGTGCGCACGGCGGTGAGCAAGAACGGCGGAAACCTCGGCGCGTCCGGCTCGGTGAGCCACGGGTTCGATCGCATGGGCCTCATCACCTACCCGGCAAGCGTCGGCGATGCGGAAAAGGTGTTCGAGGCGGCGCTGGAGGCGGGCGCGGAGGATGTGCAGTCCAGCGAGGACGGACATGAGATCTGGACGGCGCAGGCCGATCTTCACGAAGTGGCCCGCGCGCTGGAACCGGTGCTCGGCGAGTTCGAGGGGGCGAAGCTCGCCTGGCGCCCGCAGACCAGCGTGCAGGTTGACGAAGGCGACGCGGCTACGCTGTTCAAGCTGATCGACACGCTGGACGACGACGACGACGTTCAGCAGGTGTGGGGCAATTACGAGGTTTCCGACGAGGTCATGGAAAAGCTGGGCCAGTGAGCCCGGCGCGATGATTATCCTCGGCCTGGACCCGGGCCTCGGCACCACCGGCTGGGGCGTGATCCGGGCGGAGGGGAACCGTCTGTCGCATCTCGCCAACGGCCGGTTCAAGACCGATACCGGCGAGCCGCTCGCGCGGCGGCTTGCCCATCTCGACACCATGCTCGCCGCGCTGCTCGCCGATCACGCGCCACATGCCGCGGCCGTCGAGGAGGTGTTCGTCAACAGCAATCCGCAGTCGACGCTGAAGCTTGGGCAGGCGCGCGGCGTGATCCTGCTCGGCGTGGCGCGCGCCGGGATCGAGCCGGGCGAATATGCCGCGCGGCTGGTCAAGAAAGCGGTGGTAGGCGTGGGCAACGCCGAAAAGGCGCAGGTGCACGCCATGGTCTCGCGGCTGCTGCCCGGCGTGAAAATCGAGGGCGCGGACGCTGCCGACGCGCTGGCGGTGGCGATCACCCACGCGCATCACCTGGCCGGGCGGCGCGCGGGGATCGCCTGACCGCGATCAGTAGCGGCGGTCGCGATATCTCCATCCGCCATGATAGCGATAACCGGGGCGGCCATAGCCCGGCCTGCCATAGCCCGGCCGCCCATAACCGAAATGGCTATAGTAGAACGTCCGATACGGATACGGCCGATAGACCCAGCGCTGGTCGACAAACACCCATGGCCGATACCAGGCCGGCGCGGCATAATAATAAGGCTCGCCATAGCCCTCATAATAAAAGGCCGGCGCGCCGCCGCGCACGACATAGCCTGGCGGGCATCCCGGGCTGGTGGCGTTGCCGCTCGCACTGCCCACCGCCGCGCCGCCAGCCGCGCCGGCGATGCCACCCACCACCAGCCCGGCGCCCCGATCGTGACGCCCGGCGACGCTCGATCCGAGCAATGCACCGAGCAATCCGCCGATCACGGCGCCGGTGCCGGCATTGTTGCCCGATCGCACGCAATAACGCTGCGCCCAATCCTCGGCATAAGCTTCGTAATGGCGATCCTGCTCCAGTTGCTGGGCGTAGGCGGGATCGGCCTGATAGCCGGGCGGTGGCGGGGGCGGGCGCGATCCGTCGTAACCCGGCGGCGCGGTATTGACGTAGCTGTCATAGGCGGGTGCCTGATCGTAGCCGGGCGCCTGCGGATCATAATATTGGCCGTTCGCAACTGGCGGGTAAGCCTGCTGCGAGGGATATCCCGGCTGCGAAGGGTAGCCTTGCTGCGACGGGTAGCCCTGTTGCGAAGGGTAGTTTTGCGACGAGGGATAGGCCGGTTGTGGCGGATAATCCTGTGCCGAGGGATAGCCCTGCTGTGAAGGATAGTCCTGTGACGGGGGATAACCCTGCGGCGGCGGGTAATTCTGCGCCGAAACGGCTGCCAGCGGGGTCGCGACCGCGACGACCCCCGTCATTACCCGCAATCCCGTTACACGCCACTTGATAGCCATGGGACCAGCCTTATCGATATAGGGGACAAACGCTTTATCGCCGGCAATGTGAACCGTCGCTGACGCCTGTTGCCGGCGTATGTCTCCCAAAGACGCTTCCGCCGCCCGTTCGTTCCGATTATGTCCGCGGCCATGCGTCACGCCATTCGCACCCTGCCGCCTCGATGATCGCGCATCTCAAGGGCCGGCTCGATTCCACCGGGATCGATCATGCGGTGATCGACGTCGGCGGGGTCGGCTATCTTGTCGGTGCGTCGTCCCGGACGCTCGCGGCGATCGGCCCGGTCGGCGAGGCATGCGTGCTGTTCACCGAAATGCTGGTCGGAGAGGAATTCATCCGCCTTGTCGGCTTCGCCCGCGCCGAGGAGCGCGACTGGTTTCGCCTGCTCACCGGGGTGCAGGGCGTCGGCGCGCGGGTGGCGCTGGCGATCCTTTCCGCGCTGGAGCCGGCCGATCTTTCCCGCGCGATCGCGGCGCAGGACAAGGCGATGGTTGCGCGCGCCAACGGGGTTGGCCCGAAGCTGGCCGAGCGCATCGTGCGTGAACTGAAGGACAAGGCCGGCGGGATCGTGCTGGGTCCGGGCGGATCGGCAGCCGCGACAACAGGCGCAACGGGGGCTGGCGCGGATGCCGTTTCCGCGCTGCTCAATCTTGGCTTCCGCCCGGCGGAGGCGAGCAGCGCGGTGGCGGCGTCCGAGGAAGAGCTTGGCGCGGGCGCGACACTGGACGCCCTCGTCAGGCTGGCGCTGCGCAAGGCAGCGCGCTGACGCGAAACCGCCGGGTTCGCGACGGGCCGGATCCACTGCTGGTCAACACCCGGACCGGGCGGGCCGGCGACGTGATCCACGGCGCATTCCGCCAGCCGCCGTGCGGGGAAGCGGCGCGCATGACCGCTTCACCGCCCCGATTTCGCTTTCCCCGGTTGTCGTGTTCCGTTTATGTCCCTCGCGATGACCGATGCCGACCGCCTGCTGACCCCCGCCCGCCGGCCGGAAGACGTGGACGCAGCGTTGCGCCCGCGCACGCTGGACGAGTTCGTCGGGCAGAAGGCCGCGCGCGAGAATCTGCGCGTCTTCATCCAGGCGGCACGATCCCGGGGCGACGCGCTCGACCATGTCTTGCTGTTCGGGCCGCCCGGGCTGGGCAAGACCACGCTCGCGCAGATCGTCGCGCGCGAGATGGGCGTGGGATTTCGCGCTACTTCCGGGCCGGTGATCGCGAAATCGGGCGATCTGGCGGCGCTGCTCACCAATCTCGAGGATGGCGACGTGCTGTTCATCGACGAGATCCACCGCCTCCAGCCCGCCGTAGAGGAAGTGCTCTATCCGGCGATGGAGGATCGCGCGCTCGATCTGATGATCGGCGAGGGGCCATCGGCGCGCTCCGTGCGGATCGATCTGCCGCGCTTCACGCTTGTCGGCGCGACGACCCGGCAGGGGCTGCTCACGACCCCGCTGCGCGATCGCTTCGGCATTCCGGTGCGCCTGCAATTCTATACGGTGGACGAACTGGAGCATGTCGTGTCACGCGCGGCACGGTTGCTCGATCTTCACATCGCGCCGGACGGCGCCGCGGAGATCGCGCGCCGGGCGCGTGGCACGCCGCGCATCGCCGGCCGCCTGCTGCGCCGGGTGCGCGATTTCGCCAATGTCGCGGGCACGCTGGAGGTGGACGCGACCGCCGCCGATCGCGCGCTGAACCGGCTGGAAGTGGACCACCTTGGCCTTGACGCGATGGACCGGCGCTATCTGACGATGATCGCGGACATTTATCGCGGCGGCCCGGTGGGCGTGGAAACGCTTGCTGCCGGATTATCGGAACCGCGCGACACGATCGAGGAGGTGATCGAGCCGTATCTGATCCAGCTCGGCCTCGTCGCACGCACCGCGCGCGGGCGCTGCCTAAACGCCGGTGGCTGGAAGCACCTCGGGCTGAACCCGCCGGCCGGGAGCGAGGGCGACCTGTTCGAATAGATGGCGCGGGGCTGATGCCGGCAGGTCTGGGTCCGGCCGAATGATCGCACGTCAATATCCGCTACGATACGCCGAACGATCCCGTTCGAATTTGCGTTCTCGAAAACCACCCGGTCATGCCCATGGAAATCGGCATCGGGCGCATAGAATATGACTTTGCCGGGCACCTTCTGTCGATCGCAGGCGACACGCGGATCGGGCGGCGTGACATTGGGATAGAACGACTCATTCGGATCCACAAAGAACTCGTCAAGCAGCCGGCCAGTACACGCCGTCCGATTCTTCCAGGCGCCATTTTTCCCTTACCCTTTCGGTGATGCGGCGAGATTATCGGGCCCCGAAGTTCGCTCACGCGACATTACGGATAATTCATCCATAATTTCGGTTGTGAGCACTGCCAGAAAATGCTGCGTGGCACCCAACGCCCCGGTCTGATAGCGCTGTCCCATGCCCGTTTCCGCCGCCGCTTCCGCCCGCGAGATCCTTGTCCGCCTCCACGATGTGATGGCGGCGCGATCGAACGCGCAGGCGAAGCTCAATCAGGTGGTGGAGATCATCGGCGAAGCACTGGATAGCGAGGTGTGCTCGATCTACCTGCTGCGCGAGGGCGTGCTGGAGCTGTTCGCGACGCGCGGGCTGGATGCGAGCGCGGTGCACGTGACGAAGCTTGCGCTCGGCGAGGGGCTGGTCGGCACGATCGCGAGCGATGTCGAGGTGCTCAACCTGGACGAGGCGGCCAGCCATCCGCATTTCGCCTATCGCCCCGAAACGGGGGAAGAGCGCTTCCAGAGCTTTGCCGGCGTGCCAATCATCCGCCGCGAGCGCGCGGTGGGCGTCCTTTCGGTGCAGCACACCGAGGCGCGCAAATATGCCGACGTGGAGATCGAGGCGCTCCAGACGGTCGCTATGGTGCTGTCCGAGCTTATCGCCAACGCAGGGCTGATCGACGAGGCGACCGGCCCCGGCGGCGACCGGCCGCAGTCCACCGCCAGCGTGCGTATCGCGGGCCAGAAGCTGGTCGACGGGATGGCGGCGGGCTATGCGGTGTTCCACCAGCCGCGGATCACGATCGAACACACTGTCGCGGAGGACACCGAGGCGGAGCGCCATCGCGTCTATGCCGCCTTCGACAAGATGCGCGAACAGATCGAGCGCATGACGCGCGAGGCAGAGTTCGGCGTCGGCGGCGAGCATGACGAGGTTCTCGCCACCTACAAGATGTTCGCCTATGACGAGGGTTGGGCGCGGCGCATCAACGAGGCGATCGACAGCGGCCTTACCGCCGAGGCGGCGATCGAGCGCGTCCAGCAGCGCACCCGGCAGCGGATGCGCCAGATCGATGACCCGCTGCTGGCGGACCGGATGCACGATCTGGAGGATCTGGCGAACCGCCTGCTGCGGATCGTTTCCGGTCAGATGGGCACCGCCGCGCAACTCGGCCTGCGCCGCGACACGATCCTCATCGCGCGTAACCTGGGCCCCGCCGAACTGCTCGAATATGATCGCCGGCGGCTCAAGGGCGTGATCCTCGAGGAAGGATCGCTGACGGCGCACGTCACGATCGTCGCGCGGGCGATGGGGGTGCCGGTGCTCGGCCGCGTGCGCGACGTGCGCCGGCTGATCGCGGACGGCGATCTCCTGCTGCTCGACGTGAACGAGGGAACGGTGGTGGTGCGCCCGTCCCCCGCGATGGAGGAGGCGTTCGATTCAAAGCTCGCGCTACGCCAGAAGCGTCGCGCCGCTTATGCCGCCTTGCGCGAGGTGGCGCCCGAAACGACGGACGGGCACCGCGTAAAGGTCATGGTCAACGCCGGGCTGCGCGACGATGTCGCCGCGCTCGACCTGACCGGCGCGGACGGGATCGGCCTGTTCCGCACGGAATTCCAGTTCCTCGTTTCCGCCACCCTGCCCTCGCGCGAGCGTCAGCAGCGGCTCTATCGCGAGGTGCTGGATGCCGCGGGCGAGCGCCCGGTGGTGTTCCGCACCATCGATATCGGCGGGGACAAGGCGCTGCCGTATCTGAAGGACAATCCCGCCGACGAGGAGAACCCGGCAATGGGCTGGCGCGCGCTGCGCCTCGGCCTAGAGCGCGAGGGGCTGATGAAGGTGCAGGCCCGCGCCCTGCTGGAGGCCGGGGCCGGGCGCACATTGAACGTGATGTTTCCGATGGTGTCGGAGGCGTGGGAGTTCGACGAGGCGCGCGCGCTGTTCGAAGCGCAGCGCGAATGGCTGCTCAATCGCGGCCGCCGTCTGCCCGCCGATATCCGCTACGGCGCGATGCTGGAGGTGCCGAGCCTTGCCTATCAGCTCGATCTGCTGCTGCCGAAGTTGCAGTTCATCTCGGTGGGCACCAACGATCTGACCCAATTCCTGTTCGCCGCCGATCGCGCCAATCCGAAGCTGGCGGACCGCTATGACTGGCTCTCGACATCGATCCTGCGCTTTCTCGCGAGCGTCGTGGAGCCAGTACGCGCGGCGGGCGTGACGCTCACGATCTGTGGCGAAATGGGCGGGCGGCCGCTGGAGGCGATGGCGCTGATCGGCCTCGGCATCGAGCGGCTGTCGATCACCCCGGCGGCGGTCGGCCCGATCAAGGCGATGATCCGTTCGCTCGATCGCAGCGCGGTGATGGCGGAAATGCGGCGCCTGCTCGCGACGCCCCCGCGCGACTTTCGCGGCGCACTGGCCGCGTTCGCCGCCGCGCAGGGCGTCGAATTGGGGTAGATCGTGGACTAACACAGGTAAGTGTGATTGACACGCAACCCGGCCTTTGGGACACGTCATTGGAATAGCGGGCCCGAAACAAATACATGGTTGCGGCCCGCAGCCGGAGATTTCAATGACCGACGCCGCCACCGGCGATCAGACGACACTGTTTCCCCGTCCGGTCGGGGAGCGATTGCGCATCGCCCGCGACGCGCAGGGGATGACGCTGGCGGAAATCGCCGCGCGCACCCGCGTGCCGCAGCGACATCTGGAAGCGATCGAGAACGGCGGTTACGCGTCCCTTCCCTCTCCGACCTATGCGGTGGGGTTCGCCCGCGCCTATGCCCGTGCGGTCGGCGAGGATGAGGTGGCGATCGCACGCGAAACGCGTGAGGAAGTGGCGCGGCTCGGCCGGCCGGTGGCGCAATATCAGCCGTATGAGATCGCCGATCCGGCGCGCGTCCCTTCGCGCGGCGTGGTGATCGTGGCCGCCGGGATCGCGCTTGCGGTGATAGTGCTGGCGGTGCTGTGGTTCGCGGTCGGCAAGTGGCGCAGCGACAACGACCATGCCGCACCCGGCGCCGCACCGGCCGTCGCGGTGGCGGTGCCGGCGGCGCAACCATCGGCTGCGGTGCCCGCCCAGGCCCACGTCACGCTCACGGCCTCCGACGATGTATGGTTGCGCGTCTATGATGCCGACGACAAGTCGCTGTACCTCGGCACCATGAAGGCGGGCGATCGTTTCGACGTGCCGGCGGACGCGAAGGACCCGAAGATCAACGTCGGGCGGCCGGACAAGCTGACGGTCACGCTGAACGGGTCCGCGCTGCCGCCGCTTGGCGACGGATCGCGGCCGATCAAGGGCGTGGCGGTAAGCGCCAGCGCACTGGCGGCGCGGGTCGCGGGCAAGCCGGCGGCGACGCCGACCGCCGCCGCGACACCATCCGCGCGGCCGACCGCCACCGCGCCGGCACCGACCAAGCCACCCGCCGCCTTCGCAAATCCGGCGCCGGAAGCGGCCGGCAATGCGACGACGCCGGATGCGGGAAATTGATCGCGTTCACGGTTTGACATCTTGATTGAGGGGAGCCCGCGCGCTCCGGGGGATGACGGCGATGCGTAAGTTACTGTTGTTGGCTGGCGTGGCGATGTGCTGGGCGCTACCCGCCACCGCGCAATCCGGCCTGGAAGGCCGGGTCGGCAAGCTTGAAGGTGAGATGCGCGCCGTGCAGCGCAAGGTTTTTCCGGGCGGCGCGGGCGCAATCCCTTCCGTCGAACCGCAGATCACCGGAGCGCCTGCGCCGGGTCGCGATATCGGCTCGCCCGCGACAACGCCGATCACCGACCTGACCCAGCGCGTCAGCTCGCTCGAACAGCAGGTCGCCTCGATGACGGGACAGATCGAGCAATCGCAATATCGCCTGCGCCAGCTTGAGGAGCAGTTCGCCGCCTATCGCAAGGAGATGGACGCGCGACTCGCCGGCACCGCGCCAATCTCCGACACCGGCGGCCCGGCCGAGGGCTCCGGCGGACCTGCAACCTCCACGCCGGCCAGCAGGCCCGAAACGCCCGCGAGGAAGCCGGAAGCCGCTGCCCCCGCCCCCGGCAAGGACCCTGCCCGCGCCAAGCTGGTCGCGGCAGTGGAAAAGCCCGCGTCGGGCCAGGCCGATGAGGACGATTACATCTACGGTTATCGCCTGTGGCAGGCAAAGCTCTACCCGGAGGCCGCGGCGCAGCTCAAGAAAGTGGTCGCGGAATATCCCAAGTCGCGGCGCGCGAGCTTCGCGCAGAATCTGCTCGGCCGCTCCTATCTCGACGATGGCAAGCCCAGCCTTGCCTCGATCGCTTTTTACGACAATTACAAGAAGATGCCCGATGGCGAACGTGCGCCGGAAAGCCTTTATTATCTTGGCCAGTCGCTGATGAAGCTCAACAAGCCCGCCGACGCCTGCAAGGTCTATGGCGAGCTGGCGGATGTGTATGGCGCGAAGATCGGGGCCCAGATGCAGGCCGACATCACCCGCGCACGCACCGCCGCGAAGTGCAAGTGATGGCACGTTTACGGGACTGGTGAGGCATGATGGTTGAGGCGGGCGACCTCGACCGTTTTCGCACCGATCTCGATCGCCTGGCCCCCGGCGCGGGCATCATCGCGCTTGCCGTGTCGGGCGGCCCGGATAGCATGGCGCTGCTCGCGCTGGCCCATGCCGCGCGGCCGGACAGCGTTATCGTCGCAACCGTCGATCACCGCCTTCGCTCCGCCTCCGGCGAAGAGGCCGCGATGGTCGCGCGATATTGCGCTGCGCTCGGCCTGCCCCATGCGACGCTAGCCCCCGAAAAGCCGATCGCAGGCGCCAGCATCCAGGCGCTTGCGCGCGAGGCGCGTTATGCGCTGCTTGCGGACTGGGCGCGGGCGCGCGGTGCACGCGCGCTTGCCACCGCCCATCATGCCGACGATCAGGCCGAAACCTTCCTGATGCGCGCCGCCCGTGGCTCGGGTGTGTCCGGTCTTGCCGGGGTGCGGCCGCGCGCGGAGATCGCCGGCATGCCGGTCGTCCGCCCGTTGCTCGGCTGGCGGCGCACGGAGCTGCGCCAGATCGCAAGCAGGGCCGGGGCGCCGTTTGTCGACGATCCTAGCAATCAGGATACGCGATACGATCGGGTGAGGTTCCGCGCGTTGCTGGCCGACGCGCCCGCGCTGGACCCGGCCGCGCTCGCCCAGTCCGCGGCCGCCCTTGCCGAAGCGGAACAGGCGCTGTCATTCGCCGTCGACCGCCTCTGGTCGGAGCGCGCGAACGGCGATGTCACGCTTCGTCTCGACGTGGGCGGACTGCCGCGCGAACTGCGCCGCCGACTCGTCCGCCGCGCGATCGGGCTGGTTCGCACGCATCATGCGATCGCCCTGCCCCCGTGGGGCGATGCCAGCAATGTCGAACCGCTGCTCGATTCGCTCGCGGCCGGCAAACGGGCCACCCAGGCCGGCGTGATGCTCACGCCGCGCGGCGATATGTGGAAAATCGAAAAAGCACCGTCCCGTCGATCACTCTGACCGCTCTTGTTCCATTGCCATTAACCTCCTGTCGCCTACATTGGGGGACGTGAAAGGTAGCGCATGATCGACAAGGACAAGCAGCCCGGCTCCGAGAACAACGGTGGCGGCCCGAACCCGTGGATGAAGAGCCTGCTGATCTGGGTCGGCATTCTGCTCGCGCTCGCGCTCGTCGTCACGATGTTCGACGGCAAGACGCCGGCGGCGCAGGGCAATACGATCGCCTATTCGACTTTCCTCGACAAGGTGGATCAGGGCTCGGTCAAGGACGTGAACGTCAGCCGCGATCTGATCACCGGCACGCTCAAGTCCGGTGACAAGTTCAAGACCTACCCGGTCAGCGACCCGCAGCTCACGGACAGGCTCCGCAAGTCCAGCGTCGCAATCTCCGGCAAGCCGGAGGAAGGCCCGTCGATCTGGCAATATGTGCTGGTGCAGGCGCTGCCGTTCCTGCTGTTCGTCGGCATCGCCTTCCTGGTGATGCGTCAGATGCAGAAAGGCGGCGGCGCTGGTGGCGCGATGGGCTTTGGCAAGAGCCGCGCGCGGATGCTGACGCAGAAGGAAGGCCGGGTCACGTTTGACGATGTCGCCGGTATCGATGAGGCCCGCGAGGAGCTGGAGGAAATCGTCGAATTCCTCAAGGATCCCACCAAATTCGCGCGGCTTGGCGGCAAGATTCCGAAGGGCGCGTTGCTGGTTGGCTCGCCCGGCACCGGCAAGACCCTGCTTGCGCGCGCGATCGCAGGCGAAGCGGGCGTGCCGTTCTTCACCATTTCGGGTTCCGACTTCGTCGAGATGTTTGTCGGCGTGGGCGCCAGCCGCGTACGCGACATGTTCGAGCAGGCAAAGAAATCGGCGCCCTGCATCGTCTTCATCGACGAGATCGACGCGGTCGGCCGCCATCGCGGCGCGGGCCTGGGCAATGGCAACGACGAGCGCGAACAGACCCTCAACCAGCTTCTGGTTGAGATGGACGGGTTCGAAGCGAACGAAGGCATCATCATCATCGCGGCGACCAATCGCCCCGACGTGCTCGATCCGGCACTGCTGCGGCCGGGCCGATTCGATCGCCAGGTCGTCGTGCCGCGCCCGGATATCGAGGGCCGCGTGAAGATCCTCGAAGTTCACATGAAGAAGGTGCCGCTCGCGCCGGATGTGGATGCCCGCACCATTGCGCGCGGCACGCCGGGTTTCTCGGGCGCGGATCTTGCCAACCTCGTCAACGAAGCGGCGCTGACCGCCGCGCGCAAGAGCAAGCGGCTCGTCGCGATGGCCGAATTCGAGGAAGCCAAGGACAAGGTCATGATGGGCGCGGAACGGCGCTCCATGGTTATGACCGAAGATGAGAAGCGGATGACCGCCTATCACGAAGCCGGCCACGCCATCGTCGCGCTGCACGAGCCGGCATCCGATCCGATCCACAAGGCGACGATCATCCCGCGCGGCCGCGCGCTGGGCATGGTGATGCGCCTGCCGGAGCGTGACAGTTACAGTTATCACCGCGACAAGATGTACGCCAATCTCGCCGTCGCCATGGGTGGCCGCGTCGCGGAAGAGGTGATCTTCGGTTACGACAAGGTTTCATCGGGAGCGTCGGGCGATATCCAGTACGCGACCGGCCTCGCACGCGACATGGTCACGAAATGGGGCATGTCGGACAAGGTCGGCCCGGTCGAATATTCGCAGCCGGAGGGCGAGAGCTTCCTTGGCTATTCAAATTCGCAGCCGGCGCGCATGTCTAACCAGACGCAGCAGCTGATCGATGACGAGATCAAGTCGATCGTCGAGGGTGGTCTGTCGCGCGCCAAGCATGTGCTGAGCGAGCATATCGATCAGCTTCACACGCTGGCCGGTGCGTTGCTCGAATACGAAACCCTTTCGGGCGACGAGATCAAGAAGCTGATCGCCGGCGAGGAGATCGGGCGCATCGATAACGGCCCGAAGGCCGCGGGCCTGCGCGCCGCGGGCACCTCGATCCCCAAGACGCGCCGGCCATCCGGCCCATTCGGTACGCCGTCCCCCGCCGGCGCGTGACCGGCGGAATTGCGATTAAAAACGCCCCGGCTCGACCGCCCGGGCGTTTTATTTTGAATCGCGTGCACGCAAAAGCCATGCCGGCAAAACGCCATTTGCGCGGGTCGGGCCCCTGCCGGCAGCCAGTTAGCAGGAGCCGTCAGTAACGGCTCAACTCGACGGGCAGCTTGCGATAGCCGTGGACGAAACACGCCGATACGCGCTCCGGCTCGCCGACGACGTTCACGCGCATCCGGCGCTTGGCCATTTCCTCCAGCAGGATACCGACCTGGAGCTCCGCCAGTCGTGCGCCGACGCAGCGGTGGATGCCGTGGCCGAACGCCAGATGCCGCCGCGCATTCTCGCGATCCACGACGATCTGGTCGGCATTGTCGCCGAACACCGTCTCGTCGCGATTGGCGGAAATATACCAGAGGGCCAGTTTGTCACCGGCCTTGATCTGGTGCCCCATCAATTCGGTATCGGCGGTTGCGGTGCGACGCATGTGTGCGAGCGGCGTCTGCCAGCGGATAATTTCGCTCACGGTATTCGGGATGAGCGAGGGATCAGCCTCCAGCCTCGCGCGCTGATCCGGGAATTTATCCAGGCCGTAGGCGAGCGCCGACATCGTGTTGCGCGTCGTATCGTTGCCGCCGACGATCAGCAGGATCAGATTTCCGATAAATTCGAAATGATCCATGTGGCTCATCGCATCCGAATGAATCATCATGCTGATGAGATCGGGCGTCTGCGGTTTGCCGACCTTCTGGTTCCACAAATTCTGGAAATAGGCGCCGCATTCATACATGTGCTGAAGCCGCTGCTGGCGCAGTTCCTCGCTTTTGACGATCTCGATATCACCAGCCCAATCGGACCAGAAGGTCAGCTTCCGGCGATCCTCCCACGGAAAATCAAACAGGATCGCCAGCATCTGCGTGGTGAGCTCGATCGAAACGGTATCTACCCAGTCAAACGTTTCGCCAAATGTCAGACTGTCTAGCACCTCTTCCGTACGGCGGCGGATATCGGCGGACATGCGCGTCATCTCTGACGGGGTGAACGCAGGGGATACGGTACGTCGCTGGCCGGTGTGCACCGGTCGATCGCGCGCGATGAACATCGGCATCTTCACATCCGAATTCTCGATGAAATCGGCGAGCGTTATCCCACCCACCTCGGACGAATAGAGATCCGGGAGCGACTCCACTTCGACGATCGGCTTGTACGTGGAGACGGACCAGTAAGCGCCGTATTCCGAATTCTCCACCTTGTGCACGGGCGCGGTGGCACGCAGCGTCGCGAATGGCACCTGCCAGGTATCGTCGCGATATAGCTCGGCGCGGCTGACATCGAGCGGGTCGATGGCCGGAAAATCGCTCACATTCTTCGCCAGCGTAGCCATGAGTCTCTCCTATTCTTTGATGCGAGAAAACTCCTAGCTGACATGAATGTCAATAGCCGGCGCGATCGGCCCTCTGCTCCGCCTGGTTGAACAGCTTGCGCCACGCGCCCGCCGGGCTGCCGGACTGGAGCACACCCCGCCGGAACAGTCGCGCCCCGACCATGACGAAGATGGCGACCCACAATGCCTGCCATCCCAGCGCGAGGAGATGCGGCCACAAGTCCGGGCTGTTCACCGCGCGGCCCGCCATTGCGAAGGGTGAGGAAAGCGGGAAAATCTCCGCAAGCGTCGCCACCCACGACCCGGGATGCGATACCGCCGCAGAGGATAGACCGAACATCGCCACCTGAACGATCGTGATCGGAAGCGACAGCATCTGTATCTCGCGCATCGTCGATGCCTGCGCACCGACGCCAAGGAATACTGAGCCGAGCAGGAGATAGGCCATCGCGAAATAGGCCGCGAACAGGAAGGCGAACACGCCAGTACCGACCGCCGGCGCCATTCCCGCGAGCCCGCCACCGGGCAGCAGCGCGCTGACCTGACTCAGCACCACGCCCCAGAAAGTGACGAACAATACCGCCACCCCGAACATGCCGACCAGCTTGCCCAGGAATACGCTTTCCAGCGGCACGGCGGCAGCGAGCACCTCGATCACCTTGTTGTTGCGCTCCTCGGCCATCGTGCCGACCACCTGCCCCGATAGAAACAGGGTGAGGAAAAAGATGCCGAACACGGCAAAGAAGGCAGACGCGTTGCGCTTGCCGGCGTTTGGCTGCACGCGATCGACGACGCTGACGCGCGGCGCCGAATGCACCCGCGGATCGCGCGAGACACGAAGCGCGCGATCGGCCAGCGCAGCCAGATAATCGCCCGAGCGTCGCGCATCGGCGGCACGCAGGATCTGCGGGCGTTCCAGCGAACCTGCCATCACCGCCACGACATCCACGCCCGGCGTCGCGAGCGCCGCCCGCGCCTGAACCATCGCGTCGCCGCCCGGCCGGTGCAGTTCCAGCGCCGGCGGGCCCCCATCGCCGGGGAACAATGGCCGGAGCGCAGCATCCGCATCCCGCAGCAACGCCGCCTCGCGCGGCGCCGCGATCGCCACCACGCGCGTCCGATCTGCAGCGCCCGCCGTAACGCTCGCCGCGCCCAGGCCGCCGATCGCGCCGAACGATCCCATGATGACCGGCGCGAACAGGAAAATCAGGAAGATCGGCGTGAACACCGTTGCGATGAAATCGCGCCGTGCGATCGTCAGCGTCTGGCGCAAGGCACGCGGCAGCCGCGTCATGCCGCATCCTCCAGCGCGGCATCGCCGACAATGCGGACAAACGCCTCATGAAGGCCTGGCCGCTCGATCGACAGGCCCGAAATGCCATGCCCGGTATCGATCAGTCGCCGGAGCAACCCCTCGATCCCCTCGCGTGGCAGTTCGAAGCGCCACCCGGCTCCGGTCGGCACGGCATCCGCCGGTAGCAGCGCGCGGATCGTGCCATCGGGGAAGTGCGGGGTGTAGAGCACCTGCTGCGGCAACAGACCGCGCGCCTCCTCCACCGTTCCCTCGAACCGCCGCCGGCCGCCGGCGATAATCGCCAGCCGGTCGCACAAACGCTGCGCATGAGCCATCACATGCGTGGAAAACAGGATCGTCGCGCCGCGATCGCGCTCCCCCAGGATCAGCGCCTCCAGCCGCTCCTGATTGACCGGATCGAGGCCGGAGAAGGGCTCATCCAGCACCAGCAGCTTCGGTCGATGCACGACCGAGCCCAACAACTGAACAAGCTGCGCCATGCCCTTGGAAAGTTTTCTGATTTTCTGGTCCGTCGCTTGGCCAAGGCCGTTCGCCTCCAGCAGTTCGCCCGCGCGCCGGCGCCCCTCCGCCCACGGCAGGCCACGCAGCGCGCCCATGAAGGCAATAGCATCACGCGCCTTCATTGCGGGGTAGAGGCCGCGCTCCTCCGGCAGGTAGCCGACCAGATCGCTCGCATCGCGCGGGTGGCTGAAGCCAAGCAGGGCCCGGCTGCCCTCGTCCGGCTCGATAATGCCGAGCAATGTGCGCAACGTCGTGGTTTTGCCGGCGCCGTTTGGCCCGAGCACCCCGTAGATCATGCCCTTCGGTACGACCAGATCGACACCGTCGACCACCCGGCGCCCGCCGAAACGCTTGACCAGACCGCTTGCGGTGATCGCTGGATTGTCGCTCATGCCGTCCCCGTTTGTGGTAGCGATAGCCGGTGGAAGTAAACAAGTCTCTCGAATCCCGCCTCAAGAGGAAGGCAGCGGAACTGGGGTTCGCCGCATGCGGCATCGCCAGCGCGGATGCCGCGCCACGCGCCGCCGAGCGGCTGCGCGCGTGGCTGGCGGCGGGCGCGCACGGCGACATGCTGTGGATGGAGGCACGCGCCCATCACCGCGAAAGCCCCGCTGGCCTGTGGCCGGACGCACGAAGCGTGATCGCGCTCGGCATGAGCTACGCCCCGCGCGACGATCCGATGCGGCTTGCGGATGAGCCCACACGCGGGCGCATCTCGGTCTATGCGCAGGGGCAGGATTACCATGACGTCGTGAAGAAAGCGCTGAAAGCCCTTGCCCGCTGGCTGGTGGCCGAGGGTGGCGGAGACCTGAAAGTGTTCGTGGATACCGCGCCCGTCATGGAAAAGCCGCTGGCGGAGGCGGCAGGGCTTGGATGGCAGGGCAAGCATACGAATCTTGTCAGCCGCTCGGAGGGAAGCTGGCTGTTCCTCGGCGCGATCTACACCACGCTGGCGCTGGAGCCGGATGCGGCCGGGCAAGACACCTGCGGCTCGTGCGATGCCTGCCAGCGCGCCTGCCCTACGGACGCCTTTCCGGCGCCCTATCGCCTGGATGCGCGGCGCTGCATCTCCTATCTCACGATCGAGCATGCGGGGCCGATCCCGGAAGAGTTCCGCGCCGCGATCGGCAACCACATATACGGCTGCGACGATTGCCTCGCGGCGTGCCCGTGGAACAAGTTTGCCGCGGCGGCACGCGCCAACATGGCCTTTGCCCCGCGCGCCGAACTTACGGCACCCTATCTCGACGAATTGCTGGGGCTGGACGACGCCGGCTTCCGGCAGGTTTTCGCCGGCTCCCCCATCAAGCGGATCGGTCGTGACCGGATGGTGCGGAACTGCCTGATCGCGGCTGGCAACAGCGGGGATGCCACGTTGATTGCGGCAGTCGCGCCGTTGCTCGACGATGCGAACGATGTGGTGCAGGACGCGGCACGCTGGGCAATGGCCCGGCTTACGCCGCCTTCCTGATCTCCAGCCGGTCCCAGATCTCGGTCAACGCCTGCGTGAGATCACGCATCATCGCCTCGTCATGCGCCGGGCCGGGCGTGAAGCGCAACCGCTCCGTGCCGCGCGGCACGGTGGGATAGTTGATCGGCTGGACGTAGATGCCATATTCAGCAAGCAGGATATCGCTGATCTTCTTCGCCTTCACCGGATCGCCGACCATCAGCGGCACGATGTGCGTTTCCCCGATCATCACCGGCAGCCCGGCATCCGCGAACATGGCCTTCAACGTCTTCGCCGCCGCCTGCTGCGCGTCACGCTCGGCGGTCGATTGCTTCAGATGGCGCACGCTCGCCAGCACGCCCGCGACGAGCACCGGGGACAGCGACGTCGTGAAGATGAACCCAGGCGCATAGGAACGGATCACGTCGATGATGACCTTGTCGGCCGCGATGTAGCCGCCCATCACGCCGAACGCCTTGCCAAGCGTTCCCTCGATGATCGTCAGCCGCCGCGCGACATCGTCCCGCTCGGAAATGCCGCCGCCGCGCGCGCCGTACATGCCGACCGCGTGGACCTCATCGAGATAGGTCAGCGCATTATATTTGTCGGCAAGGTCGCAGATCGCCGCGATCGGCGCGACATCGCCCTCCATCGAATAGACGCTCTCGAAAGCGATCAGCTTCGGCAGCGAGGGGTCGGCCGCCGCCAGCAACTCCTCAAGATGCGTCAGATCGTTGTGGCGGAAGACGTGCTTCTCGCATCCGGCATTGCGAATGCCAGCAATCATCGAGGCGTGGTTCAATTCGTCGGAAAAGATGATGCATCCCGGCAACACCTTCGCCACCGTCGCCAGCGTCGCCTCGTTGGAGACATAGCCGGACGTGAACAGCAGCGCGCCTTCCTTGCCGTGCAGATCGGCAAGCTCGCCCTCAAGGTCCACGTGGTAGTGTGTGTTGCCGCCGATGTTGCGCGTTCCGCCGGAGCCGGCGCCGACGTCATGGAGCGCCTCCTCCATCGCCGCGATAACCTTCGGGTGTTGGCCCATCGCGAGATAATCATTCGAGCACCACACGGTGATCGGCTTCGGGCCGTTATGGCCGGCGAAGCACCGCGCATTGGGATAGGCCCCCTTGTTGCGCAGAATATCGATGAACACGCGATATCGGCCTTCGGCATGGAGCCGGTCGATCGCCTGGTTGAACACGCGTCCGTAATCCACCGGGCGCGCATCGTTATGGTCGATGCTCATGGCGGGCTCGCTTACTGCGATGTACGCAGCGGCGCCAGCGGAAAACGGTCAGAGCGTAACGATCTGCCACGGGTGTTGCGCGCGTACATCTAGGCGGCACAGGCCGGAGATGCCATGGACGCGAGCATAGAATTGCACGCGGCGCTCGTAATCGGGATCGAGCGGCCGGTCGAACTTCCAGTCGATCGGAGTGAAGGTCGCCCAGCCGTTGATCGTCGGCAACCGCCAGTGCTCCGCCAGCAGCATCGCATCCACGTTGTGCGCAAGTTGCGCATGCTTTTCCGGCGAGCGGAAGATCGGCTCGCCGATGCGCGCCGCGACGACATAGAAGCTTCGGCATGCCGGCGGCGGAGCGGGAATTGCCCACAAGGCGGCGCGCTGCGCGGGCGCATCGAGCGCGGCTGCGGCCGGATCCAGGTTGATCTGCTCCGCCACGAGGAGAAATACGACCACACCGGCCCGCCACGGATGCGCCGCCGAAAGCGCGGCGAGCCGATGCCGCCATACCGCCGCGACCAGCAGCAGCACCGGCAGGATCAGGAAAAGCTGGAAGCGCAGCACAACGCGAAGGCCGGAGGCGCCCGGGACCAGATAGAATATCAGGCCCCAGGGCGAAAGCAGCCAGAACTGAAGCGTCAGCGCCCAGGCCACGACCAACGTCAACGCATAGGTGCGCAGCAGCGGTGGAAACGAGCCGCTGCCGCGCAACACGCGCCATGCGGCCATGATCGTGAGCGCGAACAGTAACAGCGGAAAGCCGGTGCTGTGCTCACCACCGACGACGCGAGCAGGCAGCCCCGGATCGCCCGGCGCAAAATGGCCGATCAGCGCCTCCAGCCCACGCCAGATCCACCCCCACATCAGATTGTGCGGCCCGACATTCACCATGTCGACCAGCGGCGTCACGAGATAACCTGCCATCGCTGCGTAGTGGTGCTCCCCCGTCTCCCGCGCCTTCGGCAGATAGGTGAGGAGAAACGGCAGTGCCGCTGCAATGAATACGACGGCGCCGGTTATGATCGGCGCGACATGACGGCGCAACGCCGCGATCGCGGGGCCGGGCAGCACACGCCGACGCTGCACCAGCCAGCATGCCGTGAACAGGCAGCCGAACCACAACGTGAACCATGCCATGTAGTAAGCAGTGAGCAGCCACAGCGCGATGGTCAGCGCCAGCGCCCCCGCCAGCGCGATCGCCCTACCCCGCGACCCGCGAGCCGAGGCGCGCGCCGTCACGATGGCGAGCGCGAACACCAGCGGCACCAGCGCCACTGTCTGAAGCTGTGCGTGGACCGCCTGCACGGCCATGCCGTTGGCGATCGTGAACAGCACCGCAACCAGCAGCGCTGTCCCCCGCCCCCAATACAACACCCGCGCGATCAGGACGTAACTTGCGAAGAATCCTATCGTTTTCCACGTCGCCGCGGTCAGCGTATCAGCGAGAAAAGGGTCCGCGATCGCGCGGGAGGCGGTGTAGATCAGGCCGGAGAGGAAATAGCCGTCGTTGTACCCGAGCACGCCCGGATGGGGATAGAAATAGAACGGCGCGTTCCACATTGCGGCGCCGGTCAGCACGTTGCGCCAGTGTTCGAGCAGGCTGATCTCGATCATCGCGTCGACCCGATCGCCGAAGCCGAGCGCGAAACCGCTGGCGATCGGCTGGGCGAGCGCGATGCCGAGCGCGAGCAGCCACGCGAGGACGACGAGCAGCGGCCGCCGGATCATCACAGCCGCTCGATCATCGGGAAGCCGTAGCGCGCCAGCGCGGGAGCCAGGGCCTCGCCGCCGCTTCCGGTGAACAGCGCCACATCGGGCGCCACGCGCGCGAAATCCTGACCCTGCGTCAGATGCGCGATCCGCCGCGCGATACCGGCACCCCCATCGACAAATCGCACGATGTGCGGCGCGGCAGCGGCGGTCAACTCTTCCTCGACCAGCGGAAAATGCGTGCAGGCGTTGACGATCACGTCGATCGCCGCGCCGCCCGGCTGATCGAACAGGCCCGCCAGCACCGCCCGGTAACGCGCAGGATCCGTCACCCCGCCGCGCAGCTTCGCCTCGGCAAGCTGCACGAGTTCGGCGGAGCCGTGACGGATCACCCGGCAATCGCCCGCGAAGCGCTCCGCGAGATCATCGACATAGGCCTGCCGCACCGTCGCCTCGGTGCCGAGCACGCCGATCACGCGCGTTGCGCTGACCGCCGCCGCCGGCTTGATCGCCGGCACGGTGCCGACGATCGGCACATCCAGCGCCTGCCGCACCGCCGGCAACGCGATGGTGGAGGCGGTGTTGCACGCAATCACGATCAGGCGCGGATCATAGCGTTCCGCAAGGCGCCCGAGCAACGCCGGCACCCGCGCCGCAATCTCCGCCTCGGTCTTCGTTCCATAGGGGAAGCCGGCAGAATCAGCCACGTAGATGAAGCGCGCGTCGGGCACCGCCATGCGTGACGGAACCACGATCGACAGGCCGCCGACGCCCGAATCGAAAAACAATATTGGCCGCGTATCGCTCATGCCGTGATCCCCTAGCGACGAACGCGAAGTTGATACAGGTCAATGGCGCGATCGTTACGCTTGCGCTAAACCGTTGCGCGACGGATTTGGGGGAAACACTCTGGATACAGGCAACGTCTGGATGGCGCCGGCGGCGGCAATGCTGATCGGCTATCTGCTCGGGTCGATCCCGTTCGGGGTGATCCTGACGCGCGCGTTCGGCGCGGGCGATCTGCGCCAGATCGGCTCGGGCAATATCGGCGCGACCAACGTGTTGCGCACCGGGCGCAAGGGGCTGGCCGCCGCGACGCTGCTGCTCGATCTCGCCAAGGGTTTCGCGGCGGTGCTGATCGTCGAGAAGCTTTTTCCGGGCAACACCGTCCTTGCCGCGGCAGGCGCGTTCTTCGGCCATTGCTATCCGATCTGGCTCGGCTTTCGCGGCGGCAAGGGTGTCGCCACGCTGATGGGCATCGTGCTCGCGCTCCACTGGGAGCTGGGGCTGATCTACGCGGTCGTATGGCTCGGGCTGCTCGCGATGCTGCGGATATCCTCGCTCGCAGGCATGGCGGCCGCGATCGCCGCGCCCGTGGCGGCGGCGGTATTCGGCTGGTTCGATATCGTGCCGCTGCTGATCGCGCTTACGGTGATCGTGCTGTGGAAGCATCGCGCCAATATCGCCAGGCTGATCGAGGGAACGGAGCCACGGGTCGGCGGCACGCGTGAGTGATGCGGATCGGCTGCGGCTGATCCGCACCCCTGGAATCGGCCCCGTCACCTATCGCCAGCTTGTCGCGCGGTTCGGCGACGCGACGCGCGCGCTGGAGGCGCTGCCAGAGCTTGCGCGGCGGGGCGGCGGTCGCGCGCCGACCCCACCCGATATCCGCGCCGTCGAGGAGGAAATCAGGCAGGTCGCGGCGCTTGGCGCGCGCCACCTGTTCATCGGGGACGCCGATTATCCGCCACTGCTGGCCGAACTGGAGAATGCGGCGCCAGCGATCGTCGTGCGCGGGGATATAACGCTGGCCGCCCGACCGACCGTCGCCATCGTGGGCGCGCGCAACGCTTCCGCCGCCGCCTGCCGCTTCGCGCGTCAGCTCGCACATGATCTGGCGGCCGCAGGCGCATCGGTCGCCTCCGGGCTGGCGCGCGGGATCGACACCGCCGCGCACATGGGCGCCGGCCCCGCCACGATCGCCGTGGTCGCCGGCGGGATCGATATCGCCTACCCGCCCGAAAACGCGACGCTGCAGGAACGGATCGCGCAGGAGGCGCTGCTGATCGCGGAAATGCCGCCCGGCACCGAGCCGCGCGCGCGCCACTTCCCGCATCGCAACCGCATCATTGCCGGGATCGCCGCGGGCACGGTGGTGGTCGAGGCCGCGCCGAAATCCGGCTCGCTCATCACCGCGCGGCTGGCGAACGAGGCGGGGCGCGAGGTGATGGCGGTGCCGGGCAGCCCGCTCGATCCGCGCGCGCAGGGCTGCAACCTGCTGATCCGCGAGGGCGCGATCCTGGTGCAGACCGCGGCCGACGTGCTCGAGCAGATCCGCCCGATCGATGCGTGCGCGGTGCGCTCACCCGCCGCGCCCTTCGCCGCGGCTCCGCCGGCCGATGCGGACGATGGCGCGCGGCGCGATATCGCCAGCCTGCTCGGCCCGGTGCCGGTCGCGGTGGACGAACTGATCCGCCAATCCGGCCTCGCCCCCGCGATCGTGCAGACGGTGCTGCTCGAACTCGAGCTGGCGGGCCGGCTTGAACGCCACGCCGGCGGGCGGGTGAGCCTTGGCTGAAATTACGGAGCGGACGGATGCGGTGACGCCGAAATGGGTGTCGCTGTGGTTCCGGGGCGCGGCGATCTATGGGCTGATCGTGCTGCTCCCGCAATATCTGCGCGCGCCGCAGCCGGGGGCGGAGGCGATCGCCTATGGCTTCCTGGGCACGGCGAGCGTGTTCCAGCTTGCGTTCTGGATCATCGGGGGAAATCCGGCGCGCTATCGCGCGCTGATGCCGGTCGGCGTGCTGGAGAAACTGGTTTTCGGCGTGCCCGTCGCAATCCTCTACACCCAGGGGCGGGCTCCCGCCGCGCTCCTGCCATTCGCGCTGATCGACCTGCTGCTCGGGCTCGGCTTCTTCATCGCCTGGCGGGCGACGCAACGGACTTGACGGCAGCGCCGCCACCTCTCCACCCTCGCGCATACGTGTGAAGGACCAGAACGAAACCGCAATGCAGCTTGTCATCGTCGAATCGCCAGCGAAGGCGAAAACCATCGAGAAGTACCTCGGCTCGGATTATCGCGTCCTCGCGAGCTACGGCCATGTCCGCGATCTGCCGCCAAAGGACGGATCGGTCGATCCCGACGCCGGCTTCGCGATGGAATGGGAGAATTACGCGGACAAGACGAAACAGCTGAAGGCGATCGCCGACGAGGCCAAGAAGGCCGACCGCCTGATCCTCGCCACCGACCCGGATCGCGAGGGCGAGGCGATCTCGTGGCACGTGCGGGAGGTGCTGCGCAACCGCAAGGCGCTGCCGGACAAGGTGGAGCGCGTCACCTTCAACGCGATCACCAAGGCCGCCGTGACACAGGCGATGGCGGCCCCGCGCGAGCTGGATACCGATCTGATCGATGCCTATCGGGCGCGGCGTGCGCTCGATTATCTCGTCGGCTTCACGCTGTCCCCCGTGCTGTGGCGCAAGCTGCCGGGGGCGAAATCGGCTGGGCGTGTGCAATCGGTGGCGCTGCGGCTCATCGTCGAACGCGAGCGTGAGATCGAGGCGTTCCGGGCGCAGGAATATTGGTCCGTCACCGCCGCGATGGAGCATGACGGCACACCTTTCGCCGCGCGCCTGGTGCAGTGGGAAGGCAAGAAGCTCGATCGCCTGTCGATCGGTGACGAAGGCACGGCGAACCGGGCCAAAGCCGATGTCGAGGCCGGGCGCTTTGCCGTCCAGACGGTCGAAACCAAGCCGGCGACGCGCAACCCGCCGCCGCCCTTCACCACTTCCACGCTGCAGCAGGAAGCGGCGCGCAAGCTCGGCTTCTCCGCCAGTCACACGATGCGGATCGCTCAGGGCCTCTACGAGGACGGCGCGATCACCTATATGCGGACCGACGGCGTGCAGATGGACGGCTCCGCCATCTCCGACGCGCGCCGCGCGGTCGCCGATCGGTACGATGCCAGCTACGTGCCGGACAAGCCGCGCCAGTATCAGACCAAGGCGAAGAATGCACAGGAAGCGCACGAGGCGATCCGCCCGACCGATTTCTCGCGCGATCGCGCCGGCAGCGGCGATCACGGGCGGCTGTATGAACTGATCTGGAAACGCGCGCTGGCGAGCCAGATGGCCTCCGCCCGGATGGAGCGCACCACGATCGAACTGGCCGACGGCACCGGCCGCAACGTGCTGCGCGCGACCGGGCAGGTCGTGCTCTTCCCGGGCTATCTCGCGCTCTATGAAGAGGGCGTGGACGATGCCGAGGGTGATGACGCGCGCCGCCTTCCCCGAATGCGCGAAGGCGATGCGCCGGCGAAGAAGGCGGTGGATGCCGAGCAGCATTTCACGCAGCCGCCGCCGCGCTTCTCCGAAGCCTCGCTCGTCAAGCGGATGGAGGAACTCGGGATTGGCCGCCCCTCCACCTACGCATCGATCATTCAGACGCTTAAGGACCGTTCTTACGTCCGCATCGAGAAGAACCGTTTCTTCGCCGAAGAGAGCGGACGACTGGTGACGGCGTTCCTGGAGCGCTTTTTCGAGCGCTATGTCGGCTTCGATTACACGGCCGAGCTTGAGGAAGAGCTGGACGACGTTTCCGGCGGCCGCGCGCAATGGCAGGCGGTGCTGGAAGCGTTCTGGCGCGATTTCAAGCCGCGCACCGTGGAGGTGATGGAGCAGAAGCCGTCGGACATCACCGCCGCGCTCGATCAGTTCCTCGCGCCGTATCTGTTCCCGGAGCGTGCCGACGGCGGCGATCCGCGCACCTGCCCCAATTGCGGCGACGGCAAGCTCGCGCTGCGCGGCGGGAAGTTCGGCGCGTTCATCGCCTGTTCCAATTATCCCGAATGCAAGTACACGCGTCGCTTCGCCCAGCCGGGCGGCGAGGGCGCCGAGGATAGCGGGCCGGAAGCGCTGGGCCGAGATCCCGAAACGGGGCTGGAGGTCGAGCGCAAATCCGGTCGCTTCGGCCCCTATATCCAGCTCGGCGAGGGCAAGGAGGCGAAGCGCGCCTCGATCCCCAAGGATATCGGCGAACTCGATCTGGAATGGGCGCTGAAGCTGCTCAGCCTGCCGCGCACGATCGGCACCCACCCCGACAGCGGGCATCCGATCACCGCATCGATCGGGCGTTACGGGCCATATCTCGCGCATGATGGGAAGTATGCCCGGCTGCAATCGACCGCCGAGGTGTTCGAAACCGGCATGAACGCCGCGGTGGTGAAGCTGGCCGAGGCCGCGGCGGGCGGTGGCCGTCCGCAGCGCGGCAGCCGCGAGCCGCTCAGGGTGCTGGGCGCGCATCCGCGCACCGAGGCGGAGATCAAGCTGATGGAGGGCCGCTACGGGCCTTACGTCACCGACGGCGAGACCAACGCCACCCTGCCCAAGACGATTGCGCCGGATCAGCTGACGCTGGAAGAAGCCGCGCAATTGATCGACGCGCGCGCCGCGGCGCCATCGAAGGGCAAGAAGAAAGCCGCACCCAAGAAGAAGGCGGCCGCAAAGAAGCCCGCCGCGAAGAAGGCCGCCGCAAAGAAGTGATGGTCAGCCCGTCCCCCTCCCGAGGGGATGGGCGAGCCGGCGTCAGGCAGCGCGCGCGCGGTTCATCCCGAGCCAGTCCCGCGCGGCGCGCTGCGCTGCCGCCACTTCGCGTGCCGTCATGTCTTCCGCGATCTCGGCCCGCGCCGCCTGCGCGGCCTCGTCACCGCTCATCGCCGCCAGGTTGAACCACTTGTGCGCCTCGATCAGGTCGAACATCGCGCCGGCCGTGCCGGTGGAATAGGCCACGCCGAGATCATAGCATGCCGTGAAATCGCCGCGCGCCGCATCGCGCAGCCGACTCTCCATCAGGAAATTCGCGCTCTTGAGACTGTTCCCCATCGCATCGCCCCCTCGGTTCACAATGAACCGATCACGGGATCTGCGGCAGATAGTCTTCAGAAATGGTTAACGGCGTTAAGGCTGTTCATTCGCCTTCATCGATCGCGATATTGTCGATCAGCCGCGTGCCGCCCATGCGCGCCGCCGCCAGCAACCGGCGCGGGCGCCCCGCGTGCGGCGTGACGCTCAGCGTTTCGGCATCGACCAGCGTGACATAATCGACCACGAAGCCCGCCCCGACCAGGCTCACCCGCGCTTCGGCAAGCGCGGAAACGATATCGTCGCCCCGCCCGATCGCGCGCGCGGCGATACCCAGCACCCGCGGCAGCGCGACCGCCTTCTGGCGCTCCGCTTCGTCCAGGTAGATATTGCGCGACGACAGCGCGAGCCCATCGTCATCGCGCTGCGTCGGCACCGCGACGATCTCGATATCGACGTCCAGATCCGCCACCATGCGACGAATTACCTGAAGCTGCTGATAATCCTTCTCGCCGAAATAAGCCGCATCCGCTCCCACCTGGTTGAACAGTTTCGACACCACCGTGGCCACGCCATCGAAATGGCCCGGCCGCGAGGCGCCATCCAGCCCTTCGGTGACGCCGGCGACATGCACGGTCGTCGCAAAACCCTCGGGATACATCGTCTCGACCGCCGGCAACCACGCGAGATCGCAGCCGGCATCGGCAAGCATCGTCAGATCCGCCTTCTCACGACGCGGATAGCGGGACAGATCCTCGTTCGGCCCGAACTGGATCGGATTGACGAAGATCGACGCGACCACCTTCGTGCCGGGACGCTTGGCCGCCTCGACCAGCGCGATATGCCCGGCATGCAGCGCGCCCATCGTCGGCACGAGCGCGACGCGCAACCCCTCTGCACGAAATTCGCTCACCGCATCTCGCAATGCGGCAAGGTCACGAACGGTCAACACTCGATCATACCCCCTCGTCCTCGACGGACCGGGCTTCTATGGGTGGCTATCCAGGGGATCAACAAGGGATTCGACGAATTGCCCAGCGGTAATGGACAGACTCACGTCATCGTCTTCGCGAACGAGAAGGGGGGAACGGGCAAATCGACCACGGCGGTGCACGTGGCGATCGCGCTGGCGGCTCAGGGCGCGCGAGTCGCGTGCCTCGATCTCGATCATCGCCAGCGCACGATGGGGCGCTATCTCGACAATCGCGCCGAAACCGTGCGGCGCACCGGGGCCGAGCTGGCGGTGCCGCGCCACGCCACCGGCGACGGCCAGGACGGCGGCAATTTCGATGCGCTGTTCGCGGACCTCGCGGCGGGCAGCGACTATCTGGTGATCGACACGCCCGGCCGCGACGATCCGGTCGCCCGCCTCGCCGCGACGCGCGCGGATACGCTCGTCACCCCGATGAACGACAGTTTCGTCGATTTCGACCTGATCGGTCAGGTCCATCCCGAAACCTTCAAGGTGACGCGGCCGAGCTTCTATTCGGAACTGATCTGGGATGCGCGCAAGGCGCGGGCGAAGGCTGACGGCACGACGATCGACTGGGTGGTGCTGCGCAACCGGCTCCAGCATATCGAGGCGCGCAACATGCGCCGCGTTTCCGAGGCGCTGGACCAGCTTTCCAAGCGCGTCGGCTTCCGCATCATCCCGGGCCTTGGCGAGCGCGTGATCTATCGCGAGCTGTTTCCGGCCGGCCTCACGATGCTGGATGCCAAGGAGTTCGGCGCGATGGGCCTGAGCCATGTCGCCGCCAGACAGGAATTGCGCGAAATGATGGCGGGGCTGGCGTTGCCCGAGCCGGCAATGCCGCTGTTCGCCTGATGGCGAAATTCGTCCTCGCGCTGCTCGTCGCCTATGCCGGCTGGCGGTTGTGGAAGGATGCGCTGGGCTACAAGCCGAAGCGCAGGCCGGGCCCGCCCGTCACGAACGATGACCGACGCCCGGCGGCGCGCGCGACGCTGGGTGTCGGCCCGGCGGCGGACGAGGCGGAGATCCGTGCCGCGCATCGCCGGCTGATGAGCGAGGCACACCCGGATCACGGCGGATCGGAGGCCCGTGCGCGAGAACTCAACGCCGCGCGCGATCTGCTGATCGGGCGCACCGGCTGAGCCACGCATGGCGCACCGCTTCGATCCCGCGATCCTGCGCGACTATGACATTCGCGGCGTCGTCGGCCGGACGCTCGGACCGGCGGATGCGGTGGCGCTCGGGCGCAGCTTCGGCACGCTGGTGCGGCGCGCAGGCGGACGGGCGGTGGCGGTCGGCTATGACGGCCGGCTGACGTCTCCGATGCTTGAAGCCGGGCTGGTCGAGGGGCTGACGGCGAGCGGGGTGGACGTGGTGCGCATCGGGCTCGGCCCTTCGCCGATGCTCTATCACGCCGCCGCGACGCTACCAGTGGATGGCGGCATACAGGTAACCGGCAGCCATAATCCCGGCGACCACAACGGCTTCAAGATGCTCCACCAGTGCCGCCCGGTGTTCGGCGCGGCGATCCGGGAACTGGCGGCGATGGCGACGGCTGGCGACTGGGAAACCGGAGCGGGCGGCGTCTCCACCGTCGATGTGCTCGCCGGCTATGTCCGCCGCGTCATGGGGAAGTGCACCGCCGCCTTCCGCATCGGCTGGGACGCCGGCAACGGCGCCGCCGGCCCGGTGATCGAGCAGCTCGTGAAGCTGCTGCCGGGTGAGCATCACCTGTTGTTCACCGATGTCGACGGCAATTTTCCCAATCATCATCCCGACCCGACCGAGGACGCCAACCTTGCCGACCTGCGCGCGCTGGTCGCCGCAAAACAGCTCCATTTCGGCGTAGCCTTCGACGGCGACGGGGACCGGATCGGCGTGATCGACGGCGAAGGCCGCGTGCTGCGCGGCGATCAGATCCTGTCCATTCTGGTCGAGCCTGTTCTGCGCGCCTTCCCCGGCGCGCCGATCGTCGCCGACGTGAAATCCAGCAGCGCGCTGTTCGATCGCATCGCCGCGCTGGGCGGCCGGCCCGTGATGTGGAAATCGGGCCACAGCAACATCAAGGCGATGATGCGCGAACTGGACGCCCCGATCGCGGGAGAGATGAGCGGGCATATCTTCTTCGGCGGGGACTGGCTCGGCTTCGACGATGCGCTCCATGCGGCGGTGCAGCTGATCGAGGCGGTGGCGGAATCGGGCAAATCGCTGGCGGCGCTGCGTGATGCCATGCCCGCGCTGGTCAGCACGCCGGAGCTGCGCTTCGCGGTCGATCCGGCGCGGAAGGATGGCGTGGTGGCGGAGGTGGTCGCGCGGCTGCGTGCGTCGGGCGCGCGCGTCGACACCACCGATGGCGCGCGCGTTTCCACCGCCGACGGCTGGTGGCTGCTGCGCGCCTCCAATACGGAGGACATGCTTACCGCGCGCGCCGAGGCGGGTGACGCCGACGCACTCGCCCGCACCGTCGCCGCGATCGACGCCCAGCTTGCACTGAGCGGAGTCGCTCGACATGACGCGCGAGACGCCCCACATTGAAGCGATGCGCCCCTCGCCAAGCATCATCCGCGTCATCGATCTTGAAACCACCGGCCCCACACCGCCGCAGCACGGCGTGTGCGAGATCGGTTGGCAGGACGTGGCGCTGGGGCCGGACGGTCGCTGGGAAATTTCCGGCGACGGCGGCAACCGGATGGTCAATCCCGGCCGGCTGATGCCGCCGATCACCCAGGCGATCCACCACATCCTTGACGAGGATGTCGCCGATGCGCCGTGGTGGCACGACGTGGCCCGCCCGGTGCTCGATCCATGGCCGCGCCGCGTGGCGCTCGCCGCGCATCGCGCCGATTTCGAACAGGTGTTCTGCACCCCCGCCCTTACCCACGGCGCGGAGTGGATCTGCACCTGGAAATGCGCGCTGCGGCTGTGGCCGGATTCGCCCAGCTTCTCGAACCAGGTGTTGCGTTACTGGCGCAAGCCGGAAGGGCTGATCCACGAACGCGGCCTGCCGGCGCATCGCGCCTTCCCGGACGCCTATGTCACCGCCTTCCACCTGCGCGACATGCTCAACGAGGTGGGCGTGGAGCAACTGCTCGAATGGTCGCGCGTTCCCGGCCTGCTGCCGCGGGTGCGCTACGGCCCCGATCGCGGCAAGGATTGGCGCGAGATCGAGGAAGAGAGCCTGATCGGCTTCCTCAGCGACCGCGATCCCGACGTGCGCTTCACCGCCGAGACCGAGATGGCGCGGCGGCGCGGCGGCGGCAATGTCGGCCGCCCAAGCCCGCAGGAGCTGCTCTTCTGAAATTCAGCCCGGCACGAACTTCATGAGGTTGGGCTGCCCGGTCCATGCCGTCTGGCCGCCGTCTGCGACGATCACCGCCCCCGTGACATAGGATGCCGCGTCCGACGCGAGGAAGGCCACAACCTCGGCCATTTCCTCCGGTGCCGCCGCGCGGCCGAGCGGGATCGTTTCGTGCCACGCCGCCTCCAGCCCGGGCAATGCCTTGGCACCGGCGGTGAGCGGCGTCGCGACCAGGCCAGGGCACAGCACATTCGCCCTGATCCCTTCGCGCGCATGATCGATCGCGAGGCTGCGAGTGTAATTGATGACCGCCGCCTTCGCCGCATTGTAGGCGGTGAAGCCGTAATCCCCCGCCAGGCCGGAGATGGATGCGGTGTTGACGATCACGCCGCCCGGCTTTGGCATGTGCGGGATCGCCGCGCGACAGGCATAGAATACGGCGTTCAGGTCGATGCCGATCACCCGCTCCCACTCCGCCGGGTCCAGATCAGGCGTGCGCCCGAAGCAGCCGATGCCGGCGTTGTTGAAAAGGATGTCGATTCGCCCGTGTCGCTCCACGGCGGCGGCGATCGCGGCCTCCAGCTCGGGGCGCTTCGCAACGTCTGCGGTCAGCGCGATCCCGCCGGTCTCTTCGGCCACGGCGCGTGCCGCGTCCGCCGCCAGATCGACGACCACCACCTTCGCGCCCTCACGGGCCAACAGGCGCGCGGTCGCGGCGCCGATGCCCGATCCGCCGCCGGTGATGAACGCCACCCTGCCATTGAAGCGCATGTTCCCCTCCGTCCGCCATGCACGGTTGATTCATGCGCCGGCTCGGGCCATCATAACTTTGGTTATGGACGCTGGACAAGCCGGCGCGCGACGGGAGAGGCGACAACATGGCGGAGGGCAAGAGTGTCTGCATCATCGGGGCGGGCTGTTCCGGCTTCACCACCGCCAAGCGGCTGAAGGACGAGCGCATCACCTTCGACTGCTTCGAGATGTCCGACGAGATCGGCGGCAACTGGTATTACAAGAATCCGAACGGCAAATCCGCCTGCTATCAGTCGCTCCATATCGACACCTCGAAATGGCGCCTCGCATTCGAGGATTATCCGGTTCCCGCCGACTGGCCGGATTTCCCCAGCCACGCGCAATTGTTCCAGTATTTCAAGGATTACGTCGCGCATTTCGGGTTGCGCGAGCATATCACCTTCAACACGGCGGTGACGAAGGCAGCGCGCCGCCCCGGCGGCGGCTGGGAGGTCACGCTGTCGACCGGCGAGACCCGGCGATACGACACGCTCGTCGTGTGCAACGGGCATCACTGGGATCCGAAGGTGCCGGACTATCCGGGCGACTTCCACGGCGCGCATTTCCACGCGCACGATTATCGCGATCCCTATGATCCGGTCGATCTGCGCGGCAAGAACGTGGTTGTGGTGGGCATGGGCAATTCCGCGATGGATGTCGCGAGCGAACTGTCGCAGCGGCACCTTGCCGCGAACCTGTGGGTCGCGGCGCGGCGCGGCGTGTGGGTCTTGCCCAAGATGGCGGGCGGCAGACCGCTCGACAAATCCGCGCCGCCGACCTGGCTTCCGCGCAAACTGGGCAAGGCGCTCGCCCGCCGCGCGATCAAGAAGATGGTCGGGCGGATGGAGGATTACGGCCTGCCCAAACCCGATCACGAACCGCTCGACGCGCACCCATCCGTGTCAGGCGAATTTCTGACGCGGGCAAGCTGCGGGGACATCAAGTTCAAGCCGAACATCAAGGCGCTTGAAGGCGATCATTTCCGTTTCGAAGACGATAGCGTGGAGCGTGTGGATGCGATCATCTATGCCACCGGCTATCGCATCAGCTTTCCGTTCTTCGACGATCCCGCGCTGAAGCCCGACCCGCAGAATCGCTTCCCGCTGTTCAAGCGAATGGTGGTGCCCGGTGTCGATGGCCTGTTCTTCATGGGCCTGGCGCAGGCGCTTCCCACGCTGGTGAACTTCGCGGAGCAGCAGTCCAAGCTGGTCGCCGCCGCGCTTTCCGGCCGCTATCGCCTGCCCGATACGGAGGAGATGAAACGCATCACCGCCGATGACGAGCGCGTCGAACTGGGCGATTATTATCAGTCGACGCGCCACACGATCCAAGTCGATTTCTCGCGCTACGTCGCCGATCTGAAGAAGGAGATCGCGAAGGGCGAGCGCCGTGCGCAGGCATCCACGCGGCAGCGCGCCGCATGAATCGGATCGCCGCGGAACGGGTTACCCAGGACATAACCGTCGAGGATCGCACGGCGCTGCTCGATTCAGTCGCGCGGCTGCTTGCCGATCGCTGCACCGAAAGCGACGTGCGCCGGATCATGGCGAGCGATTCCGGCCACGATCCGGCCTTGTGGCGCGCGCTCGCCGATCTCGGCGTGGTCGGGCTGACGGTGCCGGAGGCGCATGGCGGCGCGGGGCTGGGTCCGGTCGAGCTGGAATTGGTGATGGAAGCAGCCGGCGCCGCGCTGTTGCCCGCCCCGCTGCTCTCCACAGCGATCGCCGCGACGCTGGTCGATGGCGAACGGCTCGCGGCGCTCGCGAGCGGTGACAGCATCGCGGCGGTCGCCTTTGCCGGGCGAGACGACTGGACCGGGCGATGCGACGTGCGCGCCGACGGCGAGCGGCTGAGCGGCACCGCGCGCTTCGTGCCCGATGCCGGGATCGCCGACACGATCGTCGTCACACTCGACGATGCCGTATTCGCGGTCGCGCGACAGGATGCGACGATCGCCCCCCTCCCCGTGTTCGATACCACGCGCCGCCTCGCCGACGTGACCTTCCACGGCCCCGCCACCCGCATCGGCAATGGCAGCCGGATCGCCGCCGCCCGCGCTGTCGCGATGACTGCGCTGGCGGGCGAGCAGGCCGGCGGGGCGCGGCGCGTCATGGATATGGCGGTCGATTACGCGCGCGAGCGTCACCAGTTCGGCCGCGCGATCGGCAGCTTCCAGGCGGTGAAGCACATGGCCGCCGATCTGCTGCTTGAGGTGGAAAGCGCCACCAGCGCCGCGCGCGATGCAGCGCGGCAGCTGGCGGAGGGGCGCTCCTCGCGCGACGCCGCGATCGCGCTCGCCGCGTTCGCCTGCGGCGATGCGTTCGTCCGCTGCGGCAAGGATGCGATCCAGATGCACGGCGGCATCGCTTTCACCTGGTCGCATCCGGCGCACCTTTACCTGCGCCGCGCCCGCTCCGCCGCACAGCTCTACGGCGACGGCAATCATTGGCGGGAACGCTACATCCGCGCGCTGGAGGTGCAGGCATGACCGACGAACAGCTCAAGGCGGAGGTCGAGGCATGGCTGGCCGCCAACTGGCAGGGCGCAGCGGCGCATCACGAAAGCTTCGGCCGCGATCCGCGCAGCGCCTGGCTCGCGAAGGTTCGTGACGCCGGCTGGGCCGCGCCGCGCTGGCCTGCGGAATGGTACGGCCGCGACCTTTCGGGCGATCAGGCGAAGATCGTCGAGCGTGCCTTCGCCGCCGCCGACGCCCCCGGCGCGGGCCAGGATCGCAGCAACCTGTGGGCCAATACCGCGCTCGCCCACGCTACCCCGGCGTTCAAGCGCGTGATCGTCCCGCAACTGCTCGCCGGCGAAGTGGGCATGTGCCTGCTCTATTCCGAGCCGGGGGCGGGCAGCGATCTCGCCGCCGTTCGCACCCGCGCCGACAAGGTGGATGGCGGATGGCGCGTGACCGGACAGAAGGTGTGGACATCGGGTGCGGCTGTCGCCGACTATGGAATGCTGATCGCCCGCACCGATTGGGACGTGCCGAAGCATCGCGGCATCAGCTTCTTCTTCCTGCCGATGAAGCAGGACGGCGTGGAAGTGCGCCCGCTGCGCCAGATCACCGACGAATCCCACTTCAACGAGGTGTTCATCACGGACGCCTTCGTGCCGGACGAGAATCTGCTCGGCCCGCTCAACGGCGGCTGGGGCGTGTTGCAGACGGCGCTGGCCTACGAACGCTCGGTGATGGGGGATCGCGCGCGCGGGCCGCGCTCCGGCGCGGGTGGACCAAAGGGCGATTATTCGCTGCTCGGGCTTGCGCGGGAGGCGGGGCGGCTGGACGATCCGGTGATCCGGCAGGAACTGGCGCAGGTGATCGCGTGGCGCGTGCTGAACAAGCTCAATACCCAGCGGGCCAAGGCCGAGCTGCAACAGGGCACCTCATCCCCGATCATGTCGCTCGGCAAGCTGGCGATGAGCCGCATCCTGCATGAGGAGGCGCGCGTCCGCACGTTGCTGCTCGGGCCGGAGAGCCTGTTGCAGGGGCCGGATCATCCCCGCGGGGAGGACGCCAATTTCCTGACGCTCAACGCCTATTTCACATCGATCGGCGGCGGGACCGACCAGATTCAGCGCAACATCATCGGCGAACGCGTGCTGGGCCTGCCCAGGGAGCCGGAGGTCGATCGCACCATTCCATTCCGAGAGGTACGTGCAGGATGAGCAAGACCATCTTCATCAGCGGCGGCGCATCCGGCATCGGGCTCGCCGCCGCGCGCCGCTTCCATCGCGAGGGCTGGCGGATCGGCATCGGCGATATCGACACGGCCGGCATGGCGCGGGTGGCGCAGGAACTGAACGCGTTTACCACGCCGCTCGACGTGCGCGATGCGGCGCAATGGCACGCCGCGCTCGCCGATTTCGTCGGGGAAACGGGCCGCCTCGATGCGCTGCTCAACAATGCCGGCATTGCCCGTTATGGAATGTTCGAGGATATCACGCCGGACGAATCCGAGCTTCAGGTCGATATAAATCTTAAGGGCGTCATTAACGGCGTCTATGCGGCATTGCCGCATCTGAAGGCTACGCCCGGCAGCCGCCTCATCAACGTGGCGTCGGTGGCGGGCATTGTCGGGTCACCCGGCCTGGCGGTTTATTCAGCCACCAAGCATGCGATGCGCGGTCTTTCCGAAGCGCTCGACGCGGAGTTCACGCGCCACGGAGTCGCCGTGACGTGCGTGATGCCTTTCTTTGTCGAAACCCCGATCCTCGACGCGGGATCGAAAGGCAGCAACCGATCGATCCGCGATGCGATCGGCAAGGCGCCGATTTACACGGTGAACGATGCCGCGGAGGTGATCTGGCAGGCAGCGCACGGCAGCGAGCGGGAATATATCGTCGGCAAGGCGGGGCGGCAGGCGAACTTCGCACGCCGCTTCATGCCGGGCCGCCTGCGCAAGCGGATGAAGGCAGCGTTCGCGCGATAAATCAACGCGCCGGCTTCTGCTTCGGGGCCGGCGTCTTTGGCTTGTAGGCGCACAAATCCGCCTCGATGCAGCGCCAGCATTCCGGCTTGCGCGCCTTGCAAACGTAGCGGCCATGCAGAATCAGCCAGTGATGCGCATGGACGCGGAACGGCTGCGGCGTATTCTTGTCGAGCCTTTTCTCGACTGCCAGCGGCGTCTTGCCCCTGGCCAGGCCGGTGCGGTTACCGACCCGAAAGATATGCGTGTCCACCGCGAACGTTTCCGCGCCGAAGGCGACGTTCAGCACGACATTGGCGGTCTTGCGCCCCACGCCGGGCAGCTTCTCCAGCGCGTCGCGATCTTCCGGCACCGTGCCGCCATGCTCCGCCACGAGCGCGCCGCTCAGCGCGATGACGTTCCTGGCCTTGGTGTTGAACAGGCCGATCGTCTTGATATGCTCCTTGAGCCCCGCCTCGCCGAGGGCGACCATCTGCGCCGGGGTCCTCACCGTCTCGAACAGCCGGCGTGTCGCCTTGTTGACGCCGGCATCCGTGGCCTGCGCGGACAACACCACCGCGACCAGCAACTGATAATCGTTGCCCGATTCAAGCTCGGTCTCCGGGTGCGGATTGGCCTCTGCCAGCCGGCGATAGAATTCGAAGATGTCGGCCTTCTTCAAATCCCCAGCACCTCCGCCATGCCATAACGCCCCGCCGGCTTGCCCGCGAGCCACAGCGCCGCCTTCAGCGCGCCGCGCGCGAAGATCGTGCGATCCTCGCCGCGATGGCCGAGTTCGATCCGTTCGCCCTCGCCCGCGAAAACCACCTGATGATCGCCCACCACCGATCCGCCGCGCAGCGATGAGAATCCGATCGTCCCTTCCGTTCGCGCGCCCGTCAGCCCCGCCCGGCCATCCACGCGCACCTCGCCCAGCGTCGTGCCGCGCCCGGCCGCCGCCGCATCGCCCAGCAGCGTTGCCGTGCCGGAGGGGGCATCCACCTTGTGGCGGTGATGCATCTCCACGATCTCGATATCCCATTCCGCGCCGAGCCGCTGCGCGGCTTCCCGCACCAGCACCGCCAGCAGGGTGACGCCGAGCGACGTATTGCCCGTCTGGAGCACCGCGATCGATTGGGACGCCTTGTCGATCAACGCATGGTTCGCGGCGTTCAGGCCGGTGGTGCCGATGACGATCGGGGTGCCGGCCGCGACCGCCGCCGCAAGGTTCGCCTCCAGCGCAGCGGGAGCGGAGAAATCGACCAAAACGTCGGCGGCACGTGCCAGCGGCGCGGGATCGTCACCGGCGTCCACCCCGCCCGCGACGACGGCGCCCTCCTCCGCCGCGATCGTTGCGATCACGCGCCCCATGCGCCCCGCGCTGCCATAGATGCCGATCTTCGTCATATGCTCCCCGGGGTGTGGCCTTTTCGGTCGCGCTCTTGGCACAGTTCACACGGATGCGCGACACATTCGCCCCGCCTTGCACGGCGCTTCCGGCGCTGCCAAACACCATGAAACCGATCCTGATGCGGAGCCTGTGATGCGTTCTCGACTGCCTCTCTTCCTTCTCGCCACCGCGCTCGCCGCGCCAGCCTTTGCGCAGACCTTCTCGATCGACACGCTGAAGACGGTGACCAGGGAGCTGTCCTCCGATGCGTATGAGGGCCGCGCACCGACAACGGAGGGCGAGAAGAAAACGGTCGCCTATATCATCGAGCGGATGAAGGCTGCTGGCCTACAGCCGGGCAACAAGGGCCAGTGGACCCAGGACGTGCCGATGGTGGAGATCGAGGCAAAGAACATCAAGCCGTTCGTCGTATCCGGCGGGAAGACGCCGATCGCGCTGGCCTATCGTGACGATATCGTCGCCGGCACCTATCGCGTCGTGCCGCAGATTTCGCTGAAGAACAGCGACATGGTGTTCGTCGGCTACGGCATCAATGCGCCCGAAAAGGGCTGGAACGATTACGCCGGCGTCGACGTGAAGGGAAAGACGGTCGTCATCCTCATCAACGACCCCGACTGGCAGACAAAGGACGCCGGCCCCAAGGCCGGCCCGTTCGAAGGCCGCGCGATGACCTATTACGGCCGCTGGACTTACAAATTCGAGGAGGCCGCGCGGCAGGGCGCCGCCGCCGCGATCATCGTGCACGACACAGAGCCCGCCGCCTACCCGTGGGCGGTGGTCCGCTCGTCCTGGACCGGGGCGCAGCACGAGCTGGACGAGGCCGGCAACCATATAGACCAGAGCCAGATCGTAAGCTGGATCCAGCTGAACCGCGCCAAGGAGATCTTCGCCGCCGCCGGAAAGGATTTCACCGCACTGTCGGAAGCCGCGAAGCACAAGGGCTTCAGCGCCGTGCCGCTGGGCCTCAAATTCTCCGGCGGGTTCGACAACACGATCCGGCGCAGCATGTCCAAGAATGTGGTCGGGCTGCTCCCGGGCAAGACCGCCCCGGGCGAGACCGTGCTCTATTCGGCGCACTGGGATCATCTGGGCCATTGCGATCCGGTCGACGGCGACGGCATCTGCAACGGCGCGGTGGACAACGCTTCGGGGGTCGCCGGGTTGATCGCCATGGCAGAGGCGCAGGCCAAGGCCGGGCCGGCGCGGCGCTCGATCGCGTTCCTCGCCGTGACGGCGGAGGAAAGCGGGCTGCTCGGCTCGGCCTATTACGCGCAGCACCCGGTATTCCCGCTCGGCAAGACGGTGGGCGGCGTGAACATGGACGTGCTGAACGTGATTGGCGCCACCAAGGATTTCGAGCTGACCGGCGCGGGAAAATCGCAGCTGGAGGATATGGTGAAGCCGCTGCTCGCCGCGCAGGGCCGCACGATCGCGCCGGAATCGACCCCCGAGAAGGGGCATTATTATCGCTCCGACCATTTCTCCTTCGCCAAGCTCGGCGTGCCGATGCTGTCGGGGGGCAGCGGGGAGAATCTGGTCAACGGCGGCGTGGCGGCAGGCCGCGCGGCGGCACAGGATTATGTCGAGCATCGCTATCACAAGCCGCAGGACGAATATAACCCGAACTGGGACTGGTCCGGCGCGGTGCAGGATCTGACGATCTATTATCAGCTTGGCCGCGAACTGGCGGACGGCAGCATGTGGCCGAACTGGTATCCCACCGCCGAATTCCGCGCGATCCGCGACAAATCCCGGAGCGACGCGAAGTGACGAGCGCCCCGCCACCGGAATGGGCGCGCCACAAGGCGGTGTGGATCGGTTTTCCATCCCACCCCGAGCTGTGGCAGGATGATCTCGATCAGGCGCGCGAGGAAGTCGCCGCCTTCGCCCGCGCGGTGCATGCCGACGGGCGCGGCGAGAAGGTGCTGCTTGTCGCCGCCGATGCAGAGGCCGGCGTTGCCGCCGGCGAGCTGGCCCCGTTCGCCGACGTGGTGGTCGAGCCGTTCGGGGACATCTGGCTGCGCGATACCGCCGCGATCATCACCGGCGATGGCACCGCGCGCGATTTCGCGTTCAACGGCTGGGGCGGGAAATACGATCTGCCCGGCGATGACGATATCGGGGCGCGCCTCGCGCGGCGGCGCAACAAGCGCATCGTGCCGTGCGACTGGGTGCTGGAGGGTGGCGCGATCGACGGTGACGGCACCGGGCTTGTCGTCACCACCGAACAATGCCTGCTAAACCCCAATCGCAACGGCCTGATCGGAAAGGCGGAAATCGCCGAACGGCTGGAACGCGATCTCGGCTTCGATCGCGTGCTGTGGCTGGGCGACGGCCTGCTCAACGATCATACCGATGGCCATGTCGACAATCTCGCGCGCTTCATCGGCGAAGGCCGACTGGCGATCCCGGTCGCCGCCGACAATGATCCCAACTGGCAGGTCTATCAGCTCGCCGCTGATCGCGCGCGCGCATTCGGCGTTAGCGTCGTGCCCGTGCCCTCCCCCGGCCGCGTGATGCGCGATGACGAGATAGTGCCGGCCAGCTACATGAATTTCTACATCGGCAATGCCAGCGTCGTGGTGCCCATCTACGGCGCACCCGACGACGACGTTGCGGTGCGCGAATTCCAGGCGCTGTTTCCTGACCACAAGGTCATCGGGCTGCGCGCGGATGCGATCCTCACGGGCGGCGGCAGCTTCCATTGCATCAGCCAGCAGATACCGGGGTGATCGAACGCCAGGGGTTGTGGAGGACAGACGGGGGCGCTTCTGAGCGAAAGCGGGCGTCAAGGTCGCGCTTCTCCAGCGGCTCCGGGATGTGCGCCCGCTCGCTGCGGAGCAAGCAGGATGAGCAACAGGATCGCGCCGGCAAGAACGGCTGTCGCGAGCGGCCTGCTAAGATCGAGGCCGCCCTTCGCTACTGGCTTGTCGAGAAAATCACCCACGGTCGCGCCGAGAGGCCGCGTACCAATGAACGCCATCCAGAAGAGCAGGACGCGCGAGATGCTTGTGAAATAATAGAACACGGCGAGAACCGACAGCACGCCAGCAAATATCAATGCGGCACCGGCATACCCAAGCGCACCATCCGAAACCCAATCACCCAGCGCCGTGCCCAGAGTTTGTGAAAAGGTGATCGTGATCCAATAAAATATCTCTGCGCCCCTGGTTTCGATACGGTTGATATCCACGCCCCCGAACGTGCGATGCCAGCAAAACAGCGACAGGAGGACCAAACTGGCCAACAGGAGCGAGCCGCCCGGGTAGCCCAGGCCCGATGGATCGGGTCGAAAAATCGGCGAGCGTGGTTCCTGCCGTCGTGGAGGCGATGATTGTGGCCCAATACAACCAGGGGTTGAAGCGGCGTGCGCTGACCTGAAGCCAGATCAGTGCGATCAGCACGACGCCGAATATCGCGGTGCCGACAAGATAGCCATTCACGCCGCTGCTGGCCCCGGCCGGCGTGGTTTCCCCCAGCCATGTCATGCTCACCGCATCGCCACCGGTTTCTCCCAGGGTGGTGGCGAGGATTTTGATGATCCAGAAGGTGAAGGTCACGGCGGGAACCTTGCCGCCCGCTTTACTCATCCGTGCCTCCGCGACAGCGACTGGCTCTCAATGAAGCCTTATCGGCATGTCCGCAATCGCAGCCGGCGCCCTCCCCACCGATCCGCGACCATTGGATCATCGCCGCGCATCGCCTACATGCGCCCGCATGACCGATATCACCGTCGCCGCGCTGCAACTCGCTTTCTCCGATGATCTGGAGCGAAACATCGCCAACGTCTCGCGCCTCGTCCGTGAGGCGGCTGCGCGGGGCGCGCAGGTGATCCTGCCGCCGGAATTGTTCGAGGGCGAGTATTTCTGCCGCGTCGAGGATGAGGGATTGTTCGCCAACGCCCGGCCCACCGCGGAGCATCGCGCGGTGCTGGCGATGCAGGCGCTCGCATCCGAACTGAAAGTCTGGATTCCGACAAGCTTTTTCGAGGCGGACGGCCCGCATCATTATAACAGCCTCGCAATGGTCAACCCGGACGGAAAGGTCGCCGGCGTCTATCGCAAGAGCCATATTCCCGATGGTCCGGGCTATGAGGAGAAATTCTATTTCCGCCCCGGCAATACGGGATTCAAGGTGTGGGACGGCCCGGCGGTGAAGCTCGGCATCGGCATCTGCTGGGATCAATGGTATCCTGAAACGGCGCGCGCGCTGATGCTGATGGGGGCGGAGGTGCTGTTCTACCCCACCGCGATCGGCAACGAGCCGCATGACGCGGGACTGGACACCGCGCGATTGTGGCGACGCGCGATGATCGGCCACGCGGTGTCTAACGTGGTGCCGGTGATCGCCGCCAACCGCGTCGGAACCGAGCACGGCCAGACGTTCTACGGCACCAGCTTCATCTGCGATGAGCGCGGCGACATTCTGGCGGAACTGGATCGCAACGAGGAGGGCGTCATCACCGCGACCCTGGATATCGATCGCGTCAAACGTCACCGCGCCGCTTTCGGCTTCTTCCGCGATCGCCGGCCGGAACTGTACGGGCGCCTCGTGCACGATATCTGATCGCGCGCCGAACATGCTGTCGCAGCGTGGGTTTTTCTGCCACGCTCTGCCGCGATGACCCGCCTTCGCCCTGACGACGCCGACGCCCGCTTCATCCGGCGCCTGTTCATCACCGCGCTCATATTAGGCGTGCTCGCCGCGCTTTACGTCGCGGCAAACCTGCTGATCCTCGCCTTCGGTTCGGTGCTGGGCGCGATCGTGATCCACGCGATAGCGGAAATCTATCGCGAGCGGGTGCGGATGCCCGCCAGGGTCGCGCTGGGCATGGCGGTCTTGACGATACTGGCGCTGATCGCGTTTCTCGGCTGGCTTTTTGCCGTAGCGTTTCGCGAGCAGGTCAATCTGTTCGTCGCGCGGCTGCCGCTGATGATCGACCAGCTCGGCGGCTATATGGCGCAGACGCCGGTCGGGGCGAAGATCGCCGATGCCGTGCGTGCCGCCTATGCGGGCAGCCGGATCGCGCAGGATATCGGCGGGCTCGCACAGGGTGTCGGCGAGATATTTCTCAACGCCCTTCTGGTGCTGGTAGGATCGATATTCTTCGCGGTCGATCCGGGGGTGTACGAGCGCGGACTGCTGCTGCTCATGCCACCATCGAAGCGCAAGGCGATCGACGACGCGCTCGTCGATGTCGCCTCCACGCTGCGGCTGTGGCTGCGCGCGCAGCTGATTCAGATGACCACGATGGGCGTTCTCGTCGGGCTCGGGCTCTGGGCCGTGGGCGTGCCCTCCGCCGCCGCGCTGGGCCTGCTGACCGGCCTTTCGGAATTCATCCCCTATGTCGGCCCGGTTGCGGCGATGCTTCCCGCCCTCGGCCTCGCCGCGACGCAGGGGCCGCATGCGCTGCTGTGGACATTCGCGGTGTTCGCGGCGGTCCGGCTGGTGCAGACCAATCTCATCACGCCATTCGTTACCAGCCGGGTGATCGCGATCCCGCCGGCGGTAACCCTGTTCGCGATCCTCGCGATCGGCGCGGTATTCGGCATCTTCGGCCTGTTCTTTTCCGCTGCGCTCCTCGTCGTCATCTTCACTTTGGTCCGCAGTCTTTACCTGCGAGAAACCCTTGGGGAGGATATGCCGTTCGGCACGCGCTGAATGGCCCGAATCGCCTCACAGGCCCTGCGACTCGCGGGAAACCCTCGCTTAAGTCGAAATTAACCTTTTGCCTTCAGAAAGTATTTGGTTAATCATTCTGTCGCGTTCGGGCCTGGGAGGGACCGTAACGCGGTGTCGAACGGGGAAATCAGATGCGGGTGTTGCTGATCGAGGACGAGCCGACGACCGCGAGGGCGATCGAACTCATGCTCACCACGGAGGGGTTCAACGTCTATGCGACGGACCTGGGTGAAGAGGGTTTGGACCTCGGCAAGCTATACGATTACGACATCATCCTGCTGGATCTGAACCTGCCCGACATGCATGGCTATGACGTGTTGAAGCGGCTGCGCGTCGCCCGCGTCACGACGCCGGTGCTGATCCTTTCCGGCATCAACGAAATGGATTCCAAGGTGCGCTCGTTCGGCTTCGGCGCCGACGATTACGTCACCAAGCCATTCCACCGCGAGGAGCTGATCGCCCGCATTCATGCGGTGGTGCGCCGCTCGAAGGGGCATTCGCAATCGGTCATCAAGACGGGGAAGCTTGCCGTCAACCTCGATGCCAAGACTGTCGAGGTCGATGGCGCACGCGTGCATCTGACCGGCAAGGAATATGCGATGCTGGAGCTGCTCTCGCTCCGCAAGGGCACGACGCTGACGAAGGAGATGTTCCTCAATCATCTCTATGGCGGCATGGACGAGCCCGAGCTGAAGATCATCGACGTGTTCATCTGCAAGCTCCGCAAGAAGCTGAGCCTCGCATGCGACGGCGAGAATTACATCGAAACCGTGTGGGGCCGCGGTTACGTCCTGCGCGAACCGGAAGAGGCCGTGCAGGTCGCCTGACCTGACCACGCTTCGTTACCGGTAGACGGCCGCGACATCGGGGGGTGTCGCGGCCGTTTTCTTGTCCGGTCGGTAGTTGGCGGCTGGTATGTCAGATTGCGATTTGCCGGCTTTCGCCGCCATTATCTGGCACCATTGCGGACACCGGCGCGCCAGGAGCGCGACCATCCACGCGGTGCGATCACACAATCGTCGATCGTCATTTTCCACCGGCGGGCTGGCAGAAACATGTTGTACCATTCGGGACAACTGTGTACCGAAAGGTCAATCACCTCTCGCGATCGCTCACGACCGATCGCACGCCGAAGGGAAAAACGATGTCTCGTCCTCCGTTTCCACCATTCACTCATGAAACTGCGGTCGAAAAGGTTCACCTGGCGGAAGACGGGTGGAACACGCGCGATGCGGCCAAGGTAGCGCTCGCGTACACGCTCGATACCCGCTGGCGTAACCGGGTGGAATTCGCGACCGGCCGGGATGAGGCCCAGGCATTTCTCACCCGGAAATGGAACAAGGAGCACGAATACCGGCTCATCAAGGAGCTCTGGGCCTTCACGGGCAATCGCATCGCGGTGCGCTATGCGTATGAATATCGTGACGATGGCGGACAATGGTTTCGCGCTTACGGGAACGAGAACTGGCTTTTCGCGGAGGACGGTCTGATGTCCAACCGCCATGCGAGCATCAACGAGATGCCGATCACGGAAGCGCAGCGAAAGTTTCGCTGGCCGCTCGGTCGCCGTCCGGATGACCATCCGTCGCTGAGCGATCTGGGCTTGTGAGCGCCAAACGCGTCCTGACCGATCGCCAGAGCGCGTTGCCCGCATTGGCCGAAGCATTCCGCGAACACGGCTTCGCGGGGGCAAGCCTCGCCGTGCTCTCGGCGGCGACAGGTCTTGGCAAAGGCAGTCTCTACAACTTCTTCCCCGGCGGGAAGCAGGAGATGATGGAGGCGGTGCTCAAGGACATAGAACGCTGGTTCACCGCTGCGATCTTCACGCCGCTGGAGCATGTCTCGGAGCCGCGTGCGGCCGTTACGGCCATGATAGACGATGTGACGACGTACTTCCTGTCGGGAAGGCGCGTATGCATCGTCGGCAGTCTCGGCCTCAATTCTGCCGGCGATGCATTCGCGGCAGCAGTGAAGCAGTATTTCGCCCGCTGGATTGCCGCCCTGGCGCTTTGCCTTGAACGAGGGGGTGTGCCACCCGCGCCGGCATTGGAACTCGCCGAAGAGGCCGTTTCCGGCATCCAGGGCGCCATTGTCCTGTCGCGGGCGCTTGGTGACGAGGCGACCTTTCAGCGGATCGTCGGGCGGCTCAGAACGTCTCTGCTCGGGGCGCTGGACCGCAACGGCTGAGCGGGGGCGGGCGCTGGAAATGGCCTTTGCAGGGAAGCGTTGATCACTTTTCCCCGCACTCAGATCGTTTTCGGGATAGGTGCTGCGTCGCTACCGAAACCACTGCCATCGGCGCTCGGTCAGGCTGCCCGCTTCCACATCACTCGCTCGCTGCGTTTCACGCTCGCGGCTCACAGATCACATCGTTCCGATATCGCCTGTCCAGCGTTCGCTCAATACCTGTTCTGAGCCGCTTCAGCGTGCCGAGCATCGGCCGCTCTATGAGCACATAGACGCGAAGGCTCACCACGATTGATATGATGAGCAGAGCGACCGCGAGCATTTCCGGGTTCGCTCGCGCATCGTCCGGTAGCGTCGCACGCGCGACCTCCAGCACGATCGGGTGAACCAGATAGAGCGAATAGGAAGCGTTGCCCGCGCGCTCGAAAAACCTGGGTAGCCGCCCGTACGCCTCTCCGCATCGCACAGCCCCTGCGACGATCAGCGCATACGGCACGCCCAGGAAGAGCAGCCGGCTGGAGCTGGCCGTTCCTGAAACCACGCCCTCGGGGTGGACCGAAATCGTGATCGACCACGGGGTCACGATCAGCAGGAGCAGCAGCATCGCGCCGACGGTGAGTGAATTGCGCGATATCCAGCGCCACCTGTCGCGCCAGCTCATCCATACGAGCAAGCCCAGCGCGAATTCCCCCATGATGGGATTGAACACGATCGGCGCGCGCGCATGAAAAGCCGAAAAGCTGCCGGCGATCGCCAGCAAAGCAAGCGAGAGCAGCAAAACGCGATCAGGACGAGTTGGGCGCACGGCGATGATGATCGCCGCCAGGGCGTAGAATGCCAGCTCGAACGCGAGCGTCCAGCCAGCATAGAGCGCGGGAAAGCGATAACCGCCATCCGCATCCCACGTCACCGGCAGCACCGAGTTGATATAGGCGCCGGGCGGAAAGCTCGCGCCGCGCCAGAGCATCCAGCCGATATAGACAGCACTCGCCAGCCAGAACATCGGCAGGATGCGGATCGCGCGATCTGCGAGAAAGCGCCCTGCCCCCGCATGCGTGCGCCGACTGACGACATCCGCCATGATGAAGCCGCTGATGATGAAGAACAGATCGACGCCGGTCGCGCCAAAATTGGCAAGCCCCGGAAGCTGCGGGAAATACCCGGCCCTGACCAGCCCCGGGTGATCGCGCATCGTCATGAATATGTGATGCACGACGACGCCCATCGCCGCGATGCCGCGCAATATCTGTATCGCTTGCAGGCGCTCCCGTTCCATCGCCGCCGACAATGGACGAGCCGGGTTAGAAGATGATGAAGGCTATTTGCGTTCCCACACCTTCTCGCCCCCGATCCAGGTCTGCTCAACCACCGTCTTGCGCAGGTCGGCGGGGCTGGCGTTGAGCGGATCCCGATCGACGATGATGAAATCGGCGCGCTGACCGGGGGCGAGTATCCCGAACTTGCTCTCGGCGAATCCGGCATATGCCGCACCGCCGGTATAGGCCCACCACGCCTGTTCGCGCGTCACCGCCTCCTCCGGCCGCCAGCCGCCATAGGGCTGGCCATTCGCGTCCTGCCGGGTGAAGGCCGCGGCCCAGCCCGCCCAGGGATCGGGCCGCTCCACCGGCGTATCGGAGCCAAAGGCGAGCTTCGACCCGTTCGCCAGCATCGATTTCCACGCATAGGCCCCCGCCAGCCGCTGCGGGCCGAGACGCGCCTCGGCCATTGTCCGGTCGCTCGTCTGGTGGACGGGCTGCATCGAGGCGATCGTGCTGTATCGACCAAAGCGCGGGAGATCGGCGGGATCCACAACCTGGGCATGTTCGACACGCCAGCGGCGATCGCCCGTGTAAGTATCCGAGAGCGACTGGATCGCGTCCAGCACCTGCTGGTTGGCGCGATCGCCGATCGCGTGGACGGCCACCTGGAAGCCATCCATCGCCGCTCGGCTCATCTGGTTCTGGAGTTGCGTGTCGCTGTTGAAGCCAAGTCCGCGCTCCCCCGGTGCATCAGCATAAGGCGCCTTCAGCCACGCCCCGCGCGAGCCGAGCGCGCCATCGGCGTAGAGTTTCACTCCGCCCATCCGCAGCCGATCGCCGTAAAGCCACGGCGTCGGTCCCTTGCCACCGACCCGGCTCGCCGTTTCCACGCCCATCGCATAGCTCATCACCCGAACACGCAATGCGCCGATATCGGCCATACGGCGGAAGCTGAGCCAGTCGTCGAGCGTCGTTCCCATATCCGCGATCGCCGTGACGCCATAGCCGAGCAGCACCTGCTGCGCCGCCAGGAAGGCCGCGTCTCGCTCCTTGGGCAACGGCTGCGGCAGAACCTTTTCGATAATCTTGGTGGCGGCATCGACGAACACGCCGGTCGGCTGGCCATTTGCGCCTTTTTCGATCCGCCCGCCCGTGGGCGTGGGCGTGGCGACGGTGACGGCCGCCTCGCGCATGGCCACGCTATTGGCCCAGCCGGCATGGCCGTCCGCCCGCTCCAGCCAGACCGCGCGGCCATTGGCAACCGCGTCCAGATCGGCCGCCGTGGGGAAACGGCCCAGCCCCCATTTCTCCTGATTCCAGCCGCGCCCGACGATCCACTTCCGATCCGGGTTGGCCGCGATATAGGCCGCGATCTTGGCCTTCGCTTGATCGAGCGTTGTCGTGTCCGACAGATCGAGCGACAGTGCCGCGAATCCGAGGCTCTCGACATGGCCATGCGCATCTATGAAGCCCGGCAGCAGCACTTTGCCCTTCAGATCGGCGCGCCAGTCATAGCGCGGGCCGGGATCCTTCTTCGTCGGCTTGTGCGGCGGCTCGTTCATTGCGACGAGGCGAACGACCTTACCGTCCCTGTCCATGACGATCGACTTGAAGCGGACGACCTTGCCGTCGCGATCGAGCGTGATGCCCTGCACATTGTCGATCAGCGCGTCCGCCAGGGCGGGCAATGGAAAAAGAATGGCGACGGCCGCGAGCAGCGCGGCCCTCACCGCGGCAGCCTCCGCACGAGCGCGCTGGTATCCTGTCGCCCGCCGCCCAGCTTCTGCACCTCGGCATAGAATTGATCGACCAGCGCCGCCGCCGGCAGCACCGCGCCGTTCCGCTTCGCTTCGTCCAGCGCGAGGCCCAGATCCTTGCGCATCCAGTCGATCGCGAAGCCGAAATCGAATTCACCCTTCGCCATCGTGCCCCAGCGATTGACCATCTGCCAGCTCTGCGCCGCCCCGCCGGACACCGCCTCGAACACCTTGTCGAGATCGAGATCGCTCGCCTGGGCGAACCGCAATGCCTCGCTCAGCCCCTGCAACACGCCGGCGATGCAGATCTGGTTGACCATCTTGGTCTGCTGCCCCGCGCCGGCCGAACCGACATGGACGATGCGCGCGGCATAAGGCTCCATCACCGCCCGCGCCTTCGCCATCGCGGCGTCGCTGCCGCCGCACATGATCGAAAGCTGGCCCTTCTCCGCACCAGCCTGACCGCCGGAAACCGGCGCATCCACGCTCAGCCCGCGCGCCGAGGCGAGCCGCCGCGCAATATCCGCGGAAACCGTGGTGTGATCGATGAACACCGCATCCGCCCGCATCGCCGCGAATGCGCCGTCGGCGCCCAGCGTGACCTGCTCCAGATCGAGGTCGTTCCCGACGCAGGTGACGACAGCATCCGCCCCCGCCGCCGCAAGCGCTGGCGTGTCCGCGACGCGCAGCCCCGTCGCCTCAGCCTTGGCGCGGGTGCGGTTATAGACGGTTACGTCATGTCCGGCGCGGGCGAGGTGCCCGGCCATCGGGGCGCCCATGACGCCAGTGCCAATGAATGCGATCTTCATAGCCCGTCGATTAGGCGTAGTTTCCACGGCGCGCCAGATGGTCTAGGCGGCTTCCCTCGCCGCCGCCCCAGTTGCGGCGCGAACAGGAGGTTATGTTGGCCACCGCCGCGACGAACGACGAATCCCTTCCCGTCTCCATCGACGACGTGCGCGCGGCGCACATGCGGATTCGCGACTCGATCGTGCGGACGCCGACCCTTATCAGCAAGACGCTGTCGCAGCTCACCGGCGCGCGCGTCTATCTCAAGTTCGAGAACCTGCAGTTCACGGCCGCCTACAAGGAGCGCGGCGCGCTCAACACCTTGCTCCAGCTTTCCGACGAGGCGAAAGCGCGCGGCGTGATCGCGGCGTCCGCAGGCAACCATGCGCAGGGCCTCGCCTATCACGCGAACCGGCTCGGCGTGCCGGCCACGATCGTGATGCCCACGACCACGCCGATCGTTAAGGTGACGCAGACGCAGGGCCACGGCGCGACGGTCGTGCTCGAAGGCGAAACCTTCGACGCGGCTTATGCCCACGCGCGCACGCTCGAGGCGCGCGACGGCTACACCTTCATCCATCCGTTCGACGATCCGCGCGTTATCGCGGGCCAGGGCACGGTCGCGCTGGAAATGCTTGAAGACGTTCCGCAGATCGACACCTTCGTCACGCCGATCGGGGGCGGCGGCCTCATTTCGGGCATGGCGACCGTCGCGGCTGCGGCGGGCCGCCCGATCGAGGTGATCGGCGTGCAGGCCGAGCTTTTCCCGTCGATGTACAATCGCCTCAACCACACCAATCTGCCATGCGCGGGCGACACGCTGGCGGAGGGCATCGCGGTGAAGGAACCGGGCGGCCTCACCGCGCGGATCGTGGCGGCGCTGGTGGGCGAGATCGTGCTGGTTTCCGAACGAAGCCTCGAACAGGCAGTCAGCCTTCTGCTCCAGATCGAGAAGACGGTGGTGGAGGGCGCGGGCGCCGCCGGCCTCGCCGCGCTGATGGAGCATGGCGATCGCTTCAGGGGCAAGACGGTCGGCGTCGTGCTGTGCGGCGGCAATATCGACACGCGATTGCTCGCCAACGTGCTGCTGCGCGATCTGGCGCGGTCCGGCCGCCTCGCGCGGCTGCGCATTCGACTGCAGGACCAGCCCGGCTCGCTCTATAACGTCGCGAAGATATTCGACGAGCAGCGCGTCAACATCATCGAGGTGTATCACCAGCGCGTGTTCACCTCGCTTCCGGCGAAGGGGCTGATCGCAGAGATCGAATGCGAGGCGCGTGATCGCGCGCATCTCGATCGGCTGGTGGGCGCGCTGCGCGAGGGCGGCTATGAGGTAAGCCAGGTCGAGCCCGCCTGAATCTGGCCTCTGGAACGATCGGCGGGAGCGGGTTAACCTCCTATTCGTGGTTAACGGGCTTTTCACATTTGCGCCAAGGATTCATATCCTGTCGATGCGGCGTGAATCATCGCGCCGCTCGCAAGGATTACGTCGGTGACGGCGCCATTTCGCTTTCCGCGCTTTTTCGTGACCAGTCCCGCGCCGTGCCCCTATCTGCCGGGGCGGCAGGAGCGGAAGGTGTTCACCGAGCTTTCCGGCCCACATGCGAGCGAACTCAACGACGCGCTCGGCCGGATCGGTTTCAGGCGGAGCCAGTCGGTTGCCTATCGCCCGTCGTGCGCGGGGTGCACGGCGTGCGTTTCCGTGCGCGTGGTGACGCATGAATTCGAGGCCAACGCCACTCAGCGCAAGCTGATCCGCCGCCACGCCGATCTGGAGGTGACGGCGTGCCGCCCGTGGGCGACCGACGAGCAGTTTCAGCTCCTGCGCCGCTACCTCTCCTCGCGTCATCCCGGCGGCGGGATGGCGGGCATGGACGAAACGGATTACGCCGACATGATCGAGCAATCGCCGGTCAATTCGGTGATCGTCGAATATCGCGAGCCTTCGGTGAACGGCGCGCAGGGCAAGCTGATCGGCGCATGCCTCACCGATCGACAGGCCGACGGGCTATCGATGATCTACAGCTTCTTCGCTGCCGATCGCGAGGACCGGCCGGGGCTGGGCAATCTCATCATCCTCGATCACATCCTGCGCGCGCGCGCCGCAGGGCTGCCCTATGTCTACCTCGGTTATTGGGTGAAGGGATCGTCGCGGATGGAATACAAGACGCGCTATCGCCCGCTCGAAATCCTCGGCCCGCGCGGCTGGGCGCTGCTGGCCGAGCACGACGCGGTCATCTGATCGCCCGCTTCACGTGCCGGCCAGACCGGTGAGCATGTCCGGCGTCAGCAACTGCGGCAACAAGCGCGGCTCTCGTGCGCCGGGTGCGTACCACAGATAGAGCGGCACGCCGGCGCGATTGTTCGCCTCGATAAAGCGGCCGAGCGCGGGGTCGCCATCGGTCCAGTCGCCAACCAGCACCGCAACCTTCCCCTTGCTGAAAGCACGCGCGACCCTTTCGGTTTCGATCGAGGTCTTTTCGTTGACCTTGCAGGTCAGGCACCAGTCGGCAGTGAAATAGGCGAACACAGGCCGCCCTTCCGCGCGCAAAGCTGCCAGGCGCGCCTCGCTGAACCGCTCGGCACCGGCGATCGTGGTTGCCGGCCGCGCCGCGCCCGGATGGAGCAGCGCCATCGCCATCAGCGCCGCCGGTATCGCCGTCAGCCCCGGCCACCACGCCCGCTCCCTGCCCTGCCCCTGCATCCAGCCGGTCCACCACAGGCCAAGCGCCAGCAGGATCAGCGCGATCGCGGCGAGCACCAGGCCAATGCCGCCCGCCTGCCGCCACAGCACCCAGCCCAGCGCCGCCGCGGTGAGGAACATCGGAATCGACAGGATATGACGCAGCCGCACCATCCACGGCCCCGGCTTCGGCAGGCGACGCCGAAACGCCGGGACGAAGCCGATCAGCAGGAACGGCAATGCGATGCCGAAGCCCAGCCCCGCGAAAACCATCAGCGCGGCAGCCGTGGGCAGCACGAGCGCCGCGCCAAGCGCCGCGCCCATGAACGGGCCGCTACATGGTGTCGCGACGAACGCTGCCAGTGCGCCGGTGGCAAATGCCCCGGTGGTCCCGGATTTGCCGGCGAATCGCGGCGTGGGGAGTTCGAACAATCCGGCAAGGTTGAGCGCGAGGCCGGCCACGAGCAGCAGCAACACCCCGATCACGCGCGGATCCTGCAGCTGAAACGCCCAGCCGACGGCCGATCCACCGGCGCGCAACGCGAGCAACCCGCCGCCCAGCGCGAGGCACACGAGGATCACGCCCGCCGCATAGGCAAGCGATTCACGCCGCGCGATAGCCTCCGTTTCGCCCGCCCGCGCCAGGCCAAGCGCCTTCAGGCTCAGGATCGGAAAGACGCACGGCATGATATTGAGCAGCAGGCCGCCCAGCACCGCGCCGGCAAATGCCAGCAGCGCGCTTCCCCACACGCCGCCGGCCGCATCGGCAGGCGCGACGACGCCAGGATTCGCGAGGATCGCCAGCCCGCGTCCCTCGCCCGTCGCCAGCACGCCGGCAATCCTGCCGCTGGCCGGCACCGCCGCCAATTTCGCTTCAACCACGAGCCGGTCGCCGTCACGCGCGATCTTTTGCGGCGCGGCATAGTCCACCGCGCCGCCCGCGAGCGGATAGAAATAGGCATCCCTTATCGGAGCAGCGGCGGGAAACGGCACGCCCAGCCTGAATACGCCTGCGGCCGCTTGCCAGGTCGCGCTCGCGCCGAGCGGCTGCGGCAGGGCGCGCCGCCACGCATCGAATCTGGCCCGCAACGCCGGATCGGCCGCGCCGTCGCCCACAATAAGCGCGGTCTGAAGCGTCTGCGTTTCCGGCACGCACAGATCGGCGGTGCAGACGAGGTAATCCGCCTTCACGCTGATCGGCAGGGGCGTGCCCGGCGCGAGACCCGCAGGTATCTGAACATCGACGAGCATGGCGAAGGGGCGCTCGAACACATAGTTCATCAGCCCCGCGATCAGCAGCCGTTGCGGCACCGGATAACGCAGTTCCCCCGCACGCGCGCCGGAAGGCAGCGTCCAGGCGAGCCTCGTTCCCACGCCCGCGTCGCCGGGATTCTGCCAGTAAGCATGCCAGCCCGGCGCCGGCACGGCATCGAACGCCAGCGTCACGGTGCCGCCAGCTGCCGGGCGCGGCGTTTCCGCGACCAGCCGCATCGCGACATGCTGGTCGGCTGCAGCGGGCTGCGCGACCATTGTCATCAACCCGACCAGAAGCGCCACTATGCGCCGGAACCATGCTTGCCTCGCCATCATGGCGCGGACATACCGTGCCCGCCACCGCTTTGCACCAAGGACCGAAGATGAAACTGCGGATCGCCGCCACCGCCGCCCTGATCGCCGCCGCCCTTACCACGCCGGCATTCGCGCAGCGGGCCGCGCCCGCCGCCGCGGTTGCGGCCGATGCAGCCGGCCCGCGCGCCGCGCCCAAGCTGATCGTCGCGATCTCGGTCGATCAGTTTTCGGCCGATCTGTTCGCCCAATATCGCAACCACTTCACCGGCGGATTCGCGCGCCTGTTGCAGGGAGTGGTCTTTCCGGCCGGTTATCAGAGCCATGCCGCCACCGAGACGTGCCCGGGCCACTCGACGATCCTGACGGGGATGCGCCCGGCGCATACCGGGATCATCGCCAATAACTGGATCGACCAGAAGATCGGCCGCGCCGACAAGACGGTCTATTGCGCCGAGGACGAGCGCGTCCCCGGCACCGATCACAACAGCTACACCGCCGCGGACCTCCATCTGAAGGTGCCGACGCTGGGCGAGATGATGAAGGCTGCCAATCCCGCCACGCGCGTCGTCTCCGTCGCGGGCAAGGATCGCGCGGCGATCATGATGGGCGGTCACAAGGTGGACGAGCTGTGGTTCTGGGACGGGAAGGATTTCGTTTCCTATGCCGGTCGCGCCGTGCCGCCGACGATCGCGCGCGCGCGCGCTGCCGTGGCGGGGCTGATCGCCAGCCCGCAGGGCCCGCTTCCGCTGCCGGGGTGGTGCGCGGCCATCTCGCGCCCGATCCAGGTCGGCGGGCAGACGCTCGGCACCGGCCGGTTCGAGCGCGCGGCGGGCGACGCCAAGGCTTTCCGTGCCTCCCCCGCGATCGACAGCGCCGTGCTCGGCATGGCCTTTGGGCTTGCCAAGGATATGAAGCTCGGCACTGGCGGTACGCCCGATCTGCTGATCGTCGGCCTTTCCGCGACGGACTATATCGGGCATGCCAATGGCACGCAGGGCAGCGAGATGTGCATCCAGATGAACGAGCTGGATCTGTCGCTGGAGAATTTCTTCGATGCCCTCGATGGTCTGGGTATCGATTACGAGGTGGTGCTGACCGCCGATCACGGCGCGCATGACCTGACCGAGCGCCAGGCGCAGCACGCCATGCCGATGGAGACGCGCCTCGATCCGGCAGCCGCGCCCAAGCTGGTCGGCGCGGCGATTGGCAAGGAACTCGGGATCGCCGGCCCGGTGCTGATCGGCGGCGAAGGCGACGTTTACGTATCCAGCGACGTGCCGGCAGGAAAGCGTGCAGCCGTTATCGCCGCGGCCGTGAAACGGTACGCCGCAATGCCTCAGGTCGCCGCCGCGCTCACCCGCGAGCAGATCGCCGCCACCCCGATGCCAAAGGGCCCGCCGGAAAACTGGACGCTGGCGGAGCGCGCGCGCGCCTCCTACGATCCCGAGCGCTCGGGCGATTTCCTGCTGTTGTTCAAGCCCCGCGTCACCCCGATCCCCGTGCCGGGGCCGGGCTACGTCGAGACGCACGGCAGCCCGTGGGATTATGACCGGCGGGTGCCGATCCTTTTCTGGCGCAAGGGGATTGCCGGGTTCGAACAACCGCTGTCGGTAGAAACGGTGGACATCGCACCGACGCTTGCCGCCACCATCGGCCTGCCGGTGAGCGGCCTCGACGGGCGCTGCCTCGATCTGGATGCTACCGCCGCCTCGACGTGCCCGCGCTGAGGCTGGCAGGGCTGGTCAGCGCGGTTTTATCCCGTTGAACCACGCGCCGGAAATCAGCTCGCCAAGTCGCCGGGATATCGCCCCGGCGGCAAAGGGCTTCTGGATCACCGCATCGTCACCGACATGGGCCAGCGCGCGCAGATCGGCATAGCCGGTGACGAACAGCACCGGCAGGCCCGGCCGCAGCCCGCGCGCCTGGGCGGCGAATTCCGCGCCGTTCATGCCGGGCATCGCGAAATCGACCACGGCGCCGTCGAGCGCGATGTCCCGCTCCACCACGCTCAGCGCGCGCATGCCATCCGCCGCCTCGATCACGACTGCGCCGGCGTCGCGCAATTCCTGCGCCGTCACCGCGCGGACATGATCGTCGTCGTCGAGCACCAGCACAGTGCGGCCGGCGATAGAGACTTCGCCAGTCGTCAGCGATTCGGTCGCCTGCGGATGATGATCCGTCATCGCGCGTGGCAGGTACACGGTGACAGTCGTCCCCTTCCCGGGGGCCGTCTCGATATTGATCCCGCCGCCCGACTGTTTGACGAAGCCGTAGACCTGCGCCAGCCCGAGCCCCGAGCCCTTGCCCACTTCCTTGGTGGTGAAGAACGGCTCGAACACCCGCGCGCGCACCGCTTCGGTCATTCCCTCGCCCGTATCGGCGACCGACACCATCACATAGTCGCCAGCGCGCGGCGCATCGGGTGACACAGGCTCACCCAATGTGACATTCGCGGTGGTGACGCCGAGTTTGCCGCCGGCGGCGCCCATCGCATCGCGGGCGTTGATGGCAAGATTGAGCACCACCAGCTCGAATTGCGTGGGATCGACGAAAGCCTGCCACAAATCGGGCGCCAGCCGCGCGTCGATCGTGATCGCGCGACCGAGCGTGCTTTCCATCAACGGGCGCATCCCGACTATCGACGCATTGAGTTCGACTGCCTTGGCCTCCAGCCGCTGGCGGCGCGAGAAGGCGAGCAACTGCGCCGTCAGCGCGGCGCCGCGTTCGGCCGCCATCCTCACATGCTCCAGCCGCTGGCGGGTGCGCGCGTCGCCTGCCTCGCCAAGCGTGCGCTCCAGCATCGCAACATTGCCGAGCACGACGGTGAGCAGATTGTTGAAATCATGCGCGACGCCAGAGGTGAGCTGACCCACCGCCTCCAGCCGCTGCATCTGGTGAAGCGTCGCCTCGACCCGCTCGCGCTCGGCGATTTCCTTGAACAGTTCGCGGGTGCGTTCGGCCACCCGGCGCTCGGACGCCTCCCCCGCGAGATGCGCCTCGCTCACGTCGACCGCGCAGCAGATGAACCCGCGATACACGCCGTCGATGATGCGCGGCCTGGCTTCGGCATGCACCCAGCGTGGCTCGCCGTTCGGCCCCATCAGCCGCAGATCGCCGCCCATCGGTGCGCGCGATTCATGCACCCGCGCGCGAACGATCCCGAGCGCCTTGCGATCCTCCGGCAGGTACAACCGGGTCCAGCCCTCCCGGATAACCTCAGCGGGCGCCACGCCCAGGAAGGTTTCGAAGAACTGGTTCGCGAAGATGATCTCGCCCTGTTCGTTTGTCTGCCAGATCAATGCCGGCAGCGAATCCGAAAGGTCGCGGAACCGTGTCTCGCTCTCGCGCAACGCCTCGCGCTCGTGACGACGACGGGAGATGTCGATCACCGTCCCCGCCGCGCGGACACACTCGTCGTTCTCGAAAATGCCGCGCCCTGTCGCCGCGAACCAGCGCGTCTCGCCATTGTCGGCACGTATCGCGCGAAACTCGATATCGATCGGTGCGCGGCGTGCCGGATCGACCGCCGCCGCCAGACTGGTGCGCACCATCCCGATATCCTCCGGGTGAAGCAGCGCATAATATTGATCGAGCGTCAGTTCACGATCGGGCGGCAACCCATACATCGCCTTCGCCCGATCTGACCATATGCCGCGACGGGATCGCACGTGAATATCCCATATGCCGATCTCGGCCGCCTCCGTCGCCAGTTCCAGCGATTCGCGGCTCAAGGCCAGCGCGCGTTCGGCACTGTACCGGTCGGTGACATCGGCGCCCTGCACGAATATGCCGCTGACCGCGCCGGTCGCATCCCTGATGGGATGAAAGAGAAAATCGAGATGGCGGGTTTCCGGCTCGGTATCGGGGTGTCGCCGGAGCAACGCGGTCGCGCCGTTCTCGCGATGCGGCTTGCCCGCGGTCCGTACCGCGTTGAGCAGACGCCAATATCCTTGCTGCTCGATCTCCGGCAGCACCTCGTGCGCTGCACGGCCGATGATCCCGCCGGGCCGCTCCCCGATCAGTTCGCGAAAGGCCTGATTGGCGTGCTCGATCACGTGATCCGGGCCGCGCAGCACGACGATGAAGCCCGGCGCATCCTCGAACAACTGTGACAAGCGCTGCTTCTCGTCAGTCAGGGTTCGTTCCGCCCGCACGCGCTCGGTCGTCTCCGAGACGATGCACATCACCCCGCCGATCGCGCCATCGTCCAGCCGGATCGCGGAATAGGAAACGTCGAAGAACACTTCCTCGTCGAACCCCGCGCGATCGGTATGGAAAGGGCGGTTGCGCGCATTAAAGGTTTCGCCGGTGGTGCGCACATGATCGAGCAGCGGCGCCAGATCATCCCAAAGCTCACCCCAGGTTTCGCGCGCCCGACGGCCAAGCGCGCCCGGGTGCTTGTCCCCGATCGTCGGGGCATAGGCGTCGTTGTAGAGCGCGACATGCTCCGCCCCCCAGAACAGCACGATCTCGGAAGCGGCGGGAAGTATCAGGCTGACGGCGTTGACCAGCGCGGACGGCCACTGATCGATCGGCCCCAGCGGCGAATCCGACCAATCCTTCGCCAGTATCAGCGCGCCCAGCGCCCCGCCACCGGCGAACTGGCGCGCAACCTCACGCACGTTGTTGGCCGGGCCGTCCATCACCATTATTACTATATCTTTCAGTTCGCCCCGCAAAGCCGGAACGATGGCATACCGGTGCAAAGCACGTTATCCGCGTAACGGATGAAGCCAGCGTTCCGTTCAATCCACGCCCATCGCCTGCTGCGTGTCGCGGCGGCCACCCCACGCGCCTCTGTCGGCGATGCTGCCGCCAATGCCGAAGCGACGATATTGCTCGCCCGCGAGGCGCATGATGCGGCAGTCGACCTGGTGGTGTTCCCGGAACTAAATCTCACCTCCTATGCAATCGACGACCTGCATTTGCAGACGGCGCAACAGGCGGCCACTCTCGACGCGATCGCCAAGGTTACCGGGGCGACTCGCGATCTGCGCCCGGTGCTGCTGGTGGGCGCGGCGCTGGCGAGGAACGGGCGGCTGTACAATTGCGCGGTCGCAATCGCGCGCGGGCGCGTGCTGGGCGTCGTGCCCAAGACGTTTCTGCCCAATTACCGCGAATATTACGAAAAGCGCTGGTTCGCCAGCGGCGCAGGGCTCACCGGGCTGACGATCTCAGTCGGCGATGAGGAGGTGCCGTTCGGCACCGACCTGATCTTCGCCGCGAGCGATCTGCCGCAATTCGTCTTCCATGCCGAGATCTGCGAGGATTATTGGGCGCCGACGCCGCCCTCCACGCTGGGCGCGCTGGCGGGCGCGCTGGTGTGCTGTAACCTTTCCGCATCGAACGTCACGATCGGCAAGGCGCGCGAGCGGGCTATGCTGTCGGCGGCGCAATCGGCGCGCGCAACCTGTGCCTATGTCTTTTCGGCGGCGGGATCGGGGGAGAGCACCACCGATCTCGCGTGGGACGGCCAGGGCACGATTCACGAGCTGGGCGAGATGCTTGCGGAATCCACGCGGTTCGGGGGCGGCCCCGAACTCTGCATCGCCGATGTCGATTGCGAGCGGCTGGAACAGGAACGCAGCCGCTTCGGCACATTCAACGACGCCGCCGCGCTCGCCGGCCATCCGGAGGCGCGGTTCCGCCGCATCCCCTTCGCGCATCAGCCCGATTTTGCCGATATCGGCTTGCGGCGCGCCGTCCGGCGCTTCCCGTTCGTGCCCAATACCCCCGACAAGCTGGATGCCGACTGCTACGAAGCCTTCAACATTCAGGTGGAGGGGCTCGCGAAGCGGTTCGAGGCGACCGGCGCCAGGCGGCTGGTGATCGGCGTTTCGGGCGGCCTCGATTCGACGCATGCGCTGATCGTCGCGGCAAAGGTGCTCGATCGGCTCGGGCGGCCGCGCGCGGATATCCTGGGCATCACCATGCCCGGCTTCGCGACCAGCGACGCGACGAAGGCCAATGCGTGGAAGCTGATGCAGGCGCTGGGGGTGACGGCGGAGGAGATCGACATCCGCCCCGCCGCGCGCCGGATGCTGGAAGACATGCGTCACCCGTTCGCCAACGGTGAACCCGCCTACGACGTGACGTTCGAGAATGTGCAGGCCGGCTTGCGCACGGATTATCTGTTCCGTCTCGCCAATCAGCGCGACGGCATCGTCGTCGGCACGGGCGACCTTTCCGAACTGGCGCTGGGTTGGTGCACCTATGGCGTGGGTGACCAGATGAGCCATTACGGCGTTAACGCCGGCGTGCCCAAAACGCTGATCCAGTTTCTGATCCGCTGGTGCATCGCGACCGATCAATATGATCGTGCGACCGATGCGGTACTGGAAGATATCCTCGCAACCGAGATCAGCCCCGAACTGGTGCCAGCCGGGGCGGATGGCGTGATCCAGAGCACGGAGGCACGGATCGGCCCCTATTCGCTCAACGATTTCTTCGCGCATCACGTGATCCGCTATGGCCTTGCGCCGTCCAAGATCCTGTTCCTCGCATGGCACGCCTGGCGCGATGCCGAAGCCGGGCGCTGGCCGGAGGGCATGCCGGAGGCGGCGCGGGTCGCCTATGATCTCGATACGATCCGCGGCTGGCTCGAGAAATTCCTCACCCGCTTCTTCCGCACCAGTCAGTTCAAGCGATCGGCATTGCCGAACGGGCCGAAGGTTTCACCCGGCGGCGCGCTCAGCCCGCGTGGCGATTGGCGTGCGCCGAGCGACGGCACCGCCGCCGCGTGGCTCGCGGAGCTGGCACGGTGGGATTGAGGCGCGCGCGTCAGCCGGCAGTCCATGTCTCGGCGAACACCCGCTGAAAGTTCGTACCGAGTATCTTCTCGATCGCGGCGCTGCGCACGCCGCGCTTGGCCAGCGCGCGGGCGATGACCTCCATCCTGTCAGCGCGATTGAGCCCCTCCACGAATGGCGGCGGCCCCTCACCCGGCGCACCCACGCCTGATGCCTTGCGGCGTGCGATATCCGCGTTCCACATCTTCATGTTCGCCGGCGAGGTATCGAAACGGCCCACCAGCGCGTCGCTGCCGATCCCCACATGGTCCTCGCCCGCAACCTTTAAGGCATGCGTCAGGTGCGCCAGATAATCGTCGAGGGACTGCTGCTTCCGCCCGCCCGCGATAAACGAAAGTTCGTAGATGCCGATCACACCGCCACTGTTCGCCAGCGCGCGGATCAGGGCATCGGACTTGTTGCGCGGATGCGGATGCACCGCCCCGCACCCCGCATGGGTGACGAGCGTCGGCCGGCGAGAGGCGGCGATCGCCGCGAGGCTGGACGGTTCATCGCTGTGGCTCACGTCGATTGTGACGCCCTGCGCGTTCATGCGCGCCACCGCCTGCCGCCCAAGTTCGGTCAGCCCGGTCGATTGCCTGGACAGGACGCCGGACGCGAATGGCGTGGTCACGTTATAGCTGAGCCCCATCACCAGCACGCCCGAGGCGCGAAAGGCGTCGATCGCCTCGATCTTGCCTTCGAGCATGCTCGCACCCTCGAACGAATAGATGATCCCCACGCGCCCTGCCCGCTTCGCGGCGGCGATATCGCCCACGTCGCGGACCTTGACGAACAGATCCCTGTTGGCCGCGATCGCCGCGTCGAAGAACGCGATTTCCTCGATCGTATCCGCGCGATTTGATCCCGAGCCGCCCAGTGTCGTCTTGAACGCGGTGATTCCGGACTGCCTGATCTCTTTTGCGTCCCTCGCCGGCAGCGGCTTGGTATCGCTGAACGGGCCGGCAAGATTACCGTTGAGAACGATCGCCTGGCGGTAGAGCCGGTCGGCCGGCGACGGCGCGGCCGCAGGTGATCGGGCCGCGGCGCGGAGTGCGGGCAATGCCATCATTCCCGCCAGCATCGATCGTCGACCGAAAGTCTGCATTTATCGCCCCCGCTGTGAAAGCCCGTTCATAGCGCGCCGTGCCAGGATCGCGCTACTGCCCCTTGAACGCAGGTGCCCGCTTTTCGAGGAAAGAGGCCATGCCCTCGCGAAAATCCTCGGAGCGAAACAGCGGCAGCAATTGCAGATAGACGTGCTGGACATGCGTGTCGAACGGCTCGTCCAGCCCCATGCGCATCATCCGCTTTGCCGCCTGCACCGCGAGCGGCGCGTTGGCGGCGATCTCCGACGCCAGCGCACGCGCAACGGCGGCCACCTCGACGGCCGGCACGATACGGTTGACCAGCCCCTCGGCAAGACATTCCGCCGCGCCGAGCGTGCGCCCGGTAAACACGATTTCCGCCGCCTTCGCCCAACCGAGCATGCGCGGAAGGAACCACGTGCCGCCGGATTCCGGCAGCACGCCACGCTTCACGAAGGCCGGTGCCAGCTTCGCGTCCTCCGCCATCACACGGATGTCGCAGCCGAGTGCGAGGTCCATGCCATAGCCCGCCGCCGATCCGTTCAGCGCGCAGATCACCGGCTTGTCCATCGCGAACAAGACAGTGGGCGGTGTGTTGCGCAGGTCGATCGTCGCGCCGAACGTGGCGGAGGAAGAGCCGATCCCCTCGGCGCTGGACGCCGCGTTGAGATCGAGCCCGGCGCAAAAGGCGCGGCCGGTGCCGGTCAGCACCACGACGCGCGCCTCCTGATCGCTGTTGGCGCGTACCAGCAATGCGGTCAGTTCGTCCAGCATCGGACCGGAGATGGTGTTCATCCGCTCGGGTCGATCGAGCGTGATCGTGGCGATGCCGTCCGCCACTTCATATCGTACATCCGCCATCATAAGCCTCCCGCCATGTGCGTTACCGTTGCTGCATAATCCCGCATCGTTTCGTCGAGGATCTGCGCGACCGGCTTCACATCGTGGATCCGGCCAGCGACCTGCCCGGTCAGCGCGATGCCCGCTTCCAGATCGCCCTCGAAATAGACGCGCCGCGTATCTGCGAACTCACCGAAGATATTGACCGAGCCCTCCGCCGCGATCCGGGCCGAGCGCGCGGTGCGGAGCGCGCGGAGCGCCGGCCCCGGCCCCTTGCGATTGAGGAATACGGTGTCGGTCGCGTCGGCGTGAACGATCGCCTGCTTCCAGTTCTCGTGCACCGGGCTTTCGGAGGCGGTGAGGATGCGCGTGCCCATCAGCACGCCCTCCGCGCCGAGCGCGAAGGCCGCCGCCATCGTCTTGCCGTCCATGATGCCCCCCGCGGCCACCACGGGCACGTTCACGGCTTCCGCCACCTGCGGCACGAGGACCATCGTCGATACGTCCTTCGGGTTCTTGAAGCCGCCGCCCTCGCCGCCCTCGACGATCAGTCCGTCCACCCCGGCCTCCACGGCGCGCAGCGCGCCGGCGAGATTGGGGACGACGTGAAACACCGTCAGCCCGGCATCCTTGAGCATCGCGGTATATTTCATCGGATCCCCGGCCGAGGTGGTGACGAACTTCACCCCCTGATCGATCACGAAACGAATGATATCGGGATCGCGGACGAATGCCTGAGCCACGTTCACGCCGAACGGCTTGTCGGTAAGCTGGCGCATCTTGAGGATCTCCTCGCGCACGGCGTCAAGCTCGCCCGAGGATGTCTCGATGATCCCCATGCCCCCGGCATTCGAAACTGCCGAGGAAAGCTGGGCGCGGGCGATCCAGCCCATCGCCGCCTGGATGATCGGCTTTTCGATCCCCAACATCTCCGTGACGCGCGTCTTCACCGCCATGCGGCGCACTCCTCTCCGCCTGTTTTCGAAGAACGGGTTGGCATGAAGCGCACGGCGGCGCCAGCCCGAAACGAGCCGGCGCCGAAACACGGGTATGTTATTCGGCGGCCTCTGCCGTCGCCACAGGCTCCTGCCACACCAGCTTCGGCTTGCGTGCCGCGAGCGTTTCGTCGAGCCGGCTGCGCGGGGCGAAATGCGGCGCGGTGCGCAGCGAGGGATCGCCCGCGCGCGCGCGCTCCGCCACCGAGCGCAGCGCCCCGATAAACTGATCGAGCGCTGCCTTGCTCTCCGTCTCGGTCGGCTCGATCAGCATGGCGCCATGAACGACGAGCGGAAAATACATCGTCATCGGATGGAAGCCCTCGTCGATCAGCGCCTTCGCGACGTCGATCGTGGAATAGCCCTCCGCGAAGCCCGCATCGGAAAAGATCGCCTCGTGCATGCACGGGCCGGAAGCGGCGAACGGCGCGTCGAGCACGTCGCTCAGGCTGCGAAGGACATAATTGGCGTTGAGAACGGCATCTTCGGCGACCTGGCGCAAGCCATCCGCTCCGTGGCTGAGAATATAGGTCAGCGCGCGCGTGAACATGCCCATCTGGCCATGGAAGGCAGTCATCCGGCCGAAACTGTCCGGGTGCCTCTCCTCGACCGTCTCCTCCTCCACCAGCGTGATATGGCCGTCGCCGTATCGCTCGGTGAACGGCAGCGGGCCGAACGGGCTAAGCGCTTCGGACAATACGACCGGGCCGGAGCCGGGGCCGCCGCCGCCATGCGGGGTGGAGAAGGTCTTGTGCAGATTGATATGCATCGCATCCACGCCCAGGTCGCCCGGGCGGACGCGCCCGACGATCGCGTTGAAGTTCGCGCCGTCGCAATAGACATAGCCGCCAGCGGCATGAACCGCGTCGCTGATCGTCTTCAGATCACGCTCGAACAGTCCGCAGGTGTTGGGGTTGGTAATCATCACCGCGGCGACATCGGGCCCGAGCCGCGCCTTCAGCGCTTCGGTATCGATCCGGCCGTCGGCGTTGGCGGGAATGTCCTCCACCGTGAACCCGGCGAAGGCAGCGGTCGCGGGATTGGTGCCATGTGCCGACTCCGGCACCAGCACCACCTTGCGATGCCCCTCGCCGCGCTTCTCAAGCGCCGCCTTGATGCACAGGATTCCGCAAAGTTCGCCGTGCGCGCCGGCCTTGGGCGACATGGCCACGCCATGCATCCCGGTCAGTTCGATCAGCCACACCGCAAGCTCGTTGATGACGCCGAGCGCGCCCTGCACGGTATCGACAGGCTGGAGTGGATGAACATCCGCGAACCCCGGCAGCCGCGCCATTTTCTCGTTGAGCCGGGGATTATGCTTCATCGTGCACGAGCCGAGCGGAAACAGCCCAAGGTCGATCGCGTAATTCTGGCGGCTGAGGCGCGTGTAATGGCGCACCGTCTCGGGCTCGGACAAGCCGGGCAGCCCGATCGGCGCTGTGCGCGCGAGGCTGCCAAGCTTTGACGTGGTGCCGACGGGCGCCGCCACCTCCACGCCGGTCGTGCTGGTATCGCCGATCTCGAAGATCAGCGCCTCTTCCAGCATCAGCGCCTTGTTGCCGGTGAATGTCGGCGGCGCATCATTGCCCTTCGCTGGCGCGCTCGGACGCCAGCCGCTCTGGTTGATCGCGCTCATGCCAGCTCCTCCTCAAGCGCGTTCGCCAGCGCCTCGACATCTTCCATGGTCGTCGTCTCGGTAACGGCGACGACCAGCCCGTTGGCGAGCGCCGCCTCGCCCGGATAGAGGCGGCCGAGCGATACGCCGGCAAGGATGCCGCTGTCTGCCAGCGCGCGGACGATCGGCCGCGCCTCCTTGCCCAGAACGAGGGTGAATTCGTTGAAGAACGTCTCGTTCACAAGGCGCACGCCGGGCACCTGCTGCAACCGCTCCGCCGCCGCCACCGCGCCGCCATGATTGGCCGCCGCGAGCGCCCGCAGGCCAGCTTCGCCGAGCAGCGTCATGTGGATCGAGAACGCCAGCGCGCACAGGCCGGAATTGGTGCAGATGTTCGAGGTCGCCTTTTCGCGCCGGATATGCTGTTCGCGCGTGGAAAGCGTGAGCACAAAGCCGCGCCGCCCGTCGGCATCCACCGTCTCGCCGCACAGCCGCCCCGGCATTTGCCGGACGTACTTTTCCTTGCAGCCGAACAGGCCGACGTAAGGGCCGCCGAATTGCAGCCCGACACCGAGCGACTGGCCTTCGCCGACGACGATATCGGCGTCCATCTCACCGGGCGATTTGATCGCGCCCAGCGCCACCGGCTCCGTCACGACCGCGATCAGCAACGCCTTTCTGGCGTGGCAGGCATCCGCCAGCGCGCCAAGATCGGCGATGCGGCCGAGGATATCGGGATATTGCACCACCACGCAGGAGGTGTCCGCATCGATCTTTCCGATCAGCGCGTCGAGATCGGTTTCCGCCGTAAGCGCCGGCACCGACACGTCGAGCGCATCGCCGGTATATTTCGCCATCGTCTTGGCTACCGACACATAATGTGGATGCAGCCCGCCCGAGAGGATCGCCTTGCCGCGCTTGGTGATGCGCCGCGCCATGCCGATCGCCTCCCAGCACGCGGTCGAGCCGTCGTACATGCTGGCGTTCGCCACATCGGTGCCGAGCAGACGCGCCACCTGCGTCTGGAACTCGAACAGCATCTGCAACGTGCCCTGCGCGATCTCGGGCTGATAGGGCGTATAGGCGGTGAGGAATTCGCCGCGCTGGATCAGATGATCGACGCTCGCCGGCACATGATGGCGATATGCGCCGCAACCGAGGAAGAAGGGCGCCTCGCCCGCCGACAAATTCTGCCGCGCCAGCGCCGTCATGTGGCGCTCGACCGCCAGTTCGCTGGCGTGGCCGGGGAGGCCACGGACCGGGCCGGCGAGGCGGACGGGCTCGGGCACATCGACGAACAGGTCATCGATCGAGGATACGCCGATCGCCGCGAGCATCGCCTCGCGATCCGGCTGGGTAAGCGGGAGATAACGCATCAAAGTGGCTTTCTCATCGTGAAGCGCAAGCGGACGTAATCGGCGACCCACCCGCCATCCGGCCCGCGCAGCCGATCGGCGACACGCGCGTCGATCGCCTGGGCGATCTCGCTTTGGGTAGCGGCGGATATGCCGGTCGCATTGAACGGGCCGGTCATGAAGGTTTCGATCCAGCCCTTGGCGCCGGTGGGGAGCGGCGTGGGGCGCGGGATCAGTTCGGCGGCGATATCGGTGAACCCGGCGTCGGCATAGACGCGGGTGAAATCACCGACCGTCGGATACCAGTGCAGTTCCCCGGCGGGCAGCGACAGGCCCCGCGCTGCCAGCTCGGCATGGATGCCATCCCACAGTGTCGCGCAATTGCCCGCGCCGCCCATCTCGCCCACGAAGCGCGCGCCCGGCTTCAACGCGCGAAACACGCCGCGCGCCACCGCGCCGCTGTCACGCATCCAGTGCAGCACCGCATTCGAGAAGGCGGCATCGAACGCGTCGGTGAAATCCAGCGCCTCGCCATCCATCACCCGCGCATCGAGCCCGCGCGCGCGCGCTGCCGCGACCATCGCGGGCGACGCATCGACGCCGACCACCGCCGCACCAGCCTGCGCGATCGCGGCGGTGAGCACGCCATCGCCGCAGCCGATATCAAGGATCCGCTCGCCCGCACGCGGCCCGAGCAGGTCCACAACGGGCTGCCCCATCGCCGGCACGAAGGCGGCGTTGGCGGCATAGGCCTGCGGGTTCCAGTCGGAAGCGGGCGAGACGGCCATTGCGCCGATCAGAGCTTTGCGACGAACGCGTCGTAAGCGCTCTCGTTCATCAGCTCGTCCAGTTCGGACGGGTCCGACAAGGTGATCTTGAAGAACCAGCCCTCGCCTTCCGGGTCCGTATTGACCAGCGAGGGATCGTCGGCGAGCGCGGCATTGCCCTCGATCACCGTGCCGGATACCGGCGAATAGACGTCGCTCGCCGCCTTGACGCTCTCGACCACCGCGGCATCATCGCTTTTGGACAGTTCCTTGCCGTCTTCCGGCACTTCCACGAACACGATGTCGCCAAGCTGGCCCTGCGCATAATCGGTTATTCCGACGATGCCGATCTCGCCATCGACGTCGATCCATTCATGGTCTTCGCTGAAATAGCGGCTCATCTTATTTCACTCCTCGAAAATACCGGTGGGGAACGAAAGGCATCGGCGTCACGGTCGCGCTGTGGACCTTGCCGCGTTGGGTGAGCTGGACGCGCGTACCGGGCGTGGCGAGCGCCGCGGGAACATAGGCCATCGCGATCGGCGCACCGACCGTTGGCGCGAAACCACCGGACGTGACCTTGCCGACATCGCTGCCGTCCGCATCGAGCACGGACGCCCCCTCGCGCACCGGCTGGCGGCCCTCCACAAGCAGGCCGACGCGCTTCGCGGCTGGCCCGCTCTCACGCTCCAGCAGGATGCGGTCGGCACCCGGAAAATCGCGCGCTTCGCGGCGCCGCTTGAACAACGCGAAGCCGAGATCGGCCATCACCGGCGTCGTTTCGGGCGAAAGGTCGTGGCCATAGAGCGGCAGGCCCGCTTCCAGCCGCAGCGAATCGCGCGCGCCAAGACCGATCGGCTTCACCTCCGGCTGCGCGACGAGCGCGTCGGCAAGCGATGTCGCGGCTTCGGCTGGGATCGAAATCTCGAAACCGTCCTCGCCGGTATAGCCGGAACGACTGATCCACAGCGCGTGGCCCTGCCACTCGAACGGCGCGGCCTGCATGAATACCAGGCCCTCCACGCCTGGAACGACGCGCGCCAGCGCATCGACCGCTTTCGGGCCCTGCAGCGCGAGCAGGGCGTGATCGTCCATCAGATTGAGCGTCACCTCGTCGGGCAGATGCTCGATCATATGCCCGATATCATCATATTTGGTCGCGCCGTTCACGACCATGTACACCCGGTCGTCGGCCTGGCGCGTCAGCATCAGATCGTCGAGGATGCCGCCCGCCTCCGTCAGCAGCAGCGAATAACGCGCACGATTGAGGGCGAGGCCGGCGATATCGGCGGGCATCAGCGCCTCCAGCGCCGCCACCACTCCTGCGCCGGTGAAGGTCAGCTGGCCCATATGGCTGACATCGAACAATCCGGCGGCGTCGCGGGTCCATAGATGCTCGGCCATGATGCCCTCGTACTGAACGGGCATGTGATAGCCTGCGAACTCGACCATCCGGCCGCCCCTGGCGCGGTGCCACGCGTCGAGCGGCAGCGTCTGGATCTGCGGCTCCTCGAAATCGTCGTCGCTTGGGCGTGGGTCGGTCATGGGGGGCGTCTTCCGGCAGAAAGGGCGACAGACGCGGGAACGCGCCCGCGATCGATCCGTTCACCCCCTCTGTCACGGGAACCTGAGAGCTTCCCCCGGTGGCGCGGCGCCGCGGCTGCGCGCGCGGGGTTACCCCTTCGGTGAGGCGCGGCTGAAAGCCATGCCTGCTTTCCAGAGTATCGTTTGGCCCGTGCGGTCCTTTTGCCTGAGAGTTTCCGGGGCGGTTGCTCCTTCGGCGGCCCCCACCGCCGTCCTTGAAGGATGGCGATGGCGGCTCTCTCCCGCGTGTGCCTTGCCGGTTGCCCGGATCACGATGGCCCAGGCTGTGACCGCGCGGCGCGCACGAGTCAATCGCGTTTCGGTGCGCAGACGATCATTTGCCGGTCAGTCGGAACAGGCGCCCCTGGCCGCCGCGTTCGGCATCTTCGACCAGCCAGATCGCGCCGTCGGGCGCCTGTGCCAGCCCACGGATGCGCAAGCCCATTTTCCACTGATCGGCCGGATACGCCTTGTCGCCCTTCAAGGTGACGCGGACAAGCGACTCGCCAGACATGCCGGCGATCAGCAGCGATCCTTTGTACTGCGGGAATAGCGCACCTGAATAGGCGATCATTCCCCCCGGCGAGATCGTAGGCGTCCACCATAATTTCGGCGCGGCGAATTCGGGCCTGGAGGGGTGCGCCGGGATCGGAGCGCCGGAATAATTGATGCCGTTCGACACGATCGGCCAGCCATAGTTGCGGTTTGCCTCCAGCAGGTTGAGCTCGTCGCCGCCCTTCGGCCCCATCTCCACTTCCCACAATCGGCCGTCGCCGGTGAAGGCCAGGCCGTAGGGATTGCGATGCCCGGCCGTCCAGGTCTGCGCGCGCACCCCGCCCGTCTTGTATTGCGGATTGCCCGGCCACGCCGCGCCGTCCAGCGTCAGCCGCAGCACCTTGCCGAGCGCCTGTTCCGGGTCTTGCGCCGGCGTGAAGCGCTGGCGCTCGCCGGATGCCAGGAACAGCGACCTGCCGTCCGGCGCGAAGGTGATCGCGGCGCCGAACTGGCCGCCCGGCCCGTCGGATCCCGCCCGCCAGATCACGCGCTGGCCCGACAATCTGGCGCCGTCGAGCGTCGCCTTCATCAGCGCGAGGCTCGAACCGCCATTCGGGCGCGCCTCGGCATAGCTTAGGTAGATCGTGCGGCTCTTCGCGAAATCGGGAGCGAGCGCCACGTCCAGCAGGCCCCCTTGCCCGCCATAGGCCACCGCCGGCACCCCGGCCACATCGCGCACGCCGCCGTCCGCCGCGCGCAGCTTGAGGTGGCCCGGCTTTTCGGTGACGAGCGCAGCGCCGTCCGCCAGCAGCGCGATCGCCACCGGTTCGTCGAACCGCCCGATCTCCGTGACGGTGAACGGCGGCGGCGTCAGCGGCAGATTCGCGCGGCCGGTGGTCGCCGGGATGTTCCTGATTCCCGGCTCGGCCGGGGAATTTCTCGGCACCGGATTGTTCGCCCCCGCCGGCTGCGGCCCCTGCGGGCCTTCCAGGAGAGTCTGGCGATCGGCCGGCTGCTGCGCGGCGCAGGCGCTGCCGGTCATGAGCGCGAGAACGAAAAACTGGCGGCGAATCATCGATATCTCCGGGAATTGTGCTTCTCATGCATAACGCCGCTATCGGCTGTCGGTGCCAGCTTGCGTCGCGGCGAGGTTCGGCATATATCGCCCGTGCTTTCTCTACATCGCCAGATGAAGAGGTCGCGGGGAACCCCTCGCGGCGGCCTTAACCCACGCGTGGAGCAACGATGGCGGATCTCGCCGCACTGACCGGATTGATCGCACCCGAGGCGCAGGCGCTCGGCTTCGACCTCGTGCGCGTGCGGCTGCTCGGCAAGGGCGACGATCGCACGTTGCAGGTGATGGCGGAGCGCCCGGATACGCGGCAGCTCACCATCGATGATTGCGCCGCGCTGTCGCGTCGCCTTTCGGACATGCTCGACGAAAAGGATCCGATCGAGGATGCCTACCGGCTGGAGGTATCGTCCCCCGGCATCGATCGCCCGCTGACCCGCCGCAAGGATTTCGCCGATTGGGCGGGGCATGAAGTGCGGATCGTGCTGGCTGCGCCGATCGATGGCCAGAAGCAGTTCAAGGGCGATCTGGCCGGCATCGAGGGCGAGACGATCGCGGTGGTGCAGAAGAGCGGCGCCATCGCGCATGTGCCGTTCGCCGGCGTGGTCGATGCGAAGCTGGTGCTGACCGACAAGCTCATTCAGGCAACCGTCCCGCTCTCTGCCGAGGGCGCGGAAGAAGAAATCGAAGCAGAGGAAACCGAATAATGGCCACCGGGGTGACCGCCAACCGCGCGGAGCTGATCGCGATCGCGAATTCCGTCGCCAGCGAGAAGATGATCGACAAGGCGATCGTCATCGAGGCGATGGAGGATGCGATCCAGCGCGCCGCCCGCACCCGCTACGGCCAGGAAATGGATATCCGCGCGAAGCTCGATCCGAGCAATGGCGATCTGCGCCTGTGGCGCGTCGTCGAGGTCGTGGAGCTGGTCGACGACATCTACAAGCAGGTCGATGTGAAGGGCGCGCAGAAGCTGCAGCCCGGCGCGGTGGTCGGCGATTATCTCGTCGATCCGCTGCCCCCGATCGAATTCGGCCGCATCCAGGCGCAGGCCGCCAAGCAGACCATCTTCCAGAAGGTCCGCGATGCGGAGCGCGAGCGCCAGTATGAGGAGTTCAAGGATCGCGCCGGGGAGATCATCACCGGCGTCGTCAAGCGCGTCGAATTCGGCCATGTCGTGGTCGATCTCGGCCGCGCGGAGGGTGTCATCCGCCGTGACGCGCAGATCCCGCGCGAGGTGGTGCGCGTCAACGATCGCATCCGCTCGCTGATCCTCAAGGTGGTGCGCGAGAATCGCGGGCCGCAGATTTTCCTCAGCCGCGCGCATCCCGATTTCATGAAGAAGCTGTTCGCGCAGGAAGTGCCGGAAATCTACGACGGCATCATCGAGATCAAGGCCGCTGCCCGCGATCCGGGCAGCCGCGCCAAGATCGGCGTCATCAGCCATGATTCGAGCATCGATCCGGTGGGCGCGTGCGTCGGCATGAAGGGCAGCCGCGTGCAGGCGGTCGTGCAGGAGATGCAGGGCGAGAAGATCGATATCATTCCCTGGTCGCCGGACACCGCCACCTTCGTGGTCAATGCGCTTCAGCCCGCGAACGTCAGCCGCGTGGTGATCGACGAGGAAGAGGATCGCATCGAGGTGGTGGTGCCGGACGATCAGCTTTCGCTGGCGATCGGCCGGCGCGGCCAGAACGTGCGGCTTGCCTCGCAACTCACCGCCAAGGCGATCGACATTCTCACCGAAACCGACTCGAGCGAGAAGCGTCAGCAGGAATTCGTCCGCAACTCCGAACTGTTCCAGAACGAACTGGATGTGGACGAGACGCTGGCTCAGCTGCTCGTCGCCGAAGGCTTCAGCGAACTGGAAGAAGTCGCCTATGTCGAGCTGGACGATCTGTCCGCCATCGAGGGCTTTGACGAGGATCTCGCGCAGGAATTGCAGAGCCGCGCGCAGGAAGCGTTGGAGCGCCGCGACGCTGCCGCACGCGACGAGCGCCGCGCCCTTGGTGTCGAAGACGCGCTGGCCGAGCTGCCCTATATGACCGAGGCGATGCTGGTCACGCTCGGCAAGGCCGGCATCAAGACGCTCGACGATCTCGCCGATCTCGCGACCGACGAACTGGTCGAGAAGAAGCGCCAGGAACCGCGCCGTCGCAACGAGGACGCGCCCAAGCGCCCCGAGCACAAGGGCGGCGTGCTGGCCGAATATGGCCTTACCGACGAGCAGGGCAACGAGATCATCATGGCGGCGCGGGCGCACTGGTTCGAGGACGAGGACCAGGCTGGTGACACCGCGGAGGCGAGCGACGCCTGATGCCGTTCGTGTCGATCCGAATGGCGGGCTCCGCGTCCAGGGAGCAGAAGGCGGGGCTGGTGGCTGACGTCACCGCCGCGCTCGTCGCGCGGCTGGGCAAGAGCCCGGCCGCGGTGCAGATCGTGATCGAGGAAATCTCACCCGAGAATTATGGCGCGGCCGGCATCCTGATCGCCGATCGCAAACCCGAGGGAGACGCTCATGCGGAACCCTCGCAATGATGCTCTAGAGCCGCCCACCCGCACCTGCATCCTGGGCCGTGCGCAGGCCGCGCGGGAAGAACTCGTGCGGCTTGCACTTGCACCGGATGGCCGCGTGCTGCCGGATGTTCGCGCGAAGGCGCCGGGGCGCGGCGCGTGGATCGGGGTCGATCGCACCGGCCTCGAAACCGCGATGGGGCCGAAGGGGAAGCTGCGCGGCGCGCTGGCCCGCGCGTTCAAGACGAGCGATTTCGCCGTTCCCGACGACTTGCCGGCGCTGGTCGCCGCCGCGCTGGAACGTAACGCGCTCGATCGGCTCGGGCTGGAATCGCGCGCGGGTACGCTGCTGACCGGATCGGAGCGGATCGAGGCGGCGGCGCGCGGCGGGCAGTTGCACGCGCTGTATCACGCCGCGGATGCCGCTGCCGACGGGCGCGGAAAGCTCGCGCAGGCGTGGCGCGTCGGCACCGATCGTGAAGGAAGTGACCTCAAGGGGTTGGCCTTGCCGCTGGAACGCACCATATTGTCGATGGCGCTGGGCCGCGAGAACGTGGTACATATCGGCGTTACCGACCGCTTGGCGGCCGCGCGATTGGGCGAAGCGCTCGATCGCTGGCTGCATTTTATCGGCCCTGATCTGATTTCCGTGCCTTGCGAAACGGCCTCGCAAGGCGCATCGACGCCCGGATCATCCGGGCAACCGGCCGTGACGACGCACGAGGAATTTGAGTGAGCGAAACCGACAACGACAAGCCGAAACTTGGCATGCGCGCGCCTTTGGGGCTGAAGCGCACGGTCGAGACCGGCAAGGTGAAGCAGAGCTTCAGCCACGGCCGTTCGAACACGGTGGTAGTCGAAGTGAAGCGCCGTCGCGTGATCGGCCCCGGCGGCGTTCCCGCGCCGGAACAGACGGCGGCGGAGTCCCCCGCCCCCGTTCAGCAGGCCCCGGAACCGCCACGCCCGGCGCCGCCGCGCGCGCCTGCCGGTGAAACCCCGCAGGAGCGCCAGGCCCGCATGCTGCGCGAGGCTGACGATCAGCGCATGCAGGCGCTGGAGGATCAGCGCCGCCGAGAGGAGGCAGAGCGTCAGCGCGCTGCTGCCGAAGAAGCGCGTCGCATGGAGGAAAAGCGCGAGGCCGAGGCAAAGTCCGCCGCCGCGCCCGCGCCGGAACCCACGCCCGCGCCGGAACCGAAGCCTGTTCCCGAAGCAGCAGCGCCGGCCACGCCCGCCCCGCCCGCGCCGCCGGCTCCGGTAGCCGCCAGCACGCCCGCGCCGGCGCCGGCGAAGGCCGAGCCTGTCGCGCCGCCGCCTGCCCCTCCCGCTC